>JAUHXC010000058.1 GCA_030427205.1 bacterium | reverse complement strand
CACTCGATCTACGCGTAGCGCAGCAAACCCGTGACCCGAGGAGCCGGATGCGGGAGTTCCGCACGTCCGGATCTGTGGGAGCCCCGGTCGGGTGACCGGCCGGGGCCACCCGACTGCTCGACTCCGGCACCCCGGCTGCGCCGGGGCGGGATCTCCGGTCGATGCTCGCGCTCGCTGCGCTCGCACTCCGCTCTCCCTCCGACCCGTGCGGGCCAGCCCGCATGCCTGTGCTGCGCTCGGCGGCTCGCCTGACGGCTCGCGTGTTCGCTGATCTGGGGTGGTGGCCTGGGTCGAATCGACGTGGGGGCAGGCACCGGGCCACCTCCGGGCGGAAGGGCGCTCACGTCTCGCGCGGAGCGCTCGACTTCCTTCGGCGTGCACCTGGGAGATTCGCGCGCCACGCGAGGAAATCCCGATGTAGTAGATCAGCGGATGCGCCCGCCGCTGTCAGCGGGTCACGGGGTGGCGCCCGCCCCGTCGATCCGGGCTCGTCGGCGTCTCCCGAGCAGAGCCAGCAGGAGCAGGGCGCCCCATGGCCCGGAGCGTGTTCCGGGTATCGCGCGGCAGCCTTCGCTGGCGGTGGGCGCGGCGGGCTCGACAAAAGGCTGGGCGTCTCCGGCGCCTGCGCTCATGTCATCCGTTGCCATGTCATGCACTGCCATGCTATCCACTGCAATGCCATCCGCTGATGCGTCGAACACTGTTATGTCATTCGGCGGCATGCCATCGGATGCCATGCCGTCCACATCCATGTCATTCACTGCCATGTCATCCGGCGCCATGCCGTCCATGCCTGCGTCGGCCACCGGCAGGCCGGCGTCGGCGACCGCGGCGTCGGGCAGGCCGGCGTCGGAGACCTGCCGGGGCTGGAAGCAGCGCGCGGCGAGCGCCGTGTGGCCGACCCGGTCGTAGGCCTCGACTTCGACACAGTCGGCGCCCTCGGGCAGCTCGACGTCGACGCACGGGTCGACGCCCTCGGCGCTCTGCTCGACCACCGCGAGCAGCGTCTCGGCGGCGCGCACCCGGTAGTGATCGACCCCGCCCACGTCGTCCGAGCGCCGCCAGCACAGCGCGATGGGGCTGTCGCCGAGCGGCGCGTCTGCTTCGGGGCGCACGATCTCCGGCGCCGCGGGCGGGCTCAGATCGACGGTGAAGTGGCTCGGCGGCGTACGGGCGACGTTGCCGGCGGCGTCGCTGACGACGAGCTGCCAGGTATGGCGCCCCTCGGCCAGCGGCTGTTCGAGCAACAGGTCGCGGGCGTGGGTGCCGAGCAGGGCCTCCGCGCCGGCGAGGCGCGCCGTCGAGCCAGACCCCGACCTCGGCGGCGTGGCCCTCGGCGACGAAGTCGGGCACGCCGGTGAACAGCAGCAGCGGGCGGTCATCGGCGACCACCGCGTCGTCGATCGGCAGCAGGGTCGCCGGCCCGAGCCCCGCGAGCAGGGTGACCCCATAGCCCGGCGCGCGGCAGCCGGAGGGCGCGGCGCTGTTGACCGCCAGCCGGATCGGGCCGCCGTTGCCCCCGCCGAAGAGCTCGCCGCTGAAGGGATCGGCCTCGCGGGGCACGGCCCAGCCGTCGGGGCCCTCGTGGATGAGCAGCGCGCCGAAGGGCAGGCCCTCGATGGCCGGCGCGCCCGCCGGCGTGGCCGGATCGGGGCCCAGGGGCCGGGCGCAGGGCGTCTCGACCTCGGGCGGGTCGCAGGCGCGGTCGGCGCTGAAGCACAGGCTGCCGTCGGCCCACAGGCTCACGTGCTCGGCGCCGATCGCGCCGAAGCCGGTCTCGAGCGGCGCGTCGACCGTATGCCCGCCGTGCACCACGCCGCTCCAGCGGCCGGGCAGCTCGGGCGGCGCGCAGTCGACGAAGAAGCGCCCCTGCCACGTCTCGCTGTTGCCCAGGCGATCGCGCACGGTCAGCGCCCACCAGACCCCGTCCTCGCCGGCGGGCAGCCCCTCTTCACGCACCACCTGCCGCGCGGCGGTCGTGGTCATCAGGTCGGCGTCGCCCCACAGCTCGAGCGTATAGGGCTCGTCGGCCAGGCCGACGCCGGCGTCTTCGGCGGCGGCCCAGGCGAAGACCGTCGGCGGCGTGAGGCACGCCGCGCCGCGGGGGATGTCGATGCCGTCGGGGTCGATCGTCGGCGGGGTCTGGTCGATGCGCAGCATGCCGCCGTCGCTGACGAAGCGCCGCGGGTCGTCGTCG
The DNA here is from genome assembly GCA_030427205.1 of bacterium. Classification (GTDB taxonomy): domain Bacteria; phylum Myxococcota_A; class Bradymonadia; order UBA7976; family UBA1532; genus JACKDM01. Next base: position 51,607 of record JAUHXC010000058.1, on the reverse strand, counting down.
CGGCTGGCCTCGATCCGCCAGACGAGCGGCCCGTCGCCGATGGCGAAGCACGCGTCGAAGGCCGCTTGTCCGCGGGGCACCTCGTAGCGCTCGACCTCACCCGCCCGGTCGAGCAGCAGGGCGTAGCGCCGGGCGCGGCCCTCGGGCACCGGCGCCCACTCGAAGCGCACGCACTCGCCGCCGGCCCACTCGCCCAGCGGCGCCGTGGGCGTGACCCGCAGCCATTCGAAGACGGTCAGCTCGATACGGGCCGACGCCTCGCCGCCGCGCCCGTCGCCAATGGTGTAGTCGATGCGCGCCGGGCCCTCGTAGCCCGCCGGCGGCCTGTAGCGCAGGCGCGACCCGTCGACCACGACCGCCCCGCGATCGGCGCGGGCGGAGATGACGTGCAGCCCGTCGCCGTCGGGGTCGCCGACGTCGAGATCGAGCACGCTCTCGAGGTCGGGCGGCACCGTCTCGGCGGTATTCGCGGCCGTCGGCGGCGCGTTGGCCGGGCGCCAGGGACGGGTGGCGTCGGCGGCGATGACCGTCGGCTCGCCGACCCCGGCGTCGTCGGCCCGGGCCCAGGCGATGGCCATGTGGTCGCCGCCCGCGCCCTCTTTCATCAGCGCTTCGAAGGCATAGGCCCGACCGCCCTCCAGCGGGACGCGGGCCGAGCGCTGCTCGGGGAAGCGATCCCACTGCTCGGCGCCGCTCCAGCCGGGCACCCGGGCGATCAGCGCCGGGGTATCGAAGGTGTGATCCCGCGAGAGCCACAGCTCGCCGTTGTCGTCCGACGCGATCCAGAAGACGTAGTCCCCATCGGCCGGCGGCACCACGATATGCCCCCGCATCCGGGCCCCGTAGGCGTCGCCCCAGCCGGGCGCCATGCGCGGGCCGGCGAGCACCTCGATACTGTCGGGCGCGGCGGGGAAGCGCGGGTCGGCGCGCAGATCGTCCACCGACTCGCCGGGGATGCCGCTCCACCGCTCGAGCAGCACGCCCTCGGTGTGCACGTTCAGCGTCACGGTCTCGACCTGGCGGTGCCCGGTGCTCGAGATCACCGCGTAGCGGAAGCTGTCGGGCCCGCTGTAGCCGGTGCCGGCGGTGTAGGTGAAGACGCCGTCGACCGGCCCTTCGATGGCCCCGCGGGCGGCGAGGGCCTCCAGCTCGATGCGGGCGATACCGTCGTGGGACAAGGTGCCGGCGCCGACGTCGATGACGCGCGGGACGCCGCCCACCGCGTCGAACGGCCCGACCACCGTGCCCATCGCCGGCAGCCAGTCGGGCAGGTCGGCCACCGCCGCCCGCGCGTCGTCCCCCAGCGCGAGGCCCCAGACGTCGCCCAGGAAGCGGCTCAGGTCGTGGCCGGTGACCTGCGAAGCCCGGATCAGGAACTCATCGCGCTCGGCCTGCTCCCCGTCGGGCAGCGGGCCTTGCTGATAGCTCTCGATGATCGCGCCGATGGCGTCCCAGCCGAAGCCGTCGCGCAGTTGCAGGAACATGGCCAGCTTCTCGCCGGCCCCCAGGTCGCGATAGGGCCCCGCGGCGACGGCGTCCAGCGCCCGGCGCATGGTCGGCACCCGATCGGGGGTCCAGCCCCAGCCGCCTTCGGGGCGCAGCCCGAGCGCGTGGTTGGCCCAGGCGGTGAAGATGTTCACCGTGGCCTCGACGCTGCCGTCGAAGGTGTAGGGGTTGTTCCAGCCCCAGCTCTTGTCGGGTCGGCGCTGGGCCTCGTGCCCCAGCTCGTGGAACCAGCCCCACGAGCCGCGCCGGCTCAGCGTGGCGTGGTCGACGAGCTCGGGCCCCGCGACCAGCGGCCCCTGGGTCGGGTAGCCGGCGTGCAGATAGCCATAGGCCACCTGCACGTCGATGTTGATCCGCTCGCCGTTGGTGCGCAGCGCGGCGTGGTGGCCGATGCCGTCCTGGGCCTCGACGACGGCGTCCCACAGGGCCATCAGCGCCTCGGGATCGGCCAGCTCGCGGATCATCGCCGAGGGCAGCGAGATCGACAGCCGCGGCGACTGCAGCTCGGCGTAGGGCCCCGGCGCGTCGCGAACCGCGGCCCAGTCGGCGTCGGTATCGCGGCCGAGCACGAACCACGGCTGCTCGACGCCGCCGTGCACGATGAGCTCGAACGGCGCCCGATCGCGGGCGGTGGTGCCCACGTCGATGTAGATCGTGCCGCCGAAGGGGTTGCTCAGGTCGATGCGCGGCCCGTCCAACGGCGCGCTCCAATGCACCCGCGGCGGGCGCAGCCAGGTGTCGCGCGGCGACATGTCGTCGGTGTGGCCGTTGATGCGCAGCCGGAAGTCGGCGTCGAGCGCCTCTTGCGGCACCTCGACCTCGATCAGCTCGCCGGGCGGCGCGTAGAGCCCGACGGCGTGCCAGCGGGTCACCGCCGGATCGATGACCACCCGCCGCGCGATCCGCGGGGCGTCGTCGGGCACGGGCCCGTACAGGGCGTCGGCGCTGCGATGGGCCGGCACGTCCGCTGGCGCCAGCGCCCGCAGCTGGCTGTCTTCGCGGTCGAGCAGCGCTTTGTCCCACGGGTCGTCGACCGGGTTGCCCGGGGTGGGGGAGACCGCGGCGAACGCGCCGTCGAGCGCGGCGTCGAGGCGCCGGGCGAGCGGGTCGTCGGGCTGCAGCGCGTCGAAGATGCGGTCGAGCAGCACGCCCGCCCGCCCGCGCACAGCGGCCTCGGCGCCGCCCGGATCGGCCAGCACCGCCAGCAGATCGGTCGCCGTCAGCCGGCCGGCGGCGGCGGCGAGGGCGAGGGTGCCGTCCTCCCAGCGGTTGCCGCCGACGAAGCCGACGCCCGCCTCGCGCAGCAGCCGGTTGCCCGGCGCGTCGGGCTTGGGCTGGCCCCACCACCAGTCCCAGCCGACGCCGTACTCGCAGATGAGCAGCCCGCCGCCGCCGCGCACGAAGTCGCCGATGGCCACGTAGGCCCCGTCGGGCACCCGCGTGCCGAGCCACGGGGGCACGAAGACGTCGACGGCGGGCAGGGTATCGGGCAGCGCATCGAGGGCGAGGACCCGCACGTCGGCGTAGCCCTGCGCGGTCAGCCAGCCGGCCACGTCGGCGCTGGTCGTCGCGATCACCGCCTGACGGGCGTTGCCCGCCGCCAGCCAGCCGAGGGCGTTGTGATAGAAGCGCCCCGAGTCGGCGCCCGCCGGGCCGCCGTAGGCGTGCATGTTCAGCGCCTGATGATCGCCCATGGCCACCACCCGGCCGGCGCCCCAGCGCGCGGCGACCACCATCGGGCCCGACTCGACCCCGCCCGGATAGAACGCCACGTCGGCGGCGGTCTCGCCGAAGGCCACCATCTGCCCCGGCTGGACCCCGCCGTGCAGCGCGCCGACGCCGTCGAGCAGCGCCGCCCGGGCCTGCCCGTCGTCGAGCGGCGCGTTCACCGCGATGTTGATGCGCCGGAAGCGCGGGTTGGGGCCGAGCACCTCGAGCGTCAGATCGACGCCGCCGGCGAACCCGGGCGGCGGGGTGTAGACCAGCCCGTCGAGCGCCTCGGCGACGCCGGGCCCGATGAAGGTGACCGTCGACGGGTCCGGCGGCGCGTCGAGGATGGCGATGGGCGCCTCGGCGAGGGTCAGCGCGCCGGCGGAGACCGTCAGCCGCAGCGACTCGCCGTCGAGCGGCGCGCCGGCGACGGTCGGGGCGTCGAAGGTGGCCCGGCTCAGCATCAGCGGGGTGTCGACGGTGGTGGTGGCCACCGGCGGCAGGTCGATGTCGAGCACCTGCGGCGCGGCGCAGCGCGGGGCGGAGACGCCGGTCAGGGCGAGGATGACGAGCCAGCGGTTCATGGGGGCTCCCGGTGTATTCGCCGTCCAGTATAGGTTCATGTTTTCAGTTTTTGTGGATGTTTTCGCGTTGGCTGGAATTCGGCAGGGGACAAAAATGGCCGGAAACCACCAAGAGCGCTCGGGTTTTGTCGAATATGGCCCCGGTGAGGCTGCTTCGCGACGCCGCGGGCCGTATTCTGCCCGTCATCGACGGGAGGAGCCGCATGCTGACCAACCTGGGCTACCTGACCGACATCGCGACCCTGGGCGCGGCCGCCGAGATCCAGCGCCGGCCGGATCATCTCACGGTGCGCTGTCGATCGATGCCGACCTTCTACTGGGGCAACTTCCTGCTGCTGCCCACGGCGCCGCCGCCCGCGGCGATCGAGCGCTGGCTGGCGGTCTTCGCCGAGACCTTCGCCGACGATCCGCAGGTGGGCCACGTCGCCATCGGCTGGCAGGATCACGCGGGCGACGCCGCGACCGTCGCGGGCTTCGCCGAGCGCGGCTTCGAAACCGAAGACTGCGTGGTGATGACCCTCTCGGCGCCGCCGTCCGCGCGCCCGCTGCCGCCGGGTCTGCGCATCGATCGGGTCGCGGGCGACGCCGACTGGCAGGCCACCGTCGAGCTGGCGGTGGTCAGCCGCGATCGGCGGCATACCGCCGAGGCCTACGCCGCCTACGTCGAGGGGCTCGTCGCCGAGCGGCGGCGCGAGGCGGACGCGGGGCGCCTGCACTGGTACCTGGCCCGCATCGACGGCCGGGTGGTCGGCGACATGGGGCTCTACGTGGTCGACGAGGCCCCGGCCGGGCTGCCCGCCGACGGGGTCGACGTGACCCTGCCCGTGGCCCGCTTCCAGGCGGTCAAGACCCACCCCGACTTCCGCGGGCGCGGCGTCTGCTCGGCGCTCTTGTCGCGGGTCTGTCGCGACGGCCTCGGCCCGCTGGGCCTCGCGCAGCTGGTCATCCTCGTCGACGAGAAGGGGCCCGCGTGGCGCCTCTATCAGCGGCATGGGTTCCGCCCCGCAGGCCGCACCCGCGGCGTCTGGCGGCCGCCGGCCGGCGCCTGGACCGCCGCCGCCGATTGACGCGCTCCGATCGGCGCACCAAGATGCGGCCGCAGACGCGTCGGCCGCCGGCGGCCCGCGATCGACCCAGGAGGCCCGTGCCCGCTCCCCTGCAGCCATCGTCACCCGCCCGCGAGCCGCGCTGATGTGCGGTCTGGCGGGCTATGTGGGGCCGACGGCGCCGGTCGATCGGGCGCGGCTGGCGGCCATGGGCGCGACGCTGGCCCACCGCGGCCCCGACGGTGAGGGGCTGTGGACGGCGGCCGCCGACGACGTCGCGGTGGGGCTGGCCCATCGCCGGCTGGCCATCGTCGACGGCAGCCCGGCCGGCGCGCAGCCGATGCACCGCGGCGGGCTCTCGCTGGTCTTCAACGGCGAGATCTACGGCCACGACGCGCTGCGGGCGGGCTTGCGGGCGGCCTGGCCGCACTTCGAAGGGCGCAGCGACACCGAGATCATCCCGGCGCTGTACGCCGAGCGCGGGCTCGACCTGCTCGCCGACCTCGACGGCATGTTCGCCTTCGCGCTGTATGATCCGACGGCCCGCCGGCTGCTGCTGGCCCGCGATCGGCTGGGCATCAAGCCGCTGTTCTACGCCCAACGACCCGACGGCGGGTTGCTCTTCGCCAGCGAGATCAAGGCGCTCTTGGCGGCGGGCGTGGTCGACACCGCCATCGACCACCAAGCGCTGCACGACTACCTGGGGCTGACCTACGTGCCCGGCCCGCGCACGCTGTACCGCGGCATCCGCCAGCTGCCGCCGGGGCATGGGCTCGAGTGGCGCGCGGGGCGGGTGCGCATCTGGCGCTACTGGCGGGCCCGGCTGGCCAGCGCGGTCGCCGAGCCGGGTCCGATCCCCAGCCTGCGCGCCGCGGCTGACGTGCTGCGGCCGGCGCTGGTCGAGGCGGTCTCCGCCCGCTTGATGGCCGACGTGCCGCTGGGCGTCTTCCTCAGCGGCGGCGTCGACTCGGCGGCGATCCTGTGGGCCCTGCGCGAGGTGGGCGCCCGCCGGCCGGCGTTCACCGTGCGCTTCGAAGACGCCGACTACGACGAGTCGGTCCAGGCGGCGGCCACCGCCCGGGCGCTGGGGGCCGAGCACCACGTCGAGACGGTGCGCCCCGATCCGGCGGCGATCGTCGACGCGCTGACCCCGATGATGGACCAGCCGTTCGCCGACAGCAGCGCGATCCCGCTGTGGTCGCTGTGCCGCGTCGCCCGCAAACAGGTCACAGTGGCCCTCGGCGGCGACGGCGGCGACGAGCTCTTCGCCGGCTATCGCACCCACTTCGCCTGGGCGCTGGGCAAGGCGTGGCGGCGGCTGCCGACGCCGCTGCGCGCCCTGGCCCCGCGGCTCGTCGACCGGCTGCCGGTGAGCCACGGCAAGGTCAGCTTCGACCTCAAGGCCCGGGCCTTCGTCGCCGCCGCCGAGCGCCCGGCGGTCGAGGCCCACTATCGCTTCAAGCAGTTCATGGCCGAGGACCTGCGCCGCTCGCTGGTGCCCGCGGCCAGTGAGATCGAGCCCACGCTGCGGCTCTTCGAGGCGGCGGCGGCCGCGCCGGGCGCGGGTACCGGGCTGGACGCGCTGCTGGCCTGTGATCGGGCGATCTATCTGCCCGACGACATCCTGGTGAAGGCCGATCGGGTCGGCATGCTGCACGGCCTCGAGATTCGCGTGCCGCTGCTCGACCACCGGCTCGTCGAGCGGGTCGACCGCTGGCCGGCGGGGCACAAGCTGCGCTGGCCGGTGACCAAGGTGGTGCTGAAGGCGGCGCTGGCGGGGCGGGTGCCGGCGGGCGTGCTGACCCGGCGCAAGGCGGGCTTCAACGTGCCGATGGCCCGCTGGCTGAACGGTCCGCTGGCCCCGCTGGTGCACGATCTGCTCGACCCGGCGGCGATCCGCGCCGACGGGTTGCTCGATCCGCGGCCGGTGCGGCGGCTGATCGCCGAGCACCGCGGGCGACATGCAGACCACAGCCGACCGCTGTGGACCCTGCTGTGCCTGATGCTCTCCCGCCGCGCCCTGCGCCGTCGCTGGACGGCGGCCCGATGAAGCGCCGCCCGGGTCGAGGTCTGCGGGCATGGGTCGGGCTGCGGGCGGCCGCCGGTCCGACCGCCGGCCGGGTCATGCCGAGCACCCGCGCGCTGCCCGAGCGGCCGCTGTACGACGCCGTCAGCCGCGGGTTCACCGTCGTCGCGGCGCTGCTGGGCCTGCTGCTGCTCGCCCCGCTGATGCTGCTCATCGCCCTGGCGGTGCGGCTGACCTCGCCCGGGCCGGCGCTGTATCGCGGCGAGCGGGTCGGCCGCGGGCAGCGGCGCTTTCGCATCTACAAGTTCCGCACGATGAAGGTCGGCAGCGAGCAGCGCATCGGCGGGCGGCTGGTGCGCCAGGACGAAGACCACTTCACCGCCGTGGGGCCGTTCTTGCGGCGCTATCGGCTCGACGAGCTGCCGCAGCTGTTCAACGTGCTGCGCGGCGACATGGCGCTGGTCGGGCCGCGCCCGCTGCGGCCGATCTTCCTCGAACGCCACACCGCCGCCATCCCGGGCTACGGGCGGCGGTTCGTGGTGCGGCCGGGCATCACCGGCCTGGCCCAGGTGCGCGGCGGCTACTACACCCGGCCGCGGCACAAGCTCTTCTACGACGTGCTCTACATCGCCCGCCGCTCGCCGTGGCTCGACCTGGGGCTCATCGGGCTGACCTTCGTGCGGCTGATGTCGCGCATCTTCACCACGACGCTCTTGTTCGGCTGGCTGCTGGTCGCCGTCCTGCTGCTGCCCGCCGAGGTGCACCGCGCGTTCACCGTGTATCCCGGCGGCGTCGAGGTGAATCCGCTGTATCTGGTGCCGCCGCTGACGGTGTTCTTCCACCTGCTGCGCCGCCGCGCCGAGCGGGCCAAGACCACCGCGCTGCGCACGCCGGTCGACCTGCCGCTGATCGGCTTTCTGGGCATCTCGACGCTGATGCTGCCGTTCGGGCCCGACCCGCTCGCCGGCCTGCGCGGGCTGGGCTGGTACGTGTGCAACGGCGCGGTCGTCTTCGGGCTGGTGCTCAACTCGCGCATGGTGACGACCGCCCGCGGGCCGCTGGTCGGCACCCTGGTCGCGGCGACGGCGGCGATGGCCGCGCTCGATCTGGGCCCGCGGCTGTTCGCCATGGTCGAGGGGGCCGGCTTCGGGCGGGTCTCGGGCACCCTGGTCAGCCCGATCCTCTTCGCGTCGGTGGTGGTGCTGGCCCTGCCCCTGGCGCTGTCTCGCGGGCGCCACGCGCGGGGGCCGGCGCGCACGCTGTGGCGGATCGGCGCGGCGATGCTGATGCTCGGCGGCGTCGCGACGCTGACCCGCTCGGGCATCCTGGCGGGCGCGGTGGCTCTGGCGGTCTTCCTCGCCCCCGGGGGACGTCGACGGCTGCTGGCCGTCGCGCTGGGCTTCGCGGTGCTGGTCGGCGGGCTGGCGGCGGTGGGCGACGCCCGGCTGCAGCCGACGCGCGCGCTGAGCGACGTGCAGCGGGTCGTCGAGCGCCAGCAGGCGGTGCTCGCCGCCCTCGACGGCGATCCGGCCCTGCCCGACCTGCACTGGGTCACCGGGGTCGGCCCGCGCATGCTGGGCCGCCTCGCCCAGCGCGATACCTGGCGTGACCACAAGCCGCCGCTCGAGCTGCACTCGATGTATCTGACGCTGCTCGTCGACCATGGCCCGCTGGGGCTGGTGTTCTTCCTGGGGTTCTTCCTCGGCGGGCTGCGCATGATGGCCCGCACGCCCGTCGACGACCCGCGGGCGCGGGACGATCTGCGGGCGACGCTGGCCGGGCTGTGCGGCTGCGGGCTCTTGTTCTTCGTCAGCGACGGGCTGTATGCGCTGCCCGTCGCCCTGCTGTTCTTCGCCGCGATGGGGCTGGGGGTGGGCCTCGCCGCGCACCACGGGCCCGGGCCGCGGCCGGTGTATCGCATCGCCCGGCGCCGCGACCCGCTCTGAACGGCCCCGCGCGTCTGCGGCGCTCGTCAGCGACGATTCGTACCGTGCCATGGGACAAAAAGGCCGTGTCGGTACTTTTTGTGTGACTTGGGTATCTATGTATTCTCTGTTTCGCTATATTGGTGACGCAGGTTGCGACAATCGCGACCGGAGACGAGGCGGACGGCCATGCTCGACGAGCGCTGCTACCACACCACCGCACCGGTCGCCCTGGCTCTCGGCGGCATCCGGCGCATGCAACACTGCCTCGGCGCCGCCTTCGATCGGCAGTTCGTCTCGGCGCTGAGCGCCCGCCTGCCGGGCATCGCCGAGCAGGGGCGGGCCCGCAGCCGACGCCCGCGGGTCGAGGCGGTCTACCGCGGCGCCCTCGAGTGTCGGCCCATCGTCACCAGCGCGCCCGTCGAGCGCCTGTCGGGTCTGCGCGCCCGCCCCGATACGCTGCCGCGCCTGCCGGTCTACAGCTTCACGCCGGGCTCTTGAGGCCTGGCAGGCTTCAGGGCATATCCCGACCCATCGCCCAGTGCGGTCCCGTCTGCCGATTCCGGTGTCAACCATCCCACCGCGACGCGAATCGGCTGCGGGTTCGCGGGTTTGGCAGTCTGGTCGCGCATGTGCGGCTACACCTTGGTGCCGGGTGGTGCCGGGTCCGCCTGTTTGCACGCCAGTCCCGGAGCTTCGGGCGGAACATCTGGCTCGATCTCGCGCGCTCTGCCAGAAAGGCCGGGGGCCGCACGCAGAGATGCCCGCAGAGCCATTCAGCGGGCCGCCTGTGACACGGATACAGCGGGAGCAAGGGGGTGGGGGCGGCCGGACGCGAACGGGTTCTATGGCCCGTTTGCGGGCCACTCAGCGGTTGAGCTGCACCTTGAACAGCTGCTGGCCGAGCAGCAGCAGATCACCGCGGGTGACGATGCCCTCGCCCTTGATGCGCAGGTAGGTGCCGTTGGTGCTGTCGAGGTCGCCGAGGAAGAAGCGACCGCGACGCATCGACACCTTGCAGTGCGAGCCGCTGACGAAGCCGTCGTCGGGGAAGCACATCTCGCCGCGCTCGCGGCCGAGGTAGACCTCGGGCTTGCGCAGCGGCCAGACCGAGGTGGTCGTATCGAGCGCCACCACCGAGGCCAGCCGGCCCCAAGTGCCGCGCACCGGCGAGCCCATCACGGTGGTGCCATCCCCCGAGCCGGGCATGATCGGCCGCACCTGGCTCATCTCTTCGAAGCGCAGCAGCTGCTGGCCGATGCGGAACATGTCCCAGTGGAACAGCTCGACCTCGGCGCGGATGCGCAGGAAGACGCCGTTGAGGCTGCTCTCGTCCCGCACGTAGAGCTGGCCCTGCACGAAGTAGAACGTCGCGTGGCGCGGCGAGAGGAACGGATCCTCGGCGAAGATCGGCGAGGGGTGCGAGCGGCCGACCGTCGTCTCCCCGGCGTTGAGCGGGAAGATCTCGCCCTCGGTGCCATCGGGGTGGATGAGCACCAGGTGAGCCGACGGCGCGCCGGCGGTCTGCACCACCGGCGCCTTGCGCGCGGAGGCCGGCGCCGCCTGGGGGGCATCGTAGCGGCTGCCGCAGACGCCGCAGAACTTGAAGCCGTCGGGCACGATCGCGCCGCACGCCTGGCAGACCCGCCCGGCGGGCAGCGCGTCTTCGTGCAGCGAGTCGTCGATGTCGTCGGGCTCTTCGGGGGCGTCCATCGCCGGCGGCTGGGAGATCGCCCGGGCGCGGGACGGCTCCACCGGCACCGCCTGCGCCATCGGCGGCGGACCGACCGGGGCGGCCTGCGCCGGACGCGCCGGGCGGGCCACCACCGGCGCCTCGAGCGGCTCGAAGTCATCGTCGTCGAACGCGTCGACGTCCTCGGCCTCGTCCTCGATCAGCTCCGGCCCGTCGAGCGGGGTCGCGACCGGCGGGTCGCTCTCGATGCCCTCGAAGGGGTCGTCATCGGGATCAGCGACCTCGATCTCGCCGTCGAAGCCGTCGTCGTCGGCGATCTCGACGTCATCCTCCGGCACCACGATCTCGTCGGCCGGCTCCGGCGTATCGGCGTCGTTCGCCGCAGCGGGCGCCGCGTCGGGCGCCGCGACCTGCTCGTCGGCCTCGTCCTCGGTCTCGTCCGCTTCGGGCTCGGTCTTACCCGCGTTGAGTCGGCCGGCGAGGCCGAGGCCCGAGAGCCCGCCGGGCTTGCCGCCCAGGCCGCCCTTCTTGCCGAAGAGGCCGCCGCTGAGCTTGAGCTTGCCGCCGCCGCCGAGCTTGGGCACGCCGCCGAGCTTGGGCACGCCGCCCGCCTTGGGGCTCGCGCCGCTCGGGGTGCCGCCGGCCAGCTCGGTGCCGCAGCCGAGGCAGAACTTGTAGTGGTCGGCGTTCTCCCGACCGCAATTGCCGCAGATGATCAATCCAGGCCCCCTCGTCAAGCGGCCGTGATCTCGACCCGCAGCAACTGCTTGCCGAGGAAGAGATAATCGCCGTGCTGCAACTCGCGCTGCCCCTTGATGCGTACGTAGGTCCCGTTGCGCGAGCGCAGGTCGTAGAGCGTGATGCCGTCGGGGCTGAAGTCGACCCGGCAGTGCCGGCCGCTGATGAAGCGATCGTCGGGGAAGTCGACGTCGCATCCCTCGCGACCGAGCGTCACGCTCTCGCCGTGCACGAAGTGGCACATGCCCGGCCGTCCGCCTTCGAAGACCTGACGGATGCGGTACGGCCGCGGCGGGCGCGGGCTGGCGAAGAAATGGGTGTGATCGGCGCCGACTGTCTGGCCGCCCGGCTCGCCGAGTTCGACCTGCAGCAGCTCTTCGCCGGCGAGGAAGACGTCGCCGTCCTTGAGCCGTACCGGCTCGCGGATGCGCAGGAACACGCCGTTGAGGCTGTTCTCGTCGCGCACGAACAGGCGTCCGCCGTCGTAGAAGAAGTTGGCGTGTCGCGGCGAGAGGTAGCTGTCCTCGGGGAAGAGGATCTCACCCACCTTGCGCCCGGCGATGTGCTCGTCCCGGTTGAGGTGGTACGAGAGGCCATCCATGCCCTCGCCACGGATCAGGATCAGCTTGGCCGTGCCGCGGGCTTGCGACTGGCCGAGATAGGGCATCTGCTGCGCATCGGCCGCCGACTGCATCGGGTGTCCGCACTTTCCACAGAAGCGGTGATGCACCGGGACGTCTGCCCCACAGTTGCTGCACACGACGGTGGCTGTCATGGACGCTCGTCTCCGCAGCTACAGGCTCATGTTGCGTCATAAACCGTTCGCCACGCCGCTGCAACTTCTGGAATCGGCCCGATTGTGGTAATGGGCGCCGGCCGTCGCCCGCGCCGACGCCGCCTGCGGATTCGGCGGGCGGCGAACGCGATCCGATCGCCCCGATGGAGGTCAAGTTGAGGTCGTTGCCCCGCGCCGTGGCTGGATGGGTGCTGTCCGTCGCCACGTTGTCTGCCGCCGCGCTGTCCGTCGCCGCGCTGTCCGTCGCCGCGCTGTCCACCGGCTGCACCGAGACCATCACGGTCGAGCCGGTCACCCCGGCCGATTCGAACGTGGCCCGCCGGGCGCTCGATCTCGGGCTCGGTGAGCTCGACGGCGATCCGCACGACCCCGACGCCGCCGAGACCGACGGGGCGGCCGCGCTCGCGGACGGATCGACGGACTCTGCCATCGACGGCGAGACCGACGACGGGCAGAATGGGCAGTGAGCCCTGGTCCGGCGTCTGCCCGGCGACCGGCGTGCGGGCCGACGCCCGCAGAGATGCCCGCAGCCACGCGCGCCGAGCGCGCTGTGAATCGTGCAGTGAACAGGGGCACCGGATGGCCGTCGGGCGGGCCCCGAACCCACGAGGAGTCGACGTCATGCGCTCGAATCGTCCCCCCCGCAGTCTCCTGACCCGCATCATCCTGGCCGCGTGCGCCGGGCTGTTCGCCTTCGCCGCGCCGGCCGGCGCCGCCGAGCCGCCGCAGATCATCGACCTGCTGCAGTTCCGCACCGATGACCCGCAGGCCTGGGAGCGCATGCGGCGCCGCAGCGACGCCGCGCCGCTGACCATGGCCGAGCTCGAGAAGCTCACCGCCGGCGGCATCGGCGAGAAGACGCTCGTCGAGATGATGCGCACCCGCAAGGTGCTCGCCGTGGCCGACGCCGACACCCTCATCGCGCTCAAGAAGGCCGGCGCCACCGACGACATGCTCGCCGCCTTGTCGGCCTACACCCTGCCGCCCAATACCTTCTTCGATCTGTTCATCCACCTCGCGGTCTCGTCCCCGGGCACGGTGCGCAAGGCGCCGTATCTCTATGTCGAGGCGTGGCATACGGGCGAGAAGCGGGCGGTGTCGTTTCTGCACGCCGACCTGCGCGGCCTGTTGAAGCGTGGTCTCGGGGTCGAGGTCAACCGCGATCGCAGCGACCCGCTGCTGCCGCGCACGGTGCGCTCGGTGGACTTCACCGGCAAGGTCGAGACCCGCAAGCCGGGGGCGATCGAGCTGCGGGTGCTGGCGACCCAGACCGCGGGTCTGCGCAGCCTCGCCAACCTGCCGCCGGCCGAGGCGGGGCGGGTGCGCACGTTCACGGTGAACTACCCCGCCGTGAGCCTCGAGCATCGTTGTCGCCTCGACCTGACCCTCGAACAGGACAGCCTCATGAAGGACGCCTTCGCCCTCGGCGGCGGCGCGCTGGATTGTCGCTGGGAGTGACCCCATGAGTGCGTCGGAGACCCGCGAGCTGCTGGCGAACATCGGCCCCCACAATCCGGAGCTCGTCCGGCGCTGGGGCGAGACGCTGCGCCAGGCGGGCGGGTTCTATGCCGAGCTCGACCCGGAGGGTCTGCAAGCGATCGCGCGCAATACCCTGAGTACGCTGGCCTACGCCCTCGAGCACGGCGAGCTGCCGGCCCTCGCGGAGCGACGCTATGTCGATCCGCCGCCCTATCGTCACCAACTGCTGCACGAGTTCGTGCTCGCCGGGCTGCTCGTCGATCGCCTGCTGCGGGACTACCTCGTCGAGCGGGCCCCGACACAGCAGGCCGCGGCGGAGGCCATGGCGGTGGTCGATCCGATCCTGGCGGGCGCGATGGTCAAGGTGGTGCAGCTGCGTCAGCAGCAGGTCAGCGCCAGCCAGCTCGTCGGCGACGTGGGCAAGCTGCTCGGCCGCGGCCGCAACCCGGTGCGTGCGTTCGCCGCCGCCTGCGAGCGCATGGCGGTGAGCCTTCAGGTCGAGCGCTGCATGGTGCTGGCCGTCGACGAGGGCATGGTGGTCGTCGAGGGCGACTCCCGCGGCGGCGACGGCGGCCCGCCGGTGGGCCACGCCGAAGACCGCGAGCACTTCGGCTGGATCGACGAGGCGGCCGACGATCGGCTGCACCTGCATGATCTCGATGGCGGCGGCAGCGTCTTCGAGAAGGCCCTGCACGCCGCGGGCTACCGCCGGTTCAGCCACCGCTCGCTGGTGACCCAGGGCCGCCTGGTCGGCGCGGTCGTGCTCGTCGGCGAGATGCCGCTGACCGGGCAGGACGAGCGCGTCGAGACCCTGGCCCCGCTGCTGGCCGCCCAGCTGGGATATGTGCGCCAGACGGGCGCGCTCGAGCAGGCCGATGCCGCCATCGACGATCTCTTCGACGCCTCGCCCAACATGATGGTCGAGCTCGACCGCCTCGGGCGGATCCTGCGCACGAACGAGCGCTTTCGGCGCGAGATCGGCATGCCGGGGGATGTCGTCGGCATGCCGCTGATGTGGCTGGTGCACCCCGCGTGGGCCGAGCGCTACCGCGGCCTGTGGGAGCGCATTCAGGCCGAGGACCGCCTGCACGAGGCCCGGGTCGACCTGATCGCCGCCGACTCGCGGCGGCGGGCGCTCGCGCTGGAGGCCCACTGGATCCGCAACGACGCCGGCGACCGCACCGGCTGTCTGGTCGCGCTGTGGAACGTCACCGATCAGGTCGCGCAGGCCGAAGAGGATCGCGCGCGCATCGACGAGCTCAGCGCCTTCGCCCACCACGTCGCCCACGACCTGCAGGCGCCGCTGCGCACGATCGCCGGCTTCACGGCGATGATCGCCGACGAGCTGCCCGACGACATCGATCCCGAGCTGCGCGAGGCGGCCGAGCGCAGTCAGGATGCCGCCGAGCGAGCGGGTGATCTGGTGCAGGGGCTGCTGCGCTTCGCCCACGGCACACGCGGCGAGGGCCACAGCCGCTCGGTCAGCCTCTCGGCCCTCGTCGAGGACGTGCGGGCCAAGCTGGCGGCGGACTTCGAGGCGTCGGGCGGCGAGCTGCAGGTCGGGCCCGACGAGACCCGGCTGCTCGGCGACGAGGTGACGCTGTCGACGATGCTGGTCAACCTGGTCGGCAACGCCCTGCGTCACGGCGGCCGCGGGGTGCGCATCGAGCTCGGCGTGCGCCTCGCCGAGCCGGGCTGGGCGACGCTCTACGTCGACGACGACGGCCCGGGCATCCCCGCCGACGACCGGGGGCGGATCTTCGAAGCCTTCGAACGCGGCGCGCATCAGACCCCCGGGACCGGCCTGGGTCTGGCGATCGTGCGTCGCATCGCCCGGGCGCACGGGGGCGATGTCTCGGTCGAGTCGACGGTCGGCCGGGGCAGCGCGTTCTCGGTCCGGCTGCCGACACCCTGACCGATCGGCGACCCCTGGGGCGGCCCGAGGGGCCCTCCGACGGCGGCCGGACGGGGGTGAAAGCGTTGACGCCGTCGCGGGGTCGGTGGTAGGGGGTGTCTCTTGCTCACCGTGGGGCGACCCACAGACCCGGGACCTGCAGGACCGCAGAGCTTGATTCGATTCGTCTTCATCGCATGTGTGCTCGGGGTCGCGACGCCCGCCGTCGCCGCCGACGTGAGCACCTGCCTGACCGACGCCGGCATGCGGCTCGCGCCGTGGACCGATCCGGTCGATCCGGCCTGCGGCGAAGACTGCGGCGTCGAAGACGAAGAGCAGCAGCCGGCCCTGTGCAGCACCGAAGACGGCACCTGCGGCGCCGACGAGCTGGCCGCCGTGCTCGAGATGCCCGAGCCCACCGGGCCGCGCTGCATCGAACCCGGGCCCAGCTGTCATGGCGCTGACTCGACCCATGGTGGGGTGGCCAGCGGGGTGATCGCCCTCGCGCCGCGCCCCGATCCGACCCCTGCGCCTTCGAGCGCGACGCTGCCCGGCGCCGGCCCGCCCGTGGTCGATGCCTGGCCGATGGAACGATCCGAGCCCCCCAGCGCGCCACCACCGCGCGCCTGAAGCGCGCGTGACCGGGTACGCCCCTGCGCTGGGGCTGCCCGACGCGCCGCACCCTTCAGCGAAAGACCGATTCTCACCGGCCGGCCACGGGCCGCCGGATGCCGCGGCGCGCTGTGCGTCGGCGGCGGAACCCATTCATGATGCCCGGCGTGCGCCGGGTCGGTCGCCCATGGGGGCGGCCCGGAACCGAAAGGACCCGTAGAGAGACATGGTAGATCTGGACAAGAAGCCCGACGGCGGCAACGGCGGCGGCGGCATGAGCAAAGAGGTCGTGATCCTCGGCCTCATCGTGATCGGCGCCGCGGCGTTCTTCATCGGCCGCGCCAGCAGCGACAAGGCCGACGACAACAAGGCCACGGTCACCGCCGAGGCGGACGAGGCGACCGCCGAGAAGGCCACCGCCAAGGACGAGGCCGCCCCGGCCAAGAACGACAGCGACATCCTGCCCGTGGGCAGCAGCTACGCGATGGGCCCGGCCACCGCGCCCGTCACCATCATCGAGTTCAGCGAGTTCCAGTGCCCCTTCTGCAAGCGGGTCAACCCGACCCTCGACCAGATCAAGAAGGAGTACGGCGACAAGGTGCGCGTCGTCTTCAAGCACAACCCGCTGAGCTTCCACAAGGACGCCCCCTACGCCGCCAAGGCCTCGCTGGCCGCCGGCAAGCAGGGCAAGTTCTGGGAGATGCACGACAAGCTCTTCGAGAACCAGCGGGCCATCAAGGAAGACGACATCAAGGGCTACGCCAAGGCGATCGGCCTCGACATGGCGCAGTTCGAGAAGGACGTCGCCAGTGACGAGATCAAGAAGATGGTCGACGCCGACATGAAGCTCGCCGCCAAGGTGGGCGCCCGCGGCACCCCGAACTTCTTCATCAACGGCGAGCAGCTCAGCGGCGCGCAGCCCTTCGATCGCTTCAAGGCGGTCATCGACAAGCAGCTCGAGCAGGCCGAGGAGGCCATCAAGGCCGGCACCGCGCCCGAGGCGGTCTACGCCGCGCAGGTGAAGAAGAACTTCAAGGAGCCCAAGAAGGCGGCCCCGCGCAAGGCGGCCGACGACAAGACCGTCTACAAGGTGCCGGTCGGCAACTCGCCGGGCATGGGCGGCAGCGAGCCGCTCGTGACCATCATCGCATTCAGCGAGTTCCAGTGCCCCTTCTGCAAGCGCGTCCTGCCGACCCTCGATACGCTCAAGAAGGACTACGGCGACAAGATCCGCGTGGTCTTCAAGCACAACCCGCTGCCGTTCCACAAGGACGCCGAGCCCGCCGCCCGCGCGGCGATCGCCGCCGGCATGCAGGGCAAGTTCTGGGAGATGCACGACAAGCTCTTCCAGGACACCAAGGCCCTCAAGCAGGAGAACCTCGAGACCTACGCCAAGGAGCTCGGGCTGGACATGGCCAAGTGGAAGGCCGACATGGACTCCGACGCGGCCAAGAAGCAGATCAAGGAAGATCAGGCCATCGCCAGCCAGTTCGGCGCGCGGGGCACCCCGAACTTCTTCATCAACGGCCGCAAGCTGACCGGCGCCCGCCCGGTCGCGTCGTTCAAGTCGGTCATCGACGAGGAGATCAAGAAGGCCGAGGCGCTCATCGCCAAGGGCACGCCCCGGGCCAAGGTCTACGAGGAGCTGACCAAGAACGGCGCCACCAAGGCCGCCGCGCCGGCCCCGCGCAAGCGCCCCGCGGCTGACGACAAGACCGTCTACAAGGTCCCCGTCGACGAGTTCGACTTCGCCAAGGGCCCGGCCGACGCCCTGGTCACCATCATCGAGTACAGCGAGTTCCAGTGCCCCTTCTGCAAGCGGGTGCTGCCGACGATGGACCAGATCACCAAGAAGTACGGCAACGACGTGCGCATCGTCTTCAAGCACAACCCGCTGCCGTTCCACAAGGACGCGCCGCTGGCCTCGCAGGCGTCGATCGCCGCCGGCAAGCAGGGCAAGTTCTGGGAGATGCACGACAAGCTCTTCGAGAACCAGAAGGCGCTCAAGCCGGACAACATCGACGCCTACGCCAAGGAAATCGGCCTCGACATGGCCAAGTTCAAGGCCGACCTCGAGAGCAGCGAGATCAAGGCCGCCATCGCCGCCGACCAGAAGCTCGCCGGCCAGATCGGCGCGCGGGGCACCCCGAACTTCTTCATCAACGGTCGCAAGCTGACCGGCGCCCAGCCCGTCGCCAGCTTCGAGAAGGTCATCGACGAGGAGCTCAAGAAGGCCAAGGCGCTCGTCGCCAAGGGCACCCCCCGGGCCAAGGTCTACGAGGAGACCATCAAGAACGGCGCGACCAAGCCCGCCGCCGCCCCGCAGGCCAACAAGCGCCCGCAGGAGGACCCCAACAAGGTCTACGACGTGCCGGTCAACCCGGGTGACGCGGTCAAGGGCCCGGCCAACGCCAAGGTCACCATCGTCGAGTTCAGCGAGTTCCAGTGCCCCTTCTGCAAGCGGGTCAACCCGACGATCGACCAGATCATGAAGCAGTACGGCAACGACGTGCGCGTCGTCTTCAAGCACAACCCGCTGAGCTTCCACAAGGAGGCGCCCTACGCCTCGCAGGCGGCCCTCGCCGCCGGCAAGCAGGGCAAGTTCTGGGAGATGCACGACATGCTCTTCGAGAATCAGCGCCAGCTGAAGCCCGAGGACATCGAGAAGTACGCCCAGGAGATCGGCCTGAACATGGAGAAGTTCAAGGCCGACGCCAACAGCGACGCGATCAAGAAGCAGATCGCCGCCGACCAGGCCCTCGCCGCCAAGGTGGGCGCCCGCGGCACCCCGACCTTCTTCATCAACGGCAAGAAGCTGCGCGGCGCGCAGCCCTTCCCGCGGTTCCAGGAGAAGATCGACGAGGCGCTCGGCAAGAAGAAGTGAGCCCCGTCGGCTGATCGGCCGACCATGGCGCGGGCCGCCCGGCCCGCGCCGCTCGCTGCATCCCACCACGACGCCTGCACCCCGCCCGCCGTGCCCGACGGGACCGCCGCCACGCGCGGCGGCCGAAGGGTGACACGCCCCCCGGATTCTGCTACGCCGTAGGCAGTCGAACCAGACGGCGAGCCGATGAACCCGACCGACGATCGAAAGGACGTTCCCCCCGGGCGCCAGCCCGTTCAGTGGGCGGTGCTCGCCGGCGCGCTGTTGGTGCTCGTCGGGCTGCTCACCGTGCACCTCGCGCGGCCCGATCACGAGCGGGCGCTGCCCCTCGTCAGCGCGTTCGGGGCTCAGCTGCTCGACGGGCCAGCCCCCGATATCGTGGTGCAGGATCGCGCGGGTCAGCCGATCCGCCTCAGCGACCTGCGGGGCAAGGTCGTCTTCGTGAACTTCTGGGCCACGTGGTGTCCGCCGTGTCGAGCCGAGATCCCCGATCTGGAGGAGCTCGCCGAGAAGATGCGCCATGTGCCGTTCGAAATCCTCGCGGTGAGTTCGGACGAGTCGTGGGCCGACATCGACGGCTTCTTCAGCGGCCGCAAGAGCCGCATGCTCATCGGCCTCGATCCGAACAAGCAGGCGATCGCGGCGACCTACGGCACCGAGAAGCTGCCCGAGACCTATGTGGTCGACCAACAGGGGCGGCTGCGGCTGCGCTTCATCAACGCCCAGCCATGGGCCGACGAGAAGATCCACCGCTACCTGGAGTGGCTGGCGACCACCCCCTGAGAGTCACCGCCCGATGCGTGTCACACTGCCCGCGAGCCGCCTGCACTATCCGGAGATCACCCGGGTCGGTCAGGTGCGCCGGCGGCTGATCTTCGCCGGCTGCTCGGTGCTGGCCGTGATGGC
This sequence comes from bacterium, assembly GCA_030427205.1. Classification (GTDB taxonomy): domain Bacteria; phylum Myxococcota_A; class Bradymonadia; order UBA7976; family UBA1532; genus JACKDM01. The sequence continues at coordinate 31,808 of JAUHXC010000058.1, read as the reverse complement.
CATGGGCACATTCGGCTACTACCTGCTCGGCGCCGACGCCGGCTGGCGCCTGCTCGACTGCCTGTACATGGTGCTCATCACCGTGACGACGGTCGGCTACACCGAGGTGCTCGACGTGCGCAGCGTCGAGTACGCCGAGCTCTTCACCATGCTGTTGCTGATCTCGGGCACCGGGGTCAGCGTGTATTTTCTGTCGGCGGTGACCGCTTTCATCATCGAGGGCGATCTGCGCGAGGCGATCTGGAGGCGGAGAGTGCGCGGAGAACTGCACAGCGCGAGCGGACATTTCATCGTCTGCGGGGCGGGCGAGACCGGCAGCAGCGTCGTCGAGGATCTGATCGCGTCGGGCAGTCAGGTCGTGGTCATCGAGAATGACCCGGTGCGTATCGACCGCCTCGCGCGACGGGTGGGCGGGCAGAGCTTCATCGCCCTGGAGGGCGACGCGACCGAGGACGAGGTGCTGCACGAGTCGGGGCTCGAGCGGGCGCGGGGCATCGTCTCGACGCTGCACACCGACCGCGACAACCTGTTCGTGACGGTGACCGCCCGTCAGCTCAACCCCGATATGCGCATCGTCAGCCGCGCGGTGGACGAGCGGGCGGGGCAGAAGCTGCTGCGGGCCGGGGCCGACGCGGTGGTCAGCCCGAACCAGATCGGCGGCAAGCGCATGGCGCGCGAGCTGCTGCACCCCGGCGTGGTGGGCTTCATGGATCTGATGGTGCGCCACCCCGGGCAGAACCTGACCGTGCACGAGGTGACCTTGCCCGACGACACCCCGCTCGACGGGATGACGCTGGCCAACTCGGGCATCCGCACGGCGAGCGGCGCCCTCGTCTTGTCGGTGCTGCAGCCGGAAGGCGAGCGCTACATCTTCAATCCGCCGCCCGATCTGATGCTGCGGCCCCGGATGCGGCTGTACGTGCTGGGCGATCAGAGCGCAGGGGAGCGGCTGGAGGCCTTCGCTCGGCGTTGACCCGCTCGACCGGCGCCAGCTCCCACGCGCCCGCTCGACGCACGATGGGCCGAAGCGGTCGCTCGGGCTCGCTGAGCGGAAGAACGGCCCGCCCGCCGTGGTGGTCGAGGGTCGCCCCGAGTACGCCGGGCGGCATCGGCCAGACGACGCTCTGGCCGGCGACAACGGGCTGCTGTCGGCCACCCATGCGCAGGATGCCGTCGACCGCCGCGCTGAGCTCTACGCGATGGGCGGCCAGTCGGCGGGCGGTCAGCGGGCCGTGGCTCTTCTGCCGGCAAAGCGGGTCGTGAGGCAGGGCGCGGCCGTCGAGCACCGCGCGCAATCCGGGGGGTATGCCATCACAGGCCAGCGCCTCGAGGTAGTCGAGCAGGTCGATGCCGGGCGCGCCGACGTCTTGCCAGTCGCCCGCCAGCCGGTCGAAGAGCGGGGCGAAGAGCCGATCGGCGGTGAGCGTCAGCGGGTCGTCGTCGGGGCTGTCGTCGCGGTCGTCATCGTGTAGATCCCAGAGCAGGGCGGCCACCAGGCGCTCGCTGATCCGGCCGGTCACCGTGCCGTCGGCGGTGCCGAACGCCTCGGGTTGGTCCATGGCCTCGAGATCGAGCCGCGCGACGCCGGCCAGCTTGTAGTCGAGCTGCAGCGGCGCGGCGGGCCAGCTCGCCAGGAAGGTGGCCAGGCCCTCGGACCAGGCGATCGCGGGCTCGATGGGCGAGCCGTCATGGGGCCCGCCGCCGCTGTCGTCCCGGCTGAAGATCGCCGCCACGTAGTGCCCGAGCTCGTGCACGATGATCGCCCGGTCCCACTCATCGGGATCGCTCAGTCGGCCGCCGAGGTCGATCAGCGGGCGTGGGCCGGGGCGGAAGCAGCTGCCGCAGGCTTCGGAGAAGCCGGGGCGCCAGCGGAAGCGCACCGGCGGCGGGTCGACCCGTTCGATGGGCAGCCAGGGCCCCAGCGCGGCGAAGGCCTGCGCGGCGGTGCGCGCCACGAACCACGCCGCGGCCGTCGCGCCCTGCGGGTCGAGGCGCGCGTCGACGTCGGCCGGACCATCGACCGTCGCGATCGACTCGGCCCAGGGCAACTCGCCGTCGGGCCCGATCCGAATCGGCACGCCCAGCGCGCTGCCTTCGCTGAGCAGGCGGACGGTGCCCGGCCCTGCAACGAGCGCGCCGCTCAGCGTGAAGCCGCCGTCCGCGGCCACCCGGGTGATGTCCGACCAGCGGTTCTGCGCGTCGAGCAGGTCGACTCGGGCGCCGACGGTCTCGAAGGGCGAGGGCTCGGCGAGCCCTTCGTTGCTCACGGCGCGCTGCCAGCCGATGATCCGCCCGGTGATCTCCACCGGCCGGGTCTGGGGCTCGGCGACGTCGACCGCCAGTCGCCAGCGCGCGCCGTGGACCTGCAGCACCGCGCCCTCGGCGGGCGCGATCCACCGCAGCTCGGGGTCGTCGGCCAGGGGGATCCGGTCGGCGCGCAGCCAGCCGGCGTCGTCGGGCCACCACAGTTCGACGGCGCCGGCCGATGGGTCGTCCAGCGGCAGCAGCCGCGCCGTGAGCGCGGCGCCGGCGGGGGCCAACAGCCGAATGGCATGGCCATCGGGGCACGGTCCGCGGTCGATCAGGAGCGGGGGGGTGAGGGCCTCGGCGGCGTCCAGCGGCGCGCACGCCGGGCCCGAGTCGCCGTCGAGCCCGTGGTCGACGGAGACGTCGGGTGCTGGGGCCGCGTCGTTCGGTGCGCGGTCGAGCTGTCCGTCGTCGCGGGCATCGGCGGCGATTGCGCCGTCGTCGGGCAGCGTATCGAGGTCATCGACGCACCCGCCGAGCAGCGTCGACAGACCGATCAGGCACAGCGTGGGGCGATGGCGGTGCTTCGCTCGGGCTGGAGATCGGGCGCGCATTGGCCGACGCTAGCAGAAGCCGGTCGACGTCTTCGACCGGTGCCGGCAGGGGCCGGCCAAGCGAGGCCGAGCGCGCGAGCCTGGATGCTGGTAATATGCCGCGCCGTGATCCGCAATCTCTCGTTCTACGCGGTGATGATCATCGCCGCGGTCTTGCTGCAGGTGGTCTTCGGGGGTGACCCGTGGACGCTCTGGTCGCCGTACGCCGAGCGCGCCGACGATCCGCTGCCGCTGCAGATCGGGCTCGGCGTGGCGGTCGGGCTCGGCGTGGTGCTGCTGTCGCGGGTCGGGTCGAGCTGGTTCGAGTGGTCCCGCCAGCTCGACCGCTGGTTTCGTGAGGTGCTCGGGCCGCTCGATGGGCGCGAGATCTTCGCCATGGCGTTGATGAGCGCCCTGGCCGAGGAGATCTTCTTCCGCGGCTTCCTGCAGCCGCGGCTCGAGCTCGTGCCGACCGCGATCCTGTTCGGGCTGGTGCACTTCCCCTTCGAGAAGCGCCTGTGGCCCTGGACGATCAGCGCGTGCGTGATGGGCTTCGTCTTCGGCGGCATGGTCGAGAGCCAGGGCACGATCGTCGCGGCGGTGCTGGCCCACTTCACCGTCAACTACTTCAACCTGCACGTGCTCGTGCGCCCCCTCGCCGTATCGACCCGATGAGGCACCTGGGCCCGACCTGGGCGCTCATCTTGACGCTCGACAGCCACCTGCTCACCGCGATCACGCTGGCCAACCTGGGCTTTGCGATCAGCGCCGTGCTGCTGGTATTCCGCGACCGACCGATACTCGACCGGGTGCTGATCGGGGCCGGTGTCTTCTTGTTGGTGATGGGCGCGTCGTTGGCCGCACTGCACCTGTTGGCCGCCGCGCCGATCCGCGAGGTGCAGCTGCTGGTGTTCGATTGAGTGAGCGCCCCGGGGAGAGCGGCGCCGCCGGTCAGGACGCGTCGGCCAGCGGCGCCTCGCCGGCCAGCACCCGGTCGACGAAGCGATCGACCTCGAGGTTGACCAGCGTCGGGTGCTCGAGGGGCACGGTGTGGGTGCCTTCGTCGACCATCACCAGCCGCGCGTCGGGCATGCGCTCGGCCATCTCTTCGGACAAGCGCCCCGGCGTGAAGCTGTCTTCGGTGCCGCCGACGATGAGCACGGGCACGTCGATGCGGTCGAGGTAGCTGTCGGCCGAGTGTCGCGCAGCGCCCTTCAGCGAGCGCACGAAGACGTGCGGGTCCATACGCGAGAGGTGGTCGATATAGCGGTCGAAGTCGTCCCGCCGCATCAGGTCGGGGTGGATCTCGCCGACCCGGGCGACGTGATAGGCGACGGGCAGCGCGACCAGGCGACGCCAGACCCGCTTGAGGGTGCGTCCGCCGATGCGGGTGGCCCGCTCGAGCACCGGCAGCAGCGTCTGCAGGCCGCCGCCCTCGTGGAAGGTCGCCGCCGGGTTCTGATAGCTGCCGCAGACCAGCACCAGACCGGCGATGGGGTCGGGGTGGCGGTGCCACAGCTCCAGGGCGACCTGAACGCCCATGCTGTGTCCCAGGGCGACCGCCCGGCGGCTGCCGACGGCGTCGAGCACCGGGCGCCAGTCGTCGGCGAACTGCTGGATGTGCAGCGGACCGCGGGAGCGCGGCGGGCCGCTCTGACCGTGTCCCCGCATATGCAGGTGCACGATGCGGCCACGCTGCAGCAGCACCGGCTTCAGATAGCGCCAGATGAAGCCATCACAGCCGAGCCCATCACACAGCAGGAAGTCGATCGGTCCTTCGCCCTCGACCGTGTAGTGCAGGGCCGTGCCGTCGGTCGCGGTCAGCCGGTGGGTTTCCTTCATTCTGCCGACCCCCCTCGGTCGATGTCCCACGTCAGCTCGGCCCTGCCGGGGATGCCGACGACTTGCAGCCGGATCCGCTTCGGATCGGAGAGCTTGGGGAACACGATATCGTACCCGACGGTCAGGGCGTCGGCATAGGGGAAGACGACCCTGCGGTCGGCCATCTCGTCGAACGAGAGCCGATCGACGGCCACCGGCGCGAGGCGGGTGCCGTCGACATCCAGCCAGACCTCCAGCGTATTGCCCGGCTCGTCGAGATCGTTCCATTCGGGGTCGCCGGTCGTCAGCGCGAGGAAGACCCAAGTCTCGGCCCGGGCCTTGGTGAGCGCCGCCTCGACGGCTCCCGCGCGAGCGGCCTCGTCGACGCCCGCACGGCGGGCCTGCCAGTCGGCGAGCGCCACCGCGAAGCGCGGGCTGAACCAGGTGGCTCGGGCAAAGAGGCGACCGTCGGTGAGCTCGTAGACGTCGGCGGTGCGGGTGAAGGCCGCCCGGGTCTGCTCGAACGGCAGCGCCTCGCCGTCGGCGACCGACCACTTCACCGGCGCCGGCCCACAGGCGGACAGCGCCCCGATCAACGTGAACAGCGCCGCGCAGCCCATCCGGGCCCGCGCGCCCGTCGTCGGACGGCGTCTCACGAGTCGGCGAGCGCGGAGAGGGTGTAGAGCGTCTCCACTTCGAGGCCCGCGGCGCCGAGCGCGGCGCGGCCCCCGGACTCGCGGTCGACGATGACCGCGACCCCGAAGGGCTCGAGCCCTTCCTCACGCACCCGCTCGGCCGCTTTGAGGGTGCTGCCGCCGGTGGTGATGACGTCTTCGAGCAGCACGACCCCTGCGCCGCGCTCGAGGTTGGCCATGCCCTCGAGCCAGACCGCGGTGCCGTGACTCTTGGGCGTCTTGCGCACGAGAAAGGCCGGCAGGTGGCGTCCGCGCAGGTGCGCTACCAGCGAGACGGCCGTGGCCAGCGGGTCGGCGCCGATGCTCATGCCGCCCACCGCCGTGGCCTTGCGACCGGTGCGGGTTTCGATGCTCTCGACCGCGTCGAGCAGGTGATGGCCCAGCGCCCACGCCCCCTCGGGGTGCAGCGCCGTCTGCTTGCAGTCGACGTAGAGATCACTCTCCGCACCCGACGCGAGGGTCACCGTCCGTCGGCTGAAGGACAGACTGCGCAGCAATTCGAAGAGGCGGGCCCGATCGGGCGTCGCGGCGGCCATCGGCTCAGGACCGTTTCTTGACGGCGACCTTCTTCTTCGCAGCGGCCTTGGGCAGCTCCGGCTCGTCGTCGTCGTCGCCGACGTCGTCCACCGGCTCGGGCTCGGGGGCCGGCTCGGGCGCCTTCTTTCGGCTGCGCGACGGGCGCTTGGGCTCGGGCTTGGCCGCCGCCTTGGGCTCTTCCCGCTCGGGGCGGGCGGCGCGGGCCGGCGCGGAGCGGCTCGAACGGCTCGAGCCGCGGGCGCTCTTGCCGCGGCTGCTCTTGCTCTCACCGGGGATCTCGTCCTCGATGTCGCCCATGTCGATCGTGCCGCGGTACAGAGCGCCGCCGTTCACGATCACCCGCGGGGCGGTGAGATCGCCGATGACCCGCGCGGTCGAGGCGAGCTCGATGGCGTCGCTGGCGGTGACGTTGCCCACCAGGATGCCGTGCACGGTGAGGTTGTTGACCTCGAGATCGGCGTCGACCCGGGCCTGCTCGTCGACGAAAACATCGCCATCGAGGTGGACCGAGCCCTTCACCGCGCCGAAGACCTCGATGTCTTCCGCGCCTTCGATCCGCCCGCTGACGACGATGCCGGCGGTGATCACGGTCGGGGCCTTGGCCATGCTCAGCGCTCCACGTCCATGTCGATGTTGCCCTTGAAGAGGGCCCCGTCGGCGATCAGGATGCGCGGCGACTTGACGTCACCGACCATCTTGCCGTCCGCCTTGATCTCGACCCGGCTGCCGGCGGTGATGTTGCCGGTCACCACCCCCGAGATCTCGACCGAGTCGGCCTCGACGTCGGCTTCGAGGGTCGCGCTGTTCTCGACGAAGACGCTCTCGTCGAGGGCGATGCGGCCCTTGACGGTGCCCTGCACCACGAGGGCTTCGTCGCCCGTGATCTCGCCGTCGATGACGATCGAGTTGCCGATGACGGTGTTGGCCATGTGCCTCTGGCTCCTGCGGTTTCGGGTGTGACTGTGGCCGCTCAGCGGCGGCGGGAGGACGACTTGCCGTCGGCCCCGGGCAGATCGAAGTCCATCTCGACGCGGCCCTTGTAGCGGGCCCCGTCGGCGATGTGCAGTCGGGGGGTCTTCATGTCGCCGACGACGACCGCGTCGGCGCTGATCTCGATGGTCTCGCCGGCGGTGATGTTGCCGCTGACCTTGCCGCTGATGTCGATGTTGCGGGCCTCGATCTCGGCCTCGACGACCGCGCTCTCGGCGATCTTGAGGTTCTCCGACAGCCGGATGCTGCCTTCGATGCGCCCCTCGACGTCCAGATCCTCTTCTCCGGTGATCTTGCCGCGAATGGTGGTCCCGGGCCCGATCATGAGTTCCCCCTGCGGATGGCTGGATGATGGCGCAGTCATAGCCCGTGCGGACCGGGCTGTCAACGCGCTGTCGTCTGCATTGCGGCGCCCGTGCGCGCCGTGGTTCAGCGGCTGGGGGCCGGCCGGGCGCCGAGGCGATCGACGACGGCCACGACGCCCTCTTCGACGGTATCGCCCGCCGGTCGCACCGTGATCGGCCGGGCGTCGGGCTTGACCCACAGGCCCACCTGCCACGGGTGGTTGAAGAAGGTGTTGTGCAGCAGCACCGCCCCGCGGTCGGGCGCGGTCTCGGCGTCCGCCGGGGCGACGTACCAGCCGACGATCTCGGCTTCGGGCATGTGCGCGCTGCGCTCGGCCACCGCCGTCTTCCAGTTGCCGCGCAGGGCCCGGGTGAAGCGGGTCAGATCTTCGCTGTGCATGCCGCCGACGAAGCCCTCGGCGATGGCATAGTGCACGCCATCGGCGTCGCGGTAGTGGCGGCCGACGAGCAGGCCGCCGGCGAGGCCTTCGGAGCGCCAGCCGCCGTTGAAGCGGATCTCGTCGAGTACATCGCCGTAGACATAGAGCGCGGGCGGGCTCTCGAAGTCGACGGTGGTCTCCGGGCGGGCGCGTTCGGCGGGCTCGATCATCACGGACATCTCGCACGAATCCACCGGCGACGGCAAGGGGCGGCGGCGATCGAGGTGGGGCGACGGTGGGGTGGTGTCACGGGACCGCCGGCGCGGCGTCGTTTCGTCGGCGGTGGTGACCGGGGTATCATCGGTCGATGGCCTCCGCCGCCCAGCCCCGATCCCCATCACCGCCCGGCGCCGAGACGCCGGCGCGCCGGTGTGCGCCCGTGCCCGGGCCCGGCCGGGGGTATCGTGCCCTGTTCGCCGGCGTGCCGGTCGCCGCTGCGCTGTTCGCCGCTGCGCTGGTCGCCTGCGACGCGCCCGCGCCGCCGGGCCTGGAACTGGCCATCGATACCGCGGCCGCCGGCGCGCCGGAGCACCTCGTCGTCTTCTTGCGGGTGGGCGACGGCGCGCAGCGCGCGGTCGGTGCGCGGCCCGTCGATCTGGCGGCCGCCGGGCTCGACGCCGCCGGGCGACCGGTCGTGGTGGCCCTCGACACCCCCGAGCGCCTCTCGGGCTCGGTGGCGGTCTACGTGGTGGCCTGCGAAGGGCCGGCGACGTGTATCTCGGAGGCGGTGTGGGTGCCCGAATGCACTTGCCGGGCGATGGCCGTGGGCGCTGCGGTGGTCGATGTCGGCGGCGCGAGCCGCGCGCCGGTCACGCTCGTCCCGTTCGACGCGCTGTGTGACGCCGACGGCGACCTCTTCCCCGATTGCGAACGCGACGGCTGCTGCGACGGCTTGCCGCCGCTTGCCGCCGAGGCGGTGCACGACTGCGACGACACCGCCTCGGCGGCGCACCCCTTCCGCGGCGCAGAACTGCCCGGCGATCCGCCGTTGACCGGCCTCGCCGCCGAGCGCCATCGCGCCTTCTGCGGTGACGGCCTCGACAACGACTGCCGCGCCGAACCCGATGTGCCATGCGTCGCGGGCGAGGACGCCGATGGCGACGGCGTACCGTCGGGCCCCGACTGCGACGATGGCGACCCCGAGATCCGACCCGGCGCGGTGGACATCTGCGGCGACGGCATCGACCAGGACTGTGATGGGCGCGACGCCGCGTGCGACCGCGATCGGGACGGCTCGCCGGCGGGCATCGACTGCGACGACAGCGACCCCGGCCGCTCGCCCAACCGCCTCGAGGTCTGCGGCGACGGCATCGATCAGGATTGCGACATGCTCGATCCGCCGTGCGTGCCCGACGACGTCGACGGGGACGGGGTGCCGTGTCCCGAGGCGATGGCCATGGCGCTCGGGCGGTGCATCGGGCCCGGGCTCGATTGCGACGATCTCAACGCGGGCGTGCATCCGGGCGCGGCCGAGCGCTGCGGCGACGGCGTCGACCAGGACTGCGATGGCCTCGACGACATGTGCCCCGAGCAGGACGCCGACGGCGACGGCTCGATCGACGGGCGTCAGGGCGGCGTCGACTGTGATGACGCCGAGCCGACGATCCATCCCGGTGCGCCCGAGCGCTGCGACGACGGGATCGATCAAGACTGTGACGGCGCCGACCTGTCGTGCGCGGCGGTCAGCGACCAGGACGGGGACGGCTGGCCGACGCCCGGTGATTGCAACGACGCGCGCGCCGACATCCACCCCTACGCCGAGGAGCTGTGCGACGGGGTCGATGGCGATTGCGACGGGATCATCGACGAGGGCAACCCGCTGCGCACCGTCGGCGCCGAGCCCGCGCCCGAGACGTGCGGCGACCCGTGCCCCGGGCCCCCCTGCGCTTGCCGGATCGCGCCCAACGCCTGCCTCGTCGATCGCGAGCAGGGCACCGCCGAGATCCGCTGTCTGGGCATCACCGCCGGCGCCCGGGTCGAGCTGTGCAACGGGATCGACGACGACTGCGATGGCCTCGTCGACGAGGAGCTGCTGCGTCCGTGCTACGACGGCGTGCCGGCGACCGAAGGCGTCGGGCTCTGCGTCGGCGGCATGCAGCGCTGCACGGCGGCGGTCGGCTCGGGGGCCGAGGCCTGGGGGGTCTGCGAAGGCCAGATCCTGCCCGCGGCGGAGGCCTGCAGCGGGCAGGACGAGGACTGCGACGGCGCGGTCGATCGCGACGCCGACGGCCAGCCCATCCGCCGGGCCTGTTACCCCTTCGATACGGGCATGCCCGGCGCCGGTCCCTGTCGCCGCGGGCAGCAGGCCTGCGACGGCGGAGGGTTCGGGGCCTGCGCGGGGGCTGTCGGCCCGGGCGTCGAGTCGTGCAACGGGGTCGACGACGACTGCGACGGCACGGTCGATGGCCTGCGCGAGCAGTGCTACACCGGCCCGGTCGGTACGGAGGGCATCGGGATCTGCCACGGCGGAGCCCGGCGCTGTGACGCTGGCGCCTGGAGCCGCTGCGCCGGCGAGGTCGTGCCCGCCGACAGCGACGTATGCGACGGTCGGGACAACGACTGCGACGCCCGCATCGACGAGGACTTCCGGCCGACGCCGTGCAACGGGTCCGACGTGGGGCGCTGTGAGACGGGCTCGTTCATCTGCCAGGGCAACCGCGGGGTCACCTGCCAGGGCGCGGTGCTGCCCCGCGGCGAGCGGTGCGACGCGGTGGACGACGATTGCGACGGGCTGATCGACGAAGGTGATCTCTGTCGCGGCGACGAAGTCTGCGTCGATGGGCGCTGCGAAGAGCCCCCGGACGAGCAGGAAGCCGACGGCGGCATGTGACGCGCGCGCCGCCGGGTGGATCGTCTTCCGGTGACGGCGCAGCCCGCGTACGCGACGGCGGGCGCATGGACGCCCGGCCCGGTCAGTGGTAGATGGACGGTTGATGGAGCCCGAGACCCCCCGCAGCTTCGGTCGCTACCAGATGATCCGCCGGATCGGGCAGGGCGGCATGGCCGAGGTGTATCTGGCCGAGGTGGTCGGGCTCGGCGGGTTTCGCAAGAAGGTCGCCATCAAGCGCCTGCTGCCGCACTACGCGCAGAACGAGCGCTTCGTCACCATGCTCGAAGACGAGGCGCGCATCGCCGCGGCGATCCGCCACCCCAACGTGGCGGAGGTGCTCGACTTCGGCTCGGTCGGCGGGCAGCACTTCATCGCGATGGAGTACATCGACGGCATCGACCTCGCGACGGTGCTGCGCGGCTTTCGCCTGCGGGATACGCTGCTGCCGCTGCCCGCGGCGTTGTACATCGCCCGCGGTGTCGCCGAGGGGCTGCACGCGGCCCACGCGCTGCGCGACAGCGAAGGCCGCCCGCAGCAGGTGATCCACCGCGACGTCAGCCCGCACAACATCTTGATCAGCTACGAAGGCGCGGTGAAGCTGATCGACTTCGGGGTGGCCAAGGCGGCGAACAACTCGACCAAGACCCGCAGCGGCGTGATCAAGGGCAAGCTGCAGTACATGAGCCCCGAGCAGGCGCAGGCCCAGTCGCTCGACGGGCGGGCCGACATCTTCTCGTTGGGCATGACGCTCTACAAGATGCTGACCGGGCGGCTGCCGTTCACCGGGCAGAACGAGTACCAGGTCTACGACCAGATCCTGCGCAAGAACCCCATCCCGCCGCGGCGGCTGATGGCCGAGATCCCCGAGCGGGTCGACGCGATCGTGCTCAAGGCGCTGCGCAAGAGCCGCGACCGGCGCTTCCAGACCGCGCAGGAGATGGCCGATCTGCTCGACGTCGCCCTCGCCGAGATCGACGTCGACTACGGCGCCCGCGAGCTCGGCGAGCTGCTCAGCGGTGATCGCCCGCAGCCGAGCACGGTCGAGAACCTGTACGAAGAAGACTTCATCGCCTCGGTCTCCGGGGTCGACGTGCCCGCAGACGTCGATGAGCGGGCCATCGACCGCCTGACCGACGTGCACTCGGTCGTCGGCCTCAAGCCCGGCGCCGACGGGCCCAGCGTCGAGATCTCCGACGCGCTCTTCGAGGCCGAGCCATCGGGCCCCGCTGCGCCCGATGTCGAGCCTTCGACCGGGGTGACGCCGCCCGCGCCGTCGCCCACCCGGCCCACGCCGGCGGTGGCGCGACCGGTGGCGCGGGCGATCCCGGTCGCCGTGGCCACCGCGCTGCCCGTCGGTCGGCCCTCGGGCTCCAACGCGCCGGGTCGCGCCGCGCCGGCCCGCCCGGTTGTTCCGGTGCCCGTCTCGCCGTGGGACCGGCCATCGGTCGATACGTCCGCCGATGGGCTCGAAGCGACGATGGCCCTCTCGGCGGTCGCCCACGACAGCCAGCAACCGTCGGCCGCCGATCCGCTCGGGCTCGGTCTGCCGGTCGAGGAGGATCCGACCATCGCGATCGTCCGCGAGGAGGCCGCCGACGCGACGCTGCCGTTGACGCCCGATGCCCCGCCGGTGATCGACGCCGGGATCATCGCGGACTTCGATGACGAGCCCGACGGCAACCCGACCGCGCCGACCCAGATCGCCGACATCGACGAGCGGCCCTTCCCCTGGACCTGGATCGCGCTCGGCGCCGTGGTGGTGCTGGTGGTGGTGGTCATCGTGGGGGTGGTGATGGGCGGCGACGACCCGCCGGCCGACGAGGACGAGCCGCCCGCCGTGCTCAAGATCGGCACCGGCCTGCCGGGCGAGCCGCCGCCGACGCCGTCGCGCAGCGACGCCGCCCCGCCCGAGTGAGCGTCTACCCCGGCTTCAGTCGGGGGTCTCGATCCCGTACTTCTTCATCAGCTTTCGGAAGTACTTGCGGTCGATGTCGGCCTCGCGAGCCGCGTGGCTGATGTTGAAGTCGTTGCGCTCCAACAAGGCGCGGATGTAGTCCCGCTCGAAGCTCTGGACCCACTTCTCCTTGGCGTCCTTGAACGGGCCGAGGTCTTCGACCCCGTCGACGCCTTCGGGCTGCAGGAGCTGCGGCTTGAGCTGCTGCAGCCGCTGCATATGGCTCTGATCGAGCAGATGTGGCGGCAGATCGGCCAGCTCGATGGTATCGGTCTCGGCGAAGCTGCACGCGCGCTCGACCACGTTGAGCAGCTCGCGCACGTTGCCCGGCCAGTCGTAGGTCCGCAGCGCCTCGAGCACCTGATGCCCGAGGCCGTTGAGCCGCGGGTTGCCCTGGGCGTCACGGTTGAACCGCCCCACCCGCAGGAAGTGGCGTACGAGCAGGGCGATGTCTTCTCGCCGATCGCGCAGCGGCGGCAGGAACAGCCGGACCACGCTCAGCCGGTAGTAGAGATCTTCGCGGAACCGCCCCTCGCGCACTTCGTCTTCGAGCTTGCGGTTGGTGGCGGCGATGACCCGCACGTCGACCTTGATCGCGCGCAGGCCGCCGACCCGCCGCACCTCGCGGGTCTCGAGCACCCGCAGCAGCTTGGGCTGCAGTTCGAGGCTCAACTCGCCGAGCTCGTCGAGGAAGATCGTGCCGCCGCTGGCCATCTCGAAGAGGCCCTGACGGGCGGTGATCGCGCCGGTGAAGGAGCCCTTCTCGTGGCCGAAGAGCTCCGACTCGATGAGGTTGGCCGGCACCGCCGAGCAGTCGAAGACGACGAAGGGCTTCTCGGCCCGATGGGAGGTCTGGTGGATCGTCTGGGCGACGACCTCCTTGCCGGTGCCCGTCTCGCCTTCGATCACCACGGTCGTATCGGTCGGCGCGATCTTCTCGAGGATGCCGAAGATCTTCCGCATCTGCACATTGGCCCCGATGATGCCGCCGAAGCGCTCCTCCTCGCTGGGGGTGATGTGCACCTCTTCGTCGAAGCTCTGGAACTGCAGCCGGCTGTTGCCGAGCTCGACCGCGTGGCCCGGCGCGAGGTAGGCCGCCTTGATGCGCACGCCGTCGATGAACGAGCCGTTGGTGCTGGCGAGGTCTTCGAGCACGTAGGCGTTGTCTTCCTGGTAGATCCGGCAGTGATAGCGGCTGACGGTGTCGTCTGCGAGGACGAGGTCGTTGTCGTCCATCGAGCCCAACGTCACCACCGCCTGGTCGAAGACGTGCTCCGCCCAGCGGCCGTCGCCGACCTCGACGGCCAGGCGGCACTTGCGCAAGTGCAGGGTGGTGCCCCCGTCCGGTCGATACGCGATCTGGGTCGGGGGGACATAGTCGGGGAACTTCGTGCCCATGGCCGCCAGTGTGCGCAGGACCGCCGCGTATCGTCAACCGCGAGCGCGCGCCGCGCCGACCCGAGCAGGCGCCCGACGGCAGGCGATGCAGAGTGATCCGCATCGGCAGTGGACGCCGGGCGGACCGCCCCTTAGAATCCGTCCCCGTGCACGAGCAGTTCGGCCGATACATTCTCCTCGAACGCATCGCCATCGGCGGTATGGCCGAGATCTTCCGGGCGAAGGCCCCCGGTCTCGGCGGGTTCGAGAAGATCCTCGCGATCAAGCGCCTGCATCCGCGGTACAGCCAGGATGCCGACTTCATCGAGATGCTCATCGACGAGGCGCGCATCACCGTCGAGCTGAGCCACAGCAACATCGGGCAGATCTTCGACCTCGGCAAGGTCGACGACCACTACTACATCGCGATGGAGTTCATCGACGGGCGCGACCTGTACCGGGTGCTCAAGCGCCTGCGCGACCGGCGGATGCAGATGCCCGTCGACGCGGCCGCCTATGTCGCGATGGAGGCCTGCGCCGGGCTGGACTACGCCCACCGCAAGAAAGACGGCAAGGGGCGGCCGCTGCACATCGTGCACCGCGACGTCTCGCCGCAGAACGTGCTGCTCGCCTTCGAAGGCGAGGTGAAGATCGTCGACTTCGGCATCGCCAAGGCCGCGTTGCGGGCCTACGAGACCGAGGCCGGCATCATCAAGGGCAAGTTCTACTACATGTCGCCCGAGCAGGCCCGGGGCGAGCCGCTCGACCACCGGACCGACATCTTCAGCATCGGCATCGTGCTCTACGAGATGCTCACCGGCGAGCTGCTCTACAAGGATGACGACGAGGTCTCGCTGCTCAGCCGGGTGCGCCGGGCCGAGATCGCGCCGCCGAGCACCGTGCGCCCCGACGTGCCGCCGGCGCTCGACCGCATCGTGATGCGGGCGCTGACCCGCGAGCGCGGCGATCGCTACCCGTCGGCGCAGCACATGCAGCGCGAGCTGGCGCGCTTCCTGCGCGGGGCGGAGGTGCCGTTCAACAAGGTGCGCCTCGCCCAGCTGATGCACGAGCTGTTCAACGGCGACAGCCCGGTGCTCGACCCGACCGTCGACGACGCGATGCGCGACCGGCGCGACATGCCGCCCGACGCGCGCTCGGTCATCGGGCGGGCCGCCGTGCCCGGCGACGGCATGTTCGACGACGGCGACGACCGCACCAGCCTCGAGCCGGGGCTCGACTCGGCGCCGATGCTCACCGGCGACGACCTGCTGATGCTCGGCACGGGCTCGATCGAGCTGCTCGACGAGCCCGATACCCGGGGCGACGCCGGCCCCGGCGCGGCGTCGTTCGACGATCCGATCCAGACCTACGGCGGCGAGATCGAAGACTACGACTCCGAGCCCGACCTGCTGGCCTCGATCGACGCCGAGGACTTCTTCGACGACGAGCCGACGCGGGCCTACGAAGGCGACCGCCTGCGCGAAGGCGCCGAAGCGGTCGCCGCGGCCCAGGGATGGAGCCCGGGTGGCCCGGCCCATGCCCCCGCCGCGCCGGTACAGGCGGCGCCGGCAGCCCCCGTGCGCGCGGCGCCGGTGCGGCCGGCCCCCGTGCGCGCGGCGCCGGTGCGAGCGGCCCCGGTACACGCCGCGCCGCACGCGGCCCCGGTGCACGCGGCTCCGGTTCACCCGGCGCAAGCGGCGCCAGCGCGTCCGGTGCAGGCCGCGCCGCGTGCGGTGGCCCCCATGCAAGGGCAGCCGCCCGTCGCCCCGGTCCATGGCATGCCCGCTCACGGCCCCGCCGTGGCCCGTCCGGCGCCCGCCGGCAGCCTGCCGCCCCACGGGCAGCCGGCGCCGTTCGGTGCGCCCGGCGCGGGCATGCAGCCGCCGTTCGGGCAGGGCCAGCAGCGGCGCACGCGCGCGGCGCCGGCCGTCGGCGGCCCCGGGCTGGCGCCGACGGGCGCGATGCAGTCCCCGCTGCCCGGCGGACCGCCGGGTCCCGGCGGCGCCGGCGCGCCCGCGGCCCCCGGGCAGGCGGGCTTCAATCGCCAGCGCACCGTGATCGTGCCCGCCGACGAGGTGGGGCAGGGGCCGCGGACGGACAAGCCGCGCCGTCGCTCCCGGCGTCCGGGGCCGGCGCCGACCATCGCCGCGTCGCCCGAGACCCGCCCGTGGCTCGACCGCGAGCGGATGATCATCGGCGCGATCCTGCTGCTGGTCGTCGTCGGCACCGGCATCGCCACGACGCTGCTCATCGAGCGGCAGGGCACCGACGATACCCCGACGGTCATCGAGACCGCGGCCAGGCCCGAGGCCCCCGAGACCCCGGAGGCGACGCCGCCGCCCCCCGCCCCGCCGCCCGCGCCGACCACCGCGACGCTGGTCATCCGCATCGAGCCGGAGGACGCGCAGGTCCAGATCGACGGCAAGTGGGTGGTGCACGACGCCCCGAGCGCGCGCTACGAGGTCAAGGCGGGCGAGGCGGTGGCCGTCAAGGTGCAGGCGCCGGGCTACGCGCCCTTCGAGACCGAGCTGAACCTGGAAGCGGGGGTGAATCACCCGCTGGATGTCCGGCTCGATCGGCTGACCGGCACGCTGATCATCGAGACCCGCCCCAGCGCGGCCACGATCTTCGTGGCCGGCAAAGAGCGCGGCGCTTCGCCGCTGACGCTGGAGAACGTGCCCCTCGACCGCCCGACGCCGCTGCGCGTCGAGAAGGCCGGCTACCAGCCGCTCACCCGCGAGGTCGAGTGGTCGGTGGATGGCCAGCGCGAGCGCACCCTCGAGCTCGCGCTCGAGGCCAAGCCGACCCCCAAGCCCAAGCGCCGAACCCGCCGTACCCGGGCCCGGAGCCGCGCGCGCAGCAGCGGCGGCGGGGGAGGGGGCACCGGCTTCGTCAGCGTGACCTCGCGTCAGTGGGGCTCGGTCTTCCTCAACCGCGGTCAGATCGCGATGGAGACCCCGCTGATCAAGTACAAGGTGCCCGTCGGTCGGCATCGGGTGCACGTGTGCTATGCCGGCGACCGCAGCCGCTGCACCCCCTCGAAGACGGTGACCATCCGCAAGGGCGAGACCTCGGTCGTCAAGTTCTGACCTCCGGGCGCGCCGTCGGGGACGAACCGGGCATCCCATCGCTGTTGCGCTCAGCCGACGCCTTCGCCGAGGAACCCGAACCGCCGTGTCGCCCACGCTCCGCTTCAGCTCAGAACCCCCGCGTATTGCGCCGAGCCGGTATCGGGCCGCCCGGGCACTGCTGGCGACGAGCGTCCTGCTCGCGGCGGCGTGCGGCAGCCCGGCCGATCGACAGACCTGGCCCCTGGAGGTCACCGCGCCGAGCGTCGGTGAGATCTGGGTCGATGGCCTGCAAGCGGTCGTCGACCCGCTGGTGCCCGCGCGACTCGCCGTGCCCACGCCGCCGCCCTTCGACGTCACCTTCATCGGCGAGGACGGACCGCTGACCCTGCTCGCCGTGCCCGGGCCCCACCTCGACCTGCGGCACTTCGTCGGCGGGCCCGATCCGGTGCGGGGCAGCCTCGTCGAGCTGCAGGTCCAGATCCTCGATGGCCCGGCGGATGTCATCGGGATCGCCGAAGGCCAGGTCTATCGATCAGCGGCCGATGGCGACCTGCACCGCCTCGTCGTGCCCCAGAGCCCCGAGCTGCTGCTCGTCGGGCTGTGGCGCGCCGACGGCCGGGCGACGCACATCACCCGACGTCCGGTGCCCGACGCCGCGCTCGCCGCCGAGCGGATCGTGGCGCTGGCGCCCGACGCGCCGCTCGACGGGAGCATCGCGCTCACCGTCGACGGCGGCCCGGGCGGCGCGCTGACCGCGGAGCTGACCGAGCGCGGGCTGCGCACGGGCCTGCTTTTGGGCAGCGGGCGCATCGACCCGGGCGTTGCGGTGGCCGTGCCCCGTCCGGCGCGCCCCGCCGACGACGCCGGCGTCTGGATCCGCATCGAGGACGGCGGGGCGGGCCGTCGCGCGCGCCGCACCATCGAGGCCGCGTTGTCGCTCGACGCGGACGGCGCCGCGCTGCGCTGGTCGACGACCCCCGGCATCCTGCCCGCGGCTCGCGGCCCCGACGCGCCGGCCTGGTTCGACGCAGCCGGCCGGACATGGTCCCTGACCGACGTCGGCGACGCGTCCTGGCTCGAGCTCACCATCGACGGGCGCGGGGACTGCCTCGGGCGGCCGTGGCGCATCATCGGGCCGGCCGTCGAGCAGTTCACCGTGCCGCCCGCCATCGGCGTCGACCCGCTCGACGCGCCGCTGCTCGACGTGCGCCTGACCGCGGTCGTGGTCCAGGGGGCGACCCTCGAAGGGCTCATGGCCGACGGGCCGCCGGCGGTTGCCTTGCCCGGCCGGGTGACCGCCCGGCGCACCGCGAGCGTCGACAGCGTCTGGCGCACCGATCAGGCCGACTGCACGCCGCACCCGCTGCAGGGCGTCTACGCCATCGACGGCCCCGGCGCCGTCTGCGACCCGACCGTCGCGCCGCCCGTGGCCGTCGTCACCCGCTGCGGGGCGCTGGCGCCGCTGACCGACGGCACGACCGTCTGCGGGCGGTTCGCGGCCGACACCTTCGAGTCGGTGGTGCACGGGCGGCTGGCGGTCGACGCCGAAGACGGATCGGCCCGCATCGAGGCGCCGGCCGGCCCCATCGCCCTGTTCGCCCGGCCCGAGCCCGCGGCCCGCCCGCCCGGCGACGCCGTCGGCGACTGGAGCCGCTTCACCCTGGCCCGCCAACCCCTCGACGGCGAAGGGCGCGCCACCGCCGACTCGGTGGTCATCGAGTCGGCGGTCGCCACGCCGGTGGCCACGATCGAGCTCGACGGCCGCATCACCGTACGCGCGGAGCAGTGGGCCTTCGACGCCCGGCTGATCGAAGCCGACGCCGACAGCGGCCGGGCCGAGGTGCACACCGCCGGCTGCGCCGCCCGCCCGCCCGAGGTCGACCTGAGCTGGTCCGGCGACCGCGTCGAGATGGTCGGCGAGGCGGTGGACGGCGACAGCGGGCGGCGCTGGACCCTGACCCTGCAACGCTGAGCCCCGCGCGCGGCCGACGCGCGGCAAAGTGGTTGTATCGCATCTACATGTGCGTCAATGTAGGTGCATGACCAAGCCCCATCAGCCGTGGTTCGTCCGCCGCCCGCTGCCCGAGAAGGTCGAGCGGGTCCATCTCATCGGCATCGCCGGAGCCGGCATGGGCGCCTTCGCCTGCATGCTCCAGGAGGCCGGCTACACCGTGCGCGGGTCGGACCGGGGGGTCTATCCGCCGATGAGCGACGTGCTCACCGAGCGCGGCATCGCCTGGATGGAGGGCTGGGACGCGGCCCACCTCGACTGGGGCCCCGACCTGGTGATCGTGGGCAACGTCTGCCGCCGCGACAACCCGGAGTCGGTCGCCGCCGACGCCCGCGGCATCCCGGCGGTCTCGATGCCCCAGGCCCTCGGCGACCTCTTCCTCGACGGCCGCACGTCGGTCGTCATCACCGGCACCCACGGCAAGACGACCACCACCAGCCTCACCGCGTGGCTGCTGCACCACGCCGGCCTCGAGCCGGGGCTGCTCGTCGGCGGCATCGCCAAGAACTTCGAGGCGGTCTATCGGCTGGGCTCGACCCGGGCCGCCGGCGAGCCGCTCGGCGCGCCCTTCGTCGTCGAGGGCGACGAGTACGACACCGCGTGGTTCGACAAGGGGCCGAAGTTCTTGCACTACCGGCCGACGATCGCGGTGCTCAACAACATCGAGTTCGACCACGCCGACATCTACGACGACCTCGACGAGATCGTGGAGAACTTCGACCGGCTGATGGACCGCCTCGGCGAGGGCTGCACGCTGGTGGCCAACGCCGACGACGCCCTCGTGATGCAGCGGGCCGAGCGGGCCCGGGCCAACGGCTGCAAGATCGTCACCTACGGCTTCGGCGAGGGCGCCGCCATGCGCGCGGTCGACGTGGCCCCCGACGCCGGCGGCTGCGCGTTCGACCTCGTGATCAAGGGGCTCGAGCTCGGCCGCATCCGCAGCCCGCTCTCGGGGCGCCACAACGTCTGGAATACCCTCGCCGCCTTCGGCGTGGGCCGGGCGCTGGGCCTCTCGGTCGACAAACTGCAGGCGGGCCTCTCGACGTTCGCCGGCGTCGGCAAGCGTCAGGAGGAGAAGGGCGAGGCGGCCGGCGTCCTGGTGATCGACGACTACGCCCACCACCCGACGGCGATCCGCGAGACCCTCGCCGGTTTGCGCGCGCGCTACCCCGGGCGCCGCCTGTGGGGGGTCTACGAGCCCAAGAGCAATACCGCCCGGCGCAACTTCCACCAGCAGGCGTACGCCGAGGCCTTCGTCAGCGCCGATCGGGCCGTGCTCGCCCGGCCCTACCAGAAGAGCGACGGGCTCACCGCCGAGCAGAAGCTCGACGTCGACCGCCTGGTGGCCGACATCGAGGCCAACGGCACGCCGGCGACCTATCTGCCCGACGCCGACGCCATCGCCGCGCACCTCGCCGCCGAGACCGAGGCCGGCGACGTGGTCGTGATCATGGCCAACAGCGGCTTCGGCGGGTTGGTGGGCAAGCTGCTCGGCCGCCTCGCGGGCCGCACCGACGACCGCGCCGGCTGAGACCGGTCGCCCACCCGGCGATCATCGGCCCGTGATCCGGCGTCGACGGATCGCTATAGTCGGCCGCCATGGCTCATCCCGACCCGATCCCGACCCCCGCGCTGGCACTCGCGGCCCTCGCCCTCGCTCTCGTCGCGGGCGCTTGCGGCGAAGACGGGCTCGATCCCGGCCCCGCGTGGCGCCCGACCATCGACGCCGGGGTCGACCGCTGCGGTCCCCTCGAGGTCGTGCCGCTGGACCACACCGAGCGCATCGTCGCCCTGCCCGAAGGCGACCTGCTCGTCTTCGGCAACAGCTTCGACCCCTTCCACGCGCCCAGCGGACACGTCGTGCGCTTCGACCCGGCGGGGCAGCGTGACAGCGAGGTCATCGATCTCGAACGGTCGGTCGCCGCGGTGGCCACCGGCTTCAACAGCGTGCTGCTCGCCGATCACGGCGGCCTGCTGACCCGCTGGACGATGCGGCCCCTGCAGATGGCCGGACGCCTCGAGCCGGGGGAGTTCGACACCATCACCACGCCCGATACCGCCGTGACCCCGGGCAACCACCTCTTCGTCGGCGGCTACGAGCGCCTGGGCCCCACCTCGCCGCGCACCCCGTCGGTGATGGTCTACGACCTCGACCTGCAGCGCACCGGCCGCCTCGTGCGCATCCAGCGCCGGGACGCCGCCGGGCAGATGCTGGGCGCGGTGGGCGAGGTCACCGCGCTGCTCTACGTGCAGGCCGCGGATCGGGTCCTGGTGGCCGGCCTCGACGCCGGCATCGAGCCCGATCCCGAGCGCTTCGGGTTTCTGGCGACCCTCGGCCCGACCGGCTTGACCTTCGACGTGCGCCATCGCCCACAGACCGAGTTCGAGCCGCTGCGGCTGGTGCTCGATCGCCTCGGGCGACCGTGGGTGCTCGCCGTCGAAGGCCACCGCGGCGACCGCTACGTCGACGCCCGGCCCTTCATGGCCCGCATCGATCTGGCGACCCTCGAGCTGCGCGACCGGCGCGTATTCGACCTGCCCGCCGACGCCAGCCAGGCCGCGCTGACCGACGCCATGCCGCTGCCCGACGGCGGCTGGATCTTCGGCGGCAGCGTCTGCGGAGAAGGGCGCACATGGTGTCAGGCCTGGCTCGGGCGCCTCGACCGCGACGGCGACATCGTCTGGACCCGCCGGGCCAGCCGCGACGTGGCCGCCACCGTCAGCGACCTGCACCTCATCGGCGACCGCATCGTGGCCGCGGTCTCGAGCAGCGTGTACTGCTGCCAGTGGCGCGAGCTGCACCAGGACGGCTGGCTGTGGTCGATGGACGTCGACGGCGCCTGCCCGGCGGACAACCGGCTGCGGCGGGACGGGTTCGTGCTGCGCTGATGCGCCAGGGGCCGATTCACCGGCGCCCGGCTCATCGGCGGCTTCACTTGCGGCGACGCTTGACCACCTTCTTGCGGGTCTTGCGGCGCCGCCCCGCCTTGCTCTCGGCCCCGGTCTCCGACGCGCTGCCCGGCGCCGCGGGGGCGTCGGCGAGCAGCGCCCGCAGCTCGGCCGCCTGCCCGAGCAACTCCGCGTCGTCGATGTCCAGCGCCTCGGCCTGCGCCAGCGCCGCCCGGGCGTCGGCGAAGTCTTCGTCGGCGGCGGCCACCTGCGCCCGATAGAGCCAGCCGCTGCCCAGCGTCGGCACCTTCTCGGTCAGGCTCTCCAGCATCAGCCGCGCCCCGCGCATATCATCCTGCTCCAGCCGATGCATCGCCCAGGTGATCCACGCCTCGGGGCGCGTCGGATCGCAGGCGGTGGCCTCCTCGAGCACCCGCTCGGCCTCGGCGCGCTCACCGCGCTCGCCGTGCTTGACCGCCAGATACAAGAGCAGCCCGTACTCCAGGCTGCGCTCCTCCTCCGAGACCGTCGCCGGGCGTCCCGAGAAGTCGGCCGCCGCGCCGTCCGTCGGCGTGCCCGTGCGCCGGGCGGTCACCCACACCGGCTTGAGCTCGAGCACCGGGTCGAAATAGTCGATCTCTTCGATGTCGACGACGGTGAAGCCCGCCTCGCGGTTGAGCGCCTGGAAGCGCTCGGGGTCGTAGACCCGGATGTTGAGGGTGTCGTTGTCGGCCATGCGCCGCTCGGGGCCGATCCAGAACTGGTAGCGCAGCCAGCCGTCGTCGACGAGCACCCGGTTCACCTCGCGGAAGTACGCCTCGACGACCTCTGGCGGCAGGTGGGGCAGCACCGAATACGAGAAGACCAGCTCGAAGCTGTCGTCGGCGAACGCCCCCAGATCGGCCCCCGAGTTGGCCTCGAAGCGCAGGTTCGCGAGCGCCCCGTGCAGCGCCTGGGCCTGCTCGATCATCGCCGGGCTGACGTCGACCCCCACCACACGGGCGAAGTGCGCCGCCAGCGGCGCGGCCATGCGCCCGATGCCGCAGCCCAGATCGAGCACCCGCCCGGTCGGCGGCACCCGATCGCCCAGGCCCGCCAGCAGCGCGGCGGTATCCCGCTCGGCGCTGTCGACATAGCTCGCCTCGTCGGCCTCCTGGGTCGCCGCCACCCAGTAGCGCGGGTCGACGCGGGCCCGTCGATCCCAGTCCCGCCGCATCTTCTCTCGGATGTCCATGGGCGGAGGATAGTCCATTGCTCGCCGGTGCAGTACCCTCGGATCGTGCGCGACGCCCTCCAGAAGACCGCCGGCCGCCTGGCGGCTGCCGACGACCGCAAGATCGCCGCCCGGGTGGGCCTGGGCGCCGGCGCGTTCTACGCCTGGAGCGCCCTGCCGGGCCTGCACTGGCACGACACCGCCGAGTTCGCCGCGGTCGGCTGGCGCCTGAGCCTGAGCCACCCGCCGGGCCACCCGCTGCACGCCCTGCTGACCAAGGCGGCCCAGCTGCTCGTGCCGGTGGGCGACCTCGCGTTTCGGGCCAACCTGCTCAGCGCCATCGTCGTCGCCGCCGCGCTCGCGCTCGGCTATCGGGTCGCCCGCCGCATGGCGCCCGACGCCCCCCGCTGGCTGGCCGCCGCGGCGATGCTGCTCGCCGGCAGCCTGCCCATCGTCTGGCTGCAGGCGGTGCGGGCCGAGGTCTACGGCCTGCAACTGCTGCTCACGGTCGCCTGCGCCGGCCTGTCGCTGGCGGTCGCCCGGGGCGATGGCCGGGCGCTGCCGGCCCTGGCGCTCGCCTTTGGTCTGGCCGGCGCCAACCACAGCCTCATCGGCCTGTTCATGCTGCCCATCGCGCTGTGGGCGATGGCGGTGGGCCTGCCGCGCACCGTGCGCGCCGGGCGCTCGGCGCTGCGGCCCATCGTCGCGGCGCTGCCGATGGGCGCCCTGGGGCTCTCGGGCTATGTCTATCTGAAGCTGCGGGCGACGGCCGGCGGCGTCGTCGGCTGGGGCCGCCCCGAGAGCGCCGGTGAGCTGTGGGGCATCATCAGCGCCCGCGACTGGTCCCGCGAGTTGGCGCCGCCGGTGGACACCTCGGTCGTCGACAACATCGCGATCCTCGCCGGCTTCGCCATCGAGCAGGTGGGCCCCATCGCCGCCTTGCTCCTGCTGGGCGCCGTGCTCGCCGGGGTCGCGCCGCTGGTGCGCGCCCGCAGCCCGATGGCCGTCGCCGCGCTCGCCGCGCTCGCCGTGCCGGTGGCTTCGCGGGTGATCTATCCGCTCGATCTGGGCAACCCCGACCTGGGCGGCTATCTGGCCGGCGCCGCGCTGGCGGCCGCCGCGCTGGTCGTCGTCGCCGTCGGCGCGCTGCCCGACGGGCTGCGCCGCTGGCTCGGCCTCGCGGTGCCCGCCGCGCTGTTGCTGACCCTGACCGGGTTCGATCCCGGCGCCCGCGTGGGCAGCCGCTCCGCCGAGACCGTCGCCGTCGCCCGCCTCGCCGAGGTGCCGCCCGACGGGGTCTTCGTCTCGAGCGACTACGCCACGGCCTTTCAGACGTGGGCCCTGCGCGCCCTGTACGGCGCCCGCCCCGACGTGGCGCCGATCTTCCGCGGGCGGGTCGATACCGCGTGGCAGCGGGCGCGGCTGGCCGACGAGCACCCCGCCGTCGCCGCGCGCCTGCCCGGCTTTCCCGACGGCTTCGACGGGCCGCACGTGCGCTTCGAGCCGGGGGTCGAGATGCAGCGCCTGGGGCCCCTGGAGGCCCGCCTGCGGCCGGTCGGCCTGACCCTCGCCGTCGATATGGACTGGCCCACGAACGAGGCGCTGACGCGGGCCCTGTGGCCCCTGGACCGCTTCTCCGACCGGGATGCGCGACGGCAGGCGGCCTTCACCTACGCCCAGCACGCCAGCCACCTCGTGGGCATTGGCGCGCCGCCGTCGCTGTCGCTGTGGATGATCGAGCGGGCCGAGGCCCTCGCGCCGGGGGACGCGGTGCTCGCCGAGCTGCGCCTGCGCGCGGCCGGGCCGCAGTGACGGTCTCTCAGCCGCCCATGCGCAAGAGCTGAGCCGCCGTGCGCAGGATGGTGCGCGGGTTGAGCACCTTCGAGCGCCCGCCGATGCGCGCCCGGCAGTCGATCTCGACCTCGACCGGCGGCGTGCCGGCCTCGCGCAGGTTGTGGCGGAAGGCGGTGGAGATCATCATCGAGTCGTCGTCCCGCGGCCCGTGCGCCTGCCACGCCGCCCGCGAGAAGAGATAGTTGCCGCCGCTCTTGGCCACCTCGCCGGTGCGCACCCGGATCATCGTATTGAGCGTGTTCGAGATGACCATGCGCATCCAGTGGTCGTCGCGGGTGCGGTAGACCGTGGTCAGCATCGGCGCCTCGTCCCGCCGACGGTAGAGCTCGAGCACGGTCTCCGGCGCGATCTGGCCGTCGGCCGGCACCCAGGTGACGTGGCCGCCGCGGGCGCGATCGAAGCCGGTGCGCAGCGCGCCGCCGATGCCTCTGTTGGGCTGATGCACCGCCCGGATGCGCGGGTCGAGGCCGGCGAGGCGGTCGAGGATGGCCGGCGTGGCGTCGGTGCTGCCGTCGTCGACGCAGACCAGCTCCCAGCGCAGCCCGCCCGCGCCGTCGAGCGCGTCGCGCAGCTCGTCGATGACCGGCTCGAGGCAGTCCTCTTCGTTGAAGGCGATCACCACGACGCTCAGGTCGGGCGGCGTATCGTCGTCGGGCCCCGCGGCGCGCGCGGCCGGCGCCTCGGCGGCGGCGAAGAGCATCAGATCCTGGGTCACCGGCACCGGCGCCAGCAGCCGGGCGAGGCGGGCGTCGTCGCGCAACGCATCCTCCGCCGCCTGCAGCGCCGGATCGACCTTCGCCAGCAGCGGCCCCAGCCGATCGAGCCAGCCGCCGCCGCGCTCAGCCGCCTGCACCGCGCCCTCGGTGCCGCCGAGAAACCAGGGGAAGAAGTGGGCGCAGACCGGCTTGCGATAGGTCAGCCGCAGGCGACGGGCGAAGCGCCGGGCGTAGACCCCGCGCGGGCGCATCGCGTAGCGGTAGATCTCGCGGCCGTCGGCGTCGGTGCGCACGTCGAGGCGCTGCTCGCCGTCGGTGGTCACCGCGCAGCGCATCACGACCAGCCCGCCCGGCGCCAGCGCGTCGGCGGCCCGGTCGACCAGCGCGTCGACGCCGGCCGCGTCGAGGTGTCCGGCGACCCCGAAGATCAGCACCAGGTCGAAGCCGTCGCCGACCAGCTCGGCGGGCAGCGCCCCGGTCGCCGACTGGCACAGCGTCGTCAGCGGCAGCCCGATGTCGCGCGCCCGGCTCTCGGCGGCGGCGAGCAACTCGGCGCTGACGTCGACCACCACCGCCTCGGCCACCCGCTCGCCGAGGGCGAAGACCATGCGCCCCGAGCCGCCGCCCAGATCGAGCACCCGCATGCCGCCGCGGCGCGGCACGACGCGGTCGACGTGGGCCCGCTCGAGCCGGTCGCGGTGGCGGGCGACGGCGGCGGACGCGGTCACCGTGCCCAGCCGGGCGCCGGCGTCGCGGCCCTTGTCGCGGGTATCGGCGTCGTAGAAGGCGCCGATGCGCGCCGGGTCGAACTCGGAGCCATCGGTCACCGGGCATCCTCCAGGTCGGGCGCGTCGCAGCGTACGGCGGCCTGTACGTCTTCGGCGATGCGCGCGGCCAGCGCGGCCGCGGCGTCGGCGTCGGGCCCCTCGACCAGGCAACGGCCGAGCAGCGCGAACGCGTCGACCCGCAGGGCCGGCACCGCGCCCGGCGCGACGTCGAGCTGCAGCTCGATCGCCTGGCTCGACCAGCGGGCGATGGGGTCGCCGACGATGCGCACCGGCCCGCGGCCGCGGCCGACGAACATGCGCGAGGCCACCGCCCGGGCGCGGGTCTGCGCCAGATGCGGCCCGGGTGAACGGCCCAGCGCGCAGGCCAGCGCGGCCGCGCTGGGATCGGCCCCGACCCCGGCGCGGATCAGGCGGGTGATCGAGTTGCCGCCCAGCCGCGGGTTGACCTCGATGAGGGTCGGCACGCCGCCCTCGATGCGCAGGTCGAAGTTGGCCGCGCCGTCGCTGAGCCCCAGCGCCCGGGCCCAGCCGGCGATCGCGGCGGCGATCTTCGCAGCGAGCGGCGGCGCGACGTCTGCCGGCAGCGCGTGCCCCACCGGCGAGACGAACGGCCGGGCGTATTGATCGCTCATCACGAAGTGGGCGACCGGCGCGCCGCCCTGGAAGAACGCCTCGACCCCCAGCGACCGCCCGCCGACCCAGCGCTGCAGCAGCACCTGCGGGCAGTGGCGCCGCGCCTTGGCCACCGCGTCGGCGAGGCCGGCGGCGTCGCGCAGCAGGCTCACGCCCCGTCCGCCGGCGGCGGTGGCCGGCTTGACCACCAGCGGATAGCCGCCCACCGCGTCGACCGCGGACGAGACGTGGGCCTCGGAGAAGAGCACCGTCTCGGGGCAGGCCAGCCCGGCGGCCTGCACGGTGCGCGCGGCGGCGAGCTTGTCGTGCATGCCGGCGATGACCGCCGACGACGGCCCGGGCAGCCCCAGCGCGTCGACCACCGCCGACAGGCCCACGAGCGCGGCGTCCGAGGCGCCCGAGACCACCGCGTCGATGCCCTCGCGGCGGGCGACGGCCACCACCGCGTCGCCGTCGACGATGTCGCAGACCCGGGGCACGTCGGCCAGCGCGAGGCCCGGGGCCTCGGGGTTGGCGTCGACGACGACCGTCTCGAGGCCCATGCGGCGCGCGGTGTGGATGAGGTCGAGCTGATACGGCCCGCCGCCGACGACGAGGACCCGGGTCACGGCGCCGCCGGCGGCAACGCCCGGCGGGGCAGGGGAAGGCAGCGGTGCATCGGCTCTGCTCTACCGCGGGTCCGGGGTGACGTCAACCGCCGGCGGGGGTCGTCCTGCGCCGTCGAACGGCAAGCTTCTGGATCCTTCACCGGCTCGGTGTTAAACCCGTCCAGACCGCGCGCCGCAGGCGTGCGCAATCGATCACGTCGAGACGGGGAAAGAAGCCGGCATGGAGATCCGCTTCTGGGCGGCGACGGACGTCGGCCGTACCCGCGATCACAACGAAGACAACTTCCTGGTCGACAAGAAGTTGAACCTCTTCGTGGTCGCCGACGGCATGGGCGGGCACGCCGCCGGTGAGGTCGCGTCGTCGATGGCGGTGCGTGAAGTGCGCCGGGTCATCGCCGAGCACCGCGACGTCGTCGAGAACTACGTCAAGGAAGAGACGCCCGCCGGCCGGCAGGCGCTCATCCGGCTCATCGCCTCGTCCATCGAGCAGGCCTGCGCCCGCATCTTCCACCTCGCTCAGGAGAACCCCGACAAGCGGGGCATGGGCACGACCCTCAGCATGATGCTCGTCGCCAACAAGCGCGGCTTCATCGGCCATGTGGGCGACAGCCGCATCTACCTGGTGCGGGCGGGGCAGGTACACCAGCTCACCGAAGACCACTCGCTGATCAACGAGCTGATCAAGCGCGGTCGCCTCAAGCCGGGCGACGCCTTCGACAGCCCGTACAAGAACGCGGTGACCCGGGCGGTGGGGGTCTACGAGTCGGTCGAGGTCGATACCTTCGACTTCGACGTGCTGCCCGGCGACAACTACCTGCTCTGCTCCGACGGCCTGTCGTGCTACCTCGACGACGACGTCACCCGCAGCTATCTGACGGCGGACAACGTCAAGGAGATCCCCGAGCAGTTCATCCGCCTCGCCAACGAGTCGGGCGGCAAGGACAACATCACCGCGGTGGTGGTCCGGGCCCAGGTGGCGCGGGAGGACGACGCCCAGAAGAAGCGGGTCACCGAGGTCAAGCAGAAGCTCGACACCCTGCGCGTGCTGCCGCTGTTCAAGTACCTCGGCTATCGCGATCTGGTGAAGGTGATGAACCTCACCGAGCCGCGCAAGTTCAAGGGCGACGAGCTCATCTTCGAGGAGGAGACCCGCGGGGAGACGTTCTACGTCATCCTCGAGGGCCGGGTGCGCATCACCAAGAAGGACATCCACCTCGCCGACCTCGGCCCCGGCGGCCACTTCGGCGAGATGGCGATGGTCGACAAGGCGCCCCGCTCGGCGACCGCCCGCTCGCTGGAGCCGATCAAGGCCCTCGCCATCGAGCGCAGCCAGTTCTACGAGCTGATGCGGGCCGACCCGAAGCTGTCGGTCAAGCTCATGTGGAGCTTCATCCAGGTGCTCAATACCCGGCTGCGCATGACCAACAGCGAGCTGCTCAACAGCCACGAGACGATCGACATCCTGCGGCAGAACCAGAAGCCGGGGGTCGTCGCCGAGCTGCCCAACGTCGACCCGGGCCTGCAGGCGGTCGCCGCGTTGCCGGTGATGGTGACCGACGAGCTGCTGCCCGACTTCCTCTTCGACGACGCCGACCACCCGGGCACCGACCCGCTGATCCGCGCCGAAGAGGGCGACGACGACGGGGTCGAGACCGCCGATGACGCCGCGTCGCGCACCACGGTGCCCGACGAGTTCGAGGTGGACGACGCCCAGATCGAGTCGGCCGACTCGGTGATGAAGACCCGGCTCGACCAGCCCGCCCTGCGCGTCGGCGACGGCACCGCCGACGAATGAGCCCGTCGACGCCTCAGACATCGCCGCCGCCGCCGACCTCGAACCTGCCCGAGAGCCTCCCGCGATGAGCGCGCCGCTTGCCATCCCCGTCGCCCTGCGCCGCTACGCCCCGCTGATCGGGGTCGCGGCCTTCGTGCTCGTGATCGCCACCGCGGTCGCCGTGGACGGCCGCCCGGGCGCCCCGACCACCGGCGGCGAGCTGGTCTACAGCGCCGACTTCGACGGCCCGCTCGGCGACGAGTGGAAGCAGTCCGAGCCCGATCTGGGCTGGAAGGCGGGCACCTGGAAGATCGTCGACGGTCAGCTCGAAGCCCGCGACATCCACAACGCGGCGCTGTGGCTGCAGACGCCGCTGCCCGAGAAGGTGCGCGTCGAGTTCGACGCCACCGCCCTGTCGGACGACGGCGACGTCAAGGCCGAGATCTTCGGCGACGGGCGCACCCATCAGAGCGGCTACATCGTGATCTTCGGCGGCTGGAACAACAGCATCAATACCATCGCCCGCCAGGACGAGCACGGCGAGGACCGCAAGGAGGACCGCCGCTGCAGCGCCCGCAAGGGCCGCGCCTTCTGCGTCGAGCCCGACGTCGCCTACCGCTGGACCATCGAGCGCACCGACGGTGAGCTGCGCTGGTACCTCGACGGCGCGCTCTTCCTCACCTACGACGACCAGAACCCCGTCCGTGGCCGGCACTTCGCCTTCAACAACTGGGAGGCGCCGGTGCGGTTCGACAACCTGCGGATCTACGACATCGGCCAGCGCTGAGCCCGGCGAACGGCGAACGGCGAACGCCCGCCGCGGTGCGCGCCGTCGACGACGGCCGAACGCGGTGAGCGACGGCGCGGCGACGCTGCGCATGCGCCCGTAATGCTTGCGTGTCGGCTTTTCGGTGTGGTAGAAGCCGCCGACTTCACCGGAACACGCGGTCGAGGGCTCGAAGGAGCCCTTTTTTATTCGGTCCGCTGTTCCGCGGCGCCACGCGTCGAACGAATCGCGAGGAACGAGCCCGTGCAGACCCCCGAGTACATCGGCAGCGCGCTTCAGCCCGTACCCAGTCGGGTGCGTGCGGCGGTGGTGCCGATCCTCGACGGCTTCGACCTCGAGCTCGTCGGCGTCGAGCTCGCTCGGGAAGGCGCGCGCAACATCCTGTGGGTCTTCATCGACCACCCCGACGGGGTGACCATCGACCACTGCGCCCGGGTGAGCCCGGAGATCTCGGCGGCGCTCGACGTCGAAGACCCGCTGCCCGACCGCTACGAGTTGCGGGTCTCGTCCCCCGGTCTCGACCGCCCGCTGATGTGCGGGCAGCACTTCGCCGACCATGTGGGTCGCGAAGCCCAGATTCAGCTGTCGACCCCCATGGGGGGGCGGCGCAAGTTCACCGGCGAGATCCTCGGCGTCGACGACGGCCACGTCGAAGTCCGGTGCGCCGACGACGCTCATCGGCTGCCGTTGTCGGCCATTCACCGCGCGCGGCTGCGTTACGAGGTGACCGTCGGTAAACGACGGTAGACCGCGACGGCCGGTTTCTTTTCGAGGCATGTGACATGGAACTCAACCTCAACCACGTCATCGAACAGGTCGCCAAGGACAAGGGCATCGGTGGCGAGGCCCTTCAGGAGACCCTCGAACAGGCGATCCTGCAGGCGGCCAAGAAGGTCTTCGGCGCCGAGCGGGAGATCGAGGCCCACTTCAACACCACCGATGGGGTGGTCGAGCTCTTCCAGATCATCCGGGTCGCCGACGAGATCACCGACCCCTACAACGAGCTGACCCTCGAGGAAGCCATCGAGCACGGGCTCGACGCCGAGCTCGGCGATGAGCTGCTGTTCCAGATCTTCTACCTCGACCGGGACAAGCAGAAGGCCCGCGAGCAGGACGAGCGCTACGGCGACATCCTGCAGCTGCGGGGCCAGCGGCGGGCCTTCGGGCGCATCGCGGCCCAGACCGCCAAGCAGGTCATCACCCAGCGCATTCGCGAGGCGGAGCGGGACAACGTCTACAGCGAGTACATCGACCGCAAGGGCGAGCTGATCACCGGCATCGTGCGGCGGTTCGAGCGGGGCAACCTCATCGTCGACCTCGGTCGCGCTGAGGCCATCCTGCCGGTGCGCGAGCAGGTCAGCCGCGAGAGCTACCGCGCCGGCGACCGGGTCCAGGCCTACGTGCTCGACGTGCAGCGCAATACCCGCGGGCCGCAGATCGTGCTGTCGCGCACCTCGCCGGGGCTGCTCATCAAGCTCTTCGAGATGGAGGTGCCCGAGATCTACGAGGGCATCGTGCGCATCGAGACCGCCGCCCGCGAGCCGGGCAGCCGGGCCAAGATCGCCGTCTCCAGCCGCGACCCCGACGTCGATCCGGTCGGCGCCTGCGTCGGCATGAAGGGCTCCCGGGTCCAGGC
>JAUHXC010000057.1 GCA_030427205.1 bacterium | reverse complement strand
GCGATTCTGGATTCAAGTTTCTATCGATTCTAACAGTCTTTGCCCAACATATTGACTCGACATGTGATCTCAGCAGCCCTCGAACCACGTCAGCGGCGGATCGACTCCGCCTCGGCCCGGATATCGGTGGCGATCGCGTCGACGTCGCCCGGGCGCGCCCCGTCGCCGCCGAGCCCGGCCCACCTCGACGACCCGACACCGCCGAGGATCGATCACCCGGGCCCTGCTACAGTCACCCCATGCGCCGTCCACCACACCTGACGCTGCACCTCGTCTGGCTCGCTGCGCTCATCGTCGGCTGCGGCGGCGGGCCGGCGGTGCTCGAGCGGGCGCCGGGCCTCGACGCGGCCGATCGGGCGCGCATCGTCGGCTTCGAAACCACCCTCGACGCCGATCGGATGGGCAACCTGGTGCCCGGCGACGCGCCGCAGCGCATCGACGTGCGGCCGGGCAGCCTCGTGCGCTCGGGCCTGGGGCGCTATCTGCCGGTGCTGTCGGCCGAGCTGGGCGGCTCGATGCGCCGGTTCGAAGACGAGAGCGGCGTCCCGGCGCTCGAGGCGTTCGAGCGGCTGTACTTCTGGTCCGACGCCCTGACCGTCGACGCACTCGACGTGGCGCGCGGCGAGCTGCTGTTCGCCTTCGACGGGGCGACGTTGATCGAGCTGATCGAGTGGCTCGACGGCAGCCCGGGCGACGCGGCCGAGGAGGACGACGCGGTCTTCGAGGGGCGCATGTTCGTCGCCGCGTTCAGCCGGCTGACGCCGGCGCAGCTGGCGCGGGTGCGGCGGGTGATGGAGAGCGATCCGCAGCGGGTCGAGACGCTGGTGCTCGGCCCCGAGACGCGGCTGGTCACCGCCCGCGGCGTCGATGGTACGCCGCCGGTCGCCTGGAGCATGTGGGCCTACTCGTGGCCCGGCGGCTTCATCGCCGAGCGGGCCGGCGGGGATGGCATGGCCGATCCGGCGCAGGCGCTGGCGCGGCTGGCGACGCAGCTGCGGCGCATCGAGGACGCGGCGAAGGCCCGCCCGACACCGCCGCCGGCGGATCGGGTGCTGACGGCGCGCATCCGCGGGCCCGATCCCATCGCGGTGGATCTGGACATGGGTCGCTCGGTGGGGCTGCGCGTCTCGGCGCCGGCGGCGCTGCTCGAGCAGGACATGCCGCCGCAGATGCTGGTGGCGGCGTGGCCGATGATGAAGCTGACGTTGATCAACGGGCTGGAAGAGGGGCTGCGCGGCAGCGGCGTGGCCGACTTCGGGCCGCTGCTGGCGGGGGTCATCCGGGCGTCGACCCTGGAGATGCGCGGCGCGCGGCTGATCTGGTCGACCACCTTGCCTCAGCGCGAGTTCGAGGCGCTGCTGCCGACGATGTGACCGCGGGGCTCAGGCCCAGCGGAAGGCCTCCATCGTCTCGCCTTCGTCGTATTCGGGCGCGAAGCCGGTCGCTTCGCGGAAGGCGGCGTCGTCGACCACGATCGGGTACTTCACGTGGTTGATCGAGGCCCCGGGCATGCGCGGGAAGCCGAAGCGGCCCAGCATGCGCGGGAAGAGCGGGCCGGGCAGCGGCACGGCGTTGCGGCCGGTGGCTCGACAGAGGAACGACAAGGGCACCGGCTGCGGTCCGGCGACGTTGAACATGCCGTGGGCCCGGGTCTCGAGCGCGGCGACGATGGCCCGCACGGCGTCCTGCTCGTGCATGAACTGAAACAGCGGGTCGTAGCCCAGCACCGTCGGCACCCGGTCGCCGCCGAGGTAGCTGGCGAGCGTGCCGCGGCGCGATGGGCCGAGGGTGTAGACCATGCGCAGCACGGCGGTGCGCACGTCGGGGTAGCGCCACAGCGCGTTGCCGGCCCACAGGTCGGCGGCGACGAGGTCGGCGAGGTTGGGGAAGGTCGTGCCGGCGAGCAGCGGCTCGTCTTCGGTGCGATACAGCGGCGCGTCGGGGGCGGCGCCGTAGACGGTGTGCCGGCCGATGAAGAGCGCCTGCTTCACCCCGTAGCGCGCGCAGTGATGCCAGACGCTCTGGGTGCCGCCGAGGTTGATGCGGGTGCGTTCGTCGCGGCGGGCGGTGAAGTAGGTCACCGTCGCGAGGTGGATCACCGCGTCGGGGCGGTGGGTGCGGAAGACGTCTTCGGCGGGGCGCTTGCGCACGTCGACCCGGAAGACCTCGATGGCCTTGGGCGCGTCGGGCCACGGGCGGCGGTCGATGCCGAGCACCTCGTGGCCGCCGTCGAGCAGGTGGCGGGCGACGCCGCGGGCCATGCTGCCGCTGATCCCGGTGATGAGCACCTTCATCGCTCGCCTCCCCAGACGCCGCCGGCGGCTTCCCAGGCGGCGCAGCCTTCTTCGGTGAGCGCGGCGATGCGCGCCCGCACCTGCTGCACGTAGCCGTCGATCACGTCGTCGGGTTCGGTGCCGTCGCCTTCGAATCGCATCGGCGCGCCGTAGTGGATGCGGCACGGCACGGGTAGAGGTACCGGCAGACCGTAGGGGGTGACCGGGAAGTACGGCGCCCGGAAGAGCTTCGCGAGCCCGTTGGCGTGGTAGACGACCGGCAGCGCCTCGCCGCCACCGATGAAGGCGAAGGGCACGACGGGGGTGCCGGTCTGCAGGGCGATGCGCAGGAAGCCCGTGCCGAAGCGCACCAGCGAGTAGCGGTCTTTGTACATCTTGCCGGTGCCGCGGGCGCCCTCGGGGAAGACCATCAGCACCCGCTCGCGCTCGAGCATGCGCACGGCGTGCTCGGGCAGGCCGGTGAGCTGGCCCACGCGGCTGAACCACTCGCTGAGGAACGGCAGGTTGTTGGCGAACTTCTCGACCATGCCGTGCACCAGCCGCGGCGGCTCCATGTCGAGAAACAGCGAGGCCATGACCATGCCGCCGTCGACGGGCAGGCCGCCGGAGTGGTTGCCGACGACCATCGCCCGGCCGCTGGGCGGCACGTGCTCGAGGCCGACGGTCTGCACCCGGAAGTAGCGCCGGTAGAAGACCTCGAGCATCGAGAGGAAGGGCCCCAGGTGGCGCCGGGAGATGCCCAGCGGGTCGAGGCCGTAGCGGTTGAACGGCACGTCGATCCGTTCGAGGCGCTCGGCCACGGTGGGGCTGGTCAATCGCTTCAGCATGGCGGCTCCCGACGGGCGGTTCGTCGGCAGCTTGGATCGCCGGTCACGCCGGGCGCAAGGTGCGCGGGCAGATCCGGCGCCGAGGCGTGTGGCTGCGGGCCGCAGGCCGGATCGCGGCTTGCGTCGGCGGGCCGGCTCGCCGAAGCTCGCCCCGTGAGCCATGATACCGAGCACCCCGATCCCCGCGTCGCCCGGTGGAGCGCCGCCGAGCGGGCGGATGATCCGTCTGCGCCCGACGACGTGCCCGGCGCGCTGGGCGGCAGCCGGCTCTTCGAGCAGCCGCGCTATCGGGCCGAGGTCGAGCGGTTCATGGGGTTCGCGGCCGCGCCGGGTCCGGTCGCGGTGGAGGTGGGCTTCGACCACGGGCGGCGGCTGCTGTCATTGGCGGCCGATGATCCCACGGTACGCTGGGTGGGGCTGGAGGTGCGGCGGCGGCGGGTCGAGGGGCTGGCGCAGGCGGCGCAGACCCGCGGCCTGACGAACCTGCTGGCGTGGCGGGCCGACGCGCGCACGGTCTTCCGGCGGGTGGTGCCACCCGGTCGGCTGAGCCGGGTGGACATCTTGTTCCCCACCCCGTGGTGGCACGCCGGGCGGCGGGCCGAGCGGCAGCTGCTGACCGCGGCGTTCGTGGCCGACGTCGCCCGCGCGCTGGCCCCCGAGGGCATCCTGCACGTGGCGACGGATGTGGGCCCCTACTTCGAGCACGTCGCCGGCTTGATCGCCGAGTGGGTCGCGGCGCCCGATCCGCCGCCCGCGCCCGTGCCCTCGCGGCGGGCGCACACCTGCGCCCGGGATGACATCCCGGTGTTCAGCGGCACATGGCGGGTGACTGCGCCCCGGCCGGCCGGGTCGAGCGGCGCGAAATGACCCGTCAGGACGCCTGCTCCGACTCCTGCTGACCGGGATCGGTCTTGCCGACGGCGACCATGATGCCGGCGCCGAGCATGGCCAGGGCCACGACGCCGACCCACATCAGCGAGAGCCCGGCCTGGCTGAGGCCGAAGGAGACCGCGCCGGTGAGCAGCAGCAGGCCGACGGTGTAGATGGCGAAGTTCATGGGTTCCTCCGAGCGGTTGATGGGCCGCCGCGCGGGCGACCGGTGGTGATGGACGCCCGAATGGTGTGCAAGAGGTGATCCGTGGCCGCCCACGGCGCGCGGCTCCAGCCCGAAGAGGGCGCTGGAGACCCGCACTCGGCACTTTACACCCGTTCAGTATGCCGGCATGCTGCCGTGCATGGAGCCCTTCAAGAATCGACTCGGCCCCGCGGCCATCTCCCGCATCGCCGACGCGACCGCCCGGGCGGCGGGCGGCGCCTTCTCCCGCGATGCGTTCGAGCAAGCGGCGCTGGGCGGCCTCGACGCGCTCGAGCTCAAGGCCCGGGTGGTGCACGTCGCCGACGCGCTCGCCGCGCACCTGCCGCCATTCGCCGAGGCCGTGCAGATTCTGCTGGCCACCCTCGGCGCGCCGGCGGATCCCGACGCGCCCGACGCCGAAGCCGATGACAGCGGCCTGCGCGGGTTCGCCGCGTGGCCGATGCTGCGCTATGTCGCACGCCACGGCATCGACGACCCCGCGCGCGCGCTGCCCGCGCTGGGCGAGATGACGGGGCGCATGTCGGCGGAGTTCGCCATCCGCCCCTTCCTGCTGCGCCATCCAGACGCGGCCTGGGCGGCCGTCGAGGGCTGGGCCGGGCACAGCGACGTCCACCGCCGACGGCTGGCCAGCGAGGGCACCCGTCCGCGCCTGCCGTGGGGCATCCGGCTGACACCATCCGTGGCCGATCCGCAGCGCGGGCTGGCGCTGATCGACCGGCTGGTGGACGACCCGCAGCTCTACGTGCGGCGATCGGTGGCCAATCACCTCAACGACGTCTGCAAAGACAACCCCGACGCGGCGCTGGCGCTCGCCCGGCGCTGGCGGGGCGACGGCGAGCCGCTCGCCGACCGCGCGTGGGTCATCCGCCACGGTCTGCGCACGCTGCTCAAGGCCGCCGATACCCGGGCGCTCACGCTCATCGGACGGCCGCCGGCCAATGTCTCCGTCGTCGGTCTCGGCGCCGACGCGGCGGTGGCCCGGGGGGAGAAGCTGCCCTTTCACTTCGAACTGCACAGTCACGAGGCCGAGCCGACCGCGCTGCGGGTCGACTATCTGCTGCACCGGGTGCTCAAGAGCGGCAAGCGC
Organism: bacterium; assembly: GCA_030427205.1. Lineage (GTDB taxonomy): Bacteria > Myxococcota_A > Bradymonadia > UBA7976 > UBA1532 > JACKDM01. The sequence continues at coordinate 48,645 of JAUHXC010000057.1, read as the reverse complement.
GGGGTCAAGGCCTACTCGGTGGGCGACATGACGCTGGCCGCGGGCGAGCAGCGCAGCGTGACCCGGCATCACGACTTCCGCGCGGTGAGCACCCGCACCCACTACCCGGGCGTGCACCGCATCGAGATCCGGGTCAACGGCGTCGTCGGCGGCGGCGTCGACTTCGACCTCACCTGAGCGATCGCCTTGATCAGCCCTTCGCCCGCGCCCAAGCTGAATCGGATGGCTTCGCCCCACCCACGCCTGCTGGACGCCGCCGCCGCCCGGCTGGTGGCCGCGACGAGTCAGGGCCGGGCCGCGCCCCGCGACGCCCTCGACGCGCTGGCCACGGCCGCCGCGGGCTGGCGCGGCCTGCACTTCGCCGAAGGCGGCGGGGCGGAGCTGACCGCGGGGCTGGCCGAGAGCCTGTCGCGCCTGGGCCACGCGCAGGCCGCTGCCGGCATGACCCGCGCGGTGCCGACCCTGGTCGACGCCATCCGCTACCGCCGCGAGGCCCCCTCCCCCGCCGGCGACGCCACCGCGATCGCGCTCGATCTGTCGATGCTGGGCGCGGTTCAGATGGTGGTCGATCCGCCGTCGGCCCTGCCGACCCTGGCCGAGTCGGTCGAGCTTCACGGCCGGCTGGCCGAGCAGGAGCCCGCCCGCTGGCAGGGGCCGCTGGCCAGGGCGCTGCTGTGTCTGGCGGTCTTGCTGGCCGAAGACGGCCGCGTAGCCGAGGCGCGCACGACGGCGCTCGATCTGCTGGATGTCATCGGCCCGGGGGCCCACGTCGACGTGGAGCGCGACGCCTTCCTGCGCCCGCTGGCCGAGCTGGTGAACCGACTGGCGCCGCGCGGCGCGGGCGAGGGTGGCAGCGCGGGCGAGGGTGACAGCGCGGGAGAGGGTGACGGCGAGGGCGAGGCCGGGCTGGATACGGACGCCCAGACGCTGCGCCGCCGCTTTACCGCGCTCGGCGGCTGAGCGCGGGCGACGCGCCTACCGCCGCACCGCGAACTGCGAGCAGCGCCGCTGGGGAATGGCGAACGCGTGGGCGGCGGTGCTCTCCAGGCCGATCACGATGAACTCGGGGCCGAAGGTGCCGTTGCCCGTGCCACGGTAAAGCCGGGTCTGCCCGGGCGCGCCGTAGGAGGCGTGGTTGTAGCCGACGATCAGATCCATGTTGCCGTCGAAGTCGAAGTCGAAGGTGCGCCCGCTCGAGGTGCGGCCCAAGGTCTCGCCGCCGGCCTGCTCCCGGGCGTCGGCCGGGTTGAGGTCGACGGCGCTGATCGGGTTGGGGAAGAACGTGCCGTCCCCCACCCCGAACCAGGTCCAGCCTTCGCCGGCGCGGCCGTCGTCGTCGAAGCCGAGGCAGACGTCGCCCACGCCGTCGCCGTCGAAGTCGGCGAATATCACCGTATTGGCCGGCGCGTGCTGACGGGCTTCGTTGTGCACGAACTGCAGCGCGGGCGCCTCGAAGGTGCCGTCGCCGCGTCCGAACAGGGTGAAGACCCGGGTGGCGGCGTTGCCCCCCGAGGCGTAGGTCGTCAGCGTGAGGTCGACGTGCCCGCCGTTCTCCGGGTCGAGGTCGACCGCCTGAAACGCGCCGCGGGCGATCCACTGCCCGCCGACGGTCGGGGTGACGTCCTGCGGCGGCAGCGCGGTGAAGAAGCAGCCGTCGGCCTCGGCGGCGCCCACCGGGCAGTCGGCGAAGCGCAGGCCGTTGTTGAGGTAGACCCGCAGCGCGCCGCCGGCCACGTTGCCGTCGCGGCGGATCTCGAAGCGGGCGATGTCGAAGTCGAAGTCGCCGTCGAGGTCGGCGACGACCCCGTTGAGCAGCGCGTCGGTGGGCCCGAGCAGCCGCTGGATGAACTCGTCTTCTTTGTCGTCGCGCACGAAGAGCCACGTCAGCCGCTGGCCCATGGCGTCGGGGGATGACTGGGCGAGGAAGTCCATGATGCCGTCGCCGTCGAAGTCGCCCACCGAGAAGCTGCCGTAGGTCGCCGGCGCGCCGTCGACCTCGACCACCCGCCCCACGGGCACCGCCGGGCGGAAGGTGCCGTCCCGCTCGCTGAGGAAGAGATCGATGGTATTGGCCTCGTTGCGGCGCACCATGAACTCGGGAAACGGGTCGCGGGGATAAGGATCGGCCCCGTCTTCGATGCCGTCGCCGTCCGTATCGGCCAGCCAGGGGTCCGACAGCGCGCAGTCGTCGCCGTAGACCCGCTCTTCGTCGTCGGGGATGCCGTCGGCGTCGTCGTCGACGTCTTCATTGTCGCCGATGCCGTCCACGTCGCGGTCGGCCCACTCCGTCGGGTCGTTGGGGAAGGGGTCGGTATTGTCGCCGACGCCGTCGCCGTCGCCGTCGGACCACTCACCGGGGTCATCGGGGAAGGCGTCTTCGGCGTCGGGCACCCGATCGCCGTCCCGGTCGGCGGGCGGCGCGGCGTCGATCGCCCGATCGGGTGACGTCGCGTCGACCACCATGCCGTCGACGCCGCCATCCGGCGCGGCGTCTGAGCCGCCGTCGGTGGGCGCCGCGTCCGCCAGGACCACGGCGACGTCGGGCGCGAGGGCGTCTGCGCCATCCGCCGACTCGCCCGCGCAGCCGACGAGACCGCCGATCAGCCCCGCCAACGCCACCAGCACGCGCCCCATGTCAGGCCCCCGCATGGTCGACCGAGAAGTGGCCCGGGCACAGCGCGCAGGCCGCCGCCCACGGGTCGTCGGCCTCGCGCACGACGTCGAAGGTGAACGGCAGCAGCAGCTCGGGCGCGCTCTCCACCGGCTGGGGGTCGAGCACCAGCTGCCGCAGCAAGCGCACCGCGATGGGGTACCAGCGGGCCACGGGGCCAGCCCACTTCACGTGCACCCGGCGGGTGCCGTCTCCGGAGGCGTCGCCGCCCTGAATGAACGTGATCTCTTCGGCCAGGATGCGCTCGAACATCGCCCGCGAGACCCGCCCGTGGTGCAGCTCGGCCCACAGCTCCCAGCGGGAGCGCTCGGTGGTGGCCAGATCGTCCATGATGCGCACCGCGACCCGCCGCCCCTCGGCGTCGCGCAGGGCCGCGGGCAGGGCGACGCAGCCGACGCCGTCGAGCCACGACGCCAGATACTGCAGCGCCTGGAAGACGTTGTAGCGCACCTCTTCGGGGTCGTGATTGGCGATGACGTCCGACACCGCGATGTCGGCGGCGAGCAGCGCCCGCGGATAAGCCGGGTCGTCGGGCTCGAGCCCGGGCACGTCGGGGCCGCGCACGAAGTCGAGCAGCGGCTCGCAGGCGGCCGGATCGGGCACCAGCGCCCGGATCAGCGCCTCGAGGTCGTCGGGGCGGCCGTGCTCGACCCGGCGCCAGGCCTCGACCAGCGCGATGCCCGGGCGCACGAAGTCGGGATGGGCCACCCAGAAGCCGTCGAGGCCGCGCTTCATCTGGGTGATCACGTCGCGCACGAAGCCGACCATGCTCGCCGCGTACGACGCGGGGTCGCCGTCTTCGAAGAGCACCCCGTACATGCCGCCGATGGCCAGCCCGCCGATGTCGTGCATCGCCTCGGACAGCACGAGGTGGCTCTCCTTGATGTGGTTGACGACGATGTCGGGGTCGGCCTTGACCGGGATGCGATAGCCCGGATCGTGGCGGAAGAGCCGCGCCGCGCCGGCCAGGAAGTCGTGCCAGCCCAGGCTGCCGCCGACGAAGTGCGGCCCGAGCGCGGCGGCGATCTCACGGATGCGGAAGATCGCCCGCGGGTTCTCGAAGACACACAGCACCTTGACGGTCCACGGCGGGCAGTCGGGGTCCTTCGCGCGCACGGCGGCGCTGGTCACCTCGATCAGCCGGCGCACGTAGGCCGCCTCGCGCGCGTCCTCGAGCTTGGGCACGTAGAAGACCATCGCCCGCGGTCGCTTGCGGTTGTGCCAGACGTGGCTGACGAAGTCGTAGAGGTGCAGCGGCAGCGGGTGGCCGTCGAGCAGGTGATGCCCGTCGGGCAGCCACAGCCCCGGGATGCGCTTGATGGGCAGCGCGCGCCCCTCGTCGGCGAGGCGATAGGCTTTGCGCTCGGTGTCGACGCTCAGCGTGCCGGCGTAGCACCCGATCAGGTTGCGCGAGGCGTCGAGCAGCCGCTCCATCAGCGGCGTCTGGCTGTCTTCGTCGTCGGCCCCCCAGCGGGGCACCTGGCTCGACATCTCGACCAGCGACGCGACGATCCGCGGCTCGTCGGGCGGGATGCGGTGCAGCGCGTTCATCGCGTTGATCGCCATGCGCGCGCTGTCGGGCGGGCCGAAGAGCGTGATCTGCTCGCCCTCGAGCCAGGGCGGCACCTCGACCTTGGGCCGCTCGGGCGCCGGCGCGCCGCTCGGCCCGACGACCACCTGCCCGTCGGCGTCGCGCAGGCCGATGACGGTGGCGTAGTCCGGGTCGTCGATGGCGCGGCCGCGGTTCTTCTCGACGAGGGGCAGCGTCTCGCGATCGATGAAGGCGCGCACCGCGCGTCGGCGGGCGAGCACCGCGTTCAGCTCGGCGCACACCGCCCGGTGCACCGCCACCACCAATGACAGCGCCGCGTCGGTCTCGACGTCGGGGAACCGCGCGCGCAGGCCGGGCGCGATCGACAGGCCGGGCACCGCCGCGACCGGCTCGGCCGCCGCGGCGAGGGCGGCGCGCAGCGGTTCGGGGATGAACGCGGCGTAGTCGGCGATACGGGTCGGGGGCATGTCGGATGTCTGCTGCATGCCCGGAACGTAGGCCGACCCTCCGAGCGGTGCAAGATCGGCGCGGCCGTCGAGCGCACGGCGGACGGTCCGCAGACAGTCCGCCGTGCGCTCGAATACGGCCCGCGCAGCGCCCGCCGGGCCATTCTGCGGGCATCTCGGCGGCGCCTCCCCCTGGCACGGCGGCTGCACATCCCCCCTGCGCACCCCGACCCGATGCCAGGAGCACAGCCCATGCGCGCCATCCCCCGCGTCGACGCCGCCCGTCTGCCCGCCGCCTGTCTCAGCCGGCAGGTCATCGACCCGAGCCGCCTGACGGCCGCCGCCCGCGAGCGCCTGCTCGACGAGCTCTACGCCTGCCACTGCCGCATCTTCGCCGGCGTCGACCGGGCCAGCTTCGCCGCCTACGTCGTCGAGAGCCCGGCCGCCTGGACCCGCATCCTCGTGCAGCGCGATACCGACGGGGTGGCCCGGGGCTATGTGGCGTTCCATGTCTACGAGGTGGCCCACGCGGGCCAGCCCATCGCCGTCGTGCGCATGGAAGCCGGCTTCGAGCCCGCGTGGCGCCGCCTCGCGGACTACCGCCCCTTCGCCATCGCCTGCTTCGCCCGGGCGCGCCTGCGCGCCGGTCGACGGCCGCTGTACTTCGTCTGCTGCCCGGTGCACCCGTCGTCGTTCGTCGCGCTCTCCCGGGCCGCGCCGCAGCGCTGGATCATGCCCGAGGCCGGCCCCGCAGTCCGCCGCTTCATGGCCGCGCTGGCCGATTCCCTGGGCATGCGCGCGGTCGGCGACGGCGTCTTCGACATCGGCTGGATCACCCGTGACTGCCCCGCGCCGCGCCGGATCAGCGCCCAGGCGGCGACGTACATCGAGGCCAACCCCGACTACGCGCGGGGCCACGGCCTGCTGACGGTCGTGCCGGTGACGTTGGCCGGCATCGCGCGCGGCGTCGCGAGGAGCTGCGCCCGCCGCATCCGGCGGCGGAGGTAGCAGACAGCAGGCAGCAGAGAACAGGTATTCTAACATTACTATTGCTTTGATACGTCTGTCTCTGTTCACGTAGCCCAGGTACCCGCACGTACAGGGGCACACAGTGCATCGACGACACTTCATGCGGACGCTGGGCGCGGGGCTGATCGCCGCGCCCTTCGTGAACCTGATCGCGCCGCGGCCGGCCCGGGCCCAGAACCGGGCCCGCCGGCTGGTGATCTTCCACAGCCCGAACGGCACGATTCACCGCCACTGGCGGCCGTCGGGCGGCGAGCGCGACTTCGTATTGACCCCCGGCTCGGTGCTCGAACCGCTCGCCGGGCGCCGCGACGACCTCGTCTTCATCGACGGGCTGGACATCGAGACCGGCACCAACCACGAGGGCGGCATGGCGGCCATGCTGACCAACCGCGGCGGCGCGGGCACGCCCACCGCCGGGGCCAGCCTCGACCAGTTCGTGGCCGGGCGCATCGGCGGCGACGACCCCTTCGCCTCGCTCGAGTTCGGGGTGCTGACCGATCTGTGGGGCGCCGGGCAACAGACCCGGATGAGCTACCGCCGGGCCGGCGAGTTCGTGCACCCCGACGCCGACCCGCGCCGGGCCTATCAGCGCATGTTCGCCGACCTGCTCGGCGGCGACGAGGTCGTCGCCCGCCGGCGCCTGCGGCGGCAGAGCGTCATCGACCTCGCCCGCGACGAGCTCATCGACCTGCGCGGCCGGGTGGGCCGCCCGGAGCAGATCAAGCTCGACGCCCACCTCGCCGGGCTGCGCAGCGTCGAGCGCAGCTTGTTCTCCGAGGGGCTCGACTGCGCGGTGCCCGGCGAGCCCGACCCGCTGTCGCGCAGCGAGAACGACAACGGGCCGCAGCTGCTCGAGACCCAGATGCGGCTGGCGGTCGCGGCGCTGGCCTGCGGGCTGACCCGCGTGGCGTCGGTGCAGTTCAGCCACACCATCAGCCCGGTCGTCTTCCGCTGGGCCGGCAATACCGACGGGCACCATACGCTCTCGCACGCCAGCGACAATCAAGAGGCCAAGATCGCCGACTTCGTCGCCGCCGAGCGCTGGTGCGCCGAGCAGTTCGGCGCGCTGATCGACATGCTCGACGCGACGCCCGATCCCGAAGGCGGCAGCCTGCTCGACTCGACCATCGTGCTCTGGGCCAAGGAGATGGGCGACCCCCGGGCCCACGTGTGCACCGACGTGCCCTTCGTGCTCACCGGCGGCGGGGTCTTCGAGACCGGCCGCTACCTGCACCAGGGCGGCGAGAGCCACAGCCACCTGCTGGTCTCCATCTGCCGGGCGCTGGGCATCGACATCGATACTTTCGGCGATACGAGCACCGGCTCGGGACCGCTGGCGGGGTTGAGCTGATGAGCCGCACATACAAGACGATCGGCGGGCTCGCGGCGCTGGCGCTGGCGCTGGCGGGCTGCGTCGACGGCGCAGACGACGGCGACGACAACGGCCTCACCCCCGACGGCGGGCTGCCGGCGGACGCGGGCGGAGTCGACGCCGCGCCGGGCGCGCCGGCGGACGGCTGCGCCCCGCTCGAGGCCTACTTCGCCGAGCACATCTGGGCCGGCTTCATGTCGAGCGCCTGCGTCGGCTGCCACATCGAAGGCGGCGCGGCCGACGGGTCGCGCCTGCACCTCCAGTCGCGGCTGTCGGATGGCGGGCTGCAAGCCAATATCGAGGCGCTGCGGACGCTGGCGGTCGAGGTGGTCGACGGGCCGGGCGGCAACGGCCTGCGCCTGCTGGTCGCCAAGCCCACCGGGCAGCACCCCGACAGCCACGGCGGCGGCGCCCTGCTGCGCCCCGACAGCGAAGAGGCCATGGCGCTGGCGTGGTTCGCCGAGCGGCTCGCGGCCGAGGACGACCCGTGCGTCGACGGCGGCCCGGGCCCGCTCGCCGGGCAGGACTGCGCCGCGCCGACCCCCGGCCCGCGGGTGCTGCGGCGGCTGTCCCACGTCGAGTACCGCAATACGATCGCCGCGCTGCTCGGCGAAGAGGCCGGCGCCACGGCCGACGGCGCGCTGAGCGCCGACGAGGTGGTCGACGGCTTCGACAACCACGCCGGCGCGCTGGTGGCCGGCGATCTGCTCGTCGACCAGTATCGGCTGCTGGCCGAGTCGCTCGCCGAAGGCATCGACCTCGCCGGCCTGGTGCCGTGCGATCCGGCCGCCGGCGGCGCCAACTGCGCCCGCAGCTTCATCGTCGACTTCGGCCTGCGGGCCTTCCGCCGGCCGCTGACCGCCACCGAGATCGACCGCTATCTGAGCATCTACGACCTCGTGGCCGCCGACGACGGCTTCGAGGCCGGCGTGCGCTGGCTGATGGTGGCTTTCCTGCAATCACCGCACTTCCTCTACCGCACCGAGCTGGGCAAGCGCGGGCCCGACGGCTTCCGGCTGACCGCCTACGAGATCGCCACCCAGCTGGCCTATCTGGTCTGGCAGGGGCCGCCCGACGAGACGCTGCTCGACCTCGCGGCCCGCGGGCTGCTCTACGACCCGGCGGTGGTCGACGGCGAGCTGGAGCGCATGCTGGCCGACCCCCGCTCGGAGGGCACCCTGCGGCACTTCGCCTGGCGCTGGCTGGGGCTCGACCGGCTCGACAGCGTCACCCGCGACCCGGCGATCTACCCCGAGCTGACGGCCGACATCCGCCGGGCGATGGCCGGGCAGACGGCGCGCTTTCTCGGCGAGCGCTGGCGCGACGGCGATACCATCGGCGACCTGCTGCGGGTGCAGGACGAGCACCTCACCGACGGCCTCGCCGCGTACTACGGGCTGCCGCCGAGCGATGCGCCGGCTGACCCCGAGGGCTTCCGGCGGCATCAGCTGGGCGACTCGCCGTACGGCGGCCTGCTGACCCAAGGCGCCCTGCTGACCACCCACGCGCTGCCGACGACCTCGTCGCCGATCCACCGCGGGCTGCTGGTGCGCGAGCGGCTGCTGTGCCAGCACCTGCCGCCGCCGCCGGTCAACCTCGACATCTCGCCGCCGCCGGTCGACCCCGAGCTGTCGACCCGCGCGCGCTACGCCCAGCACAGCGACGACCCGGCCTGCGCGGGCTGCCACGCCCTGATCGACCCCATCGGCTTCGCGTTCGAGCACTTCGACGGCATCGGCCGCTGGCGGCCCGACGACGGCGCGCACGCCATCGACGCCAGCGGCGAGATCATCGGCTCGGCGACCACCGACGGCGCCTTCGACGGGGTCGACGAGCTGGCTGTGCTGCTGGCCGACAGCCCCGAGATCGAGGCGTGCTACGCCGAGCAGTGGCTGCGCTTCGGCTTCGGCGGCACCGACGACCTGCCCACCGAGTGCTACGTCGAGCGGGTGACCCACGACATCGCCGCCGGCGACGGCGCGCTGGCGGCGGTGGTGCCGGCCATCACCCGCCTGCCCCGCTTCACCGCCCGACTCGGCGGCGACGACGAGCTGGACGTGCCCGGCGGCGACCTGCTGCCCGGCCCCGACGAGGTGCCCGAGGGCGGCATCGAGCCGCCCGACATCGAGGCCCCGCCGCCCGATCCGGAGCCCGACCCGGGTCCGGTGGGCGAGATCGCCTTCGAACTGGTCGAGCAGTCCCGCTGGGCGCAGGGCTATTGCGCCGACGGCGTCGTGCGCAACCCGGGCCCCGAGGCGGTGGTCTGGTCGGTGACCATCGAGGTCGAGGGCACGATCAACAACATCTGGAACGCCCAGCGCTCCGCCGACAACGGCCGGGTGACCTTCACCGGCGACGACTGGAACGCCGAGGTCGCGCCCGGCGGCGAGGCGCGCTTCGGCTTCTGCGCCGAGCTGTGATCCCCACGGGCGCCTGATCCCCCCGATCCCTCGGCCGCCGGGCGTGGTAGAGTCCGCCGTTCACCGAGGAGCGCCGATGCACGCCGATCCGCCGCTGAGCCTCTACAGCCGCCACGTCTTGCGGGGCGACGGCCCCGTCGCCGGCCGGGTCGTCGTCGAGGGCGAGCGCATCGCCCGCTTCGAGCCCGCCGCCAGGCCCGCCGCCGACGACGTCGACCTGGGCGCTTCGTGGCTCATGCCGGGCGTGGTCGATACCCACGTGCACATCAACGAGCCCGGCCGCACCGCCTGGGAGGGCTTCGTCACCGCTACCTCCGCGGCGGCCCTCGGCGGGGTGACGACCCTGGCCGACATGCCGCTCAACAGCGATCCGGTGACCACCAGCCTCGCCGCCCTCGAAGCCAAGATCGCCGCCGCCGCCGGCAAGCTGCGGGTCGACTGCGCGCTGTGGGGCGGCGTGGTGCCGGGCAATACCGCCGAGCTCAAGCCGATGGTCGAGCGGGGTATCCGCGGCTTCAAGTGCTTCACCTGCCACTCGGGTATCGACGACTTCCCGCAGGTCGAAGAGAAGCACCTGCTCGGCGCGATGCCGGTGCTGCGCGATCTCGGCCGGCCGCTCTTGGTGCACGCCGAGCTCGAGCTGCCGCTGCGCGCGGCGGCCCACGGTGATGTGCGCGACTACCAGACCTACCTGCACAGCCGCCCGCCCGAGTGGGAGGACGCGGCCGTCGCGATGATGATCGACCTCTGCCGCCGCACCGGCTGCCGGGTGCACATCGTGCACCTGTCGAGCGCCGGCGCGCTGCCGCTCTTGAAGGCGGCCAAGGCCGAGGGCCTGCCGATCACCGCCGAGACGTGCCCCCACTACCTCTGCCTGACCGCCGAAGACATCCCGCCGGGGGCCACCGAGTTCAAGTGCGCCCCGCCGATTCGTGAGGGCCACAACCGCGACCGCCTGTGGGCCGCGCTCGCCGACGGCACGCTGGACTTCGTGGTGACCGATCACAGCCCGTGCATCCCGTCGCTGAAGCTGCCCGAGACGGGAGACTTCATGCAGGCGTGGGGCGGCATCGCCTCGCTGCAGCTGGGGCTGGCCAGCGTGGCGACCGAGGCCCGACGGCGCGGCTTCGACATCGCGCGGGTCTCGCGCTGGATGACCGCCGGGCCCGCCGCGCTGCTCGGCTGGCACGACCACGGGGCCATCTCGGCGGGCGCGCGCGCCGATCTGGTGGCGTGGGATCCCGACGCCGCGTTCGAAGTCATCGGCGCGAAGCTGGCCCACCGCCACCCGACGACACCCTACGCCGGCCGCCGGCTGAACGGCGTGGTGCAGCACGTCTGGCTGCGCGGGCGACCCGTCGTGCGCGACGGCGCCCTGCTCGGCGAGCCCGCCGGGCGGCTGCTTCTCGGCTGATATTCGAAAGTCGATGCCATACACCCATCAGATCAGCCATCGATCCAGCCATCGCGGATGACTGGTCTTGCCTCGCGAGACACATCGGAGCCCCCATGAGCGACGCGCCCGCCAGCCCGACCACCACCGCCGTCTTCACCGGCCTGCCCGATCTGGCCGGCTCGATCATGGGCGGCGAGGCGCTCATCTCGTCGGACGCCTTCTTCGCCGGGCATCGGAACCTGCTGCACCCCCACGAGCCGGTCTGGGACGCGCCGCGCTATACCGACCGCGGCAAGTGGATGGACGGCTGGGAGCCGCGCCGCCGGCGCCATCCGGGCCATGACTGGGCCATCGTGCGCCTCGGCTGCCCCGGCGATCTGGTCGGCGTCGACATCGACACCCGCCACTTCCTGGGCAATCACGCCCCCTACGCCTCGCTCGACGCGACGGTCGCCCCGGCGGACGCCACCGGCGAATGGCTGCGGGACCACGCCACCTGGACCCCGGTGCTCGACCAGGTGCTGATGGGCCGCGGCGGGCACAACGTCTTCGCGCTGAAGCCCTTCGCCGGCGCGACCCACGTTCGGCTGAGCATCTACCCCGCCGGCGGCGTGGCCCGACTGCGGGTCTTCGGCCGGCCGAAGTCGCCGGCGACGACAGAACGCATCGATCTGGTCGGCGCGCGCCACGGCGGCCGGGCGCTGGCCTGCTCGGACATGTTCTTCTCGCGCATGGACAACCTGCTGCGCCCCGACGAGGCGGTGCACATGGGCGACGGCTGGGAGACGAAGCGCAGCCCGATCCCCAAGCAGGACTGGGTCGTGCTCGCCCTGGGTCAGCCGGGGCACATCGAACAGATCTGCGTGCATACCCGCCACTTCAAGGGCAACTACCCGACCGGCGTGCGGATCGAGGCGCTGCACTGGCCCGACGCGCCGCCGCACGCGCTGAGCCTGTGCGACGACTGGACCGAGATCGTGCCCGACCACCCGCTGGGGCCCGACCGGGCGCACGACATCCCGATCGAGCGGCGCGGCCCGTGGACCCACCTCAAGGCGACGATTCTCTCCGACGGCGGCATCAGCCGGCTGCGGGCCTATGGCACGCCGGCGAAGGTGACGCCCGGTGAGTCCGATGCCTTGGTACGCGGGCTCAATGAGATGCCCGAGCCCGAGGCGCGGGCGGCCCTGGCCCGCTGCTGCGGCGCCCGCCGCTGGGTCGAAGGCATGCTCGCCGGCCGGCCCTATGCCAGCCGGACCCACCTGCACGGCCACGCGCGGCACGTCTGGTGGCACCTGGGCGATGGCGACTGGCGCGAGGCGTTCACCCACCACCCGCGCATCGGCGCCGATCCGGCGGCCTTGCGGGCGAAGTTCGGGGCCACGGCCGACTGGTCGGCGGGTGAGCAGGCCGGCGTGCAGGGCGCGGCGGACGACGTCATCGAGGCGCTGGCCGCGGGCAATCGGGACTACGAGAGCCGCTTCGGGCACATCTTCATCGTCTGCGCCTCGGGCCTGACCGCCGCGCAGATGCTGGCCCGCTTGCAGGCGCGCATCGACAACCCGCCGGAGAACGAGCTGCGCATCGCCGCCGGCGAGCAGGCGAAGATCACCGCCCTGCGCCTGGAGAAGCTGGGGGCCGATCTCGCCGCTGACGCCGGGGCCTGAGCGACAGACGGACCGCCGAGCCGCCCGCGGTCAATAGCCCCGCCGCTGGGGCAGACCGCGCAGGCCCAACTCGAAGTAGTCCAGCTCGAAGAGGTCGAAGACGTCGGGGTTCAGCGGCCCGAAGTGCTCGGGCATGCCGGCCTCGCAGGCGGCGAGGAACTCCACGGCGACCGTGCGCCAGCCGATGTGCTCTTCCCGGGCCATCTTGAGCGCCATGTCGGCCCGGCGCACCGCGCGTCCGTGGTTCTCCAGCAGCGCCCGCCGCCGCATCTGCTCGACCCGCGAGAGCAGCCGCACCGCCTCGCCCATGTCGCGATAACGCGCCCGCAGGCGGGCGATGATGTCCGGATCGTGCAGGTCGTCGAGCGCGTCGGCCACCGCGTCGATCTCGACGTGCAGCTCGCCCGGCTCGTGCCCCGCCAGCGCGTCGCGCAAGCGGTCGATCGCCCGATTCGCGGCGATGAAGCGCTTGCCGCCCATGCCCTCGGGCGGCGCGCCCGACTCGGCCGCGCGATCGGCCAGCTCCAGCAGCCCCGCCGCCTGCGCCCGCGACAGCTCGATGGTGATCATCGGCCCTCCCTTCGTTCGACCCGTTCTCGTCACGCATCGTAGCGGCCCGCGGCATGGGCGATGACCCGCATGGCGTAGAGCGGCCCGCTCGGGCTAAACGGGTCCCCGCACCGATCGAAAGGGAGCCTGCCCATGGCCATCGTCCTGCTCACCGGCGCCTCGTCGGGTCTCGGCGCCGCCCTCGCCCCGCTGCTCGCCGCCGACGGCGACAAGCTCGCCCTCGCCGCCCGCCGCGCGGACAAGCTCGCCGGCGTCGTCGACCAGATCCGGGCCGCCGGCGGCGAAGCGATGGCGCTGCCGCTCGACGTCACCGACCGCGACGCGGTGCACGCCGCGGTGAAGACCGTCGAAGAGACCTGGGGCCCGGTCGAGACGCTGATCGCCAATGCCGGCGTCGGCAAGCCGGTCTCGCCGGAGACGTACGACTCGTCGGTGGTCGAGTGGATCTTCCAGGTCAACGTGATGGGCATGAGCCACTGCATCGAGGCGGTGCTGCCGGGCATGCTGCGCGCCGGCCGGGGGCACATCGTCGGCGTCGGCAGCCTCGCCGGCTATCGCGGGCTGCCCGGTTCGGGGCCCTACTGCGCGAGCAAGGCGGCGGTGCGGCTGCTGCTCGAGGGGCTGCGGGTCGAGCTGCGACAGAAGGGCATCCCGGTGACCCACATCGCGCCGGGCTTCGTCGAGACGCCGATGACGGCGGTCAACGAGTTCGACATGCCCTTCCTGCTGCCGCTCGAAGCGGGCGCGCGCCACATGTACCGCGCCATCCGCTTCAAGAAGGCCCACTACGCCTTCCCGTGGCAGCTGGCCACCGCGATGGGCATCGGCCGCGCGCTGCCCAACGGCATCTGGGATAGGGTGCTGGCGGGGCAGAAGGCGCAGAAGTCGGTGGCGCAGGACGATTGACCGGCCGCCGATCACGCCTCATCGAGCAGACCGTCGACCACCGCCTCGGCCCGACGGATGCGGGTCGCCGCCCGCTTCGCCCGATCGACGTGATGGGCCCAGCTGCGGCGGCGCCCCGGGCTGAGGGCGTTCCAGCGGGGCAGCGCCTCGGGTCGATCGGCGAGCGCCGCGTGCAGCTCGGGCGGCACCTCAACCGCGTCGGGATCGGGGTCCATCGCCAGCTCGACCCAGACATCATCCCCCGCCGACAGGCCGGCGTCGGCCAGCCAGCGGTTGCCGAAGCGCAGGCAGGGCTGACCGTCGTGCCCCTTCTGGACCGCCCGGCTGAAGGTGGCCTCTTCGATGCGCCCGTTGACCCGCCGGGCGCCGGCCGCCGCGAGCGCCTCGGCGATGGCCGGCGGCACGGGGATGTAGTGCCTCATATAGCCCGGATCGACCGGGGCGACCCGGATCGACGCGGGGAACTCGAACTCGGGGGGCGCGGTGCTCTGCATGGCCGTTGGATACGCCCGGCCCCCCGCGGTCGCGCAGCCCGCGCGGCATTGAGCGCCCGCCGCGGGTGAAGTAGCCTGCCGGCGCACCCCAGCCAGGAGCGCCCCCATGAGCGCAGACAGGATCCCCGTCGATCTGGCCCGCGCGCGGGCCCATTGGTTCCACACCCAGGGCCTCGACCAGCGGGTCGACATCGCGCCGGCCGAGGCCATCGCCCGCAGCGGCTGGCTGCGCACCATCGGCGGGGTCGACGTCTACCTCGCCCTGCGCAGCCGCATCGCCGGGTTGCAGCGCATCGACGTCGACGCCGCGGTGGGCAAGGGCGCGGTGCGGGTCGGCCCGGCGGTGCGCGGCTGCATCTACCTGGTGCCCGCCGCCGACCACGCCCTCGCCCTGCGCACCGCCGACCTGCTCTCGCGGCGGCGCAACGCCCGCGACATGGAGAAGGTCGGCGTCGAAGCGGCCGAGCTCGACGCCGTGGGCGAGGCGGTGCTCGAAGCCCTCGAGCAGGGGCCCTTGACCACCAGCCAGCTCAAGACGGCGCTGCCCGAGGGCACGGTGCGCCGGCTGGGCGAGGTGGGCAAGAAGGTGGGCATCTCGTCGACCCTGCCGCCGAGCCTGCGCACGCTGGAGTTCGCCGGCCGCGTCGAGCGCCTGCCGGTCAACGACCGCCTCGACGGCGAGCACTACGTCTGGCAGCGGCCGACGGTGGCGCCCGATCTGGCGAGCCAGCCCGATGATCTGAAAGCCATCGCCCGCCCGCTCGCCGAGCGCTTCTTCCGCTGGGCCGGCCCGGCGACGCTCGACGAGTTCGCCAAGTGGAGCGGGCTGAACAAGGGGCAGTGCAAGGCCGGCATCGCCGCGGCGGGGCTGGCGACGGTGAAGGTCGAGGGCTACGCCGACGAGGCGTTCGTGCACCCCGACGCGCTCGACGCGCTGAGCAAGGCGGCGCCGATAAGCAGCGGCGTGGCGCTGCTCAACTTCGCCGATAACTACCTCGCGCTGCACCGCACGCCGAGCGCGTTCGCCGACGCGGCCCACGCCGGCCGCACGGCCAACTCGTGGGGCCGCGGGGTCAAGCCCATCGCCGAGTCGCAGTACCTGCATACCCGCGCGCTGCTGCACGGCGACCGGCTGGCGGGCTCGTGGGAGTGGGATCCCGACGCGGGCGAGGTCGTGGCGGTGCCCTTCGCGCCGCTGCCGTCGGCCGACAGCGACCTCTTGAAGGCCGCCGCGGCCGATCTGACGGCCTTCATCAGCGAGCAGATGGGGCACGCCAAGTCGACGAGCATCGACAGCGACAAGAACCTGCGCAAGCGGGTCGCGCTGGTGCGGGCACAGGCGGACGCGTGAGCACCTGGGACGCAGACACCGCCGAGTGGTACGCCGCGAAGTATGGCGAATACCCCACCAACCGCCTGGCGCTCGACGACATCGAGCTGCCGGCGGACGGATGGGTGCTCGACATCGGCTGCGGTACGGCCGCCGCGCTGCGGCACATCGGGACGCGCGTCGTGCGGCTGATCGGGGTCGATCCGGTGCCGCGCATGGTGCAGATCGCCGCCGAGCGGCTCGCCGGGCACCCGGCCGCAGACCGGATCGAGCTGCGCGTCGGCCCCGCCGAGCAGCTGCCGGTCGAGGACGACGCGGCGGATGTCGTGCTGGCCTTCGACTCGTTCGACCACTGGCCGGATCAGACCGCCGGTCTGGCCGAGGTGCGCCGGGTGCTGAAGCCGGGCGGGCGGTTCGTGGTGGTCAAGGACGGCGGGGTGCCGGACGCCGAGAGCAAGCAGGCGGCCTTCGTGGCGGTGGCCGAGGCGGCGGGCTTCACGGTGCTCGACGCCCGCGAGATGCGCGGCGAGGGCGTGCGCTTCGCCCGCTGGATCCTGTCGGCGGGCTGAGCCGCGGCTACCGGGTATTGCAGGGCAGCCCCTCGCCCTGTGCGTCGCCCTGCGGCTGCCAGAAGACCGCCGCCGTCCGCCCGGGCACGGTGAAGGTGCCGCCGTCGAACGCCGCCTCGCGGGTGCGGGCGTCGCTGCTCTCGGCCTGGACCGGGTGCAGCACGAAGCCTTCGACCCCTTCGACGGTGAACTCACGGCTCTCGGGGCCGGCGTTGATGAAGACCACGATGGCATCGACCGCCGGGTCGAGGTCGTCGCCGGCGCAGACGCCGTCGGTGATGCTCATGGCGATGAGCCCCGGGATCTGATCGGGCCCCGTATTGTGGAAGTCGACCCGGCTCAGGGCCTCGGCGCCGGTGCGCAGGCGGAAGAGCGGGCTGCTGAAGCGGATCTGCAGCAGCTCGCGGAACATCGCCGCGGTCGCCGAGATGTCATCGGCGGAGGCATCGATGGAGTCATCGGCGATGACTGCCCGGATGACATCCCAGTTGGCGCCGTCCTTGTCTTCCCGGGGCAGGCCGACGTTCCAGTTGTTGGTCTGCATCGACCAGTCGAGCCGGTTGAACCAGTCGCCGGA
The DNA here is from genome assembly GCA_030427205.1 of bacterium. GTDB lineage: Bacteria > Myxococcota_A > Bradymonadia > UBA7976 > UBA1532 > JACKDM01. Next base: position 31,646 of record JAUHXC010000057.1, on the reverse strand, counting down.
GTCATAGCTGTCGCGCTCCATCGACTTCGAGCGCAGGAGATCGCTGCCGGCGTGGAAGAACGGGATGCCCTGCCCCAGCGCCACGGTCGCCAGGGCCACGATCTGCATGCGCAGCCGCTCGGCCATCGGCGTGCCCGCCGGCGCCTTGTAGGCGTTGTTGTCGAAGAGCGTCTGGTTGTCGTGCTTGCTGACGTAGTTGACGACGTCCTGCGGGTCTTCGGCGTAGCCGGTCGGCGCGCCGTTGTAGCCCAGCAGCCGCCCGGTCGAGGCGCCACCGCGGGCGGTGATCAGGCGGAAGGCGCCCAGGTTGCCCGCCATGCCGACGCGCACGTGGTCGGTGGTCTCGAGCAGGGTGGCCAGGTCTGCCTCGGCGTCGCGCGGCATGCCACCGATGGCTTCGGGCTCGTTGGGATCGGTCACCAGCCCGTTGGCGAAGCCCTGATTGACCCGCAGGTCGGCGACGCTGTCGAACGGCCCGCCGCCGCGCACCCCGTCGCGGATGCGATCGTTGAAGGTGCCGATGCCGGTGCCGCCCATGTTCTCCTGGGTGGCGTTGACCCCGCGGGCGTTGGTCGCGACCTCGCCGAAGTTCCAGCCTTCGCCGTAGAGGTAGACCACCGCGCCGTCGACCCCGTGCTCTTCGAGCGTCAACCCATCGAGCGCTTCACGCACGGCGAGCATGTTGCGCTTCATGTGATGGCCCATGAGATCGAAGCGGAAGGCGTCGACCTTGTAGGCGGTGGCCCAGGTGACGACCGAGTCGACCATCAGCCGCTCCATCATCACGTGCTCGCTGGCGGTATTGGCGCAGCAGGTCGAGTTCTCGACGGCGCCGCTGGTGAGGTTCCGCCGGTGGTAGTAGCCGGGCACGATCTTGTCGAGCACCGACTGATCGCCCAGCCCGCTGGCGTGGGTGTGGTTGTAGACCACGTCGAGCGCGATGCGCAGGCCCATGTCGGACAGCGCCTGCACCATGCGCCGGAACTCGAGGATGCGCGCGGTGCCATGGGGCTCGGTGGCATAGCTGCCTTCGGGCACGGTGTAATGGAAGGGATCATAGCCCCAGTTGAAGGCATCGTTCGGGCGGATGTACGCGTGCAGCGCCTGGGCGTCGGGGCTCGCCGGGTCGAAGGTCGCCAGCAGCTCGGCGATGGTCATCTCGCCGCTCTCGGCGCAGAGGTCGTCGGGCGCGCCGGTGCCCAGGTCGCACAGCCGCTGCACGGGATCCCACAGCGAGAGGCGGTCTTCGGCGCGCTCCTTGACGGTGGCGATGTCGAAGCTGGGCAACAGATGCAGCACGGTCAGGCCAGCGTCCGCCAGCGCCTGCAGGTGCTGCCGGCCCTCGGTCTCGACGGCGCCGCCGCCGACGAAGGCCATGAACGTGCCCCGGTGCTCGGGGCGCACGGTCTCGTCGAAGGCCGAGAAGTCGCGCACGTGCAGCTCGTAGATCGCCACGTCGGTGGCGTGGGCCAGCGCCGGCTTCTGCAGGTCGGCCCAGCCGTCGGGCATGAGCGCGGCGTCGTTCAGATCGATGAGCTGGAAGTGCGTGCTGTCGGCGGACAGGCTGACCGCGTAGGGGTCGGTGGTGCGCACGGTCTCCACCCGGTTGGTATCGGGGTGGTAGACCTCGATCTCGTACTGGGCGTAGGTGCCGTACCAGTCGGGCTCGCCCTCGACGCGCCAGACGCCGCGCTCGCCCCGGGTCATCGCGACAGGATCTCCGATGGGGTTGAGCTCGGCGTCGAAGCGCGCGAAGCGCACCGTGCGGGCGGTCGGCGCCCAGAGGTAGCACTCGATGCCTTCGTGCACATAGCCCAGCGGGCCGTCGTAGGCATACAGCGCGTCGATGGCGCCCGCGGTCTGCACGTTGGTCGCCTCGAGCGGCGTGCCGGCGGCGTCGTAGCCCACCGCCACCAACTGGCCGCGCAGCAGCGTAGCGGCCGGCGCGTCGTCGGGCAGCGCGAAGGCCCGGAAGCGCGCCAGATGCGGCCAGCGCTCGGCCAGCGCGTCGGGCAAGGCGTCGATGGCGGTCAGCGGGATGGCTTCGCCGCCCGTGATCTGGCCGTCGACGCTGTCGATGATGCCCTCGGGGTCGCCGCGCAGCTCGACGGTGGCCACCGCCTCGGGCACGTCCCAGACCACGGTGGTCTCGTCGATCCAGTGGGCCGCCGCGCCGCTGATCGAGAGCGGCGGGATGACCCGCGGATGCGGCGTGATCTCGGCCGAGCCGGTCAGCAGGAAGACCATGTCGCCCATCTCGGCCAGATCCCAGCCCATGTCGGGGCCGGGATCTTTCTCATCGCCGGCGTGCACGATGACGTTGATCCGCTCGGCGGCCTCGACGGTGTCGACCACGAACCACGCCCCGAAGCGATCGTCGATGCCACCGGGGCGCGCCGGCGCCATCCACGGGGTCTCGAACGCGGTGTCGCCCCAGTGATGGATGCCCCAGGGCTCGTACTCGCCGTCGTCGCGCAGGTAGTGCACGACCACCTGGTTCTCGCCGGGGATGGCCGGCGGCGGGCGGTCGTAGACGAACTCACCGCCGGCGAAGTACCACAGATCCGCCGCGCCGACGGTCACCGGGATGCCATCCGCCGGCTGGGTCACGTCGCCGTTGACGAAGCGCACGGTCTGCTCGTCGGTGAAGCCATCGATGACATACACCGCGCCGAAGTCATCCACCGTCGCGGCGTCGATCTCGGTCTCGCCGAGCCGCAGCCGCCACCCGGCGTATTCGCCGTCGGGGCGATGGTAGTGCACGGTATTGCTGGCGCCGAGCGCCATGTCGGGGGCGTCGCCGTCGGGCAGCGCGCCGTCGACGACGTCCTGATCTGCAGTGGGCATGGGATCGTCGGCCTCGGTGTCATCGCAGCCGACGACGGCCGCGCAGGCGAAGAGCAGTACGGGAACGAAGCGCCGGTTCATGGCGGCCTCCTCGGATGACGCGCGGGGTGAGCTCAGCGGGGGATCGCGACCACGACCCGATCGCTGTCGGTGGTGCGGGCGAAGACATAGGTCTCTGCGTCGCCGGCCAGCCGCTCGTGCTGGCCGGCGCCGATGGCCGGATGCCGCCGGCGGAAGGTGCCCAGCGTCTGCCAGTGATTCAGGATGCCTTCGTCGAGGCTGTCCCAGTTCATGCCGGAGCGGGTATATTGCACGTCGTCGCTCGACTCGGGCCCGCCGCGGCGGCCGCTCTCGTCGCCGTAGAAGATCTGGACCCCACCGGGCGTGAGCAGCAGCGCGGTGCCGACGCGATTCTGCAGCCCGCGGTCGTAATCGGTGGTGTGATAGAAGAGCGATGTGTCATGGGATGAGATATAGGTCAGCGCGTTGAAGGTGGCGTCGCTGTTGATGGCATCGGCGTAGGTCTGATAGACGCCGTCGAGGGCGTCGAGGTCGGTCGCCAGCCGCCGGGCGTCGCGCTGGAAGTCGAAGTTGATCAGCGAGTCGAAGCCGTTGTCGAAGTAGTCGTCGCGCACGACGCCGTGGGGGAAGACCTCGCCGACCATCCAGAACTCGTCGTCGAAGGCCCGCTCGGGGTTGGCCGCCCGCCACTCGCGCAGGGCTTCGCTCGAGGCGTCCTTGAGCGCGGCCCAGGAGTCCTTCTCGACGTGCTTGGCGGTGTCGCAGCGGAAGCCGTCGACCCCGTATTCGCGCACCCAGTTCGAGAGCCACGAGACGAGGTAGTTGCGCACCTTCCAGCCCTCGACGAAGACCGCGTCGCTGTCGCCCTTGCGCACCAGCAGCTCGGGCAGGGCGGGCACGTCGCGGAAGTCCTCGGTGATGAAGTCGGGCAGGAAGGCGAGCGACATGCGCAGGTCGTCCATGCCGGCGCCGTTGTGCAGCGGGAAGCCGGCCCGGATCCAGCGGTTGCCCCACCAGTTGAGCCACTCTTCGCTGTCGTAGTCGATGAAGTCGTTCCAGCCGTGCCAGCTGTCGGCCTCGTCGCGGTCCTGCCAGGCTTCCCAGCCGGGCAGCAGGACCTCGGGCAGATACTCGGCCAGATCGTCGAGCGCGGCGTAGCCCGGGTGGTTCATGACCACGTCGAAGACCACCCGGATCCCGCGCTCGTGGGCGGCGGCGATCATCGCCCGCAGGGTGTCTTCGGTGCCCCAGTTGGCGTCGGGGCGGGTGAAGTCGAGGGCCCAGTAGCCATGGTAGGCGTAGTGCTTGAAGTCGCCCTGCCCGCCGCCGACCCAGCCGTGGATCTGCTCGTAGGGCGCGCTGATCCAGATCGCCGAGACCCCGAGCGCGTCGAGGTAGTCCATGCGATCGATGAGGCCCTGCCAGTCGCCGCCGTGCCAGGTGCCGATCTCGTCGCCGCCGTCCCGCCGCCGGCCATAGCTGCCGTCGTTGCTCGGGTCGCCATTGGCGAAGCGATCGGTCATGGCGAAGTAGACCGTGGCGTTGTCCCAGGTGAAGTCCCAGGCGTCGTCGGCGGGCGCGGCGGCCTCGATGAGCACCACCCCGCCGGCGGGGTTGTTGAAGGTCACCGTGCCGTCGTCGCCGACGGTGCCCTCGTCGCCGGTGTAGCCGTTACGCACCGCCGCGCCGGCCGCGAAGACCGTCGAGACGTCGACGGTGACCGGCCGCCCGGGGGTGGGCGGGGTGCCGCCGCCCGCGCCGCCGTCACCGCCCGCGCCGCCGTCGCCGCCCGCGCCGCCGTCTCCGCCCGTACCGCCCGCGCCGCCTTCTCCGGCGACGCCGCCTTCGCCGCCCATGCCGCCGTCGACGTCGATCTGGCCGCCCGTGCCGCCGGCGCCGTCGCCGTCCCCTCCCCCGCCGTCACAGGCGACGAGGCCCAGACAGAGGGCGGCGGCGAGGGCGAGCAGGTGGCGGAGCGTCGATCGGTTCATGGCATCACCGGCGGTCTGGAGTGAGTCGGGGCCTCGGGCTGTCGGACCCGATGATGGCGAGCGAGCAGAGTCTGTATCAACCCTTGACGCCACCGGCGGTCAGCCCGCCGACGAGGTTCTTCTGCAAAGCGAAGAACAGCACCACCACGGGGATGCTCACCAGGATGGCCCCCGCGGCGAAGTAGCCCCAGTCGGTGGAGAACTGGCCGACGAGCCGCTGCAGGCCCACCGGCAGGGTGTAGTTGGTCTCCTGGTTCATGAACACCGCCGCCAGGATGAACTCGTTCCACGCGGTCATGAACGAGAACAGCGCGGTGACCGCCACGGCGGGCAGCGAGAGCGGCAGGATGACCTTCCAGAAGATGGTCGCCGTCGAGGCGCCGTCCATCATCGCCGCCTCTTCGAGGTCGACGGGGATGGTGTCGAAGTAGCCCTTGAGCATCCACACGCAGAATGGGATCGCGGTGGTCGAGTAGACCACGATGAGACCCAGCATGTGATCGAGCAGGCCCAGCCAGTCCATGATGAGATACAGCGGGATCATCATCAGCACGCCGGGGAACATCTGGGTCACCAGAAAAGACAGCATCGCCGTCGTGCGCCCGGGGAACCGGAAGCGGCTGAGCGCGTAGGCGCTGGTGCAGGCGAGGAAGACGCCGACGATGGTGGTCGCGGCGCTGATGACGACGCTGTTGAAGAGCCACGTGAAGAACGGCAGCTCGGTGAGCAGGTACTCGAAGTTGGCCCAGCTCGGGTTCTCGGGGATGGGGTTGAGTGACATGTTGAACCCCTGCGACGGGGTGAATGCCATCTTGAAGACCCAGACCACCGGGTAGAGCACCATCACGCACAGCGCGACGAGGAAGAGGTGCTTGAGGATGCGCTCGCCGGCGCTCGACTGCTGGGTGCTGGCGGTGTGTCCGCTCATTCGAAGGCCCCCTTCGTCGCGCCGGTGATGCGGTTGGTGAGCAGCGTGAACCCGAGCAATATCAAGAAGATGATCGTCGAGTAGGCCGCCGCGTAGCCGTAGCGATCGCGCTCGAACGCCCAGCGATAGGCGTCGGTGATCAGGATGTCGGTGGCCCCGTTGGGCGCGCCGCCGCTGACCAGATAGATGATGTTGAACATATTGAACGTCCACACCGCGCCGACGATGACCGCCGGCACCAGGGCCGGCATGAGCAGGGGCAGCGTGATCTGGCGGAAGCGCTGCCAGCGGTTGGCGCCGTCGACCCAGGCCGCCTCGTAGAGGTCGGTGGGGATCGACTGCAAAGCGCCGAGGCAGACGACCATCATGAACGGGAAGCCGAGCCAGGTATTGGTGATGAGGTTGGTCGAGAACGCCGGCCAGAAGCTCTGGAACCAGCTCAATGACTCGCCGCCCATCATCTCGATGAAGGCGTTCACCGCGCCGAACTGCTTGTTGAACATGCCCTTCCAGATGAGGGCGGTGATGTAGTTCGGGATGGCCCAGGGCACGATGAGGATGACCCGGTAGATGCCGCGGGCCTTGAGCATCTGGTCGTTGAGCATCAGCGCGAGGAAGAGCCCGATGCCCACGTGCAGCCCGACGTTGAGGATGGTCCACATCAACGTGACGCCGAGCTTGAAGTAGAAGTTGTTCGGGTCGCCGACATCGGTGTCGGCCAGGATCTCGATGTAGTTGGCCAGCCCGGCGAACTCGGTGATGTTGTAGGTCCGCTGGGTGAAGCCGAGCACGACGCCGTAGACGACGGGCACGAAGACGAGGATCAGCATGCCGATCATGGCCGGGCTGAGGTAGCCGTAGGCCCCGCGGTGCTTGTAGGCCGCGCGGCTGGCCCGCTGCAGCTGGCCCAGCTCGCCGAGCAGGAAGATCAACAGCCCGACGATGCCGAAGCCGATGCCCCACAGGCGCACCCCGGCCTCGTCTTCGACCACAGCGGCGTCGAAGGCCTCGCCCGAGAAGTAGACCGAGCGGCCTTCGGCGCTGAAGAGCAGCGTGCCCGGCGGGGCGCCGGTGGGCGGCTCGAGCCGGGTGGCGTCGCCTTCGTTGGCGACCTGCACCTTGACCAGCCGACCTTCGAGGGCGCCGTTCAGGCCGCGATCGAGGTACGGGATGAGCCCGTTGGCCGTGATGCGCGCCGTCTCTTCGGCCTTCTCGTCGTCTTCGAGGTCTTCCCAGTCTTCTTCGTCCCAGGCCGGCGCCTGCGCGGCGAGCAGGCCGGCCTCGTCGAGCGCGGCCAGCGTCGCCGCGTCGCCCGCCGCCTGGGCCCGCCGCAGGTCGTTGCGCCAGCCGGGCAGGATGGCGCTGCCGGCGATCACCAGCCCGACGAGGGCCGCGACGCCGACGCCGATGCGCGGCTTCGCCGGGATGCGCCCGCCGATGCCGAGCCAGATGGCCGACAGCCCCAGCGCCAGGAAGACGATCAGCCACGGCAGATCGAAGCGATACGGCGCCGGGCTGGCGGTGATGCGGGCGGTGCCGATGTATTTCCCGGCGTCTTCGCCGACCGCGAGGGCCTGCAGCCCGCCCGGGACCGGCCTGAGCTCGACCTCGGGGTACGGGTCGTAGGCCAGATCGGGGTTCTTGGCGCGCTCGTCGGCGTTCTTGTCGACGTTGGCCTTGAGCCGCCGGGCGTCGTCGTAGAGCGCCTTGGCTTCGAGGCTCTCGACGTCGAGCCGCTGCCCGGCGCGGGCCGGATCGCTGTGGGCCTTGTAGTTGACGCCCTTGACGATCAGCGCCTCTTCGACCCCGGGCACGGTCTTCGCCACCGCCTCGACGAAGCGCTGGGTCTGGCCCTTGCCGGCGTCGTCGATGCGCATGGCCTCCTGGACGTCGACCCAGGCCACCGCGCGGGCGATGGTCGCCGCCCGCCGGGCCTGATAGGTCTGACCGTCGGCCGATCCCTGCGACCAGGCCACCACCAGAAAGCCGCCGGCGATCAGCAGCGCGGCGACCGGCAGCCAGAGGAGGGTCGCGAGCGCCTTCACGCGGCGCCTCCCTGGTGGGTCTGCCGGCCGAGCGCGACGCCCGTCTCGCGGTCGAAGAGGTGGATCTCGTCGAGGTCCATGCGCAGCCCGACGTTGCCGCCGATGCGCACCCGGGTATCGGGCTCGAGGCTGGCGACGATCGACTGGTCGTCGACCTCGCCGAGCGCGTGCACCTCGGAGCCGAGCGGTTCGAGCATGTCGACCCGGGCGGTGATGTGCGGGCTCTCGGAGACTTCGCCGAGGTGCTCGGGGCGCACGCCGAGCACGAGCTGCGTCTTGTCGCCGAGGTGCGGGCGGAAGCGCTGGGGCACCTCGACCGCGGCGACGCCCTTGCCGCTGATCGTGGGCGTGCCGCCGGTCGTCGAGAGGTCGACGTCGAAGAAGTTCATCGACGGGCTGCCGATGAAGCCGGCGACGAATACGTTGGCCGGCTCGCGGTACAGCTCGAGCGGCGCGCCCACCTGCTGCACCACGCCGAAGTTCATGACCACGATGCGATCGGCGAGGGTCATCGCCTCGATCTGGTCGTGGGTCACGTAGACCGTCGTGACCCCCTCGCGGCGGTGCATGCGCGCGATCTCGGCCCGCATCTGCACCCGCAGCTTGGCGTCGAGGTTCGACAGCGGCTCGTCGAAGAGGAAGACCGCCGGCTGACGCACGATGGCCCGGCCCATGGCCACCCGCTGCCGCTGCCCGCCGGACATCGCCTTGGGCTTGCGGTCGAGCAGCTCGGTCAGCCCCAGCTTCTCGGCGGCGTCGCGCACCCGCTGGTCGATCTCGGGCTTGGGCATCTTGCGCAGCCGCAGACCGAAGCTGATGTTGTCGTAGACGGTCATGTGCGGGTAGAGCGCGTAGCTCTGGAAGACCATCGCGACGTCGCGATCGCGCGGGGTGAGGTCGTTGACCACCCGCTCGCCGATCTTCAGCTGGCCGCTGGTGATGTCTTCGAGGCCGGCGATCATGCGCAGGGTCGTCGACTTGCCGCAGCCGCTGGGGCCCACGAGCACGACGAACTCGCCGTCGGCGATCTCGAGGAAGACGTTCTTGACGACGGTGTTGTCGCCGAATCGCTTGCTGACGTCGGTCAGGGTGACGGATGCCATCGGGCTGCGGGCTCCAGGGTCGCGGGCGGTTGAGCGGGGCGGACGGTCAGCGGCGGGCGCCCTTGACCAGCTTCTTGATCTCGGCCTGCGCCTCCTTGGCGGCGTCGGCCGGCGGGGTGCTGCCGTTGATGACCTTGTTCATGGCGGTGGTCATCGGCGACCAGACCATGAGCATCGCCGGGCTGTTGGGCATCGGCGTGGCCGCGGCGAGCTGCTTGCGGAACACCGCCAACACGCTGTCGCCCTTCACCTTGGGGTCGTCGTAGACGTCGGCCCGGGCCACCGGCTGGCGCCCTTCGGTGGCCATGACCAGCCCGGCCTCGGTGCCGGTGAGGTACTGCATGACCTCGAAGGCCTCCTTCTTGTGGGGGCACTTGGCGCTCATGATGATCGCCTCGGCGGTCAGCGCGGGGCGGGCCTTCTTGCCGTTGGCGCTGATGGTGGGCAGCGTCGCCACCTTGTAGTCGACGCCCTTGGCGATCTCGCCCATGAACCACGGGCCGCTGATGACCATGCCGGCCTTGCCCTGGTTGAAGAGGCTGGTGACCAGCGTCGCGCTGATCTCCTCGGGCATGATGCCGTGGTCCTTGGCCAGCGCGCGGGCGAAGTCGAGCGAGGCGATCACCTCGTCGCTGCCCAGGCGGGGCTTGCCGCGCTTGCTGAAGACCTTGCCGCCGAAGCCCTGCATCCAGGCGAGCTGGTAGTAGAAGTTGGCGTTCTCGTAGACCAGCCCGAACTGCTTCTGGCCGGCGTCGGTCGCCGCCTTGGCCGCCGCGATCATCTCGTCCGTGGTCGTCGGCGCCTTGGGCACCAGCTTGGGGTTGTAGTAGAGCGCGACCATCTTGAAGGCCATCGGCAGGCCGTAGACCGCGTCGTCGTAGCTCAGCGCGTCGAGGGTCGGCGAGAGGTAGGCCTTCTTGATGTCGTCGGTGAGCCAGAAGTCGACCGGCTCGATGACCTGGCGCGCGGCCCAGTCGCCGATGCGGTCGTGGGCGAAGATGAAGAGGTCGGGGCCTTTGTCCCGCGGGATCGCCGCGGTGATCTTGTCGGCGAAGGCGTCGTAGGGGATGCCGAGCAGCTTGATCTCGAGCGCGCCGCCCTTGTCGTTATAGGCCTTGACCACCTTCTTGAGCGCCGCCTCTTCTTTGCCGCGGTAGGCGTGCCACACCGTGATGGTGGTCTTGGCCAGGGCCAGGGCCGGCGCGCAGAGCAGCGCGAGGCCGGCGAAGAGGGTCAACAGTCGCTTCGACATGGGGTTCACTCCTGGGCGTCTGCGGGCTTTCGAGCCGCGGGCAATCGGACCGCCATTCCCGGGCGGATGGCGCCGAGCCCTTCTACGACGGTCGCGGTCACGAATTCGGATCGGATGGCGTTGATGACCAGCTTGCCCACGGGTGCGCCCTCGTCGTCGAGCACCTCGACGAGGCGATAGGGCGCGACGCCTTCGGGCGGATCGACGATGACGACGGTGGTCTCGAGCACATCGCGGATGCGGGCGGTGGGCGGCGCGGCCTCGGCGGGCGCGGCGTCGGGCGCGAGATCGGGCAGCTTCACGGCGTGACCCGCGGCCGTCGCGGCGGCGGGATCGGGGTAGACCATCGGCACGGTGGCCAGCCGCTGCGTCTTCGGGTCGTGGGACGCCAGCAGCCGGTATTGATCGAGCCCCGCGGGGGTCAGGATGTCGACCACCTGCGGGTGATTGCCGCCGATGAGCCCGCCGCCGAAGGCGTCGTCCTGAGCGACGGTGTGCACCGGCAGGGTATAGGCGTCGAGCGCGTGGCGATCGGTCACCCGATCGAGCACCGCGAAGCTCTTCTCCCAGGTGGCGCCGCCGACGGCGACCGCCCAGCCCCAGCTGGCCTGCGGCGGCCCGCCGAGGCGCGCGTGCGGCACCCGGGCCACGAAGGTCGGCCCCTCGTGGTAGACGTCGGCCGGCACGAAGACCTGGCTGCCGGGCAGCCCCCAGTCGCCCATGACCGCGCGCACGCCATAAGGCATCGGCGTGAGGACCACCGCCATCTCCCAGCCCTGGGTCGGGTGGAAGCCGACGCGGCGGCCGGGCAGGCCCTCGACCTGACCCATGCCGGGGGTCATGTCGATATAGACGTCGATGTTCTGGACGTAAATGCCGTTCTTCAGCTCGATCGCGCGGGCATCGCTGATGCGGGCCTCGATCGGCTTGCGGGCGGGCTGGCCGACGGTGACGCGCAGCTCGCTGTGGTCGCCGCGCACGATGACTTCGAATCGCCGCAGGTCGAACGCCCCCCGCTGAAACCGGCTGCCGCTGGGGTAGACGTAGTCTCCCGGGCCACGGTCGTCGTCGGCGGGGTCTTCGAGGGCGATGGGGCCGCCCAGATCGGCGGCAGGGGCCGGGGAGGCAGCCACCAATACCGCGGACAGCACCGACGCAGACGCCCGCAGGCGGGTCAGCCAGGTGCCATTCCGGGGGTGGGCCACACAAGCTCCTCTCGGCCTCGGGGGACGCCGCCGAGCATGCGCCTCTCGGCGGCGTCGCTGAGAATCGGGGACGGAGGCCGGCGGGTATCGCCGACCTCCGCTGCGCCCCCCGCGGGGGACGGGTTCAGGTCACGGGGCCTGGACGTAGGTGTTGCGGTCGCCCTCGTCCTGGTTTTGGACCTCGGCCGCAGTCCAGTCGCCGGGCGCGCCGGTCTCGGCGCCGACGCCGGTGGTCGGCGGCACGCCGCCGACCTTGTACTCGACGCCGCCGAGCACGAGTACGAACTGCGCCTGATCGCCGCTGGCGAGCAGGCCGGTGTGCGGGAAGTCGGTGCCGGCGCCGACGTGGGCGCTGAGCAGGAAGCTGAAGACGCCGTCGTCGGCGGTCGCGTCACCCATGGTGCCGTCGTCGACCATCGGGATCTCGGTCCAGCCCCAGGCCGAGCTCTTGATGTTCACGCCGTTGGCGGGGTCGAACATCGCGAACTCATCGGCGAGCGCGCCGGTGTCGAGGGTGATGCGCAGGTCGATGTCGCCGAAGGCCGCGATGACGATCGTGGCGGCCATGATGCTGTCGGTCGAGCCGGCGGGCACGGTGAACGAGCCGTTCATCGGCTCGGGCCAGATCCAGTCGCCGTCCGAGCCGTCGACCGAGCCGCGGATGAGGCCGAACTCGAAGGCCTGCTCCATGGCCGACGGGGTCTCGATCGACACGCCCCAGATGTTGTCGCCGGCGGTGGCGCCGGCCGGCTCGTGGCCGCCGGCGTCCCAGGGGCCGTCGTCCCACAGCAGCGGGTAGGGGCCCGACCAGTCGGGGGCGAAGTTCAGGACGCCGTCGGCGACCATGAACGAGCCCTTCCAGGCCAGCCCGTCCTCGGCGGTGTAGGTGGCGTTGGCGGTGTCGTCGAGGATGAACTCGGCGCGGGCGAAGCTCGTCTCGCCTTCACCCTCGCCTTCACCCTCACCCTCGCCTTCACCCTCGCCTTCACCCTCGCCTTCGCCTTCGCCCTCGCCCTCGCCTTCACCCTCGCCTTCGCCCTCGCCTTCACCACCGGCGCCCATGTCGGCGGTGGTCTCGTCGGTATCGTCGTCGCAGCCGGGCAGGAACACCGCCATCATGCCGGTGGCCAGCAGGAGCGTGATCAGCTTGTTGGTCATCTCTCACCTCGTATCATGCGCCGCGACCCTCCCCAGATCGCGTCGCGGTTGTCCTCTGTGCCTCGACCGAGCCCCCCGGGCGAGGCGTCCTCTTCTCGATATGCCGACCGCGCATCCCCTTTGAGTCACGGTCGAGGCGGCGCACCGGCGCCGCCGATGGCCCAAGCGGGCCGCGATCTATTCGCAGGCGACCGTCGCCGGCCCGATGGCCGTCGGCGTCACCCAGTCGTCGAGCGTGCAGTCGTTGTCCAGGTCGAGCGGGCGCTCGCGGGCGTCGGCGATGCCGTCGTCGTTGACGTCGCTCTCCCAGTCGATCTCGCCCATGCCCTGCCGGTTGAGGTTGGCCTTGTCCTTGTTGCTGGCCTCGTCGGCGAAGTTGTCCCGGCGGCGCACGAAGTTGTCGCCGTTGATGTCCTCGATCTCGAGGATGCGCTGGTTGCCGGGCCACTCCTCGGTGCCGGTCCACAGCTGGCCCTGCTGGCCCCAGGTGTACTTGTAGCCGATGCGCGCGCCGCGGGGCAGGTCGAGGGTCAGCGTCCAGATGTTGTCGCCGGCGACCTCGTCGCCGTTGGTGCCGTCGTCGAACATCGGGATCTGGTTCGGAGTCCACGACCCGCTGCCGCTGCCCATCGGCTCGTTGTATTCGAGATCCTGCACCGGCGAGTCCTCGTGCAGCCCGCCGACGAAGTACATCTGCTTGCCCGGCTCGTCGCGCACCCAGCGGAAGCGGCTGATGCCGTCGCAGTTGCCGTCGACCTGGCCCTCGTTGAAGTTCACCTCGAGCACCGTGCGGATGAGCACCGGATCGATGACGCCTTCGAGCGAGACGCCGGCCGCCGCCGCCGCGAGCGCCGCGTCGGGGGCCGTGGGCCCGGAGACGTCCAGCGCGGCGAGCACCTCGGCCGCCGGCCCCTGGTCGTCGATCTCGGCGGCGATGCCGTCGAGCGCCACGCCGAGCACGCACGGATCGACCACCTGCAGGTTGACCCCGCCGGCCGCGGCCGCGGCGTCGACGATCAGCGCCGCGGCGGTCGAGCGGGTATCGATGTCGACCCCGTCGAGCACGCTGTCCATCTCGATGCGCGGCACCAGGACCATCAGCGTGCCGTCGGCGTCGGCGGCGGTCAGCCGGGCGTTGACGTACTCGGCGTCGGGCAGGTCGAGCACGTAGTTGCCGCCGGTGGCCTCGAACTCCACCGGCTCGACCTCTTCGCCGTCGGGGCGGGTCAGCACGATGGTCTCGGGCAGGTTGGCCACGCTGCCGCGCACGGTGGTCACCGGGATCACGTGCTCGTCGCTGCCGGCCTCGACGAGCAGGGCCTCGAGGCCGCAGCCCGACAGGCTCGCGGCGAGGGCGGCGGCCGCCAGCGGCCTGCGAAAGGTGTCGACGATCTTCACCAGCCGGTCTCCACCGAAGCCTTGGCCCGCCATACCCGCCACGCCTGATCGGGCGAGCCGGGACGGTCCCGCTCCTGATCTTTGTGAAAGTATTCGAGCATGTAATTGAAGGTCAAACCGCCGAAGGTGTAGCTCGCGACGAGCCGGCCGGTGTGCTTGGTGGTGACGTAATCGTAGAAGCCCTGCTCCTGCGAGCCGCTGCGCTTCGCCTCGTCCCACTGCTGCCACTCGTAGCCCAGGCCGGTCGCGAACTCGTTGGTCGCCTGCCAGCTGAGCATGCCGTAGCCCAGGAACAGGTCGCCGACGTAGTCGTCGTCGGGGTTGTCGTCCTTGCGGCTGTCGGTGTCGTGCACCCACTTGCCCTTGACGGCGAACTTGAGGTCTTCAGCCCCCGGGATGGCGCTCTCGGCGTTGAGCACCGCGATGATCGTCTGCCGATCCTGGAACTCCTTGAACACCGAGCGCGGGTCCGATCCGCGGTCGAAGATGTTGCCGTAGTCCTGGTCGGCGGTGAACGCCTGCGGGTCGGTGAAGCCGTCGGTGTAGAGGAAGTCGGGGTACTCGTTGTCGGTGTCCCGCCCCTGCATGTTGGTGTTGTAGGTGACGAAGCTGCCCTCGAGGTCGGCGGCGAAGAGCCCCTGCTGCAGCTCGACGATGGCCGTCGCGCCGTGCCAGCCGATGATGGTCTCGTACCAGGCCTCGTCGAAGTCGACGAACTCGTTGGCCAGGTTCAGCGTCGGCAGCTGCCCGCCCTTGACGAAGCCGCTGCCGATGATGCCATCGGTCAAGAGCACGTCGCCCTCGCGGCGGGCGCCGAAGATCGCGTTGAAGTCGGTGCCGATGTTGAAATACTCGAGCTTGAACGAGACACCCGCGTCGAAGGGATCGAACATCTCGACCCGCACCGTGCCCGCCATGCCCTGAGCCGCCTCGGCCTCGCCGTTCTCGTCCTGCAAGAACAGCAGCGGCGAGAAGCCCTGGTCTTCGCGCACCGAGTTGGCGGCGTAATCCGGGTTGACCAAGTTGTAGCTGTAGGCGAACAGGCCGGTGACGTTGAGCCAGTCGAGGCGGCTCGGCGCGAAGCGGGCGTCGAGGGTCGCGTTGGCGCCCTGGTAGCGCACCTCGCGCTCGATCGACCGGTTGGTGCCGCGGTCGGCGTCGGATGCCCCGGTCAGGTCGGGGTCGTTATCGTCGGCCTCCCAGTCGTGCACGTAGCTGCCGATGAGCTTGAGCGCCAGGTCGTCGTGCGGGTCGGCCTCGAGCTTGAGCGCGTAGGTCCAGTCGCCGGCCCAGAAGTCGGCCAGCGGGTCGGCGTTGCGCAGGCCCGACGTCCAGCGCGGGCCGATGAACAGCTTGGGGGTCGCGATGGCCGCGCCGTGATAGCGCAGCGCGCCCTCGCCCACCTCGCCCTCGACGAACACCCCGTTGGCGTTGTCGCGGTCGATATAGCGCACCTTGCCGACGGTCCACTCGTTGAACATGCCCAGGTCGCTGGCCCCGAAGTGGATCCAGCGCACCGTCGGGATCGGCGCCGCCACCCGCATGAACGCCCCGCGCAGCTTGACGTACTGGGCGTGGTTCATGCCCAGGGCCTCGCCGCTGGTATTCTCGACGAAGAGCGTGTCGTTGGGGTAGTCCCAGCGCACGTCGCCGTTCTCCCACCAGCCCTGCCACAAGGCGCCGAAGCGGCTCTTGAGGCGCACGCCGGTGGTGACGTACTTGCTCGCCCGCCCGAGGATGGTCAGTTCGAACTCGGTGCAGGCCCCGTTGTTGCCGCCGATGTTGTCCGGCCAGAACGGGTTCGAGAGCGACAGACAGCCGCTGCTGTCGTCGTTCTTGTAGAGGAACTTCGTGTAGATCTTGCCGTTGAGCTCGAAGTTGGCGGTGTCGGCCAGCGCCGACGGCGCGAGGCCGAGGACGAGGCCGCCGGCCAGCAGAATGGATGCAGTGCGTGCGCTCACCGCGGCTCCTCCGAGTGCCCCGTATCCGTCCGGGTGGACAGCGGGGCGATGGTGGCTCTCAGCTCACCCGATTGATCCGTGCACCCGCGCTCACTGCGCGGCCTTGCCGGGGTAGATCATCGGCACCTCCGCCAGATCGGCGGCGGTGGGCTCCTGGGTCTCTTTGTTGAACTTGCCGAGGGCCGTGTGCTGCGCGGCCTTCTCGTCGTCGCCGCCAGCGGCCTTGCCGGCGAGCATGTCGATGACGTGCGGGTCGTTGTCGTAGTCGCTGCCGCCGCCGAAGCGGTGCTGGCCCTCGAACTCGTTGACCTTGCGGGTCAGCAGATCGGTCTTGGCCGGGAAGCCCTCGTTGGACTGCATCAGCACCTGATAGCCCCACGCGTCGCTGGGCGCGCCGCCCAGGTCGGCCGCGTCGACCACCGCGATGAGCGTCTTGCCCGAGGCGCGGGTGACCTTGGGCACGATGACCCGATCCTTGACGTCGGCGGCCTTGGCCTCGACCTCGCTGTTGACCCGGGTCGGGCCCTGCGGGCTGATGATGACGACCTTGTCCCACGCCTGATCGTCGGCGAAGCGCACGTTGACCCCGGGCATCGCCGTGGTCACGCCCGCGCCGGGCGTGGTGTCGATGTGGATGAAGGCCATCTGCAGCGAGAAGCCATTGCCGCCCCAGTCCTTGCTGCCCCACGGGTCTTCGATGCGGCTGCCGACGCCGACGCGGAACTCGACGGTGTCGCCCTTCGGGATCACCTCGAAGCTGCGCAGGTCGAAGCTGCCCGGCTTGTAGACCTGATCGGTGGGGTAGATGTAGTTGCCCGGCCCGTTGTCGTCCTTGGCCGGATCGGCCAGCGAGACCGCCCCCGGCACGTCGGGCTTGACCTGCCCGCCACCGCAGGCCGACAACGCGACGGCGGCGCCGCCCAGCATGCAGATTTCGGCGAGGCGGGCGTGGGGCTTCATGGGGTCCTCCGGGCGACCGGGTCGAGGCTTCGGGCGCGACGTCACGCGCAACTGAGTTCCTGACGGGATTTCCAGTCAAATAGGCCACTCCGACTGGATTTTTCAAGTTCTTCTCGGATCCGGCTTTGTTTGGTCACCGGGCTGTTGCACAGCGCCGGTCGCGGGACCACGCCCCTGACGTTCCGGCGGCGGTCGGGCGCGCCCGGTCGGCGCGCCGTCGAGCCCTCTGGCATCCGCCGCGACGATGGAGTAAGCCTCCGCCGATTCGCCGAGGAGGTGCGCCATGAAAGCACGACGAAACGGGACGCGCGCCGCGTGGGCCGGGGCTCTGGGCGGTCTGCTCATGCTCGGTGCCTGCGTCGCGACCGGCGGCGGCGGCGGCGGTGACTGTCGCGACGCCGACGACGCCTGCGCCGCGGGTTTTTCGTGCGTCGCGGTGGCCAACGGCACCGCCTACGCCTGCCGCGCATCGTGCGACGGTGCCGAAGACTGCCTGCGGGACGAGGTGTGCGGCGCCGACGGGGTCTGCGTCGATCGCCCCTCCCCCGTCGACGCCGACGAAGACGCCGAGGTCCTCGAGACGCCCGCGCCGCTCGACCTCGGCGTGGTCGAAGACGCCGAGCCGATCCGCATCGTCGACGCCACGCCCGACGCCGCGCCGCCGGTCGACAGCGACGTGGTGGTCGTCATGCCGCCGGACCGCGGGCCCGATCCGGGCGGCTGCGTCGAGCCGGCCGCGCCCGCCGCCGACATGCTGCTCGGCGTCGAGATCCGCGGCTTCGAGGGCTTCCCGATCCACTTCGAGGCCCACGGCATCGCCGAGGCCGGCGCGGTCGCGCTGACGTTCGAGGCCCTCTCCACCGCCGCCCGCCGGCCCACCGGCGTCGTCACCCGCAGCCCGCCGTTCGTGGTCGAAGCGGGCGAGTTCGAAACGCCGATCGTCGAGCTGCGCGTGCCGCCCTCGGCCAACCAGCTCGGCGGCGAGCTGCTGCTGCGGGTCCGGCTGCTGGGCACGGTGCGCGGCGATGGCACCGTGTGCGGCGTGCTCGAGGGCGAGATGGTCGAGCCGCCGGTGGGCGACATCTCGGGCTCGCCCTTCGCCGGGCGGGCCACCGCCGACCTCGACGGCGACCCCTGGCCCGCCTGCGCCGGCTGCCTGCCCTGACAGCCGCGGCGGCGGCAGGTACCCTGGGGCCCCCGACGGAGGTCCCATGCGCCATCGAAGCCCCCTCGCCGCCGCGCCGCTCATCGCCCTGATCGCGCTGCTCGCCGCGCCCGCCGCCGCCGAGACCGGATTGCAGGTGAAGTGGGTCTCCGGCGCGTTCGACGCCGCCACCCGGGTCGTCACCCTGCGCGCCGAGCTGCACAACCTCGACGCCATCGACCGCCCGGTGAAGCCGTTCGACGCGCGCTTCACCCGGCAGGGCCAGCGGCTGCCCGCCGCCGAGATCGACGTGCAGCGCCTGCGCGTCGTCACCTCGAGCACCGGCCGCACCGCCACCGGGCTGGCGGTCCTGCAGCTGATGCCCGGCGAGCGGGCCACCGTCGACTTCCCGACGATGCCGTTGCCGGCGGCCCACGGCGCCCTGAAAGGCGGCGCCGTGGGCGTCTTGGAGTTCACCTCGCCCCGCGTGCCCCGGCTGACCGTGCGCGGACCGGTGGAAGCGGCCACGGATGCCCCCAGCGCCCCCCAGCCGGCCGCTGCGGCCGCCGCGCCCGCCGCCGCTACTTCGGCCCACGCCCCCGAGAGATGGCCCGCAGCGGGCTTCCAGCGCGGCGTGGTCTACAGTTCGTGGGACGGCACCTACCCCCACACCGAGAAGTGGAAGGCCGATCTGGACCACTTCCGCGACCTGGGGGTGAACTGGATCGAGATCCTGACCTTCGCCGAGCAACCGGCGGTGAACGGCCCGGCCATCCGCCCGATGCCCGCCGCCCGCTGGCCGCGCGCCTTCGTCGCCGAGGCCCGCCGGCGCGGCTTCAAGATCCTGGTCAAGCCGCACGTCTGGAGCCGGCAGTTCTACGACGGCTCGAATCGCTGGCGCGGCTCGATCGCCATGCCCGACGCCGCCACCTGGGACCAGTGGTTCGCCAACTATGGCGACTTCATCGAGCGCGAGGCGCGCCTCGCGGCCGAGGCGGGGGCCGAGATGTTCTCCATCGGGCTGGAGTACGTCGAGGCCACCAAGGGCCACACCGACGCCTGGCGGCGCATCATCCGGCGGGTGCGCGCGGTCTACCCGGGGCTGTTGACCTACGCCGCCGACGGCAACCACGAGGCGCGCCACGTGGGCTTCTGGGGCGAGCTGGACGTCATCGGCATCGACGCCTACTTCGACGTCGGCGACGCGACCCTGCCCGGCGGGGCCGATCTGCGCCTGGGCTGGCTGCCCTACGTCGCCTGGATGAAGGCGCTGGCGGAGCAGCACGGCAAGCCGATCGTCTTCACCGAGGCCGGCTACCCGTCGGTGGTCGGCGCGACGCGCAAGCCGTGGAAGTGGCCCGACGGCAGCGAGCAGATCGACACCGCGCTGCAGGCCCAGGCCTACGACGCGCTGATGCGGGTGTGCACCGCCGGCGACTGGTGCCGCGGGGTCTACTGGTGGAAGTACTATGAGAAGGACGAGCGCGGCACGTCCCACGCGCACGACTACGACCCGCGGGGCAAGCTGGCCGAGGCGGTGCTCCGCCGCTGGTACCAGACCCCCGCCCCATGAGATCGTGTGCCGTTTCTGCGGCGCGGCGAGGACGAGATGGGTAGGACTCTTTGGGTGCTGATCGGGGCGGCGATCGCGTTGACCGGGTGTGCGCAAGGCACCGTCGACGAGGGCGGTGAGCCGACACCGGATGCCTCCAGGTTGCCCGGCGACGGCGGGCTCGACATCCCGCCGATCCCCGATCGCGGGCCGATGGGCACCTGCAACGGCGGCCAGACCCGCGCGTGCGAGGCCGACGTCGGCTGCACCGGGCTGCAGGTCTGCATCGGCGGCGAGTGGGGCCCCTGCGACACCGTCACCGAGCTGTGCAACGGCCAGGACGACGACTGCGACGGCATGACCGACGAGGACTTCGCCGGCATCGGGCAGCGATGCGCCGCGGGTCGGGGTTTCTGCCAGGCGGTCGGGGAGAACGTCTGCGCCGAGAACGGCCGCGGCGTGGTCTGCGGGGCCCTGCCGGGGCGTCCGGCCGACGAGCTGTGCAACGGCATCGACGACGACTGCGACGGCATCAGCGACGAAGAGACCGACTGCCCCGAGCAGGAGCTCGGCTGCAACGACGGGGTGGACGACGACGGCGACGGCGACGCCGACTGCGCCGACGACGACTGCGTCGGCAGCCCCGAGTGCATGGGCGACCCCGAAGACTGCGCGACGCCCGGCGACGAGGACGGCGACGGCCGCGCCGACTGCGACGACCTCGACTGCGCCGACTTCGAAGACTGCCGGGCGCCCGATCTGGAGATCTGCGACCAGCCGGGCGACGAGGACGGCGACGGCGCCGCCGACTGCGACGACGACGACTGCGCCGGCTTCGCCGCCTGCCTGCCCACCGAGATCTGCGATCAGCAGGGCGACGAAGACGGCGACGGCCGCCCCGACTGCCTCGACACCGACTGCGCCGGCCACCCGATGTGCGGCCCGCCGCCCGACGAGGCCTGCGACGTGCCCGGCGACGAAGACGGCGACGGCCGCCCCGACTGCCTCGACGACGACTGCGCCGATCACCCCAACTGCCAGGCCCCCGAAGAGATCTGCGATCAGGTCGGCGACGAAGACGGCGACGGCCGCCCCGACTGCCTCGACGACGACTGCGTCGGCCACCCCAACTGCCAGGCCCGCGAAGAGATCTGCGACCAGCCGGGGGACGAAGACGGCGACGGCCGCCCCGACTGCGCCGACCCCGACTGCGCCGACGCGCCGAACTGCGACCTCGCCGAAGACTGCGCCGCGCCGGGGGACGAAGACGGAGACGGCCGCGCCGACTGCGCCGATCCCGACTGCGAGGGCCACCCCGCCTGCCCGCCCGACGCCGAGATCTGCAACCAGCCGGGGGACGAAGACGGCGACGGCCTCAGCGACTGCGCCGACCCCGATTGCGACGGGCACCCCGCCTGCGCCCCCGACCCGGAGATCTGCGACCAGCCGGGCGACGAGGACGGCGACGGCCGCGCCGACTGCGACGACCCGGACTGCGACGGCCACCCCGCCTGCGAGCCGGTCGGGCCCGAGATCTGCGACGTCATCGGCGACGAAGACCGCGACGGCGCGGCCGACTGCGACGACGCCGACTGCGCCGACCACCCGTTCTGCGCGCCGCCCGCCGAGCGCTGCGACGTGGTCGGCGACGAAGACGGTGACGGCCTCGCCGACTGCGCCGACCCCGACTGCGCCGCCGACCCGCGCTGCGCGCCGCCGGGCGAGGCGGTGCCCATCGCCGCGCCGGGTGGCTCGATCGACCTCGAGGGCAACATCGACGCAGCCAGCCCGCTCTGGGCCCGCCCCTCGGCGGTCTGCGCCCCGGGCGACGCCGGGCACCCCTATCGCACGCACCGCATCACCAACCAGACCGGCGCGCCGCAGATCATCGACATCTACGCGGCGTGGGACGGCGACGGCTACCTGCACGCCTTCGGCGACCCGTTCGACCCCGACGACCTCGGCGGCTGCATCGGCGGAAACGACGACGCGCTGGGGGCCGGCATCGGCGCCAGCGAGCTGCGGCTCGTCATCCCGGCGGGCGGCACCTTCACCCTGGTCGCCTCGACGTACAGCGCGGGCGCCTTCATCGGCCCCTACGCCATCGAGGTGGCCACCGTCGCCGACCAGCGGGTGGCGGCGGGGCCCGGCGGCGAGATCACGCTCGCCGGCTCGATCGACGCCGACGACCCGCTCTGGGCCCGGCGTTCGCTGTGCGGCGCGGCCGACGATCAGGTCGACCACCACTACGACCTGTTCGAGATCCAGAACCCGACCGCCGCGGAGATTCTCGTGACCGTCACCGCCGAGTGGCAAGCCGACGGCTACCTGCACTGGTTCACCGACGGCCTGCCGCTCGACCCGCAGGCGGAGCCCGACCGCTGCGGCGGCGGCGACGACGACTTCGGCTCGACCCTCGGCAGCCAGATCGTCGACCTGCCCATCCCGGCCGATGGCGCGGTGGTGATCGTCGCCTCGACCTTCAACGCCAACGCCGCCATCGGGCCCTACAGCATCACGGTGCTGACTCAGTAGTCCCTACCGGCGGAACTCGAACGCGCCGATGTCGGGCGCGCCGTCGCGGATGCTGCCGTCGTTGTCGAACTCGATGGCCCACTCGGCGGTGACCGCCGGGTCGGCGGCGTCGATGGCCGGCGAGCCCTCCCGCAGCCGCAGGTTGAACTGGATGCGGCTGAACACCAGCGGATCGCCGCCGATGTTGTCCTCCGACCCGCCCGGGCCGTTGATGTCGATGTTGCCCCGGTTGCCGCGAAACCAGGCGGTATTGGTGTGCCCGTGAAACAGGCTGCCGCGCAGCTCGACGTCGTCGGGGGTCACCACCTCGTCCGTCTGGATGCCGTAGTTGCCGTTCCACGCGAAGAGGCTGTTGGCGATGAACGCCTGGCTGCCGACCAGCCGCACCGCCGCCTGGGAGTTCTCGCCGAACGAGCTGTGGACGATGCGCAGCGGCGCCCGGTTGACCCAGGCGGTGATCGCGTAGCCCTGATTGCCGACGAAGGCGCTGTTGACCACCTCGCCCTCCGAGTTGCCGAAGAGGCACAGCACGGTGTCGGCGTCGTTGCGCCGGTTCTCGACGAAGGTGCTGCGGATGATCGTCACCGCCGAGGCGTTGCTCCAGATGGCGCAGCTCGAGCGCGAGCCCGAGCGCAATACGCGGCTGCGCTCGATGAGCACCGACGAGTCCTCGCGCAGATCGACGAACGACGCCGAGACCGCCGACTTGTCCTGCACCAGCAGGTCGTAGAGCGACGCCTCGCTCTGCACCATGCGCACGACCGAGCCGCCGTCGACGAAGGCCAGCGCCTCGAGCCGCACCGGCAGCAGGCCCAGGTTGTCCAGGGTGAAGAACGGCTGATCGCCCTCGCCGCGCAGCTCGACCTCCGACGCCCGGTCGAAGCCCTCGCCGAGCCCCACGATCTGCAGCCCGTCGCGCAGAGGCACCGGCCAGGCCTCGTTCTCGGTGGGCAGCAGGTCGTTGTCCGGGCCGTAGGTGCCCGGGCGCACGCGGATGATCACCAGCGGCCCCTCGGCGTTGGTCACCGCGTGGGTGATCGAGCGCCACGGGCTCTCCGGGCCGCCGTCGCCGAGCACGTTCGAGCCGTCCGGCGACACGTAGTAGACCCGATAGCAGTTGGCGTCCTGGCAGATGGCGTCCTCGCCGGGGCAGACGTTGCCGCACATGCCGCAGTTGAGCGGGTCGTCGTAGAGATACAGCCCGACCTCGTCGACCCCGCCGTCGCAGTCGTTGTCGATGCGGTCGCAGGTCTCCTCCTGCGGCTCGGCGGGCACCGCGTCGCAGGCCGCCTCGCCGTCGGGGCCGCAGATCACCCGCCCGTCGGCCACGCACAGGCCGAAGCCCTCGTTGCACGGCCCGCCGAGGCCGAAGCCCTCGTCCATGCGGCCGTCGCAGTCGTTGTCCAGGTCGTCACAGCGCTCGTCCCGCGGCGCCCGCGGCTGGGCCGAGCACTCGGCGCGCTGGGCGTCGGCGTGGCAGACCCGCCGGCCCTCGGCGCGGCACTCCCCCACCCCCTCGAAGCACACCGCGCCCAGGTCGAAGCCCTCGTCGTTGCGCCCGTCGCAGTCCTGATCGCGCCCGTCGCACAGCTCGTCCGCCGGATCACCCGGCACCGCGCCGCACACCGCCTGACCGTTGGCCCCGCAGACCATCTCGCCCTCGCGGCGACACTCGCCGACGCCCGCGGTGCACGGCTCGCCCAGCTCGGCGAGCTCGTCGGTCTCGCCGTCGCAGTCGTTGTCCGTCGCGTCGCCGCACAGCTCGAGGCCCGGGGCGGTGGGCACCGCGTCGCACTCGGTGCCGTTGCCCGCTTCATTGCACACCATGCGCCCCCGCTGCAGGCAGGCGCCGACGCCCGCCACGCAGGCGTTGCCGTCGTCGAAGCCCTCGTCCACCGCGCCGTCGCAGTCCTCGTCGAGCCCCGTGCCGCAGCGCTCCGGGCTCGGCGGCGCGGGCACGTCGCCCTGGCAGATCACCCCGGTGCGCGCCTGATCGCAGACGAGCACCCCGTCCACCTCGCAGACGCCATTGCCCACCCGGCACGCGTCGCCGAGCGGGAAGCCCTCGTCCACCAGCCCGTCGCAGTCGTTATCGGCGTCGTCGCCGCAGATCTCGATCGGATCGGCCGCGCCCACCTCGGCGTCGCACACCGTGCCCAGGCCGTCCGCGGCGCAGACCACCGTACCCGCCCGGCGGCACTCGCCGTCGCCGACGTAGCACAGCGACTCCAGATCGGCGTAGATCTCGTCCACCGAGCCGTCGCAGTCGTTGTCCCGGCCGTCGCACAGCTCGCGCGCGCCCGGCGTATTGTCCGGGTCGTCATCGTCGCAGTCGGTGCACGCGGTGACGCCGTCGCTGTCGTTGTCGACCTCACAGCCCTCGATCTCGATACAGACCACCATGCCCGTCTCGAGATCGCAGGCGGTCAGCCCGTCGACCTCGACGTTGCGATCGTTGAGCGCCTTGCACGAGCGGCCGAGGTTGTAGCCCTCGTCGGCGCGGCCGTCGCAGTCGTCGTCGAGCTCGTTGCACAGCTCGTCGATCGGGGCCACCTCGCCCTCGCACGCCGCGCCGAAGAGCCCCTGGCGGCACACCTGCACCCCCATCTGGCAGGCGCCCTCGTCGCTGCCGCAGGGGCGCTCGTCGCCGTCCTCGCACTC
The DNA here is from genome assembly GCA_030427205.1 of bacterium. Lineage (GTDB taxonomy): Bacteria > Myxococcota_A > Bradymonadia > UBA7976 > UBA1532 > JACKDM01. The sequence continues at coordinate 6,885 of JAUHXC010000057.1, read as the reverse complement.
GCGTAGGATGTCCGGGCCCCCCGCCCCCGCGTCGAGGCCGATGGTGGCGCCGTCGACGAGGACGCCGGCGTCCCGGCCGCCGCCGGCCTCGCCGCCGGCGCCCCCCTGCTCTTCGTCAGCGCCACCGCAACCGAAAACGGCCACCGCTATGGCCGTCAAGCATGCGATCCTCATGCGGTCCTCTCTGCGTGGCCGATCCACCCCTCATCCCCGGACCGGGCGTGCAGTATAACGAGTCGGGCGCGGCGAACGTCGCGCCGATTCTCTAGTGACAATGGAACTTTTGACCCGAGTCAAAACTATACACCGATCCCCGAGAGAGGTTCACCCCATGCCGAACACCCGCGGCGCCCCCGCGGCCGACGACCCCGGCCGCTACAGCGTGCTCGGCCATCGCGGCATGCCGCTGTGGCACCCCAACGACCCCGGGGCGCTCGAGCGGCTGATCGACGCCGCCCGCCTCGGCCCCGAGAGCAGCGTGCTCGACGTCGGCTGCGGCCGGGCCGAGGTCGCGCTGCGTATCATCGAGCGCACCGACGCGCGGGTGCGGGCGGTCGACGTGTCGCCGGCGGCGATCGCCATCGCCCGCGACGCGGCGAGCCGGCGTGACCCGCGCGGCCGGCTCGACGCGGTGTGCGCCCCGTTCGACGCGACGGGCGAGGCCCCGGTCGATCTGGCGGTCTGCATCGGCTCGACCCATGTGCTCGGCGGCTTCGACGGTACGCTCACGGCGCTCGGCGCGCTGCTGCGGCCCGGCGGCAGGCTCTTGATCGGCGAGGGCTTCTGGGCCGAAGAGCCCGATCCGCAGTGGCTCGACCGCCGGTTCGGCGGTCAGCGGGACGCCTTCTGCGATCTGAAGGCGCTGCGCGCGCGCCTGGCCTGGGGCTGGCGGGTGGTGGCCGAGCATCAGGTCAGCCGCGCGGGCTGGCTGGCCTACGAGAGCGGGCACAACGCCAACCTGCGCGCGGCGCAGGGGCCCGACGCCGCGGCGATGCGAGCGCGGTCCGACGGCTGGCATGGCGACTGGAAGCGCTGGGGATCGGCGCTGGGCTTCGGCCTGTGGCTGGCCGCGCGCGCCTGACGAAGGGGGCGGTCTACTTGACGGTCGTCAGCTCGTAGCCGAACCCGTACGCGGTCTGCTCGAGCACGGTGTCGCTCGTCAGCCGCACCTCGTAGATGCTGCCATCGTCGTCGTCGCTGGCCTCGCTGTCCTGCCACCGGTGGAAGTCCTCGGCCGAGATCAGCCACGACAGCTCGGGGTAGCCCGCGCTGCCGGTGAAGTCCATCAGGTGGAAGTAGGTGATGGTCATGCCGGGGTTCTTCTCGCCCAGGCTGCCCCAGGCGGCCGCTTCGAGGCGGAAGAGCACCTGATTCGGCGGCGCGTTCCATACCATCGAGTAGTTGCTGTCCAGTTCGAACTCGCGGTTGACCTCCCAGGCGGTCCAGGTCCCGGTGCCCAGTTCGAAGTTGTCGATCAGGACCGGATCGACCGTGTCCGATGTCCCGACGAAGTCGACGTTGATATCGGGCACGCTGCCGGCTTGCACATTCGCCAGCGAGCCGGCCTCCCAGCGCCAGTACTCGGTCTCGTTGCAGTAGGTCGGATTGACCGGGTCATCGCAGTCGTCCGACGCGCCGCCGTAGACGTCGTGGGTCACGAGCAGCGCGGCGATGCGCTCTCCCGGGTCGAGCATGTCGTTGTCGTTGGCGTCGATATAGAAGTCGTAGCCGGCGATGCCCCCACCAGCGCTCAGCTGTTCGAGCACCTTGGACTGCACGGCGGGCGTCGTGCCCTCGGTGACCGAGCCCTCGCTGCAGCCCAACAGCAATACAAGGCCCGCACTGGCGGTCGTGATCAGAGCGAAACGCATTTTGTTCCCCAAAAGTCTTTTGCACATCGGCACTCGGTGCCGCTCGGCCGGGATGCTCGAATTCGGGTCAAGCGGTGACCCGGTTCCCGATGGCGGATAAGTTAGTTTATTGAGTTGTTTCAGGCCATCCGAAAAAGCACTGAAACTGGAAAAGCTCACACCAGATGAAACACTCAGAGACGAACCCGCGTGCGTATGAGCCACCTCCGATACAGTAGAGTCTCCATCAATCGCCAGCACCGGCGCTGTCGGCTTCACACACGGCGAGCGGACACCACTGCGCGTCGAGCGCCGTGACCATGATCTCACGGAAATCCCCCTGCGCCTGCAGCCGCCCGAGCACCGCGTGCAGCCCCCAGACGAGGCGCATCCACCAGATCCACGGCCGCGGCAGCGCCACCCGGCGCAGGTTGGGGTTGCGGGTGCCGTTGAAGCGGGCCCCCTCGCGGATGTAGGCCGCGTCGAAGCGGAAGCCGGGCGCTACGTACGGGCGGTACTGCCAGGCCAGCATCTCGAACCACGCCGCGAAGTCGAAGCGATCGGGCCGGGGCACCATGCCCGTGGCGCGCACCGCCGCCTCGAAGGCCGCCCGATCGTCGGCGAGCACCGCCCGGGCCACCGCCCGCTCGCCGTCGACATAGGCCCGCTCGAAGCGCCGCACGCAGCCGAAGTCGAGCAGCACCACCGCGCCGTCGGCGGCGCCGGCCTGCTTCGCGCGCGGGAAGAGGTAATTGCCCGGGTGCGGATCGGCGTTGATCGCGCCCAGGGCGAAGAAGCTGTGCAGCGCCACCCGGGCCAGGGTGAGCCCGACCGCGCTGCGCTGCGCCGGATCGGCCCGCTCGACGAAGCTGTAGAAGTCGTCGCCCGGGCACCAGCCGGTGGTCAGCACCGTGCCGGCGCTGCGCGCCTCGATCACGTCGGGCACGATCACCGCGTCGGGCAGAGCCTCGGCCCAGGCCGCGCCGAACGCCGCCAGCCAGCGGGCCTCGCGGCGATAGTCGCACTCCTCGACCACCCGCGCCCGCAGCTCGGCGGCCAGCGCCGGGCCGTCGACGGCGGTGGCCAGCGACGCCAGCGACGCCAGCCGCCCGATGCGGGCGAAGTCGGCCTCGAAGGTCTCGACGACGTCGGGGTATTGCACCTTGACCGCCACCGGCCGCCCTTCGAAGCGCGCGCGGTGCACCTGCCCGATGGAGGCGGCGGCGATCGGCGCGCGCGCGAAGTCGTCGAAGAGCGCGTCGGGTGACGCGCCGAGGGCCGCCTCGATCTGCGCGGCGACGACGTCGAAGCGCACCCCGCGCTGCCCGGTCTGCAGGCGACGCAGCGCGGCGTGGGTCTCGGGCGGCAGCACCCCGTCGAAGTAGCTGAGGATCTGGCCCACCTTCATCGCCAGCCCCTTCATCTGATCCAGCTCGCGCACCAACGCGTCGCCGATGCGCCCGTCGACCGCGCCGTCCGCTCGACCCACCAGCCGCCGCCCGGCGAGCCGCAGCGCCGACGCCGCGACCCGCCCGGTGGACCACGCCCGCCGACCCCAGCCCCGGGTGATGCCGTCGAGCGCGCCATCGTCTCCATCCCCCGCCTGACTCATATCGCCTCCGAATCATGTGTGCCGCGCGCCGCCGAGCGGGCGTCCAAACCCCGTCCGGACTGCCCGCCGACCCGGCAGTCTACTGCATCACGCGCCCGAACGGCGGGCCGAAGCCGGGCCTCTCGGGCTTTTCACCGCGCCGTTGCCCACCCGTGACCGACCCGTCAGTCCAGTTCGAGTCCGCGCGAGACAGCGACAGCCCCGCCGCACCTGCGCCACGGACCATCCGGTCGGGTCCAGTACGCCCCTGAGGCCGCCGCCGACGAAGCTTGAGCCCGCGGCGCGACCGGTCCACTCTGGCCCGATGCAGAGCCCGGTCGATCCCCCGCACAGCCCGCCCGCCCTCACCTTCGAACCGATGCCCCGCGACCAGTTGCGCGGCGTCGAGAAGCTCTCGGTGCCCCTCATCGAGCGCATCAGCCGCACCCGCTGGCTCAAGACGGGGGTGCACGCGGTCATCGGCACCCTGGACTCGTGGTTCATCCGCTTCATCACCGGCAAGCTGTGGGAGGTGCACGGCCTCGAGCACACCCGCATCGCCGCCGAGCACGGGGTGATCCTGGTCTCGAATCACCGCTCGTTCTTCGACATGTACATCTGCTGCTCGATGCTGCACTTCCGCAGCCGGCTCGCGCGGCGGCTGTTCTTCCCGGTGCGCAGCGGCTTCTTCTACGACAAGCTGCTCGGGCTCCTGCTCAACATGGGCATCAGCGGCGGCTCGATGTGGCCGCCGGTCTTCCGCGACGAAGAGCGGCGGCCCCTCAACCGCCTCGGCCTGCGCCAGATGGCGGCGGTGCTCGGCCCGGGCGCGCTGATCGGCATCCACCCCGAGGGCAAGCGGGGCAAAGGCCCCGACCCGTACACCCTGCTGCCGGCCCGCGCCGGCCTCGGCCGCCTGGTCGCCGAGTGCCACCCCGAGACCGTCGTGCTGCCGTACTTCACCCTGGGCATGGGCAACAGCTTCACCCACGAGGTGCGGCGCAACTTCAAGAAGGCGGGCACCCGCGGCGAGCCGGTGCGCATCCGCTTCGCCGCCGCGATCCGCGCCGGCGATCTGCAGGAGCTGGGCGACGCCCAGGCGATGACCGACGCCGTGATGGACGTGATCCACGCGCTGGGGCAGGAAGACAAAGCCGCCCGCGAGGCCGATCCGCGCATGGCGTGACGCCGGGGCCTGTCGATCTTCGATCGATTTTCCGATGTGTGATCAACCCATTGGACCAAGACTGTAAGAATTGATAGCAACACGAAGCCCAGATCGCCCCGCGGGCCGCTATGATCGCGGCCGTACAACGCCGCCGATATCCGGCGGCGAGGCCTCCGGGGGACCCCATGGACAGCACTCTTTCGCGCGAGACCGCACATCCGACGACGCCCACCGCGTCCACGACCGGCCCCGGGACCGGCGCCAGCGCTTGGTCAGCCGGCCCCGCCCTGCTACCCTGCCGATCGCGGATCTCGAATCCGTGGGGGCAGACTCGCTGGCGAAGGGCAGCCAAAATGCGCACGATCATCCTGATGACCGCTCTCTTCTCTTTCGCGACGGGCTACGCCGCGGACGTGCCCGATGGCGATACGCCGCTGACGACCGACGCCGCCGGCGTACCGGTCGCGCCGCCGTGGACGTTGACGACCGACGGCGTGCACGGCGATCTGCCCGACGGGCTGACGCTCGGCGGTCGGGCCGTCGCCGACATGACGGTGCATCCGCAAGGGATCCTGGCCTTCGATGGGCTCGGCTTCGACGCTGACGGCTTCCAGCCCCTCGACGGGCTGCAGATGGCCTCGGTCATCGCGCCGCTCTGGGCGCCGCTGGCCCTCGACGCGTGCGGTGACGGGCCGAGCGGTATCGTCGAAAAGACCGTGACCCCCAACAGCCTGACGATCACATGGCGCCAGATGCCGGCCGCCGACTGCCCCGCCGATGAGCGGGCGCGGTTCAGCGCGACGTTGACCTGGGACGCGGCGGCGGTCGTGCAGCGGATCGAGTTCCGCTATCAGCACCTGCCCAGCGAGACGTTGGCGGTCGAGCCGCGGGCTGGATTCCGGCTGCAGACCGGCCGGGAGACACACACGGCCTTCGAATTGCTGCCCGATCTGGCCGACGGCGTGCTGCGCGGGCGGGCCAAGCTGCTGCTCGACGGGTCGAGCGACGGGGAGACGGGCGCGTGGATCATCGAGGTGGGCGACGGCGGCGAGGTGGTCGGTGAGCTGGAGCCGAACCACGTGGAGGCGGACGGTCGGACGCCGCGGCGGCCCGACGGCTGGCGGGCGGCGGACAACTGCCCGCGGTACTTCAACCCGCTTCAGGAGGACCTGGACGGGGACGGCACCGGAGATGTGTGTGATGCCGACGTCGACGACGACGGCGTCGAAGGCGGCGACAACTGCCCGCTCATGGCGAACCCGCGACAAGAGAACAACGACGGCGACGAACGCGGCGACGCCTGCGACCTCGACGACGACAACGACGGCTGGGTCGACGTGATCGATCGCTGCCCGGTCGACGCCGACCTCGCGAACCGCGACCTCGACGGCGATGGCCGAGGCGACGCCTGCGACCTCGACCCCGACGGCGACGACGCGGTCGCCCGCTGGCGCGCGCCGCTGCGGCCGGACACCTGCCCCTTCGTCTTCGACCCGACCCGCCGCGATGCCGATCGCGACGGCATCGGCGACGCCTGCGACCTGAAGCCGGCGACCCCCTGCAGACTCCTCTGCGCCTGGCAGCGCGACAGCGACGGCGACGGTATCGGTGACCTCGTCGACCTCTGCCCGGCGGCGCCCGATCCCGAGCAAGCCGACCGGGACGGTGACGGCCTGGGCGACGCCTGCGACCCGGACGTCGACGGCGACGGGCTCTATGATCTGGCCGATCCGCGGTGGCACGTCGAGGGGCTCGACGGCCGCGAAATCCCGAGCGAGTTCGACTTCCGGAGGCCGAGCCTGCCATGACCCGCCTCGCCTTGTTCATCAGCGCGCTGTTCTGCGCCTCGTATGCCCTCGCCCAAGAGGGCGCGCCATTGATCGACGGCCTCGGCGGCCCGGTCGATCTGGGCGAGCCCCACGGGGACGTCGGGCGGGTGGACCTGCCGCCAGCCTTCCCCGAGGGGGTGGTCTTCTACCGCGGCGCGCCCGCGCTGGACCTCTACTTCAACTGGGAGGGCAGCCTCTCGTTCGACTTCCCGGACAGCCGGACCGTCATGCCCATCCCGCAGACCTTCAACGCGGGCGGCATCTCATTCCGGCGGATCGCGCCCTTCTTCCACGGCTCCGACCTGGGCGACTTCGAGCAGGGCCAGCTCGACCCGACCATCACCTACTACGCCAGCCTGCCCGCCGACCCCGAGGCCGGACTGCCCGGCCGGTTCATCGCCACCTGGCACCGGGTGCCCGACAGCGGGCCCTTCGACTCGACGTACA
>JAUHXC010000056.1 GCA_030427205.1 bacterium | reverse complement strand
CGGCGCGGGCGCTGGCGGCGGCGTGATTTCTGGTCGGCGAGCGGCGGGGTATCGGGGTCGGGGGTCGACTTCGGGCGGACGGCGGCGGGTGAAGGCGCTGGCGGCGGCGCAGATTTTGGTGTGCGAGCGGCGGCATGGCGGGGTCGGGGGTCGACTTCGGGCGGACGGCGGCGGGTGAAGGCGCTGGCGGCGGCGTGATTTCTGGTCGGCGAGCGGCGGCATGGCGGGGTCGGGGGTCGACTCGCGGCGGACGGCGGCGGGTGAAGGCGCTGGCGGCGGCGCAGATTCTGGTCGGCGAGCGGCGGGGTATCGGGGTCGGGGGTCGACTCTTGGCGGACGGCGGCGGGTGAAGGCGCCGGCGGCGGCGTGATGTCTGGTCGGCGACCGCCGGGTGGCGGGGTCGGGGGTCGACTTCGCGCAGCGGGCCGCGCGGTCAGTCGCGGTCGGCGGCGGGGGCGTCGGCGGCGGGGGCGTCGGCGGCGGGGGCCTCGGCGCTGGGGGCCTCGGCGGCGGGGGCGTCGGCGCTGGGGGCCTCGGCGGCGGGGGCGTCGCTGGCGTCGAGGTCGAGCGGCGCGGGCGCGCTGGCGTCGTTGCCCTCGCCGTCGACGGCGGCCGACGACGCGCTGCGGCTGTGGCGGGCGACGGCGATGGCGATGCGGGCGTCGAGCACCGAGAAGACGCGGTCGACGAAGCCGGCGGGCAGGTCGTCGCGCATGCTCGCCTCGCCCTCGAGGGTGGCGCGCACCCGGCGGAGCAGGTCGCGCACCTCGTGCAGCAGGTTCTTCGAGCCGCTCTCGGCGCGCACGGCGCGGGCCTCGGCGACGGCGTCGGCCCGCTTGCGCAGGTAGACCCCGAGCTCTTCGCCGCCGCCGACGAAGAGCTCGGCGACGTCGTGGGCGTTGACCCCGCGGGCGACGGGCACCGCGCGCAGCTCGCCGGCGATCTCGTCGAGCAGCGGGCGGTTGCGCAGGGCGTTGGCGACCTCTTCGCCGTAGCTGGCGCGGATGATGCTGCGGTCCATCGACAGGGTGTCGCGCAGCAGGCTGGCGGTCTCGGCGAGCTCGGCGTACTCGGGCAGGCCGCCGAGCAGCGCGTGGATCTGGCAGATGCAGTCGAGCACGATGGCGCCGATGTCGTGGCGCTTGTCGGCGAGGGCGAGCTCGGCGGCGAAGGGGGTGCCCTTGCGGGTGAGCACCGCGAGGCGCTCGGCGGCGGCTTCGAGGTGGGGGATGGCCAGCGGGCCGTTGAGGGTGAGGGCGAGCAGCCTGCGTTTCTCTTCGGTCAGCAGGTCGCTGACGGCGAGGTAGATGTCATCGGTGGTCGTGAGGACCATGCTCATGGGACGTCTCCGATGGGTGGATGTGAAGGGGGAGCCTGGGTTGTTGCCTGCCATCGAGATTGCCAGCGTGGCGATCTCTGTCAAGCGGTTTTGTGTGACAGGCCGGCCCGGCGGCGGCGGGCGGCGGCGGGCCGCGGGGGCTCAGTCGCCCCAGAGGGGCAGGGTCTGGTCGTCCTTGGGCTGGCCCTTGGAGCGTTTGCCCTTGGCGCCGCGGCGGGGTTTGGCGGCGGCCTGCTCTTCGGCGGCGCGCGCGGCGTTGAGCACGAAGAGCCGGTCGATGACCTCGTCTTCGAAGGCTTGTTGCTCGTCGGGGTCGGCGGTGCCGTAGGGCGGGACGGGGATGTCGTCCCAGCCGTAGGCGGCGAGCACGGCGCGGTCCATGAGGGCGTGCAGGTGGCGCAGGTGCTCGACCTCGGGGTCGAGGCAGTCGGGGTCTTTGAGCTGGTTGTAGGTGGCGGTGAGGCCCTGGTCGTGGCGGATCATGTAGTCGGCGCGCGCGGTGTAGAGGGCTTCGCCGGCTCGCTCCAGGGCGGGGGCGGTCATGTCGGGCGGGAAGGGGAAGGTCTCGAAGCAGTCGGAGGCAGAGTATCGGAGATCGGTCTTCATCGACGACGAGAGAAGCTGGGCCCACGGCTCGTGGACACGGGATTGAAGCACGGCGAAGTGGGCGTGCGTGTCGAGCGGGAAGACGTAGAGCTGTTCGCTAAAGACCCGATCGGAGGGCTGGAATGAGATCATCAGATGCTTCGATACGCGTGCGGTGACAAGACACCGCGCCAGTGGTCTGATTGCCTCAATCATGGCCGGGCGCTTTTCGCCGAACTGCCACCAGTACCTTCGGTATGCTTCGCGGTTGTTTCGATCTCGGTCCGGCTTCACCAAACGGCGCACGATATCGATGAGATCAGGCCAGCGCTCAGCCTGTTCGAGGGTCATGGCGCCGAAGTTGATGACATAGCGCTCGAAGCCCTGGTCGGGGTTGCTGTTGACCTCCCGCCCGCCCAGATATGGGAACGTCTGCTCGGCATTTCGAGGGTCTTGCTCGACCAACGCCGTCCGCTCCTCGGGTGTCAGAACGAACCCCATCCCGAGAACGTAGGCGCCAACGTAGACCATGTCTTCATTGGCCCTCTGCGTCATGGGTGCCGGCCGCTCGGGTATAGGCCTCAGGCGGCTGTTCAATGCATCCACGATACGCCCGTCCAGTCGTAGCGGCTCGACCCACCCCTGTGTTGTGCCGACAGCCATGTGGACCACCGACACCGTCACGGCTGCCTCACCGGGCCACTGAGTGCTCTCCGTCGCGTCGTAGATCACCCGCGGCTCGTCCCGCTCCAGACTCGCCAGCCATCCGATGCCCGTCGTCCGCGTATCGCCCTGCGCGATCGTATTCGTCGCGATCAACCCCAGCGTGCCATGCGGCCCCAGCAACGCATCCGCCCGGCGGAAGAAGTGCGCCGACAGATCGGCGTTGCCGTGGCTGCCTTCATGCAGCGCCTTGAGCCAGTCGATGTAATGCGGCCCGTTCTCGGCCGAGATCGCGTTCTTGCCCGCAAACGGCGGGTTGCCCACGAACCCGTCCATCCACGCCACGCCTTGCTCCCCGCCGGCCAGCGGATCGGGCCGCTCGGCCCAGAACACCTCGGGGAACTCCAGCATCCAGTGGAACGCCGGCACCTCCGCCCGCAGCGCGGCCTGCATCTGCCGCAGCTCGAGGTCGATCTGCAGCACCTCGTCGTCGTCGGGGTCGTCTCGCAGCCAGCGCTCCACCAGCGCCATGCGCCGCTTGCGCTCCTTCTCCCGGGCGCCCTTCTTGGCTTCGGCGAAGAAGGCGCCGACGCACACATCGGCGATCAGCCGCGCCTGCCTGGTGAACCGGTCGGCGTCGTCGAGCAGCCGCCGCTTCTCCCGGGTATCGGGGCTCTCGGCCAGCGCCTGGATCTGCATGCGGCTCTCGACGCTCTCCTCCAGCGTCTGGCGGATGACATCCGATATGAGCGTCAGCTGCTTCTTGGGCGCCCAGTGGAAGCTCTGGATCTGATCCAGGCTGAGCCCCACGAGCGAGTCGCCCCAGCGCAGGGCGTGGTCGACGAAGGTGAACGGCAGGTCGCGGGCCATGGTGATCAGCCACAGCGACAGGCGCGCCAGCTCGACGGCGAAGGGGTTCTTGTCGACGCCGTACAGGCAGCGCTGGGCCACGAGGCGGCGGGCGTGCAGGTGCAGGTCCGAGACGGTCGCCGCCAGCCGCTCGGCGGTGCCGTCGCGGGTCCAGGCGGCGACGACGCGGTCGGCGAGGAACCGGCAGCTCTCGACGAGGAAGGCGCCCGATCCCATCGCGGGGTCGCAGAGGGTCAGCGACAAGACCTGCTCGGCGGTGGGCGGCGCGCCGGACGCGGCCTCGATGGTGGCCAGCAGCGGCTCGATGGTGCGGGCGACGATAGGCGCCGAGAGGCTGCGCGGGGTGTAGTGGCTGCTGGTGCGGCGGCGCTCGCTGCCCGGCTGCAGCACCAGCGCGCCCTGCGGCTTGCGCCGGTCGCGATAGCCGGCCTCGTCGGCGATGGCGTCCAGCACCATGGCATGCATGGCATCACCGGATGGCGCCGATGACTCATCCGGTGCCTCGGATGCCGCCTTGATGGCATGCGCGATGGCTCTGGCCAGCCGCTTGGACGCGGCGCGGGGCAGCCCGGCCTCGTCTTGCAGCCAGCGGGCGCGCTGGTTGGCCTTCTCGGCGAGCGCGGCGTGGGCGGTCATCCAGACGCGGGTGGGCTTGAGGCAGACGGCGGGGCCGTCGAGGCGCTGGATGCGGTAGCCCATCAGCCGCTCGTAGACGCTGCCGATCTGCTCGACGTCGAGGGCCTTGTAGCTGAGGCGCTGGCCGTCGAGCACGATGAGGCGCTGCAAGACGGCGAGCACGGTGCCGTCGTCGATGGCCGGGGTGCGCACGGCGGCGTTCTCGGTGGGCTTCAGGTGGGCGCCCGGCGTCGGGCGGCCTTCGAGCCAGGGGTAGCGGTCGGGGTCGAAGAGGTCACCCCGGCGGGGCGGCATGCGCAGGGGCGCGCTGTCGTCGAGGCCGGCGCGCCACTCGACGCCGAAGTACACCGCGCGGAAGGTCGCGAGCAGGCGGGGCCAGGCGCCGAAGCGGCGGTCCATCTCGTCGGGGTAGGCGCCGGCGTCGTCGACGAGGCGGTCGTAGAGGTCGATGACCCCGAGCTGCTCGGCGTACAGCGGGTGCTCGACGGGCATGAGGCCGTGGGCTTCGGCGTAGAGCAGCACGACGAGGCGCAACAGCACGGTGAGCAGGCCGGCGTAGACCGGGTCGTCTTCGCCTTCGCGGGCGGCGAGCGCGGCGCTGAAGAGGCGCTGCGGGTCGCGGGTGTCGGCCCGGTCGAAGCCGTCGACGAGGGCTTCGAGGGCGCTGAAGACCTGCTCGGCGAGGGTGTGGGTGACGTCGGTCTGGCGCTCGCGGCTCTGGGCGAGCAGCGCGGGCAGGGTCTGGTCGTCGGCGACGGCGAACCAGCGCTCGGCGCGCAGCAGGGCGACGAAGGCGTCGAGGATGGGGCCGCCGCCGGTGGAGAGCATGTCGCCGAGGCGGAAGTCGATCCAGCCGCTGGATTGGCCGATGGGCGCGTAGACGAGGCGGATGACCTCGCGGTTGGTGACGAGGCCGATGGGCACGCCGCAGGCCCGCAGCAGGCGGTCGAACTTGGCGCCGGGCGGGTAGCGCCAGGGGCCGGTGGTGTCTTCGGGGCGGTCGAGGTCGAGCGCGGCGCCGGATTCGGTGTGCTGGGTGGTCGGGTCGATGTCCCAGACGAGGGCGGCGTAGTCCGCGCCGGCCTTGATGGCGGGCGAGGCGTCGTCGGGCACGTCGCGGGGGGTGATGGCGCGCAGGGCCATGGTGGGGCGCAGGGTCTGCTGGCCTTCGGCGACGTAGAGCGCGAGGTCGTCGGGCAGGTCGGCGTCGATGTCCTGGTCGGTGAGCTCGAGGATGTCTTCGAGGAAGGTCGGCAGGTCGCTGATTCGGCGGGGGCCGGCGGGCGTGGTTTCAGGGGCCAGCTCGGGGGCCAGTTCGCGGGCGCGGTCGCGGATCTCGCGGGGCTGGCGCTCCATGAGCTGCGCGTCGACGAGCACGGGGATGGAGAGGACGAGGCCCTCGGATGGCTGGATGAGGCCGAGCCAGTGGGCGTGGAACCGGGCGTGGGGGTCGGATGCCATTCAGGGGTCCTGGGGGAGGTCGGATAGGCGCGGTGGGCGGGCGCGGTGCTTGTCTTCTTCGCGGAGGAGGTCGGGGCTGTAGGTCAGCTCGCGGGCGACGAAGGGCGAGTGCTTCTCGAGGTGCCAGAAAGGCACGCCCGCCAGATAGTCGAGGTAGTGCTTCTCGCGGGTCTTCCAGATGGGCCGCTCGTTCAAACCCAGTCGTTCGATCGTTGCCCAGATTCGCGTCTTCACGGCTCGGACCAGCGTGTGTGCCGGCCGTACCTGAAAGCCGTAGAACTCCATCACGAACCAGTCTTCGCCGACCTCGAAAGGGTCGAGGACGTCCTGGTAGTCGCTCTTGCGCGCGTTGAGCTTGCCGCATGCGAGGCGGTAGTTGCTCCACTCATAGACATGGCTCCAGATCGACGACATCGACACCATGTGGGGGTCATCGTCTGCCCCGCTGCCGTCTCCGGGCACAGACTTCGGCGCCATGTGGTCGGCAGTCCGCCAGCCGGTCGTCTCGCAGATGTAGAAGCCGCTGTAGGCGCAGATGCGATCGTAGGACTCGTACAGGTCGTCGAGGGCCTCGCGCCAGTAGTCGGGCATGTGCTTCGGCTGGAGGTCTTCGAAGCGGGTGATCAGGTCGCCGCTCTTCGTCTTCGCGCGCCCGAAGGGTTGGCCACCCGTTCGAGGCGTCGGAGGGTCGAGGCCGATGCGCTCGTGCAGCGCCCGCATCCCGGGGTCGACGACCTTGTCTTTGAAGTCAGCCGGTTCGGGCGCAAGTCGCACCGGGATCACGTGCCGTCCTCGCCTCGGCCGAGTTGCTGGTCACGCCAGTAGGACCAGCGCATCCAGAAGGGGTCGGTGCCGCCGAGGGTCTGTCTGAGGGCCTTGTCAGCAGTCTCGATGGCCTGGGGGTCGGGCCTCTCTTCGAGGAGGAGGCGGCGGGCTGTTTTCAGTGCCTCCTGAGCACGCGGAGATCCGGTCTCGTAGAGGCCGAAGATCCTGGAGGTCAGCCAGTCGTCGGCGCCGCCCCGGCGGGTGAAGGGGAACTCTTCGAGGGTGACCTTGCTCTCGTCGTTCAGATCGAAAAGCCAGATGGCGTCCCGGACCGCATCGAAGTCCGGCTCGACCGACGCGAGCACGAGCGGGGAATGGGTGACAGTGATCAGCTGCACTGCGACGTCAGCGGTCTTCGTGAGAGCGTTCATGACCCCGAGGAGAGCGGGCACGATCCGGCGTTGCCATTGCGGGTGCAGGTGGCTCTCGATCTCGTCGGTGAGGAGCACGATGGAGCGCAGCGGCTCTGCGGCGACCAACTGCGCGGCCTCGTGGTGCTCGCGCCAGGCCCATACGAGCGCATAGGCGAGCGATGCGATGCGGCGCATCGCGGCCGAGGCATGGATCAGCGGCACATCGACGCCATAGGGCATCGCGAGTGTGGGGTGGTGCCGGCTGTCTTCGATGCTCACCCGCTTCAGCTCACCGGGCCGCAAGACGTGGTCGGGGTCGGGGGAGAGCTGTTCGAGGACTCTGCACAGTTGTGTGTACGCCTCGCCCTTCTCGCGCTGCCACGACGCCCAGTCCCGGATGAGGCCTTCGAGGCGCGGGGCGCCCTCTCTCGGGGCTCGGCCTTCGAGGAGCTCTTCGGCCGTGAAGTGAGAGACCCCCTCCAAGTTCTTTCCGGCCGAGATCAGGTAGAGCCGGAACGGGTCGGCGATCGAGATGCCGCCGTCGGCCCGGGCATACACCACGATATCGGCGTAGGTCGGTGGCCGCTTCTCGTAGACCCAGGCTTGCAGTGCACGTTCGAAGACGACTTGGACTTCCGAGGGCGCGTCGCCGGCAGCGGTGCTCGAACGCCGCCCATCGATCCGCGGCTGGAGCGCTGCATCGCTCCGGGGGCGGGCCATGTCGCGGGCCCAGGTCCCGGTCAGCGCCCACCACGCGACGTCGAGCAGGAAGCTCTTGCCGAGCCCGTTGTCGCCGGTGATGAAGTTCATTCGGGGCTTGAAGGCGATCCCCATCTCTTCGGCCGGACCGACGCCCTTCATGTGCAGCTCGATGAGCACGTCATCCTCCTCGTTGGCGGCGGCAGGATAGCCGATCGCCGCTGGGGCTCATACCGGCCACAGGTAGACCAGCCCCACCGGCTCGACCCGGCGACGCACCACCCGGTACAGCTCGGCGAGCTGCGCCGGCTCGGTCTCGATCTCGGTCTGCAGCTGCTGGAGGCGGCGGGCCATGTGGCGGCGGTCGTCCTGGTACTGCCGCTGCTCGGCCTTGGGGGCGGCGCTGAGGTCGAGCTCGAGCTGGCTGACCCGGGACTCGAGCTCGGCGCGCTGGGCTTCGAGGATGCGGCGCAGGTCGCTCTGCTCGGTCTCGGCGCGCTGGGTCAGCGCGACCTCGGCGTCGTGGGCCCGGGCCTCGGCCTCGGCGTCGATGTCGGCCCACAGGTGGCCGAAGTCGGCGGCGGCGTGCGGCGCGAGGCGCCTCTCTTGTGGCTCGACGCGACGCAGGGGCTCGCCGAGCAGGCGGTCGAGGCGCGACTTGATGGCGGTGTCGTCGGGGTCCACTTCGAGGTGGCCGTCGCCGCCGCCTTCGAGCCAGGGGGCGCCGATGGTGATCAGCTCGTCGTGCAGCCGGGTGGCGCCGGGTCCGAAGAGGCTGAGGCGGCCGATGGCGATGGCCATGGGCGTCGCGTTGTGCGGGTCGCCGAGCACGGTGGCCCGGCGCAGGTCGTGGGCGGCGAAGCCCTGGGCCCTGAAGCGCGAGAGGATGCGCTTGGCGAACGGGTGCTCGAGGTGCAGGTGCACCACCGGGCTGGTGAGGCGCGGCGGGGGCACGAAGACGACGGGCAGGGTGGGTGTCTTGCGCCACTCCCACGGCGGGATGTCGCGGGGGCGGGGTGGCCGCAGGGTGTCGAGCGTGCCCTGCCAGTCGGCGGGCATCTCGGGCACGGTCCAGGCGCGGATGGTCTTGCCCGATGACGGGTCTTCGATGTCGACGGGGGCGAGCGGCGGCAGGTCGAGGAAGCCGAGGCCGATGTCGATGACGCCGCGCAGCGTCTCGGGCTCGAAGCCGATGACCTTGCGCGAGGCGTCGAGGGTCCGGCGGGCGCGGTTGATCTCCTGGGTGACCCGCTCCCGCGTGCGCTGGCTCTCGACCTCGGCGGCGGCGGTGCGCTCGCGCTCGGTGGCGTCGGTGGCGCCGTCGATGGCGTCGGCGGTGTCGTCGGCGATGCCGTCGGCGAGGGTGGCTTCGATGCGATCGAGCACGACGGCGCCGACGGAGCCGAGCTCGCGGCGGATGACGTCGACCTTGCGCACGAGGGTGTCGAGCACCCGGTCTTCGCGGCGCTGGGTGTAGCTGAAGTAGCCGCAGCGCACCTCGGGCTCGGGCTGCAGCGTGCGGTCGATGCGGCCGTTGCGCTGCTCGATGCGGGCCGGGTTCCACGGCACGTCGAAGTGCATCAGGTCGGCGCACCATGCCTGGAGGTTGATGCCTTCGCGGGCGGCGTCGGTCGCGACGAGGATGCGCACGGGCTCTTTGTCGGGATCGCCGTTGAACGCCCGCTTGACCTCGGCCCGTTGGTCGTCGCTCATGCCGCCGCCGAAGCGCATGACCCGCGCGTCGGCCTGGTCGGTGCCGGCGAGCGCGGCGCGGAGCTGCTGCTCGATGTAGCGCCGGGTATCGGCGTACTCGGTGAAGATGATCAGGCGTCGCTTGGACCACGCTTTGCTGGCGCCCTTGGCGGCGCCGCCGATGGCCGCCGCGGGGCATTGGTTCTCGGCGATCCAGCGCACGATGGCGCGCATCCGGGCGTCGGGGCGGTGGCGGGCCTTGTCGGCGAGCGCGCGCAGGGCCTTGCGGAGGGCGGCGGCCTCGGCGTTGGGGTCGCTGAGGGTGGCGCTGCCGCGGTCGACGGCGTCGGTCTCGGCTTCGTCGGCGGCGTCGTCGGACGGGCCGTGGCCTTCTCCCAATGGGCTCTGGTCGAAGCTGAGGGTGGTCGATCGGGGCGCGAGGTCGACCGGCTCGGCGTCGAGGCGCTTGCAGTGGGCGGCGAACGTGCGCCAGAAGGCGGGCACCGACGAGAGCAGGCGCTTCTGCAGGTTGATGAAGACCAGCCGGCCTTGTCTGGTGGCGGGCGCCATCAGCGCGGTGTAGCGGGCGAGGTCGTCGGCGAGGGTCAGTTCGAACGCGTCGGCGGCGCCGAGGTCGATGGGGTCGCTCACTGCGACCGCGGGGGGCCCTGCGCTGGGCTGCTCGGGGCGATCGGGCCGGCCGGACTCGACGATCAGCGACCAGCGGCCGTCGGCATGGGTGAAGCGGCGGCGCTGGATGACCCGGGTGGGGAAGTGCACCACGGCGAGGTCGTGCAGGTCGCTCTTGAGGCGGCGCACCATCACCGGCTCGAGGGTCGCCGGGTCTTCGACGGGGATGCCGCGGGTGAAGCGCTGCGGGTCGAGGATCTCGAGCAGCGCGGCGAAGCTGTTGGAGTGCCCGTTGTGCGGCGTCGCCGAGAGGAAGAGCCGGTTCTCGAAGCGCGGGGCGACGTGGTCGCGGATGATCCGGGTGAGCGACGAGTCGACGGCGTAGCGGGCGCCGGACGCGGGGGCGACGGTGTGGGCCTCGTCCATGATCAGCAGCGAGCGGCGGGCGCGGTCGCCGAGGTGCTGCAGCAGGGGCTCGAGGTAGGCGTCCCGGCGCAGCGTCTGGTAGCTGATGATGAAGCGGTTGTGGGTGCTCCACGGGTTGGTGCCGAAGCCGCGCTCGGCCCGGCGGCGGGCGACGAACGCGCGGTCGTGGATCTCGAAGCGCAGGCCGAAGCGGTCGCGCATCTCGTCGCGCCACTGCAGGCTGACGGCGGGCGGGCAGACGATGAGGATGGTGTCGACCCGCTGGCGCAGGATGAGCTCCTGGGCGACGAGGCCGGCTTCGATGGTCTTGCCGAGGCCCACGTCGTCGGCGATGAACAGGTTGGCCCGGGGCAGCGCGAGGGCCTTGGCCAGCGGGGTCATCTGGTGGTGCATCAGGTGCACGCCGGCCCGGAACGGGGCCTGGAAGAGGCCGGCGTCGGTGGCGGTGACGCAGCTCCATTGCAGGGCGCGCAGGTAGGCGGCGAAGGCGTCGGGCGGGTCGAGCGGGCCGCCGTCGAGCGGCTGCTTCTCGGGCTCGATGACCCGCGCGCCGAGCTCGAGCTCCCAGAGCACGTCGAGGCCGCGGCCCTGGGCGTCGTCGTCGAGGCAGACGAGCCCGACCCGGGTGGCGAGCGGGGCGTCGCCGCGGCGGCCGGCGGAGGGCCGGACCGATTCGACGAGGTATTGCCGCTGGCGCACGACGGCGATGTCGCCCGGGCGGGGCAGCCCGTCGGGAGCGCGGGCGTCGGGGGCCCCGTCGTCGAGGGCGAGGCCGGCGGCGGCGGCGAGGCGCTCGATCAGCGCCGCGCGGGCCCGGGTCTCGGCGTCGAGGCCGTGCTCGGTGCAGGCGTCGCGCAGCTCGTCGCGCACGAGCAGGGCGAGGATGTCGCGCAGGTCGACGGTGGGCACCTCGGCGACGCGCCGCGCCTGCTCGGCGCGGTTGGCGCTCGCC
This sequence comes from bacterium, assembly GCA_030427205.1. Lineage (GTDB taxonomy): Bacteria > Myxococcota_A > Bradymonadia > UBA7976 > UBA1532 > JACKDM01. The sequence continues at coordinate 43,703 of JAUHXC010000056.1, read as the reverse complement.
GGGATGCGCAGGCCGAGGCTGCGCGCGATGGCGGCGATGCGCGGCCGGGAGAGGCGCGACAGCACGCTGACGACGGTGGGGGCGGTCGTGGACATCGGGGGCTCTCCAGGGGTCGCGGGGCTACTGCAGCGCCGGCGGGCCGAGGTCGGGCTCTGCGGGTCGGGCCGACTCGAGGCGCTGGGGCCCGCCCGGGAAGACAGGCCGGCCATCGGGCCCGGCGACGGTCATGGAGACCCCGGCCCCGACGAGCGGCACGACGCGGCCCGCCGCCCGCGCGCGCCTCGAGTCGTCCGGTATCACCATCGCTCCACCCCCTGCTGGTGGCCCGAGAATCGAGCCGGCATCGTCGCCCACGCGGCCCGCGGATTCAATGTGGCACCGGCCGCGCGCGCAGGCTCAGTGGGTCGGCGCACACCGAGGCGCGGGGCGCGGGGGGGCTCCAACCGATGTCGTCGACCACTCCGCCAGGTGCGCTCGTCGGCGATCGACAGGACGGCCGCGCCCGCGAGAGATCGAAGACCAGGGGGTCGGTCGGTACGACGGCTCCGACTTGTCGGTGTTGCAGGGGGCCGGCCTCGGGCAGGCCTGGATCGTGCGCTTCGAGTCGCACGCCCCGAGCGCCGTCGACGTGCGCTGAGGCCCGCTCGGGTGCACCCTCGGTGAGCGGTCGGGCCGGCTGGTCGCGCGGGCCGCGAGAGGGAGAGCGCCCCACCTCGACGCGCGCGCCCGCTGGAGTAGCGTTCCCTCGCATCGGCTGCACCTGTAGACTGCGGTCGTCGACGCCGACCCGGGTGGGAGGGCCATGGCCGACAGCGTAGCCAACGATATGTCCGAAGAGCAGCGCCGGGCGGCGGACGCCGATCTGGATCGCATCATCTTCTGGGCCCTGGGCCGGGTACGCATCCATCTGGAGCGACACGGCGCCCGGCTGCTGCAGGCCGGCGGCGAGATCGGCGACCTCTTCGTGAGCGTCGAGGAGGCCCAGCAGGTGCTCTCGGGCAGGCCCCGGGCCGAGATCGCCCACCGGCTGGGGCTCGAGCCGGGGCCGCCGCCGCCCCTCGGTCCGCTGCTCGGCCCCGCGGCGCAGCTGCGGACCCGCTTCGGGCTCGATCCGCTCGAACAGCGGTTGCTGCTCGCCGCCGCTGCGCCACACGTCGACATCGACGTCGCTCGGCTCTACACGTTCGCCTGGGCCGACTTCACCCAGAAGGCGCCCACCGTCGGCTTCTTGTCCGAACTGGTGGTCGACGCGCCGGCCGATCTGCGCCGCGCACAGCGGGCGCTGCGCCCCGGCGGTCGGCTGGTCGGCAGCGGGCTGCTGCGCTTCCCCGATCTGGCGCAGGCCGGCCGGCCGTCGGTGCATCAGGTGGTGGAGGTGCCCGGGTTCGTGCTGGGCTTCCTGCGGGGCGAGCCGCCCCATCTGCCCCGCGGGCTGGGCGCCCGGTTGGTGCGCTCTGAGCCCGACCGGCCGCCGCGGCCAGGCGCCCCGTTGCAGAGGCTCGCCGCCCTGCTGGCCCGCCCGGCCAGCCGGATCGTGCTCTGGGGCGATGATGGCAGCGGGCGTCGACGGGCCTTCCACCGGCTGCTGGCCGAGCGGTCGGCGCCGGTCATCGAGCTGACTCTGGACTGGTTGCCCGCCTCGAAGGGGGAGCGGCGGGCCGCGCTCGACGAGGTGGTGCGCCATGCCCGGTTGTTGGGCGCGGTCTTGCTGGCTCGGATCGGGCGCGTCGAGTCCGAGGTGGTCACCGAGGGGCCGCTGGTCGATCTGCTCGATCGCCTGCGCGGGCACGCCGGCCCGGTGGCGCTGGCCGCGTCCGGCCCGCCGGCGGCGATGGTGCGCACCCTCTCCGACTTCACCCCGGTGCGGTTCCCGCACCCCTCCCCGCTCGATCAGCGCCGGCTGTGGCGCCACAAGCTGGCCGGCGCGGGCATCGACGACCCGTCGCTCGCCGACGCCCTCGCCCGGCGCTTCGATCTGACCCCGGGGTCCATCGAGCGGGCGCTCGCCGACGGGCTCGATGAGGCTGCGCTGGACGGGGTGCCCGCCACGGTGCGCCACTTCGACGACGCGGTGCGCCGAAGGACCCAGCACACCCTCGACCTCTACGCCGAGTTGATGAACACGACCCTCGACTGGCGCGACGTGGTGCTGCCACCGGACGTGATGGCGGTGCTCGAGGAGCTGCGCGGTCAGGCCCGCCATCGGCTGCAGGTCTTCGAGGCTTGGGGTTTCGCCCGGAAGATGCCCTATGGGGTGGGGCTGGCGTGCATGTTCACCGGGCCGCCGGGCACCGGCAAGACGATGATGGCCGGCATCCTCGCCCGCGATCTGGATCGCCCGCTCTACCGGGTCGACCTGTCACGGGTGGTCAGCAAGTGGGTCGGCGAGACCGAGAAGAACCTGGCCCGCATCTTCGAGGAGGCGCGCAAGGCGCGGGTGATCCTGCTCTTCGACGAGGCCGACAGCCTCTTCGCCAAGCGCACCGAGATCCGGGGCTCGAACGACCGCTTCGCCAACATGGAGGTCAACTTCCTACTGCAGAAGATGGAGCAGTACGAAGGCATGACCATCCTCACGACCAACTTCGAGCGGTCGATCGACGACGCGTTCAAGCGGCGGCTGCGGTTCCGGGTGCACTTCCCGATGCCCGACGAGGCCGAGCGGGCGGCGCTCTGGGATCGGCTGATTCCGCCCGAGATGCCGCGCGAGGGAGACATCGACTTCGAATGGCTGGCGCGAAAGCATAAGCTGAGTGGCGGTCATATCCGCAACGCGGTGCTGCGGGCGGCGTTCTTCGCGGCCGACGCTGGCAGCGGATTGAGCAACGAGTTGTTGCACAAGGCGGCCCGGGCGGAGGCCCGAGAGGCCGGGCGCTTGTGAGCGCGCCGGCCGCCGGCAGGTGAAGAGGCGACGATGAGCAAGACGATCGATGGGCCGATGCAGGCCCCGGATACCCGGGAGTCGGGGCATGGCATGCGCCGGGCCCTCGACGCCGACGCGAAGCATGGGGTGCAGCTGCGCTCGGCGCGCAGCGCGGCGATGGTCGGCCAGAGCCGCGCGGTCATCGACCACGTACGCGGTCCGGTGCAGGCCCACGGGGCGATGGACGGCCCGTCGGTGCACGCGGTGGCGGCCGATGGCATCAGCGGGCCGAGCCGGTCGCTGCCCCACATGGGCGCGATCCAGAAGGCGTTCGGCAAGCACGACGTCGGCCACGTGCAAGCCCACGTGGGCGGGCCGGCGGCCGCCGCGACCGCGAAGATGGGCGCCGACGCCTACGCCACCGGGCGCCATGTCGCCTTCGGCCGCGAGCCCAGCCTGCACACCGCGGCCCACGAAGCGGCCCATGTGGTGCAGCAGAAGGCGGGGGTGTCGCTGGCCGGCGGGGTCGGGCAGGTCGGCGACCCCTACGAGCGGCACGCCGACGCGGTGGCCGATCGGGTGGTGCAGGGCAAGTCGGCCGAAGACCTGCTCGACCAGAGCCCCGCGGGATCCGGTGGCGCCGGGTCGGTGCAGCACAACAAGCCCAAGGGCGGCGACACCGGCTCCGGTGACAAGAGCACCGCCAGCACCGGCGACAAAGACGGCGGCACGACCACCCCGACGGCCACGACCACGCCCGGGGGCAAGCTCAGCACGCTGCTCGACCTGATCAAGCTCAACTATGAGCATCAGCTCACCCTGGGCCAGAAGGCGGTCAAGGAGGTCGAGGAGGACGCGGCGAAGAAGCCGGCGGCCAAGCTCGACGCCATCCTGCTCAAGGCGTTGGCCGAGCTGGCGCTGTCGGCGGCCACGGGCGGCGCCGGCGCGTTGATCGTCGGCAAGCTGGCCAAGGGCGCAGCCCAGGCGGCGCAGGACGCGATGAACGACGCCATCAAGGACGGCATCAAGATGGCCGTCGGCGGCGCGGTCTCGGCGGCGGCGAAGGGCGGGGGCGCCAAGGCTTCGCTCAAGGGCTTCTTCCGCGGGCAGTGGGACACCCTGACGGCGACGAACCACAAGGTGCAGACGGCGTACCTCAAGGACGTCAAGCCGCGGCTGCTCAACGCGTCGGACGGCGAGGCGCAGGCCCAGAAGCTCTACGACGCGCAGGAGGCCGCCGAGAAGCAGTACAAGCAGATGCAGCGGCAGCAGACCCTGGAGAAGTGGCTGGTCTATCTGGCCCGCACCGACCTCGGCAAGACGAAGGGCGGCGGCACGAACCTCGGGTCGGCCATCGGCGATACGTCGACGAAGGGCGTGCTGGGGCTGCGCTTCACCGGCGGGTACTCACCCGATCCGGTCAAGATCATCGACGCCGAGATGGACGGGGTCGGCGACGAGCTCGCCGCCGAGATCGCCGCGCTGCCCATCGGCAAGCTCAACATCCCGATCACCGCCAAGGGCACCGTCAAGTACGCCCAGCAGGCGGGCAACGCCGTCTTCGGGCGCAACGAGAAGGGACAGCTGTGGGACAACAGCACGTGGGCCGGCCTGGGCTGGCTGTACGGCAAGGGCAACCACGGGCCCGAGCTGTGGAACCACCCGCGCAACATCCCGCCCGTCTCCCACCTCCGGGAGAACCGCTGGGTCGGCATCGGCAACGTGCTCAAGAACGAGATCGAGGGCAAGACGCTCAAGGATCTCAAGGTGAAGATCACCACCGAAGGCGGCGTGCTCGACTGATGGCGCGGGCGTTCACCCTCATCCTGGCCGCGCTGGTGGCCCTCGCGTCGGGCTGCAAGGAGGACGGGCCGGTGTTCGACCACGATGATCCGAGCAAGCGGCGCAAGGCGATCGTCATGCTGGCCGCCGAAGACGCCCCGGCCCACGCCGGCACGCTGCTGCGCATGGCCGAGGCCGACCCCGACCCCGATGTGCGCCTGGCGGCGATGCGCACGCTGGGCGTGGCCGGTGATCCGGCGGCTCTGCCCGTGCTGCGGGCGGCCCTGGTCGACACCGGCTCGGGCCCGATGCTGCGCGAAGCGGCGCTCCAGTCGCTGGTGTCCCTCGGCGGCGAGGCGGCCGGGCGGGTGGTGGTCGGCGCCTACCTCGAGCTGGCGGATGGCGACCCGCTCATCGAGCCGTTGCGGCTGGCGCTCGTGCGACATCACCCCATCTGGTACGCCCTCCTGGCGGCCGACGCGTCGAAGGACCCCGGCCGGGCGCAGGCGGTGCTCGACAGCGCGCCGGCTTGGATCCGCAAACCGAAGCAGTGAGCGACCGGCAGACCGACAGCCCGCCGAAGGGCGTTGAGCTCGGCGCGCGCCTCGGCCCGACCACGTGGTCCGGCACCGTCGACGGGCAGCGGGCGATCATCAAGCGCCCCGACCCCCGCTTGCCATGGCACGATCGACGGTCGGCGTTCTTCGGCGGGCAGGGGCTGGTGCCGCCGTTCCGCCCGCTCGTGCTGCACGAGGCGCTGGCCTGGAAGGCCGTCGAGCCCGCGCGGCTGCTCGCCGCCGGCGTCTGGGGTGACGCACCGTTCATCGCGCTGCGTCACCTGGATGGCGCGCCGCCGGTGAAGGGGCACGACGTCGACGGGCTGCTGCGCGGGCTGCTGCGGGCCCTGGAGCCGATGCACCGGGCGGGCGTGATCCACCGGGATCTGCGGCCGGCCAACGTGCTGGTCGACGGGCCGCGAGCGCACATCCTCGACCTCGACGTGGCCCTGGTCGGCGGCCTGGGCCCGCTCGACGTGGGCAGTCGGGCGTGGCGGGCCCCCGAGCTGGTGGAGGAGGCCGGCGACCCGCGGTCCGATCTGTACGCGCTCGGCCGGATGGCGGCGTATGTGGCCACCGGTGACCCCGGCGCAGCGCTGCCGGCCGACTGCGCGCACCGCGGGCTCATCGACGCGCTGCGCGCGGTCGACCCGGCGGCGCGACCGCGCGATCTGGCGGCGGTCGCGGCGGCCTTGAACGAGCCGATGCCACCGCTGCCGGCTCCTCCGGCGCTGCACCCGTCGCTGCGCGCGCCCGTCGACCTGCTGCCGCTGGAGCGGGCGCTGCTCGATGATCCGTGGTCGATCGTCGAGGCGCTCGACGGCGCGTCTTTCGACCGCTGGGCCACCGCCGGCACGCTCGGTCGCCTGCTGGCGGCCGCCGGCGCCGGCGGCGGGGAGCGCTGGCTGTGGGTCGCGGCCGGCTGCGCGCTGTTCGCCGAGCGCGCCGGTGGAGACGAGGCGACCCTGTATGCTGCCCAGGCCCGCGAGGCGCTGGCGCGCTCGGGGGTCGCCGCGCAGGCCGTCGCGCGGGCCATCGCTCGCCGACTCGACGGGCACGGTGACCGCATCGATCGCATCGACGACCTGTGTCAGCAGCGGCGCTTCGTCACCGCTGCTCGGCTCGCCGGCGCAGAGCCGGGCCCGCGAGCGCTCGTCGCGTGGCGCCAGGGCGATGTGCCGGCGCTGATCGAGGCGCTGGAGGCGGCCGGCGACGACCGGCTGGCCCGTGGCGTCGCGGCGGCACACCTCGCGTCGACCGACCCTGCCCGCAGCGCCGGGTTGCTGCTGCAGGCGCCCGCCGACGTCATCCCCGAGATCGTCCGTCGCTGTCCGCCGGCGCAGCACGCCGCGGTCGCCTCGACGCTCGAACGGTTGCCGCCGCTCGACCGGGCGGCGGGCCACGTGGCGCTGGCGCTGGCCCGCGGAGACACCGCCGACGCCGTGGCGCATGCGGCGCTGCTGGCGGCAGAGGGCGGGCTCGATGGCCGATCGGCCGCCTGTCTGGCGCTGTTCGACGCGCCCGGCCCCCGTCGCGAGCAGGCGCGGGCGTTGCTGACGGCCCGCCTGCCCGACGTCGAGCCTGCGCTGCGCCGGGCGTCCGCGCGCCTCGATCGGGTACCCACCGATCAGCTGGCCCTGGAGCTCGTCGCCGACGCCCTGCGCTATGCGGCCGACGACGACGATCCGCTGGCCGGGATGCTGGAGGGGCTGCTGGCCCGCTGAGCGCCGCACGCGAGACGCGTCGTGGTGAGCGCGCTCCGCTGCTGCCGGCCCGCTGTGCCGCGTACGCCGCGCCCGCCGGGCTACTGCAGCGCCGGCGGTCCCAGCGCGGGGTGCTCTGGCGAGTGGCCGTGGCGGTAGAACGGCGCGGTGGACGGCGGCAGCGGGGTGTCGCCGCGGATCGCGTCGGCGGCCTTCTCGGCGACCATCATCACCGGGGCGTAGATGTTGCCGTTGGTGATGGTGGGGAAGACCGAGGCGTCGACCACCCGCAGGCCCTCGACGCCGTGCACCGCGAAGGTCTGCGGGTCGACCACCGCGTCGTCGCCGACGCCCATCTTGCAGGTGCCGCAGGGGTGCAGCGCGGTCTCGGCGTCGCGGGCGACCCAGTCGAGGATCTCGGCGTTGGTCTGCACCGCGGGGCCCGGCGAGATCTCGCCGCCGTCGAAGTCGGCGAAGGCCGGCTGGGCCAGGATCTCGCGCACCGAGCGCACGACCTCGATCCACTCGCGGCGGTCCTGCGCGGTCGAGAGGTACTCGAACTTCAGGCTGGGGTGCTCGAACGGGTCGTCGCTGCGGATGCTCAGCCGGCCGCGGGCGTCGGAGAGGTTGGGGCCGGCGTGGATCTGGTAGCCGTGCTGGCTCACGGGCACCGTGCCGTCGTAGCGCACCGCGAGCGGCAGGAAGTGCAGCTGCACGTTGGGGTAGGCGACGTCGTGATTGCTGCGGTAGAAGCCGCCGGCCTCGAAGTGGTTGCTCGCCGCCGGGCCGACCTTGGCGAAGAGCCACTGCAGGCCGATCCACGGCTGGTTCCACCACTTGAGCGCGGGCGCGAGCGAGACGGGCCGCTTGCAGGCGTGCTGGATGTAGACCTCGAGGTGGTCTTGCAGGTTGCCGCCGACGCCGGGCAGGGCGTGGCGCACCGCGACGCCGGCGCGCTTCAACGCCTCGGGCTGGCCGATGCCGGCGAGCTGCAGGAGCTGCGGGCTGTTGATCGAGCCGCCGCAGCAGATGACCTGGCCCGCCTCGACCCGAATGGCGCGGCCGCGGCGGGTGTATTCGACGCCGGTGATCCGCTTGCCCCGCATGATCAGGCCGGTGACCATCGCCCGGCAGCGCACGGTGAGGTTGCGCCGGCGCAGGACGGGGTGCAGATAGGCCCGCGCGGCGCTCCAGCGGCGGCCGCGCCTGACGTTGCGGTCGAAGGGGCCGAAGCCCTCCTGCTTGTAGCCGTTGTAGTCGTCGGTGAGCGGGTGCCCCGCCTGCTGCACCGCGGCGAAGAAGGCCTGGAAGAGCGGGTTGGTGCACGGGCCCACTTCGAGGTGCAGCGGGCCGCTGTGGCCGCGCCACGCCGGGTCGCCGCCCTCACGGGTCTCGGCCCGCTGGAAGTACGGCAGGCAGTGGGCGTACGACCAGTGGGCCATGCCCTCATCGGCGGCCCAGCGCTCGAAGTCCATGGCGTTGCCGCGCACGTAGATCATGCCGTTGATGCTCGACGAGCCGCCGAGCAGCTTGCCCCGGGCGTGGTAGACCCGCCGGCCGCCCATGTGCGGCTCGGGGTCGCTGTGGTAGCGCCAGTCGTAGAAGCGGTTGCCCAGCGGCGTGCTCAGGCCGGCCGGCATGTGGATGAAGAGATCCCACAGCGAGTCGGGGCGGCCGGCTTCGAGCACCAGCACCCGGTGGTCGGGCGCCTCGCTGAGCCGGTTGGCCAGCACGCAGCCGGCCGATCCGCCGCCGATGATCACGGTGTCGTAGCGTTCGGTCGCCATGGGGCTCCTGCGGTCGCGCGCGCTCGGGCGGGCATTGTGGACCGCCCGGCGGCGGGCGTCGACCCCTGTTGCGGGCGACGGTCTTGACGCCGGGCGGCGACGATCGGATCGTCGCAACGCGCGCTCACCCGAATGCATCTCGTCTCATCGCAGAGATACGCTCGCAGACATACGCTCGACACCCCCCGGCACCCTGGAGGCCCCCTTGGCGACCGAGAACGACGCGGCGACGTACTTCGACGGCATCGAACCCGAGACCGTGCTGGACTGGTTCCGCACGGTGCAACTCGGCCGGCTGATCGAAGAGAAGGCGTCCGGCTACATCAAGAAGGCCAAGGGCTGGGGCTATCACGCGCCCTTCGCCGGGCACGACGGCATCCAGCTGGCCCTCGGCCGCGCGTTTCGGGCCAATACCGACTTCCTCTTTCCGTACTATCGCGACCTGCTGACGGCGCTCGCGGCGGGCATGACCCCCGAGGAGATCATCCTCAACGGGCTGTCGAAGGCCGATGACCCCGCCGGCGGCGGGCGGCACATGTCGAATCACCTGGCCAAGCCGTCGATCGGCATCCAGAACGTCTCGTCGTGCACCGGCAACCATACGCTGCACGCGGTGGGTGTCGCCCGGGCGATCAAGCACTTCGGCGGCGACGGGGTGGCGTTTTCGAGCCAGGGCGAGGCCAGCACCAGCGAGGGCTACTGCTACGAGGCCTTCAACGGCGCGAGCCGCGAGAAGCTGCCGGTGGTCTTCGTCATCCAGAACAACGGCTTCGGCATCTCGGTGCCCGTCGCCGAGCAGAGCGCCAACGCCCGGGTCTCGGACAACTACACCGGGCTGGCCAACTTCGAGATCATCAACGTCGACGGCACCGACTTCGTCGACTGCCACCGCGGCATGCAGAAGGCCATCGAGTACGCGAAGTCGGGGCAGGGCGCGGCGATGGTGCACGCGCAGTGCGTGCGCATCGGGGCCCACTCGAACAGCGACAACCACAAGCTCTACCGCAGCGACGACGAGATCGCCGAGGCGGCGACCCACGATCCGCTCGCCCGGCTGCGGCAGCAGATCCTCGACGCGGGCTTCGCCGACGAAGAGGCGCTCGCGAAGATCGAGGCGGAGAACGCCGAGCGGCTCGAGGCCGACGCCGAGAAGGCGGAGAACGCCGCCGAGCCCGATCCGGCGACGGTGACCCGCTTCATCGCGCCCGAGCCGTGGCAGCCCACCGAGGGCGAGACGCCCGAAGAGGGCGACAAGTGGAAGATCCGCGAGGCGATCAACGCGACGCTGCACGCGGAGTTCGAGCGCAACGACAAGGCCTTCCTCTGGGGCCAGGACGTGGCCAGCAAGGAGAAGGGCGGGGTCTTCCTGGTCACCAAGGGCATGCAGCAGAAGTTCGGCCGCGGCCGGGTCTTCAACGGGCCTATCGCCGAGGACTACATCGTCGGCACCGCCAACGGGCTGTGCCGCTACGACGACGACATCCGGGCGGTCATCGAGGCGGCGCAGTTCGCCGACTACGTCTGGCCGGCGATGGAGCAGATCGTCGAGATGACCCACGAGTACTGGCGCACCGAGGGTCAGTTCTCGCCCAACGTCACCCTGCGGCTGTCGAGCGGCGGCTACATCGGCGGCGGGCTGTACCACTCGCAGAATACCGAGGCGATCTTCGGCCACCTGCCCGGCACCCGGGTGGTGGTGCCGGCGTTCGCCGACGACGCGGCGGGGCTCTTGCGTACGTGCATCCGCAGCCGGGGCATGAGCTTCTATCTGGAGCCCAAGTTCCTCTACAACCAGCCGTTCGCGGCCACGGTGAAGCCGGCGGACGACCACGCGGTGCCGTTCGGCAAGGCCCGCATCCGCCGCCCGGGCAGCGACGCGACGGTGGTGGCCTGGGGCACGCCGGTGCACTGGAGCATCCGCGCGGCCAACAAGCTGGCGAAGGAGGGGCACGAGGTCGAGGTCATCGACCTGCGCTCGATCAAGCCGTGGGATCAGGAGGCGGTGGCCGCCTCGGTGAAGAAGACCGGCAAGGTGGTGGTGGTGCACGAAGACCACATCACCAACGGCTTCGGCGCCGAGATCGCGGCGTGGATCGCCGACAACTGCTTCGAGTGGCTCGACGCGCCGGTCAAGCGCATCGGCGCGCTGGACGTGCCGGTCGCGTTCTCCCGGGTGCTCGAGCGGGCCATCCTGCCGTCGGAGGACGACGTGCGCGAGACGCTGGCGGCGCTGCTGGCGTACTGACAGTACGCCGACGCTCCACCCGCCGAGGCCGCCGCAGTTCCACTGCGAGTCGGTCCGCCGAAAACCCCGCCCCATGTGCGCTCGGGGCCCTCTCGGATCAATCGATCGAGGGGCAAGAAGTTACACTTCTGGCCACAAACTACACCCCTGTAGTGTAATTCGTCGCCCGGCTGCCGAAGCCGGGACATACGCCCACCCTCCATGGAGAGTGCCCGTGAGTCGTCTCGCCCACCGCCTCGGTCCCGCCATCGGACTGGGGATGCTGCTGTCTGCGTCCGCCTTCGCTCAGGACTACAACCTGAGCACCGATCCCGCCTGTGATCCCGAGCTGGGGGTGGTCAACATGACCATCGACGCCTTCGGGGCCACCGGGTCGGCGAGCGGCGGCGGCCGGGCCACGTTCAACCCGGCCGACGACATGCCCGACCAGGGCGACGTCTCGACGATCTTCGAGCTGATGAGCTTCCTGTGTCGCACCAGCGCCGCGGGCAATACGACCGGCTCCTGGCTCGACAGCGGCGAGATCGGCGGCGTGCCGGTCAACAGCCGCCGCGACGGCGAGGACATCGTCTCCGACTTCACCACCGACGGGGTCCAGGTCGAGCTGCGCTATCGGCTCAACTGCACGGTGCTCGAGCGGTGCTACGTGCTGACCAACGTCAGCAACGAGGCGATGCCCACCGTGGCGCTGACCCACTACATGGACGGCGACCTCTTCTTCGGGCAGGGCGGCCTCGGCAACGACTTCGGCGCCACCAGCGTCGGCGCGCCCAAGACGCTGTGGGAGTTCGACGAGGGCGACAACCCGGAGGAGCCGACCACCTTCGTGGGGCTCTACGCCCTCGATGGCGGCGACATCTTCCTCAACTCGTGGGAGATCGGGCGCTATCGCGACCAGGCGGGCCGCATCGAGAGCGTCGACAACGCCAACGGCTGCACCGTGCTGCCCAACGACATCAACAACGGCGGCCAGCCCGCCGACCGCGACGGTGACCTGATCACCGACAACGGCTTCGACGTCACCCTGGCGCTGCGCTACGACTTCGGGCCGCTCGCGCCGGGCCAGAGCTCGCCGGAGCACTGCTTCGCGACCCAGTGGGGCATCGGGCTGCCGTGCTCCGACGAAGACCTCGACGAGATCTGCCTGCCCCAGGACAACTGCCCGACGGTGCCCAACCCCGACCAGCTCGACGAGGACGAGGACGGGGTCGGCGACGCCTGCGACAACTGCCCGAAGTTCCCCAACCCGGCGCAGACCGACAGCGACAACGACGGCCAGGGCGACGCCTGCGACCGCGCGATCTGCACGCCCGACGGCAGCCCCGAGATCTGCGACGGGGTGGACAACGACTGCGATGGCCTCGTCGACATCCTCGCCGACGGCAGCCCGGTCGTGGTGCCGGGCGAGTGCGCGACGGGCCTCGCCGGGGGCTGCACCACCGGGACGTGGCAGTGCATCGGCGGCGGGACCCGCTGCGTGCCCGCCGTCACGCCCGGCGAAGAGGTCTGCGACCTCGTCGACAACGACTGCGACGGCCGGGTGGACGAGCGGGTGCGCAACGAGTGCGGCACCTGCGGCGCGCGGCCGGCGGAGACCTGCAACGGCCTCGACGAGGACTGTGACGGCCGCCTGGACGAGGGCCGGGTCTGCCCCGACGGCCAGAGCTGCTACGACGGCGAGTGCCTGACGGCGTGTGGTGACGAGGGGCAGTGCGCGGGCGAGACCTACTGCGCCGACGGCGCCTGCCTGCACCCGTGCCGCGACAACGAGTTCACCTGTGGCGAGGGCGAGGTCTGCACCGAGGACGGCTGCGTCGACCTCTGCGCGGGCGTCGACTGCCCCGCCGGCCAGATCTGCGTCGGCGGCGCCTGCGGCCCCGACAACTGCGTATTCGCCGGCTGCCCCGACGGCCAGCGCTGCGCCCGTGACGGCTGCCAGGAAGACCCCTGCGCCGGCGTCACCTGCGGCGGCGGCAGCTTCTGTCGCGAGGGCGACTGCGTCTTCAGCTGCGCCCAGGTCAGCTGCGAGGCGGCCGCGACGTGCATCGACGGGGTCTGCGAGGGCACGGGCTGCGGTCCGGTCGGGTGCGACGCCGGCGAGGTCTGCGTCGAGAACGTGTGTGAGCCCGACCCCTGCGACGACAGCGAGGCGTGCGGTCCGGCGGCGATCTGCTACCTCGGCGCGTGCATCGACGATCCCTGCTCGGGCGTCGACTGCCCCCGCTACCAGCGCTGCGAGGCGGTTCGTGGCACCGCCCGCTGCGTCGCCGATTGGCCCGTCCTTCAGGGCGGCGAGGGTGAAGGTGAAGGCGAAGGCGAGGGTGAAGGCGAGGGTGAAGGCGAGGGCGAGGGCGAAGGCGAGGGCGAGGGCGAGGGCGAGGGCGAGGGTGAAGGCGAGGGCGAAGGCGAAGGTGAAGGTGAAGGCGAGGGCGGTATCGGCGGCGGCATCGGCGGCCAGGGCGGCGCGCCCGGCGCTGACATGGGCCCCGGCGGCGACGACGACCCCACCGGCTGCCGGGTCGACATCGGCGCCCGCAGCACGCCGCTCGGCGGCTGGTTCTTCGGGCTGGTCGTGCTCGGCCTCGTGATCCGCCGCCGTCGCTGACGGTGGCCGCGCGCCGGGGGCGACCGCGCCCGGCGCCGCTCAGCGCCCCTCCGGCTCGCCCTGCAGCCGGCTCTGCAGCGTCGCGATCAGCGTCTCCATCCGCACCGGCTTGGACAGAAACGCGTCCATGCCGGCCGCCAGGCACGCCTCCCGCTCGTCTTTGAAGACCCCCGCCGTCAGCGCGATGATCGGCAGCTCGCAGCCGCGGGCCCGCAGGCGGCGGGTCGCTTCGAGGCCGTCCATGCGCGGCATCTGGCAGTCCATCAAGATCGCGTCGAAGTCCTCGGCCCGCTCGCGCGCCAACGCCTCGGCGCCGTCGGCCACCACCACGCAGTCGAAGCCGGCCCGATCGAGCATCGAGCGGACGATGGTCTGATTGACCGGGTTGTCTTCGGCGACCAGCACCCGGACATCGGCCGGGGCCGCCACCGGACCCGGTCGATCGGTATCGACCTCGTCGTCGAGGGCCAGCACCCGCATCAGCGCCCGGCGCAGGCGCGCGCTGCGCACCGGCTGCGAGAGCCAGCCGTCCACCGCGCCCGCGTCGAGCAGCGCCTGCGCCTGTTCGCGGTGCCCGTGGTCGGCGACGAGCCACACCGCCGCCGCGCTGCGCTTCAGGCGGGCGATCGCCCGGGTATCGAGCGGCAGGCGGGCGAGCAGCAGCCCGTGGCGGTCGTCGATTGCAGACACATCGAGCACGCGCTCGATGTGCTCGGCCCCCAGGCTGAGCAGCGCCGCTTCGAGCGCGCTGGCCTGAATCGGGTCGGGCTCGAACAGGCCGATCGACAGCTCTTCGAGCCCCGGCAGGTGGATCCAGATGCCGTCGGGGTCGAGCGCCAGCGGCAAGGTGAAGGCGAAGGTCGAGCCCTCTCCGGGTACGCTCTCGAGCTCGATCTCGCCGCCCATCAAGCCGACGAGGCGCTTGCAGATGGCCAGCCCCAGCCCGGTGCCGCCGTAGCGTCGGCTGGTGGAGTCGTCGACCTGCGAGAACGCGCGGAACAGGCGATCCACCCGCTCCGGCGGGATGCCGATTCCGGTATCGCGGACGGCGAAGCGGACGCCCGCCGGGACCTCCGGCGCGGCGATGACCTCGATGCAGATGCGCCCGCGCTCGGTGAACTTGACCGCGTTGTTGGCCAGGTTGAGCAGCACCTGCCGCACCCGGGTCGGATCGCCGATGCGCGGATCGATCACCGCCGGATCGACCCGCACCGTGCAGGCGAGCCCCTTCTCGTCGGCCGCCGGGGCGGTGAGCTGCCCGACCCCGTCGACGACCTCGCGGACCGAGAACGGGATGGCTTCGACCGTCAGCTGGTCGGCTTCGATCTTCGAGAAGTCGAGGATGTCGTTGAGCACCGTCAGCAGCGCGTCGGCGGACTGCACGATCGCCTCGGCGAAGTCCTGCTGCCGCGGGTCGAGCCGGGTATCGGCGAGCAGCTGCGCCATGCCCATCAGGCCGTTCATCGGCGTGCGGATCTCGTGTGACATCGCGGCGAGGAACGCGCTCTTGGCCCGGGTCGCCTCGAGCGCGCGATCGCGGGTCGCGGCCAGCTCGTCGGTGCGCTGCCGCACCCGGGCTTCGAGGGTCCGGGCCAGCTCTTCGGTCGACTCGTGCAGCCGGGCGTTGCTCAGTGAGACGGCCGCCTGCAGCCCGATGAGCTGCAGGACCTCGAGCCGGCGCCGGTTGAAGCCGCCCGAGACCAGCGTATTCTCGAGGTAGAGCACCCCGACGAGCGCGTCGCGATGGGTCAGCGGCGTACACAGCACGGCGCTGTCGGGGTGCCGCTGCAGCACGGGGTCGTCGAGGCGGTCGTCGGCCGCGCGGGCGAGCACGACCGGCTCGACGGTGCGCGCGACGTGGCGGATGAGCCGCTGCGGCGCGTCGCTCGTGGCGGCCAGGGGCAGATCCAGCTCACGGTGCCCGTCGCTGACGCTGCGCTGGCCCACCGCCCGCAGGCCGCCGTCCTCGTCGGCGAGCACCAGCAGCCCGCGGGTCGCGCCGGTATTCTCCAGGGCCGCGGCGAGCACGACCCGCGCGACCGGGGCCAGCCGCAGGTCGTTGGACAGCTCGCGCACCATGCGCCAGACGGTCTCGACGTCGATCTGCTCGCCGACGCCGTCGAGAGAGAGCGCGCTGAGGTCGCCGCCGGCCGCGTAGACCACCGCCGCGCGGTCGCCCAGGTCGGGGTGGGCGGCGAGCATGGCGTCGACCTTGCCCTGCGCACCCCACGCGGCATAGATCGCGCACGCCGCCCGCCGATGGTGCCGGGCGTCGCCCACCAGCCCCTCGGCGGCGTACAGCTCGGCCCGCCGCTCTTCGACGAGCCCGTGCACCAGCCGATCGCCTTGCAGGCGCGCCGCCTCTACCGCGCGGGCGTAGTGCATCAGCGCCGCGCCCGGCGCGCCGTCGCACAGGGCGATCTCGGCGTCGAGCAGCGCCCCGAGCTGCGCGAAGTTGGCCGGGCAGCGTCGCACGTGGGGTTCGAGCCACGCGCGCAGTCGCCGGGCCTCGTCGGGCGGCTCGCCGACGCACAGCCCGGCGAAGACCCGGTAGACGCGCAGCACGACCTCGTAGACCATGCCGCGGTAGCGCTGGGCCACGCTCTCGCTGAGCCGCGAGGCCTCGGCGATGACCTCGTCGAAGAGCCCCAGCACGCACAGCGCCGGCAGCGCCAGCGGCAGCGTATTGCCGACGATGTGCGGCGGCAGCGGCACCGGCGCGCTGTCGTAGCCGAACGGATCACCCGCCGGCAGGGGCTCGAGACCGCGCAGCCGGGCGGCGACGCGGCGCCCGAAGTCGAGCTGCACCATCCGCGGCAGGCCGGCGATGAACGGCTGCAGTATTTCGAGAGCCTGCTCCGCCTCCGCTTGCAGCGCCGCCAGATCGTAGCCGCTCAGCAGCTGCAGCGCCTGCCGGCCCGTCGCGAGCAGGACCCCGTACTCGACGTCGCCCCCGTCGATCGCCGCCCGCATCGCCGGACCCAGCTCGTCGGCGCAGATGCGGTAGGGGGTCGTCCACGAGCGCCCGAAGAGGCTGATGACATAGCGCGGGCGGATGCTCTCCCGCGGGCCCAGGCGGCGCAGGCCGGTATGGGCCGCGCGGTGAAGCGCCAGCCCCCGCTCGAGGTGACCCGCGGCGAGCACGGTGACCCCGAAGTGGCTCAGGGCCGACGGGGTCCACGGGGTTCGGCCGCGCCGGGCGCACTCGACGAGGTTGCGCGCGAACAGGACGGCGAGCAGCCGCTCGCCGGTGGCGAAGGCCGCGCTCGCCAGCTGCGGCATCAGCGACAGCGCCAGCCGCGAGGCCTCGTCGCTCGTCGGCGCCATGTTCAGCAGCCCGTCGAGCCCCTCGGGCGTCGTCAGCGCAAAGGCCTCGGCGAAGACCGCGTCGACCTCTTCGGGCGTGGGCCGCCGCGGGATGACGATGCCGGCCTCGGCCAAGGCCTGCAGGCCTGTCGTCAGCGCCTCGTCGAATCGGTTGCGGCGATTGAGCAGCAGCACCCGGCGGATGAGCACCCGCATCCGGGTCGGCGCGTCGGCCGCCTCGAGCACCAGCGCGCGGAAGCGGGTGTCGGCGTCGTCCACCTTGCCCAGCAAGAGCGCGCACTGGGCCCGCTCGAGCGCGAGGTCGAACGTCAGCGCCGACGGCAGGCCGCGCGGCGTGCGCGCGTGCAGCGCCGCGCCCGTGTCGAGATAGGTCGCCGCCGCCTGCCAGTCGCCCTGATCCAGGGCCCGGCGCCCGGCGCGCAGGTTGAGCTCGGCGAGGCGGATCGGATCATCGGCCCGATCGCCCCGGTCGAGGTGATCGACGATGGCGAACAGCCGCTGGTCGAGCCTGTCGCCGGCGGTGGCCAGCAGGTGCTGCCCGATGCGGCGGTGCAGGCGTGTGCGTCGGCTCTCCGCCAGCCGGGCGTAGGCCGCCTCCTGGATGCGATCGTGGGCGAAGCGCCAGCCCGCCGGGCCGGCGAAGACGAGCCCCTGTTCGCGCAGCCGCTCGAGCGCGGCGCGCACCGTCGCGACATCCCGGGCGAGCATCGTCGCGACCAGCTCGGGGTCGAAGGTGCCGCCGACGCAGGCCGCCGTCGACAGCAGGCCCAGCTCGGCGTCGGGCAGGCGCTCGAGCCGGGCGGCGAGGGTCTCGGCGAGGGTCTCGGGCAGGCCGGCGGCGGCGACCTCGTCGGCGTCCCAGCCCCAGCCGCCCGCCGGATCGGGCCGGATGAGCCCCGCCTCGGCCAGGAAGGTCAGAAACTGCCCGATCAAGAACGGGTTGTTGCCGCTGCGGCCCACGACCAGCCGCGCCAGCGGGCGCACCGCGTCGGCGGTTCGGCCGGTCAGATCGGCCACCAGCGCGTCGACGTCGGCGTCGGTCAGCGGCTGCAGCGGCTCGACCACCAGCGGGCAGCCGTGGCCGGCCAGCGTGGCCGCGAGCCCGGCCCAGGGCCCCGGATCGACCGGGCGGGCGGTGGCCAGAACCGTCAGGCCGGTGGACGCGCTGCACAGCGCCTCGAGCAACCACAGGCTGCCGGCGTCGGCCCACTGCAAATCGTCGAGGGCCAGCACCAGCGGACCGGGCACCAGCCGTCGGGCCACCTGCAGCAGCCGGGTCACCGCCAGCCGGATCCGGTTCCGGGCCTCGTCCGGCCCGGCCGGTCCGGGCGGCGGCGGGTGCTCGAAGAGCTGCGCGAAGCGGGGCGACAGATCGGCGATCACCGCCGTCTGCGTGCCCAGGCCGGCGACCAACCCACCGCGCCAGCGGGCCAGGGTCGCCTCCGGCGTGCCCAGCAGCCGGTCGGCCAGGCGATCGAGCGCCCCGCGGAACGCCGAGAAGGGGCGCGCGGCGCGAAACTGCTCGAACTTGCCACTGAAGAAGAAGCCGTCGTCGACCACCACCCGCCGCCGCACCGCGCCGACCACCGCCGATTTGCCCACGCCGGCCGGGCCCAGCAGCAGCGTGGCCCGGGTCGGCCCGTCGGGGGCCACCAGCGCCCCGATCAGGCGCTCGACGACGCGATCGCGGCCGTAGAGGCGGCGGGGCACAGCCAGCCGGCGCAGGCGATCCCGGCCGCCCGGTACGAACGGCTCGATGCGGCCCCGGGCCAGCCCCGCGCGGATCTGCTCCAGGTCGGCGCGCAGCCCGTCGGCGCTCTGGTAGCGCCGGTCGGGCTCTTTGGCCATCAGCCGCTCGATGACGTCGGCGAGCGGGCCAGGCACCGCCGGATCGAGGGCGTCGGCCCGCGGCGGCGGCGTCGACAGGTGGGCCTGCACGTACTCGGCGAGCGCCTGTCGCTCGAACGGCAGCCGGCCGCAGACCATCTCGAAGATCAAGACGCCCAGGGCATACAGGTCGGAGCGCGGGTCGACGTCGCGATCGGTGCGCCCGGTCTGCTCGGGCGCCATGTAGGCCGGCGTGCCTTCGAACCGCTGCCGACGCCGCGGGTGGCGATGGCTGCTGCCCAGGCCGAAGTCGATGAGCCAGACCGCGTCGTCGGCGAGCATCACGTTGCTCGGCTTCAGGTCGCCGTGCACCACCCCGCGCCGATGCACCGCGGCGACGACCTGCGCCAGCCCGATCGAGACGTCCAGGGCCTCGGTCAGCGACAGGCCCGCCAGCCGGGCGCGCAGATCAGCGTCGCCGACCGCTTCGAGGATCAGCACGCTCTCGGCGCCCTGCTGCTCGAGCCCCAGGGCGCGGGGCACCCCGGGCACGTCGGCCAGGGTCTGCAGGATGTCGTGCTCGATGCGCAGGCGCTCGGCGCGCGGGCCCTCGGCGAGCTTGAGCACCACCGCCCGACCGTCCGGCGCGCGGGCCGAGACCAGGGTGCTCGCGGCCGAGGCGCGCAGCACGTCGATGCGGGTGTAGCCGTGAAGCAGCGGGCACTCCTCCGAAGGGGATCAGGATCGATCCTTACCCCAGCGTCGGCAAGCCCCTATCTCGGCCGCGCGACGATTCGTCGGCGCGCGGCGCCCGTCACTCGGCCGGGCAATCGCTCGGCGCGCCGGGGGTCATCGGGCGCAGCAGCCAGGGGCCGTCGGGTAGCGGACACCGCTGGATGCTCTCGCCGGCGGCGTTGTTGGGGTCGTCGGGGGCCGAGGGCTCGTCGGTCACGTCGGGCATCGCCCCGCGGGCGTAGACCACCCCGTCGATGCGCCCCTCCGGGCCCATCAGCCGGACGCCGTCGGGGTCGCCATTCTGGATGTCGTGGTTGTTGCCCGCCGAGTCCCAGGCGACGAACAGCGCGCCCTCGGGCAGCAGATCGCCCACCGCCGGGTCGCCGACCACGATGAAGCCGCCGGCCGCCAGCTCGGCGCCCGGCCCACCGAGCGGGTAGCTCTCGTAGACGCTGTTGCTGTTGCCGTTGACCAGCTCGACCACCAGCCCGCCGAGCGGCAGCGGACGGCCGCCGGGGTTGTGCACCTCGACGAACTCCAGCGTCTCGTCGCCGGCCATGTCGTAGTTGACCTCGGTGAGGCGCGGCGTCGGCGGCACGTCGATCACCGTCACCGCCGCCTCGGCCATCAGCGCGCCGCCGTCCCCCGCCTCGGCGAAGAGCGTCGCCTCGCCGGCGGCGACGGCGGACACCTCGAAGACGACCCGCGCCTGCCCGCCCTCGAGTTCGAACTCGACGGGGAACTGCACCACGCCCTCGGGCTCGGCGCGCAGGGTCACCAGGAAGTCCGGCGGCACCGGCACGTCGAAGCTCAGGGTCACCTCGGCCACCTGACCGATGGCCAGGTCGAGCACCGCGGGCTCGAAGGCGATCTCGGCCGGCTGCGCGTCGGCGGCGAGCACCTCGACCATCGCGCTCACCGGCGCGTCCTGATCGGCCGTCGCCGCGCTGATGGTGTAGGCGCCCTCGGCGGACGCGGCGAAGGGCAGCGCCAGCTCGATCTCGCCCGCCGGCACCAGCAGCGGACCGTCGTAGATCAGCCCCTCGGCCGGATCGACCGTCACCTCGAAGGGCACCCCGCCCTCCGGCGCCGGGCGGCTGAGGGTGAGCGTCAGCGGACCTCGATCGGGCCCGGCGGGCACGGCGGGCTCGCCGATGCGCACGAAGCTCGCCGGCGGGGTCAGGGCGTCGACCACCGGCGGGCCGGGCACCAGATCGTCCTCCGAGCGGGGCTCGATCTTGTAGGCGTCGTTGCCGAAGCGCAGCACCCCGCAGATCGCGCCGAAGCGCTCGCCCAGCTCGGGGTACGGCTCGGCGAGGTGCAGCAGGTCGTTGATCCGGATCTCGCCGTCGCCGTCGCTGACGACGAACTCGTTGTACGGCTCGCGATCGCCCGGCCCGGGCGCCGGCGCCAGGTCGACCACCCGCACCCCGCGGATGCAGACCCGCTGGGCCTCGAGCTGATCGCCGTCGGCCACCAGCTCGGCCGGCGTGCGCTCGATGGGCGAAGGCAGCGCCGCCGCGGGCCCCATGTTGTCGAGCCGACCCACGCCGAAGAGCTGCATCTGGCCGAAGAAGTCGTTGACCACCCCGACGACGGTGATCGCGTCGCCGACCTGCGGGATCTCGACCCCGTCGGCCCGATCGCCCAGGTAGAGGTACAGCCCCTGATACGGCGCGTCGGGCGCCTCGCGCTCGGCGGTCTCGATGAAGAAGCTGCCCGGCTGCTCGCCCGGCGCGCTGTCGGGCACGACCGCGGTCACCACGCCGCTGACCTCCACCGCCTGCAGCAGCGGCAGCTCGCGGCGCTTCACCTCGGGGATCGTCGTCGGGCAGCCCTGATCGCCGCCGTCGGCGCTCTCGGGGCAGTAGTCGCAGATGTCGCCCTTGCCGTCCTCGTCGGTATCGAGCTGGTCGGGGTTGGCTGCCTGCGGGCAGTTGTCCTCGACGTCGGGCACCCGGTCGGCGTCCAGATCGCCCGCGTCGGGCGGCGGGCAGTCGGCCGGATCGGGCCCCCAGGGGCAGGCGTCGCAGGCGTCGCCCAGCCCGTCGGTGTCGAGGTCGCCCTGGCCGAAGTTGAACACCGTCGGGCAGTTGTCGACGTCGTCGGCCACGTCGTCGCCGTCCATGTCGCCCTCGGCGATGATGCCCGAGACGCGGTCGTTGCCCATCTCGCAGGTGAACGACGAGGTGCACTCGAAGGCCGGATACAGATCGTAGATGTACTGCATCTCGGGGGGCAGCCCCGCCGGCTCGTTGCCGTCGATGACCCGCTGCAGGTAGGCGATCATCTCGTCCAGGCCGAAGCGCGGCCAGTCGTTGCGGTCGTTGTCGTTCGCCGGGCCGTCGGCGTTGCGCACGCAGATCGTCTTCTCGACGCCGCACAGATCGAGCGGCTGGCAGAAGGCGTTGCGCCGGTTGCCCTCGGTGATCGCGTCGGGGTCGCCGTACAGCGCCTCGCCGCCGACGAAGACCGCCCGCACGTCGGGGTTCTGGGCGGCGACGATCGCCGCGTGGGGGAAGGCCCGATCGAGCGTGCCGTCGCCGAGGGCGAGCACGTCGGCGAAGAGCCCCGGCCGCAGCGAGCCGATGAGGTCGTCGAGTCCCATCGTCACCGCCGCCTGGTCGGTCACCATGCGGACCACCGCCCGGGCGTCGATCGCGCCGCCGTAATACGTCGTGCCCACGTACTCGGCGCACTTCATCTCGGCGAGCTGGTTCATGGTGCCCGACGGCGTCCAGTCGGGGCCCAGCGACACCGTGATGCCCATGTTGATCGCCGTCGGGACGTGCGTCGTCTCGCCGTAGAGCACCAGGTTCGACTGCGGCGACCAGACCAGCCGCGCTCCCTCGGCGCGCATCCGGCTCAGCTCGGGGCCCTCGCACGATACGCAGTGCACGATCGTCGTGCGATCGCCCAGCTGCCCCTCCTCGTCGAAGCGGGCGAACTCGGCCCGGGTGACCGGGTCGATGCCCTCGGCGACGTGGGCCACGTAGGCCCGCGCCGGGATGCGGGTCTGGGCCCGATAATCCGGCGCGATCGAGCAGCTGTTGTTGAACGGGAAGACGCACTCGGTGAAGTCGAAGTCTTCGTAGGGCAGGTGGTGGGCGTCCTCGTCGCGGTCGAGGTTGCGCACCAGATCGTGGCTCGAGTCGGTATTCTCCGCCTTGTGCACCGAGGTGGTGCCGGCGAGCAGCAGCCGCAGCTCGTTATAGCGCGCCGCCACCGGATCGCCGCCCGACGGGCGCGCGTCGTACATCTCGCGGCCGATGATGCCCCGCCACTGATCGCGGTTGTCGAAGAGCCGGCCGGCCTGCCACGGGGGCAGCGTATTGAACGACATGTGGTTGTGCGGATCGATGATGCCCGGCATCACGATGTCGGCGCAGACCACGCTGGCCTCGGCCGCCAGCCGCTCGCCCGAGCAGTCCTCGCCCACGCAGACGATGCGCTCCGACGCCCGATCGATGAGCACCTCGCCGTTGCAGATCAGGCGATCGCCGCTGACCACGGTGCCCTTGAGCAGCGTCGCGCCGCCGAGGCCGGCGACGTTCTCGCACGGCTCGAACTCGACGTCGCTGCAGTCGTCGGGCGAGGGCGGGATCATGCCGCCCGCGCCGCCGTCGCCGCCCATGCCGCCCATGCCGCCGTCGCCGCCCATGTCGACGTCGCCGCCCGCGCCGCCGTCGCCGCCGTCCATGCCGGCGTCGTCGATCGCGCCGCCGTCGCCGCCCGTGCCGCCGGCCCCCTCGTCGGGGCCGCCGTCCTCGAAGCCGACATCTTCACCGCCCGCGCCGGCCCCGCCGTCGTCGTCGAGCATCTCGACATCGGGCGGATCGCGCGGGTCGGGATCGGTCGGGTTGCAGCCGAAGGTCAGCAAGGTCAAGCCGAGGACCATGCACAGGTGCTCGAATCGCGGTCGGATCATGTCTGGGCTCCGGGCCGGCTCTCGAAAGATCGTCTGATTGTCGAAACTGTCCGCCGCCGCGGTCGAACCACGGCCGGACTGCGCCCGTCATCGGGCGCGTTCAGCCGCCGCGGGGCGTGCGCTCCCCGCGGTCGTCTGCCGTCTCGTCTCGGGAAGAGAACGGCCTCGCGGCCGGCACCTCGACCGGGACTCTCGACCGGAATTTCATGGGCGGCGCGGCTCGATTCCACCCCACGAGCCGCGCGGCGCGCCGCATGGCGACGCAGCCTGGCGTGAATGACGGTCGGCATCCACGCGCCCGCCCCGGCGGGCATGTCGCGGATCGGTGGCCCCCCCGCGGGGCGCGCTGCGCCTCGAAGGCTGCAGCCGGCTCACCGTCCGCTCGACTGGCGGCAGGATAACCAAAACCCGTAAGCCGGATCCTGACATTTCCCCGCCGCGGTCGCAGGGATGATGTCGGTTCGGACCGACGAGATCCAGGGGGTTGAACCGATCGGCAGGTCCCGCGCGATCGATCCGTACGGGCGATCGCGCACCGTCGACGCGCCGCCGCGATCCGGCCCCCCGCCCGGCGCCCGTCGCGGGCCGCGGAGAAGGGCCATCGGAGTCCTTCCTGACACCCGAGATGTGCGGTAGACTCCCCGGACTCTGGGAGGACACATGTCGGAATCGTTCGATCAGGACATCGATCGGGAGCGCATCCTCGTCGATGGCGAGTGGCTGTCGACCGAGGATCTGACCAACCGCATCACCGAGAAGGTCAAGGCGGGCGACTACCGCGTGGCCCGGTTGTCGATGGCGCTCGAGCAGCTCGAAGAGACGCTCTCGAACATCGCGGCGGTCGAGATCAAGATCACACCCGAGGTGCTCGAGACCTATCAGCAGCTCGCCGAATACGAAGAGCGGCCGATCGCGATGGTCCTGCGCCGCGCCCTGGTGCACTACCTGGGCTCGGAGGACGCCGCCAACCGGCTCTTCGAGATGCGGCGGGCCGAAAAAGGCGGCTGAATGACCGCCGCCGGGCGCCATGACTGAACCCGTCGACCGCCCGCCGTCCGCCGCGCCAGCCGCGCCCGCTCGCGGCGGCGGCCTGCCCGGCCTCGCCGTCAGCCGACCGGTGACGGTGGCCATGAGCCTCGCCGCCTTGCTGGTGGTGGGCCTCATCGCGCAGCAGAACCTGCCCACCCAGCTGCTGCCGAGCGGCTTCGACCCGCCGTTCATGTGGGTCCAGATCCCGACGCTGCCCACCGCGCCCGCCGACAACGAGCGGGCGGTGGCGCTGCCCGTCGAGGACGGCCTCGGCACCCTGCCCGGGCTGGCCGAGCAGCGCACCTTCGTGCGCAGCGACTCGGTGGGCTTCATGGTGCGGCTCAGCAACGACGTCGACGTCGACGCCAGCTATCAGCAGGTGCGCGACCGGCTCGACCGCACCCTGCCGACGCTGCCCACCGGCGCGCAGCACGCCTTCATCTGGCGCCACGACCCCAACTCGCGCCCGGTGGCGGTCTACGGGTTGACCTACCCCGCGGGCGTCGACGACCCGCACTACCTGCTGCAGGAGCGCATCGGCCGGGCCATCGAGCGCATCCCCGGCGTCAGCCAGATCGAGGTCTGGGGCGTGCCCGGGCGCTACGTGCGCATCGAGATCGACGACTCCGCCGCCCGCACCCACCGGGTCGATACCGCCTCGCTCGTGCAGCGGCTCGAGAGCGACAACTTCACCATGGCCCTCGGCGCCATCGAGCCCGCCGGCCGGCGCATGCTGGTGCGGGCGGTCTCACGCTTCGAAGACCTCGAGGCCCTGCGCCGGCTGCCGGTGGGCGACGGCGTCGTGCTCGACGACATCGCCGACGTCTTCTTCGGGCCCGACCCCGAGCCGATCATCCACCGCCTCGACGGCCAGCCGGCGGCCTCGCTGTCGGTCTTCAAGGAGTCCACCGCCAATACCGTCGCCACCTGCGCCGCGGTGCAGGCGACCCTCGACCGGCTGCTCGCCGAGAGCGCCGAGCTCGACGGCTGGCGGGCGGAGCCCTTCTTCGACCAGGGCAAGATGATCGCCACCAGCATCGAGCAGCTCGAGATGTCGGCGCTCTACGGCGGCGTCATCGCGGTGATCCTGCTGTTTCTCTTCCTGCGCTCGGTGGGCATGACCCTGCTGGTCGCCATGGCGATCCCGCTGTGCCTGCTCGTCACCGTCATCGTGCTCTTCTTCAACGGCGACTCGCTCAACGTGATGTCGATGATGGGGCTGATGCTCTCGGTGGGCATGGTCATCGACAACGCGATCGTGGTGCTCGAGAACATCGACCGCCACCGCCGGCTGGGCCATCGCCGCCCGGCGGTCGCCGGCGCCCGCGAGGTCTCGCTGGCCATCACCCTCGCCACGCTGACGACGATGGTGGTCTTCCTGCCGATGGTGCTGCTCGGCGACCACCCGATGATCGCCTTCTACCTGGGCAAGATCGGCTTCCCGGTGTGCTACGCGCTCATCGCCAGCCTCTTCGTGGCGCTGGTCTACATCCCCAGCGGCGCATTCGGGCTGATGAAGCTCAGCGCGCGCCGGGCCGGGCCGTCGGCGGTGCGCATGAAGCCGCTCGGCCCGATCTTCCGCCGGGTGCAGAGCGCCTACGGCCGCCTGCTCGGCTGGGCGCTCGGCCACCGCCTCGCCTCGGCGCTGATCATCATCGGCGCGATCGTCAGCACCTCGATCCCCTTCGGCGAGGTCAAGCGGGTCGACCAGCTCGACGGCGACGCCGACAGCATCGACGTGCGCGTCTTCGGGCCGCTGCAGGCCTCGGTCGAAGAGATCGACGAGGTGCTGCGGGTCTTCGAAGGGCGGCTGCTCGCCCGCAAGGACGAGCTCGACATCCGCGCCGTGCTCACCCGCAAGGGCTGGCGGCCGGGGCAGTATCAGTTCGAGCTGTTCGTCGAAGGCCCCGATACCCGCACCATCTCGCAAGAAGACCTGACCAAGGCCATCGAAGAGATGTACCCCGAGCGCCCGGGCTATACCTTCCGCATGGGCTGGGGCCGCGGCGGCGGCGGCGAAGACGGCGGCATCGCGCTCTTGCTCACCGGCCCCGATACCCAGACCGCGACCCGGCTCGCGCAAGAGTTCATCGACACCCTCGAGCGGCTGCCGGCGGTGCAGCAGGCCGAGGTCGAAGAGACCGACGAGACGCTCGAGCTGCAGTTCCGCGTCGACCGCGACCGGGTGCAGCGGGCCGGGCTCACCCCGTGGGCGGTGGGCAGCACCCTCGACTACACCCTGCGCGGACGCCGGCTCGGCGAGTTCCACACCGCGGCCCGGCCGGTGCAGCTCAAGATCGAGATGGCCCCCGACGACCGCACCGACGTCGATCAGGTGGCCCAGATGCCGGTCGGCGCCCCGCGCTTCGGCGGGCAGGCCGGCGCACTGGCCGGCGCACAGGCAAGCGCAGCACAGGCCGCCGCGCAGCCCACCGCCGCGCAGCCCACCACAGCACAGCCCACCGCGGCCACGCCCATCGGCCTCGTCGCCGTGCCCGAACAAGCCCCCGGCTATGGCCAGATCCGCCGCGAGAACCGCAAATCGGCGGTGACCGTGCGGGTCATCGGCGACGAGGCGACGCTCTTCGGCGAGCTGCAGCGGGTCGTGGCCGGCTACACCCTGCCCACCGGCTACGCCATCGACATGGGCGCGCGCTTCCGCAGCCGCAACCAGAACGAAGAAGGCGGCCTCTTCGCGGTCTTCATGGCCGTCGCCATGGTCTTCTTCCTCATGGGCGTGCTCTTCGAGAGCGTCATCCTGCCCTTCTCGATCCTGCTGTCGATCCCGCTGGCCTTCTGCGGCGTCTTCTGGACGCTCTACCTGACCTCGACCCCGCTCGACATCATGGCCATCGTCGGCTGCATCATCCTGGTGGGCGTGGTGGTCAACAACGGCATCGTGCTCATCGACCAGGTGCAACACCGGCGAGCCGGCGGGGTCACCCGCACCGAAGCCCTCGTCGGCGCCGGCCGCGACCGGGTGCGCCCGATATTGATGACCGCGCTGACCACCATTGGCGGGCTGGTGCCCATGGCCGCCGGGCGGGCCTCGCTGCTCGGCATCGAATACGCGCCGCTCGGGCGGGTGGTCATCGGCGGCCTGCTCACCGGCACCGTGCTGACGCTCTTCGCGGTGCCGCTGCTCTACAGCCTGCTCGACGACCTGCGCCACCTGCCCCGGCGCGCCCGGCTGGTGGTGCGGCCGCGCAAGGCGCCCCCGCGCGACATCTCCGACGCCGTCTTCGATTGATGCTGCGGTAGCTGCCTGCGTGACGCAGCCGGCGCCGCGCCACGTCTCATTGGCCGGCGCATTGGACGAGAAGCGCGTCGCAGATGCTGGGATCGCAACTCGGATCCTGGATGCACGCTGCGACGCAGTCCTGGATTTGCCTGAGCAGCGCCTTCGCTTCGATGGTCGCACTCGCGAGACACTGCTGCTCACAGTTCTCGCCGCTGCACTCGAAGACGCAGCGGAGTGTGTCAGCGCACGACGGTGACGAGCCGGAGGTGGAAGACGGATCGTCAGAGGGTTTGTGCCTCGGTGTTGATATCGGGCGGGGCTCGCCGTCAACGGACGTTGGACGCGCGGCCGTCGGTGGGAGAGTTGCACACTCGTCACGAGCAAACTCTGCCGCGAAAGGGTTGAGTTTCATCAGGACCAGGCAGGCGACGCCCCGCAGATCGGAAGGCAGTTCGTTCAGCTGCCTTGTGAGTCGATAGCTGACGGCGACAGACTCCAAGCTCTCGAGGCGCATGAGCAACTCGAGCGCGCGCCGTCGCCGAGCGTTGCTCGAAGTGTCGTCGATGGCGATGTCCAACAGCTTGTCGGAAGCCCTGATGGGATCGATCCCGTCCAGGAGCTCCTCGGCAGTGTCAGCGACAGGCCCGGTCTGCAGGCTCAGCTCCACGATGACGTCGACCTCTCGGTAGGCGCCGAGGCGAAACAGGACGCCCAGCGCTGCCTTACGCAAGCGATCCTGCAGCTGAGGGCGCCGAGCCAGCCGACGGGCGATCTTGCGCGCCGGCTCGATGGCGAGGGTCGACGCGGTCTCGAGCAAGCCGCCCAACTCCATGGCTTCCTCGACCGTGAACCGTTCCGTTCCAATCAGCCTCTCGAGCCCGATCATGCGCTCGACGATCTGTTCCGCGACGCTGTCAGCCACACTCGACATGCTGAGCCCGGCCGCTGCACCACCGCGGTGGTGCTCGACACCTGTATGCAGCAGGCGAACCAGGTAGTCCTGCAGGCCAGCGAGGCTCGCTTCGCTCCAGTCGCCCGGCGCCTGCGCTGCGGACACCCAACGTTCGAGAGCGGCGCGCAAGTGACCTGCTGTCGTCGTGGCCGTACCGCGCAGCGCGCGGTGTGTGAAGAGGGGTACGATACCCAGCGTGCAGAGGATCGGTCGCAGGCTGCTCACCTGCCCGAAAGCACAGAAGCCGGTCGACGGTTCGTCGGTGTCATCGAGCAGTGTCGCGAAGCGCCGGGCCGCGTATGGACCGCCGATCAGATAGAGCGCAGTGTTGGCGGCTCCAGCAACGCTCGCGACCTCGGGGTTCTCCTTCGGGTCTTTCGGTTGCCGGATGAGGCGAATGAGCAGATCGACGCCGAGCATCTGCAGTTCGGGCTCGGCACCGTACAGACCGATGGCATAGCCTCCCCCAGTGACGAACGGGCCGAGCGTCGCAACGTCCAACTGGCCGCCATGCAACAGCGCCAGCATTGCCACTGCGTTCTCCCGGCTGAGCGACGTCAGCGCATCCAGCGCGCCGACATCGCCGCCCTGTGCCCTCTGATAGTTCTCGACAACCTTCAGGCGTCGGGCGTCGTCGGCGACGATGATGTCGCGGATACAGCCCTGTGGCAGCACGTGCATCAGCCAGCGCCCGGCCTTCGTCGGGGTACGCCGCGTCAGAGGCCGCAGCAGAACCAGCGGCTCATTCTCGCCGCGGGGCTGGCGCAAGATGACCCCGTGTCGCGCGACCCCGACCGCCGCTTTCACCTCGCGCCAGACCGACAGCGCATACTCGCTGGCGCGGGGCAGCCGCTGAAAGCCAGCCGGATCGGGCAACGCGCTGTCTAGTGACTCGAGTACGCTCAGGCAGGGGTGGTCCGCAGCGTGCTCCGCGAGTTTGTCGAGCTTGAGCCGGTAGGCGGCCAGCCCTTCATCCTGGCTCATCAGCAGGTTTTGCCATGCCTTCGCGACGTCCGCTTGCAGCTTTTCGGCGATCTCCACTGCTCCAGCCGCGCAACGCTGGCCTTGGTCATCCGGGGGCGCCGCCGCTCGAACGTCTGGCGCCCGAACGAGGCTGAGGATGTTCTGCTGTTTCACCGTCGGTGGGTTGTCCTCGCCGTTGACCACGAGCGGACGCGGCATGCAACTCGTCTCGGCGGCGAGGTGCACCGTGACTTCCTCCTCACCGATGAAGCCGGCCATGAGCACTCCGAAGGACGTCGGCAGCAAGACGATACACACGAGGATCAAGACGGCCGCCAGGCGGGCGAAGATCCCGTGACCGACGCGCAACAGATCGGCGGGGTCGGGGCTATACCAGGTGCCCGAGGCTGCTCCGATCTCGTTTTCGGAGAGCCAGGTCCACCATCGACGTAGTCCGAGCCCGCCCAGGACGAGCAACGCCAGGGTGAAGACCAGCCATCCGTACAGCCGGCGGGCGTTGTCCCGGTCGATGCGCAGCCGTCGCAGGGGGTGACCGATCTCGCCGGGGCCCCACAACTCGGAGTTGATGTCGAGCAGGTCGTCGGGGTTGGGCGGTGGCCGGTCGTCGAGGGCTGCGGCAAAGAACGCGAGCAGGCCGCGGGTCGGATAGGTGCTGCGCGCCAACACCTCGTCCTCGGATACCGGGTTCCATCGCGAATCCGACCTGAGTGCCGCGAGGTCGGTGGCCACCGCCTGACTGCGCAGCTGATACTGTTGCGGACCTGCTTGCTCGCTGATGGCCAACACGCCGATCAGAAGCCCGGCGGCGAGCGTCAGGTGAGCGGCTCTCGCGAGAAGGTAGACCCATGGCCTGCGCCTCAGCGCCTGAACCCAGCGCCATGTACTGCTGTACGCGAGCATCAACGCGACGAAGAGCAGCGACCCGATCAGCAGCGTCAGCCGCAGCGCTTCGTCGGTGTCGAGCAGCGCACCCACCGTCTCGATGAATACCCGGGCGCCGCTCTCGGCCATGGACTGCTGGTCCATCGACAACAGCGGCAGGCCGGCGAAACGGTAGGTGGCCTGATCGGCCAGATAGCCGGTGACGAAGAGCAGCGCGACCCCGCCCGCGACGCCGCCGACAAATTTGCCGATACCGCGCAGGGTATTGCCCAGCAACCCCCGGGGTACGTCTCCGTCATCGGCCTTTGGGCCGTCGGCTCCAGCCGGCGCTTCCGCCGTGCTGTCACGACGCGGTAACGCGGCCAGGGTGTCTTGCAGCGTCTCCAGCGCTTCTTGTTGTTCGCGGAGTCGCTTGGATGTCGCTTTCGCCCGGCGTTCGAGGCGCTTGAGCTTCTTTTTCGAATCCATGGTGCCAGCTCTGCTCGGTGTACGATCCTGAGACCCAGGATTGCGGCCGCACACAGCAGAGTCAACAGCATCTCGGGAACATGGCTGAGCCCTGGTGCGCCGCGCGGGCCTGCTCGACGCCATCGTCGGGCTCTTCCGCCGCGACGGCTGAAATCCGCTGCGGCTCGGCGGCGGGCCTCGCGCGTCGATCCGGTGAGAACCCATTCACCGGAGACGACCCATGAACCCCATCGCCACCCTCGAGAGCAGCCTCGAGATCACCGCCGCCATCGTCACCACCGCCGCGGTGCTCGGCTTCATCACCGTCACCTCCGGGCCGGTGCTCGCATTCCGCTACGGGCCCGGGGCCTGACCGCGATCGACGCTCAACTCGCGCCGAAGCCCCAGGCCCGGATCTGCTTTGCCTCGCGCTCGTCGAGCTGCCCGTCCTTGTTGCCGTCGTACATGCGGAAGAGCCCCAGCGCCACCTCGTGGTCGTACAGCCGCCGATCGCCGTCCAAGTTCCAGGCGTCGAAGACCCCGTCCTTCTCGAACTGCAGGATCCACTCGACCGGGGTGATGCGCCCGTCCTTGTTCTCGTCCCAGCTCACGAACGACCCGAAGGCCGCTTGACCGGGGTACCAGCCCTCGGCGCCGAAGCCCCACTCGTCCTCGTCGAGCACCTTGTCCCGATCGGCGTCCCAGGCGTTGAACACGAACGCCGCGGTCTCCGACGGGCTCAGGCCGCCGTCGTTGTCCCGGTCGTAGCCGTCGACCCCCAGCAGATCGGCGGTGTGGGTATAGAACTCGACCGGGTTCATGCGGGTGTCGGTGTCGACGTCCCAGTAGGTCACCTCGACGGTGCGCGGCCGCGGGCTCTCCAACTGCAGATCGACCCGCCGCTGGAAGGCCAGCCCGGCGCGGGTCGCCGGCACGCCGAAGCCCTTCTCGCCGCGGGCCACCAGCGTCAGCCGATCCCGCGAGAGCCCGGCCCTCACCAGCCCGTCGGCCACCGCCTTGGCGCGCTCGAGCGCCAGCTCGCGGTTGTACTCGGCGGGCCCGACCACGCTCGCCCGGCCCACCAGCCGCAGCGACTCGCCCTTCATGTCGTCGCGGTTCAGGCAGCGCACGATCTCGTCGATCACCACCTTGTCGCCCCAGGTCAGCTTGGCCGAGTCGAACTCGAAGTAGGCCTTCGGGGCGAGCACCCGGCACAGCTCGCCGATGGTCGGGTGCAGCTGGAAGGTCAGCGTGGTCGACTCGACGACGACCCCCTCGGCCGGCGTCGCCGCGGCGGTCGCGCGGGCGGTCTGCACGGCCGTCGCGGGCGCCTCGGCCGCCCGCTCTTCGGGTTCGCTGCACGCGGCGACGAGGGCGGCGCAGGCGGCGAGCAGGCCGACGGCGGCGAGGCTGAAGCGCAATGATCGATAGGCGGGCATGGGTGGGCTCCTCTGTTTTGCGGGTTCACCCCATGGGAGCAGCCTCGATACCCGTCGGTGACACAGACGCTCAGCGGTGGGCGTCGTCCAGATGGGCCGCGGCGTCCGCCGGCGGGCCCCGCGGATCGAAGCGGCTGACGACGACGCCCGCCAGCGCCGAGAGCACGAACGCCGGCGGCAGCTCGCCCAGCGCCGCGAAGAACGGCCCCACCTCGGGCAGCAGCGGCGCGGCGAACTTGAACAGCGGCACCCCGGCGAAGCCCACGATCATCGCCGCCAGCGCCCCGCGGCCGGTGAAGCCCCGCCAGAACAGCGAGAGGATGATCGTCGGACAGAACGTCGCCGCGATGCCCGACCAGCCGAAGATCACGAACCAGAAGATCGTGCGATCGGGGGTGGTCACCGCCACGGTCAGCGCCACCGCCAGCGCCGCCAGGGCCAGGGCGAAGGTCATCTTGCGGCTGCGCCCCACCAGCGCCGACTCGGGCACCTCGGGGTGCAGCACCTTCTGCCAGACATCACGCACCGCCGCGCTGCCGGCGACGACCAGCAGCGAGTCGACCGTCGACATGATCGCCGAGAGCACCACCGCGATGTACAGCCCCACCAACAAGAGCGGCATGCTGTGCTCGACCAGCATCGGCAGCACGCTCTCGCCGTTGTTGCCCAGGGTCGACAGCGGATCGTCGGGCCCGGTCAGCAGCGCCCGGCCGACCATGCCGGTGAAGACCGCGCCGCTGTCGGCCAGCAGCGTCCAGACCAGGGCCACCGCGCTGCCCTTGCGCAGCTCGCCCTCGCCTTTGAGCGAGATGAAGCGCACGAAGATCTGCGGCGAGCCCAAGAAGCCGAGCCCGATCAGCGCCAGGCTGATCACCCCCGCCACATCCAGCGCGCTCCAGCCGTCGGCGCCGCCGCCGAAGGTCAGCAGCGCCGGATCGATCGCCGCGAGCTGATCGGCCACCGCGCCCGGCCCGCCGGCCATCACCGTGCCGACGATCGGCAGGGCCACCAACCCGAAGAACATCAGCGTGCCCTGGAAGACGTCGGACCACACCACCGCCACGAACCCGCCGGTGGTGATGTAGGCCAGCACCACCGCGAAGCCCACCAGCGCGCCGGTGTAATAGTCGACGTCGAGGAAGCTCTCGAACGCGGTGCCGGTCGCGTCGATCTGGGCGCTGACGTAGATCGTCACGAAGACCACCAGCGCGCCGGCGGCCACCAGCCGCAGGGTCGGCGTCGTCGCGCCGAAGCGGCTCTCGAGATAATCGGGCACGGTGATCGAGTCGTAGCGATCGGTCAGCCGCTTGAACGGGCGCGCCAGCAGCAGCCACGCGCCGGCCACGCCGAGCACCTCGCCGAGCACGACCCACAGCGCCTCGAGGCCCAGGGCGGCGCCCATGCCGGTCAGGCCCAGCAGCAGCCACGCCGACTCGCCCGTCGCCCGCGCCGAGAACGCCACCGACCAGAAGCCCAGCTTCTTGCCGCCGGCGAAGTAGTCCCGCATGTCTTTCATGCGGCGGGAGGCCACGACGCCGATGCCCACCAGAATCAGCAGATAAGCGCCGACCCCGACGACCTTGTAGATCAGGCTCTCGTGCATGCCGTCCCTCCTCGACGGGACGGTAGCACGTCAGTGACAGCGCCGCGTCAGCGGGCCGGCACCTCGGCCGGCGCCGGTGTCGGCGCCTTGGCCGGCTTCGTCGGCGGCGTGGCCGGCTTCGTCGGCGGCGTGGCGGGCGTGGCCGGCGCGGGCGCTGCCCTGGCCGGCTGCGGGCTCGGGTGAGCCGGCCGCGGGTTGCGCGCCTTCTTCGGCCGCTTGCTGCGCTTGCCCCGCTGACCGTGCACCCGCCCCTTGGGCGGTGAGCCATCGGGCACCCGCCCGCCGGTCCTGGCCCGGGCGAGGTTGTAGATATGGTGATCCTCGTAGCGCAGCAGCTCGGCGGCCATCGACGCCGCCTCGGGGTGATCGTCGAAGACGTTGTCCCGCTCGAGCGGATCGGCCGCGAGGTCGTACAGCTCGAAGTAGTGCTGATCGAGCCGGTGGATCAGCTTCAGATCGCCCCGGCGCATGCCCACCTGCCAGCTGTCGTAATTCGAGTCGGGGAAGATCTCGAAGAAGACCGGCTCGACCGCCGCCGGCGTGCCGGTCCGGATCTCGTCGGCCCGGCTGCGCCCGAGGAAGCTATCGGGGATCGGCAGCCCCAGCAGATCGAGCAGCGTCGGCGCCAGCTCCATCTGGCCCACCGGCACCTCGATCGGCCGCGGTCCGACGCCGGGCACCTTGAGGATGAGCGGCACGTGCACCATCTCTTCGTACAGCGTGCGCCCGTGGAAGCGGTGCCCGTGGTCGAGGAACTCGTCGCCGTGGTCGGCGGTGAGCACGATCAGGGTGTCGTCCCACAGCCCGCGCTCCCTGAGGCCCTTGAAGAGCCGCGCCAGCTCGTCATCGAGGTAGCGGGTGATCGCCTCGTAGCGCGCGCGGTCGCTGCCGTCTTCGGCCGGGTAGCCCGGCACCTCGAAGTAGGGGTCGTGCGGGTCGTAATAATGGGCCCAGACGAAGAAGCGCTCGCGCTTGGGCTTGAGCTTGCCCTCGCGGAACTTGTCGACGTGGGCCAGCAGGTTGTCGGTCATGTGCGCCGAGCCGGGCTTGGCCCCGTGCACCGTGTACGCGCTGGTCGAGTAGTCGGTGACCTGCGCCCCCTGGCGCAGCCCGCGCACGAAGAAGACCGTCACGTTGGCGAAGAGCGCGGTGTGCCAGCCCGCGTCGCGCAGCACCTCGGGCAGCACCCGCATGCTGTTGACCGGCGTCTGGTCGCGGCCCATCTCGAGCCGGCTGGGCATCGTGCTCGCCAGCAGCGCGGGGATCGACCAGTAGGTGGCCGCGCCGTGGCTGTAGGCGTTGCGGAAGTCGACCGCGGAGCCGGCCAGCGCCTGCAGCCGCGGCATGTGGCGGGCGACGACGTCGTAGCGCAGGGCGTCGATGGTCAGCAGCACCACGTTGTGATTGCGCCGGGCCACCGGCGCCGGCCGCTCGGGCGCGACGAGCGGATCGGCGTCGAGGTCGAGGTCGGCGCCGGTGCAGTTCTGGTCGATCCCGTCGCCCGGCCGATCGTAGGCCCCCGGCTCGATCTTCGGGTCGTCGTCGTCGCAGTCGCCGCCGGCGAAGAGCCGGGGCACGCCGTCGCCGTCGCCGTCGCCCAGCTTGCCCAGCCGCTGGGTGATCGGCCCCGCCACCAGGGTATCGCGGTCGATGGCCAGCCGGGTGCGCTGGCTCGACGAGAGCCCGTGGGCGGCGATGACCAGCCCGCCGACGAAGACCGCGCCCAGGCCCAGACCCGCCGCCAGCCCGGCCCTGCCCGGCGTGCGCCGACCGACGAGCCAGACGGCCCCGCCCAAGAGCAGCGCCCAGGCCAGCATCAGCCGGGCGGGGCGCAGATCGACGGTGTGCAGCGGCGTGACCACGATGGGCGCCAGGGCCGCCCCGATGACCGCCAGCAGCCCGGCGGCGACGATGGCCACCCGGGGCCTCGTCGGATCGAGAACGGGCGGCAGCCGACGGCTGAGGGCCCGCAGCAGGCGCCGCAGGACCCCGATCGAGGGCCCGGCGAAGGCGGCGAGCACCAGCACGATCAGCGCGGCGCTCAGACCGGTCGCCAGCCCTTCGTAGACCGCTTTGCGAAACGCCTTGACGAAGTAGATCGTCGCCTGCTGCGTACCGGCCACCAGCGCGGCCAGCGCGAAGCCGCCGTAGAGCGCGCGGGCGACCCACTCGGCGGTCGACGGGGCCTCGCCCTCGTGCCCCCAGCGCCAGCCGCCGCGCACCAGCGCGAAGCCGCCGATGCCCAGCACGCCGGCGAGCCACAGCGGCAGCCCGAGCAGGCCGGCGACCGCCAGCGCGAAGCCGGGCAGATCGCCGCCGAGCGTGCCGGGGCCGGCGACGGTCGTCCGCAGCACTTCGTAGAGCACGATGGCCGTGGCGGCGAGGGCCGGGGCGAGGACGAGGCGGGTGAGGCTGTGCATCGGGCCGGTCTCGGGGGCTGGCGACAGGGGCGCCGTTTTACCGCCAAACGCCGGGGAGGCGCCAGCGCGCTGCGTCGCGACGCCCCCTCGAACGCGCCGTTCGCCGGCCGGCGGTCGACCTTCGAATCGAACCCGGGCTCCGCCGCTATCGGCCCCTGCACGCCCACCATCGAGCGCACGCCATGCGCTTCGTATCCGTGCAGGTCGCGGCCTGCCCGCCGGATCCCTACTCGCCGCGGAAGTCGCCCGCCGACAGCCCGTGGCGCTTCATCCAACGGTAGACCTGCTGCCGTGAGGCGTCGAGCGCCCGGGCGACGGCGGCGACCTGCCCGCCGTGGGCCGTCAGCGCGGCGACGAGCGCGGCGGCGTCGGGCGCCTCTCGCGGCTCGGCAGACGCCGCGGCCGGCGGGTCGCTGCGATCGTCTTCCCCGATGGTGCCGCCCATCAGCGCCCGGGCCTGGGCCAGCGCGGCGCGCACCTGCCGATCGAGCTTGAGCGGGCCCTCGGGGCGCACGGCTGCCCGCTCGATGACCGCGCGCAGCCCGCGCACGTTGAGCGGCCACGCGTGCAGCATCAAGGCCTCGACGAGGTTGGGGTCGAGCGCGCGATCGGTGAAGCGGGCGGCGAGCACCGGTACGTCCTCGGGGCGCTGGCGCAGCGGCGGCAGCTCGAGGGTCCAGCCGGCGAGCCGGCCGTAGAGGTCGAGGCGGAAGGTCTTCTGCCGCACCGCCAGGGTCAGGTCGACGTGGGTCGCGCCGACCACCCGCAGGTCGACGGGCTCGTCGCGGGTCGCGCCCACCCGGCGCACGGTGTGGGTCTCGAGCACCCGCAGCAGCGCCGTCTGCAGGGCCTGCGGCATCTCGCCGAGCTCGTCGAGGAAGAGCGTGCCGCCGTCCGCCTCCTGGATGAGCCCGTCGCGGTCGGTATCGGCGCCGGTGAACGCGCCCCTGCGATGGCCGAAGAGGGTCGCCTCGAGCAGCTGCCCCGGCAGGGCGGCGCAGTTCTGCCCGACGAAGCGCCCCGAGCGGCCCGACGCCCGGTGCAGGGTGCGGGCGGCGACCTCCTTGCCGGTGCCGGTCTCGCCGAGCACCAGCACCGAGAGCGGGCGCGGGGCGACGACCTCGATGTCGGCCCGCAGCAGATCGAGCTCGGGGCTGATGCCCACCAGCGGGTGTTCGGGATCGCCCGCCAGCTCGACCCGCCGGCCGACCGGCGCCCGGCGGAAGACCCACAGCGTATCGCCGGTGCGCACGATGTCGCGGTCTGCGAGCGGCGTCGGGCCGGACAGCGGGCGCCCGTTGAGCGTGGTGCCGTTGCGGCTGCCCAGATCGGCGACGTGCCACTGTCCGTCCCGCCGCTCGAGCCGCGCGTGGCGCCGCGACATGCGGCCGTCGTCGAGCGGCCCGAGGCCCAGCGGAGATCCGCCGCGGCCGATCTCGACCGCATCGCGCATGAGCGGTCGCCGCATCGGCGCCATGCCGCGCGGTCCGAAGGCCAGCACCAGCTGCGGGACGGGGCCGACGTCGAGGTCGGTGCTCTCGGGCTCGCCAGCGGACTCGGTGAGCGTATTCATGGTCTCGCCTCGATATCCCGTCGTGGGGTTGATGACAACCGTCGGGTATGGGCTGATCTGATCTGCCGCCGAAGTCACCGTGTCGATGAACCGCTGTGCCCACGAGCTTGCGAGGTGTGCGTGCCGGGCGACCGCCCCGAAGACAGCAGCCCGGACGCGGCCGCGGTGATGGCCGCCGGCGAGGGCCCGAGAGCGGCCGATGCGCCCACCGAGACCGCCGCGGCCATGACGGCGACCGCCGCCGACACCGTGCTCGATCAATCGGCCACCACCGGACCCCACTGGCGGCGCGGCACCTTGCCGATCCGCGTCGGGCGCTGGCGGGTGGTCGACCGGCTGGGGCAGGGCGGCATGGGCGAGGTCTTCCGGGTCGTGGCCGACGACGGCGCCGTCGCCGCGCTCAAGCGGTCGGTCGATACGCGCGCGGTCTGCGTCGACGCGCTGCGCCGCGAAGCCGAGGCCCTCGAGGCGCTGGCCCAGCCGGGTATCGCCCGCCTCATCGAGCGCGGCGAGAGCGAGGGGCGGCCGTGGTATGCGATGGCCTTCGTCGACGGGCCGACCCTGCGGCGGCACGTGGTGGGCCGGCCCCTGGCCGAGCGCCTGCCGCTGCTCGTCGAGCTGTGTATCATCCTCGACCGCCTGCACCGGGCCGGCGGCGTGCACCGCGACGTCAAGCCGGCCAACGTGCTCGTCGACGGCGATCGGCCGGTGCTCATCGACTTCGGCCTGCTGGTGCGTATCGGCGGCGGGCGGGGCCAGCCGGGCTGGGCCCGGGACGCCATCGACGGCGCGCCCATCGCGGCGGGCACCCGCGGCTATCGCGCCCCCGAGCAGCGCCTGGGCGACTGGTGCGACGGGCGCACCGACCTCTTCGCGGTGGGGCGCATCCTCGACGACTGGCTCGACGAGACCGGCGAGGGCGACGACGCGCTGATCGCGTTCGCCGAAGCGCTGATGGCGGTCGATCCCGCCGACCGGCCGCGGGACGGCGCGCTCGCGGCCCGGCGCCTCGCCCGCATCGCCGGCCTCGAAGCGCCGCAGATCGAGCCGGGCGGTACGCCGCTCAACCGGGCGCCGTCGGTGGGCCGGCAGGCCGAGATCGACCGACTCGCTGCGGCCTTGAGCCGCGCCGCTGCCGGGCAGGGCGGGGTCGTGGTGCTCGACGGGCCGAGCGGCATCGGCAAGACCCGGCTGGCGCTGGAGACGGTGCGCCTCGCCGATGGCTTCCGCTGTATCGTCGGCGAGTGCCGGGCGGTGGGCGGCGGCTTGCTGCAGGGCCTCGACGCGGTGGTGCGCCACGCCGCCGACCGCTGCCGGGGCGACGCGGCGCGCACGCTGGCCGTCTTCGCCGATCACGGGCCCTGGTTGAGCCCCTTCGTGCCCACCGTCGCCGAGCTGCCGGGGCAGGGCAGCCCGGTGCCGACGCCGATCGCTGCGCGGGTGGCCGACGGCGTGGCCCATGTCGCCCGGGCCCTGGCGGCCGAGCGGCCGGTGGTGATCGTCGTCGACGACGTGCAGTGGGCCGATCGCCTCACCGCGCTGGCCCTCGAGCGCCTGGCCGATACGCCGGGCCGCGCGCTGGTCCTGCTGACCGCCCGCTCCGACCTGCCCCACGACGTCGTCGAGCGCCTGACCGAGCGGCCGGCGGTGCAGCGGTTGACGTTGCGCCCGCTGCCGCGGCCCGAGGCCGAGGCCCTCGTCGGCCAGCTTCTGGGGACGGCGGCGCCCGATCCTCACCTGGTGGCCGAGGTCGGCCGCCGCGCGGGCGGCAACCCGTTCTTCGTCGCCGAGTGCTTGCGGGGCATGATCGCCGACGGTCGGCTGGTCGCCGAGGACGACGGCTGGCGCTTCGCCGGCGACCGGCGCACGCTCTCGCTGCCGGCGGCGGCCGAGGCGGTCATCCGCGCCCGTTTGCAGCGGCTGTCCCCGCCCGGGCGGTCGCTGATCGAGGCCCTGGCGGTGCTCGGTCGGCAGGCTCCGCTCGATCGCATCGCGGCGCTGGTGGGCGCGCCGCCGCAGGTGTCGGCGCTCGACGAGGTGGTGCGGCGGGCGGTGTGCGAGCGGGCCGAGGGCGAGCTGCGCTTCGCCCACGACCGCTTGTGGCAGGTGACGCGGGTCGGCGTGACCGGTGAGCGGCGGCGGGCCCTGCACCGACGGGCGGCGGACGACCTCGAGGCGCGGCCGGCGGCGGACGCCTATGTCGGCGCGCGGGCGCGGGCGATCCACCTCGAAGGGGCTGGGGATACCGCCGGCGCGGGGCTGGCGTTGACCGAGGCCGGCCGGCTCGCCGAGGCCCGCGGCGCGGTCGAAGACGCCGCGGCGCGCTATGCCGAGGCCGCCGCGCGCCTCGATGGCGCCGAGGCCGCCCGCGCGCTCATCGCCGAGGGCCGGGCCCAGGCGGCGGCCGGCCGCTATCGAGACGCCGCCGCCGCCGAGAGCCGAGCGGCGCAGGTGGCCCGGGCGGCGGGGGCGCCGGCGCTGGAGGCGGAGGCGTGCTCGGCCCTCGGCCTCTCGCGGGTGCACACCGACCAGGGCGTTGAGGCCGAGCAGGCGCTGCGGCGGGCGATCGCGCTGTTCGGTGAGCTCGACGACGCGATGGGCGAGGCGACCGCCCGCAGCCGGCTGGCGATCGTCTGCGTGCACCGCGGCCGCTTCGACGAGGCCGCGGCGCTGCACGAGAAAGCGCTGGTCCTGCAGTCGACGGTCGACGACGCGGTGGGCATGGCCCGCACGCTCAACAACCTCGCCGTCCTGTCGGGCAGCCGCGGGCAGTACGCCGCGGCGCTGGTCCAGGTGACCCGCGCGCTGGCGCTCGCCCGCGGCACCGATCGGCCGTCGATGGCGCTGGGCATCCGCATGCACCGGGCGCAGGTCCTGCATCGGGCCGGCGAGCTGGACGAGGCCCGGGTCGAGCTCGACGCGAGCATCGAGGCCCTCGAGCGCAGCGGCATGTCGGCGCAGTTCGGCTGGGCGCTGGTGGGTCGGGCGACGCTGATGCGCCACATGGGCCTCGCTCCGGCGCCGGGCGACCTGGCGCGGGCCGAGGCGGTCTTCGCCGAGCTGCACTCGGCGACCTGCGATGCGTACCTGGCGATCGAGCGGGGGCACCAGGCGCTGGCCGCGGGGCGGGACGCCCGGGATGCGCTCGACGCCGCCCGATCCCACGCCGAGCGGGCCGGTATCACCCCCGAGACGCCTTCGCTCATGGGGCGGGCGCTGGCCGGTCTGATCGAGGCGGCGGCCGAAGCCGGCGACGGGCTGTTTCGGGGCCAGCTTTGGCATCGCATCTTCCCCGGGGTGCGCGACCGGCTGCTCGCCCGCGGCGAGGGCCCCGAGGCGACCGACGGCTGAAGCGCGCCATGGCCGGTCGGGCGCGGGCTGAACCCGACCGGCGGGCGCAAGACGTCACCATATGGAAACGTCGCGTGGAAAAACGCCGATCGAGAACCGCTGTGATCTCGGTCGACTACGCAAAGACTGCAAGAATCGTTAGAAACTCGGGGTTTACGAAGTCCCGATCACCCGCTAGCCTCGGACGTACTCAACACCGCAGCGGACGGCCTTTCGAGAGCCACCGTCGGTCGGCGCGCATGGCGTGCGCCGGGGACGGCACCGCTGCACCTGCGCCCGAGGAGGCCCACCATGGCCATGCCCGTTCACACCCGGATCCAGAAGCTGCGCCAGTTCCCGCCCGGCCGCGCGAATGTCGCGGCGAACAACGTCGCCGGCCTCGCCTATCCGCTCGGCTACTTCGACCTGCGGCCCTTCATCGACGGCGCGCTGCACGCCACCCGCGACTACGTGTACGTCCGCTCGCTGCGCTTCGGCCAGATCCAGGCCCGCGGCGAGGGCCGCGCGGCGCCCATCGACCGCCGCTGCGACGTGCGCATCGGCTTCATCCACGACACCTGCGCCCGCTACGTCAGAGACCTGCCCGGCAGCGAAGAGGCCGCCGCCGCCGAGAAGGTGCTGCGGCGCTACTTCCCCCGCGGCCTGCGCGCCTTCGTGCAGGCGCCCTACGAAGAGGAGCTCATCCAGCTCGAGATCCTCGTCGACGGGCTGTCGGGCCCCGACGCTGACCTGGCGCGCACGCTGACCATCGGCCACCACCTCGCGGTGCTCGTCGAGCTGAGGCCGCAGTACGCCGCCGCGCTCGAGTACGAGGACAAGGTCACCGCCGGCGAGCTGGCGACGGCGTGGCAGGCGGTGCACCAGGCGATGATCGAGCTGTTCTGCGCGATCGTGACGCTGGTGCGCGACCCCGAGCATCAGGCGAAGGTGCTCGCGCCGATCTTCGACCAGGACGACCGCCTCGCCGCGATCTACGCCCGCCGCCGCAGCGGGCAGAACGTCGAGGGCGAGATCGACCTCGACGACGAGGTGGCCGGCATCATGGAGCAGATCGCCGACCGCGAAGGCGCGCCGAACGGCGAGGGCCCCGCCGGCGAGTCGTTCGACGCTCTCGCCGACGCCGACGCCCGCGCCGAGCCCGCCCCCAGCCCCGACGCGGCGCCGGCTCCCGCCGAGCGCCCGCTGCTCGCCCCGCTCGCCGACCCCAACGGCTGATCCCGCGCCGGCGGTCGCCCCGGCCGCCGCGCCCCGCACGACCCCGTACCCCCCGCTCCGCTTCCCGCGCTCGGCGCCCGGCGCCCGGCGCCTTCGCCGCCGGAGCGCGCGTCTACGCCCTCGACACCGAGCGACCCCGACGGCGATCCCATGGCTTCGAACACCGCGTCGACCGCGTCCGCTTCGGGCGCTGTGGCAATGGATACCGCGCCGCCGGGCACGCCCCCGACGCGCGCGGCTCTGCGCGCGGTCGCGACCCGGTCGAGGCCCGCTGGCGGCGCATCGCGCGCGGTCTCGACGCTGTCGGCGGCGAATGGCGTGGCGATGGGCGCGGCGTCGACGGCGTCGGTGGCCGATGGCGTGCTCATGGGCGCGGCCTCGCCGTGGTCGGCGTCAGCTGGCGTGGCAACGGGCGCGGTCTCGACGGTGTCGGCGCCGGATCGCGCAGCAACGGTCGACGATCCCGCCGTGGCGGCCCCGAAATCGACGGCAATGGCCGCGGAGGCGACCCCATCGGGACCGCGGGGCAAAGTCTCGCTCGCGACGCCGACGGTGGCGGGCTCTGGGGCGATGGTTCGGTTCGCTGCGCCGATGGTGGCGGTCTTCGAAGCCGAAGCAGCGGGCTTTCGGGCGGTCGCGGCCGGCGCGTGGACCGTTGCTTCGGCCTCGGCTGCCGCCTTGCACCGCCCGAAGTCCAAAGCGACGCCGCGCGGCGCCGCCCTCCACGGAAGCTGAAGCAGAGCTTCGACGGCCGGCGCCGCCACGGTCGGGCTCGGGGCCGAAGAATCGACGGCTGACGGCGCCGCGGTCGGCGCCCGGCGCAAATTCATGCCTCGCGGGCTCGATGGGGTCGTCTCGGCAGCCGTTGCCGTCGATTTCGGTGCCGCCGCGGCGGGATCCGCGGCCAAACTTCGGTTTCGGGTCCGTCGGCGGAGCGTCGTCGGCGCCGATTCTTCCGGCCGCCCGCGGAGAAACACGAGAAAGTGCGCAACATCGCCGCTCAGCGATCGATGACCTCTCTGACGACAGAGGAGGTCGAGCCATGGGACGGGCGCTGCGCTACGTCGAGCGAGAGATGCAACCATTCGAATTGACGTGGCGCTGCATGCAGAGCCGCTTCCTGCTGCGCCCGGGGCCGGAGGCGAACCGGCGCCTCATCGGCGTGATCGGGCAGGCGATGCGGCTGTTCGAGCCGGATGATGTGCACC
>JAUHXC010000088.1 GCA_030427205.1 bacterium | reverse complement strand
CGAGAACTGGTCGTCGGTCTCGCGGAACATCGCGTCGCGGCTCCCTGCGGTCGTTTCCTCGAGAGGACTACGGGACGACCAGGTCGGAATGCCCGGCGCGGCGGCGAGTTTTTACGAACGGCTCAAGAGTGTCTGCCCGCTTGTGTATGAATCGAGTCTCGGCGCGACGGTCGGGGTCCACCACCGGGGGAGGGCCGCGATGTCGCCCACCATGTTGCGCAGTGTGCTCCAGGCCGTGGCCGAGGGGCGGA
This sequence comes from bacterium, assembly GCA_030427205.1. GTDB lineage: Bacteria > Myxococcota_A > Bradymonadia > UBA7976 > UBA1532 > JACKDM01. Next base: position 9,293 of record JAUHXC010000088.1, on the reverse strand, counting down.
TCCCGTGTGATGAGCTGTCCGAGGCGGCGCTGGCCGTCGGGCGGGGGCTGGCGGTCGACGCCGCGGTCGCCCGGCTGTGCCCCGACGCGCCGCCGGCCGACGAACTGGCTGGGCTCATCGACGACGCCGAGGCCGACCGGGCCGACGACGGCGCCGATGACCACGACGAGCTGGCCCACCTCTTCGAAGCACTGCGGGTCTGCCGGCGCGAGCGGGGGCCGTGCCTGCTGCTGGCGGCGGCGATCGCCTCGGACTGGGGCGTCGACGCCGAGCTGCTCGTCGGGGTCGACGCCGACGACGAGGTCGACGCGCTGCTCGCCGCCGGCGACGTCGACAAGGCCGTCGAGCTGGCCCGCGATGGGACCGAGGCCCTCGACATCGAGTAGCCGCCGCCGGGCCCCGCGAGCCGGGGCCCATGAAGACCCGCCGGGAGAAGCCGCCCACCACGCCCGCCGCCCACCAACCGCGCGCACGGGGCTCCCCGCGGCCGGCGAGGGGCTGGTGCTCTTGCTCGACGACCGCGGCCTGGGGACCATGCCCAACGGCGCCGACGGCCAGCGGCTGTTCAACGAGGAGCGCATGCCGCGCATCGACTTCATCAGCGGAAGTTGCTCGTGCAGTGTCGATTCCTGACCCTGCGCTGCCTCAATGCTGCACGACCCGCTCCAATTTGTTGCGGATTTAGCGCGCCTTCAACTCTCGGGCGGATCGGCCAGTCTGGCGAGCCGTGCCAGGCGAGACAGGCCCTCGGTCGCCTGGGCAATGGCCCCGATGAACTCGGCGCGCTCAGACGCAAGAGCCTCGCCACTATCCAAGACCTTGGCAAGCACGTCCGCAGGAAGGAGGTCTGCCAACTCAGCCCGAATCGCCTCGGCGTCGGAGTTGCGCACCGCCTCGAGGAGTCGGCGCTCCCGTTCACCTTGAGCGGCGCTGCTCTCCGCCTGCTCGACCGGAAGAAGGTCCACCGGCGACATGCCGAGGCCGTCGGCGATCGCCCAGACCTGATCGAAGGTCAGGCTCCGCCCGTTCAGGACCCGGTAGACGGCATGCCGGTCCAGCCCTGAGCGCCTCGACAACTCCGCACCCGAGATACCACGGTCGTCGGCGACCTCTTGGATGCGGGCCACGATGGCCTTCTTGACCTCGTCTTCTTTGCTCAAAGAGCGCAAACCTCTTGACCGATTGCGCCACATGCGCAACATATGGTCCACATACCGCGCAAGACGTGGTCTGAGACCTGTATCGACCTGATCGGCGCCACTGTACGGCGGTGCTGTGCCGATTTCCACCGTCGTGGTGCGCCTGCAGCGGCAGGTCGGCACCACCAATGTAGAGCGAAGCGGCCGCGTTCGTGGCCGAGCGAGAGAAACGCAGATGACGACGACGGCCGAGGCCGGCGCTGAGCGCCGGTCGAACCAGCGAAGTGCGTCCGCGGTGGCCCATGAGCACCGCGTGGATCCAGCAGGGATGGTGCATGCCTTCCCGCCGGGCTCGATGTGGTCGCGCTGCCGCCGCCACGTCCTCTCCCTCACGACCGCCGTCCCCGACCCCCGCGGGCCGCGCTGCGCCGCCTGCAGACTCGACGAGGAGAAGCCGATGCCCACCATCCTCACCCGCCCCGCGCGACGCTGGCTCGCACGCCGCGTCCTCGGCCTCGTGCGGCGCGTGCCCAAGCTGCATGTCTGGCTCGCTCGGGTCGCGTGGCGCATCGCGCCCCCGAAGACGCCGGAGCGCACGCAGTCGACGCGCGCCCTCGTCGCTACCGTCACCGCTTGGCGAACTGTCGACCAGCGCGCCGACGACGCCCAAGCCATCGCCGGCACCGACGACCTCCCGCGGGTCCTGCGCCTGACCGCCGGGATGATCGAGGCAGAGCGCCGGGAGCGCCGGCGCGCAGGCGAGATCCAGCCGTGAGTCGGCGATGAGGCGCCAGGACGCCGTGACCGCGCGGATGATCGCGGCGCTCATGCGCTTGGAGCGCGCGCCGTGGCCAGCAGCCCGTCCGGCCTACGCGGCGATGCTGACGGCGCTGGCGATCCGCTGCGAGGCGCAACCGGCGGCGGTGGCCGAGATGTACCGCTGGCTGCGCGCAGGCCTGGCGTCGGCGCTCGCTGCCGGCTCGGGCGACGTGCGCAAGGCTCGGCGCGAGGCGCTGTCGGTCGTCGCCGCCGAGATCGCGGGGCTCCTGCACGCATGCCGTGCCAGCCTCGACCGGGCGAGGCGCCCCAACCTGATGTCGATGCTGGGCTTCCAGGTTCGGCGCCGGGCGCGGGATCTGCTCGTGGTCGAGCGCCGCTACCACGCCCGGTTCGGCGGCTCCTGGGATTGGGCACCGCCGGTCGTCGGCGCACGGGCCGAGCGGATGACGCTCGTCGCCGAGGTGGTCCGCATGCTCGACACGGGTGAGCCCGACGACCGCGCGCTCCTGCTGGTTGCGCAAGGCCACAGCATCGCCGCCGCCGCTCGGCGAACGGGCGCCAGCCGGCAGGCCATCTACCGGCGTCGAGAGCGCCTGCGGGCCGAACTGGAGGGCGATTCGGACGCCTGAACCGTCGATCTACCCGGATTTCCCCGCCGCACGCCGCATCCCCTGGGCTCGGCCCTCGCGGTCGCCTCGCCGTCACCCTGGGCCACGGCCTGGCACCGGCCCTGGCTCGGTGCCTCGCCGTCCCCTTGGCCACGCCCCTCGCGCTCACCCTCGCGGAGAGCCTCACCGCACCCCTGGCCTGCCCCTTGCCGACGACCCTCGCGCAGAGCCTCACCGTCACCTTGGCGGATTTCCGGCGCCCACGACCCAATCATCCGCTTCGAGTCGGTTGCAGCCGGACAGTTGCGCCCGGTCGATCCCTATTCCCTCTGCAACCGCGGAGACCGAGCCGATGATCGAGCACTTGGAAGCCCTCCCCAATCTACTCGCCGAGGCCAAGCGACCCGGCGACTACTACACGGCCGGCACGATCGCGGCGCCGCTGCCGCTCATCGAGGTCGACGGCGTCGGGCCCCTCGCCTTCCCGGTGCTCGGCCATCAAGCGCGTCAGCTGCTCGAGATCGCCCAGCCCGCACCGTATGGCCGCGGCGCGCAGACGCTCGTCGATCCGACCGTGCGGCGCGCCGGTCAGATCGCGCCCGAGCGGATCACGCTCGACGCCGAAGGCTGGCAGCCGGTGCTCGACAGCATCACGCAGCGGGTCAAGCGCGGTCTGGGCGTGCGGGGACGGATCGAGGCGCAGCTCTACAAGATGCTGGTCTACGGCCCCGGCGACTTCTTCGCCGAGCACCGCGACACCGAGAAGGCCGCGGGCATGTTCGCGACGTTGGTGGTGCTGCTGCCGGCCCGCTGGCGCGGTGGGGCGCTGGTCGTGCGGCACGGCGAGCGCGAGGTCACGCTCGCGAGCGACGGGCACTCGCCGTCGACGATCAGCTACGCCGCCTTCTACACCGACTGCCTGCACGCGCTGCGGCCGATCACCGAAGGCCACCGCATCGCGCTGGTCTACAACGTCTGCCGCGCGTCCCGACGCGCGCTCTCACCGCCCGACCATGCGCCGCTCGTCCAAGCCGTCGCCGACCGGCTGAGTGGATGGGTCGACGGCGGCGGCCCGACGAAGGCGCTCTTCCCGCTGGAGCACAAGTACACCCCGGCCGCGTTGGGCTTCGACGGGCTCAAGGGGCGCGATCAGGCCCGCGTTCAGGTCCTGCTGGCCGCCGCCGAGCGCGCTGACTGCACGATTCACCTGGCCATCGTCTCGATCCGAGAGTCGGGGCTGGCCGAGCTGACCTGGGCGCCGTCCCGCTATCGCGGGTGGGGCGACACCGAGGGCTGTGAGTTCGAGGCCGTCGAGGCCTACGACCACAAGCGCAGCGTCGACCACTGGTGCCACCCCGATGGAGACCCGGTCGAGCTGGGCAAGATACCATTCCACGAGGACGAGCTGTTCCCCTACGACGCCCTCGAAGGCGAAGACCCGGACGAAGAGAGCTTCCACGAAGCCACCGGCAACGAGGGCGCCAGCTACGCGCGTACCTATCGGCGGGCCGTGGTCGCGCTCTGGCCCCGAGCCAACTTCGCGCTGGTGTGGGCATCGGCGGAGCCGGGCGACGCCATCGAGACCCTGAGCGAGCTGACCCACAGCCACGACCCGCGCGCGGTCGAGTTCGCCCTGGCCCTGGTGGACCGCTGGCCGACCATCGAGAGCTGGCGTCGTCGGCGCCACGACCTGGCCTACGTGGTCGCCCTCGCAGCCCTCGATGTGCATGCCGTCGCCGAGGCCTTCGCGCACGGGCACCTTGCGCGGTTCGCCGTCACCGAAGACATGGCGACGCCGCTCACGGACCTGATCGCGAGGTGCAGCGCCCAGGTCATCCGTGACAGCGTGGCACCCGCGGCCGCCGCCCGCACACCCGTCGACGGGAACCCCTGGCCGATGGTGTTGGCCGGCTTGCTCAACCGGAGCGCGCTCGACCACGACACCGCGCGGGCCCTCGCCGAGGCCGTCATCTCCCACCTGCCCGCCGGGCGGGTCGATGAGTATCGCCGGACCCCGACCATCGGACCGCCCCTCGTCGTGGGCCTCGTGTGGGCGCTCGCCGACTTGGATGACGCAGGGCTCACCGTCCGCGCGATGGGGCACCTCGAAGCCTACCCCGACGTCTTCGACGCCGACGCAGTCTTGGTGCCGGCCGCGCTTCAGCTCGTCAACGCGCTCGACACCCGTCAGCGGCAGCACATCGCCTTCACCGCGCTGGTCGATCAGTGCCTGGAGCATCTCGACGCCCGCATCGCCGAGCCGCTCGCCGAGCCCGAGTCGTGGCGCCAGACCGTCGATCTGCGATGCCGCTGCCGGCTGTGCAAAGACTTCGCCACCTTCCTGGCCAGGGACCAGAGGGTCTGGGCGTACAAGGTCGCCAAAGCCGGTCGGCGCCATCTCTACGGAAAGGTCTCCTCACGCACGCTCGATGTCGACGCCCGGACCATCCGCGTCGGCAGCCCGCTGACCTGGGAGGCGACCAAGACCCGCAAGAGCTACGAGGCCCGCGTCGAGCAGCGCGAGCGTGACCTCACCCATCGGGATCGCCTGCAAGCCGGCCGGGGTGCACCCATCTGACGCCGGACCACCAGCGACTCACCGACGCCGTTTGCGACTCCGCTTCCGATTCCCGTCCCCGCTCGCACGCTTCGGCTTTCGGGCCCGCTTCACGGTCTTGCCCCGCCTCGAAGTGCCGAGACCGAGCACCCGATCGACCGCCATGTGCCCGTCGCGCGCGACGGCGGCGATGTCTTTCACGTACTGCTCGGGTGGACGCCGGCGAGAGAAGTGGGTCGAGAGCACCACCTGCAACCCGAACATCGCCTGGGGTCGATCCAGACCCTCTTGTCGCAGCCGGGCCAGCGCCGCCCGGATCTTCGGCGGATCGTTCAGGCAAAGCTGCGTCTCGAGGATCATGTGCATGATCGCGTACTGGAAGATCTCGTCTTCATCGATGGGCACGGTGGGCCGATCGGGCCCGGCGTACCACGCGGCGACCAGGTCGATGCGCGTCGACTCGTCCAACCTCAGCCAGACCTCGGCATCGGGCCCGACCCGCCCGTCGTAGCGCCAGCCGTCCGGGGGCTCGAACCACACCTCGTCGTCTTCGTCCTCGTCGTCCCACAGCATCTCGGGCAGCTCGGGCTCGGGCTCGGCGAAGACATCCACCGTGTGATGCACGATGGCATGCACCAGCGGACTGCCGGCGGGGTCCTTGCGCGTGGCCTGCGCCGCGGAGGCCATCCGGCTCGCCTCTTCGTGGCGTCCGTCGAGCGCCAGCCACCACGCGAGCTGATCGGCCATCGCCGCCCAGCGCTCGGGGAAGCCCTGCTCGATGGCAGCGGTCAGCGCGCGATTGCGCCACGCCTCGATGGGCGCCTTGCCCTTCCCGATGGGCGGCGGCTTCATGCCGAGGGTCTCCAGATCGTTGCTGTCGAGGTACCACGACCAGCCCGGAGGGCCTTCGAGGTGCGCCGATACGCTGGAGAAGGTCGCCGCCCGCTCCGGCGCCACCGCGGGTGGTGCCGCATCACCTGGCCGATGTAGCCGCCGGAACAACGCCACGCCGGGCAGCGCCTCGTCGGGCACGCGCCGGGCCTCCTCGACGAGTTGCATGACCAACGCCGCCGCCGCGGCCGGTTCGATAGGCAGCCAGGGCCCGACGGACTCCGCCATCTGGGCCCGGATGCGTGCGTGGTCCACGCCATCGGTCCGGGCCTCGACCCACGCCGAGCGGATCTCGCCCGACGTGCGCAGGCAGAGCTGCCCGCCAATCACGTCGCCGCTCGGGCGCTCGATCTCGACATGCAGCAGAAACGCCCCCTGCCCGTCGCAGCCGGTCGCCCACGCCTTTGCCGGCGGCCGCGGCGGGGGGTTCTCGGCGGCCGCGGTGCGCAGCTGCATCAGGCGCTTTCGGAGACGGGACCGATCCTCATCCGGCCGCGCCTGGTCGAACGCGCGCTCGACCGCGAGGATGGCGTCGGCGTCGGGGACAGCGTCGAGCACCGCGTCGAGCTGGCCGGCAAGGCTCGTCAGCCCCGGGTGACCGATGACCTCGCGGTAGGCGAGACCGGCGGGGATCCCCAGCTGAACTCGGGCGACCTCGTAGGTCATCCACATCAGCTCGCGGTGCTCCTCGTCGAGCCCGAGCAAGGTATCGCGGACCACCGGCGCGAACTCGTCGGGGAACATCTCGAGCCGCATCAACATCACCCGCAAACCGCGCTGGCTCGACGCCATCGCGATGTCGGGCTCGATCGCCGCGACCCGGGCGTTGGCGCGCTTGCTGTCCACGTGTAGCGCGATGCTCCAAGCCAGCGCGCGGCGCTCGCTCGGCGCCTGCTGGTCGGCGGCGACATCGAGCAGGCGGTCGACCACCCGCTTCTTGTCGGCTGCGCGGGCCACCTCGGTGAACATGTCGTCGTCGAACGGATCGAGGCGGTCGGACGTGACGACCTCCAGCACGACGTCCGCGAGCGCGCGACGGTCGACGCCGGACAGCGCCTCGTGGACCTCGTCGGGGGTCTCGGGCGGATCGAGCAGCAGGTCGTCGACCAGCTCGCGAGCGAGGACCAGGTCATGCTGCTGGCGACGGGTGCGGGAGCGGACCACCGCGGCCTCCTCGGGGACGGTTCCACCGCGGAGACTAAGGATCGACGGGCCCGAAGTGTTCGCCGCGCGCCCCGAATCCGGTTGTTCCGTGGCCAACGAACCGCCGAATCGGCATCAATTCGGGCGTTCGAGCTTGGATTCGGCTTGTGAGCAGCTACAGGGGAGCAAGGGCCGACCTACACCGATGCTATGGGTCAGCTACGGCCGACCTATGCCTCCTCCGGGCGAGTCCGCTGGTCGGACAGCCTGCCGCCATATCGTAAGCCACCGTTCTGCATAACAAGGCCCGTCCATGCACCTCGCCGTCGCCGCGAAGAGCGTGCGACCGCGGGCGCGCTGACCGAGAACCTGACGAAAATCGAAAGCGATGGCATAGCTGGCAATGAGCCAAGCCATAGCGACCCTGTAGCTCACTCCTTGCGCCCCCTGTAGCTGGGGGTCAGGCCATCTGCCCGCGATTCTCGCTACTCACGGGATTCTGAGGCTCTCGTGGCCCAAGCAGAACCAAGTCGTGCGCAAGGGCTTCCAATCGAACCCCGAGCATGGCGCTTCAGGGGTCCAGCGAACGCGCAACGAGTCGCCGTTGGCCCCCGAAGCCGGCGTGCCCCCGAATGCGTTGGTATCGCTCACTCTCGGCCGAATCGGCGACGATGTCACCATGGTCGTCCTCGACGCCCACGCAGACCGGGAATGGCGAGGAGTTGTCTCTTGCATCGACTCCCCCCGGGAGCCATAGCATCAGACCGCCTATGGCCTGGAGATGCGTGATGGAGATCCGGCGCCTGCCCCGCCGCTCGCGGCGCAAGAAGGGCGACCCGTTGCCGCGAAGCTGGAAGCACGCCCCGCTCATCGGCGACCGCGCGCCGAGGTGCGAGGCCCACGTCTGGCGCCTCGGCCCCGACCATCACGAGTTGGAGCGGGTCACCGATCGCCGCGGTCAGCCGGTGGTGCTCGATGGGCACGCCCACGAGCCCGAACTTCGGGCAGTCATCCACGAGCCGGGGTTCTATCGGGTCGTCCTGCGCGACAAGCAGGGCTTCATCCGCGCGCGGCGAGACTACGAGGCGGCGTTCCACTTCTCGCCAGACTGGGACCCGAAGACGGCCCGCAAGGGCTACACGCCACGGACGACGGCCGAGCGGCTGGCCGAGGAGCGGGACGCGATGAAGGCCCGGCTCGCCGAGTCGGAGGCCGCGCGGGCCAGGCTCGAGGCCGAACGCGACGCCGCCCGCGCGCGCATCAGCGAGGTCGAGCGAAACGCCGAGATTCGAGTCGACGCTGTTCGCCAGGCCGCCGTCGAGAAGGTCGCGGCGGCCCAGGCCGAGCGGGCAGCGCTCGAAACGCTGCTCACCCACAAGCTGGACGAGTTGGCCCGCGTCCGCGCGCTCTACACCCGGCTGGCCGAAATCTACGAGGCTGAACCCGCCGAGGACCTCGGAGACGATAGCCCGCCGAATGCCGACGAGCGCCTCGACCTCGAGCGGCTCGCGGACAAGCTCGTCGGCTACGGCGAACGACTGGGCTTCTTCGGCGCCCAGGAGAGGGCCGCACCTGACGACACGGACAACCACTGACCCTGCATCGCTCGCCTGCCGGGATGCTGAACCAGCGGGCGCCTGCTGCGAGCACACCTTCGCCGGCTTCGACCTCGGCCAGGGCGGTCTGTCTCACCTTCGACCAGAGCACGCGACCGCCATACCATCCCGCGCCGCTCTGCCATGACAAACCTCGAGTGAAACGACGGTCGCGTCGACGAACATCCGCCCACGGGTGAGCATCGACCTCGGCTCGTCCATTCGGGTTTTCCGATCAGGCAATGCGTCGCCGGATGCGATACCGTGCGGCGTCGCGCCATCGAGGGGAGACGCTGACATGAACCGGCCGCACACCGCCACCCATCCCATACGAGCACCTCGCCGATGACGATCGAGCGCCGCGCGTGTCTCGTCGGCGTCGAGGCCTATACGCCCGAGAGCGGGCACCCATGGCTCGAAGGCCCGAAATCTGATGTCAAGCGACATGAAAATTGACCCACCCGGCGACACCAAAACTGACCCCCTCGGCCATGGCCGGCGGCTTCGTGCCGCCGGCTGATCAATTCAGCTCACCAACTCGGCCACCGGCGCATCGAGCAGCGCCCGGACCTTGTCGCGC
>JAUHXC010000005.1 GCA_030427205.1 bacterium | reverse complement strand
GCATCGTGCGCATCGAGACCGCCGCCCGCGAGCCGGGCAGCCGGGCCAAGATCGCCGTCTCCAGCCGCGACCCCGACGTCGATCCGGTCGGCGCCTGCGTCGGCATGAAGGGCTCCCGGGTCCAGGCCGTCGTGCAGGAGCTGCGCGGCGAGAAGATCGACATCGTGCCCTACAGCGAGGACCCCGCCCGCTTCGTCTGCAATGCGATTCAGCCGGCCGAGGTCTCGCGGGTGCTCATCGACGAAGAGACCTTCACGATGGAGCTGATCGTGCCCGACGACCAGCTCAGCCAGGCCATCGGCCGGCGCGGCCAGAACGTGCGCCTCGCCAGCCAGCTCACCGGGTGGAAGATCGACATCCACTCCGAGAGCAAGATCCTCGAGCTCGAAGAGGAAGCCCGGCTGGCCCTCATGGCCCTCGACGGGGTCAACGAGGACCACATCGACACCCTGTGGCGTCTCGGCTACCGCTCGCTGGAGCACATCGCCAATACGCCCGAGGACGAGCTGGCGACCATCCCCGGCATCACCTCGGCCGACGCCGAGCGCATCCGCGCCGGGGCCGAGGACCTGCTCGAGCGGCGGGAGCGCGGCGAGGACATCCGCCCGGCGGCGCCGCTGCCCGAGGGCTACGACCCCGAGCGCGAGTGGTCGCGCTGGCCGCTGGACGTCGACGCCCTCTCGCGGGAGGTCTTCGACCGCTGCGTGCGCGTCGGCCGCTTCACCCTCGAAGACATCGCCGGGGATGACGACCCGGAGGCCTTCGCCCGCGCGGTGGGGCTGGACGTCGACGCGGCGGTCCAGACCATCTACGCCGCGCGCGAAGCGCTGGCCGCCATCCAGCCGGTGATGGACCCCGGGGCGCCGATGGCCGATAAGGTCGAGGTGCTCGACGAGGCGCCGATCGACGTCACGGCGGCGCTCGAGGGGGACTGAAGCTCAGATGGCGAACCGCAAGGCCGCCCGCCGGCGGCCACGGGTCGCCGGGCCGAGCACCGCTGGAATGCGGTCGTGCATCGCCTGCCGTCTGCGCGCGCCCCGCGCGTCGTTGATTCGGCTGGTGTGCGACCCCGAGGGGACGGTCGTCGTCGATCGTTTCCTGAAAGCCCCCGGACGGGGGGCGCATCTGTGCTACGACGCGGAGTGCATCCGCGTCGCTGCGCAGCGCAAGGCCTACGGTCGCGCATTCAAGCGCGCCGTGGCCCCGGTCGACCCCGAGCGGCTCATCGCCGACGTCGTGGCGGCCATCGAAGCCCGAGTACGCGACCGACTCGCCATCGGTCGCCGCGCGGGCTGGACCCGCTCCGGCATGGATGTGCTGGGGCGGGAGCGCGCCCGACTGGCGCTGTTCGTCCTCGCCGAGGACGCGGCACCGGCCACCGCGGCGCGCATCGCATCGTGGGGGGACCCCGAGAGGTGTCCCGTCATCGTATTCGGGAACCGCGCCTGGTTGGGCGCGACCCAAGGGCAGGCAGAGCGGGTCGCGGTCGGCGTCATCGACGCCGACGAGGCCGCTCGCCTGCGCACTGAGTTCGAACGGCGCGACCGTGTTTTGGTTGCGACGTGAAGTAGAAAGCCGCTAGAACACCGCTCGGCTTCGGTGAGCCGAAGCCCGCAGGTGGGAGAAGGCATGGGCAAGAGAGTCTTCGAGGTCGCCAAGGATCTCGGTGTCGATCACCGGGACCTGCTCAACAAGTGCGACGCGCTCGACATCAAGGTTCGAAACTACATGTCGGTCCTCTCCGACGGCGATGAGGCGCGTCTGCGCAACGCCTACGACGGAGGCCGCAAGGTGGTCGAGCGGGTGCAGGCCCCCGGGGTCGTGCGTCGACGCCGGGTGTCCGGCAAGCGCGACCGCGCGCCGAACAAGCCCAGCACGCCCGCACGGGGGCCGGCGCGGCCACAGCAGGCCTCGCCCCGCCCGGCCGGTGCGAGCCGGGTCGGTCCGGTGCGTCGCGCCGCCGAGCCGGCACGGCGAAAGCCCGCCGATGAGCAGCCATCACCCCGCCCGGCGACCCCCAAGGTCGAGACCCCGGCGCCGTCGCCCAGGCCGGCCGCGCCCGCCGAGGCCAAGGCCCCGGTGAAGACGCCGGCTGCGCCCGAGCCGGTCTCGAAGGTGCTCTACCGGCCCCCGACCGAGCCCAAGCCGGCCGCCGCTCCGCCCAAGCGCGACGTGCCCAAGACGGTCGTGGCCCGCCAGCCCGTACCCGAGCTTCAGAATACGCCCGGCGGCAGCGTCGAAGGCGGGCGCAAGCCCTCCGGAGACAAGCCGTCGCCGCGTCCGGCCGCGTCGCGCAGCGTCGAGCCCGAGACCCGACGTGCCGCGCCGGAGAAGCGGGCCGAGGTCACCTCGCCGCGTCGGCGAGAATCCGGCGCCCAGGCCCGGACGAGCGGCGCGAGCCCGCGTCCGGCCGGCGGGGCCCAGATCCGCAAGCCGGCGCCGCGGGAGAATACCGGGGCCGCCAAGATCCTCGGTCGCATCCCGCTCGAGCAGCTGCAGCGGCGCACCACCCGTGGTCCGACCCGGCGCAGCGGCCCCGGCCGCGGCCGGCCGAGTGGCGTCCGGCGCTCCGGCGGTCCGCCGCGCGGTCCGGGCGGTCCGCCGCGCGGTCCGGGCGGTCCGATGATGCCGCCGCCGGCCGCCGGCACCGCCGACGGTCGTCGTCGACGCACCGCCGGAGGCCCCAGCGGGGGCCGCGACCGGCAGCGGGGCGGCAGCAACCGCAACACCTCGCGTCGGCGTCGCGTCTTCAACCGCGAAGACATCTACAAGGGCGGCAGCCACCGCAGCGGGCGGGGTCGTCGCCGCAAGATGTCGTCGCGCAAGGGCGCGAAGACCCAGCTGACGACGCCGGCCGCGCACAAGCGCGTGGTGCGCATCGACGATACGATCTCGCTCGGCGAGCTCGGCAAGGAGATGGGGGTCAAGGCCAACGATCTCATCCGCAAGTTGATGGGCATGGGCACGATGGCCACCATCAACCAGCAGATCGACGTCGATACCGCGGCGTTGCTCGCCGAGGAATACGACTACGAGGTCAAGAACGTCGCCTTCCAGGAGGACGATGTCCTCTCGGGGCCGACCGACGACGAGGCCAGCGCGGTCGATCCCGACGCGGTGCCCCGGGCGCCGGTGGTCACCATCATGGGCCACGTCGACCACGGCAAGACGACCCTGCTCGACCGCATCCGCAAGGCCAACGTGGCCGAGGGTGAGGCCGGCGGCATCACCCAGCACATCGGCGCCTACAAGGTCAACGTGGGCGACGGGCCGGGGGTGGTCTTCCTCGATACCCCGGGCCACGCCGCGTTCACCGCGATGCGCGCCCGCGGGGCCTCGGTGACCGACATCGTCGTGCTCATCGTCGCCGCCGACGACGGCCCGATGCCGCAGACGGTGGAGTCGATCAATCACGCCAAGGCGGCCGGTGTGCCGCTGGTGGTGGCGATCAACAAGATCGACAAGCCCGGCGTCGACCCCGAGCGCATCAAGCAGTCGCTGACCCAGTATGAGCTGGTGCCCGAAGAGTGGGGCGGCGATACGATGTTCGTGCCGGTCAGCGCGCTGACCGGCCAGGGCATCGACGACCTGCTCGAGGCGCTGTCTCTGCAGGCCGAGGTGCTCGAGCTCAAGGCCAACCCCAAGAAGCCGGCCTACGGGCGGGTGGTCGAGGCCCGGGTCGAGAAGGGGCGGGGCACCGTCTGCACCGTGCTGGTGCAGGAAGGCACGCTCAAGGCCCGCGAGTACATCGTCAGCGGCAACCACTACGGTCGCGTGCGCGCGTTGATCGACAACAGCGGCAAGCGCATCAAGACCGCCGGGCCGTCGACGCCGGTCGAGGTGCTCGGTCTGGGCGGCATGCCCGCAGCGGGCGACGCGTTCTACACCGCCAGCAACGAGAAAGACGCCAAGAAGGTCGTCGATACCCGTGAGGAGCGCGAGGTGCGGGCCGCCGTGGCGGCGGCCGCCCAGGGTCAGAGCCCGATGGAGCGGCTCGCCGCGCTGACGGCGAAGGACAAGGAGGTCCAGACCCTCATCCTCAAGACCGACGTGTCGGGCTCGCTCGAGGCGCTGCGCGGTGCGGTGGAGCAGCTGAGCACCGACGAGGTCGAGGTGAAGCTGGTGCACGCCGCGGTCGGCAACATCAGCGAGTCCGATGTCGACCTCGCCGTGGCCTCCAACGCGGTCATCGTGGGCTTCAATACGAAGCCCGACAACAAGTCGAAGCGCGCCGCCGACCAGGCCGGGATCCAGATCCTGACCTTCTCGGTCATCTACGACGTGCTCGATACGATGAAGGAGATGCTCAGCGGGCTGCTCTCGCCGGAAGAGGTCGAGGAGCACCTGGGCTGGGCCGAGGTCCGCGCGGTGTTCCACATCCAGAAGGTGGGCACGGTCGCCGGTTGCTTCGTCACCGACGGCAAGATCCTGCGCAACGCGCAGGCCCGAGTGCATCGGGGCGGCGAGGTCATTCACACCGGCAAGCTCAGCACCCTCAAGCGCTTCAAGGACGACGTGCGCGAGGTGTCCACCGGCTACGAGTGTGGTCTGTCGGTCGACGGCTACAAGGACGTGCAGGAAGGCGACCGGGTCGAGGTCTTCGAACTCAAGCAGATCAAGCGCTCGATCGACTGATCGGCTCTGGAAGACATGGCCCGTACACCCTTCAAGCGCACCGACCGGGTCTCGTCCCTGGTCCGCCAGGTGCTCGGCGAGCTGCTCACCTTCGAGATCAAGGATCCCCGGGTGCAGAGCGTCGTCGTGACCGATGTCGAGGTCACCGGCGATCTGCGCGAGGCCCGGATCTACGTGGCCCACCCCGGCGATGACGACGAGGCGGCGGCGCAGATGCGCGGCCTCGACAAGGCGTCGGGCTGGCTGCGGCGACAGCTCGGCCAGCGGATTCGGCTGCGGGTCACGCCGAGCCTGGATTTCCGCTTCGACGAGTCGCTCGCCTATGGCGCGCGCATCGAGTCCAAGCTGCGCGAGCTGGGCCTCGGCGGCGACGAGGACGACGCCGCGGACGCCCAGGACGCCCACGCCGCAGACGACTCCGAGGACGACCGGTTCGACTGATGGGTCGACGCAGACGGCGCCGTGGCCAGCCGCACACCGGCTTGATCCTGCTCGACAAGCCCCAAGGCATCACCAGCTTCAAGGCGGTCGATCGCGTTCGGCGTGCGCTGAACGCGGACAAGGCCGGCCATACCGGGACCCTCGATCCGATGGCAACCGGCCTGCTGCCGGTCTGCCTGGGTCAGACGACCCGGCTGGCGCAGTTCGTCAGCGATGCCGACAAGGGCTACCGCGCCACCGTGCGGCTGGGCGCGGCCACCGATACCCTCGACGCCGAGGGCGAAGTCGTGGCCACCGACCCGACCGGTGCGGTCGAGGCGATCGACGGCGGCGCGTTCGCCGATGCGCTCTCCGCCTTTCGGGGCGCCATCGAGCAGCGGCCGCCGGCCTATTCGGCGATCAAGATCGACGGCCAGCGGCTCTATGCCCGGGCCCGCAGCGGAGAGAACATCGACGAGATCGACATCCCGCTGCGCGCGGTGACGATCCATCGACTCGAACTGGTCGACGCCGACCCGCCGTGTTTCACGTTCGACGTCACCTGCTCGAAGGGCACCTATGTGCGGACCCTGGCCGCAGACATCGCGGCCGCGCTCGGGGTGCACGGGCACCTGGTGGCGTTGCGTCGAACCGTGGTCGCCGGATTGCGGGTGCACGACGCGCTGACCCTCGAGGCCATCGAGTCCGATCCCGCGGCTGCGCTCGAGCAGCGGCTGAGCCCCGCCGAGGCGGTGGCGCATCTGCCGGCGGTTCGTCCGTCGGCGGCGCTCGTCGAGCACCTGTGGCATGGCCGGCGTCGGCCGCTGCCCGGCGCGCCCGCAGGCCGCTGTCGGGTCCTCGACCCCGACGGCCGGCTCGTGGCCATCGTCGACGTCTCGGCGACGGGCGCGGTGGACATCGTGCGCGGGCTGCCGCGGCCGGTGCCCGGCGAAGACGAACGCACATCGGTTCAGGATGCTTGACCCCGAGTGGCGGCTGGTGTAGAAGCCGCCGCAAGTCGTCGGCGTTCGACCGACGAAAGACCGCTGCTGGACGACGGCTCGGCAGCCGGACACATCAGGAGAAAGACATGCCGCTCGACAGTGATCAGAAGGCCGAGATCATCGCCCAGTACGGCAAGGGCGAGAACGATACCGGCTCCCCCGAGGTGCAGGTGGCGCTCATCACCTACCGGGTGCGTGAGCTGACCGAGCACCTCAAGGTGCACAAGCACGACCACCACTCCCGGCGCGGCCTCAAGAAGCTCGTCGGTCAGCGGCGTCGGCTGCTGCGTTACGTCGAGAAGCAGGACGTGATGCGCTATCGCAGCCTCATCGAGAAGCTCGGCCTGCGTCGCTGAGCCTTCGGCAAAGGAGCCCTTCGGGGCTCCTTTTGTTTTTTCTGCTCGTCTGCGGGAGGACGGCGGTCGAAGGGACCGCCGCCCGGGCCGCACAATGCACGGCCGGCGCTGAAGCAGGCGTCGGCCAGAACCACAACGGCGCAAGGGCGCCGAAAACCTCAGGCCGAATGGCTCGCCGCCGGTGACGGCGCGGCGCCTCCGGGTCTGACCGATGCCCGTCACGGCGGTGGCGGGCAGCGGTCAGGAACCGAGGCGACAGCGAGCCCCAGGCCCTATCTGCGCAGCGCGCCATGCCGGCGGCCTGCGCGACGAAAGGAGCCCACATGGGCAAGCACTGGAACGAGACCATCGTCACCGCGCAGTTCGGCGACGCCGAACTCAAGCTCGAGACCGGGCGCATGGCCAAGCAGGCCGGCGGCTCGGTGCTCGTCAGCCTCGGTGAGACGGTTGTGCTCGTCACCTCCACCGGCGCCGCGAAGCCCCGCCAGGGCTTCGACTTCCTGCCCCTGACCTGCGAGTACCGCGAGAAGTCGTACGCCGCGGGCAAGATCCCCGGCGGCTACTTCAAGCGCGAGGGGCGCCCCGGGCCGTGGGAGGTCCTCAACGCCCGCATGATGGACCGCCCGATGCGGCCGCTCTTCCCCAAGAGCTGGCGCTGCGAGATCCAGATCATCGCGACCATCGTCTCCTTCGACAAGAAGTACGACCCGGCGATCTGCGCCATGGTCGGCGCTTCGGCGGCGACCGCGCTGACCGACATCCCCTTCGCCGGCCCCATCGCCGGCTGCCGGGTGGCGCTCATCGACGGCGAGTACCGCATCAACCCCTCGTTCGCCGACGCGGCCGACGCCAAGCTCAACCTGATCGTGGCGGCCACCGAAGACGCGGTCACCATGGTCGAGGGTGAGGCCAACGAGGCCAGCGAAGACGAGATGATCGACGCCATCATCGCCGCTCACGAGGCGATGAAGCCGATCATCCGGCTGCAGAAGGACCTCGCCAAGAAGCTCGGCAAGGCCAAGCGCACCGTCGAAGAGAAGCAGATCGACGTCGACCTCTTCACCCAGGTCATCGACGTCGGCCTCGACGACATCGCCGACGCCCTCGCCGTGCAGGGCAAGTTCGCCCGCAAGGACGCGCTCTCGGCCGCCAAGAAGAAGATCGTCGCGGCGCTCGTGGCCGAAGACGAGTCACTCGAGGAGCGGGTCGGCGAGATCAAGGACTACGTCGGCCAGGTGCAGCGCGACATCGTGCGCACCCAGACCGTCGAAGAGGGCATCCGCATCGACGGGCGCAAGCTCGACGAGATCCGCAAGATCACCTGCGAGCTCGGCGTGCTGCCGCGGACCCACGGGTCGGCGCTCTTCACCCGCGGCGAGACCCAGGCCCTCGGCGTGCTGACCCTCGGCACCCGCCGCGACGAGCAGCGCATCGACAACCTGCACGGCGACAGCTTCACGCCGTACATGCTGCACTACAACTTCCCGCCGTTCTGCGTCGGCGAGACGAAGTTCCTGCGCGGCCCCTCGCGGCGTGAGATCGGCCACGGCGAGCTCGCCAAGCGCGGCGTGGCCCCGATCCTGCCCGCTCACGACGACTTCTCGTACACCATCCGTCTCGTCAGCGAGGTGCTGGAGTCCAACGGGTCGTCGTCGATGGCCAGCGTCTGCGCCTCGTCGCTCGCCCTGATGTCCGCCGGCGTGCCGGTCAAGAAGGACGTCGCCGGCATCGCGATGGGCCTGATTCAGGAAGACGGCAAGATCGCGGTGCTCAGCGACATCCTCGGCGACGAGGACCACCTCGGCGACATGGACTTCAAGGTCGTCGGCACCGAGGACGGCATCACCGCCCTCCAGATGGACATCAAGATCAAGGGCCTCAGCCGCGCGGTCATGCGCAAGGCGCTCGCCCAGGCCAAGCGCGGCCGGATCCACATCCTCAAGGAGATGCGCAAGGCCATCAAGGCGCCGGCCGAGGAGATGTCGCAGCACGCGCCGCGCATCATCTCGGTCTACGTCAAGCCCGACCGCATCCGGGACATCATCGGCCCCGGCGGCAAGACCATCCGCGGCATCACCGAGCAGACCGGCTGCCAGATCGACGTCGACGACACCGGCAAGGTGACCATCGCCAGCCCCGACGCCGAGGCCGCGCAGCGCGCCAAGGACATCGTCGAAGGCCTCACCGAAGAGCCCGAGGTCGGCCGGATCTACTTCGGCACCGTGCGCAAGGTGCTCGACTTCGGCGCCTTCGTCGAGATCCTGCCCGGCACCGACGGTCTGGTGCACATCTCCGAGCTGGCCGACCACCGGGTGGCCAAGGTCGAGGACGTGCTCAACGAGGGCGACGAGGTGTACGTCAAGTGCATCGGCGTCGATCGCAACGGCAAGATCCGGCTCTCGCGCAAGGCGGCCATCGCCGACGCCGTCGAAGACGAGGACTAACAGGGTGCGGAAAAACATTCTCCCGTGCGTCGCACGCAGCCTACGCCCCGTCAGGTCGAGGGCTTGGCTGCCCCGTACGGTCCCACGAGCCGATTTCGGCGTTGCGAAAGCTCGCGATATCTTCGGGTATCCCTGCACTTCCGCGCCTTGACCTCGGCTCGCGGCCCCGCACGGTGCTCGGTCCGAAGTATTTCCGCACCCTGCTAAGCCTCGGGCGGGGGTCGAGACCCACGACCCCTGCACGCCGCCCACCCCCGCCGGCCCCGACTCGCACGGGCGCGCAGCGCGGGCCACCTCGGGAAACCCACGATGAGCCCTCTGCGCGTATCCCTCCTGCGCCTGCCGCCCGCGGCTGCGCCCGACCCGCTGCCCATGCCCGAACGGGCGACCGCCCAGGCCGCCGGACTCGACCTGCGGGCGGCGGTGCGTCAGCCGTTGACCATCGAGCCCGGCCAGCGGGCGCTGGTGCCCACCGGCTTCGCCATGCAGCTGCCGGCCGATCACGAAGGCCAGATCCGGCCGCGCTCGGGGCTCGCGCTGCGCCACGGGCTGACCGTGCTCAACGCGCCGGGAACCATCGACGCCGACTACCGCGGCGAGATCAAAGTGCTGCTCGTCAACCTCGGCCAGGAACCCTTCACCCTCGAGCGGGGTGAGCGGATCGCCCAGCTGGTCATCGCGCCGGTCATATCGGCGACGCTCGTCGAGGTCGAGACCCTCGACGACTCGGCGCGCGGCGCTGGCGGCTTCGGGCATACCGGACGCTGACGACGGCCGGCGATGTCCTGCTCCGGACGCGCCGCGGGTTGATCGCGATCCGGGTCCCTGCTACCGAGACCCATGCGTGTCAGGAGGTCGGCGATTGCTGTGTCACCGCTGCGGCACTGAACTGGCGGGGGCGAGCATCTGCTCGAACTGCGGCACGCCGGCTGCGCGCCGGCGGTTCCGCCCGACGCTCACCGCCGCCAGGGCGCCCGACCCGATGGTCTTGCGGGCGGCGGCGCTCGGCCTCGAAAAAGGCGAGGTCGTCGGCGACCAGTTCACCCTGGGCGACCCCACCGCAGAGGCGACCGGCGGCTGGCTATTCGAAGCCCGCGAGCCCGGCGGCCTGCAGCTCGCGCTGCGCTTCGTCGGCCCCATCACCGATCCCGACGCGCGGGCGCAGGCCCTCGAGACCCTCGAAGTCGCTCGGCGGCTGTCCCACGAGAACATCGCCCGCTGCTACGCGGTGGGCGTGCATCGCGAGTGGCTCTTCATCGCCCGCGAGCGGCTCGACGGCCTGACCCTCTCCAAGATCATCGAGCTGCGCCGCGAGAAGAAGCAGCGCTTCACCATCGCCGAGCTGCTGCCGATCTTCGAGCCGCTGCGCGACGCGCTGATGCACGCCCATCGGCATCTGCCCCATGGCGGACTCGACCCGGCGGTCATCCACATCCTGCCCGCCGCGCTGAAGGTGAGCGACTTCGGCCTCGCCGCCGCGTTGCCCGGCGATCGACTGCCCGCCTGGCGCACGGCGGCCGCGCAGACCCGGACGCTGGCCCCCGAGGTCGTCGCCGGCGACCCGCCGACGGCTCGCAGCGACATCTACGGGTTGGGTGCGATCGTCTACCAGATGCTGACCGGGCAGCCGTTCGACCCGGGCGCTCCGCCGCCGTCGGTGGTGCTGGGCGTCGTCGGTGGCCACCCGATCGACGAGATCGTGCGCCGCGCGACGGCCCCCGCGCCCGACGACCGCTGGCCCGATATCGCCGCGCTCGCCGAGACCCTCTCCGAGCAGGCCGATGGCGCGCTGCTGGCACCCGACGACGGCGAACGCACCCGCAAGGTCGTGGCGCCGATGCCCGACGGCGCTCAGCCGACGGGACGCTACGAGCGGGCGCCGGGTCCGGATTCGACCGCGGGGCCGTCCACGGACGTGCGCACCGGTCGATTCGAGCGGGCGCCGGCGGCCGAGGGCCAGCCGAGCGAGCAAGCCGACGGGCGGGGGCCAGGCGGCGACGACGAGGAGCCCGATACCGCGCCGCTGGCTGTGCCCGACAGCAGCGGTCCGCCGCCCGTGCCGTCGGCCGCGCGCAAGGCGCCAGCGGCCGAGGCGCCGTCCCGGCCGCCGCCGATGCCCGCCGCAGTCAAGGCCTCAGCGCAGGCCACCGCGCCGGTCTCTGTGCAGAAAGCTGCGCAGGCCGGTCGCGGGACGCCGCCCGATGGCCCGCCCGAGACCCGGCCGCTCGATCCGCCGGCTCCGGCGGCCGGCGCGCCGCCCGCCCAGCCGCCTGCGGGGCCGGCCGGGCGCGGCGCCATTCTCAGAGCCGGTGCGGCCGGTCCGTCGGTGGTCATCGACCCCGCCTTCGCCCGGCTCGATACCCAGCCGCCGCCGGCAGACTTCGTCGTGGGCGCCGACCGGACCCCGACCCAGCCGGTCGCCATGCCCACCCGTCGGCCGTGGATCGTGCGGTCCAACCTGGGCTTCGGCTTGCTGCTCACGCTCATCGTCGGCGCGGTGGCGCTCGCGGCGATCTGGGTCATTCAACGGGACGACGAGCCGACGGGCCCCACTGTGCGCACGCCCGCCCCGAAGACCTCGGTCAAGCCGCGCCAGCCGCCGCCGGCGGTGGTCGTCGCCGCGGTCGAGGCCGACGGCGCCGCGCCCGCCGATGCCGCGGCGCCGGCGGTCGCAGCGGTCGCCGAGAAGGCGAAGCCCGACGTCGAGCCGACGGCGCGCCGCGCCCCCGCCGAGCGACGGACGGCACAGCCCGCGGCGGAGCCGGCCGCAGAGCCCGCAGCAGAGCCCGCGCCGGCCGCCGCGCCGGAGCCCGTTGCCGAGCCCGCAGAAGAGCCGGCCGTCGAGCCGCCTGCGCCTGCCGAGTCGCCCGCGCCCGTCGAGCCGCCTGCGCCTGCCGAGCCGCCCGCGCCCGTCGAGCCGCCTGCGCCTGCCGAGCCGCCCGCGCCCGTCGAGCCGCCCGAGCCCGTCGAGCCGCCCGAGCCTGTCGAAGCCGCAGCACCGGAAGAACTGCGCTGCCCCGGCGGCATGATCCTGGTGACCCACCGTGGGTTCCCAGCGGGCGGCAAGAAACGCGGCGTCGTCATCGGGCCGGGCGTCGAGGCGGCGCGTGACGGGCAGGCCTACTGCATCGACGCCTACGAGTACCCCGGCCGGGGTCAGGCCCCGCGCACGGGCGTCAACTTCGAGGCCGCCCGCGGCCTCTGCCTCGCCCGCGGACGCCGGCTGTGCACCGACGCCGAGTGGCGCCGTGGCTGCGCCGGACGCCGCGGCGGCGCGTGGCCCTACGGCGCGCGCTTCGATCCGGGCAAGTGCAATACCGAAGACGCCGACGGCGAGGAGCGCGCCGTGGCGCCCAGCGGTGACTTCCGCCGCTGCAAGTCGATCCGCGGGGCGTACGACATGTCGGGCAACGTCGCCGAGTGGACCGCCGACCAGACCGTGCGCGGCGGCGACTTCGCGTCGGCCGACGAGGACGCGTCGTGCAACGGTGGCGGCAAGCGGGCGCCGGGCAGCAGCCGGGTCTCCATCGGCTTCCGGTGTTGCGCCGACTTCACCGAGTGAGCGGGCGCCTGCGGGCCGTGCCGGCGCTGTGTGTGCTGGCGCTGACGGCGCTGCCCGGCGGGGCGCGCCCGTCGAGCCCGCCGCCGCCGCCCGCCGCGTGGTCCCTCTGCGCGCCGTGCCATGGGGAGACGGGCGCCGGCGATGGCCCCGCGGTCGACCTGCTCTGGCCCCGTCCGCGAGACCTGCACCGGGCGTCGCTGAAGTTCGGCGCCGATCCGGCGAGCCTGCGCCGCACCCTGCGCCGCGGCCTGCCCGGCACGGCGATGCCCGCGTTCGACGGCCTGCCCGACGAGACCGTGGCCGCGCTCGTCGGCTACATCACCGCCGGGCGCAGCCCGAGCGCGGCGCCGGCGCCCGTCGATCCGGGTCGGCCGCCCGCCGATGCGCCGGCAGAGTCGCAGCCGTCCGAGTCGCAACTGGCCGAGTCGCGATCGGCCGACGCGCTGTGGCAGGCCCGCTGCGCGGCGTGTCACGGGCCCGACGGGGCAGGGGATGGCCCGCTCGCGAAGGGCTTGACCGATCACGACGGGCGCCCGGCCGACCTCTACGACCTGCGGCGGGCGCCGCTCAAAGGCGGCGCTACGCTCGACGATCTGCTGCGCACGCTGGCCCATGGCCGCCCCGGCACCGCCATGGCCCCGGTCGCCGACCCGGCCGAGCGCCGCGCGCTGGCGGCGTGGGTGCTCGACCGGCGCGATCCCGACCCCCGGCCGCGCTGGCGTATGCCGCCGCCGGGTATCGCCGCTCAGGCCCGCGACCGACATTGGGCCGTGCGCCCGCTGCCCGATCCCGGCCCTCGCCCCGCCGGGCCGCCGCTGGCCACCGCGCCGTCGGCGTGCGCCGTCTGCCACCCGCATCAGCACCAGACATGGTCCCAGAGCCGCCACGCGGCCGCTGCGGGCCCGGGGCTTCTGGGGCAGTACCATGGGGCAGACCCGGCCTTCATCGGCCGCTGCAATGCCTGCCACGCGCCCGCGGCCCATCAGCAGGCCGATCGCGAGGCGTTGGCCCGGGGCGTCACCTGCGCCGGCTGCCACCTGCGGGCGCATCGCAAGCTGGGTCCGCCGGGGCCGTCGTCGGTGCGCATCCCGGCGCCGGGCATGGCCGTCGAGCCGACGCCGCGGTTCGCCCGCAGCGACTTCTGCATGCCGTGCCACAACCTGCCGCTGGACGTCGCCGTCGCCGGCCGGCCGCTGCTCGATACCTGGCGCGAGTGGGCCGCGAGCCCCTATCTGCCCGCGGGCGTGCAATGCCAGCACTGCCACATGCCCGACGGCGCCCACCGCGTGCCCGGGGCCCACGACGCCGAGATGGTGCGCCGGGCGGTGCGGCTCGAGGTCGAGCGGCCGACTGTCGCCGACGGGCGCATCGAGCAGTGGGCCCGGGTGTACAACGTCGGCGCGGGGCACCACTTCCCGACCACCGCGACCCCGCGGGCCGTCCTGCGCATCCGCCAGTTGGGGCCCGACGGTCCGCTGCCGGCCACCGCCGAGAGCTGGGCCATCGGGCGCACCGTGCATCACGACGGCGAGCGCTGGATCGAAGAGGCCGACACCCGCATCCCGGCCGGCGAGCGCCGCGCCCGGCGCTATCACCGCCCGCTCGACCCCGCCGCCGAGCGGATCGAGGTCAGCCTGCACCTCTTCCCCGACTGGTTCTACGCCCGCTTCTACCGCGCCCGGCTGGCCGCTGAGCTGTCGCCCGCGGCGCGGGTCGACTTCGAGGCCGCGCTGGCCGACGCCGAGCGCAGCGTCATCCTCGTCGACTACGTGCGGCTGCCGATCAGCGGGGCGCGCCCGCCGCCGAGCCGTCGTCGCCCGCTTTGAGCCGAACCCCGACCGCCGCCGCGCCGGGCAGATCGCCCGCGGCCACCAGCGCATTGCGCAGGGCAGTCAGCAGCGCGCGGTCGTCGGGGGCGGTGGCCAACGCCGCCCGCAGCCAGCGCACCTGATCGCCCCAGGCCCCGGCCCGTCCGGCCGCCTGCGCCAGCGCCAGCGTCACCGTCCGCCGCGGGTGGATCACGTCGTCGACGAGCACGAGCGGGCCGTCGGGGGCGAAGAGCCGGCCGACCACCGGCCGCAGATCGAGGGCGTGCACCCGCATGTCGCGGGCCCGCAGGTTCGGGGCGTGGTGATAGCTGTCGACCAGCGCCTCGATGGTCGCCAGGGCCTGCTCGGCGGCCCTTCGATCGGCGCGCGGGTCGTCGGCGCCGGCCAGACGGGTCAGGGCACCCTCCAGGGCCGCGCGGGCCGCGGTCAGCCGGGCGGCGTCCCCCGGGCGCAGGGGCTTCGCCGCCTCGACGGGCGCGACCGCGGCCAGGGCGCAGGCCAGAAGCAGCGCGAACAGCGGCAGGCGACTCGGCGGGCGACGCATGGCCATGATCTCCTCGGGTTCACCGGACCCCGGCGATGGGGTATCGTCGAACGCTGTCCGCTGCTGGTCAACCGCATGTCGCTTCGCCCTTCGTCCATCGCCCGGCTCACCCGGCTGCTGCCGCTCGTCGCGCTGCTTCTGGCCGCGCCCGCCGCCGCCGGGCTGCCCGGAGACGGGGTGCGGCTGGTGCTCAGCGGGCCGGCGACCCCCTACGCCGAGGTGCGCTACGAGGTCTCCTATCGCCGGGGCACGGTGGTCGCCGAGGTCGACAAGACCTTCGCGAAGGGCTTCGGGCGCCGGGGCGAGGTCGGCCTGCTCGGGCGCAGCGACCTCGGCGCGCTGCTCGACGAGGTCACCGCGCTCGGCGGCTTCACCCTTCGCGACCGCACCGGCGAGACGCCGCGCACCGTCTGGCGCATCTCGACCCGCCACGGCGACAAGCGCCACCGCTTCGTCGTGCACGACCCCGAGCGCATCGCCGACGGCCGCTATCGCGCGCTCATCGAGCGGGTGCGCGGGCTGGTCGACCGCACCGTGGGCCCGGTGCCGTATCGCGACGGCCTGCTGCTCGACGACGAATACGGCAGCCTGCGCCTGCGCTCGACCCCGCGGGCCACCCTGGCGGTCGACGGCGTACCCTGGCCCGGCACGACCCCGATGAACGACGTGCGCCTGCCCGCCGGCACCCATACCCTGTCGCTGACCCCCGTCGGCGGCGGCGAGGCGCACACCTACGACGTGCAGATCGTCGTCGGCAAGACCACCTCGTTGACCGTCGAGCTGCGATGAACACCCCCGACCCGCACGAGGAGCGATGAGCGACGCCCAGACGCTGCTGGAGCAAGCCCGCCGGGCCACCGACGCCCGCCAGGCCGATCGACTCGCCACCCAGGCGATCGGCGCCGACCCCGACCTGGGCCCGGCCTACGGGCTGCGGGCGGCGCTCGCGGCCCGCCGCGGCGACCCGATCGTGGCCGCCCACTACTTCCGGGTGGCCTACGCCCGCGGCGACCGCAGCGAGATCACCCGCGCCGGGCTCTCGGCCTGCCTCGCGGCCGTCGGCGAGTCGGGGGTCTCGGCCCGGGTCGCCGCCGGCGCGCGCCTGCCCGCCGCGCTGGCCGACTTCGGCGAGGGCTTGAGCGGCCACGCCGGCCCGCTGCGGGCGGTCTTGTCCGCGCGCATGCCGCCCGCCGGCCAGCCGGCCCTCCTGCCCGGCGAGAAGGGGTCGGCCCGTCGCGAGCCGCGCGCCGAACCCCAACGGCCGCCGGCGCGACCCACCGACCGGGCCTCGCTGCCGCGGGTCGCGCCGCCCGCGCCGCGCCCGTCCCAGCCCGCCGGTCCGCCGCCCAAGGTCATCCGCCGCTCGACGCATGTGCAGCCGTCGTGGCTCGAGCCGACCCGCTTCGACGGCGAGCTGGGCGACAGCGGCGGCGCTCGCCCCGACTGGCTCGAAGACAACTCCACCTCGCCCCGGGCCAGCGGCGCGTTCACCGGCGGCGGCATCGAGCTGACCGCCGATCCCGGCGTGCCGACGGTCAAGGTGCGCTCGCCCATCACCGGCCTGCTCATCGACGAGCAGGTCATCGCCCGCGAGCGCCAGGGCGCGGTGATGCCCGAGCTCGGCGGCCCCGAAGACCCGCTCGAAGCCCGCGAGGCCCTGCTCGATCTGCTGCCCGACCCCGACGCGCTGCGCCTCGCGGTGCACCTGCCCGGCCCGGTGGTCACCGCGCCCGGCGGCGGCAGCCCGCGCAAGCTCGCCGAGCGGGTCGCCCTGGGCCTGATCGCCGACGAGATCCTGCTGCGCGACGGCAGCAACCCGCCGGCGCGGGTGCCGATCCGGGCGATCGAGCGCATGGAGATCGTCGACGACGGGGCCCAGCTCTCGCTGCACCTGCAAGACCGGCGGCAGATGCACCTCGACCTGCGCGCGCTCAAGCGCCGGGCGCCTTTCGTCGCGAGCCGACTGGCAGACGCCATCGCCGACCGGCTATAGAAGACGACGACCAACCCGACGCCGACCCCGTGGAGAAGCGGGGAAACATCTGCCGACCGCCGGCGTATCCGTACCCGCGCGCCCCCGACCAACCAGGAGCCTTGCGACCGTGGCCACCGATACCCAGACCCATCGCGACGTGCAGGATTATTACGGCAAGGTGCTCGCCACCAAGGCCGACCTGCAGACCACCGCCTGCTGCCCGACCGAGGCGATGCCCCAGCATCTGCGCCCGCTCCTGGCCAACATCGAAGACGAGATCCACGAGCGCTTCTACGGCTGCGGCTCGCCGATCCCCAACGGGCTCGAAGGCTGCACCGTGCTCGACCTCGGCTGCGGCACCGGCCGCGACGTCTACCTCGCGTCGCAGCTCGTCGGCGAGTCGGGCCGGGTCATCGGCCTCGACATGACCGCCGAGCAGCTCGAGGTCGCCCGCAAGTACGAAGACGCCCACCGCGCGCGCTTCGGCTACGCGAAGTCGAACGTCGAGTTCCGCCAGGGCTACATGGAGAACCTGGCCGGCGCCGGCATCGAGCCCGGCTCGGTGGACGTCGTCATCAGCAACTGCGTGCTCAACCTCGCCCCCGAGAAGGAGCGGGTCTTTGCCGAGATCATGCGGGCGCTCAAGCCCGGCGGCGAGGTCTACTTCGCCGACGTCTTCGCCGACCGGCGGCTGCCCAAGTGGATGAAGACCGACCCGGTGCTCGTCGGCGAATGCCTTGGCGGCGCGCTGTACACCGAAGACTTCCGGCGCATGCTCTACCGCCTCGGCGTGCCCGACTACCGGGTCGTCGCCAGCAGCCCGATCCTGCCGCAGAACGCCGAGATCGAAGAGCGCATCGGCAACGCCCGCTTCCTGTCGATGACCGTGCGCTTCTTCAAGCTCGACACCCTCGAAGACCGCTGCGAAGACTACGGCGAGGTGGCCTGGTACAAGGGCACGCTGCCCCACGCGAAGCACCGCTTCGTGCTCGACGACCACCACACCTTCGTCACCGGCAAGCCGATGACGATCTGCAGCAATACCGCCGAGATGCTGGGCTCGACCCGGTTCGCGAAGCACTTCCGCATCGAGGGGAACCGCGAGACCCACTACGGGCTCTTCGACTGCGGCCCCGAGGCGTTCGCGGGCGGCGACGACCCGGGCGGGGCCTGCTGCTGACCCGCCCGCGCTCAGCGGTTGCGCAGCACCGCCGAGATCTTGAGCCCCGTCAGCCGGGCCATGGCCATCACCTGGGCCACCCGCCCGTAGGGCACCGTCTGGTCGCCGCGGATGAGCACCACCGTACTCGGGTTCTCATCCGCCGCCTTGGCCAGCCGCACCGCCAGCTCCTCCACCGAGACCGGCTCGTCGGCGCCGATGAAGATGCGGCCGCCTTCGTCGATGGCCACCACGAAGTCCTCGGCCGGCTTCTCCTGCGCGTCGAGGGTCGACTCGGGCAGCTCGACGGGCACCTGCGGCGCCTGACGCGACTGCTGGCTGACGTAGCTCGACGTCAGCAGGAAGAAGATCAAGAGCTGGAACACCACGTCGACCAGCGCGGTGATGTCGACCACCGTCGCGTTGCGCCGCGCGCGGGTGCCGCCCCCCCGGAAGTTCATCGGTCGCCCTCGCCCTGGCCCTTGCTCAGCGACGGCCCGTCGCCCGCCGGCCCCTCGACCGCCCGCGGCGCCTCGGCGTCGGTGAGCAGATCGAGCAGGTCGAGGCAGACCTCCTCCATCTCGATGGCCAGCCGATCGACCCGCGAGAGCAGGTACTTGTAGCCCATGAAGGCCGGGATGGCGACGGACAGCCCCGCGGCGGTGGTCATCAGCGCGGCCCAGATGCCGTTGGCCAGGCTCGCCGGGTTGACCGGCCCCGCCTGCCCGCCGACCTCGGCCACCACCGTGCGGAAGACGTCGATCATGCCGACGACAGTGCCCAGCAGCCCGAGCAGCGGCGCGACCGCGGCGATGGTGCCCATCACCTCGACGAAGCGGCCGAGGTGGGTCACCTCGATGCGGCCGACCTCCTCGAAGGCCTCCTTGATGACGTCCCGCGAGCGCCCGGCGTAGCGCAGCCCGCTCGCCACCACCACCGACGCCGCCGAGCGGTTGCCCTCACACAGCGTCAGCGCCTCGGCCGCCTTGTCTTCGGCCACCTTGCGCCGCACCAGCCCCAGGAAGTCACGGGGGATCACCGCGCCCGGGCGCAGGGCCCACAGCCGTTCGAAGAAAACGCCGAGCGCGACCACCGAGAAGACCCCGATGGGGATCATCAAGACCCCGCCCTGCTTGAGGAATGCGTAGAGTTCAGTCATCGCTCGGCGTCCGTCTCCGTCTCACAGCGTTCGATCCCGTCACCTGTTCAATCCCGCGCGCTCAACTCGAGCACCCGCCGGTGCAGGTACACGCTCTGGGGCACGCCGTACAGCGTCTCGATGTGCCGGCCGCCGCCGTCGACCAGGTGGGTCACCGGCACCGCCAGCAGCCGCCCGAACGGGGTGCGGGCGTCTTTGTGGGCCGCGTCGGCCACCGCGATCTGAAGCGAACCGGGCTCGAGGCGCAGGTATTCGACGAAGGCGGGCAACAGCACCCGCGGCTTGTCGTCGAGGCTCACCGCGACGTACTCGAAGTCGCCCAGCTCTTCGGCCAGCTTGGCGATGCGCGGCAGCGTCTCGGCGCAGGGCTGACACCACACCGTGAAGTAGGTCACCGCCACCACCTTGCCCCGCAGCGTCGCCAGCGAGACGTCGCCGTCCAAGCGCCCGTCGAAGCCGATGCGCGGCAGCGACAAAGTCACCGAGCGCGCCGGCTCGCCGTCGGGGCCGGCGATCGGCGGCGGTACGCCCGGCGTCGTGCTCGGCGCGCCGCCGCAGCCGACGAGCGGTGCCAGCACCAGCAGCAGCGGCAGCAGCCGCGCGGCGACGGACCTCGGCGATGGCAGATTGGGCCGCGACACGGCGCGCAGTACAGCACCGGCGCCCGGGAAATGGTAGTTCCCCGCCCACCCGGGGGCGCTCGTCGCCCGGGTGTTGTACGGTGTCGCGATGCGTTGCCGTTCGCTCATGCCTCCGAAGATGCCACGAACCCGCCGGCCGTCACCGCTGTGGCTGCTCGGCCTGATCTGCGCGCTGCTCGGGGCGAGCGGCTGCGGCGACCCGCTGCTGCGCCGGGGCCACGACGCGCTGGGGCAGGGGCGCTACGCCGAGGCCATCGACGCCTTCGAAGACCTGCGCCGTCGCCTGCCCGCCCAACACCCGGGCCACGCCCGCCAGAGCGCCCATCGGGCGCTGGCCGACGAGCTCTTCACCGCCGGCCGCTGCGACGAGGGGCGGCGCCAGCTCGTCGAGGCCGAGCGCTTCGGGCCCAGCCTGCGCGCCGACCATCAGGCGCTCTACGACTGCGTCAGCGGCCACCCCGGCCCCGACGCCCAGCGCCTCGCCGACCTCGAGCGGCTCATGGCCCTCGGCGACCAGCGGGTCGACGTGCGCCTCGAGCTGATGCGCCTGCTGCTCGCCGCCGGCCGCGACGCCGAGGCCATCAACCACGTGCCGTTCCTCGAGCGGCGCTACGCGCTGACCCTCGCCGACCACGAAGCCCTGATCCCCGCGTGGGAGCGGGCGGGGCGGCTCGTCGGCGCCCGGCCGCACCTGCTCAAGATCATGCAGGTGCGCCCCGACGACCTGCTCGTGCGCCTCAAGCTCGCCGAGGTCGAGGAGCGCAGGGGCGATACCGCCGCCGCCGGCGCGCTCTACCGGGCGCTCGTCGAGCAGCACCCGCAGAACCCGGTCATCCACATCCGCCTCGCCGCCTACCACCGCCGCACCGGCAACCCGGTCGCCGCCCGCGCCGCGCTGCAGGAGGCCCGCCGCCTGCAGCAGCCCGCCGACGACCCCCGCGGCGAGCTGCGGCCGCTGCGCAAGAGCCGGCGGTAGCCCGCGCCGGTGTCCGCGTCGCGCTTCGAGACCATCGAGCAGCTGTTGGAAGCAGGCCGAACGCCCGGCGGCCTCACCGCGTGGTTCGATCTGCCGCTCGACGGTCCGACGCTCTTCGACTGCCTGGCGCCGCTCATCGAGGCGCCCGATCGCGGCGCGCTGCATGTCTTCCATCCGCCGTGGTGGCGCCCGTCGCCGGCCTGGCTGGCCGCCGAACACGTCGAGCTGCGCCCCATCGGCAGCGGCGAGCAGGCCCGGCTCGTGCAGCAGCTCGCGGGCGTCGGGGCGGGGGACTGCGCCGTGATCGTCGAGGCCGATCGCTTCTCCGCGCCCGACGAGGGCTCGATCACCGGCACGGACCTGAGCGGCCCGGCGGGGGCCAGCCATATCGTCCCGTGGGCGTCGATCCAGAGCCAGCGGGTCGAGGCGCTGCTGCGCGCGTGGCGCCAGACCACTCACCACGACGCGGCGGCGTGCTTCATCCTCAGCGATCAACCGATGCCCGGCACCGCGTCGTTCGCCCGCTCGATCGAAGCCGCCGGCTGTCGCACCGCAGACATACCCGCGCGATTCGACCCCTACGCCGAGGCCGACGCCGCGGTGGCCGCCCTGCGCGCCGGCGCTGAGCCGGCGGACGTGGTCCGCGAGATCGAGGCGCGGCTGCCGCCCGACGCCGACATGCCCGCCGTGGCCGGCTACGCCTTCTACCTCGCCGGAGACTGGGACCGCGCCTGGGCTTATCTGACCCGCAGCCGCCACCCGAGCCCCGCCCACCTGGCCAACATCGCCCATCAGCTCGGCGACTTCGAGCAGGCGCGGCGGCTCATCGCGTCGCTCGACCCCGCCGCGATGGTCGATATCGACGCGCTCGCTTTCGCCCGCGACATCGCCGCGCGCCTGAGCATGGGCCGCGTCGTGCTGGCCCTCGGCGACCGCGTCATCGCGCTGTATCCGACGAGCGCGCTCGGGCTCGAGCTGCGCGCCGCCCAGCTGGCCGAGGCCGCAGACTGGCCCGATCTGCTGGCGCTCGTTCGGCAGGCGCCGTCCCGCTCGCCCACGCTGGACTACTTCGGCGGCCTGGCCCGGCTCGCGACGGGCCCCGACTACGCGGTGCACACCTTCATCGACCAGGCGCGGCGGCTGGGCGGCGCTTTCGCCGCCGAAGCCTGGCGCTCGGCGATCCAAGTCCTCGAGCCGCGCCAAGAGCCCGTCGCGCTCGCCCGCGCGTTGGTCGCCAGCCGGCTGAAGGTGCCGCGCTGGCGGGCCGCCCTCGAGCTCATCGACGCGATCACCGCCGAGCCCGGCTGGATGCAGCCGGAGACCATCGAGCTGCTCGGCGCCCTGCTCGACGTCGCCCTGACCGAAGCCGCCCGAGATCCCCGTGATTCGGCGATCCGCACGACGATCCACCAGCGCTTCCGGCCGGGCGGCCTCGGGGCCGAGGTCGAGGGGCTGCTGCTGGTGCCCTTCCTGAGCCCGAGCCGGGCGCCGCGCATCAAGGCGACGCGGGCCTCGCGCCACGTGGCTGCGTCCGAGGACGAGGTCTGGGGCTACATCGAGCGCCGCCTCACGGAGAACCTCGATCCGGTCAGGCGCCTCGACCGCGCGGGCATCATCCCGCCCGAGGCCCGACCGGCGAAGCCCGCGTCGATGCTGCGCGGCCTGCTGCGCGCGCTCACGCAGTCGGTCGACGTGGGCGCCGCCATCTTCCGCGACTCGACCACCGGCTTCTTCGCCGGCGTGCACGCGGCGCTCGAGCTGATCGAGACCGCCGGCGGCACCTTGGACGGCATCGGCGCGCCGACGGTGCTCTGGCTCGCCGGCCAGGCGGCGGTGATCAACGGCTACGACCAGCACGCCCTGCAGCTCGCCGAGACCGTGCTCTGTCGCGAACACCGCGACGCCCGTCAGCGGCGCCGCGCGTGGTTCGTCTACGCCGACCTGCTCGCCCGCGCCGGTCACCGCACCGAGGCGCTGATCGGCTACCTCTGCGCGCAGCGGGTCAAGGTCGGCAAGCTCGGCGCGTCGTGGTACCAGGGCGAGCTGGAGCTGCGGTTGAGGCTGGCGCGGGATCTGGGCCTGATGCCGGTCGCCGAGCAGGCCTACGCCGAGGCCCGGCGCATCGAGGAGCGCCACCGGCCGTCGGGTGGCTACAACTCGTTGTCCGACGCCTACTGGACCTGTCGGCTGATGGCTTTGGCCCGCATGGCGCCCGGCGAGGGGCACATCGCCGCGGCCGAGGTGCTCGACTACTTCGCCGCGCGGCTGACCGTCGCCTACGACCGGGGCAGCAACATCAAGGTGATCCTGGTCAACCTCTGGTCGACCATGGATCAGGCGCGGCGCCTCGGCGTCGAGGTGCCGCCCACGATCCGCGCCGAGTTCGAACGGGTCTTCGCCGAGATGCCGCCGGCCGACCGGCGCATGCTGAAGGCGCGATGCGGCGAGACGGCGACGCTCGACGACCTGCGGCTGCTCGTCGCCCCGATCGCCGGGACGCGCTATGGCGCCGACCTGGTCCTGCACCTGCGCAACGCCCGGATCGTCGCCGAGCGCCTGCTCGCCCGGCCCGACGCGGGGGTCGTCGAGACCCTGGTCGCCCTGGAGGTGCTCGCCGACACCGCGATCGCCCGCTCCGCCGACGAAGACGAGGCCCTCGGCGAGCGGGCCCGGCTGCAGGCCCGCTGGATGGCCGACCCCGACGCCCACGTACCGCCGCTGCGCCTGCAGGGCACGCTGAAGCACGACGCCCACCCGGTCTTCGAACTGCTCTGCGCGCCCGAGGCCGGCGTGCAGGCGCTCATGGGCGCGCTGCCGACCGGCTCGACCCTGGCGGCGCTCGCGCTCGCCGACGCCATGGCGGTGCGCATCGTCGACCGCGCCGTGCAGCGCGCGCCCGGCCCCCCGCAGGGCTATCGCGCTGCGCTCGACCGGACCTACGCCGCGCTCGACGTGGTCCGCAGCCCGGACGCGGCCGCCGCGACCGCCGAGATCCACGCCGCGCTGGCCCCATTCGATGTCGGCCAGCCCGACGGCGCGCCGGTGCTCGTGCTGCCCGCGGCTGACCTCGCCGCGCTGCCCGGCAACACGCTGCCCAGCGCGGGCGACCTGCTCGGCGCCCGCGCGCCGGTCGCGATGCTGCCGTCGCTGTGCTGGTGGGCGGCCGCCGCCGAGCGCCCCGCGCGCGCGGGCCGACTGGCCTGGGTCCTGCCCGGGCGCGGCGCCCCCGAAGACAGTGTCCCCGAAGACACCACCCCCCCAGGCCCGCCCGACGCGCTGGGCTGGATCGCGCAGCGCATCCGACCGGCCACCGCGCCGCACGGCTTCCGCACGGGCGTGGGCCATCAGCCGCCGATGCGCATCGATGGGATGGGCGTGGTGATCGTGGTGGCCCACGGCGGCCTCGATCCGGGCGAGCAACTCGTCCGCATCGCCGACGAGCAGGGCCGGGCATCGTCCACCGACGCCTTCGCCCATCGGGTCGGCGACGCCGACGTCATCATCGCGCTGATCTGCCACGGCGGCCGTCAGACCCCCGCCAGCGGCCGCCCGACCGGTCTGCCCCGGCGGCTGCTCGTCGGCCGGACCCGGGCGGTGGTGGCGTGTCCCTGGGTGCTCGACGCCCGCGCGGCGATGGACTGGCTGCCGCTCTTCCTGGACGAATGGGCCGCAGGCCAGCCCCTCGCCGTGGCGGTCTTTCGAGCGAACGCCCGGCTGCGGATATCGCGCCCGCACCCCGGCGACTGGCTGGCGATGCACGTCTTCGGCTGCCCCGATATCGCGATGCCGCCGATCGACGACGGTGCCGCCGACGACGACGCCCCGCCCGGTTGAACGGTTGATCCGTTCAGCGGGCCGCACGGGCAGCGGTCCGCTCGCCCGTTCTCTGTCGATTCGTATCTGATTCCGAGCGTTTGCGGCCCACGGACGCGCCCCCGGCTCGACCGCGACGGCTGGCACGGTCGCTGCTACACGACCGCCCGCCGACTGCGCGGTGAGCGGCCAGCGCAGCCGGCGGAGAACCGCCGCCCGACCGGGCGGCCATCGAGGGGGGAGCCTCATGCCCGTACGCCGAACCATCCATCGCCTGTGCATCCTGGCGCTGATCGCCAGCGCCGGCTGCGTCGACGACAACACCGATCCCGACCCCGAGCCCAGCGCGGATACCGGGCCCGGCAGCGATATGGCGCCGACGCCCGATACCGGGCCCGATCCCGACGCCGGCCCCGACGCCGCGCCGGGCTGCGAAGACGGCGCCGAGCAGCCCTGCGACATCGAGGGCGGCTGCGTGGGCACCGAGACGTGCGTCGACGGCGCCTTCGGCGAGTGCGTGCCGCCCGCCGAGATCTGCGATATGGCCGATAACGACTGCGACGGCGAGATCGACGAGGGCCTGCAGTGCGGCTGCGCGGTGAGCATCCCGCCGAGCATCACCCTGCCCGCCGACCCGCAGGACTTCGTCGCCGAGCAGGACATCGGCGAAGAGGGCTGGGACGACGGCGGCAACGACGCGTTCGATACCTATGGCCAGCTCACCCTGCGGGCCGGCGGTGAGTCGATCGCCCTCGACATGTCGCTCGGCAGCCGCGAGGGCAGCGTCGGCGGCGTCGACTTCACCGTCGACAGCGTGCTCGACGGCAACCTGTGGACCGTCACCGTCAGCCCGGTCGACGCGGACGCCGCCGGCCCGCTCGACGCCTTCATGGACGGCGACCTGGGCAGCGACGAGTCGACGGCGCCCGAGACGCTCTTCGGCCAGGGCCTGCCCGTCCTGCGCACCACCGACGACGTGGCCGAGCCCGACGACGTGCCGGTCTTCACCGCCCTGGTCACCGCCGACATCACCGACATCGCCGACATCGCCTACGTCAGCGCGCCCGAGGTCGAAGAGGTGTCCATCGTCGCGCCCGGCATCGAGCTGCCCTTCACCCTGGCCATCGCGCTGAGCTACGCCGACCCGCAGGCGGTGACCGACGCCATCGGCGCCGGCTTCCTGGGCATGTGCGTGCAGCCGGCCACCGAGATCTGCAGCAACGCGGCCGACGACGACGGCGACGGCGACGTCGACTGCGACGACGGCGACTGCGCCGGCACCCGCCAGTGCGACGACCGCCGCGGCATGCTGCGGCTGGCCGATGGCGACGACGACAACAGCGGCCGGCTCGAGCTCTTCTACAAGGGCACCTGGGCCACCATCTGCGACGACGGCTGGAGCGAAGAGCAGGGCCTGGCCAACGGCGACGTCGCCTGCCGCGAGCTGGGCTTCCCGCTCGGCGT
The DNA here is from genome assembly GCA_030427205.1 of bacterium. Lineage (GTDB taxonomy): Bacteria > Myxococcota_A > Bradymonadia > UBA7976 > UBA1532 > JACKDM01. Next base: position 305,906 of record JAUHXC010000005.1, on the reverse strand, counting down.
CGCGGCGCTCGAGATCGAGGCCCCTGACGGCGCCGGCCCGATCGCGCTCGACGACGTGCAGTGCGCCGGCGACGAAGAGCGGCTGCTCGACTGCCCCAGCAACGGCCTGGGCAACCACAACTGCAGCCACGACGAAGACGTGCGCCTGCGCTGCCTGCTCGAAGGCGAGTGCCGCAGCGACGCCGGCTGCGCCGAGGGCGAAGTCTGCGTCGACTTCGGCTGCATCGTGCCGCCCGACGAGGTCTGCGACGACGGCGAAGACAACGACCTCGACGGCGCCGCCGACTGCGAAGACGACGACTGCGCCGAGTTCGAGGCGTGCCAGCCCGACCCGCCGGTGACCGTCTTCGTGACCAGCGACACCATGCCCGGCAACCTGGGCGGGCTGGCCGGGGCCGACGCCATCTGCAACGCCCGCGCGGCGACCGCCGGGCTGGCCGGCGAGTACATGGCGTGGCTGGCCAACGACGAGGGCGACCCCGCCGGGCGCTTCCGGCGCAACAACGGCCCCTACGTGCGGGTCGACGGGGTCGAGATCGCCGCGAACTGGGACGACCTGGTCGACGGCGAGATCGCCGCGCCCATCGCCATCGACGAGAACGGCGCCGAGGTGGTGCACAATACCCTCGACGGCTGGGCCTGGACCGCCGCGGCAGCCGACGGCACCGGACCGGTGGGCGGCAACTGCGAGAACTGGCGCGGCACCGGCCAGGGCAGCAAGGGCAATACCGAGACCACCGACGCCAACTGGGCCCGCAACGGCAACCCCTCCAACTTCAACTGCGACCGCCAGCCGGGCCGGCTGTACTGCTTCCAGCAGCCCTGATCGCAGGCGAGCACGCCCGAAAAGGGCGGGGGCCGCCGCGTGCATGACCCGGGTGACATCCCCGGAGACCACCATGCTCGACAAGCTGCCCCCCGCCGTCCTCCACCCCCTCGTCGCCCTCTGCTCGACGCTCTGGCTGCACGCCGGCGTACCGCTGCTGCCCATCGGCGCGTTGATCGCGCTCGCCGCGAAAGACGTGCGCCGGCTCGGGCGAAGACGCTTCATCCCGATCGCGCTCGGCGCCGCCCTCGGCTTCGCCGGCCAGGGCCTCTTCGTCGGCGCCCCGTCCTGGGACCCCGAGGGCATCTCCGCCGGCTGGCGCGTGGCCGTCGAGCTGCCCGGCGTCGGCGTCGACGACGGGCGCGTCGTCTTCGATACCCGCGTCCGCACTGAGGGGCTGCCGCCCGAGGCCGCCGACGCCTTCACCGAGGGCGACATCGAGCCGGCGGCGGCCGAAGAGCGCGCGCTCGTCGTCGACGCCGACGACTGGCAGGTGTCCGGCCGCGGCGAGGCCTATCACCAGGCCGTCACCCACGCCGACGGCAGCCGCTCGATCGTCGCCGGCCTGCACGGCCCGCACATCGTCAACTCGGTCGTGCGCATCCACGCCGACGCCCCGAGCGCCGAGGCGGCCTACGGCTGGATGGAGCAGGCGCTCTGGCTCGACGTGCGCTGGCCCGCCCCGCCCGGCGCCCCGCCCGGCGTCATCGGCGGCGTCGACCTCGGCTTCGACCGCGCCGGCCGCGAGACCCACGACGGCGCGGTGTTCAACGTCGTCGGCGCCATGGGCCCCGACGGCCGCCCGGCGGTGCACGGGGTGCTCTACCGGCGCGGGCGGGTCGTGATCTACGCCGCCGCCACCCGCGCCGACCTGACTTCGGCCGAGGACGTCGTCGACCGCCTCTCACCGGCGCTCGAGCGGGTCGCGGCGACGGCCGAGCGGGTGCGCATCGAGCCGCGCTCGGCGGGCCGCGCGCCGGCCGGGCAGGGGCTCACGGGCGCTGCCTCGGCGATCGTGACGCCACCGCAGTGAGGCGGCGTCGGCGCCAGCGCCCTGTCGAGGCGTCGCGGCGTGGGGGTGCCGCGACAGGCCGAACGAACCGCCCCCGGCAGGCAGGTGTCCCCGTCGGAGGCGGTCCATCGAGCCGATTCGGGGGAGGTGTGCCGGCGAGAGGCCGAACGAACCGCCCCCCGGCAGCGAGGTGTCCCCGTCGGAGGCGGTCCATCGAGCCGATTCGGGGGAGGTGTGCCGGCGAGAGGCCGAACGAACCGCCCCCCGGCAGCGAGGTGTCCCCGTCGGACGCGGTTCGTCGAGCCGATTCGGGGGAGGTGTGCCGGCGAGAGGCTGGACGAACCGCCCCCGGATAAGGAGGTGTCCTCATCGGGGTGCGGTTCGTCGAGCCGATTCGGGGGAGGTGTGCCGGCGCGAGGCTGGATGAACCACCCCCGCATAAGGAGGTGTCCTCACCGGGGTGCGGTTCGTCGAGCCGATTCGGGGGAGGTGTGCCGGCGAGAGGCTGGATGAACCGCCCCCGCATAAGGAGGTGTCCTCATCAAGGGGCGGTTCGTCGAGCCGTTTCGGGGGAGGTGTGCCGGCGAGAGGCTGGATGAACCGCCCCCGCATAAGGAGGTGTCCTCATCAAGGGGCGGTTCGTCGAGCCGATTCGGGGGAGGTGTGCCGGCGAGAGGCTGGATGAACCGCCCCCGCATAAGGAGGTGTCCTCATCGGGGGGCGGTTCGTCGAGCCCGCGCGAGGCACACCTGCGTCGCGATGGCTGGGCGGCGCGACATCGTCCGGCACACCCACGCCGCGATGGCCGGTCGCCGCGGTTTTTTGCGGCGGGGCCGCGATGGCTCGGCGCCGCGGTTTTTCACGGCAGACCGCGCCCGCGATGGCTCGGCGCCGTGGTTTTTCGCGGCCGGGCGCCGCTGGCATGGCTCGACGGTGCGGTTTTTCGCGGCGGGGCCGAGATCGCTCGCCGCCGCGATCTTCCGCGGCAGGGGGCCTCGGCGGCGGCCGTCCCGCGCGCATCGCCGGATATGCCTGCCATCGCTTGCGCTCGCTGCCGGCCCGACGCACGGTGGAGGACGCGCGCGCCCGAACCTGTCGCGGCGTCCGTGAGGAGTGCGACATGTCCCAGCGACGACCCGCCGAGCCCGATCCGCAGCCGGCGGCGTCCGGGCCGCCCACCGCCTTCGAACTCATGCGCGTCTGGGATTGGGGCCGCGACCGCGGCCCGGCGGACCGGGGTCTGGCGCTGCTGGCCCTGGCCGTATCCGATGGGCCCGACGCGCGCGCCGCGCTGACCATCGGGCAGCGGGACGCCCACCTGCTGCGGCTGCGCTGCGCGCTCTTCGGCGAGACCTTCGACGTCCGCGTCGCATGCCCGGCGTGCGCCGAGGAGCTCGAGTTCCATATGACCGGCGCAGAGCTGAGCGTCGCCGATCCGGCCGGGATCGATCCGGGCCCGCATACGATCGAGGTCGACGACTACACCCTCGAGGTGCGCCTGCCCGACAGCCGGGACCTCGCCACCGTCGAGGCCTTCGAGGCGCCGGCCGAGGCGCGAGCGAAGCTGTTGCAGCGCTGCGTGGTCTCCGTGGCCGGGCCCGATGGAGACCTCGTCGAGTCGCTGCCCGCCGAGCTGGCCGACGCCATCACCGACGCCATCGCCGAGCGCGACCCGCAGGCCCACATCCGCTTCCAGCTGACCTGCGCGGCCTGCGCGCACGCCTGGGTGAGCCACTTCGACATCGTCGGGTACTTCTGGGACGAGATCACGGCCCAGGTGAAGCAGTGGATCCGCGAGGTGCACGCGCTCGCCGCCGCCTATGGCTGGTCCGAGCGCGACATCCTCTCCATGAGCGCCGCCCGCCGGCGGCTGTATCTCGATCTGCTGGAGCAGTGATGCAGCGCCCCGTCGGCGCCGCGGCGCGCTGACGCCGTTTCTCGGGGCGATGCGCTGTGGCATCCTGCGGCGCCCGGGGCGCGCGGCAGGAGGTATCGCGGCATGGCCTTCGATCTCATGAGCTGGTGCTTCGGCTTCGCCTTGACCCGCGCCGCGAACGCGGGGCTCGACGCGGCGAAGGCCGATGAGCTCGATACCGCGCTGGGCCAGGCGCTGGCGCGATGGGCCGCTGAACTGCCCGATACGGTCGCGCTGGCCAGCCCGGCCGCGCTCTTCCCTGCGCACGAAGGGCTCGATACCCCGCCGCCCGCGCTGGTGCGCCTGCGTGAGCGTCTGGCGGCGCTGCAGATACCCACGCCGGCCGAGTGGTTGGCGATGTTGAAGGCGCAGCGGGCCGTGGTCGCCGGCCGGTTGGGCCGCGACGCGCACGCCTTCTTCCGCTTCGACGCGGCGGTGGTCGAGCCGCACCTGTCGGCGCTCGCCGCGCGGCTGCATCGGGCCTGCGCGCAGGACGACACGTTCTTCAAGCACCGGGTCCTGCAGGGCTTGGAGGCCCAGACCGAGCAGCTCGACGCCGTGCGGGATCGCCTCGACGCGGTGCAGAACGACTTCGCCGAACTGGTGGGCGACATCGTCGAGGGCCGCATCGACGACGCCCTGAGCCGGCGCGATCGGCGGCGCCTGCAGCGGCAGGTCGACGACGCGGTCGATCGTGCGCTGGAGTCGCAGCGCGTACGCTTCGAGAAGGCGGGGGTCGCGCTCAGCGGGCAGTGGCTCATCTTCGACCGGGCACGGGCGGCGTTCGAGCGCTTCGTCGACGATCCGAAGCAGGTCTTCCGCGCCAATATGGACGGCCCGGCGCTCTTCGACATGCTCGATGCGCACGCGCGCCTGCCGCCGAGCGTGCGGGCCGCCGGGCTGGGCGACCTCTTCTTGCAGGTGGGGCCTTATCTGGCGGCGCTGCTGGTCGCCTCGGCCGAGGCGGTCTCGTCGGCGACCCGCAAGCTCGACGACGCGATCGGCCGGCTGGAGCAGGTGGCCGGGCAGCTCGAAGAGCTGAGTTCGAAGCTCATCCGCGAGGACGCGCAGGTCACCGACGATCCGGTCCTGGCCCGGGTGCGGCAGGGGCTGCTCAACAAGCTGTGGCTGGAGCTGGACATCGCCGGCCTGCACGCCGATCGCGAGCTGCGCGGGCAGTTCGACGACTTCTTCGTCTGCCCGGCGCTGGTCGAGCCGCTGCCCCATGGCCAGAGCCGTACCTTCGATACCGCGGCGGAGGTCATCGACCTGTGCTTGTCGGACGGCCAACGGGTCGCGGCCGAGGGCGCGCCGGGGTCGGGCAAGTCCACCTGGACCCGCTGGCTGCAGCGGCGGGCGATGGATATCAGCGAGGATCGGCTGGCGGTGCGGGTGCCGCTGCATACGCTGAAGGAGCCTTTGCCCAGCGTGCAGGCCGTCGTTCGGGCGGTGGGCGGCCCGCACCTGGCCGAGGAGCTGAGCGCCGAACTCATCCGCGGCTGGCTCGACCGCGGGTCCGTGGCTTTTCTGCTCGATGGCTTCGACGAGGTGCCGCTGGAGCGGCGGGGGGCGGTCGCCGCGTGGCTGCTGGGTCTGGCGGTGGCGGCGGCGCGGGCGCCGGTGGTGCTGACCAGCCGCCCGCTGACGACGACCCAGCTGGAGCGGCTGCCCGAAGCCTGGGTGCGCTGCCAGATCGCGCCGTTCGACGCGCCGCGCATCGAGGATTACGTCAGCCGCTGGTTCCGCCACTCGCCGGTCGTGGCCGAGGACGCGCGGGCGGTGGATGTGGCGGCGATGGTCGAGGGCTGGCGCTCGGACCCGACGCTGCAGACGCTGACCGAGAACCCGCTGCTGCTGACGACGCTGCTGGTGGTTCATGGGCTCGACGGTGAGTTGCCGAACGGGCGGGCCCGGCTGTACCAGCGCTATGTCGACGGCATGCTGGGGCAGTGGGATCGGCGGCGGAAGGTCGCGGTGGAGGATGTGGGGCTGAACGATACCCAGCGGCGGCGGTTGTTGCGGCTGCTGGCGGTGCATCTGTTCATGGCCGATGTCGAAGAGATCGAGCGCGCGGCGGCGGTGGAGTTCCTCGAAGCGCATGTGCCCGAGGCGGCGCGCTGCGGGGCGATCCTGGACGCGATCGAGGAGCGCTCGGGGCTGGTGCTCGGGCCGGGGGTGTACCACTTCGCGCACAAGAGCCTGCTGGAGTTCCTGGTCGCCGAGGCTGTTGTCGAGGGGGATATCGAGCTGCCGGATGGTGATCTGCTGGATCGCAGCCGGCTGCTGCGGTCGCGGCATGATGACCGCTGGCGCAGTGTGCTGTTCTTCTGGTGCGGGATGGCACCGGTCGGGCAGTTCGTCGGGCTGTTGGACGACTGCCTGCAGCGGGAGACGGGTGAGGATGCCCGGTTGGCCTTGTCGCTGGCCTACGACCAGATGGCACGGCTGAATCGGTCGCAATTGGGGCGCGTGCTGGCTTCGAGCGTGGAACGCGCATGCTGGGGTTCTCAGGATCTTGGCGAGGTCGGCTGGTCGAGGGGCATGCGGTGGCTCGGTGAGACGTACGAGCTGGACCTGTTCAATCTACACTCCTTGCTCTCGCTCGACGGATCGCGAGATTTGGGCAAGGCGCTGGTCCAGATGCTTCCTCGGGTGGGTCAGATCGGGGAAGACTTGGTCCATCGAATCAAGCCGGGTAGCGAATTGGCCTATGACCTCGCATGGGGGTTGCTCTCGTTGGACGGTGACTACGCGATCTGCCGACATGTCCTGGCAAGGCCAGTCCTCGAAAGGAGGGAGGCACTGCAGGCTGCGCTGGTCGGTCGCATGGTTGCAACGCGCCCTCCAGCTGAGGTCTTCGAATGCCTTAGCGGTGAGCATCCGATCCTATCTGCGCTGGCCGCATTGAGCTGTATACGGGCTATCGTCGGGCTTACAAGACCATCAGATCTATGGGGCTTTCGCACTGAGAATGACTGGCTTGAGAGTAGTCTATCCTGGGTGGGTGCGACCATCCCCAATGAACTGATACAGCGGACCAAGGAAGCGGCCGTGGAGTGGGATTGGGGTCTTGGGAGCCGCCTTGAGTTTCTTCACGCAGAGCGTTCAGTCGTGGCCGACCGCTTCGATACCGAAGAAGGCGAGCGCCTCGACTTGCTCAAGGGAGCGCGTTCGGCCGTTGCCGGTCGCGTCGTCACCGAAGAAGGCGAGCGCCTCGAACAGGCCAAGACCCTCCTCGACTGGCTCGATCGCCTCCTCATCCAACGCGATGGCGATCCGCCCGAACGCACCCCGGAGACCCCATGACCCATCGAGGCTCCTGCATCTGCGGCGCGGTGACCTTCGAGGTCGCCGGCGACCTGCCCGCGCCCGACGCTTGCCACTGCGTGCAATGCCGCAAGTTCTCCGGGCACTACGGCGTCGGCACGGACGTGCCCAAGGCGGCGGTGACGGTGCACGGGGCCGAGAACATCACCTGGTATCGATCCTCGGAGAAGGTGCGCCGCGGCTTCTGCTCGACCTGCGGCTGCTCGCTCTTCTTCGACCCCGTGCACCGCGACTGGATCAGCCCGATGATGGGCGCCTTCGATACGCCCACCGGCACGGCTGTGCATGTGCACATCTTCGTCTCGGAGAAGGGCGACTACTACACCATCGCCGATGGGCTGCCGCAGAACGACCGCTGATAGCGGCGCTGAGGGTGTGGGTGGCGCCCAGGGTGGGCGGGACGACAGTGTGGGCAACGCCCAGGGTGGGCACCGCGATAGCGTGGGCAACGCCCAGGGTGGGCACGGCGGTCCAGCTCTCGGCGGCTCGGAACGCGCCAACAGCGTTACGTGGCCGTGCTCGTCTCCGGCACCCCGGCTGCGCCGGGGCGGGATCTCCGGTCGATGCTCGGGTTCGCCTTCGGCTCACCGCTGCGCTCTCCCTCCGACCCGTGCGGGCCAGCCCGCATGCCTGCGCTGCGCTCGGCGGCTCGCTGGCGCTCGCGTGTTCGTGCATCTGGAGTGGCGCGCTGGGTCCAATCCGGGCGTTGGGTTGCCGCAGCGCATGGCACGGGGCATGGGCACTCACGTCTCGCGCTCCGCGCTCGACTGGCTTCGGCAGCGGGGTGGGGGAGGCGTGCGCCCGCCGCGCGAGGGACCCCGATGTCGTCGATCAGAGCGGGGGCAGGAAGCTGATGTAGCTGAAGGCGAAGCTGCGCAGCCGGCCGAAGTCGTTATAGGTGAAATCGTCGAACTCGAACTCGCCGTCGACCAGCACCGACAGGATGCTCATCTGCAGGACGCCGCCCTCTTCGAGGACCGCGACGTCGGCGAAGACCTCGTCGCCCTCCGGCTCGGGCAGCTCGGGGAAGCGGAAGCGATTGACCGCGCCGGGCAGCACCTGGGTCCAGATCACCTGGCCCATGCGCGAGACCCGCACGAGGTGGAAGCTGGCCGGCTCGCTGGGTGCGTCGGGGCGGTCGTAGCCCGGGTGCACCTGGAACTCGACCCAGCGGTCGCGGCCGAGCGCGGTGCCGTCGGCCGGTGAGGTGATGGCGGTCGTGCCCACCATCGGCGCGATGACCACGCCGTTGCGCATGTCGCGCACCTCGACGTCGGTGACCGCATAGTTATAGGGCAGGGTGGGGTCGGTCTGGGTGGCTTCGGCGTCCCAGAACATCACGACGTCGAGGTCGGGCCACGCGGCGAGGTCGGGCATCGCCCGGAAGCGCATGCGCGGCTCGCCGGCGCTCTGGTCGTAGCGGAAGTCGAACCAGCCCTCGGCGCCGAGCGACAGGATCGGCTTGATGGTGAAGCGGTCGGGCGCGCCGCGCACCGCGCCGGGCGGGTTGTCGATGACCGCCGGCACGGTCATGCGCAGCGGGCGGTCGATGTGCACCTCGAGGTCGTCGATCTGATCGCCGGGCGCGGCGCCGATGAAGCGGCGCAGGCCCATGGCGATGGGCTGCACCGCGTCGCGCAGCTCCCACCAGGTCGCCTCGCCGCGGTTGTACTCGTCGACGGTGACCACCGGCACGTAGCCCGCGGTGGCGACGATGGCCAGCTCGCCGGGGCGCACGACGATCTCGAAGGGGCCGTCTTCGGTGAGGATGCCGTTGGGCGCCGGCGGCGGGGCGGCGATGCGGTTGCCGGGCGAGGTGTGGCTGGTCTCGACGAAGACGGCCAGGATCAAGCCCGGGTCGACGGGCTTCTCGAGGGCGTCGATGCCGAAGACCCGGCCGCGCAGGGTCACCGGCTCGATGGGCGGCGGCGGGTCGCCGGGGCCCTGCTCGGGCGGCACGAACGAGTTGAGCAGCAGGGTGACGTTCTCGGCGGTGACCCGGTCGTAGGTGGTGGTGCTGTAGTCGTTGGCCGCGGCGGTGACGCTCACCGGCAGGACGAGGTTCGGGTCGGCGATGACCACCTGGCCGAAGTCGTTGGTGGTGCCCTGCCAGCGCTCTTCGGGGCTCATGCCGGTCACCAGCACCCGCGCGCCGGCCACCGGGATGCCGCTGCGCGAGTCGAGCACGGTGACGTTGACCGCGTTGCCGATGCTGTCGCCGCTGATGCCGCCGACGCCGATGGTCGGGTCGAAGTAGGCGTAGGCCTGCGGCAGCAGGGTCTCGTCGTCGTCGGTGGTGGCCCGCACCGCGACCCGCCCCCGGCGGCCGGGCGGGGTGCGCACGAGCGCCGACTCGCCGTCGGCCGCGACGGAGACGATCTCCGCCTCGCTCTGGTCGAACTCGACGGTCATGCGGGCGCTGAGGCCGCGGCCGACGAGCTGCACCAGCGTGCCGCCGGCGACGCCGCCGCGATCGGGGGTGAGGTCGAAGATCTCGACGGCTTCGTAGATGGTCAGCCCGTCTTCGAGCACCCGGCGCTCGGCGCCTTCGATGACCACGTCGACGATACCCGGCGCGCGCACCGGCGGGGTGCAGCGCAAGAGCTGCGGGCGCTCGAGCGCGCAGGCGATGGGCTGCTCGCCGGCGGCGTCGGCCAACAGCACCCGGGTGGCCTCGTCGAAGCCGTTGCCGCCGATGAAGACGTCGCGCCCGCCGGTGGCCGGCACCCGGTTGGGGGCGATGCCGTCGACGGTGAAGGGCCCGGCGCCGGAGCGCACGTAGAGGAAGGCGCTCTCCCCCTGCCAGACCCCGTTGAAGTTGCGCACGGTGACGTCGACGACGCCCGGCAGGCCGGCGGGCGGGGTGAGCGCGACGAGGCGCTGGCGGTCGAGCTCGGAGGAGAGCACCCGCGCCGGGCCGCGGCCGAAGGTGACCGCGCTGTCGGCCGAGAGGCCGATACCCGCCAGCCGCACCTCCGTGTCGCCGTCGACCGGGCCCCAGGGCGGGTCGATGTCGTCGACGAAGAGCTCTTCGTACCAGACGAAGCCGTCTTCGACGGTGGCGGTGCCGTTGAGGTTGCGCACGGTCACGTCGACGATGCCCGGTTCGCCCGCGGGCACGATGACGTCGAGCTGGTCGGGCAGCATGCCCTCGCGCACGATGACCTCGGTCACGTCGCCCCGGGCGCCGCCGATGCGCACCTCGGTGCCTTCGATGAAGCCGGTGCCGATGATGGTGATCGGGGCGCCGCCGAGGGCGGGTCCGATGGGCGGCAAGATCTCGCTGATGGTGACCGGCTCGAAGTAGGTGAAGCCGCGGGGCAGGATGTCGCGCTGCTCGTCGGGCCAGATGACCATCACGTCGAAGACGTCGGCCGCCGCGACGGCTGGCACCACGCAGGTCATGCGATTTTCGTTTTCGACGGTGACGTCGGCGCAGTCGAGGGTGCCGATGCGCACCCGCATGCCCTCGGCGAAGTCGCGGCCGACGAGGCGCACCGGCAACGTGCCGCCGATGGGCGCCCGGTTGGGGAAGATCGAGTTGAGCAGCGGGTTGGCCGGCTCGTTCGAGGCGTCGCCCTCCTGGGGGTCGGGCCCGCCGCCGCCGTCTCCGTCGGGTATGCCGTCGTCGAGGCCGAGGCCGCCGTCGGTCAGCACGCCGGCGTCGCCGTCGCTCAGGCCGGGGTCGCAGCCGGGCAGCGCGACGAGCAGGGCCACGAGCGGCGCGCACAGCATCATGAGGCCCGGGTGCAGGGTCGTCTTCGGCTTCATACTGTCGAACCTTCCTGGTCGGGCCCGACCGTCGCGCGGTCGAACGCCATTCTCTTGGCCGTACGGCTCAGTCGGTGTGCAAATTACGAACCGATCGTTTGATGAACACCTGCCGCCGGCGTCGCCGGCAATCGCCGGGCGGGCAGACATTCGACCACCGCATCGATGTGCCCGACGAGTGCATTCGGATCGTCTGCCAGGTGGTGCATGCGTTTCCGGTCGAGCTTCGCGGCGCGCAGCGCCTCGGCCAGCGGGCCGGCGTGCCACGCGCGCCAGACGCCGTCGAGGCCGCGCACATCGCCCCAGCGGGCCGCGTTCAGCGCCCGGCGGCGCAGCTCGACCGCCAGCGCGAACCGCGCCCGCTGCTCGGGGTCGGCGAGCTGGCCCTCGTCGATGAGGCGCGGCGCGGGGCGCAGTCCACGCAAAGCGGCGGCGAAGACCCCGTCGACCCGGGCGGCGGGCGCGGGGTCGTCGACGCGGTCGTAGCGCGCCGCCGAGCCGAGGCCGCAGCTCGGTGAGCGCGCCTTGAGCACGGCGCCGTCGAGGCCGCCGGCGTCGTGGATATCTGCGGTGAGCCGGGCGATGGCCGGCGTCATCAGCGGCTCGAGGTCGCGACCCGAGGCTCTCTCGATCGGCCGCGCGGCGCCCGGCGGGCCGACCAGATCCATCGGCGGGCGGGGCACGCCGAGGCCCGCCTCGAGCTCGGGGCAGATGGCCAGCAGCCGCCAGCGGTCGAGCAGCGCGGCCAGCGCGGGCTGGTGCTTGTCGCGGCCGTCGTAGCGCACCCGGTGGCCGAGCAGGCAGCGGCTGACGAGCACCCGCGGGCGCGCCTCGGCTTGCGCCGGAGCCGTCGGATCGCCAATATGGCGCCGTTTCAGGCCTTCCGTCCGCTTTCTGCCGGCATCACCCGTCACGCCTCATCCCTCGCTGGAGCACTGGAGTACCCCATGCACGTCTCGCACAAGACCACGACCCACCTCGAATGGAACCGGATCCTCGAGCGCCTCGCCGAGCACTGCCGCAGCATTGTCGCCGCCGAGCAGGCTCACGGTCTCGACTTCGCCGTCGATCGCCACGCGCTCGACGAGCGGTTGATCCGCACATCCGAGGCCAGACGCCTCGTCGATCGGGGCCACAGCGCCCCGCTCGGCGGCCTGGTCGACATCGACCGGGCCGTGGGCCTCGCTGCCCGCGGGGCCCTGCTCGAACCCGAAGATCTGGTCGCCGTGGGGCGGGTGGTCGAGACCGCCGCCCGCTGCCGGCGCTACTTCGGCGACCTCGACGAGGCCGCCCCGACCCTGGCCGGCGTCGCCGAGACCCTGCTCGACGCGCCCGACCTGGGCCGCGCGCTGCTCGATACCTTCGACGAGCACGGCGAGGTGGCCGACTCGGCGTCCGGTGAGCTCGGCTTTTTGCGCACCCGGGTCGCCGGGCTGCACGAGCAGCTCAAGCAGACGGTGCACGGTCTGCTGTCCTCGCCCGAGTACGAGGGCATGCTGCAGGAGGAATACTACACGATCCGCGAGGACCGGTATGTGCTGCCGATCCGCTCGGGGCACAAGAACCACATCGACGGCATCGTGCACGGCTGGTCGGGCTCGGGGCAGACGGTCTACATCGAGCCGCAGACGGTGGTCGACGCCAATAACAAGCTGATGATGGCCCAGGCGGAGGTCGACCGGGAGATCCGGCGGGTGCTGCTCAAGCTGAGCCGGCAGGTGGGTCAGCACGCCGCCGGGCTGCGCGCCTCGCAGACGGCGCTGGCCGAGCTGGATCTGGCCTGGGCCGCGGGGCTCTTGAGCAAGGAGCTCGACTGCACCCGGCCGACGATGGTCGACGACGGGCGGCTGCTGCTCAAGGCGGCGCGCCATCCGCTGCTGACCCTGGGCGGGGTCGAGGTGGTGCCCAACGACCTGGCGCTCGACCGGCGGCAGCAGGTGCTGGTGGTCACCGGGCCGAATACCGGCGGCAAGACGGTCTCGCTCAAGACCGCCGGGCTGTCGGTGCTGATGGCGATGGCCGGGCTGCACGTGCCGGCGGCCGAGGGCTCGCTGGTGCCGCGGGTGCCGGGGGTCTACTCCGACATCGGCGACGAGCAGAGCCTCGACGAGAGCCGCTCGACCTTCAGCGGGCACCTGGCCAACATCGTCGACATCTTCGGCGCCCTCGAGCCGGGCGCGCTGGTGCTGCTCGACGAGCTGGCGGTGGGCACCGATCCGATCCAGGGCGCGGCGCTGGCCCAGGCCATCCTGGAGGCCTTCGCCGATCGCGGCAGCCTGGTGCTGGTGACGACCCACTACGAGTCGCTCAAGGCGCTGCCCTTCGAGGACGAGCGCTTCCGCAACGGCGCGATGGGCTTCGACGAGGGCAGCGGCACGCCGACCTATCACCTGACCTTCGACATCCCCGGCGCCTCGTCGGGCCTGCGCACCGCCCGCCGGCTGGGGCTCGATACCGGCATCGTCGATCGGGCGGCGGCGCTGGCCGGTCCGCAGCAGCAGGCGCTCGAGACGGTCATCGTGCGGCTCGAACGCGAGGCCAACGCGGCGCGCAAGGCCCGCGAGGAGGCCGAGAAGGAGCAGCTGCGCCTGATCAACGCCCGCACGGCGGCCGAGACGCTTCAGGGCAAGCTGGAGAAGCGGCTCAAGGAGGGCATCGCCAAGGAGCGGGACAAGGCGCTGGCCGAGGCCCGCACCCTGCGCGACGAGCTGCGCCGGCTGAAGAAGGCGATGCGCGACGAGGCGCGCAAGGCCGATCCGAAGTGGCTGCAGAAGCAGCAGAGCGCCGTCGAGGAGAAGATCGCGGCGGTGGTCGCGGCGAAGCAGGCCGAGGCCCACGCGGCGGCGGGGCCCGCGCCCGATCCCGGTGAGCTGAAGCCGGGGCAGACGGTGTGGGTCATCTCGCTCAACAACGAGGCGACGCTGCTGGAGGGGCCCGACGACAAGGGGCGCTGTCAGGTGCGGGCGGGCATCATCACCGCGACCGTCGACGTGGACGACCTGCGGCCGCGGGCGTTCGGCAAGGACCCGAACAACCGCCGCGGCGGGCGGGCGGCGGCCGGGCGGGCGGCGCGGGCGCCGGTCCGCAATACGCCGCGCGCGAGCAGGGCCAAGGCCGAGCGCCGTGCGCCGAGCAACCCCGAAGACGCGGCGGCGGCGCTCGAGGCCGAGTGGGAGGCGGCGCCGCCCCAGGCGCCGGACAATACCGTCGACGTGCGCGGCATGCGGTCCCACGAGGCGGTGGACAAGGTCGAGCGGTTCCTCGACAGCCTCGTCGAGCGCGAGCAGCCGATCGCCTTCGTCATTCACGGCCACGGCACCGGCGCGCTCAAGCGCGAGATCAGGCAATGGTTGAAGACCAGCAGCTACGCGCGCGAACATCGGCGCGGCGGTCGCTACGAAGGCGGCGACGGCGTCACCGCCGTGCTGCTGGCCTGACCGTCGGCTCTGATCGCCGCGCCCGTCATCACGCGGGCCGCCCGCACGCTCTGCCCCGGGAGTTCGTCTTGTCGCTGTTTTCCGGTCCCTTCGCATATCCGGCGCTCGCGTCCCTGGCCCTGGTCGGGCTCGTCGCCGCTCCGGCGGTGGCCCAGGAGAGCACCCGCGGGATCCTGCAGCCCCACGGGGACGTCGCCGCCGGGGATCACGCCGACGCCATCGGGGTCAACCCGGCGGGCATCGGCTTCGGCGAGCGCTTCCAGCTGGCCTATACCTTCGTCGGCAGCGACGAGGAGCGGGTGGGGCAGGGGCACGCCGCCTGGCTCTCGCTCAACCTCGCCGGGCCGTATACCGCCGGGCTGGGGGTCGAGTGGCTCGAGCTGCCCGGCGTGCAGCCGTCGACCCCGGTCAAGCTGACCTGGGCCCACGCGCTGACCCTCGACCCGTCGGTGTCGATCGGCTTCTCGTGGAGCCACTTCTTCGCCGACGGCGACGCCGATCAGCCCTACGCCCAGCTGGCCGATCTCGACACCTTCGACGTGGGCTTCCAGGTGCGGCCGTTCCGCTGGCTGGCGGCGGGCGCGGTGGTCACCGACCTGACCGAGCCGCTGCAGCGGGCGGTGGTGATCGACCGCGGCGACGGCCGCGAGGTGGCCGAGCGCGAGGGCACCGAGCGGGGCTACGAGTTCGGGGTGGCGGTGCGCCCGGGCACCGAGCGGCTCGACGCCTCGGTGCAGTGGCGCATCGAGGAGGGGGACGGCGACCTGCGCTCGACGTGGGGCGCCAAGCTGCGCTGGCGGTTCTTCAAGCGCTTCGCCCTGCTCGCCCGCTTCGACACCGTCTTGCGCGACGACAGCGACGTCAACGGTCAGCAGCTGATGATCGGGCTGTCGGACGAGGGCGTGGCCGGCGGCGGGCTGTTCTGGTTCGCCCCCGACGTCGAGCAGAGCGAGTACGCCGGCTTCGCGGTGACCGGGCGGGTGCGCGATCGGGTCGAGTGGATGCCGTCGCTCATCGAGCGGCCGCTGGTGGTCGAGGTCGAGGTGGGCCCGGCCGCCGAGTACGGGGTCTCGGGGCTCATCTTCCCCCGGGTGCAGGCGCCTTTCCTGTCGCTGCTGCAGCGGCTGCGCCGCCTGGAGAAGGAGCCCGAGGTGGCCGGGGTGCTGCTGGCCTTCACCAGCGACCAGATCGGCTGGGCCCAGGCCGGCGAGCTGCGGGCGTCCATCGCCCGGCTGCGGGCGGCGGGCAAGACGGTCTACGCCTGGCTGCCGGTGGGCGATACCCGCACCTACAGCGTCGCCGCCGCCGCCGATCGGGTCTACACCACCCACGCCGGCGGGGTGCTGCTCACCGGCGTCAAGAGCCAGCTGACCTTCATCGGCACCCTGCTCGAGCGGCTGGGTATCGAGGCGCAGTTCGTCGGCACCGGCGCCTACAAGAGCGCGCCGGAGACCTTCACCCGCCGCGCGCCCTCGCCGGCGGCCCGGCTGCAGCAGGACGCGCTGCTCGACGGCATCTACGGCAGCGTGGTGGCCGCCATCGCCGCTGGCCGCGGGCTTCAGCCGGACAAGGTGCGCGAGATCATCGACGGCGGGCCCTACACCGCCGACGCGGCGTCCGACGCGGGGCTGGTCGACGGGGTCATCCACTACGACGAGTTCGAGGGCGTCGTGCGCGAGGCGTTCGGTCCGCGGGCGGGCTTCGTCGAGGCCGGCCGGCTGTTCGACCGCCGCGAGCCGCGCTGGGGCGCGCGCCCCGAGATCGCGGTGCTCTACGCGGTGGGCACCCTGGTCGACGGGCCATCCACCAGCAACCCGTTCACCGGCGCGCTGACCACCGGCAGCGAGACCATCGCCCGCGCCGCCGAGCAGCTGCGGCTCGACAGCCGGGTCGAGGCGGTGGTGCTGCGCATCGACAGCCCCGGCGGCTCGGTGACCGCCAGCGATGTGATGTGGCGCGCCCTACGCCGGCTGGCCGAGGAGAAGCCGCTCATCGTCAGCATGGGCGACGTGGCGGCCTCGGGCGGCTACTACATCGCCGTCGCCGGGCGGACCATCCTGGCGGGCCCCGATACCATCACCGGCAGCATCGGCGTCTTCAGCGGCAAGTTCGACCTCAGCGGCCTGTACCGCGGGCTGGGGGTCGAGACCGAGCTGTTCTTGCGCGGCAAGCGGGCGGCGCTGCTCAGCCTCGAGCAGGCGTGGGACGACGACGAGCGGGCGGCGGTGCAGGCGTCGATGGAGACGCTGTACGACCTGTTCCTCGAGCGCATCGCGACCGGGCGCACCCACTTTCAGAAGGAGACCCTCGAGCCCCTGGCCGGCGGGCGGGTCTGGACCGGCACCGCGGCGCGGTCGTGCGGGCTGGTCGATCGCCCCGAGGGCCTGATGACCGCCATCGATCTGGCCGCCATCGCCGCCGACATCGGCGACGGCGAGTACGAGCTGGTCATCTCGCCGGGGCCCGGTGAGATCGGCGCGGTGCCGGCGAGTCCGCTGGGCCTGCTGGGGCGCAGCCTCTTCGCCGAGGGCACCTCGTGGGCCGACGGCGGCCTGATGCGGCTGCTGACCCCGGCGGTTGAGGCGCTGGCGAAGACGCCGCTGCCGCCGATGCCGCCGGCGATGGCCCGCGCGCTGACCCTGCCGGTGCTGCAGTTCGCCAGCGGCACGCCGCTCGCGCTGCTGCCGTTCGCGGTGCAGTAGTGCCCCGAGCGATGCCCGCCCGATGACCCGCCGCGATCCGTTCGCCGGCCCGGCCCTGCTCCTGCTGCTGGCCTCGCTGCCGCTCCTGCCCGGCATCGGCCACGCTCAGCCCTACGAGACCGAGGCCATGGCCCGCGACCGCGCGGCCGCTGGCGACCCCGAAGGCGACCCGATCGACTTCGCCGACGCCGAGCTGCACGCCCGGCACATGGTCTATCGCCGCGACGTCGAGCTGTTCGCCGGGCGCCCGCACGCCGAGGCGGCGCGGGTGATGGCCGCCGAGCTGATCGACGTCTACTACTTCCCGATGAGCCCCGATCCGTTCGCCGCGGGGCTCGATCAGAGCGCCTTCACCCCGGCCATGGCCGAGGCGCTGCCCATCGCGATCGAGGGCTATCGGGCCGGCGGCGACCTGCGCGAGGTCGAGCGGCTGCAGGCGATGCGGGCGCGGGTGGTGGCCCTCGACGACGTGCCCCGCTGGGCGCTGCGCTGCCGGGAAGGCCTGCTGGGGCTGCATCGGGATCCGACCCCCTGCGAGATGCTCGCCCAGGCGCACGCGGTGGCCCATGGGCGGGCCGCTGAGCGGGTGACCCGGCTCGAGGGCTTCGCCCGGGCGATCGCGGCCGGGCGGCGGCCTCAGGGCCCTCCGCGGGCACCGCATTTCGAGCTGGACGACCGCCTGCGGGCCACCGCCCACAACGCCGCGCTGGCCCTCGACGCCTTCGATCGCCAGCTCGCCGCCGGCCTGACCCCGATCGAGGCGGCGGTCGTGCTGTCCCGCTGGGACGCCGGCGAGTTGAACCTGACCGATCTGGGGCCGCCGGTGCCCGCCGACGCCGGCGCGTGGTCGACGACGGTGGCCGAGGGCGTGGTGCTGCGGACGTGGCTGGCCCGCCATCGGCCCGCTGATCACGACACTTATGGAAGCCTACCCCCGCTCGCCAACCCCCGGCCCGGCGCGCGGGCGGCGTTCGGCGCGCTGCCGCTGTGGTCGGCGATCGATCCGCCCGGCGCGGCGGCCGACCTGCCGGCGCTCGCCGCCCGCTGTCGCCACGCGCGCATCGAGGCGGCGCTCGATCCGGCGGGGCGCGGCGCACATCCGCGCGCAGACCGGCTCGCAGACTGCCGCGCGCTGGCCGATCTGCTCGCGGTGGCCGCCGGGCCGTTCGATCCCCAGGTCAACGCGCTGCGCCGGGCGGCGGGCGAGCCGGCCGATGCGCGGCTGGCGGCGCTGCACCGACCGCCGCTCGACGACCGCGAGGGCAGCATGTCGCTGATGCTCTACGAGTTCGGTGGGCTGGCGCTGTCCTGGGACGCCGAGGTCGCCGTCGGCACGCCGGTGGAGCAGGTGCCCGGCGTGCTGGCCCGCTACCGCGTCGTCGACATCGAGCGCGGGCTCGGCCGGTACCTCGTCGGCCCGGCGCCCGACGGCGGCGCGTGGATGCCGGCGCTGATCGACGGCGTCGCGGCGGCGGTCATCGGCGGGCAGATCGAGGGGGATCCGGTGCTGGGCATCGGCGGGCTCGACGCGTGGTCGGCCATCCTCTCCGGCCCGCGGGGCGGGCCCGAGTTCGATGATGTGCCGGCGCTGGCCCTGCGCTGCCGGGCGGGGCTCGTGCGCTGGCAGTTGGGGCAGGTGGCGCCCGATCCGCATGCTTGCGTGGCGCTGGCCGACGGGCTCGAAGTCGGCGCCGGCGGGCTCGATCCCGACGTCGTCGGCGCCCGCCTGCGGGCATTGGCCCTCGGCGGCGATGAGCCCGGCCTGCGCGCCGAGCTGCAGGCGGCGCTGGACGATCCGTGGGCCGATCCGACCGCGCCCGAGACGATCCGCGCGCGGGCGCGGCTGGCCGCCCTGGGGCACCCCGACGCGACGCTGTACCGCGAGGAGTTCGTCGAGTTCTTCGACGTCGACAGCGAGGAGCTGCTCGACGAGTGGGCCCGCGATCTGGCGGCCGGCCTGGACAGCGAGCGGGCCACCGTCGCCGTCGCCCGCCGGGCCGATCGCTGGGTGCAGACCGTGGCTGCTGCGCTGCAGCCGCCTTTCCCGGCCGACGCTGGCGCCTGGCCGCAGCCGATGGTCGAGGGCATCGTCTCGGTGGTGGAGATCGGGGCCCGGACGGGCCGCGGGCATTGGGCGCTGGGCCTGCAGCCGGCGCTGTCGCGGGCCGCCGACGCCGCCGAACCGCTGGCCGACATCCCGGCGCTGGCCATCCGCTGTCGGACCGACGAGATCCGGGCGATGGACGACCGCCCGGCGATCGACGTCGAGGCCTGCGAGCGGCTGTTCTTCGCCCACGGGGCGATGCTGGGGGCGGCCCATCCGCTGCTGACCGACGCGCGGCTGCGCCTGGCCCGGCTGCACGCGTCCCGCGGCGAGCGGGCGGCGGCGCTGGACTACAGCGCCGAGGCGGTGGCGCTGTGGACCGATCCGGTGGCGGTGGACTCGACCGACGAGGCGGTCTGGGCGGCGTCGCGGGCCCTGCGTCGCTGGGGGCACGCGCTGGCGGCGGTGGGGCAGGGCAGCCGCGCGCTGGAGGTCTTGACCGAGGGGCGCCTGCTGGCGGCGACGAACGACTTCGCCCGGGCGGGCGACGGCCTGCGCTATCTGGGCGAGGAGGCCCGGGTCGCCGCCGACGGCGGCTCGCTGCAGACGGTCGCGCGGCTGTTGCTGGCGATCCGCGACGAGTCACAGGCCGTCGAGCGGCGCATGCTGGCCCGGGACGCCGCCGGCGACCTCGAGCTCGACGAGGCCTGGGGCGATGGCGAGGCGCTGGCGCTGGCCGGGGCGCAGATGAGCCTGGACATGGGCGACGCCCTCGAGCGGGTGCTGCCGCCCGAGAACCGCCCGGCGACCCTCGAGTTCGTCGAGAGCGGCTGGCGGCAGCTGCTCGAGGCCGGGTTGAGCGATCACCCGCTCGCGGTCGAGCTGCTGGCGGTGCTCGCGCGCTTGCGGGCCCGCTTCGGTGGGGCGGAGGGGCAGGGGCAGGGCTTCGAAGCGGCGCGGGCGTCGCTGGCTTTGCAGGCCCGCCTCGATCGGCGGGAGCGGCCGTGGATGGCGCCGATGGCCGCTGCCGAGGTGGCGCGGTCCGCCGACCGCCTGGACGTGGCCATCGCCTGGGCCAAGGAGGCGGTGGACGTGGCCCAGGCGGCGCGGGCCGAGGTGGGCGCGCTGGGGGCCGAAGCCGAGCAGCGCTTCGTCGAGGCGCGGGTCGAGCTGTATACCCGGCTGGCCGGCTGGCTGATCGAGGCCGGGCGGCTGGCGGAGGCCGACGAGGTCGAGAAGCGGGTGGGTCAGCTGGCGCTGGCCGGGCTCTCGCGGGCGTCGCGGGTCGACGTCGCCCGCGAGCCGGTCTCGCGCAGCGCGCCGGAGGATGTCTGGCGCCGGGGTTACGCCGCGGCGGTGCAGCGGCTGCGGGCCGGGCGCATCGACGAGGCTCGCTTCGCGCGCGCCATCGCGCAGGCCGACGCGCGGCTCGACCGCAAGACGCGGGCGAACGCGCGGCTCCCGGGCGCCGGCTCGGCGGATGATCGGGACGCGGAGGCGAAGCTGCTGGCCCGGCTCGAACGGCTGGGTCGGGTCGCGCTGCTGCAGATCGTGCTCGGGCCCGAGCGGACCCACCTGGTGCTGAGTACGCCCGCCGGGCGGCAGACCATGGTCCGCGCGGTCGGCGCGGGCGTGCTCAACGGGCTGGCCCACGACTTCTACCGGGCGCTCAAGAGCGGCGCGTCGCTGGTGGAGGTCGATCGCCACGGCGAGCGGCTCTACGCCCACCTGCTCGCGCCGGTCGCAGCGGCGCTGGACGCGCAGGGGGTCGAGGTCTTGATGGTGGCCCCCGGCGGCGCGCTGCGCTACGTGCCGTTCGGCGCGCTCAAGGCGCCGGGCGGGCGCTACGCCGTCGAGGCGCGGGCGATCGTGCGCTATCCGGTCGTCGCGCCCGAGCTGCTCGACGGCTCACCGCGGCGGCCGGCGTGTCTGGGCGCGTCCGGATCGGCCCCAGGCCGCGCCGACTGCATCGCGGCGTTCGGCGCGCAGCAGCACGGGGGCGACCTCAGCGATCTCACCTTCGTGCCGCCGGAGCTCGAGGGCATCGTGCGCCGGCGGATCGGCGACCTCGACGGGCGGGTCTGGGGCGCGGTGCATCTCGACGACGCGTTCACCGCCGACGCCCTGCAGCGCGCCTTGAGCGGCGGGGTGCCGCTGGTGCACATCGCCAGCCACTTCGTGTTCCACCCCGGCTCCGCCACGCGATCCTTCCTGGCGCTGGGCGGCGGCGCGCGCCTCGAACTGCAGCGCCTTCAGGGGGCGGATTACCCCTTCGCCGCGGTCGATCTGCTCACGTTGTCGGCCTGCGAGACGGCGGTCGGCACGTTCGCCGCGGGTCAGCCGCCGGATAGCTTCTCGGCCATGGCCTTGAGCCGCGGGGCCGGCGCGGTGCTGGCCTCGCTGTGGTCGGTGCCCGACGACTCGACCGCCACGCTGATGCAGGCGTTCTATCGGCACCTGGCGGGCGGCGCGAGCAAGGCCGAGGCCCTGCGATCGGCGCAGCTCGAGCTGATGGGTGGGCCGGCGCCGGCGGGCTCGACCCGCAAGTTCGGTCTGCCCGGGGCGCAGGTCTCGACCGGGGCCCACCCTTATGCGTGGGCCCCGTTCGTGCTGACCGGCGACTGGCGCTGAGGGCGTCGCGGCGCGCCCGAGAGGCGGTCGACGGCGCTCAGGGCATATCGGGCAGGGATGGTCGGCGGGGCCGCCTCGGCAGGACCGGATCGGGCAAGGCCCTCACCGGGCGTGCCGGGCTCGGCTTCGGGCCCGCGGGTGGGACGAAGGGCAGGCTGTAGCGCCTGGCTGGATCGAGCAGATACAGCCGGTATTGGGACGGGTTGAGGCCGTGCATCACCCGCATGACATAGAAGCGCCCGTCGAACGACAGGCCATCCACCCAGTTGGAACCCCATCGGCTGACGTGCAGCGGCTCGGGCCGAATCGTCCATGGGGTCGGTCGCCCGGGCGTAGCGTCACCCGCCGCCTCCACGCGGGCGATATGCGCCGCCTGACCGCCCGCCGATGCGCCGGTCCACGCGACGAGGAAGCCGCGGCCGTCGCTGGCGACGTGCAGGTGGGTCGCGTGCAGGGGCGCAGGGTCGAGTCGGGTGAGCGTCTCGCCGTCGAGCCGAGCGAAGCGCAACGCGCGGAAGACACCGGCCCGCGGGCGAGGTGAGCCGGCCGGCGGCTCGGCGAGCGCTTCGGTCCAGGCGACGCCGAGGACACCCCGGGCGTCGACGGCCAGATCGCCCGGCCAGATGCCGGGCCGGTCGCTGACGAGCAACGGCGCGGACGGCTTCGCCAGCCGGGTGATGTGGAGCTGCGGTCCGGCCCACATCTGGACCGGACCGTCCGGGGTGGCGATCAGGGGTCCGCCCAGCGGGCTCGTGACTCGATCGCCGTCGGTATACTCCCGCGCGATCTCGCCGACGTCGCGCCAGGCGCCCATCGGGTCGAGCCAGCCGAAGCGCAGCCGGATCAGGCTGTATCCGAGCGGGTGGCCCGCGATCCGGTGCTGCGTGCCCCAGGTCACGGCCCAGGCTTTGCGGGTCGGATCCCAGACCGCCCGGGTGTCCTGCTCGCCGCTCAGGTGGGCGACCGGCGGCAGCGGTACGCGGATCTCATCGGCGGCTTTGCCCCGGCGGTCGGTCCACTGCACCAGCTCGGTCATCCAACCGCGCTTCATGTCGACGAAACGGCTCTGACGGGCCAGCGTGCGCCCGCCGTGCCTGGCGAGCACGTGGGTCAGTCGCCGGGCCACCGGCTTCACCGCGGTCAAGCGCCCCCTGCGATCGAGGCGCCCGCGATAGATGTCGTAGCCCACGCTGTCGCTGGGCGGATCGGCTGGGCGGCTGCGGTCCTGCTCGGCCCAATACACGGTGTAGGCCCCGTCGCCCGTCGCGCTGAGATGCACCGCGATCGGGTTCTCGGTGCGGGTGAGCAGGTCGACATGCCTCGGCACGGGACCCGCCGACGGTGGCGGGGCGAGCAGGGCGAGGGCGAGCAGGGACGGCACGGGTGACATACGGGGCTCCTGAGCGGGCGGGCCATGATCGATCTGCGCCCAGACCCGCGTGGGGCGCAAGGCCTGTCTCCAGTGACTGTCTGATCGTCGAAGGGCAGCCCGTCCGGCAGACTTCCTGCCACTTCACAGCCGGGCGAAAGATCGCTTGCAACGGGCGTCGTCGACGGCGCATCTTACGCCCCGCCGATTGACTGACTGAACGCGCGTCCAGAGGTTCGACGATGTCCGACGCCCCGCCCGCCATCGCCCCCGACGTGGTGCCGCCGCCCGCCGGCATGGTCACCGAGCTCGACCACCTCGCCGTGCGCGGGGCTCGGGAGCACAACCTCAAGGGCATCGATCTGGCGATCCCCAAGAAGAAGCTGGTGGTGTTCACCGGGGTCTCGGGCAGCGGCAAGTCGTCGCTGGCGTTCGACACCCTCTTCGCCGAGGGGCAGCGGCGCTATGTGGAGAGCCTGTCGGCCTACGCCCGGCAGTTCCTCGGGCAGATGGAGAAGCCGCGCTACGAATCGATCCGCGGGCTGTCGCCGACGATCAGCATCGAGCAGAAGACCGTCAGCAAGAACCCGCGCTCGACGGTGGGCACGATCACCGAGATCCACGACTATCTGCGCGTGCTCTATGCGCGGGTCGGCGAGCAGCTCTGCTTCAAGTGCGAGCGCCCGGTCGAGCCGCAGAGCGCGCAGCAGATCGTCGACTCGATCCTCGGGCTGCCCGAGCGCACCAAGTACATGGTGCTCGCGCCGCTGATCTCGAACCGCAAGGGGCAGCACAAAGACGTCATCGAAGAGGTGCAGCGCGAGGGCTTCACCCGGCTGCGGGTCAACGGCGAGGTGGTGCGCCTCGAAGACGGCGTCGAGCTCGACAAGAAGAAGCGCAACAGCGTCGAGGTGGTCGTCGACCGGCTGGTGGCCAAGGACGGCATCCGCCCGCGGGTGACCGACTCGGTCGAGACGGCGCTCAAGCGCGGCGAGGGCAAGCTGGTCGTCGCGGTGCTCGGCGGCCCCGACGGGGTCGAGGCGGGGGACAAGCTGTACAGCGAGCACCGCTACTGCTCGTATTGCGACGTCAGCTTCCCCGAGCTGTCGCCGCAGTCGTTCTCGTTCAACAGCCCGCTGGGCATGTGCCACGGCTGCAACGGCCTGGGCACCGCCCTGCGCATCGACCCCGAGCGGGTCGTGCCCGATCCGACGCTGTCGGTGGAGAACGGCGCGGTCAAGGGCTTCAACCTGGCGACGGCCCGCTGGTTCAAGCGGGTGCTCGAGACGGTGGCCGGCGAGCACGGCATCGACCTGTCAGCGCCGTTCGGCGAGCTGCCGGAGGAGCAGCAGCAGGTCATCCTGCACGGCACCGGCAAGCGGCAGTACGACGTGCGCTTCCGCCGCGGGCGGCGCACGGTGAAGTACCCCTGCGAGTGGGAGGGCATCGTGCCGCGCATGGAGCGGCTGTGGCGCGAGACAGAGTCCGAAGACAGCCGCATGCGCTACGCGCAGTACTTCACCGACGCCGAGTGCGGCGAGTGCCACGGCGCGCGGCTGCGCCCCGAGTCGCGCTCGGTCTTCATCGGCGGGCGCAGCATCGTCGCGTTGACGGGCATGACCATCGCCGAGGCCCACGCGCTGCTCTCCGACCTCGACCTGGGCGGCAACCGGGCGCTGATCGCCGGCGAGCTGCTCAAGGAGATCGTCGGCCGGCTGAGCTTCCTGGTGAACGTGGGGCTGACCTATCTCAGCCTCGACCGGCCGGGGCCGACCCTCAGCGGCGGCGAAGGCCAGCGCATCCGGCTGGCGAGTCAGATGGGCAGCGAGCTGACCGGGGTGCTGTACATCCTCGACGAGCCGAGCATCGGGCTGCACGCCCGCGACAACCGGCGGCTCATCGGCACGCTGGAGCACCTGCGCGACCTGGGCAACTCGGTGATCGTCGTCGAGCACGACGCCGAGATGATGGAGAGCGCCGACTGGCTGGTGGACTTCGGGCCGGGCGCGGGCATCCACGGCGGCGAGGTGGTCGTCAGCGGGCCGCCGGACGTGGTCAAGAACCACGAGGCGAGCCTGACGGGGGCCTATATGGCCGGGCGCCGGGTGATCCCGATGCCCGAGAAGCGGCGGGTCTTCGACGGAGAGAGGGTGCTGCGCATCGAGGGGGCGTCGGCCAACAACCTCAAGGGCATCTCGGCCGAGATCCCCGTCGGGCTGTTCACCTGCGTCACCGGGGTCAGCGGCGCGGGCAAGAGCACGCTGATCAACGACATCCTCTATCCGGCGGCGGCCCGTGAGCTCAACGGGGCGCGCACGCTGTCGAAGGCCCACGAGCGCATCGTCGGGCTCGACCACTTCGACAAGGTCATCGACATCGATCAGACGCCCATCGGGCGCACGCCGCGCAGCAACCCGGCGACCTACACCAAGGTGTGGGACGACATCCGCAAGGTATTCGCCGGCACGCGCGAGGCCAAGGCCTACGGCTACAAGCCGGGGCGCTTCAGCTTCAACGTCAAGGGCGGCCGCTGCGAGACCTGCCAGGGCGCGGGGGTGACCAAGGTCGAGATGCACTTCCTCGCCGATATGTACGTGCCGTGCGAGGCGTGCGGCGGCAAGCGCTTCAACGACGCGACGCTGCGGGTGAAGTACCTCGGGCTGACCATCAGCGAGGTGCTCGAGCTCAGCGTCGACGAGGCGGCGGAGGTCTTCGCCAATCACAAGCGCATCAAGCGCATCGTGCAGACGCTGCAGGACGTCGGGCTGGGTTATGTGAAGCTGGGGCAGCCGTCGACGACGCTGTCGGGCGGCGAGGCGCAGCGCATCAAGCTCAGCCGCGAGCTGGCCCGGCGCAGCACGGGGCGCACGCTGTACATCCTCGACGAGCCGAGCACCGGGCTGCACTTCGAAGACGTGCGCAAGCTGCTCAAGGTGATGCAGCGGCTGGCGGGCAAGGGCAATACGATCGTGATGATCGAGCACAACCTCGACATCATCCGCACCGCCGACTGGATCATCGATCTGGGCCCCGAAGGCGGCGATGGCGGCGGCATGATCGTCGCCGCCGGTACGCCGGAGCAGGTGGCCGCGGTCGAGGGCAGCTACACCGGGCAGTTCCTCAAGCCGATGGTGGGCGCCGCGGGCTGAGCGGCAGGCCGACGGCGAACGGTGACAACAGGCGGTCAGGAGCGTTTCGCCCGATCGCCCGGTCTGATAAGGTCGCGCGGATCACGCTCCGGACGGGAGGATCACCATGCGCTTCCTATACTTGCCGGCCGCTGCCCTGGCCCTGGCGCTCGCCGGTTGCGGCGGGGCGCCGCCGCCGCCGCCCGAGGTCGAGGAGGCGCCGCCCGAGGCGCCCGCGCCCGATGTGGCCAACCCCTGCGACAGCGTGAGCATCGACCCGACCGAGAACCCCTGCGCCGGTCCGGCCGCGGACGCGGCCAAGGTCGAGGCGGCCGCCGCCGGTGCCGGGGGCGAGAAGGCCCCGGCCGACGGCGAGAAGGCCCCGGCCGAAGCTGACAAGGCCCCCGCCGCAGGTGAGAAGGCTGCCGAAGGCGAGGAGGCCCCCGCTGAGGGCGAGCCGGCCGAGGGCGCTGACGCAGAGGACGCCGGCGACGGCGCGAGCTGAGGATCCCGCGCACGATGGCGACCGCCGAGCAGCGTCGACGCAGCAACTTCTCGCTGCGGCTCGAACAGGGCCTGGGCCGACTGGTGCTCAGCGAACGCCCGGTCTCCGGCCTGTTCTCGGTCGAAGATCTGCAGCTCGCCCTGCCCGAGGTGCCGTCGCGCATCGACATGAGCGGCGGGGTCGACCGCTTTCGCCACCAACGGTCGCGGCTCGAGCGCATGGTGCTCTACGCCGAAGACCAGGACGTCGGCCGGGCCCTGCGGGCGAGGCTGCGCGGCGGGCCCATCACCGATGTCGAGGTCCGCGCCCTCGACGGCGAGCTGGTGCTGCTCGGTGAGCTGTCCGACCGGGCGACACCGTTCATCGCCCGCGCCCGCATCGAGCCGGCCAGCGTGGCCGACGAGCGGGTCCTGCTCGTCAGCGTCTACGCGGTGCGCATCTTCGGGCCGGCGCGTATGCCCGCGCCGTTGGTGGCCGCCGAGCTGCTGCGCGGCCTCGGCCTCACCGAGCGGCTGAGCGGGCCGACGCTGGCCACCGTCGACCCGGTCGACATCCTGCTGCTCGAGATCTGCGCCGAGCTGGGCTGGAAGGCGCCCGACCGGCGCGACGTGCGGCTGGTCGAGAGCCAGTGCACCGCCGGCCGTATCCGCTTGACCACCGCTCGTCAGCAGAAAGGCCGGGTCGGCCCGCGCGGGCTCGCGCTGGAGAATACGTCCCGCTCGCGGCGCTTTCTGTCGGACTACGAGGCCAAGACCCTCTACGCGTCGACCGAGGCGCTGATCGAAGAGGGCCAGCTCGAGCGGGCCATCGCCGCCTACGACCGCCAGCACGAGGTGCATCCCGACCACCCCTTCCTGGTCAATCGGCTGCTGCAGCTCAATGTGACGCCCGCCGGCAACCTGGCCGACGCGGCGGCGCTGGCCAAGGCCCGCCTCGTCCGCTACCCCGACGATCTCGACGCGCTCTGCGCGCTGGCGGTGGTTCAGCAGAAGCAGGGTCAGCCCAACGCGGCCGCCGGCACGCTGGCGCGCATCGCCGAGATCGCCGAGCAGACCGGCGATGCCCTCGAAGCGGCCCAGGCTCGCTGCGCGATGGCCGCGGCGCTGGCCGAGGTCGATCCGCCGGCGGCCGTACGCGCGCTGGAGGCCGCGCTGGCCCTGCGCCGTCGGTTGCCCGGCGCGCTGCGGGCGCTGGCCGATTTGCAGTCGCGCACCGGCGACTGGGCGGCGGCGCTGCGCACCCGCGAGCGTCTGCTGGCCCGGGAGGACGACCCCGACGCGCGGCAGGCGCTCTTCCATCAGCTGGGCAAGGTCGCGCTGGAGCAGGCCGACGATCTCGACGCGGCGGTGGGCTACTTCGAGCGCGCGTTGGAAGCTCAGCCGGAGGACGTAGAGGCGCTGCTGGGGCTGGCCGTCGCCCAGGAGCGCGCCGGGCGGGTGCTGCCGGCGGTGCGTACCCTCGACCGGGCGGCGCGCATTCTCCAGGAGCGCGGCGATCACGGCGGCGCGGCCGACGCGATGGTGCGGCTGGGCGACCTCTGGCGTCGTGACCCCGCCGAGGGGTCGGCCACGGCCGCCCTGCGCTATCGGCAGGCGTTGATGCTCGTGCCGGGCCATCCGGGCGCGCTCTTCGGGCTGGCTGAGGCTGCGCTGGCGGACGGCGAGCCGGCGCGGGCGCGCAACGCGCTCGAAGAGCTGCTGCGGGTGATCGACGACGGCCGGGTCGAGGTCGACCGCAACGCGGTCTACCTGCGGCTGGGCGAGGTGCTCGCGGGCCCCCATGGCGACCCCCCGCTGGCGGTGGCCTACTACCAGAAGGCGCTGTCGGGCAGCGCGGGGCAGGCCGAGCAGGCGCTGGCGGCGCTCGAAGAGCTGCACGCCCGCGCCGAGCGCTGGGACGACGTGACCCGGGTGCTCGAGATGGCCGTCGAGCGGTCGGCGGATCCGGTGACCCGCGGTCGACGGCTGGCGCGTCTGGCCGAGGTCGTGCGCGCGCGGCATGGCGACGAGCTGCGCGCGGTCACCCTGCTCGAAGAGGCCGCGAGCCTGCGCCGGGACGACCCCGAAGTGCTCGACGCCCTCGGCGCGATCCACCGGGAGGCCGAGCGCCACGCGGCGCTCGAGGCCGTGCTGGCCCGGCTCTGCACCCGGCTCGAAGTGCCCGATCGGCTGGCGGCGGCCTATACCGAGCGCGGCGATCTCTTGCGGCTGCACCTCAACCGCACCGACGACGCCGCGCAGACCTACTCCCTGGCGCTGGGCTGTGATCCGCAGCATCGCGGCGCGCTCGAAGGGCTGGCCGACATCTACCGTGAGCGCGAGCGCTTCGGCGAGCTGGCGACCCTGCTCGAGCGGTTGGCGGCGGTGCTGCCGGCCAGCGAAGAAGGGCTGATCTGGCTCGAACTGGGCCGCCTGCAGGCCCGCATCCTCGATCGGCCGCGGGCGGCGATCGACAGCTACGAGCGGGCGCGGGTCCGCCGCGCCGATGACCCCGAGGTCCTGCGGCCGCTGGCCGATCTGCTGTTCGAGCAGAAGCGGGCCGGCGCGGCGCTGCCCCACTACGAGGCCCTGTACGCGGTCTACGAGGCCGAAGGCTACGACGAGCCCGTCGCGCCGTTCCTGTTGCGCATCGCCGAGGTGCTCGACGCCCTCGACCGCGGCGCCGACGCGCTCGACTACCTCGAGAAGGCGGCCGAGGCCGATCCCGACCGGATGACGGTCTACGAACAGGCGCAGGACACCCTGCTGCGGCAGGGCGACGTCGAGGGCATCGTCGCGTTCTTCGAGGCCGGCTTGCAGCGGGCCATGCGCCCCAGCGTGCGCCGCTTCCTGGCCAAGCGCGCCGGTCGGCTCTCGTGGCGCGAGCTGCGTCGGCCCGAAGAGGCCGCGCCGCTGCTCGATGAGGTGCTGCGCAGCGACCCCGAAGACGCCGACGTGCGTCGCATGCGGCTCGAGGTCGCCACCGCCCTGGCCGACTGGCCGCGGGTCGCGCAGCTGTTGCGGGCGCAGCTCGAACGGGCCGAAGCCCGCGAGCGCCCGGCGCTGCTCACCAGCCTCGCCAAGCTGGCCTACACCGCGCTCGAACGGCCCGACGAAGGCACCCAGCTCGCGCTGGCGGCCCTCGGCGAGCAGCCCGACTATCGCCCGGCGCTGACCCTGCTCGGCGAGCGCAGCTTCGCCGCCGAAGACTGGGTCAACGTGCGCCGCGCCTACGCCGGGTTGGTCGAGGCCGAGGCGTCCGGCGCGCGGCCCGACGATGTCTATCGGCTGGCGCTCGCCGAGCGGGCGCTGGGCGAAGAGGACGCGGCGCGGGTGCGATTGAGCCGCTTGCAGGCCACCGGCGACATCCCGCCCGATGGGCTCGATCTGCTGGTAGCGCTGCTGATCGAGGCCGACGACGCCGACGCGCTGGGCGACGTGCTCGACGCGCGCCTGGCTCTGGGCGAGCCGCTGGCCGATCGGCAGGCGGTGCTGCGGGCCGTGGCCCGGGTCCTCGGGCGCCACGACAGCCAGCGGGCGCGCGCGCTCGACTGCTGGGAGGCCCTGCTCGACTCGCTGCCCGAGGACGCCGAAGCCCTCGCCGCGCTGCGCGCCGGCGGTCGACTGCCCGAGCTGGAAGAGCCGCAGCCTCTGGAGATGCCCGATCTGCCCGAGCCGGCGCCGGCCAGCAACCCGCGGCCCGGGCGCGCGCTGCATCGCCCGGCGGCGTCGGCGGCCCGGCCGGTGACCGCCCCGCTCGCCTCGCCGTCGGGGCAGGGCATCCGGCAGGTCATCGATCGCATCGCCGAGGCATCGTCCGGCCCGCCGCCGGCCCATGCGCCGGAGACCGACGGCCCCGACGACGAGCTGCCCCCGCTCGATCCCGAGCTGGACGACGGCGCCGCCGCGGCCGCATCCGCCCGGGCGAAGGCCGTCGAAGACGAGCTGGCCCGGGTGGTCGACCCCGATCATCGCGCCCGGCTCTTCCTCGAGCTGGCCGAGCTGCGCCGAGACCGGCTGCACGATCCCGACGGCGCCGTGCCGGCCCTGGTGGGCGTGCTCGACAACGCCGAACCCGGTGGGCCGCTGTGGGTCGAGGCGCTCGAAGCCCTGGAAGACCTGTACGCCCTGCGCGAGCAGTGGGACGCGCTGCTGGGCCTCTACGATCGGCGTGAGGCCGCTGAGTTCGGCAGCGCCAGCGAGCTGAACCTGTTGCGGGCGTCCATCCTGCGCACCGCCGGTCGGCTCGACGAGGCCATCGCCGCCGCCGAGCGGGCCCTGCCGGTCGGCAACCGCGCGCTCGATCTGCTCGTGAACCTGTTGCGGTCCGCCGGTCGAGCGCCCGAGGCCGCCGCCCGGCTGCTCGAAGGCCTGCCCCGGCTGTCGGCGGTCGACGCGGCTCACCGCCGGTGGCGCGCCGCCGAGCTGCTGGCCGACGCCGACGCCGCCCGCGCCCTCGAGCTGCTCGCCGAGGCCCACGCCGAGATCGACGATCCGCAGGTCGTCGAGCAGTGGATCGCGCTGGCCCGAGAAGCGGACGACCCGCGGGCGCTGCTCGACGCGCTCGAAGCTCAGGCGGCGGTGCTCGGCGACGCCGGGCCCGAGGCCATCCGCCGCTCTTCGGCCCTGGCCGAGGCCGGGCAGATCGCCAGTCGATTGGGCGCGCCGACCCGCGCCCGGCGGCTGTTCGAGGCCAGCCTCGCCGCGTGGCCCGACAACGTCGAAGCCATGGAGCACCTGGCCGAAGTCCTCGTTGCCACCGCCGATCACCACGCCCTCGCCGAGCTGCGCGCCCGGCAGATCGGCGCTGCGCTGCCCGGGCCGCACCGCGGCGAGCTCGCGCTCGATCTGGCGCGGCTCTACGTCGACGCGCTCGGCGACGTCGACGGCGCCGAGCCCTGGCTCGACATGGCCGCCGCCGACCTCGAAGGCACCGACGCCTTCGCGGCGGTGCTCGGCCTGCGCAGCCGCCGCGCCGCCGCGCCGATCGATTGGGGCACGCTCGCCGATCGGCCGGCCGACGAGGTGGTCGACGCGCTCGTCGAGCGGGCCGAGGCGCTGGCCGCCGACCCCCGGGCCCGCGACGAGGCCGCCCGGTTGCTCGAAGAGGCGCTGGCCCTCGCGCCGCACCTGCAGCGGGCCTACGCCCTGCTCGAGACGCTCTACGCCGGCGAGCAGCGCTGGGGTGAGCTGTGCGGCGTCATCGAGCGGCACGTGGCCACCATCGGCGCGCGCCCCGAGCGGGCCGAGCTGCTGTTGCGCCGCGCCCAGATCACCGAGCGCGCCCTCGACGACGATGAAGGCGCCGCCTCGGCCTACGAGCGCGCGCTGGCCGATCCCGCTGGCGCGGCGGCGGTGGTCGCCGAGGCGGTCGAGGCCCTGGTGGTGCTGCGGCCGCGGCGCATCGACCTCGACCGGGTGCGCCGCCTGCTCGACGACCGCATCGACCACGCCGCCGACGACCGGGTCCGGGCCGGCCTGCACGCGGTCCGCGGCGTGCTCTGGCAGACCCGGCTGGGCCACGTGGGCCGGGCCCGGGCCGATCTCGAAGCGGCGGTGCGGCTCGACGCCCGCCACGGCCGGGCCCATCTGGCCCTGGGGCTCATGGCGCTCGATCGCGGCGACAACCCCGACGCCACCGTGCACCTCGAACGGGCGCTGCTCGGCGACGCGGGCACGATGAGCCCGAGCCAGATCGACGAGGCTTTCGAAGGGCTGCGGCGCGCGCTCGAGAAGCTCGGCCGCAGCGACGAAGTGCCGATGCTCGCCGAAGAAGTGCTCGCCCGACACCCCGACGCCCGCGCGCCGCGGGCCGTCGCTGGCGATGACTCGGTCGAGACCGAGCCGCTGCCCGAACTGCCCGCCCCTGACGCCGACTGATCCGGTTCATCGGCCCGCGCTGACGCTGATCAGGTTCCCAAGGGGCGCCTTCGCGACCCGGCTCAGCGGGCGAGCCCCCGGGTCGCCAGCCAGAGATGAGGCCCGAGCATCAGCCCGACATGACTCGTCGCCACGCGCCCGTCGGAATCGACCACGACCGTCGTGGGATAGACCGTCACCCCGTAGGCCTCCTGCGTCACGCGATCGCCCCGCAGGATGCGATACGACATGCCCAGCTCGTCGGCGGCCACCCGCAACGCGTCGGGCGTACCGTCCGCCGCGATGCCCAGCACCGGGATGTCGGGGTTGGCCCGGGCGAAGGCGTCGAAGCTCGGCGCCTCGAGCCGGCACGGCATGCACCAGGTCGCCCAGAAGTTGAGCACCACCGGCCGCCCGGCGTAGTCCGCGAGGCGCACCGGCGCGCCGTCCAGGTCGAGCAGGGTGAACCCGGGCGCCTCGGGCGGCAGATCCGGCGCCCGCAGTCGCCCGGCCACCCCCAGCGCGACGAGGGCCAGCACCGCGAAGATCGCCAGCTCCCGCAGCAGGCGCAGCAGACGGCGGCCGGTGGAGGCCGGGGGGTCGATGTCGGTCCGATCGGCCGGCGGCGGGCTCGACGGTTGCGGATGCGCGGCGCTCACGGCTCGGGTATAGCACCCGTGGGATTTTTCCGGCGACCCGATTCGGCCGCGCAGCATCGAATGCCCTCGCACCCGGTTCGGCCCGCCACGCTTGCCCTGCCGGGGGCAGTCAGGCTACGAGACAGCGTGCACTCGACGACGACGACACCGCCGCCCGCCCGTGAGTCGCTGCCGGTCATCGACCCCTTGACCGATCGCTCGCGGCGCACGATCCGCTACCTGCGGGTGTCGGTGACCGATCGCTGCAATTACCGCTGCAGCTACTGCATGCCCGAAGAGGGCTTCGCCCAGACCCGCCGCGAAGAGCTGCTCACGCTCGAAGAGAGCGCCGCGTTCGTCCGCATCATGGCCGGGCTCGGCGTCGAGCGGGTGCGCATCACCGGCGGCGAGCCGCTCGTGCGCAAGGGCGTGGTGCAGCTCGTCCGCTGGATCGCCGAGACCCCCGGCATCCGCGAAGTGGCCATGACCACCAACGGGCACCTGCTCGAACGCCACGCCGAGTCGCTCTACGCCGCCGGGCTGCGGGTGCTCAACGTCAGCCTCGACACCTTCGACCGCGGCCGCTTCGCCGAGATCACCCGCGGCGGCGACCTCGATCGGGTGCTCGCCGGGCTCGCCGCCGCCGGCCGGGTCGGGTTCGAGAACATCCGCATCAACGCCGTCGGCATCCGCGGGGTCAACGACGGCGAGCTGGCCGACATCGCGCGCCGTTGCTGGGCCGAAGGCTGGCTGCCGCGCTTCATCGAGCTGATGCCCATCGGCGGCTTGGGCTTTCAGAGCGAGACCCGCCGCCTGACCACCGACGCCATGCTCGCCGAGCTGCGCGAGAGCCTGCCCCTGCGGCATCGCGGCCGTCCCCGCGGCGATCTGCCGCGCGGCCCCGCCGAGTACTGGGTGGTGACCGCAGGCCCCAGCGCCGGCCGCGAGGTGGGGCTCATCAGCCCCATGTCCGACGACGGCTTCTGCGCGGCGTGCAACCGCGCGCGCCTGACGGCGCGGGGCGGGCTGCGGGCGTGCCTCGCCGACGACAGCGAGGTCTCGATCTTGCAAGCGATGCGGAGCGGCGCCCCGCACGACGCGATCGTCGACAGGGTGCGCGCGGCGGTGCTCGGCAAGCGCCCGGCACATCGGATGAGCGACGCCGCGGCAGAAATCACAGTCCCCCTTGCCGTGATGACCGGCATCGGGGGTTGAACCGAAGACCGGCGAAACATCCACGAACGTGAAGGATGGGCCGCAGGTACGCTAGAATGGTCGGCCCACGCGGCGACCACATCGAGGATGACATGAGCGAGCAGACCGACGAGCAGAAGCAGCAGGCCGCCCGGCGCGAGATGTTCAAGCGCGCCCGGCTCGTGATCGGGCTGGTCGTCGTGGTGGGGCTGTTCTACGTCTTCATGGGCAGCGCCACCCAGGGCGGGCAGTGGTTCATGGAGGTCGACGAAGCCGTCGCCGCGACCATCCCGCCCGACCGCCCGATCCGGGTGAAGGGCGACGTCGCCGCCGGCAGCTACCGCACCACCGAGGGCACGACGCTGCATCGCTTCGCCATCATCGGCAAGACCGAGGCGGCGATGCCGGTCCTCTACGATGGCGCGATGCCCGACGTCTTCGCCGAGGGCCGCGAGGTCGTCGTCGAAGGCATGCTCAAGGCCGACGGCACCCTGGTCGCCACCGAGGTGATCGCCAAGTGCCCCTCGAAGTACGAGGGCGGCTTGTCGCCCGAGGCGCGGCAGCAGCTCGAGGCGACCGGGCAGAAGCCGGGGCAGCCCCACGGCGAGAAGTCGGGGCAGAAGCCCTATGGCGACTCGGCCGGCGGCTACTGACCCGGGCGTGCCCCTGCGCGGGGCTTCGGGCCACGGCCCGCGTTGACTTGATCTCAGAGACCCGACGCCATCGGCGTCGTGGGGGAGCAGGCGCATGATCGACACCAACGCCATCGGCAGCTTCCTGCTGCACGCCGGTATCGTCGTCGCGGTCTTCGCCGCGCTGGCCAGCATCGTCGGCAAGCGACGCGAAGACGGCCGGCTCTTGATCGCCGGCGAGCGGGCCGGCTACGCGCTGACCGGCATGATCGTCTGCGCGTCGTTCCTGCTGGCCAACGCGTTCATCACCCACGACTACGCCAACAAATACGTCGCCCGCTACAGCGACAACAACATGCCCTGGTACTACCTGATCTCCGCCTTCTGGGGCGGTCAGGCGGGCTCGTTGATGTTCTGGTCGCTGGTGCTCGGCGTCTGCACCGGCATCGTCATCTATCAGAACCGCGAGAAGAACCGCGACATCCTGCCCACCGTGCTCACGGTGCTGCTCGGCATGCAGGCGTTCTTCCTGATGCTGATGGTCATCGAGGCCAACCCCTTCGAGCGCTTCCTCATCAACGAGCCGCCGATCAACGGTCGCGGGCTCGAACCCTTGCTGCAGAACCCGGCGATGACCTTCCACCCGCCGAGCATCCTCAGCGGCTACGTCTGGTTCACCGTGCCCTTCGCCTTCGCGGTGGCCGCGCTCATCCACAAGCGGCGCGACGACGCCTGGATCAAGACCACCCGGGGCTACGCGGTCATCTCGTGGGGTCTCTTGTCGGTCGGCAACCTCTTCGGCGGCATGTGGGCCTACCAGGAGCTCGGCTGGGGTGGCTTCTGGGGCTGGGATCCGGTCGAGAACGCCTCGTTCATGCCGTGGATCGTCGCCACCGCCTACCTGCACTCGGTGATGATCCAAGAGCGCCGCGGGCTCCTGCGCACGTGGAACTTCTTCCTGGTGCTGTTCACCTTCTTCCTGACCATCTTCGGCACCTTCCTCACCCGGTCGGGCCTCATCGACTCGGTGCATACCTTCGCCCAGAGCGACGTGGGCGTGTACTTCGTCGTGCTGCTCGTCGGCCTGACGATCTTCTCGCTGATGCTGCTGGCGTGGCGGGTGCTCGACGGCTCCCTGCGCGGCGGGCGCGACGACCAGACGGTCGACGATCCGCAGGCCAAGGCGCTCTTCACCGGGCCCGGCAAGTGGAAGGGCTGGACCATCGCCTTCCTCTGCTCGATCGCCGCCATCGTGTTCTGGCCGATGATGGCCTTCGTGCGGGCCGACGGCAGCCTGCCGATGGATCTCTTCGTGGTGGTGCTGCTCAGCCTCTTCGCCTGGATCGTCGGCCCCGCGCTGGCGGTGGCCGTGCGCTGGCGCATGGACGCCAAGGCCGGGCTGACCGACGGCGGCGGCGTCGACAGCCTCGCCAGCCGCGAGGGCGTCTTCCTGCTCAACAACCTCTTGCTGCTCGGCCTCGTCGGCGTCGTGATGTTCGGCACCATCGGCGAGAAGATCAGCGCCTTCCTGTGGCAGGAGACCAAGTACACCGCGCCCTGGTTCAACGCCTGGATGGTGCCCGGCGGCCTCGCGCTGCTCTTCCTGATGGGGGTCGGCCCGCTCATCCCGTGGCGCAAGATGACCCGCAAGAGCTTCGTGCGGAACTTCCTGGCGCCGACGCTGGTGGCCACCGTCGCGACCGCCATCATCTACTTCGGCGACGTCTACCACCTCAAGACGCACATCGCGAACACCGACATCCCCTACGGCGAGGTGCCGCTCGGGCGGCTGCCGTTGGTGGCCGAGCTGACCGGGGTCTATGCGTTGCTGGGCTTCTGGGGTGTCTTCTTCGTGCTCTACACGATGGTGTGGGAGTTCGTGCGCGGCGCCTCGGTGCGCGCCCGCTCGACGGGCGAGGGCTGGGTGACCGCGCTGACGAAGCTGGTCACCAAGCAGAAGCGGCGCTACGGCGGCTACCTGACCCACATCGGCTTCGCCGGGCTGTTCCTCGGCTTCATCGGCACCGGCCTCAAGACCGAGCAGGACCTGACGTTCAACGCCATCGGCGAGAGCCATGTGCTCGAAGACAAAGAGCTCGAGTTCACCGGCTTCGAGATGATCGAGAACCGCGAGTACAGCGAGTGGTTCGCCAAGTTCAAGGTCTACCAGCGCAACGACGACGGCTCGCGGGGTGAGTTCATCGCCGAGCTGTGGCCCAGCCGGCGCAACTACCACGGGGCCAACGTCAAGATGTCGCGGGTGACCAGCGAGAAGGACGAGATCTTCCTGTGGAAGGGCAACGTCTACGCCACGCTGATCGCCATGAAGCCGCGGTTCAATCAGGCCGAGATCATGGCCCACTACAACCCGATGATCCTGCACATGTGGATCGGCGGGGCGATCCTGCTCTTCGGGGTGATCTTCGCGGTGTGGCCCGAGCAGGCGAAGTACCCGGTGTTCGCCGCCGCCCGTCGCCGGCGACGCAAGTCGAGCCCGGCCGGCGCGCCGGCGCCGCAGCCGCTCGCTCGGGCCCGGCTCGACTGAGCCGCAGCCCGCCGCCCACACTCGACCGACGACCCGAGACGCCGAGGAGGCCCCGAACAGCCGCGCGCCCGCCCGTTCCTGGACCTTTCGCGCCATCTGCCAGAGACTGCTGCCCATGTTGTTGTTCTTCGCCATAGCGGCCGGGTTGGTCGCGATCTATCTGCTCGTCCAGACGGTGCGTCCGCTGGTCGAGAGCGGGGTGGTCACCGCCGCAGAGTGGCAGCGCGTCGAAGACGAGTCGCTGCAGCTGCTCGAACGCCGCGACCAGCTGCTCGCCGAACTGCAGGAGCTCGAGTTCGAGGCGGCCCTGCACAAGATCGACGCCCGCGACCTCGAAGCCCTGCGCACGCGCTACGCCCTCGAGGCGGTCGAGCTCGACAAGCAGATCGACGCCCGGCGTGAGGTCTACGACGGGCGCATCGACGCCCAGGTCGAGCAGACCCTGGCCGACGCCGCTCGCAAGCGGGCCGATCGCGACGGCGGCGGGGCCGAGGGCGCTTCGACCGACGCCGCAGATGCCTCGCAGGCGGCCCCGGAGGCCCGCGCGAAGCCCGCAGCGAGCCTGAGCAAAGGCGAGGCCGCCGCCGAGACCGGATCGGCCGCAGCGGGCGCGCAGGCGGCCCCTGCGAAGCCCGCGGCATCCCCGGATGAGGGCGCCGAGAGCGGCGCCCTTGGTGCCGCGGACGAGCCGGGCGCCGCCATCGTGCTCGGCCCCGGCGAGGTGCCCACCGGCGACTGCGCGCAATGCGGCACGGCGCTCGCCGCCGACGCCCGCTTCTGCGATGGCTGCGGGGCCAAGGTGATGCGGGCCTGCGCCCACTGCGGGTCCGCCAACCGGCTCGGCGCGAAGTTCTGCAAGGCCTGCGGCGAGCGGGTCGACGGGGAGGGGGCGTGATGAACGGCGCGATGATCCGCTGCGCGCTCGCGGCCGCGGCCGTGATGCTGCTCGCTCCGCCGGCGCTGGCCCAGTATGGCGGCGAGGCGGCCAAACCCCCGGCGGCCGCTGGCGGGCTGCCGCCCTTCCTCGCGGCGATGAAGCGCCACGACGTCAAGGTGATCGTCTACATCCGCAGCGCCGACGGCCAGACCCGGCAAGCCCCCGCGGGCATCGCGGTGGCGATGAGCATCATCGCCGGCGGCTCGAAGGTGAAGGACTATCACGGCACCACCGGCGACGACGGCACGACGATGCTCACCGGCATCCCGTCGAACCCCGAGGTGCAGGGCATGATCAGCTACCGCACCTGGGCCGACTTCCAGGGCGTGCGCTTCCCCCACGAGTTCAGCGGCGTGCCCCAGGACGGCACGGTGGTCGAGATGGTCGTGCACGACGTCACGACCGATACCGCGTCGCTCAGCGCCGAGCACCACATCGAGATGTTCCCCGACGAAGAGTCGCTGGTCGTGCGCCACGACATCCGGCTCTACAACGACGGCCCGCTGGCGGTGAACTGCGCCGCCCTGCCCGGCGGCGGCCTCGAGCTGCCCATGCCCGCCGGCGCCAAACACCCCGAGCTGCACGACGAGCACAACCCCACCCTCGAGGTGCGCGGCACCAGCGTCTGGTACAAGGGCGCGATGCTGCCCCAGGGTGTCGGTCGCCCGGCGCACGTGCAGGTGGTCTACACCCTGCCGTACGGCCCCGAGAGCTACGAGTGGAACCAGCCGATGCCCGTGCGCACCCGCGGGGTGATGGCGGTGGTGCCGCAGCACAAGCAGCCCCGCGCCCGCGAGGCCATCCCGCTGACCCTGGTGACCCGCGGCGCGTTCGGCTCGGTGCGCCCGGTCGAGCAGCCCGACGATCGACGCTTTCAGGTGCTCGACAGCGAGGGCAGCACGCTCGAGCCGGGCGAGCCCATCCGCTTCGCGATCACCAACCTGCCCGGGCGCGGCAAGCTGAACCTGTGGCTGCTGGTCGGCGGCATCCTGGGGGTCATCGGGGTGGTGATCTTCGGCTTCCGCCGCCCGGCCGACGCCGAGGGCGCGGTGATGTCGCGCAGCCACCTCGTCGCCGAGCGCGACCGGCTGGTGCGGGCGCTGGCCCGCATGCGCCGCGCGGTGGAGAAGGGCAAGATGTCCAAGGCCCGCTTCGAGCGCGAGCGCGAGGCGATCACCGCCCGCCTCGTCTCGCTGTACAAGGCGCTGGACCGCCTGGACGGCAAGTGACCGGCGGGGCCGCCGGACTCACCGTACGCACCCGCGGCCTGGGTCGGCTCTACGACGACGACTACGCGCTCGTCGCGCTCGACGCGACCTTCCCCGCCGGCACCGTCACCGCGCTGCTCGGGCCCAACGGGGCCGGCAAGTCGACGCTGATGGGCATCCTCTCGACCCTGATGCGCCCCAGCGAGGGCGAAGTGCGCTACGGCGACGTCTCCCACGACGACCCGTCGGCGCGGGCGCTGGTGGGCTACGTCGGCCACCGCACGATGCTCTATCGCCCGCTGAGCGCTCGGGAGAACCTGCGCTTCTTCGGCAAGCTCTACGGCGTGCTCGACCTCGACGCGCGCATCGAGCACCTGCTGGGCGAGGTGGGCCTCGCCCGCGACGCCGACCGCCCCGCCGGTGACTTCAGCCGGGGCATGGCCCAGCGGCTGACCATCGCCCGGGCGCTCTTGCCCGGTCCGAAGCTGCTGCTGCTCGACGAGCCGCTGACCGGCCTCGACCGCGCCGGCGTGGCGATGGCGGTGCGCCTCTTCGGCGCCGAGCGCGACCGCGGGGCGGTGGTGGTCATGGCCAGCCACGATCTGGCGGCCACCGGGGCGTTGGCCGATCGCGCGCTCATCCTGCGCCGGGGCCGCAAGGCCTACGAGGGCCCGGTCGAGGGCGATCTGGCGGTGCTCTATCGCGAGACCCTCGGCGCGGAGGCGGCGGCGTGAGCCCGCCCGCGTCATCCGAGCCGGCCGCGCCCCGCACCCGGCCGCCGGGCTACGTGCGCACGGTGCTGGTGGTGCTGGCCAAGGACGCCCGCACCGAGCTGCGCTCGAAGCAGACCATCGCGATGATGCTGCTCTTCGGGCTGGTGCTGACCTTCGTCTACGCGTTCGGCTTCGTCAGCGACCCGGCGACCAACAAGAAGGTCATGCCCGGCGCGATGTGGGGCGCGCTGCTCTTCGCCGGCACCCTCGGCGTCGGCCGCACCTTCGCCCGCGAGGCCGAGGACGGCGCGTTCGGCGCGTTGGTCTTGTCACCCGCCGAGCGCAGCGCCATCCTGCTGGCCAAGATCGCGGTCAACGTGGCGCTGTCGACGCTGGTCATGCTGGTGGTCGTGCCGCTCTTGGCGATCATGCTGCGGGTCGACCTCAGCGGCTGCGCCGATCTGATCGCGCTGCAGCTTTTTCTGGGGGCCATCGGCTTCGCCGCGGTGGGCACCCCGCTGGCGGTGATGGCCGTCTCGGCGCGCTTCGCCGAGGTGCTGCTGCCCATCGTGGTCTTCCCGATGGTCACGCCGGTGCTCATCGCCGGGGTGAAAGGCGCCTCGGTGGCCCTCGGCACCGCGATCGAGACCGACCCCTGGCCCTGGTTGCAGTTCACCGCGGCCTATGGGCTGGTCTTCGGGGCCGGCGGCCTGTTCTTGTTCGAGAGGATGGTGACCGAATGAAAGCCGTGTTCCCCATCGCGATCGCGCTCGGCGCCGTCGCGGTGACCGCCGCGCACTACCTCGCCTTCGTGCACGTGCCCATGGAGTCGAGCATGGGCGCGGTGCAGCGCATCTTCTACTTCCACGTGCCCAGCGCCTGGCTCTTCTACATCGGCTGCCTGCTGTGCGGCGGGGCGAGCCTGGGCTACCTGATCAACCGCAAGGCCCGCTGGGACGCCTTCGCCCAGGCCGCGGCCGAGACGGGGCTCATCTTCGGGCTCATCGTCGTGGTCACCGGCCCGCTCTGGGCCCGGCCGGTCTGGGGCGTGTGGTGGAACTGGGAGCCCCGGCTGACGACGATGTCGCTGGTGCTCTTGATGTTCGGCGCCTACTGGGTCGTGCGCGCGTTCGGCGGCAGCGGCCCCGGCGTGCGCCGCTTCGCCGCGGTGCTGGCGGTCTTCGCGGTGCCGGCGATCTACTTCGTGCGGGTGGCGGTCAACAAGTGGGGCGGGGTGCACCCGCCGGCGGGCACCGGCGACCGCTCCGACGCCATCATCAAGGCCACGATGTACAACTGCTTCT
Source organism: bacterium (assembly GCA_030427205.1). Classification (GTDB taxonomy): domain Bacteria; phylum Myxococcota_A; class Bradymonadia; order UBA7976; family UBA1532; genus JACKDM01. Next base: position 264,231 of record JAUHXC010000005.1, on the reverse strand, counting down.
TCATCCTGCTCTTCGTCTTCGCGCTGCTCTTGATCATCCGCTATCGCACGCACCGCGACGCGCTCACCGTGCGCGCCATCCGCCGCCGCCTCGCGCGTCTGGGAGGGATCTGATGTACCGTCTGCGCACCCTGGCGCTGCTCGCCGCCCTCGCCGCGCCCGCCGCGTTCAGCGCGCCGGCGCTCGCCCAGAACGACGCGCCGGCCGCCGCCGCGACCGAGGGCCAGGCCACGCCGGCCGCCGAGCCCGAGGGCAAGGTGATCGATACCTTCGAGGCCTCCGCCGAGCTCGAGCCGATGCGCTATCGGCACCTGTGGATCGCCTACAGCGCCATCTGGTTCCTCGTCTTCTTCTTCATGTTCCGCACCTGGAAGACCAGCCAGGCCACCGCGGCGCAGCTCGACGGCCTCAAGCGCCGGCTCGCCGATCTCGAGGGCAAGGGAGGCACCGATGGAAACTGAGCTGCTCGCCACACCGCCGGCGACCCATGTGGTCTACATCCCGTTCGTGATCTTCATCGGGGTGGTGATCGGCTTCGTGATCGGCCGCAAGGCGGGCATGAAGGAGGGCAAGGCCGACTTCCTCGCCGGCGACGACGACGACGATCTGCTCTGAGCGGCGCCCCGCGCCTCGTCGCCGAGCGGCGCCTCAGCGCGGCACGACCTGCCGCGCTTGTCGCACCAGCTCGATGAACTTGCCGCGGTGCCCGTTGGAGTCGACGCCCAGCGCGTCGCGGGCCAGCGCTTCGACCATCGCGTAGCTCGCCGCGCCGCGGTACTTCGAGTCGCGCAGCAGCAGGCCGAACGCCGCCACCGCCGCCGAGAACCGGAACGCGTCCGACGTCGCCGTGGCCTCGCCGTCGACCACCGGCCGGGTGATCAGGCTGCTGATCGCGCCCTGGGGCATCTTGTAGCGCAGCTTGATCGTCGCCAGCTCCGCCGAGGGGTTCACCCGGGCCGGCGCCTGGTACTTCAGCCGCTCGGCGGGCGCGAGCGCCGCCGCCTGGGCCGGGCTCAGCAGCTCGTAGAGCGCCGTCACCGTATGCCCGGCGCCGATGTCGCCGGCGTCCTTGCGATCATCGCTGAAGTCGCGCGTCGTCAGCCGGCGGTTCTCGTAGCCGATCAGGCGATAGGCGCCGACCCGCGCCGGGTTCAGCTCGAGCTGGATCTTGACGTCCTTGGCGATGGTCACCAGGTTGGCGCCGCCCTCCTCGACGAGCACCTTGCGCGCCTCGTCGAGCGAGTCGATGTAGGCGTAGTTACCGTTGCCGTGGTCCGCCAGCCGCTCGAGGGTCGAGTCCTTGTAGTTGCCCATGCCGTAGCCCAGCACCGTCAGGAAGACCCCCGTCTCGCGCTTCTTCTCGATGAGTTCGACCAGCGCGCTGTGGCTGCTCGGCCCGACGTTGAAGTCGCCGTCGGTGGCCAGCAGCACCCGGTTGACGCTGCCCGGCCGCCGCGCCTGCTGCGCCAGCCTATAGGCCAGCTCGATGCCCGCGCCGCCGTTGGTGCTGCCGCCCGCCGCGAGGTCGTCGATGGCGTCGAGGATGCGCCCCTTGTGATCGCCCGCCGTCGGCTCGAGCACCACCCCCGAGGCGCCGGCGTAGACCACGATGCCCACCGAGTCATGCGGCCGCAGGGTCTCGATCAACGCCGCGAGCGACTGCTTGAGCAGCGGCAGCTTGGCCGACCCCTGCATCGAGCCCGAGACGTCGATGAGGAAGACCAGATTGCGCGGCGGGATGGCCACGGGCGCGATGCGCCGGCCCTGCAGGCCGATGTGCAGCAGGCGGTGCTCGGGGGCCCACGGCGCCGGCGCGACCTCGGTATAGACCGCGAACGGGTCGTCGCCCGCCGGCTGCGGGTAGTCATAGGAGAAGTAGTTCACCAGCTCTTCGATGCGCACCGCGCCCGTCGGCGGCGGCGTGCCCTGGGCCAGCATGCGGCGCACGTTGCTGTACGACGCGGTGTCGACATCGACCGAGAACGTCGACAGCGGCGCGTCGGCCACCGCCACGAAGCCGGTCTCGGGCAGGTGATCGTAGCTCTCGGTGTTCATCGGCTGCTCCGCCGTCGCGGCGGCCAGCGGCGCGTCCGCGCTCACCGCCGCCGCGGGCATCGGCGCCGGCGCCTGAGCCGCGGGGGCCAGCGCGAGGGCCTGGGGCTCGGGGGCGTCGGCGGACAGGCAGCCGAACAGCAACGAGACGCAGAGGTAGGGTACGCTCCGGAAGAGACGCATGACGGGCTCCTTTCGGTGGTCGGGTCAGCGCCGCGGTGAAAGCTCGCGACGCCGTCTGCCCGGTCAACGTCTGCCGCTGCCTTGGCCTTACACCCCGGCGCGGATTTTTCTTTTCAGGACCTCCGCCGGCGCCGCGCCGCCCGAGGAAAACCGTGCCCTCAAATCGCCGAGGGTGTAAGCCGGAAGCCGACAGCACCGTTGATGGGATCGAATGGCCGAGGCGATGGACGAGCGTGGCCGCCTGCGCGACGAAGCGCGGCTGGTGCGGCGAGCCCAGCGGGGCGACCGCCGGGTCTGGCGTGCGCTGTACGACGCCTACGCCCGCCGCCTGTACGCCCGCGTCCTGATGCCCCGGCTGGGTGATCCGGCCGCCGCCGAGGACGCCCTGGCCGAGACCTTCGTGACCGCGATGCAGAAGATCGAACGCTATACCGCCGGCGAGGCCGGCATCTACCCCTGGCTGGCGCGCATCGCCCACAACAAGGCGATGGATCAGCACCGGCGCCGGGCCTCGCTGACCCGGCGGCACGACGCGATGCGCGCGATGGTCGAGCCGCTGATGCAGCCCGAGCCGGCGGCCGACGACCTCATGGCGCTCGCGGTGGACGCGGCCGAGGTGCGCGGGCGGGTCGCCGGCACCCTCGAGTCGATCAACCCGCGCTACGCCCGCGCGCTGCGCCTGCGCTTCTTCGAAGGCCGCAGCCGGTCCGACGCGGCGGGGGAGATGGCGGTGAAGCAGGGCACCTTCGACGTGCTGGTCCACCGGGCGCTGAAGGCCTTTCGCAAGGCGTGGGAGGGCCCATGAGCTCCGCTGACGATCTGAACACCGATCCGAACGCCGACGATCCCAGCGCCGACCCGACCGCCGCCGAGCGGACCGCCGCCGAGGCCCTCGCCGCGGCCATCGACGGGCCCGATGTACCGGCGAGCGTCGACGCCGACGCGCTGGGCGCCGCCACGCTGCTCGCCGCGCACGACGGCCTCGAACTCAGCGAGGCGCGCTTCGACGCCGTCGCCGAGCGCATCGACGCCGCCCTCGATACGGCGCCCCGGCGGCGCTGGCTCTTCGTCGCCACCCCGATCCTGGCCGCCGCCGGGTTGGCCATCGTGATCCTGCCCGCGACGATGACCGCCGACGCGCCCGCGCCGATGCCCCAGGCGGCCGAGGCGCCCGCGGTCAGCGCCGACGCGCCGACGCCGCCGGGGCCGCCGCCCACCATCCGCGACCTGCCGCACCCGCCGTCTTCGCTCGTATCGTTGCAGCGGCGGGTCATCGAGGGCGAGGCCGACGCCGTGCCCGCCTACCACGCAGCCCTCGCCGCCCACCGGGCCGACATCCTGGCGGCCGTGGGGGCCCGTCGATGATGCGGCGCCTGATCTCGATCGTCTGCGTCGTCGCCGCCTGGGGCTGCGCCCAGCGCGACCAGGCCGAGCAGGCCGCGGTCCGGGCGCCCGCCATCACGCCGACGGCCGAGCCGACCGCCCGGAACGAGCCGCGCCGCACGCCGTGGATCGACACCGTCGCCCGGGCCCACGCCCTGGCCGACGCCGCCGACGACCCGGCCGCCGTCGAGCGGGCCATCGCCGCGCTGACCGACGCCTACGGCTGGAGCCCCAGCCTGCCCGATACACTCGAGGTCCGCGAAGACCTCGCCGGCCGCATCGCCGGCCTGCACCGCCGGGCCCAGCGGCCCGAGGAGGCGCTGCGTTGGGCCCACAAGGGGCTCGCGCTGCTCGGCCGCGGCGTCTTCACCGTTCAACTGCACCTCGAGCTGGCCCACGCCGCCGAGGCCCTCGGCGACCCACAGGTCGCTGGCTTCGCCCGTGAGCGGGCGCGCGCGGTCAACGCAGCCATACACGGGCTCTGACGCCTGTACCCGGTTCGCGGCCCGCGAGACGGCGCCGGCGCCATGGCCGTGGCTTCGAGCACACCCCGACACATGTGCGCAGATGTAGGCACATTTGCCGTGCATCCTCCGGGGCTGCCGTGCTATCGAAAAATCATGGCGTCACGAGACTTCGGACCGATCGCGCTGGCCCTCGGGCTGGTACTGGGCATGACCGCCACCGCCGCGGCGGACTGGCCCGGCGTCGCGATGCCCGAGGGCGCGATCTTCGAGCGCGGCTGGGGCGGCGAGCTCGAGCCGGCGGAGGCCGCCGAGGCCGCGACGAAGATGCTGCGCGAGGCCGACGGCCCGCAGGCGGGCCAGCAGAAGGCCACCGCCCGGCTCATGCGCGGCCTCGCCCGCTACCGCCTCGGCCAGTACCGCAGCGCCGCCCGCGACCTCGCCCGCGCCGAGAAGGGCGCGATCCACAACCCGGACGTCGCCGCCTTCTTCCGCGCCGAGTCGCTCTTCCACGCCGGCGAGTACGCCACCGCCCGCGCCCGCTTCGACCGCTTCGAGCGGCGCTACCCGCACTCGCCGTGGCGCCACCGGGCCTACGTGCGCATCGCGGACTGCGACATCGCCCTCGGCGACGCGAAGAAGGCCGCCCGCGGCCTGACCCGCGCGCTGAAGCGCTACCCCGAGTACGCCCACCCGGCGGCCATCCGCTACGCGCTGTCGAAGGTGGCCCGCATGACCGGCGACCTCGAAGAGGCCGCGCGGTGGCTCGAGCGCCTCGTCTGGTCGTTCCCCGAAGACACCATGGCCCACCCCGCCCGCCGCGAGCTGGCGGCGCTCGAAGCGCAGGGGGTGGTGCCCGAGCCGCTGCCGGTGCGCGAGGCCCACGAGCGCGGGCGCGACCTGCGCAAGCGCAAGTACTGGCCGGCGGCGCTCGCCACGCTGCAGCCGCTGCTCACCGACGCCCGCGCCAACAAGACCGACCGCTGGCGGGCGCGCTACGAGATCGCCCGCACGCTCTTCCAGCAGGAGCGCTACGAAGAGGCGCTCACCTCGTTCGCCTCGCTCATCGGCGACGCGAGCACCCGGCGCAGCAAGAACCTCGCTCGCCGTTGGAAGGCCTACAGCCTCGAGCGCCTCGGCCGGGTCGACAAGGCCGCCGCGGCGCTCATCGCCGGCCGGGGGTCGGTCGAGAACCCCTCCGCCGAGACGCTGTACAAGGTGGGCTGGCTCTATTTCGACGGCGCGAAGTACGAGAAGGCGCTCGAATACTTCCAGAAGTCGGCCAAGAAGGGCCGCACCTGGCGCCGCAAGACCCACTGGCTGCGGGCGTGGCTGGCCTACCGGCTCGGCGACTACGCCGTCGCCGCCAAGGCGTTCAAGGCGCTGCAGCGATCGTCGCGCAGCCGGGCCGACCGTTATGGCTATTGGCTCGCCCGCACGCTGGTGAAGCAGGGCGAGCTCGACGCCGCCGCCGATACCTACCGCGGCATCATCGAGCAGAAGCCCCTGTCGTACTACGCCTATCAGGCCCGTGACCGCCTCGCCGACATCGGCCAGCCGCTGCTCGAAGAGCCCGCCGCCGAAGCGCCGCCCGAAGTCGCCGAGGCCGACGCCGCCGACGAGCCCGAAGCCGGCGTCGACTGCGAACCGGGCGCCGAGCGCCCCGGCTGCCGGCTGGTCGCCGCCGGCGAGACCCCGACCCCCGAGTCCCCCGAAGAGGCCGCCGAGCGCCCCGGCGCGACCGAGGGCGAAGAGGCCCCCGTCTTCATCGTGCAGCAGCCCGAGGCCCCCGACGCCGTCGAGCTGCTGCGCGAGCTGGCCCGCCGCTGGGGCGGCGCCATGCCCGACCTGGCCCGGGCCCACGAGCTGGCCGCCATCGGCGAGGAGCGCTGGGCGCTGCTGCGCCTGCGCCGGGTGAGCAACGAGCTGCGCACCTTCTACCGCGCCGGCCGCAAGACGCGGAACAACTGGCGCTACGTCGACATCCCCTATGTCGACTACCGCAAGCTGAACAAGCCGCGGGGCGCCTGGGGCCGCACCATCAGCGAGAAGGGCCCCAAGAGCAGCCGCAAGCGCATCCGCTTCCTCGGCAAGCGGCGCGACCCGGCGTTCTGGCCGCTCTTGCGCGACGCCTACGCCGCCATCGGCGACTTCCACTACTTCCGACGCCACAGCCGCAAGGAAGACCGGGTCAGCGGCCGCCCCGAGGGCCCGAAGAACGCCAGGTGGCGCCGGCGCTACGCCCGCGCCTTCCAGCCGCTCGTCGAGAAGAACGCGAAGCACTACGGCCTCGACCCGCACTTCATCTGGGCGCTGATGACCGTCGAGAGCACCTACAACCCGTGGGCCATCAGCCGGGCCAGCGCCCGCGGGCTGATGCAGGTCATGCCGCACACCGGCGCGCTCGTCGCCGACCGCATGCACTGGCGCAACTTCGGCCCGGCGCTGCTCTTCGAGCCCGAGGTCGCCACCGAGATGGCCGCCTGGTACTTCCACCAGCTGCTGCGCAAGTTCAACGGCCAGCTGCCCCTGGCCATCGCCGGCTACAACGCCGGCCCCCACCGGGTCGCCTTCTGGCTGACCAACAAGGGGCACCTCGACATGGACGAGTTCATCGAGGAGATCCCCTATACCGAGGCCCGGGAGTACACCAAGAAGGTGCTGCGCTACCTGGCCCTCTACCGCCGCACGTATCAGGGCGACGACGCGCTGACGGTGGGGCAGGTCATCGACCCGAAGTTCCGGGACAACATCAACTTCTGACGTGCAGCTGCCCGAGCTGACAGGAGCCGCTGCCGCAGACCCGACCACAGGAGCCTCGATGCTGCGCACACTCGCGCTCTCCGCCCTGCTGTTGGTCGTCCTGGCGCCGAGCGCGCACGCCCGGAGCCGGACCGACAACCTCGAGTCGCACATCGCCGAGCTCAACCGCGTCCTCAAGCGGGTCTACGAGCAGACCGACGGCGACGCTCGACGCAAGCAGCGGCGGGTGAAGTGGGGCCAGTACTTCTCGGTGGACGACGCCCGGACCCGCTTGCAGTACGGCTCGTACAAGACGCCGGCTTATCTCCAGATCCCGTTCGACGCCCCGTGGACGATAAGCGTCGGCCCCTCGGCGGTGCCCAAGGGCCGCTTCATGGCGCGCCTGAAGGTCGGCAAGGCCCGGATGACGAGCGGCATGGCGGGAGATCGCCGGCAGGCGCGGTCGAGCTATGCGTTCGTCGTGCTGACCGAGGCCGACGCCCGCCGTGTCGCCGACCTGCTGCGCCGCATACAGGCTGGGGCCGGCGACGACGGGCCCGGCGACGCGTCGGCGGCGCGCCGCGCGCCGCCGGACCACGGACAGTCAGCCGCCGCGGGCCGGGTCCCCGCTTTCCGAACCGCCGTCAGCCCGCTCAACGGCACTCACACCGGCGAGCCCGTCGAGATCACCGTGCAGGCGACCCCCGGCAGCTGGCTGACCGCCTTCGCCGAGAACGACGGCCCGCGCAAGATGTTCCAGGCGGTCTATATCGAGGCGCCCGACGGCAAGCTGACCGGCGGCAAGAAGGCCATCGACGCGGCGACCGGCGCCCTGCGCTTCGGCCACATCGCGCGCACGCCCACCGGCGCCGGCGGGGCCTTCACCATCCGCATCGTGCCGCTGCGCGACAGCCGCGGCCCGTTCTACTTCGAGGGGCGGATCGTGCACCCGACCCGCCGGTCCCGGCCCGAGCAGGACCTGTGCGACGGCCTCGACCTGCTCATGGCCCACATCGACGACGGCCTGGGTCACCTCGTCGAGACCGACCCCACCAAGCCGGGCATGAGGCCGGTCCCGCTGACCCTGGCCGGCGGTATCCAAGGCCAGGCCGCCGCGGGCCACACCTGGATCGCCCGGGTCTTCCGGGGCGCGAAGCGGGGCGGTCAGCGTCGTCTCGAAGCCCTCGGCCGCGAGCTCGACGTCTGCCTCGGCGCCGGGCGCGCCGGTGAGGTGAAGCGCGCCGGCTGGGCCGATCATACGCAGCGCAGCTGGGTCCGCGGCGACGTGCACGTGCGGCTGCGGCTCTACCGCAAGCAGCGCGAGGCCACCCTCGAGCTGGCGGTCTACAAGGGCGAAGGCCCCCTCTGACATGCGCGCCGACCTGCCCATCCGCTGCGCGTGCGGCAGAGTCCGCGGGTGTGCCCGTGACATCCACCCCGGCGCCGCCAACCGCGTCGTCTGCCACTGCCGCGGCTGCCGGGCCTACGCCGCGCACATCGACCGCGAGGCGCAGATCCTCGACCCGCACGGCGGCAGCGACGTCTTCCAGATCTCGCCCGCCGCGTTGAGCTTCGAGGCCGGCATCGAGCACATCCGCTGCCTGCGCATGACCCCCAAAGGCGCGCTGCGCTGGTACGCCGGCTGCTGCGATACGCCCATCGCCGGCAGCTTCCATACCCGCCGGGTGCCCTTCCTGTCGATCTACCCCGCCTGCGTCGAGGCCGAGGCGCTCGACGGCCCGCTCGACGCCTATCGCGGCCCGGTGCTCGCCCGGGTCAACGGCACGTTCGACAGGGCCGAGGCCAAGACGCTGAAGGCCAACCCCGGCGCCCTGCTGGCGATGCTGCCGCGCTACGCGTGGTGGTGCCTGAAGTGGATGGCGAGCGGCGCCTACAAGCGCACGCCGCTCTTCGAGCGGGAGACGGCGGCGCCGATCGCCGAGCCGCTGGTCATCGGGATCGCCGACGCCTGAGCGCCACGCGGGCAGGGGTGAGCGGGTGAGACGTGATCGAGCGGTCTATCGGCGCACGCAGCCGAACTCGCCGTAGTAGCCCGGATCGTGCCCCCAGACGATGCACTCGAAGGCATATCGGATGGGCTCTTCGGCGTGCAGGATATAGGTCAGCGCCGGGGCGAAGGAGGCGTTGAACAGGGTGAAGCCATCGGCCACGCGGTCGACGTCGGGATAGACGCTTGCGACGCGACCGCCATCCGGGCCGATCGAATGACAGACGTCGGCGTCGAACATCGTCTCACCGCCGCAGCTCTCGCCGGTCCAGCCTTGTTCGCCGGCGTCGGTCTCTGCGATGCCGAGCTGCCAGTTCACGGCGGGGCCATCGAGTACGAGGGCGACGCCGTCTTCGTCCCATTGAAGGTCGACGTCGACCATGGTGCGGGGGTCTCCAGGGATGATCGTCTGGCTGTGCTCGCTCGACCCCCAACACGTCACCGAACCATCCTGCAGCTCGGCGCATGTGTGGCGGCCGCCGGCGGTGACCGATACGGCGGGCTCGAGCCACTCGACCCGCTGCGGGATCTCCCCGCCCTCGCCCGACCGGCCGAGCTGGCGGTCGTCATTCTGGCCCCAGCACCACACCTCGCCCGCGCGCACGGCGCAGGCGTGGCCGCCGCCGATGCTGACCGACGAGAAGCCGGGCATGTCGGTGACCCGCACCGGTTCGAGGCCGAAGAACCGGTCGCCCACAATGCCCCAACAGCGCAGCTCGCCGGTGTCGAGCACGGCGCACGTCCCGCGACCGCCGGCGTCGATCTGTACGACGCCGGCCACGTCGGCGGCCGCCGGAGACGGATCGAAGTAGGGCTCGTCGACCTGTCGCCCGAGCTGCCCGGCGTCATTGAACCCCCAACACCAGACGCGGGCGTCTTCGAGCAACGCGCAGGTGTGCTCGTCACCCGTGGCGATCGCTGTCGCGGGCGGCAACCCGGCCACGGCGAGCGGTTGGGCGGAGCCTTCCCGGACGTCGCGCATCTCGCCGGTTCCCAGCTGCCCCCGCTCGTTGGTGCCCCAGCAGCGGACCGTCTGGTCCACACCGAGCGCGCAGCCGTGGCTCTGACCGGGCGCGAGCGCGGCGATGCCGTCCCCGGGCACGGCCACCGGCGCGCCGCGCCCGGCGCCCGCCATCGGCTCGCCGGGCACCACCCACCCGAAGCACCACCCGCGCCCCGCGTCGTCGACGGCGCAGGTGGTGTCGCCGTACGCCTCGACCCGGCGCACCCCCTCGAGCGCGACCTGCACGGGCGGGATGGCACCTTCGGGCCCGCCGAGCTGACCGGCGTTGTTCTCGCCCCAGCACGACAGCGCGCCTGCGTCGTCGATGAGGCAGGTGTGCTCTCCCCCCGCGGCCACCACGACGGGCGCGATGGACGGCGGATCTTCGCCCGACCCATCGGGCTGCATCGCCCCGTCGGCGCTCGCGTCGGCCGACGCGCCCCCGTCCGTGCCGGTGTCTGCGTCCGGCGACATGCCCCCGTCCGTGCCGGTGTCCGCATCGGGCAGCATACCCCCGTCCGCCGCGGTGGCGCTCGGGTCGCAGCCCACTGCGAGGAAGGCGAAGGTGAGCCCGACGGCGGCCCATCGAGCGGGATGGCGCGTCGGCTGGCTGGTATTCATGGGGCGACTCGCTCAGTGCAGGGATGACGGGTCGACGTTAGGCAGCGCGTGGCGCGCGGGCAAGAGCTGCCTCGGTGGTCGGCGTGCTCGACGAGGGCGAGGCGTCAATCTGGGCTCATTGCCATCCCCACCGCGCTGTGACACATAGATCGCACCTCGGGACAGGAGGCATCCCATGGGCCTGGCCAGCACGGCGATCGTCACGCTCTCGGTGGGTATCACCAAGGCGCTCATCAAGCTGTGGCTCGACGACCGGACCGTGGCCATCGCCGCCGGCCGCAGCATCGCCGACCTGATCGGGCTCAAGGTCAAGGACGCCCTCAAGAAGAAGGACACCAAGCGCTACCTCGACCAGATCGGCGACGACGTCGCCAAGAGCGTCAGCACGCTCTTCGAAGCGGAGGGCATCGACGTCGACGAGGGCGGGCAAGAGGCGGTCGCCCGTGAGGTCGCCATCGCGCTCGACGACCCGCTGCTCTCGCCGCAGGGCATGGCCGAGGCCAACCTGGACAAAGATCTCGTCGCCCAGGCGCTGATGCGCAAGTACGCCGGGAAGAAGCGCAGCTTCAGCGAGCCCGAGTCGGCGATGTTCGACCGGATGCTGATGGAGGCCGCTCAGCGCACGCTGCGCATCGTGCAGGTGCTGCCCAACTTCCAGGTCGCGGCGCTGGGCACGATCCTGTCGCGGCAGGCCGACATCCACGCCGATGTCCGCCGGGTCCTGGCCGACATCCAGCGCATGTGGGAGGCGGCCGAGCACAACGCCGACCGGCGGGTGGCGCGCTTCGAGACCCGGTACCGGCAGGCCATCGAAGACAAGCTCAACCGGGTCCAGCTCTTCGGCATCCGCACCGGGACGCGCAGCTACCCGCTCAACGTCGCGTTCGTCACCCTCGAAGCCGAGCAGGACGTCGACCACGAGGAGACCCACCTCGAAGGCTCGGTGCACGAGGTCTTGGGGCAGGCGGGCAACCGCGTATGGGTCACCGGAATCGCGGGCGCCGGCAAGACGACGCTGCTGCAGTGGCTGGCCGTGCAAGTCGCCCGTGATGACCTGCCCGAGACGCTGGCCGACTGGAGCGGGCGGGTGCCGTTCTTCATCCGCCTGCGCCAGTTCTACGAGGGCGACTTCCCGTCGCCGCGGACCTGGGTTCGGGCCGCCGTGCAGGCGCTCGACGGCAGCGCGCCCCGGCACTGGGTCAACGACCGCCTCGACGATGGACGGGCGGTGGTGCTCATCGACGGCATCGACGAGGTGGTCGAGGGGCGTCGCGAGGCCTTTCGGGCCTGGGCCGAGGAGCTGATGGCGGTCTACCCGAAGGTCATCTGGGTCTTCAGCAGCCGGCCGCTCACCGACGGCGGCGTCGAGTTGACCGGCGTGCGTGAGATCGCTCTGCGATCGATGGGGCAGGCCCAGGTCAGGACCTTCATCGAGCACTGGCACGCCGCGGTGGCTGAGGAGGTCGCGAGCGACGAAGAGGGTCTGGCCGAGCTGGGCGAGGCCTTGCAGACGCGCCTGCGGGATCGACCGAACCTGCGCCGCCTGATCACGAACCCGCTGCTCTGCGCGATGGTCTGCGCGCTGCACCGCGATCGGCGAAAGCTCCTGCCCGACGGTCGCCGAGGGCTGTACGACGCGTGCACCGAGATGCTGCTCGATCTGCGCGATCGGCAGCGCGAGGTGCCCGACGCTTCGGCCCAGCCGCTCTCGTTCAACCACAAGCGTGCGCTGCTCGCCGAGCTGGCCTACTACATGCTGCGCAACGGGCTGAGTGTCGTGCCGTTCGAGCAGATGGACACACAGTTCAAGCGCACGCTCCCTCGGCTGGGGTTGAGCGACCCGCCGGACCAAGACGCGCTGCGCAGACTGATGGTCGAGCGCAGCGGGATGCTGCGCATGCCCGAGCCGGGGCGTGTCGACTTCGTACACAAGTCGTTCATGGAGTTCCTCGCCGCGGAGGCCCTGCTGGCAGCGGGGGATATCGGGGCTTTGGTCGACAAGGCGACCGAGTCTGGATGGCGGGAAGTCTACCTGCATGCGGCCAGCCAGACGCGCGGCGCGGCCGAGGCGGGCGGGCTTGTTCAGGCGACGCTCAAGCGTGCCAAGGAGGGGCCCGGGGTTCCGCACCAGCTGATTCTGCTAGCCTTCGCGGCTTTGCACGAGATCCGACAGATAGAGCCCGCGGATCGCCAGTGTGTCGTGGTTGCTGTCGACGAACTCGGCCAGCCCGAGAAGCTCTCCGAGGCCGAATACTGGTCCGCCGCCGGGGACCTCGTAGTACCGGTTATCGCGGGTATCCTCGATAGGCGGCCCAGCAGCCGAGTTGTCTGTGCATGTGTTCGTGTTCTGGCCCAGGTGGGCTCGCCGGCGGCCCTGGATGTCCTGAGTTCTCGATGCTCTCATGAGCAGCGGCAGGCAGTGCGAAGGGCGCTCATCTATGGAGTTGAGTTCATTCTTGGTGAGCAACGCACCGAATACGTTCTGCGCGTGCTCGGGGCTTGGCTATGCCGCATCGACGGGCCCCGAGCCTCGATCGACATCAGTTCTTGTCCACCCAATATCGGGGTCTCGATCCTGGACGCGCTTGGCAAGGCTCTCGCTGAGCGATTGCGGCGCGAGGCAGCCATTGGCGAACTGTTCATCGCAGGCTCTTGTGGTGCTGGGCGGTTGCTTCAAATTCTGTGCAAATCCTTGCCCGCACTGCGTGTGCTGGGCGTATCGATCGAAGGTTGCATGCGCCATGGCTTGGGCCCCTGGCTTGGGCGCGCAGAACTCATACTATGGATGGATGAGAGCCTCGACAGTTGGAAGGCAGCTGATTGGATGCGGGTAGTGAGAAGCCAAGTTCAATACGCGCTTCATGCGATTCCCGGGGAGAGGAGGAGGGTCAGCCTCGATACGCGTCTCTGGGACCGTATTTCCCGACACATGGGTGTTTCTCTCCTCGGTTCGGTTCAAGTCACCGACACATTGGCGATGCGGTTCAAGCATGAGTGGTGGGATTGAGCACCACCGGCGACTGATGCAGTGTTCGCTGCGGAGGCAGGTCCAGCTCACCCGCGCTCGATCGGCCGCACCGTCGGCTGATCGGCCTCCGGCGCGCCACCCTCCACCTCGGCCCGGACCTCGTCCGCGCCGGCGGCCTGCTCGGCTTCGCGGGCGGCCTCGGCTTCGTCCAGCTCGGCCTGCAGGGCGGCGTCGGCCTCGGCGTCGGGGTCGGCGATGTCGTCGCTGAGGCCCGTCTGACCCGCGCGGCGGGCGGCGTAGATCGCGCCCAAGCGGTCATCCTGATCGAAGATGGGCGCCAGCAACGCGTCGCGGTCCTCGGCGTTCTCGACCATCGAGACCACCGCGAACGCCAGCCGGAAGTAGGCCACCTGCATCGCCTCGTAGGCCTCGGCGACCTGGGCGGCGGTGATCTTCTCCTGCAGCGACAGCGCGTCGCGGTAGAGGGGCACGATCTCGCCCAGCTCTTCCACGGCGGGGGCCATGCCGAGCAGCGCCGCGTCGGCGGCCAGGTCGGTGGTCAGGCGCTCGTGGATGTACTCCACCAGCACCAGCTCGTCTTCGTAGGGGATGTTGGTCACCGCGGCCAGACCGCGGCGGAAGCAGGCCCGCAGGATGCGCTTGCTGGCCTTGCCCTTGGGCGAGTTCGGCAGGCGGCGGGCGTAGCGCCGGCAGGTATCGTGGATGCCGGCCAGGATGATGTCGGCCTCGGCGTCGACCTCGCCCGCCCGGCCCTCGCCGCGCTGCTCGAGCTGCGCGTCGCGCAGGGTGCGGATCTCGATGTAGCCCTTGGCCCCGCCGCGGGCGTCTGCCACCAGCGGCTCGATGACCGGGTGCCGCCGCTGGGCGAGCACCCGGTCCATGTCGGCGGTGGTCTGTACGAGGCGACCGCCGACCGTACGCCGCAGATTGCGCACGCGATCGATCATTACGATGTTCATCGTGAACTCCCTCTCTTCATTGGTGAGGCCCTGGCCCACACGGATACGGATTGTTCCTGGGGTGACTATGGCGAAATGAACGGCGGTCATCAAGTCATTTTTTGAGATAGGGTCCGTTTTTGTCATGCGCGTGACGTTGAGGCGCGCGTCGTGCCCCGGCTGCGGGCCATGCGCCCGGGGTCATCGTCGGCCGGGTGACGACGCCGGGACCCGGCGGATCCGGCCCGCCAGCGCCGGGCCCGTCGTCGGCGCCGCGCGGCGAGGCGAATGGCGGCCGGGGCCCGGCGCCGGCCTCGAGTCGGTGGGTTTCGGCGGGCGAATGACGCCGCCGGGCCCCTTCGAGCGGGCGAACGACCGCTGCAGACCGCGCATGGGCGGGGTCTCGGCGCAGGTTCGCCGCGCGCGCGCCGGCGCCGGGCCCCGGATGAACGGATCACCGGGCGCGTCTGCCCCGGCGCAGGCCCGGCGGCGGGCGTTGGTTCGACCGCCGCACCCCCGGCGCCGGGCCCCGTATCGGCGAATGTCCGGTGGTTCTCGTGGGCCGGCGCGCTCGAATCAACGCCGCCGAGGGGGCCGGTCGAGGGGGGCCGACGGCCGAAGAGACGCCGAATGGGGGCCGGCGGCGCGACTCGGCCGCCGTTGTCCTCACCGCGGAGACGCTGTCGGTGGTCCCGGCGCTGGCGGGCCGGATGCGCGGGCGCCCGGCGGCGCGACTCGGCCGACGAAACCCTCGGGGCGCGGGCCGGCGCCGGGGGTCGCTCGGCGTTGCCCCCACACGACCGCGTTGACAACGGGGCCGATTCGCGGGTCGATCGCTTGCCGATGGCCGGCCTCGGAGGTCCCCATGCACCGTCTCGCCCGTCCGACCGCCCCGCTGGCTCTGCTCGGCGTATTCGCTGCGCTGCTCGTCGCCTGCGGGGGGCCTGCGCCGATGCCCGAGCCGGTCGCCGAGGCCCCCGCCGGGCGCACGGTGATCGTGCTGTCCCTCGACGGCTTCCGCCACGACTACCCCGCGCGGGCCGAGACGCCGGCTCTTGATCGCCTCGCCGCCGAGGGCGCGTCCGCCGGGCGTCTGATCCCGCCGTGGCCCTCACAGACCTTCCCCGGGCACGCCACCCTGGCCACCGGCGTGGTCGCGCAGCGCCACGGCATCATCAACAACCGCTTCATCGATCGGCAGAAGGGCGGCTTCGCCTACGAGAACGGCGCGCATTGGTACGACGCGATGCCGGTGTGGGCCCACGCGACCCGGCAGGGCATCCGGACCCACGTCTATCACTGGGTGGGCAGCGAGGGCCCGTGGCAGGGCACCGAGACGGCGTTCTGGCGCGCGTTCGACCCCGGGACCACCGACGCGACCAAGGTCGAGGCCATCATCGGCTGGCTGAAGGGTCCGCCGGCCGAGCGGCCGGGGCTGGTGATGTCGTACCTGGGCGGCTGCGACAAGGCGGGCCACGAGCACGGGCCCGACTCGGCCGAGGTCACCGCCTGCGTGGTCGAGAAGGACGCCTTGATCGGGCGCCTGCTGGCCGCGATCGATACGGCCGCGGCCGGGGGGTGGGCGGTGAACCTGATCGTCGTGGCCGACCACGGCATGCTGCCGACGGTGGGCGGGCTCAACGCGGTGCCGGCGCTGAAGGCCGCCGGGGTCGAGGCGCGCACCGCGACGAGCGGCGTGGTGGTCAATGTCTACTTGGACGGGGCCGACCCCGAGCAGGCCCGCGCGGCGCTCGAGGCGATGCCGCACAGCGCGCTGTACACCCCCGAGACGCTGTCCGCCGAGTGGCGCTATCGCCACCCGACGCGCACCGGCGACTTCGTGCTGGTCGCCGATCGCGGCTGGCGGTTCTCCGAGAAGCAGGCCGAGGTGTCGCGCGATCTGTCGGCCGAGAGCCTGGGGCACCACGGGCACGACCCGCAGATGCCCGAGATGGGCGCGGTCTTCCGGGCGTGGGGTCCGGGGGTCGCGCGGGGGGCGAAGGTCGACGCGCTGCGGGCGGTGGATGTGGTGCCGCTGGTGTGCCACCTGCTGGGCATCGCGCCGCCGCCCCACGCGGACGGACAGCCGTTGGACGGGCGGTTGGTGCGGGCGCTGGTCGACGGGCCCTGACGGGCCGGGCGCGGGGACTACTCGGTCTCTTCCTCGCCTTCGCCGCCCTCGTCGTCGCCGCCCCCGCCGCCTTCGCCGCCCTTGCCGTCTTCGGTGCCTTCCTGGTCGGCGCCGTCTTCGCTCTCCTCTTCGCCTTCCATGCCCTCTTCTTCGTCGTCGATCGTATCCGGGTCGACGTCGTCTTCGGGCGGATCGACCTCGATGGGCTCGACGGCCTTGCGGGCGGTGCTCGGCTCACGCTTGGGCAATCGCGGGGTCTTCGTCGCCGGCGGGCGGGTCCGGGTGCGGGCGCGGCGGCTGGTCTTGCGGTCGCGCAGGGCGTCGCGGCCGCCGCGCACGCTGGGCTTGGTCGCGCCCTTGCCCGCCGCGGGGCGCGGGCTGGTCCGGCCGCCGTACGGGTTGCGCGGGGTGGGGCGCCACGACAGCGCCTTCTTGCGGGTCTTGGGGTCGGTCTTGACGCTCACCGCGAAGCCGGTGAAGCCGTCGCCGCCGGTGCCGCGCTTGATCTGGGGCACGGTGCGCATCAGCACGCCGATGCCCTTCTCCCGCTCGAGGAAGTCCTCGGCGAACTTGAAGCGCAGGTAGGCCCGCGGGTTGAAGCGCTCGAGCTTGTTGGCGAGCTGCACGTAGCCGGTCAGGTCGCCTTCGAGGTCTTTGCCGCGAAACGCGAAGTCTTCGAAGTTCGCCCGCCGCCGCTCGAAGGTGATCTTGCCGCCGAACTGGGCCAACGTCAGCCGGGGCACGTCGAAGAAGCCGCCGAAGTTGCGCAGCTCGTCGCTCTCGATGCGGCCGGGGCCGAGCACGGCGTTCGACAGCGAGAGGCTGAGGAAGCCGGCGGTGCTCGCCAGTCGGAAGTTGCCCTTGTCGTCGGTGGGGATCTCGACGTCGATCTCGCCGTCGAAGCCGCCGAGCACCGGCAGCGGCAGCAGGTTGCGCAGCACGGTGAGCTGCTGCAGGTCGAGGCCCTGGAAGTTGGCCACGAGGTGGGTCGTCTCGCTGTTCTTCTCGACCCGGGCGTCGATGGCGCCGCCGAGCAGCTGCGCGTCGAGCTCGGCCTCGGCGTCTTCGTTGAGCAGCTTGCCGTCCATCAGGTCGCTGAGCAGCTTGCCGAGGCCCACCCGGGCCCGCAGGGCGTCGACGTGCAGCGGCTGCGGGCCGGCGGGCACCGGCGGCGGCTTGTCGTCTTTCTTCTCGACCTTGGCGTCGGCCTTGGCGGGCATGCCGGGCGGCGCGCCCTTGGCGTCGGGGCCCTTGGCGTCGGGGCCCTTGGCGTCGGCGCCGGGCTTGCCATCGGGGCCCTTGGCCGGCGGCGCGCCGGGCTTGGGCGGGATGCCCGGCGGCAGCTCTTCGGCCTCGGCTTCGGCCTTCTGGCGCGCCTGCCACGCCGCGCGGGCGGCGCGGGCTTCGCGGATCTCGGTGATCTCTTCGGGGGTGGGGCGCGGGGTGATGGTGACCCCCTGCATCTCGAGCCCCGACAGGCCCCACATCGACATCTCGGTGATCTCGAGGTCGGCGCCGTATTCGTCCGACGCCTTGCGCACCATGTACGACTCGAGCGCGTCGAGCGGCAGGGTCATGTAGACGAAGAAGAGCAGCGCGACGAAGAAGAACGCGGCGTAGCCCACGCCCTTGAGCGCGGCTTTGAGCTTGGCAGGCATCAGAGCTTCACCTCTTCGTTGCGGTAGGTCGAGACCTTGACCTTGACCACCCGCAGCACCTGGCGGTCGCTGGTGAGGGTGCTGACGTTGAGGTCGGTCACCCGCACCGGCTCCGGCCGCCGCTGCAGCGCGGCGAGGAAGTTGCTCAGCTGCTCGAGCGAGATACGGCGCATGGTGACGGTCTGGCTGACCTCGACGAGGTCGCGGATCTTGGGCGGCGGCGCGTCACCGTCCCCCTGCGGGCGCGCCCGCCGGTGATTCTCGGTGATGTAGCGCTTGTCTTCCTTGAAGTCGTCGATCTCGATGCCCTGGCGCTTGGCCTCGTTCTCCATGAGGCGCACCAGCTTGATGTCGTTGTTGTCGAGCAGCGACTTCTTGGCGTCGAGCTTGGCCTTCTGGGCGAGGTAGGTGTCCTTGAGGGCCATCACCTCGCTCATCGCCTCGCGGGCGTTCTGGTTGCGCTCTTCGAGGGCGTTGATCTGGCTGGAGAAGACCAGCCAGATGATGCTCAGCACGGTCAGCATGAACGCGCCGACCAGCCCGCCGACCATGACCTTCTCCCGCCCCGAGAGGCGGTCGAAGGCGTCGAAGAGGCTCTGCATGCGGCTCTTTTCGGCCATGTCTCAGCTCCTCCTCAGATGCAGGTGGCGGTGGCGGAGAGGCGGAACTTCGTGCGGTCGTCGACCGACTTCTCCACCCGCTCTTTGTTGATCTCGCCCTTGAAGCAGTCGGTGGCCCGCAGCGCTTCGACGATGCGCTCGACGTCGCCGCCCGATCCGGTCTTGCCGCCGAGCTGCATGCGCTTGTTCTCGACGTCGATGTCGACGGTGTCGAGGTCGACGACCAGGTCGAACGGGATCTTGTCGGAGACCTGGGCCAGCATCTGCAGCGCGTCGTAGTCGGGGATGCCCGCCTGCTTCTTGCGGTCGGTGACCATCACGGTGTCGTAGAGCAGCTGCACGTCGTCGTCTTCGTAGCCCAGGATCGGCACGCTGAGCGCGGCGGCCCGGGCCCGGATGGCGGCGTACTCGGCCTCGAGCTGCTGCTTCTTGGTCAGCGCCACCAGCGAGCCGAGCATGATCATCAACAGCGCGGCGACGGCGAGGGTGATGATGCGCCCCTGCAGGAAGCCGAAGTCGCCGGTGTAGGCGAAGTCGCCCTTGCGGAAGTTGACCTGGCTCTGGTGGGTGCGGGTGAAGGCCCGCAGCGAGAGGGCCATGGCCTTGGCGATGAACGGGCGCACCGCCTCGCCGCCGGCGGGCAGCTTGTTGAAGCCGGTCTTGAGCGGGTCGAGCGCGATGACCGGGATCTTCAGCTCGTGCTCGAGGTACTCGGGCAGCCCGCGCAGCAGGCTGGCCCCGCCGGTGAGGTAGATCCGCTCGACGGCACGGCCGGCGGCCATCTCGTGGGCCACGAACGAGCGCCGCACCTCGCGCACCAGCCCGCGCAGCGCGCCGCGGCAGGCGTCGGCGACCAGCTTCTGGCGCGAGGCGCCGGTGGCCGGGTCGACGTCCTGCGGCACGAAGCTGGCCGGAGCGACGAAGCCCTCCTGCAGCTTGCCGCGCTCGGCCTGGTCGGGCTCGACGTGAAACGCCTGCGCCAGCGCCATGGTGACGTCGCGCCCGCCGCCGGGGATGTCGCGCACCACCCGCGGTTCGCCGCCGTCGTAGACCGACAGCTCGCTGTGGCCGTGCCCCAGGTCGAGCATGGCCACCGGGGCGTGGGCCTCGGCGCCGACCGCGTGGTCGTAGAGGTTGAAGGTGGTCAAAGGCCCGATGCCGACGACCTTGGGGTCGATGCCCGCCGCCTCGAGGGCGGCGAGCAGCTCGGCGAAGCGGTCCCGGCGCACATAGGCCACCAGCACCCGCGCGCCGCCGTCTTCCCGGCGTTCGGTGATCTGGTAGTCGTAGACCACGTCGTCCACCGGGACGGGGATGAGATCGTCGAGCTGCATCGGCAGCACGGCTTCGATCTTCTTGGGCTGGTCGAACGGCAGGTCGAGGCTGGTGGTCGCACACATGCCCGGGGGCACGGCGCACATCAGGGTCTCACCGAGGAGGCCCCGCCGCTCGAGCAGGCGATGGGCGGCGGCGGCGAGGGCCTCGAAGTCGGGGGCCTCGTCCACCGCACCCACCGGCTCGTGGCCGAAGCCGACGAGCTCGAAGTTGCGGAATGTGGTCACCAGTTCGCACACCTTGACGGTGTGGGTGCCGAGATCGAGGCCGACGATCTTGGTCGCCATCACTCCTCCCGGTAGTACAGCGTGCGGATGATCTTGCCGTCACGCTTGAGCACCGCGAAGACGGTGCGGGTGATGTTGCCGACCCGCGCGCGGGCCCGCAATCGATACAGATTGCTCTCGGTCTTGACCAGCGCGGCGAAGCCGCCCGACGCCGCCGCGCCGAATTGCTGGGCCATCGTATAGTCCTGCAGCGTCCAGCCCTTGCGCTCGAGATACAGCAGCGCCGCCATGGTGGGGTCGGGCTGGTTGCTCTGCAGCATGATGTAGGGCTGGATGACCTTGACCGGATCGGCGATGAGCTGCTGCGCGTTCTGCGCGCTCTTGACCGCGTTGCCGAGCATGGCGAAGGCGCTCTTCATGTTGCGCGCCTCGACGACGAGCTGCGCGTAGCGCTCGATCTGGGCCTCGACCGCGTAGCGCTCGTCGCTGTTGTCGGCGCACTCGTCGCCCGAGTTGCCGTCGAGCAGGGTCAGCCGGTTGTTCATCGACTTGAGGATCGTCGCGATCGTCGCCGCCGAGGCGGTGTTGAAGTCGATCTTGCCCGAGGCGTGCACGCTGACCCGGTTCTGCAGGAAGAAGAACAGCTCGTCGTTGATGCCGCGGATGAGCCGCAGCTCTTCGATGCTGTCCATCGGGGCGTCTTTGCTGCGATAGCGGTCGCCCTGCACGTCGCGATAGTAGCTGTCTTCGCCTTCGCCGAGGTCGTCGGCGACCCGGCCGGTGAAGATGTCGACCTGCACCCGGCTGTCGTCGGGGTCCATCCAGTCGATGATGTTGGCGATGATGTCGGCCCGGGTATACGCCTTGCCGTCGGCCTGCTCGCGCTCGAAGATGTAGTTGATGCGCGGGTTGCACAGCACCGTGCGCATCATGCGCACCGTCGAGCGCTGCACCTCGCAGCCGTTGCGCTGGCCGGGGCAGAGCAGGCCGGCGAGGCCGATGAACGACGCCTCGGGGCGCAGTTCGAAGTGCTCGATGACCCCTTTCTCCATGCCGGTGCCTTCGAGGCCCTCGAGCTCCATCGACAGCCCGCCGATGGGCAGGTCGAGGCGGCCCTCGGTGAAGATCTTCAGCATCATGTCGCACAGCTTCTCGAGGTCGAGCTTGCTCTGCATGCTGGCCGCCGGGCCCCACGCGGTCGGGTCGAGGCAGGCCCGGGTGAGCACCATCGCGGTGTCGGCGGCGGTCTGCGCCCGGATGTCGTCGCGGATGTTGGTGCCCGCGCTGAGGTGGGTGCGGGCCGATCCGCTGAACTCGAGCAGCACCAGCGCCAGGATGGTGATCGAGGCGATGACCATCAGCAGCGCCACGCCGGCGCTCTGCCGACGGCCGCGGCCGCGGCCGCGGCGGCTCTGGGGCAGGGCGCTCACTTGGAGCCCCTCGCCGGCGCGCCCAGGTTGAGCCCCGAGCCTCCGCCGCCCAGCGCGTTGCCGCCGGGCAAGCCGCCGTTGCCGGGCAGGCCGCCGCCGCCCAAGTTGCCGATCTGGTCGAGCTGGTTCTTGAGGTTCTCCCGGGCCTTGTCGTTGCCCAGGGGGTTGCCCGAGTCGAAGGGCTGGAACTCTTCGATGGCGGTGATCGGGCGCCGCAGCTGGGGCGCGGCCTGGGTCACGAAGCGGATGGGCGGGCCGCCGTCGATCGGGCTCTCGAGCTCGAGGGTGATGCGCACCCGGGCCGGCAGCAGCGGCTCCTTGGGGTCATCGTGGCTGTTCCATGTGCGGCGCCAGTTGTCGCTGCCGGTGCCGTTGTCTTCCCAGTATTCGATCTTGAACTCTTTGACCCCGCTGACGACCGGGTAGATGTAGCCGCCGCGCTCGGGGCGGTTGTCGACCCGCTTCGACTCGCGGCGGAAGAGGGTGCGCCCCTCGAAGCCGCTGTCGCGGTCGCTGCGGCCGAGGTAGTAGGCCACCTCGCTCTGGTCGGACTCCTTCGAGCCGGCGTGGATGCGCAGGTGAGCCGTGGTCGCGAAGTGCAGCTGGTCTTCCCGCCCCTCGAAGCGGGTGAGCATCATCGGGTCTTCTTCGCGCAGCTCTTCGGGCACCTCGGGGCGCAGGAAGGCCATGCGCAGTTCGCGGGCCATGCGGGTCAGCGTCTGCCGGCCTTCGTGGTAGCGCTCGTTGACCGCCGTCACCCGGCTCTTGGTCTCGAACGAGGTGGTGAACGCGGTGACCAGCGCGGTGCTGACCAGCGCCAGCAGCGCGATGGCGATCATCACCTCGACCAGGGTGAAGCCCCGCGCGCGCCGGGCGCGTATGGTGTATACCCGCCGCATCATGGCACCAACGGGACCTGCTCGGCCGAGCCGTCGGGCGGCGGCGGCTCGTTGCTCGGATCGGCGCCGAGCGTGGTGACGAAGCGCTCGATGAGCAGCACCCGGTCTTCGATGGCGTCGCGCCAGCGGATCTCGAGCTTGACCTTGCGCACCTTGTCTTCGAGCTGCTGGATGAACATCGGCACCGCGCCGATGGCCATCTGCACCTGACCCATCACCCGCGCGGCCTGGCCGCCGCCGGCGCCCGCGGCCATCGCCGCTGCCCCGGCGGCCTGAGCCCCGCCGGGGCCGGCGAGCGCCTTGGGGTCGAGCCCGGGGATGCCCAGCCCGCCGACCATGCCCATCAGGTCTTCGGTGAGCGCCTCGGCGGCCCCGTCGGGGAACTCCACCTTGTAGGCGCAGGCCTTCCACTTGAACTCGCGGTAGCCCTCGGAGATGAAATCGCCCTCTTCGCAGTCGTCGAAGGCCTCCATGTTGTCGACCTTGAGGGTGTGCTCGACGTCGAGCAGCTTGCCCTGCGCGAGCAGCGCGGCCTGGCTGGCGCGGTTGCTGTAGTGGCTCATCTGCACCGCGACGGCCTCGTGGCCGATGAGCGCGGCGAGGGCCACGACGAGCAGCGCCATGGCGATCATGACCTCGAGCAGCGTGAAGCCGCGCTGGCGGTCGCGCGCGGGCGAACGCGGGGTGGGGGAGGGGCGCGTCATCGGCCTTCCTCCTCGACCTTGTCCGGCTCGCCGAAGTCGCGCCCCGGGTCGACCTTGCCGGCGAGGTGGGTCACCTTGCCGGTCATCGGGCTGATGATCAGGGTGCGGAACTCTTCGTCGCCGTCGGAGATGTAGATCATCGCCGGCTCGACGAAGCCGTTGGGGAAGAAGTGGATCGACGCCTGCCCGCCGTTGACCGGGTCGTCGTCCCCGGCGATGAGCACGCTGTCGATCTGGATGCCCTTCTCCATGGTGATCTTGGGGATGACGTTGTCGACCTTGAAGTCGGCCCGGGTGTCGATGATCGCCACCCCTTCTTCGACGTCCTTGTCCCGCTGGGCTTCCATGGCCGCCCGCCAGCGGGCGTCCTCTTCGCGGAAGATGAACACCGGGATGGCCGAGGCCTCGACCGAGTACGCGTCGGCTTCGAAGTCGAGCACCATGCGCATGTACAGCCCGGTGGCGACCGTGCGGCTGTAGGCGTGGCGCAGCGCCGCGGCCATGCGGTTGGTCTGGGTGCGCAGCTGGGTCGACGAGAGGTTGTTGAGCCCGCTGGCGCCGAGGCCGAGCAGCATGATGAAGATGGCCATGACGATGATCAGCTCCAGCAGGGTCAAGCCCCGCTGCGCTGCGAATCGTCGTGGTGGTCTTCTGCGGCTCATGGCGTCGTGGTTTCACTCCCCGGAGGTCGGGCGGTCGCGGCGGACGCTGCTCAGATCGTCATCGGTGAACCAGACGCCGTCGGCGCCGGCGCTGCGGATCTCGAAGGGCACGTGGCTCGCGAGAGGCGGCGAGAGATACAGCAGCACATTGCCCCAGTCGTCCCGCGGCAGCGTTTCGAGCATCGGCTTGAGGCCGTCGGGCGGATGCAGCAGCGGGAGAAATCCTTCCCACTGCGTCGGGTATCGGCCGACGATGGCGTAGAAGGTGTTCACCGCGCTCTTGACGTTGCTGATCTTGCGCTGGGTCGGCTTGATCTTGCTGCCGCAGGTCTGGTTCACCACCGCGGCGTAGCCCACGAAGACGAAGAGCGCGCCGACCACGAGCAGGAACGCGACGCCGACCGCTGTCAGCCCGCGCTCATCCCGCTGTGGTGCATGCCGCTTCATCGCCGTGGACCCTCATCCGCCGTCAGTTGGTGCGCTTGATGCTGCTCAGGTCGTCGTCGGTGCCTTCCTGGCCGTCGGCGCCCTTGCTGCGGATCTCGAACGGCGCGTTGCCCTGCTTGGGCGGGTTGAAGTACATCAGCGCGTTGCCCCACTCGTCCTTGGGCTCGCCCTCGAGCATCGGCTTGAGGCCGTCGGGCGGGTTGAGCAGGATGCGGAAGCCTTCGCTCTGGGTCGGGTACTGGCCGACGGTGGCGTAGAAGGTGTTCACCGCGCTCTTGACGTTGCCGATCTTGAGCTGGGTCGCCTTGATCTTGGCGTTGTCGAGCTGGTTCATCACCGCGACGACGATGACCCCGGCGAGCATGCCGAGGATCGCGATGACGATCATGATCTCGAGCAGGGTCATGCCGCGCTCGCCCTGGCGGGCGGCGGCGACGCGGCGGCTGAGGTTGTGGCGGCGGCGCATGGCGTCTCTCCTCGTCTTGGGGGCGCGGCCCCCGGTCTCTGGCTGTGGTCGCAGCGGGCCGGGCCTCACTGGACGAATTCGTTGAGCTGCAGAATCGGCATCAATACGGCGAACACGATGATCGCGATGGTGATGCCCATGCCGACGATCATCACCGGCTCGAGCAGGCTGGTCAGGCCGGCGACCCGGCTCTCGACCTGCGACTCGTAGGCCTCGGAGACGACGGTCAGCATCTCTTCGAGCGCGCCGGAGCGCTCGCCGACGGCGATCATGTGGGTCACCATCGGCGGGAACCGGCCGCTGGCCTTGAGCGGCTGGGCGAGGTTGCCGCCCTCCTTGACCATGATCCGCGCCTCGTCGATCACCTTGATGAGCACGGTATTGCCGAGCACGTTCTTGGTGATGTCGAGCGCGGTGAGCAGCGGCACCCCCGAGCGCAGCAGGGTCGACAGGGTGCGGGTGAAGCGGCTGGCGCCGATCATCAGCACCAGCGCGCCGAATATGGGCACCTTGAGGGTGAAGCGGTCGAACTTCTCGGTGCCGTCCTTGGTGCGCTTCCAGCGGCGGAAGCCCCACACCGTGCCCACGCCCAACAGCATCATCAGCCACCAGAAGTCCCGCAGGATGTGGCTGAAGCCGATGAGCATGGTCGTGAGGAAGGGCAGGTCGGCGCCGGTGTCTTCGAAGATCTGGGTGATCTGCGGGATGACGTAGATGAACAGCCCCAACAGGATCAGGCCGCCGATGCCGACCATGATCACCGGGTACATCATCGCGCTGGTGATCTTCTGGCGCAGCTTGACCGAGGCCTCGGTGAACTCGGCGAGCTGCAGCAGCACCGAGTCGAGCGTGCCCGAGGCCTCGCCGGCTCGGATCATGTTGGGGAAGATCGGGCTGAAGACCTGGTCGTGCTTCTTGACCGCCTGGGCCAGGCTGGCGCCTTCGCTGACGTCCTGTTTGATCTGGACGAGCACTTTGCGCAGCTTGGGCTTCTCGGTCTGGTCGGCGGTGGCCGACAGCGCCTCGACGAGCGGGATGCCGGCCTTGGTCAACGTGGCGAGCTGGCGCACGAAGATCGAGATGTCGGTGGGCTTGATGCGCTCGAAGTACTGGGCGAGGTCGACCTCGGTCGACAGCAGGCTCTGCCCCTTGCGCGGGCCCTTGCCCACGCGGGTGAGGAAGATGCCCTCGCGCTTGAGCAGGCTGCGCAGCGCCTTCTCGCTGTCGGCGTCGCGCACGCCCTTGACGTCTTTGCCGCTCTTGTCGATGCCGTAGAATTCGAACGCGGGCACCGGTCAGCCCCCCTCGAGATCGAGCAGGTCGTCCTGGGTGACCCGCAGCACCTCGGCGATGCTCGTCTCGCCGCGCATGACCTTCAGCGCGCCGTCGTCGCGCAGGGTGCGCATGCCTTTGCGGATGGCCTTCTTCTTGATGATGCTGCTGGGCTGGTTCTGCATGATGAGCTGGCGGATGTCGTCGTCGACGACGAGCAGCTCGTAGATGCCCGTCCGGCCGCGGTAGCCGTTGTCGAGGCACTCCTGGCAGCCCACCGCTTCGAAGACGTGGCCCCCCTGGGTCTCGCGCACAAGGTCGTCGCGGGTGAGGCTGAGCTGCTCGAGCTCGGACTCGGTGGGCACCACCGGGCGCTTGCAGGCGTCGCACAGCGTCCGCACGAGGCGCTGGGCCATCATGCCGATGACCGACGACGAGACCAGGTAGGGCTCGACGCCCATGTCCGCCAGCCGGGTCACCGCGCTGGCGGCGTCGTTGGTGTGCAGCGTGCTGAAGACGAGGTGGCCGGTCAGCGAGGCCTGGATGGCGATCTCGGCGGTCTCGCCGTCGCGGATCTCACCGATCATCACCACGTCGGGGTCCTGACGCAGGATCGAGCGCAGCCCGGCGGCGAAGGTCAGGCCGACCTTGGTATTGACCTGCACCTGGCCGATGCCGCCGATCTGGTACTCGACCGGGTCTTCGACGGTGATGATGTTGCGCACCGGGCTGTTGATCTTGGCCAGGCTGGCGTACAGCGAGGTCGTCTTGCCCGAGCCGGTGGGCCCGGTGACCAGGATGATGCCGTAGCTCGACAGGATGAGCTGGTTGATGTCGCGCAGGACGTCGCCGGCCATGCCGATGGTCGAGAGATCCTTGAGCACGGCGGTCTTGTCGAGCAGGCGCATCACGATGCGCTCGCCGAAGCTGGTGGGCAGGGTCGACAGGCGGATGTCGATCTCCTTGCCCGAGACCTTGATCTTGATGCGGCCGTCCTGCGGGATGCGCTTCTCGGCGATGTCGAGGCCGGCCATGACCTTCAGCCGGCTCGAGATCGACGAGTGGAAGCGCTTGGGCGGCTGCAGCTTCTCGTGCAGCACGCCGTCGACCCGGAAGCGCACCGCGATGTGGCGCTCGAAGGGCTCGATGTGGATGTCGGACGCGCGCTCCTTGAGCGCCTGGTTGAGGATCGCGTTGACCAGCCGGATGATCGGCGCCTCGTCGTCGGCGTCGGCGTCCGAGATGTCGATCTGGGCGATGTCCTCTTCGCTGGAGATCACCTGCTCGTCGGCGATGTCGCTCATGACCTGATCGGCCGCCGCCCGGCGGTCGAAGATCACGTTGATCGCGTCCATCAGCGGGCCTTCGGGCATCGCCACCGGCTCGAGCGGACGGTCGAAGTTCATGCGCAGCGCGTCGAGCTGCCCGAGGTCCATCGGATCGGCCACGGCGACCTGGATGAAGCCGTCGCGCTCCCACAGCGGCAGGATCTTGTAGCCCTTGGCGAAGCTCACCGGCAGGTCGGCGGACAGATCGACGACGATGTCGTCGATCTCGACGGTCTCGAGGTACTCCACGCCGAGCTGCTCGGCGGTGGTGCGCGAGAGCACGCCGGGGTCGACCATCTGCAGGTGCACCAGCGCGTCGGTCAGCTTGACCCCCCGCTCGTCGGCCATCTCCCGGGCCCGCACGATCTGGTCGTCGGTCAGGCCCTGATCGACGAGGGCGGTGACGAGGCGCTGCTCGAAGTTCACGGCTGGTCCTCCACCTCGCCGTCGACCGCGGTGAGGGCCTCGGGCACCGGGCGCAGCGGCACGGCGTCCGGGTTCGGTTCGTCGGCGCCCCACTCGATGGGCTCGGCGCTCGCCGACTCGCCGGCCGGCTCGGGCTCGTCGAGGCCGTCGAGCTCCTGCGGCAGCGGCGGACCCTGCTCGCGGCGGCGCAGCTCTTCGAGCATCGCCTCTTCGTCGCGGATCTTCTCGATGCTCTGGTGGATGCTCTCGAGCATGCCGTGCTTCTTGCCGTAGTCGAGCCCGAGCACGTACTCGCCGCCCTCCTCACGGAAGCGCGCGACGAACTCCCGGTGCTCTTCCATCTTGCGCTGGTAGATCGCCTGGAAGTCTTCGGGGCCTTCGATGACGTACGGCGTCAGCACGAGCAGCAGGTTGACCCGCTCGCTGGCGCGCACGCTGTTGCGGAAGAAGAAGCCGAGCACCGGGATCTCGCTGAGGATGGGGATGCCGTTGTCGGCGGTGGTCTGCTTGTTCTTCTGCAGCCCGCCGATGACGACGGTGCTCTGGTCGTCGACGACCACCGTCGTCTTGACCTGGCGCTTGGTGAAGTTGGGGCCGAACTCGGTGTCGCTGCCTTCGATGACCTCTTCGATCTCCTGGTCGATCTCCAGGGTCACCGAGTTCTCGGCGTTGATCCGGGGCGTCAGCCGCAGCGTCAGCGCGACGTCTTCCCGGGTGATGTTGGGCACGTAGCCCACGCCGGTGCCGAGGTTGCCGAAGGCGCTGGTGTCGATGCCCGCCGCCGAGGCGGCGCCCTGCAACGCGGGGTTGCTGAGCACGCTGTTGAACCCGCTGCTCACCGACGAGCCCTGCACGATCGGGATGTTGGTGCCGATGACGATCTCGGCTTCTTCGTTGTCGGTCGTGAGCAGGTGCGGCGTGCTCAGCACGTTGATGTCGTTGGTGCGCGCGACGGCGTGCAGCAATACGGCGACCGGCGGGATGTCGAGCCCGGTGAAGCGCAGGTCGGTCGACAGGCCGATGCCGTTCAGGTCGCCGAGGCTCTGCAGGAAGCTGAGCGAGCTGGGGTCGCGGGTCTGGCTGTTGATGGCGACGCTGGTGCCCTCGCCGGAGACGTCCGGCCCGCTGGCCAGGGCGTGCAGGTTGACCCCGAACTCGCGGTTGCTGTTGATCGTGACCTCCATGATGACCGCCTCGATGAAGACCTGCCGCCGCGGCTGATCGAGCTCGTCGACGACCCGCTTGAGCGCGAGGAAGTCCTTGAGGCTGGCGGTGATCACCATCGAGTTGGTCGCCTCGTCGGCGGTGATGCTCACCTCGCCCTCGAAGAGCGCGGCCGAGCTGCCACCGGCCGCCGACGAGCCGCCGCTCGACGAGCGCCGCGCGGTCGAGCGGCGGTTGGCCGAGCTGTTGCGCCGGTTGGCGGCTTCGCTGCTGAGGTTGGACAGCACGCTCGACAGCTCGCTGGCCTTGGCGTGGTTGAGCTGGATGATGTGGATCTGCCCGTCGCCGGGGATGGCGATGTCGAGCTTCTGGATGAGCGCCTTGATCTTGCGGTAGCTGCGCCGGGTGGCGACGATCAGCAGCCGGTTGGTGCGCTCGTCGGCCATCACCTTGCCGACCTTGGCGTCGAGCTCGCTGTCGCCGACCTGGCTGCTCGTCGCGGTGGCCGCGGCCTTGCCGCGCTTGGTCTTGCTGCCCGCGCGGGGCTTGGCCTTGGGCGCCGAGCCGGCGCTCTCCTGCTCGAAGATCTCGGTGATCTTGCCGGCGATGTCGGCCGCGTCGGCGTTGAGCACCTGGTAGACCCAGAGCTCCTCCTGGCCGCCGGGCACGTCGAGCTGGTCGATGAGCGTCTTGAGCCGGCGCAGGTTGCTCGACAGCTCGGTGATGATCAGCGAGTTGGTCGGCTGATAGACGATGACCGAGGCGTGGGACGACGTGAGGTTGCTCATCACGTCGTTCATCTCGGCGGCGTCGATGTGCTTGAGCTGCACGATCTGGGTGATCATGCGGTCTTCGTTGGGCAGCGACCGCTCCTCGGTGAGGATGGGATCCGAGCTGCGGGCGTAGTCCTTGATCTCGATGATGCGCAGGAACTTGCCCTGCTTCGAGATGGTGAAGCCGTTGGCCTCGAGCGCGGTGAGGAAGGCCCGATACGCCTCGCGCGAGGTCACCTTGCGCGGGCTGTAGATGGTGATCTTCTTCGACTTGAGGCTCTTGGCCAGGATGATGTTCTGGCCGGTCATGCAGGCGATGAGCTTGACCACCGCCTCGAGCTCTTCGTCGTAGATGTCGAGGTTGACCTTCACCCCCGGCTTGAGCCGGGCGCAGTTCTTGATGAAGTCGGCGCTGAGGGTCGGCTCGCCCTTGTCCTCCTCGCTGGCCCCCTCGGTCTGCCACTTGGGCAGCGCCTTCTTCTCGCTGGCCGGGGTCACCCCCGGCGGCGCGCGCCGGCTGGTGGCGGAGCGCGGGGGCACGCCGCGCTTGCTCTTGCCGCCGGCCGACGGTGCGTCGTCGTCCTTGCCCTTGCGCAGGGGCTTGGCGGGCAGGTTGACCCGGGGGGGCGCGGGCAGCGCCCCGCGGGCCGGCTTCTTGACCGTCGGCTTGTCGGGGATCTGCTGGGCGAAGGCCGGCGGCGCGATCAACCCGAAGGCGATGGCGAGCAGCAGCAGACGGCGACGGGCGGTGGCTTCGACGAGTGCGTTCATTTGATATCGTACTCGAGGTTGGTCAGGCGGCCGCGCCGCTCGACTTCCAGGGTCACGTTGTCGGAGTTCTTGAGCTGCTCGTAGAGCTCGAGGGCTTTGGTCGGGCTGGTGACTTCCTCACCGTTGACCGACTTGAGCACGTCGCCCGAGCGGACGCCGATGTGGCTGTAGAGGCTGCCGGGCCGCACGCCCACGATCTTGAAGCCCTGGGGCTTGCCGTCGCGGTAGTGCGGGATGACGCGGGCCTGCCGGGAGAGCTTGCCGAGGTCTTCGAGCTGCTCGTTGAGCATCGCCCGATCGATCTGGTAGGTGTTCTTCCCGGTCTTGGTGACCCCGTCCTTGATGCTGCTGTCGGCCTTGCCTCCGCGGGACGCGGTCGGCCGCCGCGAGGGGCGCTTGCGGGTCTTCTTCTCGCCGATCTCGACGCACTCGAACTTGCCGCTGCCCGCCAGGACCAGCCGGGTGCGGTAGATGGCCATGACCTGCTTCTCTTCGATGGTCTGGCCGATGCGCACGATGCGGTCGCCATCGCCGGTCTCGACGGCGGCCATCGACCAGTCGGCCGGGTCGGCCTCCATGGTGGCGATCAGCGAGATGCCCGCCTCGCTCTTGTCGCAGGGGTCGGGCGGCGGTCCGGGGATCTTGTTGGGGTCGATCTCGGGCTCGACTTCGGCGATGGGGTCTTCGGGCAGCGCCTCTTCGGGCTCCGGCGGGTCGGAGTTGAAGAGGTTGCGGTTGATGATCGACTGCGCCCACTCCTCGGCCCGGCGGCGGTCGGCGGCGCTCGCCTTGACCTCTTCGGGCGCGGCGATGCCCGTGGGCAGCCCCGCGATGCGCCCGGCGAGGTGGTTGTTGAGCGCCTTGGCCGCCAGCAGCGCCAATATGGCGAGCAGGGCCAGGTTGACCACCCAGAAGTATCGTTTGACCAAGCTCTCCATCACGCGTCCGTCGGCCGGCGCGGCGTTCGCCACGCGTCGTCTCGACCGCCCCACCACCCGCCGCTCGGGCGGGCACGAGGCTCCGGTTGTCTCCCTTGAGCAAGAATCGTACCGGGTGACCGGTCGGGGCCGATGAGCCCGCGGGCCGGACGCGCTGCACAATTCGCGTCACCGCGGTGTGCATTCCGGCGTGCCATTTTGTCAATCGGCATGCGGGCGCGGTGTCGGTCCTGTCATTTTGTCAGGCCGAGCCTGGGCGGCAGTGTCAGTCCGACTTTCGAGCCGACCTCAGCCGGAGGCAGTCGAGCGCTCAGCGCGAGACGTGACGGCCGAAGGCCGGAACACGCGAGCGTCAGCGAGCCGCCGAGCGCAGCGAAGGCATCCGCGCTGGCGCGGACGGGTCGGAGGGAGAGCGGAGTGCGAGCGCAGCGAGCGCGAGCATCGACCGCAGATCCCGCCCCGGCGAAGCCGGGGTGCCGAAGACGAGCACGGCACACACATCAGCTGTCGATCTTGCGGTAGATGGTGCGCGTCGCGATGCCGAGCAGCTGCGCCGCGCGCTTCTTGTCGCCGTCGGTGAAGCGCAGGGTCTCGCGGATGACCCGCCGCTCGATCTCCTCGAGCGGCGTGCCCAGCGGGATCATCAGCTGCTGTGCCGCCCGGTCGTGGCGCACGATGGTCTCGGGCAGGTCGTCCTCGTCGATCACCGGCGCCCTGGACAGCACGACACAGCGCTCGATGGTGTTCTCCAACTCGCGCACGTTGCCCGGCCAGACATAGTCCACCAGCCGGGTGATCGCCTTGGCCGACAGGCCTTCGACCGCCTTGTGGTGCTTTTCGGCGTAGAGCCGCAGGAAGTGGTCGGCGAGCAGGGGCACGTCGTCGGGCCGGGCCCGCAGCGGGGGCAGGGTGATCGGGATGACGTTGAGCCGGTAGTAGAGATCTTCGCGGAAGTCGCCGCTCTGCACCGCCGCGGCCAGATCGAGGTTGGTCGCGGCGATGATCCGGCAGTCGGCGTGCAGGGTCTGGTGCCCGCCGACGCGCTCGAACTCCCCCGATTGCAGCACCCGCAGCAGCTTGACCTGCACGTGCGGCGCGAGCTCGCCGATCTCGTCGAGGAAGAGCGTGCCGCCGTGGGCCCGGCTGAAGCGGCCGTCGCGGGTGGTGTGGGCCCCGGTGTAGGCCCCCTTCTCGGCGCCGAACAGCTCGGCTTCGATGATGCTCTCGGGCAGCGCGCCGCAGTTCACCGCCAGAAACGGCGCCTCCGAGCGCGGCGAGAGCCGGTGGATGGCCCGGGCGAACAGCTCCTTGCCGGTGCCGCTCTCGCCCATGAGCAGGACGGTGGCCGTCGACGGGGCCGCCTGGCGGGCGACGTCGAGCACCCGCCGCAGGGCAGGGGCCTTGCCGATGATGCCGCCGGTGCGCCCGCCGGGCTCGCGGGCGTCGGCGAGCTGGGCCTTGAGCGCGCGGTTCTCGGCGAGCAGGGTCACCTTCTCGAGGGCCCGGGTCACCACCCGCTCGATCTGCGCCCGGCGGAACGGCTTGGTCACGAAGTCGTAGGCCCCCTTGCGCATCGCCTCGACCGCCCGCTCGATGGTGCCGTAGGCGGTCATCAGGATGACCTCGGTGTCGGGGGCGATGTCCTTGACGTTGGCCAGCAGCTCGGTGCCGCTCATGTGCGGCATCATCAGATCGGTGAGGATGACCTGCACCGGCGTCGTCCGCACCGTCTCGAGGGCCTCGCGGCCGCTGGTGGCCGGCAGCACCCGCAGGTCGAGGCGCTCGAAGATGCGCACCAGGCTGGCGAGGTTCGACGCGTCGTCGTCGACGACGAGCACGGTGGGTTTCATCGGCACTCCCGGTGGCTCCTGACGCGCGCGGCGTCATGGGCGGACGATCGTGGCAGGGGTAGCAGGAATCGGCCGCCCGGGACAACGGGACCCGTCGTCGCCGTTGACCGCCCTTGATACGGGGGTTACTCTCGCCCCCGGTGCAGAACCTCGTCTCCTATATCGAAGGTCACCTCGACGAGCTGGTCGACGACCTGCTGCTGTCATTGCGTGAGGTCGACCCCGCGGTGCGCGACGAGGAGCCCACCCGGGTGCAGATGGGCATGCGCGAGGGGCTGTGGCACTTCACGCTGTTCGCCGAGAGCCGCGACCCGCACCACCTCGACAACGGCTACGACGCCCTGACGAGCATCTGGCGCTCCGACCGGCTGCGGCCGTCGACGGTGATCCGGGCGATCTGCCAATTCGAAGACCTGGTGGTCATCCGTTCGCAGGGGCTCTACGTCGACCCCGACGACTTCATCGACGCGATGCGCGCCCTGCGCGCGGTGACCCGCGAGGCGCTCGCGGTCTATTGCGATCGGCTGAAATCGGGCATCGGCCCGTCGTCCACGAGCCCCGGTGATACCGCCGGCGGCACGATGAGCGACGTCGAGCCGGTCGACGATCTGCGCCGCACCCGCGCCGACTCCCCCAGCGCCCGGGCCCTCGTCGAGCAGCTCGCCCGGGTGCGCCCGGTGGGTCGCAGCGACGAGCTGCGTCAGGTCTGGGCCCGGCTGCGGGTGGTGACCTCGCTCGAGGGCGGGCACCAGGTGGTCGGCATCAAGGCCCCCGACGGCTTCGGCAAGTCGACCCTGGTGACGACCTTCCTCGATCGGGTCGAGCGCCAGATCGAGGGGCCGCCGTCGGTGCTGCGGGTGCGGGTGCCGCGCCTCTTCGACCTGCCCGGCTGGCCCATCGCCGCGCTGGTGCGCGAGGCCTTCGGGCTGACCCTGGGCGGGCGCGACAGCGCCGAGCGGGTGCGCGACGGCCTCAACCGGCTCAGCGATCTGGCGCCGACCCTGCCCGTCGATCGCGAGACGCTCATCGAGGGCGCGCCGCATCAGGCGCGGCTGCTGGGGCTCGAGGCCGAGGGCTGGGGCACGCCCGACGTGGGGCGGGCGGGGCGCGTGGGCCGCCGGCGGGCGCTGGTCTCGCTCTTCGAGGCGCTCTCCCTGCAGGCCCGCCAGCAGACCCGCGGCCCGCTGTTCATCGTCATCGAAGACGCCGGCGAGATGGACGCTCCGTCGTGGGACATCCTGCGCCACCTGCTGCTGCGGGTGCGCCCGGTGGCGCCGCTGATGGTGCTCCTGACCTACGACGCCCGCTTCAGCGTGCCGCCGAGCCTCACCCGGTCGCCGGCGTTCACCGAGGTGCCGCTGCAGCCCTTCGACATGAACGAGGGCGAGCTGCTCATCGACGCGATGCTGACCCCCAATCAGCTCGACGAGCAGACCCGGCTGCGGCTGCACGCCGGCACCCAGAGCTCGCCGCTGCTGCTGCACGAGGCCATCCGCCAGCTGGTCTACGACGGCATCATCGGCCTCGACGGCGACGGCTGGGTCGAGATCACCCGCCTGCCCGACGGCGAGATCGGCGAGCTGTCGGGCATCGTCGGCCGCCGGCGGGCGCTCTTGACCCCGTTGGCCAAAGAGGTCCTCGACATTCTGACGGTCGTCGAAGACACCGCCGACGCCGAGGTCTTCGACGCGATGCTCGCCCGGCGGGGCATCGGCAGCGAGGGGCGCGATCGGGCGGTCTCCGAGCTGCTCGAGCGGGGGCTGGTCGACAACGCCATGGTCTTCGGCCTGCCGGTGCCGCGCTCGCGGCATCCGCTGGTGCGCGACGAGCTCTACCGGCAGATGAGCGTCGACCAGCGGCGCGCCATCCACGAAGACGCCGGCGAGGTCTTCGGCGAGCTGAGCGGGTCGAGCGCCTTCCCCTCGCTGGCCGCCGGTCACTTCGGCTTCGCCAACCGCCCGCTGCGGGCGCTCGACGGCCTGCTCGACGGCATCGACCGCTGCCTCGAGACCCAGGAGCTCACCGGCGCGCTCGATCTGTGCAGCCAGGCCATGGGCCTGCTGGCCAGCGCGCCGCGCAACGAGCAGGACCGCCTGATGTATCAGGTGCTGCTGCGCCGCGAGCGCATCTATGCCCTGCTCGGCCATCAGGATCTGCGTCAGCAGGACTTCGCTCAGCTCGACGACCTCGCCCGCCGGGTGGGCACGCCCGAGCAGATCGAGGGGTTGGCCCTGCGCCGGGCGTCGATGCTGGTGCTGTCGGGGCAGCACGAGCAGGCCGAAGACATGCTCGCCGAGTTCATCGGCGCCGACGAGCCCGAGCGCTCGGCGCGGGTGCGGCTGGCCCTGGCGCTCAACGACTGGCAGCAGGGCCGCGGCCACGACGCCGCGCTCTACCTCACCGAGGCCTTGCGCGGCGCCCACGCCCTGTCGACGGCGACCCGCGGGCGGCTGTTGATGGTGCTCGGGCGCATCCGCACCGCCGAGGGCCAGCTCGACGAGGCGCTCTACCACGGCTTCGAGGCGTGGCGCTGCTATCGCATGGCGGGCGATCTGCTCGGCGAAGGGCTCGCCGTCGCCTGGATCGCCGAGATCTTCTGGATCCGCGGGCGGGTGCTCGACGCCGACGCGCTGCTGCGGCGGGCCGACGCGCTGCTCGCCGAGGTCGAAGAGCCCCGGGCCCGCAAGCGGGTGCTGCTGCGGCTGGCTCAGCTGCACGCGTACTTCGGCGACTTCGACGAGGCCGGCGCGCTCTATGGCGAGGCGCTCGAAGGCACCGACAAACAGCGCGACCGGCTGCTGCACGCCGAGGCGATCATCGGCCAGGGGCGCATCCTGGTGCATCAGGGCCGGCTCGAAGAGGCGACCTCGATGCTCGCCGCCTGCCTCAAGGAGCTGGGCGGGCGCAGGGCGGTGCGCGAGCCGCTCTACATCGATACCCAGCTCGCGCTGGCCACCAACCTGGCGCTCTCGGCCAAGGGCGAGAAGCTCATCGGCGGCGGGCTGCGCTACGCCCAGGAGGCCGCGGCCAGCGCGGCGGAGATCGGCCACCACGAGGGGCTCGTGCGGGCGCTGGTCATCCAGCTGCGCGGCCTGATGGTGCTCGATCGGGCTCAGGAGGCCGTGCAGCGGCTGCCCGAGCTGGTCGAGGCCACCCGGGCCGCGATCGACGCGCAGCCGCGCTTCGGGCGCTTGCTGGCCGAGGTCGAGCTGTGTCGGTCGCTGGTGCACCGCGCGATGGGCGACCACGAGCGGGCGTCGGAGGCCGCCGAGCGGGCCTGGGCCGAGCTCTCGAAGCAGCTCGAGCTGCTGCGCGGGTCGGGCTACGAGCGCGGCTTCTTGACCAATATCATCCCCCATCGGGAGATCGTGCAGGCGGTGGGCGACCGCCCCGAGCTGCGCGGCCTGCGGCTCGGGCTGTAGGTTCGGGCCAGGGCTGCAGGTCGGCGCTCGGGCTGCAGGTCCACGCGCAGGATGCCCGTCCTCGGGGTGATCGCAGGGGCGAGGCCCGCTATGCTGGCAGCCCGACCTGCGGTCGGGCGCGAATCGGGAGGAGACCATGACCGACGACGGCGCTCAGTCTGCGATCATCGGCGATCCGCTGGCGGGGCTACGCGCCGCCCGTGAGGACTGGTCGGGCGGGGCCGTGCTCGACGATCGACTCGCCGCGCTCGAGGGCAGCCTGGGGCGCAGCTTTCTGCTCGATCAGCCCAACGTCGCCGGCATGGGCGTCGCCGCCTGGGGCCTGTCGACCTTCGAACCGAGCATCGGCCGCGCCGAGTCCGCGACCCGACGCATGCTCGGCGGTCGCGGGCCGCTCGCCGACCTGCTCGGCGAAGACGAGGTGCCCCGCGATACCCGCGACGACCCCCAGGCCTTGAGCCGCGGCGCCGATCTGATCGACGCCATCGAGACCCTCGACGGCATGGCCGCCGGCCTCGACGACGCGCCGCTCGAGGTCGTCGAGCAGATCGAGCGGCTGCGGCGCGATGTCGATCGGCGCCTGCTCGAAGAGGCCCGCCTCTCGCCGGCGCTGCGGGCGCATCTGGCCGAGGCGCCCGATCGCCGGGGGCTGGCCGCGCGGCTGCGCCGGGCCGGCCGGTTCGACCCGGCGGAGGGTGACGGGCAGGGCGCCGGGCCGGACGAGGTGCCCGACGACGGCTCTCTGTCGACGGTGCGCCTGCCGGCGTCCGCCGACGCGCCCTATGCCGACTACACCGCCGCCCTCGACGCGGCCGTGGCCCGTGAGCCGGCGCCCGACGGGGCCCTGAAGACGCTTCGCGGTCAGATCCGCCGGGCCGCCGACCGGGCGCTGCAGACGCGGCCCGACAGCGCCGCCGGGCGTCGCGCCGCCGAGCGGGCGCGGCGATTGATGGCCCGCGAGGTCGCGCTGACCGGCGGCGCGCTGGGAGACGGCGAGACCGCCGCGCTGCGCCGGGCGCTGATGCAGCGCGAGACGGCCCACCCGCGGCCCGAGCCGCCGACCGGTCCGGGGGTCGCGCCGGGGCCGGGGCTGCCCGAGGTCCCGATCATGTCCAGCCGGGGCGAGAAGGCCCGGGTCGTGGGCTACCTCGCCGCGGGGGAGGCCACCGCGTCCCTCGGCGAGTCGAAAGGCTTCGTGAAGGTGCCGGCGCCCGGTCGGGCCCGGCCGGGCTGGGTGCGCGCCGATCTGCTGCGGGCGTTCGAGGCGCAGGCGGCGGCGGAAGGCCTTCACTGGCCGCCCGGAGGGCCCGCAGAGGCCGGAGGGCCGGGAGGCGGTGCTGGGGGACGGCCCTCGGTCGATCTGGCCCGGCTGGCGGTTCTGGTGGCCCGGGAGACCGGTCGCCCGCTGCAGGAGCTCATGGCCGAGCTGGCGCGGCCGATCGCGCCCGAGACGCCGCCGAAGACGCAGAAGGCACAGAAGACGCGCCGAGCACGCGGTTCGGCCGCCCGGGCGCCGCAGGCCGCGGCGGGCCCGCCGATCTCGATCGGCCGGGTCCAGATCGACGGGCTCGGCGGGGCCGACGCGGGGCACGCCGCGGCGGCGCTGCAGACGGCGCTGTCGACGCTGCCCGCGGTGCTCGACGCGAGATTGCGCGGCGACCCCGAGCGGCTGGCGCGCTTGCGGCGCGACGGCGGCCGGCAGGGCGAGCTGGCGGTGCCGCTGCGCATCCCGGCGGGCGGTGATCCCCGTGTGCGCGGGCGGGTGCTGGCCGAGACGCTGGCCGACGCCTTGATCGCCAGCGGCGCGCGTCGGGTCGAGACCTTGCGGGTGGGGGTCGAGGCGGTGGCCGACCGGGCCGATCCGGCGGCGCTCTTCGACCAGATCGTGCGCGGCGACGAAGACGGCGTCGCCGAGACGCTCGCCGACGAGCGCAAGAGCCTCGACGGCACGGTGCGCACCCGGCTGGCGCGGTTCTTCGGCCACGACTTCAAGGACGTCATGCTCTTCGCCGGGCCGATGGCGGGAGTGCTCGCCCGATCGATCCAGGCCGAGGCGTTCACCCACGGCAAGCAGGTCTTCTTCGATCCGGCGAGCTTCCGGCCGGGCAGCGCCACGGGCGAGGCCTTGCTGGCCCACGAGCTGACCCACACCCGCCAGGAAGACGATCGCGACGTGCGCCAGAAGGAGGCCGAGGCGATGATCACCGAGGCGGCCTACCTCGACTGGCTGCAGCCCGGCGGCGCGCCGCTGGCGTTCGACGAGTTCGACGCGGTGACGCTGCCCGACGCCGCGGCGGCGACGGCGGTGGCCGGCGGTATGATGCGCGCCCGCAAGGGGCGCCAGACGATGGGCGCCGAGAGCGGGCCCCGCCTGGACACCGCGCGCATGGAGGAGCGGGTGCAGCAGGTCCTGGCCGTCGTGCGGGCCAAGCTGGAGGAAGAGGCCGAGCTCGACGCGCAGCGCACCGGGCGGCTGGGCGGGTCGGGCGGGTAGAGCCGAGCGCAGCGAGAGCTGAGCGCAGCGCGCTCAGTAGTGGGCCGTCACCCGGAAGAACGGGCCGCCGTAGTCGGCGTCGAACTCGGCGAACTCATCGTCGCTGAACGAGGTGAAGTTGTAGCCCGCGCCCAGGCGGATGCGCTTCTGCAGGATGTAGTTGAGCTCGACGAGCGCCCCGTGCTCGGTGGTCGACGCCAGGCTCGACGTCAGCACCCGATACTCGATGCCCGCGTCCCACGTCTCGGTCAGGTGGTAGTTGAGCCGGTTGATCCACAGCGCCGTATTGTTGACCACCGTCGGCAGGTTGGCCGCGCGCAGCGCGCTGCGGCGCAGGGCGAGCTTCTCGACGAGCTGGAAGCCGAAGGGCAGCTCGAAGATGGGGATGAGCGAGACCACGTCGCTCTCTTCTCGATCGGGCTGCTCGATCGAGACGTCGATCGGCCGCTGCTCGTAGCGCTTGGTGTACTTGACCAGCACCGCGACCCAGTCGTGGGCCACCGGGCGCCAGGCGATGCCGCCGCTCATCTCGAGCAGCTCGGCCTCGGTCGCGTCGAAGCCGAGGTCCGTCGTCGAGGCGTAGTTGAAGCGCACCAGCGCGGTGAAGTCGGCGTCCAGCTTCAGGCTCAGCGCGTTGAGCGTGAGGAACTGCAGCCGGTCGCGGCGATCGAATGACTCGTCGTTGTCTTCGTAGCGCAGCTCGTAGCGCCCGGTGACCTTCAGCCGCTCGGCGTCGAGCCATTCGACCCCCAGGGTCATCGCGGTGCGGCTGAACTCCCCGAGCGTGCCGCCGACCACCTGACTGCGCTCCAGGCCGCCGTCGATGGCCAGACCCTCGACGATCTGCCAGCGCTTGCCGACCCCGAAGACCGCCCGATCGCGCTGGCCGAGCGTGCCGTATTCGAGCTGATACTCGCCGTAGGCCCGCCCGCTGCCGTCGTGGCCGAAGAGCTGCTCGCCGCCGACCACGGTGGTCGAGCCGTTGCGCGCGTCGTCGCGGGTGAAGCGCTCGCGGGCGTAGACGGTGGTGCGCTCGTCGATCTGGCTGCGCAGGCCGATCTGGGTCGCGTTGGCGCCGCTCCAGCGCAGGCTCTCGATGACCTCGGCCTGCAAGGTGTCGTCGATCTGGTAGCGCACGCCGACGCTGGTGGTGAGCAGATCGAGCGTCTCGTCGTGGATGCGGTCGTCGCTGCGCAGGATCAGCTCCTGCTCGAGCAGCGCGGTCCAGCGCGGGGCGAAGCGGTACTGCATGCCGGCGTTGAGCGCGTCGGTCGTCGTGCTGCCGGTGCCGGTCACCCCCTCGGGCGCGCCGATCGGATCGCTGCCGCCGTCGCCCGGGTCGAAGGTGGTGTGCACCAGCTCGACGTCCAGCGTCAGGGCGTCGGTGCGGTAGCCATAGCCCGCCCGCGTGGTATCGCGGCGGAAGGCGGAGAAGACGCTGGCGCCCTGGGTCTCGGGCGCGTCGGCGACGACCCCGTCGTGGCGCAGGAAGAGCCCGTGGCCGCCGCCGAGGTCGAAGCGGCTCGCGCCGCCGTACTTCTCGAGGCCCTGCTCTTGAATCGTGCCGCCGGCGTAGAAGCCGGGCGCGACGTACTGCCAGTAGGCCTCGGTGTACCACCAGTCGCGGTCGCCCTCGCCGACGAGGTCGTCGAGCTCGAGGCCGCCGCGCACCAGCAGTGAGTCGCCGCGGGCGCGGCTGCCGTCGCGGCCGTTGAAGCCCTCGAACGACAGCCCGCCGTCTTCGCTGCGCAGGTTCTCGGCGCTCTGGCTCTGGCTGCGAGCCCACTCGGCCTGCAGCTGGGTGCGGCGGCCCGCGCGCAGGGTCAGATCGGCGCCCCACAGCTGATAGGCCGGCCGGCCGTCGGCGCGGTCTTCGCGGACCCAGCCGCCGCCCACCTTCACGATGTCGCGGAAGCTCTCGGCGGCGCGCACGCCGACGGCGGTCTCGCCCTCGGCGAAGGGGTCCTGGTGGTCGTACTCGACGGCGATGTAGACCGGGTGCCCGTCGAGCACCTCGCCCCGATCGGGCTGCAGGCGCGCGCCGAAGCTGTCGAGGGTCACCGACGAGACGGGCTGCTTCATGAGGATGCGGCCGTCGTCGTAGCGCACGGTGTAGTCGACGTCGCGGGCCAGCGGCGTGCGGCTGCGCTCGATGCCCGAGATGCGGTCGCGCTCGACGAGGAAGAGCTGCTCCGAGCCTTCGACCAGATCGCGATGGGGCAGGTAGTAGAGCGATCCGCCGGTGCCGCGCAGCTCGACGTAGGCGTGGCGCTGGCCGAGGTCGCCGTCGGCGACGAACGCCGTCACCCGATGGTGGAAGTCGCCGGTGGCCTGATCGATCTCGACGGCGGCGCCGTAGAGCGCGCGGTCGTAGCGGAAGAACTCGATGCCTTCGAGCCCGGTGAGGAAGTTGCCGATGCGGGCCTTGTTGGCGTCGGCTTCGAGCAGCACGTACAGCGGCCCGCGGGTATTGACCGGCTTGGTGACGTCCGCCGCGTCGCCGTAGACCGGGTAGAACATCTCGGGGTCGACCAGCTGGCGAAAGGCGCCCTCGAACTCGGCCCGGCGGGCGGTATCGAGGTGCACCTCGGCCCGGTACTCGTCGATGAGGCCGTCGAGGATGTCGGCGCCCTTCATGTAGCCCTTGAACCAGGCCGCCGCCCGCCCGTGCACGTAGACGCTGTCGCCCACCGTGAAGCGGGTGTGGTCCTCGACGCCGGCCAGCGCGCTCTCGAGCTGCCCGGTGACCCCCTCGCCGAGCGCGAGCAGGAACCAGTCGCTGTCGGGCACCACGACGTCGCGGCGGATGACCCCGCGGTTGCCTTCGCCGTCCACCGCGGCCACCTCGAGCTGGCCGGGGCCCGGCGGCAGCTCGGCGGCGCCGGCGAAGCGCCCCTGGCGATCGACGGCGACTTCGGCGCCGTTGAGGAAGACCCGATTGCCCGGCGCGGTCGTGCCGCGGATGGGCACCGAGCGGCCGACGGTGGCGCCCGTCGCCGGCAGCTCGACCGCCAGCTCGCGGGCGGGCACGGCGGCGTCGGCGCCGG
This sequence comes from bacterium, assembly GCA_030427205.1. Lineage (GTDB taxonomy): Bacteria > Myxococcota_A > Bradymonadia > UBA7976 > UBA1532 > JACKDM01. Next base: position 221,785 of record JAUHXC010000005.1, on the reverse strand, counting down.
CGAGCAGCGGCGCGAGGGCCTGCAGCAGCGCCTGACGGCCGAACTGGTCCATCTCGGTGAGCGTGGCGGCGTCGAGCGCGGTCGGCAGCACCACCGCGGCCGGCGCGGGCAAGGCGGGCCGCTCGGCGGTCGCCGGGCGCGGGGTGACGCTGAGCCCGGGCACCGGACCGCCGCCGCCGAGCGTGGGCGGGCCAGCGCTCTCGGTCGGCGCCGCGGCCGGCGGCGGGGCAGGGGACTTCAGGTCGAGCGCCCGGTCCTCGGCGACGCGCGCGGCCGGCGGCGGGGCGGCGAAGAAGACCACCCGCCCGCCATCGGGCCCGCGGGCGTCGATCAACACCGGGGTCTCGCCGATCACCTGCCGGCTGAGCACGAAGCGGCCGTCGGCGGTCTGCGGCGCCCGCTGACCGTCGACCAGCAGCCCCCATTTGCCCGGCGCTTGCACGACGGCCGGGGCCCCTTCACCGATTCGCAGCCCGAGGACCGGGCTCTGGGCCAGGCTGGCGCCGGCGCGCACCGTCAGCCGGTGGCGGTAGAGCCCGGGGGCCAGCGCGGCGTCGGGCGTCCACTCCAGATCGGACGGCGGCGGGCCGCTGCCCTCGGCGGTGCGCACGGTCTGGCCTTCGGGGCCGACGACGACGAAGCGCCAGCCGTCGATGGTGCCGGGGGCGGTGAACCGGAAACGCCTCGACTCGCCGGGCTGCATGCGATCGGGGCTGCGCACCGCGGGGATCTGCATCGGCAGCGGCGTGGGGCGGCCGCCGACGGTCAGCGCGCCGGGCAGGGTGCCTTCGACCATCACCGGGCGCGGCGCGGCGAGCGGGCGCGGCTGGCCCGGCCGGATGCGGATGGGGAAGGTGGCCCGCGCGCCGTTCGCCATCTGCAGATGGACCTCGACGACGCCCTCGGGCGGCACCTCGGCCACCGCGGCGAAGCGCCCGTCGGGGCGGGGCCGCACCGACTCGGCGTCGACCCGCACGACGGGCTCGGCGGAGAAGGCGGGCACCTCGGCGCCCTCGGCGGGCGCCGGCGGGCGATAGACGACGTCGATGCGCCGATTGCGCCGCTGATTGCGCGGGGTGTAGTTCGGCGCGATGGGGCGCCCGCTGCCCAGGCCCTCGGCGACCAGCTTCTCGGCGTCGACGCCCAGCTCGACGAGCGCGTCGCGCACCGCCTGCGCCTTGCGCCGGCTGTACGAGCGGGCGCTGAACGCGCCGCGGGTATTATCGTGGTGCCCCTCGATCACCAGCGGACCGGGCGCGCTCTGCAGCTTGGGCAGGGCCTCGCGCAGCGCTTCGAGCAGCGCGTCGTCGAGCTGGCCTTCGTCGTCGATCTGGTCCGCCGCGAACCGCGCGACGAGGTCGGGGGCCGGCGGGCGGGTGAGGCCGACGCCGAAGGTGCCCTCGGGGCTGCCGACCACGGTGCCGTCGGCCGACGAGACCTCGATGCGATAGCGATAGGCCTTGCCCGGGGTGAGCATCGCCCGGCCATCGGGGCCTTTCTGATCCCAGACGAACGCCGCGGGTGGTGGGCCGTCGCCGCCGAGCACCCGGGCGACCTCGCCGTCCACCGGCCCGACGTAGAGCCCCCAACGATCGCGCGGGGCCCGGGGGTCGGCGGTGATCCGGAACTCCATCTCGGCGCCGCTGCCCAGGGCGCCGGCCGGCAGGTCGGGGCGCGCGGCGGCCTCGCCGTCGACATACAGGCTCACCGCCACCGGCCCGGCTTCGTAGACCGCGTCGCCGTATTCGACCCGCAGCCGATCGACCTGGCCGGTGAGCACCGCGAAGCGTTCCTTCAGCTCGGTCAGCGCCGACTGCAGCCCCTCTTCGGCCAGGGCCAGCTCGGCGCCGCGCACCGTCTCGGCCGGGCAGGTGACCCCGAAGCCGACCCGCGCCGGCAGGCCGCGGGTGAAGTGGATCACCCGCACCTCGTCGGTGGTCAACGCCGCGCCCGGCAGCAGGCCGGCGGTGTCGATCTTCACCGCGTGGGTGCCCGGGTCGATGTCTTTGAAGTGGAACCGCCCGTCGGCATCGGTGATCGCCATGTAGCCGTTGTCGAGGTAGAGCCGCACCCCGCCCAGGCCGCCCTCGTCGGGGCCGCGCTCGCCGTTCTGATCGGCGTCGCACCAGACGCGGCCGAGCAGCAGCCCCTGGTCGAAGTCGGGGTCGGCGATCACCCGCAGCGAGGCCTCGGCCACCCGGCTGACGGGGATGTTGCCGTCGGCGAGCAGCTGGGCCCGGTTGGTCAGCACGGTGCGCGGGCGGGCGTCGGTGCCGACGATGACGTGGTAGCGCAGCCGCAGGTGCTCGCCGGCCGCCAGATCGAGCGGCCGGCGCAGGCGCTCGCCGCCCACGTCGTCCAGCCGGCCGAAGCGCAGGATGCGGGTGCCCTCGGGGTCGGCGGCGCTCAGCGGCTCCTCGGCGCCGCCGCGCACCCGGACCAGCGTCGCGGTGCGGTTGACGTACTTCAGCCCGCGCGGCAGCACGTCTTGCAGGTAGACCCCGCCGGTGCCGGTGCGCGGGTCGTAGATCAGATCCCGCGGGCTGCGGTTGACGATGTCGATCTCGAAGCTGCGGATGTCGCCGATGCTGGCGGTGGCCCGCCGGCTGCGCTTCTGCACGTCGATGAGCGCCGACAGCGGATCGACCGGCACATGGTTGTTCTGGAAGAAGTCGTCGGCGCTGTCGAGGTCGAAGGCCAGGAAGTACGTCTTGTCGGCGTCGGGCTCGACCGACGGCAGATCGGACTGCACGACCTTGCCCTCGGGGTCGTCGGTGAACGCGGTGCCCGGCACGGGCGGCACGCGCAGCGAGGGGCTGACGAAGCTGCTGCCGGGGGGCACGACCTCGATCATGTAGCGCCCCGGACGGCGCACCGAGAAGCGGTACAGGCCGCCGTTGGCGGTGCGCTGGCCCTGCTGGCTGGCCGCTTCGAGCTCGGCGGGCGGCACCAGCACCCGCGCGGCGAGGGACTCCGGGTCGAAGGGGTCTTCGTCGGTGTCTTCGTCGCGGTAGATGAAGACCTCGGCCCCGTCGATGAGCGTGCCGTCGACGCTGTCGTAGACCCGCCCGGATGGGTCGATGAGCAGGTTGGTCTGCGTCGGCTGGGCCGGCGTCACGACCACCCCGCCGATGGTCGCCATCAGCACGTCGGTCGCGGTGAAGATGCGCGCGGTGTAGGTGCCCGGTGGGGCCTCGAGCGCGTAGCGGCCGGCCGCGTCGGTGACCGCCTCGGCGACGATGACGCCGTCATTGCTCTCGGCCCGGAAGAGGGCGACCCGCATGCCGCCGAAGGTGCGGTCGAGGGCTGCCGTCGCGCCGTAGATGCCGTCGCCGTCGGCGTCTTCGAACACCGCGCCGTTCAGCTCGCCGTCGAGCACCGCGACCCGCACGCAGGCCTCGTCGGTGGCCGATTCGACCCCCGGGCCTTCGAGCAACGCGACATTGCACAGCTCGGAGACGCTCGGATCGAGCGTGCCCGCGATGCGGGTCTGCACGACGATGTTGAGCCCCTCGCCGGCCGGCAGATCGACCGGCGTCAGCCGCAGCCGATCGCCTTCGACCACCACCGCCGCGCCCGGCGGCAGGGGGTCGAAGCCTTCGAACTCGAGCCCCGGCGGCAGCGCCTCGACCAGCGACAGGCCCGAGAGGTCGACGGTGCCGTTGTTCTCCAGCCGCAGCGTGAAGCGCACCGCCTGACCGGCCGGCACCACCTCGTCGGGCAGGCGATCGCTGACCTTGGTCAGCCGGATCTCGCGGCGCGGCGCCTCGCCCACCGGCACGACCGTCGGCTGGTTGGTATCGTCCCCGCCGTCGTCGCTGGGGTGCTCCGGCCGCCGGGCCGCGCTGACGAACGCCTGATTGCGCACCGACGGCCCGTCGGTGACCGCGGTGTCGAAGCGCACCGTCGCCGCGCCGCCCGGCGCGATGCGCGGGATGCGGACGCGGATGGTGCCGTCGAAGAACTCGGCGGCGTCCCCATCGCGGGCGGCGGTCTGCGGGGCGCCATCGACGACGATCACGTCGTCGCGGAACTGCAGCCCGCGGCCGATGGGGTCACGGATCTCGACGTCGAGCGCCTCGGACCGGCCCTGATTGCGCACGGTCAGCAGCCAGCGCACCGTCTGGCCGATCAGGGCTCGATCGGCGGCCGGATCTTCGACGATCGCGAACTCTTTGGTGAACGCCGTCAGATCGGGCGCGCCGCCGACGATGAACTCGGCCTCGTCGTCCACCTCGAGCCCCGCGCCGTCGACCAGTGTTGCCCGGTTGACGACCCGTTGGCCCGCGGCGGCCTCGACGATCACCTCGAAGCGCACGGTGATCGCGCCGCCCCCGCGCAGGCGCCCGGCGACGCCGTCGTCCGCGCCGACGAGCAGCCCGTCGGCGAAGGGCGCTTCGCCTCCGACGTCGGCCACCGGCAGGCCGTCGACCGTCGTCGAGCCCGGGGCATAGCGCACGCCCGGCGGCAGCGGGTCGAAGAAGGTCAGCCCCTCGGCGGTGACCGCGCCGACGTTGAGGATGCGCACGGTGTAGCCCAGCGTCGCGCCGGTATCGGTCGGGCCCGGATCGACCCGCTTGTCGATGAGCAGCTCGGCCAGCTCGGCCACGATCAGACCGGCGCGGGCGCTGGCCTGGGCCCCGTCGTCGCGCACCTGGGCCAGCGCCTCGTTGACCAGCTCCTGCCCCGGCCGCGCCGTCGGGCCGATGCGGGCCCGCAGGCGCAGGACGACCGCCTCGCCAGCAGGGATCAGCCGCAGCACGCCGGTGGTCTCCGGCGTCCAGTCGACCCGGGCCGAGTCGCCGTCGAAGACGCCGCCGTCCAGCGGCTGGATGTCGAGCAGGCCTTCGGGCAGCGCGTCGCTCACCAGGACGTCGGTCACCGCCACCGGGCGCTCGTTGGTCACCCGCAGCCGATACTCGATGGGCGCGCCCACCGCGTATCCGCCCAGCGAGAGCGCCTGTACGTCCTTCTCGAGCAGCAGCCCGCCGGTGCCGACCCGGAACTCGACCGTATCGCTGCGCGCCCGCTCGGCGCCGTCGGCGTCCACGAGGCGGGCGACGTTGGCGACGACCTGCCCGTCGGCGAGGCCGTCGGCGCCGTCGAGCCGCGCCCGCAGAATCAGCACCGCCTCGGCGTCGGGCGCGATGGGATCGAGCGCCCAGCGCGCCTCGCGGTCGACGATCTGGCCGTCGACCGCGCTGCTGAGGTTGGCGACGAAGGCGCCGTCGAGCCGATCGAGCACCGACAGCGGCTCGGAGGCCACCGCGCCGGTATTGCGCACGGCGATGGCGTACTCCACCACCTGCCCCGGGGCCATGCCGCCCGGCGGGATCGGCGTCAGCAGGGCCTTGGTCAGCGACAGCTCGGCCTCGCCGGCCATGCGGAAGTCGGTGGCGTCGATCTCGGGGGTGCTCGGATCGTCGCTGTCGACGGCGATCGGCGCGGCGCCGTCGAGGGCCGCGGCGCTGGCCCGGTTGCTGACGATCCGCCCCGGCGGCACGTTGTTTCGCAAGCGGGCCTCGACCCGCAGCGTGCGGAACTGACCCGGCTCCAGCCGCCCCAGCCGCCAGAGCAGCGCCCCGTTCTCCGAGCCGGCCCCCGGCCGCGAGCCGACGAAGGTCATCTCGGCGGGCAGCGGATCGCGCACCTCGACGTCGTCGAGCGGCGCCGCCCCGTCGTTCTCGACGACGATCGTGTAGATCACCCGCCCGCCGGGGATCGGATCGGCCTCGACCGACTTCTCCAGGCTCAGCGAGGGGCGGGCGACGACGTCGACGGTGGCCTCGGCGAAGACCGGGCTGTCGGCGATCTCGGCGCGGTTGACGATCGTGGCGCCGAACGGCGCGTCGTCGGCCAGCCGGGCGTCGATGTTCAGCGTGAGCGCCGCGCCCGCGTCGACCACGCCGGGGCTCCAGCGGATCTGTCGGCCGATGATCTGCGCGTCGGGACGGTCGACGGCGAAGGGGCCGACGATGCCCGCCGGCAGATCGTCGGTCACCGTCGGCAGGCCCGGTCCGCTGCCGGCGTTGCGCAGCGTCAGCGTGAAGCGCAGCGGCTCGCCGGGCTGCACGCCGGCGCGATCCTGCGCCTGCACCTGCTTGACGAGCTGCCAGTCGGCCGCGGAGCGCACGGTGACGACCGTCGCGTCGCCCGCGGCGGGCGTGGCCGGGTCGTCGCTGTCGACCCGCAACCCGCCGGCCTGCGCCGAGGCCCGATTGATGATGCGGGTGCCGTCGGGCACGGCATCGACGGTCGCGGTGAACCCGAAGGCCCGCCGCTCACCGCCGTCGAGCGCGACGACCGCCGGCCACTCGATGCGGTCGCCGATCACCCGCCCGCCGTCCAGCGGGCGCACGTCGATCAGGCCCGCGGGCAGGGGGTCGCTGACGACGATGTCCCGGGCCGGCGCGTTGCCCGTCGAGACCACCGTCACCGCATAGCGCAGCGTATCGCCCGGGTTCACCTCGCCGCCGTTCAGATCGCCGACCGCCTTGAGCAGGGTCAGCCCGGCCTCGGCCCGGATGGTGACCAGCGTCGGATCGCCCGCCGCCGCGGTCGTCGGGTCGTCGCTGACCCACTGCTGGCCGGTGCTGTCGACGGCGACCGCCTGATTCGAGACCACCCGCCCGTCGTCGAGCGCCGGCCGCAGCCGCGCCTCGAGCGGCACCCGCCACGTCTGCCCCGGCTGGATGGCGTTGAACTGCACGAACTCGCGCGGCGTGAGGCGCGCCTGCAGGCCGTCGACCTGCCAGATCGGCGACTCGATCGCCTCGAACGCCGGCGGCAGCAGGTCGCTGAGCACCACGTCCCGGGCCACGTCGGCGCCGTCGTTGCGCACCTCGAAGGTGTAGGTCACCACCTCGCCGGGCGCGTACACCGCCTGATCGGCGGTCTTGCTGACCACCAGCTGCGGGCGGTTGGTGACCAGCACCCGGGTCGGGTCGTCGACCGCGGCGGTCTGCGGATCGTCGGAGAGCACGTCGGGCCCCTCGCCGATCACCCGCGCCTGATTGGCGAGCCGGGTATTGTCGGCGGTGTCCTCGGGCAGCGTCGTGGCCACCACCAGATCGACCGACTCGCCGGCCGCCAGCGGGTCGAGGCGCCAGGTCACGCTGCCGGCGACCGGGTCGAAGACGCCGCCCCGCTCGGGGCGTACGGCGGAGTATTCGAACCCGAGCAGATCGACCACCGTCAGCGCCTGCGAGGGCCCGCGCCCGCGGTTGGTGACCCGCACCGTCCAGGTCAGGGTGCGGCCGGCGCTCACGGTGCGGTCGGCGCCGCTGCCCACCGCGCCGATCACCGTCTTGGTGGCCGCGATGTCGGCCAGCTGCGGCGCCTCGACCACCAGCGGCGCCGCGCGCACCACGACCCGCTGATCGCCCGCCTGCAGCGCGGCGACGTTCTCGATGATCGCGCCGTCGGCGGCGTCGTCGCGGATGCGGGCGGCGACGCCGATCGAGGCCGCCGCGCCGGGATCGACGTCGACGAAGCCCTGGACCCGGTTGCCGGCGCAGGCCAGACCGGGCCAGGCCACCGTCAGCGCGCAGCCCTCGACGGCGGCGGGCAGCGGATCGTCGACGAACACCCGCGCCCGGTCGACGCCGACGTTGCGCACCGTGATCACGAAGCGCAGCGCGTCCCCCGGCCGGGCCGGCGCGCCGTTGGGGTCCTGCGCGATCTTGGTGGTGCCCGGGTTGTCGATGTCGGTGCGCGGGCTGAGCACGAAGCGGGTCGGCGCCGCCGCTGCGCCCGCCCGCGGGCTCGACGGGATCTGCTCCAGGCCGGCGTCGACCACCGCCTGATTGTCGACCGGGAAGCCCTCGATGCCGTCCGCCGGCACGCCGTCGTCGCCCACCAGCCGCGCCGTATCGTGGATCGTCGCCTGCACCGTGACCACCAGCTCGCCCGGCGGCACGACCATGTCGACGATCTCGACCCGCCCCGCGGCGGGGTCGCTGCGATCGTCACCCGACGGCGAGAAGACCCGCACCAGATCGACGTAGCGCGGCAGATCGTCCACCAGCCGCACCCCGCCCACCGGGCGGTCGCCGGCGTTGACGATGCGGATCTCCCAGGCGATGTCTTCGCCGGGGGCGAAACGCCCGTCGCCGCTCTCTTCGAAGGCGGTCTTGATCACCTCGTCGAGCGGGTCGACGCCGACGATGGTCAGCACCGCGTCGTTGGTCTGCTGCGCCGCGTCGAGCGTATCGGCCGCGACCGTCGCCGCGGTCACCAGCCGCCGACCCGGCGGCACGGCGTCGTCCACCCGCGCCCGAAAGCTGATGTTGCGGTCGGTATCGCCGCGGAAGGGCAGCAGGCCCAGGTTCAGCCCGTCGGCCAGCGGGTTGTCCGCCTCGTCCCCCGGGATCGGATCGGCCCCGTCGACCCGCAGCGAGCCCGCCTCGTAGGTCAGCCCCGGCGGCAGGGCCAGCGTCACCGTCGTATTCGGGGCGTCGCGGCTGCCCTGGTTGCTCACCCGCAGCGTATAGACCACCCGCTCGCCGGGCGCCGCCTCGTCGGGCACCACCTGAAGCACGGTCTCGTCGCGGCCGAAGTCGGGGGCGTTGCGCTCGACGTCGAGCATGACCCAGCCGAGCAGGAAGGCCTCGCCGCCGCCGCCGCGCAGGCCGTCCCCCGAGCCGACCTCGATCTGCGCCGCGTTCTGCCCCGGCACCAGCAGGCCCGAGACGTCGAAGCGGTCGAGATCGAGCCCGAGGGTGAAGCCGCCCGGCGAGCTGGAGTTGAAGACGTTGCCCGGCGGGTTGAGCGCGTCGCCCAGCCGCGTCCCGCCGAACGACAGGAAGTCGAAGCAGGTCTCGCAGGGGTCGACCGGATCGCTGTCCTGCGGCGGCACGCCCAAAAACGAGTCGCCCTCGAGGCCAAAGAACGAGAGCGTCGCCTCGCCGCCCTCGGGGAAGTCGAAGCCGGCGATCTGGAAGGCGTCCAGCCCCGGGGTGTCGTCCTCGTTGAGGTAGCGGAAGCCGTCGTGCACGAAGACGTCGCGCAGGGTGCCGCTCTGCGGCGCCCGGTAGACCAGGATCAAGCTCCACGCGGCGTACTTGGCCTGGCAGTTGGCGTTGCGGCACGAGCCGTTGCGCCGCACGTTGCCCGGCTCGGCGCGCACGTCGCCCACCCGGTAGGTGCCGTTGAAGGCGTCGTCGCCCGGATGGGCCGCCACCAGCGCCGTCACGTCGGCCCGGCAATCGAAGAAGCCGCCGAGCTCGTCCACCTCGACGCAGCGATCGGCGTCCACGTCGGCTGAGAAGCCGTCGACGGTGGTCAGCGTGGCCCGGGTATCGGGGTCGCCGTCGGTGCTGCCGCTCCAGAAGAGGTAGGCCGCCTCCAGCTCGGCGTCGAAGGGCACGCCGCGCACGTCGCCCGCCGACGAGGCGAGCAGGTTGGCGTTGACCTGCGGGGCGACCGCGGACTGGGTCATCAGGGTATTGCCGGTGAAGGTGACCCCGCCGACGACCCGGTGTGAGCGGAAGAGCTGGTGGGCTTCACCGGCGACCCGGGCGCTGGCCGGCCCGGCGCAGAGCGCGAGCAGGATCGAGCCGAGCAGCCCGGCCAGCCCGGCGCGAGAGGGGTGCAAAGACGACACGCGGACGGATTCCCCGGCGATTCAGATCGTGCCGAGTGTAGGCCGGTGGCGGGGGTGCGTCCACCTCCCCCCGGCCTCGGCCGCGGCGCGCGGCGCTGGATCGGCGACGGTCTGCCGAAGCATGTAGACCGCGGTCGGATCAGATCACCCGGGCCGCCGTCGCCCGGCCGGCTCGCCGACGTCACTCGCCGAGCGGGATCACCTCCAGATCGACGCCGACGTTGGGCTCTTCGCCCCGGCCGTCGAGGTCGATCGCGGCGCCCTGCGGGCCGTGTACGAACAGCCGGCCGGTGACGTCGCGCACCGCCTTGAGCCCGTCGTCCCGGGGCAGGACGTACACCGCCGGCCGGTCGGCGTCGTCGTAGATCGTGCAGTCGACGACGCGCACCCCGCCGACGTAGCGATCGACGTAGGCCTTGGTGAAGAAGACCGGCGCGGTGGGCAGCTCGACGATCGCGCCGGCGTCGTTGCGGCGGGGCCACGTCGCCCGGCGGGCGGTGCGCCGCAGCACGCAGTCCTCGAGGGTCACCCGGGCGGTCGCGCCGTTCTTGCCCGAGAAGAAGAGCCCGTAGAAGTCGATGTCGGCCACCCGCAGGCCGCGGAAGTAGATGTCGGCGACCCGGCCGTCGTCGAGGTTGTGGATCTTCACCCCGTCCGATCCGCCCGCCGCCCCCGAGATCTCGCTGTCGAGTACGGCGACCTCGATGGGCTCTGCGCTGGCGAAGTGCCCCATCGCGAAGCCGATGCCCGCCCGGGCGTTGTCGATGAAGCGGCTGTCGCGGATCACGACATCGCGGATGGCGCCGAACGCGTTGTTCGGCTCGAAGTCGATGCCCCAGCCCGGCGGCGTGCCCCGGGTATCGCGGAAGACCGACGACTCGACGCGCAGCCCCCAGACGCCGGTGACGGTCATGCCCTGGCGGTAGTTGTCGGCGCACTCGACCCGGCGCAGGGTCAGCCGCTGGACCAGCACGTGCACCTGCGGCTCTTCGGGGTGGTTGACCCACGCGTCGCCCAGGTAGACGCCGTCGCCGCCGCTGTCGGCGAACCGCAGATCCTGCACCAGCACGTCGCGGCTGCGGAAGATGCGCAAGACGTGGCGGCTCTCGCTGGGCCGGTAGGCCGGGTCGTGATCCGGCGAGGCCGGATCATAGAGGTCGCGCCGCATGCGCAGCGTGGCCGGCTCGACGACGCCGTCGCCGTCGCTGTCGAGCGTACCCATGCGCAGCCCGACCATCTCGTCGACGCTGATCAGCTTCGCCGTATCGTCGTGGAAGTACGGCGCGTCGGCGGCCTCGAAGACCAGCCCCTCGTCGAAGATCAGCTCCAGCCCGTCGGGCGCGTCGATGCCGTAGGCCTTGATGATCGGGATCTGGTTGTCGACCCGCCATGGCGTCTCGCGATCCGGCGGCGCCTGCACGTGGATGCGCCGCTCGCCGCTGCGCAGGGCGGCGACCAGGTTCGCCCGGTTCTGCGCCGGATCGGGGGTCCAGGCGACGACCCGCGCGCCGTCGACGCTCGGCACCCACGGGTCGTGATAGTCGGCGTCCCAGGCGTAGCGCTCGCTCACGCCGTCGCCGTCGAAGTCGGCGTCGTAGCGCCAGCCGACCCATGGCTCGAGGCGCGCGTCGTCGGGCCGCGGGCAGGTGACCGGTGTCTGCGTCCCGTCGGCGGTCGCGAACGCCACGCCGCCGGCTTGAAGGAGCCGGCCGAGCCCGTCGACGCCGCCGACCGCCGGCGCGAGGTCGGCGTCGGTCAGGGGCTGCGCCGCCAGCGTTGCGATCAGCGGCCCGCTCTCGCCCGGATGAGCCCAGCGCAGCTCGGCGACGGGCGCGCGGTCGTCGGGCGCGAAGCGGTAGCTCAGCTGGTCGGCATGCAGGTCGAACGTCGCCACGCCCGCGATCGACGTGGCGGTGCACGTCAGCTCGACCGGCCCCACGACGGGAGGCTGGCTGTCCGGCGTCTGGCTGTCTGGTGGGGAGCCGTCGGTCGGCCTGACGGCGTCGACGGCGAGCGCTGCGTCCCGTGTCGCGAGGGCGTCGAGCGGGGCGGCGTCGAGCGGGGCAGCGTCGAGCGGGGCGGCGTCGAGCGGGGCAGCGTCGAGCGGGGCCGCGTCCGGGGCCGTGTCGCGCGCTGCGTCGGCCGCCGCGGCGTCGGTCGTCGAGGCGGTCGACGACGGCGCGTCACACCCCGCAGACAGCCCGATCGCCAGCAGGGTCGGGCCCAGGATCTTGGAACAACGGCGCACGTGGCCTCCCGTGTACGGGTCTGCGCCAGGGTGCGCCGATGACCGGCGGATGATCAAACGCGGCGACGTCGGCGCACCAGCAGCGCCAGACCGATCCCGAGCGGCAGCCACGGCGGGGTATTGCCCGTGGTGGAGCACCCGCCGTCGGCCTCGTCGGCCGCGCGATCCGCTTCGGGCGGGTCGTCGTCCGGGCGCGCGTCGATGTCGGGGTCGACGCCCATCTCGGGCTGCATGCCCATCTCCGCCGGCTCGCCGGGGTCGACGCCCATCTCGGCGGGCACGCCCATCTCGGCGGGCACGCCCATCTCGGCGGGCACGCCCATCTCGGCGGGCACGCCCATCTCGGCGGGCACGCCCATCTCGGGCGCGGAGTTGCACTCTTGAACGCCCGGGCTGCAGACGCCGAGCGGCGGCGGCTCGGTCTCGGCGCAGCCTTCGGCGTCGGCCGCCACGGTGAAGCGGGCGTAGACCGTCTCGGCCAGCCGCAGCTCCGCCTCGCCGAGCGGCAGGCCGCCGTCGGCGGTCAGGGTCCACACCTGCCACACCCGCTCGATCAGCTCGTCGGGGTCGAGGCTCTCGACCGGCGGCGCAGACTCCCAGCACCCGTAGGGCTGCTGCCGGATCCGATCCGGTTCGGCCTGCGCGACGAGCGGCACCTGCACGCCGTCGACGGTCAGCACGAAGTCCTCGGGCGCGGCGTCGTACAGCTCGCGCAGGTCTTCCCGGCCGGCGCTGTAGTAGGTCAGGCTGCACGCCGGGCCCACCCGGGGCGCGGGCTCGTCTCGGCGCAGATCGTGGAGGACATCCCCCGGGCTGATATGACCCTCGGGGCCGAAGCACTGGTCGGCGAGCGCCGTGGCCGGCGTGAGCAGCAGGCACGCGGTGGCGCAGAGGGCGCGCAGTGAGAGGGCGCGCAGTGAGAGGGTGCGCAGTGAGAGGATGGCAGGAGAGGGCGTGCGGCGAGTGATGGGGCGCATGGTCGATGCCTCCGGTGTCTGGGATCGTCCGCCGACCCGACGCGCCACGCCGCGATCCTCACCGCGGCCGCCCTGCATCCGCCGTCGTCAGCGGGCGCGGCGCGCGAACCGCGCGCGGGCCTTGGCGGCCTCGTCTTCCCGATTGCGCGGCGGCGCGGCGGTGACCAGCTCGTCGAGCAGCAGCCGGGTGATCTCGGTGATGGCCCCGACCGCCGCGTCGAAGGCCTCGGCGTTGGCCCGCGACGGGCTGTTGTAGCCGCTGATCTTGCGCACGTACTGCAGCGCCGCGGCCTGGATCTCGGCGTCGGTGGCCGGCGGGTCGAAGTTGAAGAGGCGGTGGATCGAGCGGCACATGGGCGGTCCTCCGAGCGTGAACGAGACACCGCATCATGGCCCATCTCGCGACGCGGGGCACCACGCCTTGGATGACATCCCGCCGCCGGCCCATACTCGACCGGTCGCCACCCCGCGGAGTCACCATGGGTATTCGCACGCTGTCCCTGACCTCGCCGACCATGGCCCTCGCGCTGCTGTGCTGTGCATGCGGCGCCGCCCCCGATGCGGCCCTCAGCGGACTCTCCGTTCACGATCCCGACGATCGGGCGGCGGCGGTCTCGCGCGGCGTGGCCGAGACCGGCCCGCCCGCGCCGCTCGACGCCGCGCAGCTCGAGGCGCTGCGCACCGTGCGCACCGAGCCCGGCGAGCTGCCCCGCCTCAAGCTGCGCCACGGGGGCAAGCTCTACGACCTGCCGCTGACCGATACCGCGGTCGAGGTCGACATCGTCGGCCACGTCGCGCGGGTCGAGGTGCGTCAGCAGTACCGCAACCCGTTCCGCGAGCCGATCGAGACCGTCTACGCCTTCCCGCTGCCGGAGAACAGCGCGGTGACCGACCTGCGCTTCGAGATCGGCGACCGCGTCGTGCAGTCCGAGCTGAAGCGCCGGGCCGAGGCCCGCAAGACCTACGAGGCGGCGAGAGCCAGCGGCTACACCGCGGCGCTGCTGGAGCAGGAGCGGCCCAACGGCTTCACCCAGTCGGTGGCCAACATCCCGCCCGAGAGCGAGATCGACGTGGTCATCCGCTATGTCCAGGATCTCACCTACGACGCCAATACGTACGAGTTCGTGTTCCCGATGGTCATCGGGCCGCGCTATACGCCCGGCCGCCCGCTGATGCGGCCTCCGTCGGGCGGCGGCTCGAGCCCGGACACCGACGCGGTGCCCGACGCCTCGCGCCTCTCGCCGGCGGTCGTCGGCGGCGGCACGCGCACCGGCAACGACATGCACATCCGGGTGCGGGCCGAGGTGGGTCAGCCGATCGTCGGCTGGTCGGTGCCGACGCACACGGTCTCGGGCGGACACGCCGGCGGGCGGCTCGACGTGCGGCTGATCGAGGGCGATCGGCTGCCCAATCGCGACTTCGTGCTGCGATTCGAGGTGGGCGGCGAGCAGCCGCAGGCGGCGCTGTTGGCCCATCGCTCGCCCGCGGGGGGCTGGTTCTCGCTGCTGGTGCACCCGCCGACCCTCGACCTCGACCGCCTCGTCGGCCAGCGGGAGCTGGTCTTCGTGCTCGACGTCTCGGGCTCGATGCGCGGCGTGCCGATCGCCATGTCCAAGCGGGCCATCGAGCTGGCCCTGCGTCGGCTGAGGCCGGCGGACACCTTCAACATCATCACCTTCGCCGGCGGCACCGCGCAGCTCTTCCCCGCGGCCCGCGCGGTGAACACCGCCACGGTGCAGCAGGCGCTGAAGTGGGTCGACCGGCTGATGGCGGGCGGCGGCACCCGCATGGCCGACGCCATCGACGTCGCGCTCGGCGCCGACATCAGCCCGGGGCGGGATCGGCACGTCGTCTTCCTCACCGACGGCTACGTCAGCAACGAGGGCGCCATCATGCAGAAGACCCAGGCCTATACCCGCGCGCGGCTCGAGCGGGGCGAGCGCGGCCGGGTCTTCGGCTTCGGCGTCGGCTCGAGCGTCAACCGCTGCCTGCTCAACGGGCTCGCCGCCCAGGGGCGGGGCACGACGATGTACGCCACGACCCGCGAGGACCCGGCCGTGGCCGTCGACCGGTTCTTCGCCCTCGTCGACCAGCCGGTGCTCACCGACGTCTCCATCGACTGGGGCGGGCTGCCGGTGCAGGACGTCACGCCGACCCGCCTGCCCGATCTCTTCGCGTCGCGGCCGCTCATCGTGCACGGGCGCTTCGACGGCGCCGGTCAGGGCACCGCGACCGTGCGTGGGCGCCTGGGCGGGCGGGCGATCGAGCTGCCGGTGGCGGTCGACTTCGGGCAGGCCCCGACCGGCAACGACGTGCTGGCGGCCCTGTGGGCCCGAGCGCGCATCGACGCGCTGGGCACGCGGCTGTGGAATACCGTCGAGCCGTCGCAGACGGTGATCGACCGCATCGTGGAGCTGTCGCTGGCCCACCGGGTGATGACGCCGTACACCAGCTTCGTCGCCGTCGACCGCACCCGGGCGATCGAGGGGCCCGCGCGGCGGATCGACGTGCCGGTAGAGGCCCCCGAGGGGGTCGATCCCGAGGCCGCCGGGGCCCGGGTGCTCGCCGGGGAGATGGACGGGGACGATCCGGACGGGGACGGGCTGCCGACCCATCGCGACGTATGCCCCGAAGTGCCGGAGGATCACGACGGCTTCGAAGACGCCGACGGCTGCCCCGAGCCGGACAACGACGCCGACGGCATCCCCGACGTCGAGGACCAGTGCCCCGTCGAGCCGGAGGTGTTCAACGGGCAGGACGATCAGGACGGCTGCCCCGACGCGGGCCGCGTGCTGCTGGTGCTCGACCGGATCGAGATCTTGGAGAAGGTGTTCTTCGAGGCGGGCTCGGCGCGCATCCACCCGCGCAGCTTCGCTCTGCTCGACGAGGTCGCCCAGGTGCTGCAGCGGGTCCCTGGCATCCGCAAGGTCGAGATCGAAGGGCATACCGACTCGAGCGGCGCCGCCACCGGCAACATGCGCATCTCCGAGAAGCGGGCCCGCGCGGTCATGCGGGCCCTGGTCGTGCGCGGGGTCGAGCCGCAGCGGCTGTCGGCGAAGGGCTATGGCGAGACGCGCCCGATCGATACCAACCAGACCCGCGAAGGGCGGGCCCGCAATCGGCGGGTGGAGTTCCGGATCGTCGAGGGTCAGCCGCGCCCCGCGCCGTACACCGCGCCGCCGCCGCCCACGCCGATCGAGCCGCACCTGGTGACCTGCACCGGCACGTGGATCTCACCGGCCGCGCCGATCGACAGCGCCCGGGTCGAGGTGATCGAGCCGGGCGACGTGGATCCGTGGTGGCTCGGCGCGCACCTGGCCGACGCCCGCGCGTGCTACGACCTCGCGCTGCTGACCGCGCCCGATCTGCAGGGGGATGTGCGGGTGCGCTACGGGGCCGACGGCGCGGTGCAGGTCGACGGGGTCGAGCACCCGGAGTTCGTGCGGTGCCTCGCCGAGAGCAGCGCCGTGCGGCGGCGTGGGGTCGCCGGCGCGCTGCGGCTGCGGTTGAGTCGCTGAGGCCTGCGCGCCCGGTTCAGAAGACGTTGATCGCGGGGAAGAACAGCTCGACCCGCCGGCTGCCGCTGAGCCCCGCCGGGCTGCGGTTGACGCCGCCGAGCAGCAGGACCGCGCGGGAATCGAGAACGACCGCCCGATGCCCGTAGCGCGGCTCTGACAGCCCGCAGCCGGCCTCGACGGGGGTGTCGGTGTAGAGGTACCGGTTCGGATCGCCCGGGTCCTGGGCGGGCACCAGGCGGCTGGTGGTGGTCACCGGGGTATCGCCGACCCGGCCGCCGGTCACCAGCAGATAGGGCACCGCGCCGCCGTCGGCGACCCGGGCCAGCGCCGCCTCGCCGCGGGGCTCGGCCAGCTCGCCCACCCCCTGCACCCGGAAGTCGGTCAAGCCGATGCGCTCGACCCGGGCGGTGGGGCTGCTGCGGTCGGCGGTCTCGTAGCCGCCGACGAAGAGCACCGCCGCGCCGTTCTCGACGAGCGCCGCTCGGTGGCCCCAGCGGGGCACCTGCAGCTCGGCGGCGCCGGGGCGGATGAAGCAGCCGATGTCGTCGGTGGGGTTGCCGCCGCCGACGCAGCCGCTCTGGGCCGGGTTGGCGGTGAACAGCTCGATAGGCGCCACCGGGCCGCTCGCGCCGCGCCCGCCGGCGAGCAGGGCCGGGTTGGCGCCGCTGCCGGTGCGGGTCATCGAGAAGCGGCTGCGGGCGGCGTGCAGCGCGCCCTGCACCCGGAAGCGGCCGGCGATGGGATCGCCCTCCGGCGGCATGAAGCGCAGCGCGCTGGCGAGCGGCGCGCCGTTGCCGTCCTCACCGCCGGCGATGAGCACCGAGCCGTCGGGCAGGCGCCGGGCCTGATGCCACGCTCGGGCCTCGGCGGGCACGGGTGCGGGGAAGGCGCGCACCGCCTCGACCTCGTCGGGCTCGACGATCGCCGCGGTATCGGTCACCACCAGGGCGTCGGCCGAGACGCCGACCACGCCGCCGACCACCAGCACCTCGCCGCTCGACAGCGCCGTCGCCGTATGGAAGGCCCGCGGCAGGATCAGCCGCCAGGGCAGCTCGATGAACTGGTTGTGCACCGGGTCGAAGATCTCGGCGGTGTCGAGGATGCGCTCGGGCCGGCCGCTGCCGTCGACCTCGGCCCCGCCGAGCAGCAGCAGCCGCCCGTCGGGCAGCGGCGTGATCGAGGCGCCGACCCGCCGGTTGCGCAGGTCGGCCGAGCCGTTGTCGGCGGGGTCGCGCAGCGGCGAGGCGCGGTTGAGGCCGACGCAGTTGCTGCGCCCCACCTGGATCGGCACGTCGACGCTGTCGCCGGGGTCGACGTCGAAGCGGCCGCTGGCGCCGTAGAAGAGCACCGCCGTCTCGCTGCCGCGGAAGCCGCGGGCGGTGAACTGATAGCCCTCGCCGGTGGGCACCGAGGTCACGCTGCCCCGGCCGTCGGCGAGGGTGAAGTTCTCGACGAAGGTCTCGCCCTCGCCCTGCAGCACCAGCTCGAGGGTATCGGCGGCGCCGTCGCTGAGCACCGTATCGTGCAGCGCGCCCTCGGCGGGGTAGACCCGCACGGTGACCGCGGTGCCCTCCGATGTGCAGGCGGAGAGCAGCCCGCCCAGGGCCCCCAGCGCGCCCAGCGCACCCAGCGCCCCGATGCGGAGCAGCCTCAGCGTGAGCGGTCGGGCGTCGATCGACGAAGCACGGGGCATCACCAGCGCACCTCCGCGTCGAAGTTATTGCCCGGCTCACCGGGGCTGGCGAGCAGGATCGCCGCGGCGACCCCGGCGCCGACCACCGCCGCGCCGCCGACGACCCAGACCCAGGCGCCGACGCCGTCGTCGTCGTCCTCGTCGTCGTCTTCGATGGGCGGACGGGCGACGGGCACCGGCTTGCGGTTGACCACCGGGGCCCGCTCGGGGGCCGGCTCGGGCGGCGGCGGGTCGAGGGCCGGCTCGGGCGGCGGCGGGTCGGGGGCCGGCGCGGGAATCGGCTCGGGCGGCGGCGGGGCGACCGGCGGCGGCTCGGGGGCCTTGACGGCGACCTGACCGCCGACGACGACCTTGTCGGTGGGGAAGGCGGTCACCGCGGCCTCGATGGCGTCGGCGAACTGCTTGGCCTGCACCGAGGCGCTGGCCAGGTGGGCCCGGAAGGCGAACTCGTCGAAGGCGGCGGTCTGCTTCTCTTCGACCCCGTAGATGAAGGCGTCGAGCACGAAGCCGTTGCCCCGGGCGGAGACGTAGCTGACGACCACGTAGTCGGTCTGCGTCTTGTTGGCGACGACCTCGGCCATCTCGCGGAAGGGCGCGCCGACGTTGCCGCTGCGGGCCAGGGCGACCAGCGCGGCGACCTCGGCGTCGGTGGCCGGCTCGGGCGGCGGCGGACCGAGTTCGGTCTGCAGCGTCAGGGTGACCGTCTCGGTGCGGCCGCCCTTGATGCGCACCCGCTCGCCGGCGAGCCCGGCGGTGTCGTCGGCGGCCTGCAGATAGTGGTCGCCGCGCACCTGCTTGCGCAGGGTCAGCGGGCTCTGGCCGACCTCGACGCCGTCGAGCCGCACGGTGGCCCCGGGCGGCTCGGTGATGACCTTGAGGGTGCCGCGCTTCTTCTTGAGCAGCTTGGCCTTCTCTTCGGCGAACAGCGCCTTGACCGGGTCGGGGTACTCGTCGAGCGGCTCGGCGTCGGGGGCCATGGCGATGACCCGCCGGAAGAAGTCGCGGGCGTCGGCGTCGTACTCCAGGGCGTGGCTCACCGCGCCCAGGTAGCCCAGGGTCTCGAGCACCGCCTCCATCTTGATCACCGAGGCCAGCCCGGCTTCGTACAGCTCGAGGGCCGCCCGAAGCTGGGCCAGCGCCTCTTCGTTCTTGCCCGCGCGCCAGGCGTCCTTGGCCGCCGAACGCAGCCGCTCGGCCTGCTCGACCCGCGGGTCGGGCTCGCCGGCGGTGATCGAGCCGATGGTCGGCTGATCGGCGGTCTCGACGGCCGGGCGGCGGATGAGGTCCTTGCGGGCGGTCTCGTCGATGGTCTTCGAGAGCAGCGAGGCCCCGGGGGCGGTGCCCGGATCGATCGGCCCGACCCAGACCCGGGGGGCGGGGGTCTGGGCGCGGGCTGCGCCGAGGCCGCCGGGCACGACGCCGAGCGGCACGCCGAACAGCACCTGCAGGCCGGCGAGCACGGCGGCGACGGTCGACGCGAGCGGGCGGGTGGATGTCATCGAGCACTCCCGGCGCGGACTGCGCCTGCACATCGCAGCGAATGGCGGTAGCATGGCGCCCGGTCGTCGTCAACGTCGCGCGGGGCCCTGTCTCACCCCTGCGCGGCGGGCCGTCGCCACCGAAGCCGAGACTCTATCCGAGGAGCGCCGGTCACCGCATGCGTCAGTCGATCCCGGGTCGGGTCTTCACCGGCTTCGTGCTGCTCCTGCTCACCTTCGGCGGGGTGACCGTCTACACCGTGTGGCAGGTGCGGGCGCTGGGCCGCGACGTGGCCCGGGTCTACGCGACGGTGGTGCCGATGCCGGCCATCGTCGCCCAGCTGCGCAGCGACCTGCAGGGCCTCGACCTGCTGCTGGCCCTCGACTCCCCCGACCGGGTGGCCCGTCAGCGCGACGCCCACGTGATGCAGCGGCGCACGTCGTACCTGCGGGCCATCGGCGAGCATCTGGGACAGGCCCGCGACCGGCTCGAGGCCGATGACGCGCCGCCCGAGGTCCGCTCGCTGCTCGACCCGCTCGCCGAGCTCGAGCAGCAATACGCCGATCTCGAGACCGCGGTTCAGGCGTGGTTCGCCGCGATCGACGACGCCGCCACCGCCGACCCGCTGCGGCGTGAAGCGCGGGCGGTGCTCACCCGGCTCGGGCGGCGGGTCGATCTCTTCGCGCTGGCGCTGGACGAAGGCCTCGACCGGGCGATCCTGGCGTTCTCCGCCGAGGAGGAGCGGGCGGCGTGGGGCGCCATCGTGCTGGCGGCGGTCGCGATGGTGCTGGGCATCGGCATCACCCTCAGCGCCGCGCGCCTGCTGCGGCCCCTGCGCTCGCTGCGGGCGGGGGTCGAGCGCATCGCCCGCGGCGATTACGCCGGCGAGCCGGTGGTCGTGCCCGGCGCGGGCGAGTTGGCGGCGCTGGCCGAAGACTTCAACCGCATGGCCGAGGCCATCCGCCGCCGCGACGCCCAGCTCAGCGACCAGCAGAAAGAGCTGCTGCACCGTGAGCGCCTGGCGACGGTGGGCCGCATGTCGGCCCAGATCACCCACGAGCTGCGCAACCCGCTGTCGAGCATCGGGCTGAACTCCGAGCTGCTGATGGAGGAGCTGGAGCTGGCCGGGGCGCCCAACCTGAGCGGGGCCCGCGATCTGCTCGGCGACATCATCAAGGAGGTCGAGCGGCTGCGGGAGATCACCGAGGAGTACCTGCGCTTCGCCCGCCTGCCGCGCCCCGAGCGGGTGCCGGTCGATCTCAACCACACCGCCGCCGAACTGGCGGAGTTCGTGCGCCACGAGATGCAGCGGGCCCGGGTGAAGGTCCGGCTCGATCCCGACCCGGCGGGGCGCCCGGCGCTGGTCGATCCCAACCAGCTGCGCTCGGCGCTGCTCAACCTGCTGCGCAACGCCCGCGAAGCGATGCCCGCTGGCGGCCATATCGTGATGCGGGTGCGCACCTTGGGCGACCACGCCACGCTGGCGGTGATCGACGACGGGCCGGGGGTGCCCGCCGACATCCGCGAGCGGCTGTTCGAGCCGTTCTTCAGCACCAAGCCCCAAGGCACCGGGCTGGGGCTGGCGATGGTGCGCAAGATCATCGAGGCCCAGGACGGGCGGGTGCACATCGAGTCGGCGTTGGGCCGGGGCACCACGGTGCGCCTCGACCTGCTGCCGGCGCCGATGCCCGACGGCCGGCCCTCCCTGCCGCCGCTGGCCGCCGGACCCGATCCGGCCGACGCCGCGGGCGAGGCGGGCCATCCGCGCGGCGTCGACCGGCCCGCCGGGGCCGCTCCGGCATCGGACGAGGAGGCGGGGTGAGCGACGCGGCGTTCGATGGCCTGGAGGTCGTCAGCTACAACATCCGCCTCGGCGTCGAGTCGAGCCTGCGGGCGGTGGCCGACGCGGTGCGGGCCGGCGGGGTGCCCGACGTGCTCGCGCTGCAGGAGGTCGGCGACCGCTGGAACATGGGCGAGCGGGTCGACCAGGCGCGGGCGATCGCCGACCACCTCGGCCTGGCCCATTCGACCTTCGCCGGGGCCCTCGTCGACGACGCCGGCGGGCGCTACGGCATCGCGCTGTGCGCCCGCTGGCCGCTGCGCGACGTGCGGGTCGAGCGCCTGCCGCGGGTCGACGACGAGCAGCGGGTGATGCTGCGGGCGATCCTGGCCCATCCGGCCGGGCCGGTGCGGCTGATCAATACCCACCTCTCGATCCACGGCGGGGAGCGGCTCGCGCAGGCGCGCATCATCGGCGCGGCGGCCGCCGAAGGGTGCGGGCCGCTGGTGGTGCTCGGCGATCTCAACGACCGGCCGGGCACCGCGACCGTCGAGGCGGCGCGCGGCGGCCTCGTCGACGCATTCGACGCCGCCGGACGGGGCCCCGCCGAGACCTTCAGCGTCATCGACCCCCACCGGCGTATCGACTACGTCTTCTGCAACGCCGGGCTGCGCCCGCTGGCGGCGCGGGTCGAGCGGTCGGCGACCGCCAGCGACCATTTTCCGCTGCGGGTGCGCTTCGCCGGCGGTTGACGAAGCGGCGCCGATGGCCCGTCGCGCCGGCCGGATGCCCAGCGGTCCCCGCCGCGGTACTCGATGCGGTACTCGATGACGTGGCCGCTGCCTCCCGGGCGTGGTATTTCTCGACAACGAACATGCGAAGCCGTGCTCTCCCGACGCTCGTGGTCGGCGTCGCCCTCTGCGGGGGCTGCGTCGACACCGGTCGACCCGCGTCCGACGGGCAATGGATCGGTACGCCCATCGCCGACCGTCCTGCGCCCGAGCCGGTGCCGCCGGTCGAGGTCGAGCCTGCCGACGACGCGCCGCCGGCCGTGGCCGAAGAGGCCGCCGAGGCGCCGCGTCCGACGGCGATGTACCTCGGGCCGAGCGGGCTGCCCGGCGCCACGCCGCCGGCCGAGGCCGAAGCCGGCGGCCCCGAGGTCCGCGCGCTCATCGACGAGGCGCGGGCGATGGCGCGCCGGGGCGATCTGGACGGCGCCATCGCGACCCTGCGCCGGGCGGCGACCCGCGCACCGCGCGATCCGGCGGTGCCGTCGGCCGAGGGGCAGATCTATCAGCACGCCGGACGCTATACTGACGCGGCGGTGGCCTTTCGCCGGGCCCGAACCCGCGCGCCGAACGATGCCGACGCGTTGTATGGTGAGGCGTTCGCGCTGCTCAAGCTGGGGCGGAGCGGGCAGGCGAAGCCGCTGGTCGAGGCCCTCGCCCGGCTGCGGCCGAACGACGTTCAGGTCGAGCGCATCCGGGCGGCGGTGCTGGCCGGCGGCGGCGATGTCGACGGGATGCTGGCGGCGCGCGCCAGGATCGCCGACAAAGAAGAAGGCGCGGCTGCGCGCCGGGAGCTGGGCGACGCGCTCGCCCGGGCCGGCAAGCACGCCGAGGCGGCCGAGGCCTTTCGCGAGGCGGCCGCCGCCGACCCGGATGATGCCCGGCTGCGTGTGCGGTTGGGCACGGCGCTCGGCCTGTCCGGCGATCTGGACGGCGCCGAGCGGGCGCTCGAGTCGAGCACCCGGCTGGCCCCGAGCGACGCATCGGGCTGGCGGGCGCTGGCGCGGGTGCGTGAGAAGCGCGGTGATCTCGCCGGGGCCGAGAAGGCCATGGCCGAGATGCTGAAGAAGGCCGACGGGACCGCGGCCGACGCCGCTCGTCTCGAGCGTCTGCGCGCGGCGCAGGCCGACGAGAGCGGGAAGGAGTAGGGATCGCCGATGGCGAAGCTGATCGTGAGGAGCCCCACCGGCGAGCAGAGCGAGCATGGCCTGCGGGCGATCAATACCCTCGGTCGGCATCCGGATCAGACCATCCAGGTGCTCGACCGGGTCGTCAGCAAGGAACACGCCCTGGTGACCTTCGCCGACGACGCCTACTGGCTGCAGGACATGTCCAGCCGCAACGGCACCTTCGTCAACGGGGTGCAGATCCGCGGGCGCACCCGGCTGCGCGACGGCGATACGATCACCCTGGGCAGCACCCGGATCATCTACGTCGACGACAAAGCCGAGAAGGCCCAACAGGGCCCGATGGAGAACGTCACCATCCAGCAGACGACGGTGACCGACTCGGCCATCCGCTCGCGGGTGCAGGTCGACGAGAGCCGCAGCCAGGAGTTCGTGCCCGAGTCGCAGATCGCCGACGAGAGCACCCTGCGGGCCGACTACGAGAAGCTGCGCATCGCCTTCGAACTCAACCAGGCGATCGGCACCGAGCTCGACTTCGAGACCCTGCTCGACAAGATCCTCGAGAAGGCGTTCGAGTTCACCAACGCCGACCGCGGCGTGATCCTGCTGATGAACCGCGACGGCGAGCCCGAGCCGCGGGCGATCAAGAACCGCCGGGGGCGCGACGAGCGGGTCGAGCTCTCGCAGACGATCCTCAACGAGGTCATCGAGCACCACAACTCGGTGTTGTCGAGCGACGCGACGATGGACAGCCGCTTCGGCGGCAGCCACTCGATCATCATGCAGGGCATCCGCAGCACCATGTGCGTGCCGCTGATGACCGGTGACGAGCTGCTGGGCATGATCCACCTCGACACCCGCATCGCGACCGGCGTCTTCACCGAGAAGGACCTGCGCATCCTCACCGTCTTCGGCAATCAGGCGGCGCTCAAGATCGCCAACGCCCGCCTGGCCAAGCAGGCCGAGGCCGAGGCGGTGGCCCGGCACAACCTCTCGCGGCTGCTCTCGCCCAACCTCGTCGAAGAGGTGGTCAAGGGCACCATCGCCATGCAGAAGGGCGGCGAGCTGCGCGAGGCGACGGTGCTCTTCGCCGACATCCGCGGCTTCACGGCGATGAGCGAGCGGCTCGATCCGCAGAAGATGGTGTCGTTGCTCAACGAGTACTTCGAGATCATGGTCGACATCGTGTTCCAGCACGAGGGCACGCTCGACAAGTTCATCGGCGACGAGATCATGGCGGTGTGGGGCGCGCCCGTGCGCCAGGAGGACCACGCGCGGCGGGCGGTGATGGCGGCCCTCGAGATGAAGAAGGCCCTCGAGGGCTTCAACCGGGGCCGCAAGGCGGACAACCTCAGCCCGCTCAAGGTGGGCTGCGGCATCAACACCGGGCGACTGGTGGCGGGCTATATGGGCTCGACCCGCACGCTGTCGTACACCGTCATCGGCGATACGGTGAACACCGCCTCGCGGCTGTGCAGCCACGCGGCGCCGGGCGAGATCCTGGTCAGCGAGCCCATCCGCGAGGCGTGTGGGGCCGACCTGGTCTACGACGCCCGCGGGGACGCCGAGATGAAGGGCAAGTCGAAGAAGGTGCCCATCTACCGGGTGCTCGGGCTCAACTGAGAGAAGGCAGCAGCGACCGATGGACGGCCAGCAAAAGACGATCCTCACCGTCGAGGACAGCCCCAACATCCGGCGACTCGTCGCC
Source organism: bacterium (assembly GCA_030427205.1). GTDB lineage: Bacteria > Myxococcota_A > Bradymonadia > UBA7976 > UBA1532 > JACKDM01. The sequence continues at coordinate 196,863 of JAUHXC010000005.1, read as the reverse complement.
TACAACCTCAAGCGGGCGGGCTTCGCGGTGCTCGAGGCGGGGGACGGCAAGGAGGCGGTGCGGCTGCTGCAGAAGACCGTGCCCGACCTCATCGTGCTCGACATCCGCATGCCCGAGATGGACGGCTTCCAGCTGCTCGAGCTGATGCGCAAGTATCCCAAGGCCGCGGCGATTCCGGTGGTCATGATGACCGCGCTGAGCCAGCCGGCCGACGTCGACCGCGCGCTGTCGCTGGGGGTGGTCGACTACCTCGTCAAGCCGCTCGACCCGACGGTGCTCATCGCCAAGGTCAAGGAGGCCCTGTCCCACCGGCTGCCGTCGGCCGACGCGTGGAGCGGGCCCAACCGGCGCCAGTTTCCGAGGGGCAGCATCCTCGATCTGGGTCTGGGCCCGGCGCCCGGCGGCAAGGGCATCGACGTCTCGGAGGGCGGCATCGGCTGGCGCACCAAGACCCCGCCTGCCCGGGACGAGGTGGTGGTCATCGAGGCGCCCATTCTCTTCGCCGAGCTGAAGATCCCCGCCGAGTCCCTGCGGGCGCGGGTCGTGCACACCCGCAAGCTCGGCCTGGGCTACCACCGGGTCGGCGCGAGCTTCGTCGGCCTCACCTCGGCCACCCGTCAGGCTTTGCGCGACTACGCGCTCGAGCGGCAAGCCCAGGGCGCGCTCGGCTGACCCATACGCTCTGCGGGCCACCACCGACCTCCCACAAAGGTATTGTGCAGCCCCTGCGCGTCACTTCACTGTGCGTGCGGTGTCCTGATCCAGTCGGCGCCCGCCGAGAGACGAGCAGAGGAGTTTCGGATGCGCAACGCATGGCCCGTATGGATGATCGCCGCCCTCGCGCTGGCCTGTACCCCGGACGGGGGTGGCGGCGGCAGCGACGCCGCGGTGGACGCCGTGACGGGGCAGATGGAGCCCGAGCCGCAGCCGGAGCCCGAACCGCAGCCCGAGCCCGAGCCGCAGCCGGAGCCCGAGCCGCAGCCGGAACCGCAGCCCGAGCCCGAACCGCAGCTGGAACCCGAACCGCAGCCCGAGCCGGAACCGCTGCCCGAGCCCGAACCGCTGCCCGAGCCCGAGCCGCAGCCGGAACCCGAACCGCAGCCCGAGCCCGAGCCGCAGCCGGAGCCCGAACCCGAGCCTGAGCCGGAACCGCAGCCCGAGCCCGAACCCGAGCCTGAGCCGGAACCGCAGCCCGAGCCCGAGCCGCAGCCGGCGGAGGGGGCCTGTGTCGGGCCCGACGATCAGCAAGTCCTGGAAGACGTGGTCGACAGCCTCGCCGATACCATCGGCGGCTGCGCCCTCGAGTGCCTCGCGGGCGGGGCCCCCTGCGCGACCCAGTGCATCGCCGACGCCACGGGCCTCAGCCCCGAGTGCGCCGGGTGCTTCGGCGACATCATCGCCTGCACGATCATGAACTGTGCGCTGCAGTGCATCGACGCCGGCAGCGCCGCGTGCGCCGACTGCCGGGCGGGCAGCTGCAACCCCGACTTCGTCGAGTGCGCCGGGATCGACCCGCAGTAGCGACGCCCGCGCTCCGCGGAACGCACCCGCTCACAGTGCTGCTCACAGCGCTGCCCACGGCGGCCGCTGCTCAGGACAGCCGCTGCCCGCCGCGGCCCAGCCGCCTCCGGTTGGGTCGGCGCCAACCCCAGATCGCCAGCCCGATCAAGATCAATACGACCTCGAACGGCAGGCGCAGGGTATTGGCCCGGATGCGCGGCGCCGGCGTCGGCCGGGTCGTCGGCCACGGGTCGGCGCGTACGAAGCGCACGATGCCCATGCCCCGGGTCGGCCGGTCGACCCGGAAGCCGGTCAACGAGCCCTCGCGCCTGAAGTCCCAGGGCAACCCGCCGGCGTCGGTGCTCAGCCGGTTGACCGCCTTCTCGGTGAGGATGTCGGCGAAGAAGGGCAGCGGGGGGCGGTCGACATCGACGGCCACGGCCCACTCGGTGAGCACGGCGATCTCCAGCGCGGGCGCCTCGCCGCCATCTTCGACCAGGGCAAACGGCGGATGCCGGGCGGCGAACAGCGGCTCCCGCGCCCCGTGAGTGATGGAGATCACCGGCCCGCGCATGCGCGGCTCCGGCGCGCCATCAACCGCCCGCGGGCGGATCGTCACCCCCACCAGCCCCCAACCCGAGGCGCGCAGCTCGCTGAGCCACGCCGCCTGAGCCGGCGCCACGGTGAAGCCGTTGTCGAGCAGCCAGTCGTGCAGCGGCTCCGGGGCGGCCCCGAGCGTCGCCGTCTCGACCTGCGCGCCGCGATTGCGCTGCGCCGGCTCCTCGCCTTCGAGCGGCACCCCATCGCCCACATCGCGCAGCGCGCAGCCGGCGGTCCAGCTCGTCAACTCGACCGACAGCGTGCGCTGGACCCGGCCGCGCGGGTGCAGGCGATTGCGGATGGCGTTGCGCAGACGTTGGCTGTGGGTGCGCACCCGCGCCTGATCGGGCACCGGCAGAATCAGGCCGAACGGCGAGGCGGTGCCGACGAACGTATGCTGCACGACGGTCGTCTGCGACGCCGTCAGCGGGTCGTAGACCAGCAGCACGTTCTCTTCGAGCAGCTCCACCGATTGCCCCGGGGTCGGTGCGAGCACCGCGGCGGGCGACGATACGGGGCTGCAAACCACCGCCGAGAGCGCGATCAGCAGGGCGCTGAGCGACCGCGCGGGTCGAGTCTTACCCCGAGCTCTGCCAGAAATGGGCGGGACCCCGAATATTCGGGCGCCCCGGCGCGTGTGCACCATCGGCGTCGGCTACCGGCCGGGTGCGCGGCGCTTGGGGGGCGCGTCGGGGTTCCGACCCTCCCGGCGAGCCCGCAGGCGGCGGCGATCGGTCTGCACCTCGGCGCGCTCGACCCGCCACTGCTTCTCGAGCACGGCCCACTCGCGCCACAGCTCGGAGACTTGCGAGGCCTGGGCCGACGCGGCCGACGGCAGCAGCAGCAGGGCGGAGACGGCGAGCGCGGCGACGAGCACGAGACGTTGCATGCCCCGATGCTCGCCGGGCCGCCGCCCGCTGTCAACCGCGCGGGGCGGTGACGGCGCGGTCACGACATAACCGGACCCCGCGCCCATGGCATCGCCGAACTTGCGCGGGCCGTGGCGGGGTGGTCTATAGTCCCCCGGTCGGGCACCGGCCCGTTTCTGGACCACGGAGGTCGACAAAATGCGCACTCGCTCACTCTCGCATCACATGGGCGCCCGCGCGGCGCTGTTCGCGCTGTTCGCGCTCGCCGCGGCCCCCGCCGCCGCCGAGCAGCCCACCGCGCCCAAGTCGAAATACGCCGGTATCATCCACCCCCTGGACTGGGGCGCATCGACCGCCGACGTGCTCGACAAGCTCAAGGCCGAGATCGACGAACGCTATCGCGACGCGATGAAGACCTCCGACACCATCAAGATCGATCGGCTCATCCGCCAGAAGGCCGACGAGATGGAGCGCATCCGCAAGTCGAAGGTGAAGTTCGACGGGCAGCGCAGCGGCTACGAGACCTCGCTCATCGCCGCCGAGATCGTGCCGCGCGAGGGCGAGAGCCTCGTGCGGGTCGACGACCGGGTGGCCCAGCGCTACTACATCATGCGCGACGACAGCCTGTGGAAGGTGGTCGTCACCTACAACGTCAGCACGATGGGCAGCTTCAAGCAGTTCGTCGACTCGGTGCGCACGAAGTACGGCAACCCCAACAAGGCCAGCTTCAGCGACGACGGCGGCGAGCGGCGCATCACCGCGGTCACCTGGGAAGACGCCCATACCCGGATGGTGGTCAAGGACGAGAGCGAGTTCTACAGCTCGTACGTCTTGAAGTTCGTGCAGGTGGGCCGGGGCACCGATCTCGAGCAGGCGCGGGCCGACCGGCCGCGCACCCGCAAGACCGCCGCCGACAGCCGGGCCGAAGGCTTGATGGCCGACATCTTCGAAGAGGACTCGCGCGGCGCGCAGGACGATCTGGTCGACGAGATCACCGGCGTGCAGGCGGAGGTCGACCTGACCTCCGGTCGCCCGCAGGAGTACGCCGTGCCCCAGATGGCCGAAGACACCGAGCCCGGGAAGACGACCCGCAAGACCCGTAAGTCGAGCAAGACGAAGAAGAAGAAGGCCGCCGAGACCGCGCCGGCCTCCAACGCCGACATCATCTACTGAGGCCCGCCGCGCGGCGGGCCCACGCCGGAGCGCCGCCGCCCACTTGACCCCGCCCCCCGGCCCGACGCAGTCTCTGGCCGGCGCCGCCGCGCCGACATCGCCCATCGTCTCCGAGGTGCTGCCCGTGAAAGCCCCCGCTCGCTCGTGTCTCTACGCCCTGGCATTGGCCGCCGCTTGCACGCTGGGCTGTGACGGCGACCCCGGCGAACAGCCGGTGCTCGAGCCGCCGCCGACCGTGCCGCCGCTCGCGCTGGACGATCCGGGTCACCTGACCGTCGAGCAGCGCGGGGTGACGATCGACGCCGACGATCTGTCGGTGATCGCGCCGGGCAACGACCGGGTCGGCGTCAGCCCCAGCACCCTCGCCGACGAGTTCGGGCTGCTCGTGCTCAATCGACCCTACGTCGACTGGCGGGCGACCCGCTGCCCGCCGGAGGCCGAGGCGGGGCCGACCCAGCCCCGGGCCACCAGCGAAGACCTGCTCGACCGCTTCGCCGACGAAGGCATCAGCTTCGATCGGGTGGCGGTCAACGTGCCGATGCTCGCGCCCGGCCGGCGGGCGCTGCTCTACGTCTGCTTCGACGAGGGCGCCCGCGAGGCGCGCTTCGACGTGCCCGAGCATCGGCGGGAGATCATCGAAGCCTACGTCGATCTGGCGCGCGCGGGCATCGCCAAGTGGATCACCGTCGGCCTCGAGATGAACCAGTACTACCACCTCGTCGGCGAGGACGACGGCCGGCTCATCGACGACTACTCGAACTGGGTGACGCTGTATCACGAGATCTATCAGGCGATTAAAGAGGTCGACGACGGCATCCGGGTCGGCCCGGGCATCAACTGGGCGGTCTTCCATCGGCGCACCATGCCCGAGCTGGCCAACGAGCTGGGTCTGGCCGATCCGGTCGGGGTCGAGGCGGCTGCGGCGGCCTACAACCGCACCGTGCGGCCGCTCTTGTCGTTCGGGCGCGGCGCGGCGCGGGTGCGCACCGCCGACTACCTCGCCATCAGCATGATCCCTTTCGACAGCGAAGACCCCTGGCGCGGCGAGGCGGCGTCCGAGGACGAGGCCCGCCAGACCGAGATGTATCAGGCCTTCCGCTGGCTGCCGCTGGTGCTCGGCACGGGCACCGACGAGGCACTGCCGCTGGTGCTGCCGATGATCGACTGGGCCGAGAACTCGGGGGCGGCGGCGGTCAAGAAGGGGCCGTTCATGCAGACCCTCAAGACCGCCACCAGCGGCCTGGGCGTGGAGTGGGCCGCGTGGCGCCGCCTGTCGACGCTGCCCGACGAGCCGGCCGAGGCCAACCCATGCCGCAAGTACACCGACAACGCCGATCCGGCGCTGCGCTACGCGGCGAGCTACTGCAACGCCGGCATGCTCTCCGAGAGCGGCGAGCGGCGCACGGTGTGGGACATCTTCCTCGCCGATCCCTGAGCGCTCCTCCACTGCGCTGCGCACCCGCCATCGGCCCGGCCGCCCGTATTTCCGCGCTGCCCATCTGACGTCGCGCCAGATTTCACGCAACATCGACTCGGTTTGATCGATGGATCCTGCGGACGCCTTCGAGGCGGATTGCGCGGGAGGTCGAATGGGCTGGCGCCACGGGCGCGCGATGATGGCGAGTCTGCTGTTCGCGGGGTTGGGTCTCGCTGGCGGCGGTTGGCGGGCGCCGACCGCCGACCGCGAGGGGACGCCACCGGCGGCCTGCCCCGATCCGGTGGTGGTCGACGGGGCGGGCGAGCGCACCCTCGTCTGTCATGCCGAAGTGCTGATCCTGGTCGTGGCGCTGTGCCGACCGCGCGGTGCCATCCACCGGGGCGATCGACTGCGCTTCGAGTGGTCCGCCGGGCGCTGCCGCATCATGGCCGAGCCGCTGACAGCGGGGCATCGGCTGCGTCTGGGCCTGCGTCTCGATCTCAACCGGGCCTCGCCCGCCGAGCTGTCGCGCATCGCCGGCATCGGCCCGGTGACCGCGCGGCGGATCGTGGCCGGGCGGCCGTGGGCCTCGGTGGACGGTTTGCTGGCGGTGCGCGGGCTCGGGCCCCGGCGGCTGGCGCGCATCGCGCCGCGGCTCACGGCGCGGGCTCTTCGCCCTCTTTCTTGGCCTTCTCGGCCGCCGCCCGCCGCTTCATCTCCTCGAAGACCTTGAGGTTCTCCTCGAGGGTCTGGCGGTTGAGCTTGACCCGGTTGAGGCTCTGCTCGATGGGCCGCTCGAAGACGGTCGTCTTCCAGACATCCTCCTCGAGCACGAACTCGACGGTCTCGCCGCTGCGGGTCGTCACCAGCGCCCGGTCGCCGTCGATGTTCGGCTGACCGAGCGTGCTCATGCCGAACGACAGCTCTTCGTTGCGGTCGAGCTTGCCGAACTCGGGCTTCACCAGGGCGGTGAACAAGGCCACCATGTCGCCGGCGGCGAGAACGCCGTCGGGGTAGGCGACCGCCGTGCCCGCCTTCTCGTCGTCGGGATAGCGTTCGTCGATCGCGGTGCGCTGCTCGCGCAGCAGGGTCTGCATCTCCGCGAGCAGGGTGCGGGTGCGGGCCGACGACGCGTCGAGCAGGCCGGCGATGTCGTCGGCCATCAGCGCGTCGCGCAGCAGGTGCATCGCCCCGTCGGGGGTCTGCGGATCGCGGTTCTCCTCGCAGCCGATGGATACGAGGGCGACGGCCAGGCCGAACAGCAGGACGAGCACGGTACGCATGGGGCCAGTGTGTCGTCGCCGGGCTCGCGAGTCAACGCGGCTGCTCGTCGAACGGCCGACCCCGCCTCGCCCGGCGGCCGGGGTTGCGCGCCGAGCGAAAGGGCGGGCATCATCACACGGTGGGATGCCTGCTTCGCCTTTTCGCCGTGGCCACCCTGGTGGCTGGCTCGTTGGGTTGTGGACCGCCGCCGAAAGATCCGGCGGTCTCGGCGTTCGAGGGGTTGTTCGGGGCCATGGCCCGGGGCGACGCCGAGCGGGTGCATGCCCTGCTCGGGCCCGAGAGCCGGGCGGCGTTGGCCGCCGGTGTCGGTCTGGCGCTGGGGGCCGAGGCCGAAGCGGTCGCCGAGCGGCTGGTGGTCCGCCCGGGGTGGACGTTCATCGTCGATCGCAGCCACCGGGCGCGACTCGACGAGAGCCGGAGCACCGACGATCGGCGAATCGTCATCGGTTCGCTCTCGGGGCGGCCGCAGGCGATCCCCGTCGTTCGGACGGCGGACGGCTGGCGGGTCGAGCTCGTCGAAGCCCGTCCGGTGCCGAACGCCGACGGCTGATGTGGCGAGGCGCGTGATTTGAAGAGGGCGACCGCGAGGGGGCGCCGCGTCGACGATGGGGAGTGAGTCACAGGTGGACAGCGTTCAGTCGCCGACAACCGAGAGCAGTCCTGGGGCCTCGCCGCCGTCCATGCCGCCGCTTCAGCAGGGGGCGGTGGTCGGCAACCGGTTCGTGATCGACGAACGGGTGGCCACCGACGTACACGGCACCCTCTACCGGGCGGTCGACGAGAAGACGGGCAAGACGATCGCCATCCTGATGATGGATCCGGCGGTCGTCGGCGAGCGGGCGACCACCGACAAGGTGCGCGCCTCGGTCAAGCTGGCGACCGACATCCGCCACAAGAACCTGCTCGGCGTCTTCGGCATGGGCAAGGAGGGCCAGCACCGCTACGTGGCCCGAGACTTCGTCGACGGCCAGACCCTGGCCGATCTGCTCGACAAGAAGGCGTCGGCGGGCAAGCAGTTCACCCTCAAGGGGGCCTACAACCTCATCGCCCACGTCTGCAACGCGCTGCAGTACGGGCGGGGGCAGATGGCCCACGGCACGCTGCGGCCGTCGGTGGTGCTCATCAACCGCCTCGGTCGGGTCAAGCTGGCCGACTTCGGCTTCGCCGAGCTTCGACCGGCCTTCGTCGAGCGACGCGGCTCGATGAACCGCTGGGATCAGCCGTGCTTCCCCGACGCCCAGGGGGTGGCCGCCGACGACCTGCACGGGCTGGGCATCATCCTCTACGAGCTGCTCGTGGGCGCGCCGCCGAGCGCGGACGTCGCCGCCGAGACCGCCGCGCGCCTGCCGGAGACGCTGGTGCCGGTCGTGACCCGCTGCCTGATCGGCGCCGACGACCGCTTCGCCGATCCGAGTGAGCTCAAGGCCGAGCTGGCCCGGGCCATCGAGAATACCGCGGCCAACGCCCGCTCGGGCTTCAACCCGCCGCCGACGCCCGACGACGAGGAGCCGGTGGGCGACGAAGACGACGAGGGGGAGGACGACGACGATCGTCCGGTCCTCACCAGCGCCGCGCCCGAGCCCGACGCGGCCCCGTCCGCACCCGCCGCGCCCAGCGCGCCCGCGGCGCCGCTGAGCAAGAAGGGCGGGGCGGGGCGCAAGAAGAAGGACGAGAAGGGCAAGGGCGGCTTCGTCATCCCCGACCTCGGGCCGGCCGGCGGCGGCGAAGACGACGGCACCACCCAGCGCTGGCTGATGGAGCGGGACGGCATCGACTACGGCCCGTTCACCGGCAAGCAGGTCGTCGAGAAGCTCTTCAAGGAGGAGATCGACGCCAGCACGATCATCTTCGACATCGAGACCGATCGCCGGCTGCCGCTGGCCGAGATCGACCTCTTCGAAGAGACCCTCGTCGCGTGGGTGCACGAGAAGGACAAGCGCGAGAAGCAGCGCGCGGAGGAGGCCGAGGCTGCCGCCGCTCGGCGCCGCACCCGCATCGTGCTCGGCACCATCCTCTTCCTGCTCGTCACCGTCGGCGGCGGCTTCGGCGGCTGGTTCTTCTACCAGTCGACCCTGCCGACGCCGGCCAAGGCCAACCTCGCGGCGATGGTCACGGTCATGAAGACCGGCCTGCCCGCCGTCAGCCTGCCCGAAGAGCTGCCCGAGACCGCCGCCGAGATCCGCGAGCGCCGGGAGAAGGAGCGGCGGGACAAGCTCGCCCGGGCCAGCGCCGCCGAGCGGGCCCGCATCCTGCGCGAGGAGAAGCTGGCCGCGTCGAGCAGCCTCAACGCCGAGGCGGGCGGCACCGGCAAGTTCGATCGGGGGGCCTTCGACCGGGCCGTCGCCGGGCGCCAGAGCAAGATGGTGCGCTGCCTGCAGAACGAGGTGCGGCGCAACCCGAACCTCAAGTCGCTGACGGTCGAGATCACCGTCATCCCCAACGGGCAGCTCATCAACGTCAAGATGCCCAAAGCCAGCGGGCGTGGGCAGTCGTGCGTGCGCAAGGCCCTGCGCGGGCTGAAGGTGCCCGGCTTCGCCGGGACCAACGTCAAGGTCAAGCTGCCCTTCCAGTTCCAGTAGGCGCCCGCCGCCATCGACCGCGGGTCCGTGTCGAAACGGGTACTCCATCCGCGGCGCATGTGTGATATCGACCGGCGACCGTCACCCCAGGAGTGGAGACCGATGCGTCGATATCTCATACCCAGCGCGCTGTGCCTGTGCCTGCCCCTGTTGATCGCCTGCGAAGACACCGGCGGCGATGGCGCCGGGGGCGCCGGCGGGACCGGCGGGGTCGAGATGGACGGCGGCCCGGGCGGCGGTGGCGGCGAAGGCGGGACCGGCGGGGTCGGCGGCGGCATGATGTCGTGTCAGGTCGACGGCGAATGCCCGGCCGGGGCCCGCTGCGACGCCAGCACCGGCGAGTGCCGGCCGGCCTGCGGCGACGATCGCGATTGCGGTCCCGCCGCCCGCTGCGGTGCGGGTGGGTTCTGCGTCGACCTGACCCCCTGCGACGACGACGCCGGCTGCCCGGCCGGCGACCTCTGCGACTGCAACGGGGTCTGCGTCTCGGCCGCCGGTGATCCGTGCGAGCGCGACCTTCAATGCGCCACCGAGGACTTCTGCAACGGGTGCACCGGCCGCTGCGCGCCGCGGGTGCCCCAGTGCGGCCGCTGCGAGAGCTCGTCGGCTTGCGACCCCCGCGCGAACTGCCATCCGGTGGGCGACGAAGGGCTCGGCCACTGCCTGCAGCGCTGCCAGGGCAACTGCGCGCGCTTCGGTCCGGGCTACGAGTGCCTGCCGGTGGACGGCGAGACCTCGCTGTGCGTGCCCATCACCCGTCAGTGTCAGGTGCTCAGCGAGTGCGCGGACGATATCGACTGCCCCGGCGGGCGCATCTGCAACGACGGCTTCTGCCAGGTGGGCTGCGCCGACGACGCCAACTGCCCGGTGGGCGAGATCTGCGACGCCGGCCGCTGCGGGCCGCCGTGTGCCGGCGACGTGGAGTGTGAGGCCCCGGCGGTCTGCCGCGACGACGGCCGCTGCGCGGTGCCCGGCGGCTGCGTGACCAGCGCCGACTGCCCCGAGCCGGAGACGTTCTGCGACCGCTCGGTGAGCATGTGCGCGCCCGGCTGCGAGGTGGACGACGACTGCCAGGACGCCACCCGGGCGTGCAGCGGCGGCAGCTGTGTGGTGCGCGGCTGCACCGGCGCCTTCCAGTGCAGCTTCGGCGAGGTCTGCGATCTCGATACCAACCGCTGCGCGATGGCCGAAGGCCGCCACTGCGAGCCCGACTGCGACCCGATGGACGAGAACAGCTGCGGCGGCGAGGGGCGGCGCTGCCTGTCGCTGCAGGACGAAGACATGAACCCGCTCGGCGACTTCTGCTTCGAGCCCTGCGGCGAGGATCCCAACGCCTGCCCGCAGGGCTACCAATGCGTCGACCTCGAGGATCAAGAGGGCAACCCGATGGGCAACCTGTGCATCCGTCGCTGCGACCTCGATCCGTTCCGTTGAATCCCCGCGTTCGAATCCCGCGATCGTCGATATCCCGACTTGGGAGGTGCCATGAACCGTGAACTCTTCGAGACCATCCTCGCCGCCGAGCCGGCGCTGACCCGCGACGGTGACGCCTTCGAGGCCGCCGCCTCCGGCCGTGTATCGGTGCTCTTGCAGGCCGCGTCGGGCGGTCCGGTGCCGCTCGCCCGGATCAAGCGGATCACGCTCGCCGCCGAGATCGTGCGGGTCGAGACCGAGAAGGCGACCTATACGCTGCCCTATGGCCACCTCGCCGGCCTCAAGGCCGAGAAGGCCGACGAGAGCCGCTCGGGCCGCGCGGGCTTCGGCGCGTGAGCCGATGAAGCGCGTCATCGTGGCCGCGGGCCTGATCCGCGGGCGGCAGGACGGCCCGCGGGCCGAGCACTACCTCGTCTCCAAGCGCCTCGGCGGGACCCATCTGGCGCACTCGTGGGAGTTCCCCGGCGGCAAGATCGAGCCCGGTGAGCCGCCGACGTCGGCCCTCGCCCGCGAGATCGCCGAAGAGCTCGCCGTCGAGGTCGAGGTGGGGGACATCTTCGCCGTCGGGCATCACGTCTATCCCGAGAAGGAGGTGATCCTGATGGTCTACGACGCCCGCGTCGTCAGCGGACGCCCGCAATGCCTCGGGGTGGCCGAGTTCGCCTGGTTGACCGCGGCCGAGGTCGTCGCCTTGCCCCTGCCGCCGGCCGATGTGCCGGTGGTCGAACGCCTGAAGCGGGAGCGGCTGTGAAGCGCGATACCCCGCCGTCGAAGGCTGCCGCGCCCGCCGAGACGCGCGTCGAGCGCCATCTGGCCGATCCGGGGGAGACCGCGGCGCTCGGGCATCGCCTGGGCGCGACGGCGCACGCGGGGGACGTCATCGCCGCGGTGGGCACCCTCGGCGCGGGCAAGACCTGCCTGGCCCAGGGGGTGGCCCGCGGCCTCGACGTGCCGCCCGAGCACTACGTCAACAGCCCCACCTTCGCCATCATGCAGGTGCATCCGGGGCGGCTGGCCTTCCACCACATCGACCTCTACCGCATCGCCGATCCGGACGAGGCGCTCGGGCTGGGGCTCGACGAGGTCATCGGGACCGACGGCGTGGCCTATGTCGAGTGGCCCGGTCGGCTGCCCGAGGCGATCCCCAAGGATACGCTCTGGCTGCGCATCGAGCCCGATGGCGAGGGCCGGCGGGTGCTGCTGGTGCCGCAGGGGCCGCGATCGGCGGCCTGGCTGGCGCGGGCGTTCGGGAATGCACGGCCGGCGGAATAACCCGCGCTTTCTGCGGAATCCGATGAATATCGGGCGTTTGAGGCCCCCGACGGGCTGCTGACGGGCTGTCCCGCCCCTTGGTGTCGTTCTTGCAACATCGCCCCTCCGCGCGGTGAGCGATCACCGCGTGAACCGACGGAGGGGACATGAAAGGGCTGATCGGCATCGGCGTCGTCCTCGGGTGCCTGGCAAGCGCAGCGCAAGCCGCACCCGAGGGCCGGATCGAGTGTACCGGTGAACCACGGATCGACGGGGCCGACCCCAAAGGGGTGGAGCTCTCCACCGATGTCGTCGGACACGTCCGCGTCGTCGACAAGGTGACGTCCGAGGACGACGACGAGGCCGTCATGGACGTCGCCTCGTTCTGCGAGGCCCACGAAGGCGTCGACGCCTTCATCCTGCCGGCCCCCCGCATCATCGACCAGCCGCGCAGCCCGGATGGCGAGGACGAGCAGCTCGAGCTCGAAGAGCTGCAGCGCCCCGACTCGGGCAAGAAGGTCGAGGACGACGAGCCCGAGGCCGAAGGCGACGAGGGCGACGACGAGGTCGAGCAGGAGCCGGCGACCAAGAGCATGGCGAGCCTGACCGGGGGCCCCGGGGCTCAGAAGTCCTTCGACCCCCAGATGGCCGAGGCCCGCGGCTGCAGCCAGACCGCCGAGCAGCGGCAGACCGGCTGGTGGTTCGCGCTGCTGCCCCTGCTGCTGATGGTGCGCGTGCGGCGGGAGGGCGGCCGATGACCGAGCCCACCACCCGATCCGCCCGCCCCTTGGCTGTCCGCCCGGCGCTGGTGCGCTTCCGCAGCCGGCTGCGTCAGGCGATGTCCCGCGGTTCGGCCGACCCCGAGCGGGTCGCCCGACGCCACGCGGTGCTCGCGCTCGTCGACGCCCGCCTCGCCGACGCCGACGTCGATACCATCGGCAGCTTCGAGCAGGTGCTCAACGGCAGCCTGGATCTGGGCTATCGCGCCCAGCCGCTCGCCGCCTTCACCTTCGAGTGCCTGCATCGCCGCTTCGCGGCCCGGATCCGGCGGCGCCTCGCGGCGTGCGGGCAGGACCCGGACTCGGCGGAGGTGGCCGACCTCGTCTCGACGACCGCCGAGGCGGTGCACGGCTTGATCCGCGGCGCCCGGCGCGAGCGACACACCCTGCGCTACGCCTTGCTCGTCTCCATCGCCGACCACCGCACGATCGACTTCTTGCGGCGCAAGCGGCCCGAGTATCGCGAGACGATGGACGATCGCGCCTCCGAGAGCGACGGGATCTGGACGCTGGGCACCCGGCGCGACGATCCCGAGCAGCGCATCGTGCGCCGTGAGCGCGTCGATCTGGCCCGGCGCCTGCGGGGCGCGGTGCTCGGCGTGGTCAACGGCCTGCCCGACGTCGAGCGCGCGGCGTTGGTGCTCGTCGAGATCGAAGGCCTGGGCTACGACGCGGTGGCCGAGGCCCTCGGCATCAAGCGCACCGACGTGGGCAACGTGGTGCGGCGGGCGCGGCTCAAGCGCGATCGGCAGCTGATGCCGATCCTGCGCACGATCCCCGGCCTCGAAGGCCATATGGGCTTCAGCGAGATGCAGCAGCACCGCGCGCTGCGGCTCAACATGCTGCGCTGGACCACCGAGATGGGCGACGGCGTCTGCCACGGGTGCATGCGTCGCCATCATCATCTGCACACCGCCGATGGGCCGTGCGTCCAGCCCGAGCCGCTGCGCGCGGCGCTCTGACCCCGCACCGCACGCGCCCGCCGCCCAGGCCGGCGGCGTCGTGTGGGCAGTCGCTGCCGCCACCGAGCGAATCTGGTAGGCTCCCCCTCTCGATCTCCCGGGGAGGCCCCTTGGACACTGCGGCGCTGACTTGTGCCCACGTCACCGACGACGTCTTGCAGCTGCTCGACGGTGAGTTGGACGCGATCCGGGTGGCCCAGATCAGCGCTCATTTTCGAACCTGCCCCGCCTGCGCCCGCTTCTATCAGTCGCTGCGCGAGCAGCTGGTGCTGCACGAGTGGGCCGAGGACGAAGCGTTCGACCTCGACGAAGCCGAAGACTGCCTGCCCGAAGACATCCCCGACTACCAAGGGCTCGCCGAGCGCTTGCGCGGCGCCGATCTGGATGGGCTGGGCAAGGTGCTCTACGAGATCCTCAAGGCGGAGTTCCTCTTCGACTACGGCGATGGCATCGCCGCCGCCGAGGAGCCCATCGACGACCCCCGCGCCGAGCGGCGACGGGGGGCGGACATGGTCGACGAGCTGCGCGACTGGCACGACGCCGACGAGGTGGGCGGCGTCGACCTCGTCGAGATCGCGCGCCGCATGCACCCGCCGGCGATCGACGATGACCGCCTCGATCAGCTCGTCGCCGGCATGGGCGCGGTCGCCGACCTCAACCCGAGCATGGCGCTGCCGGCGACCTATTATCAGGCCCTGGCCCATGTGAAGGCCGGCCGCGAAGCCGCCGCCGCAGAGCGCTTGCAGGCCGTGCTGGCAGCGGGTCCTTCGCCCTTGGCCCGGGCGGCCCGTATCGCGCTGGCCACGTTGCCCGCGTTGCTCGGCGGTCGCCCGCACGAGTCGATCCCCGCGCTCGAGGCCTGCCTCGAAGGCGACGCCCACGATCCGATCGTGCACTACAACCTGGCCAAGGCGCATTTCATCCGGGCGGGTGGGCGACTCGACGCCGAAGGCCTCAAGCATCTCGAGGCGGCGCAGGCGGCGAACCCCGACCTCGTTCAACGGCAGATCGGGCTGCCGAGCGAGCGCCCGCTGCGTCAGGCGTGGGCCGTCAGTCGATCAGCGTCCGAGCATCGATGAAGAGCTGGCCGGCCAGATACGCAGCCGCGGCCTCGTCGTCGGGGCGCCGGGTGCGCAGGAAGGTATTGACGATCCGCCCGGCGCGGCGCCGGGCGTGCGGGTCGTCGGGGTGCACCACGATCTCGCGGACGGCCTCCCGGGTGACCGCCATGGCCTCGATCGCGCCGTCGTCGCGGCGGGCCGTCATCACCGCGACCTCGGCGGCGCCGCCCGCGCCGTGGAAGAAGAGCAGATCGCCCGGGCGCGGGCGGTCGACCGGCCGAGACCCGCGCCGCGCCGCCGTGATGGTCGCGCCCGGGTCGCGGGCGCCGTCGATGCCGTCGAAGGCCGCGGCGAGCAGCCGCATGTCGCTGACCGGCCGATCGTCGAGCTGGCGCTGGCCTTCGAGCCGAGTCAGTCGCTCGACGATGGCGGCGCGGGTGGCGCGGGCCGCGGGCGACGGCGTGCCGCTCGGCGCGTCGGCGCGTCGGCGCGGGGCTTTCGACGCCGTCCGATTCTCGCTCGACGGCTGCGTGCGGGCCGGCGGCGCGTCGGTCGCGCGCTCCGCGGCGGGCTTCGCGGCGTCACGGGCCGGCCGCCGGGCCAGCGGCAGAAGCCGCGTGCGCGGTGCGACCCCCTCGAGCAGGGGGTGCGACGCGGGGCGCAGATCGGAGGGACGGCTGATGCCGGCGCACCCGGTCGTGATCACGAGCAACGTGATCCAGGCCGGGAGCAGCAGTCGGCGCCGTCGGTTCATGTGTGTTCTTTACACCTACATTTGCATACAGGCAAGATTTCGGCTGCAACCCCGGTCGCCGGGGCGTATCAAATGGCGGGCGACGGGCGTACCGACGTCAGGTTCGACCGAACCGAATGCAGCGCGAAGGCCGTGATCCGGCCATTGAGGAGTACGACATGACCCACAACCCCGCCGCCGTCGCAGAAGACGGGCCCTTCTATGCCCGGACTCGGCTGCCGACCGCGCACGGCACCTTCGATGTCAGGGTGTTCCGCGAAGGAGACAAGGAGCACCTGGCGATCTCGGTGGGTGAGCTGAAGGGGGCCGAGGCGCTGCCGGTTCGGGTGCACAGCGAGTGCCTGACCAGCGAGGTGCTCGGCTCGCTCAAGTGCGACTGCAAGCCCCAACTCGACGGCGCCCTGGAGTTGATCCAGCGCGAGGGCAGGGGGGTGGTCCTCTACATGCGCCAGGAGGGCCGGGGCATCGGCCTGGGCAACAAGATCCGCGCCTACCACCTGCAGGAGCAGGGGGTCGATACGGTGGACGCCAACCGGCTGCTCGGCTTCGACGACGACCTGCGGCGCTATGGCGCGGCGGCGGATATGCTCGCCGGCCTGGGGGTGCGCTCGGTGGCCCTGGTGACGAACAACCCGCTGAAGGTCGATGGCCTGCGGGCGGCGGGGGTGCCGGTGGTCGACCGCATCCCGCTGGTGACCGGGGTCAACCCGGTCAACGTGCACTACCTCGAGACCAAGCGGGTGCGCATGGGTCATATGTACTCGTCCGACGACGTGCAGGTCGACGAGGCGTCGGCGGTCGATCAGGCCGGCTGAGCCGGCCGGCTGAAAGCCCCGCCCCGTCGCCGCGACCCGCGCGCACCGTCGTCGACGCCGCCCTGGCGTCGACGATGGATCCCCGACCGACAAGCCGCTGATATGTCGCCCACGACGGCCGACCAGACCGCCCTGCCGTCGGGGTGTGCATCGCCCGCTGTGAGCGGCGCGCCGACGTGCAGTCTCGTGATGATCGGGGCTGCGGCGGTGGGCTTTGGCAGAGGAGTCTGGCAGGGGCCGCTCTGGCAGGGGCCGCTCTGGCAGGACATTCGAAAAGAAAACGGCCCCTTCGCAGACTGCGAAGGGGCCGTAGTGACCCGTACGGGAATCGAACCCGTGTTACCGGCGTGAGAGGCCGGCGTCCTAACCGCTAGACGAACGGGCCACGACGCGAACGGTCGCGGATGATGGCTCGGGGACTAGGATTCGAACCTAGATAGACAGGACCAGAACCTGCAGTCCTACCATTAGACGATCCCCGATCAAGGCAACCGATCGCGTGCAATGACAAAGATCCACGTCTTTCCGCCGTATCGGCTGACGTTGATCCCGCGCCACGCCGTCTTTGCCGACGGCGATTCCGCGTGGGCGGCGATGACCTCGGGGAGGTCGATCACCCGCTCGAACCGAACCTTGAGCCCCCGTCTGGTGAGTGCCCGCTCGATCGAACGAATCGTCGACGGATAATCACTCGGAGACTGGTACCGATTCTCGCCCTGCGCCGTGACGCCTTTGGGAAGCGGTACCCCAATGGCATCTCGGGCTGCAGCCGTCGCCGTAGAGAGCAGCAGGAACAAGCCTGCGAGCCACACCGCCGTCGACGGATGGGCGTTATCTCTCAGACGATGCCTGTGGGTCAACACAAAAAATCCGTGGGTCTTCGATTTGTCGCGATGATGACCCGCTGGATCGGCGAACGCAAGCCCGGGCGCCGCGCGCGGCGTCGTGCGGCCGCCGTCCGGTCGGCACGCAGCGCGGCGCCGGGCCGCTCGAGCGCCGCGATGCACCGCCGCAGGTCTGCCCCCGGCGGATGACCGCCGGGCAGGCGTCGTGATATACCGCCCGCGGCTTTGGCGAAGGCGGCGCGAGCGAGGAGAGCGGCATGGTCGACGACGCAGACGAAGCGCGCGGCGCAGACGGCGCCCTCGAGGGGTTTCGCGGGGCGGCGGGGCGCTCTCGGCAGCTCTCGACGACGGTCTGGTGCGCGGGCTGTGGCACATGGTTCGGCGGGCGCTGGTGGGCCACCGTCGATACGTCGAGCGACGCTGCGCTGCTCGACGCGCTGCTGGAGCACGGCTTCGGCGGGATCAACCGCAACCATTGTCCGTCGTGCTCGGCGTCGTACGTCGTGCTCGAGCCGCTGGTGATCCACCGGCGGGCAGACGCGCAGCTGCTCATCGTCGTGCCCAACCGACGCATGCACCGGGCGCAACACGCCCGCGCCGAGCTCATCGCGGCCGTGGCCGACGACCCGGGCCCGGTCGCGCCGGCGTATGCCCGCGAGCCGGTGCTCGTCGCGGGTGTATCCGGGTTGCGCGGGCTGGTGGGGGAGGTGACCCGGGTCTCGGGTCGGCCGGCCTCGGCCGCGCCGGGCGCGGCGGATCCGGCGCCGACCGACGACGTCGTCGAGACGTCGCCCCGGGTGCGCAACGCGTCGGCGCCGGTCGCGCCGCGGCATCCGGCCTCCGAGCCGCCGGGCAACGTGACCGCCGAGGTGGATACGCTCACGGTGCCCGAGGGGGCCTCGTCGACCGTGTCGGTCACCGACGATCGGGGCGAGACGACCGGCGCCCTGCTGGCGGCGTTGATGGCCGATGACGCCGACGATGAGGCGCCGCCCGAGGATCGGACCGGCCCGTGGCACGACGCGTGGGCGCTCGACGGTGCCGAGCCGGCGGTCGAGCACGAGCCGACGCGGGTGAGCCGCATGGTGGCGCCGCGGGCCCGGCTGTCGCAGGGGCAGGCCACCCGGCTCGTACTCGACGATGGGGACGCCATCGCGCTGTTCCGGGTGCCGAGCGCCGCCGCCGCGGACGCCGCGCTCACCGACGATGCCGAGCTGCGATTCCAGCTGCACCTGACGGCGCACGGCCCGGCGATGTGCCTGACGCTCGTGCCGGGGGCGGACGCCGCCGACGTCTGCTGGGTCATCGACCCCGAGGCCGACGCCGCGCTGCTCGACGCGCTCGGCCGCCGATTCTCGGTGGCCGTCGAGGCGGTGGACGGCGAAGGGGCGTTGGTCGGCCGCCGGGTCTTCGATCCGCCGCTGGCCCCGAATGTCGTCTCGGCCCGCGAGCGGGTGCGGCAGGCGGGCGGGTCGCCCGGCGCAGCGCGAGACCTGGTGGACGGCGGCGCGATCGATCGGGTCGGTCAGCTGCGCCACAACTTCACCGAGCACGCCTTCGCCGCGTCCCGTTCGGCGGCCGATGCCCACCTCGCCCTGGGTATCCTGTCGTTCTGGACCGAGCCCGAGCGGCAGGCCTATCTGCTGGACGTGCAGAGCTTCCCCCGGGTGTGGTTCGACGCGATCACCCGGCGGGTGCTCTCGGCGGCGCTCGATTTCGGTCTGCTGCCGGCCCCGCATCTCGAACAGCGGGCGATCGCCATCGGCCTCGCCGACGACGGCCGCTCGCTCTTGAGCCGGGTGCTCGGCGCGTTCGCCGAACTCAATCTGAGCACGTCGCTGCGGTCCAACGATCTCGACCCCATCGACAACTACGAGAACTGGGAGCGTCTGCTGACCCGGGCCGAGCACTTGGGGCTGGCGGTGGACGCCGGCTTGCGCGGTCTGGCGCTGACGGCGATGGAGGCCGCCCGGCGGGCCGCGGAGGCGCTCGACGCGTCCGAAGCGCCCATCGAGCTCGACCTCGACGACGACGTGATCGAGCTCGAGTCGGTGGACGAGGTCTTCGACAGCTCGGAAGGGCCGGTCGACGCCACCGAACCCCTCGGCGACCTCATCGATACCGCGCTGGTCGGCCTGCTCGATGATCCGACGCGCCGCGCCTCGGCGGCGGCGGTGCTGATGCAGCGGGGCGAGACCGAACACCGGGCCGCGCTCGCCGAGGCGCTGGGCGCCATGGGCGCCGACGAGTTGCTGCGGGTATTGCCGCTGGGGCTGGCTCAGATCGACGCCCTGGCCGGCGATCTGGTGCCGGCCTTGCGCAGCGCCGACAGCGCGGTTCGGCGCGCGATGACGTTGTTCCTGGCCGAAGCTCGGCGCCCCGAGGCGATCCTGGCGTTGGTCGATCAGCTGCTCGACGCCCGGGACGGGGGCTGGGCGCCGTTGGCGACGGCGCTGGCGGGCTACGGGGCCGATGTGCGCCACCTGGTGGCGGGCATGCCGCTCGATGGCGAGGGCCTCGAACGGGTGGCCCGGGTGCTCGCGGCCATGCCGTCCGCCTTGCGCGATACGGTGTATGACGCCGGCGCTCGGCGTACGACGCCGGTTCGGCGGTGCCTCGAACGGGCCGCCCGGCTCGCCGAATCGAGCGCGGTCCGGGCTGGCTTCGCCCAGCGTCTCGAAGAGGCGCTGTCGATGCTGACCGTGGGTGATACGGTGGGTCCGACCCGGGCTGTGTCCGGCGGGGGCGACGGCGGCGGGCGATTCGGTTAGACTGGTGCCGCCGCGCTCGGGAGGGGGGCGCGGTCGACTGCTCCGATGACAGAAGGCGGCCATGCGGATCGGGATCATCTCGGACATTCACGCGAACCTCGAAGCGCTGGAGTCGGCGCTGGCCGTCTACGAGCGCCACAAGGTCGACTACCTGGCCTGCCTCGGCGATGTGGTGGGCTATGGGGCCCAGCCCAACGAGTGCTGCGATCTGGTGCGGACCCACGCCGACGTAACGGTGCTCGGCAACCACGACGCCGCGGTCTGCGGGCGCATGGACTACAGCTACTACCGGGCCGCGGCCCGCGAGGCGCTCGACTGGCACGCCCGGCAGCTCTCGCCGGAGAACATGGAGTGGCTGCGCTCGCTCAAGTACGTCGCCCGGCTCGATGACCACGGCATCGCGTTCTGCCACGGGTCTCCGCTGGCGCTCGAAGAGTTCGAGTACATCTTCGTGCTCGACCAGATGCGCGACGTCGTGCACGCCCACGCCGAGCAGGCGCCGGTGACGTTCATCGGCCACTCGCACCTCTGCAAGAGCTTCAGCTACGACGGCCGCTCGGCCGAAGAAGTGCTCAATACGCGCTTCGAGTTGGAAGACGGGCGCAAGTACATCATCACGGTCGGCAGCGTCGGCCAGCCGCGGGACTACGATACCCGCGCGTGCTGCGCGATCTACGACACCGACGAGCGGCGCTTCGAGTACCACCGCGTGAGCTACGACATCGAGAGCGCCGCGCGGAAGATCTTCGAGGCCGACCTCTCGGTGGCCTTCGGCAAGCGCCTGTTCTTGGGCGTTTGACGGTTGGGCGTTTGACGGCTGGGGGCCGGCGGCGCCGGGTATGACCCCGCCGCTGTCGCCTTCGACCCGCTAACGGACCAGCGCGATGTGTCCCCCGAGCAGATAGCGGGCGACCGCGTCGTGCTCGGCGAGCACCAGATCGCCATCGGCCCAGACGTGCAGGTGGTCGGGCACGAGCTCGTCGCAGTCGATGCGATGCACGATCCGACCATCCGCCGGGTCCACCGCGCGGATCGTCGTACCGGGGATCAGCAGCAGGCCACGAGAAGCCGCCGGCGGGGGGTTCGAGCGCAGCGTCAGCTCGGGGTCGTCTCCCGCCAACAGCCAGCGGGCCGCGCCGCTGGCGGGTTCGAGCGCGACCGCGCTGCCGTCGATGTACTTGAGGCACAGCAGATCATCGACGACGCGGGCGACGGGCAGATCGGGACCGTCCAGGGGGCGCGACCAGCACAGCGCGCCCGTGCCCGCTGCGAGCAGCGCCACCATCGGCTCAGAACCGTGCTCGACGATCGCGACGATGCCCGCTGCGGTGTAGAGCGGGTCGCGGCTGAGGTGCCCGGGCAGCGTCGCGGTCCAGCGCGTCTGACCATCCAGGGGATCGAGGCACGCGAGGCGCGAGCCCGTCGACCCGTCGAGCCCGACGAGCAGGCCGGCGGGGGTCAAGTGGGGGCGCCCGCCCAGATCGCCCGGGTTGACCGCGAATCGGCGGGCGCCGCCTGCGAGATCGAGCCCGTGGACCAGACCATCCTCGGCGGTCAACCAGCCGATATCGCCGCGCACCGCCGCCCCGAAGATCTCGCCGTAGTGGGTCGTATAGCGCCAGCGCTGCCGCCCCGTATGCGGATCGAGGCCCAGCACCTCCCGCCCCGCGGTGATGGCCACGACGCAGCCCTGGCCCGGGTGGGCGCCCTGCAGCGGCGCGGGATCACCGGGGGGATCGGCGCGCCAGCGCTCGACGCCGTCGGGGTCGAGGGCGACCAGACGCTCGTGGTCGTCCACCGCCCAGCGCATGGGCTGCGGGCCGTCGAGCGGTCGCAGATCGGGATGCTGCTGGCGCACGCGGCCGCTGTGGCGCTCCACGAAGCGCAGGCCCTCGGCGTCGAAGACGGCGACCCGGTGCGCGTCGGCGGTGACGTCGGCCAGTCCGGGCGCCTCGACGCGCCACGACCGCCGATAGGCCAGATGATAGAGGTCGCCGACCGGCAAGCGGGATACGGTCGCCTGCGGCGTTTCGGGCGCCGCCGGCAGCCGAGCGGGTGTGGCATCCGGTCCGGTCGTGCCGCCCCGGCCGTCCAGCGCTTCGGCCCAATCGACCAGCGCGTGCAGCTCGTCCATGCGCGGATGGGCGACGGCTCGCCCGACGAAGTCGCGGATGGCGTGCGCGAAGCCCACCAGCGGCAATGGCAGCGTCGGCAGCACCGGCCGGTCGTGCACGTCGAGCAGGCTCAGCTCGAGGCCGCCCGCGGCGCGGCGCACACCCAGCCGGCGCGTGCCGTCGCGGTCGAGGGCCAGGCGATGCTGCCGGCCGGAGAGAGCCGGCGCGCCGAGGACGTCCTGCAGGCCGGCGATGAGGGTCGCGTCGAGCCCGGGCGAAATGGGCCCGGCGTCCACCCGAGCCGCGCCGAGGGTGAGCTGGAGTCGGCCGCCATGGGCGGCGAAGTCGAGCTGCTCGGGACTCGGGTGACGCGGTGGGGGGTGGGTCATCGGCGGATGATCGCATGGTGCCGGGGGGTCGGCAACCACGCGCGCGCTCGATGGGGCGATCGGTCGACATCGCCGGTGATTGTACGCCGGATGACTTTCGGTCGACGGCGCTCTCTGGTAGTGAAGCCAACCAGACGCCGCGCCGACCGGCGCGTTGTATCGTGTCTTGTCAGCAGCCAGTCCCCGAGAGCGCCATGACAGCCAGTGCCCGCGATGCCCGATTGTTGAAGACCGCTCGCCAGATCCTCGAAGACGCCGGGCGACCGCTCAGCGTACGGCGCATCTTGCGCGCCGGCGAGCAAGAGGGGCGGTTCGAGGGTGAGCCGAGCCTCGAGGACCTGCGCGCGGCGCTCGTGGCGGGGGTCGAGAGCGGCGTGGTCCAGCAGGCCCGTCGGGGCATCTTCACCCTGGCGAGTGGGGAGCCCGAGGCGGCCCCCGCAGCGCCGGCGGCGCCGGTCGACGAGGCGCCGAGCGAGCCGGCCGAGGCGCCCAAGCGGCGTCGTCGGCGGCGCGAGACGGCGGACGCGCCAGCGGAGACCCCGACCACCCTCGAAGAGGCCGCAGAGTTGAGCAGCGGCTCCGAGCGGGACGCGCTCAAGAGCAAGCTCTGGTCGCGCCTGAAGCGCAAGGCGTCGCAGGTCACCGATCAGCCCGTGGCCGAGGCCGAAGCGACGGCGGAAGCCGGTGGGGCCCCGACCGCGGTCGAAGGCGACGGCGACAAGGCCGAGGAGGCGCCCCGTGGCCGTCGCCGCCGTCGTCGGCGCGAGAGCGGTGAAGGGCGGAGCAAAGAGAGCGGCGAGAGCCGTCGGCGGCGGTCGTCTTCGGCGGACGGAGAGAAGCCGCGGCGACGGCGCCGCCGCAGTGAGCCTGCCGAGCCGGTCGAAGCGTCGGCGCCCGAGCAGACCCAGGCGCCGGCAGATGCGCCGGCGTCGGCGGATGCGCCGGCCGCGGACGCCGACGACCCGCGCGCTCGACTCAAGGCGCGGCTCGCCCGGCGGGGACGCGGTGCGGCCGCCGATCCCCAGCCGTCGGTATCGAAGCCCGCTGAGGCGTCGGAGGCGGCGGCACCGGCCTCCGCCGAACCCCAGGCGGCCAGCGGAGATACCCGGTCACTGCTCAAGCAGCGTCTGGCAGCCCGCCTGTCCGGCGACTCCGCTTCGCAGGAATCGACCGCGGCAGCCGATGCGGCGCCCGATGCGGCGCCCGAAACCGAGGAAGCGCCCCGCGCGCGAAGCCGTCGGCGCCGGCGACGGGGCGGCGACGCGCGAGCCGATCTCAAAGCCCGGCTGACGGCGAAGGCCGCCGAGGACGAGGGCGAGACGACCGCTGCCGAGCCTGCGCCGTCGGCCGCAGGCGGCGGGGACGGTGCCCGCGCCCGCCTGAAGGCCCGACTCGTCGCGCGCCGCGGCGAGAGCGCCGAGGCCGCGGCTCCGCAGGCCACCGCGGACGCTCCCGCGCCGGCCACGCCGCGGACCGCGCAGGCCACCGATGCGCGCAGCGCGCTGAAGGCACGGCTGGCGGCCCGGGCGGGTGGCGCCGCCGAAGCCGAGCCGAAGGCCGTCGCCGAGACGGCCCCGGTTGCGGCGCCCGTCGCGGCGCCCGTCGCGCAGGCGCCCGCTGCGAGCGGTGATCCCCGCGCGGCCCTGAAGGCTCGCCTGGCCGGCCGGCGTGGATCGGCGAAGGCCCCCGCGAGCGCGCCGACCCCGACTGCGCCCGCCCCGAGCGCGCCCGCGACGCCCGCTGCGACGCCGGCAACCGCGGCGACGGGCGGCGATCCGCGCGCGGCGCTGAAGAGCCGGCTGGCCGCCCGCCGCGGCGCCGATCCGCTCGAGGTCCCGCTGGCGAAGAGCCGACGCCCGTATCGCGAGAAGCGCAAAGCCGAGGTCGAGCCGACCGCGGAGCGCCGCACGCCGGGCCTGCCCGAGGTGAGCCCCACCAGCACGCTGATCGCCGCCGCGCTCGCGGCGCTGCGGGGTCATGGCTCGCCGATGAGCATCGACGCGCTCGCCGCCGAGGTGGACGCGACCGCCGAGGGCGGCGCCGGCGGCCTGCGCGCGGCCCTGCGCGCCGAGAACGCCCGCCGCGACGCCAGCGGGCTGCGGCCGCTCTTCGTCGCCCACTACGGTGGCGATGTCGGCTTGACCGAGTGGGGCCTCTCGGCCCGCTATCGGGCCCTCGAGACCCAGATCCAGCAGGCCTTGGCCGAGCAGCGCGAGCTCGTCCGGCGCGATCTGCTGGCCCGCGTCGGTGACCTCGACGACACCGGCTTCGAGCAGGTCATCGTCATGCTGCTCGAGCAGCTCGGGCATCGCGGGGTCAAGGTGGTTCACCGGCAGGCGGGCACCGTGGCCTTGACGGTCGTACGCGAAGCGGACGGCGGCGGCACGGAGAAGATCGCCGTGGTGGCCCGCAAGTCCTGGGGGCCGATCAAGGACGGCACCATCCGCCGCCTGCGCGATACCTTGACCCACTTCGAGGCCGACTCGGGGTTGGTGATGACGGTCGGGACCTTCGCCGGCTCGGCCCGGGCCGAGGCGCGTCAGGACGGCCTGACCCATGTGCGGCTGATCGACGGCGCCGGCCTCGCCGGGCTGCTGTTCGAGCACGGCATCGGGCTGTCGGTGCATCGCCCGGTCATGCGCCACATCGACGCGGCGTTCTTCGCGAGCCTCGAGGCGTGATCGCCGGGGGCGCCTGAGCGATGTGGCGGGCCCTGCTCGGCCGCCGGGCAGCGCTGCTGACCGGGGCGGTACTGCTGGCGATCGCCGTCTCGCTGTACCGGGGGGGCGAGACGCCTGCCGAGGGCTATGACCCCGCCACCAACGCCATCACCGACGGGCCCGCCGTACGGGACAACATCCTGGCCCACCTCGCGGCGCGCGGGCTGAGCGTCGACCCGCTCGACATCCGGGTGGTCGACGCCGGCGACGCGCCGGTCGGGGCGGGGCGCCCTTTCGTGGCCTGGTTCACCGCCGGCGCCGAGGCGTCCGACCTCTACACGCTGCGCGGGCGCTTGTCGCCGACCGGAATACCGGTCGTCGTCTCCGAGCCGCGCAACCTCAGCCGCACCGCCGACGGTCACGAGCTCCTGCTCGATGTGCGCGGTGACCGGGTGCTCTTCGCGGTCCGGGTCGGCGAGCGCATCCCCACGATCACGCTGCTGGATTTCGGCCGGAGCTGGTTGCCCGACGACGTCCCGCTGAGCACCCGGGTCGTCGCTTCGCTCTCGGCGCGGCAGACGTTCGGGACGTGGGATGGTCCGCAGCGCGTCGATCTCGTGCTCGCGCGACCCACGGGGTTGATCATCGGGCGTTTGACCGACGACGGCTTCGCGCTGACGACCGACGAGCACGAGATCGCTGTCGATCCCGAGGGCGGCGTGGTCGCACCTGCCGGGGTGGCCGAGCTGCTCCTCGGCGCCGCACCCGAGCAGGAGCCGCTCGGTCTGGCGGCCGATGCCCTGCGTCGCTCCCAGGTGGTCGGGGCGCAGCGGGTGATCGCCGTCGAAGACGCGTTGTTCGGGGTCACTGACTGGCTGCGGCGCCAGCGGCATCGCCTCTTTCCCACCGCCGCCGACCGCCTGCCGGTGACCCCGCTGATCGACGCGCCGGATCGCGCGCGCCGTTGGCCCCCGGCCGACCTCGAGATCGGCGAGGCCGGGTTGCCCGGCGAAGGCCGCTGGACCGCTGTCGAGACCCAGGCGGACGCGGCCGATCCGTCCGGGGTCCAGACGTTCGTCCGGGTCGATCCCGATCGACCCTACGAGCGCACCCATCTCTTCGCCTTCGACATGCGTCGCCTCGGCCTGCACTTCGTCGCGGGCACCCGCCATCCGCGCTCGACGACCGGTGTGCGCGGGTCGGGCCGCGTCGATGCGGCCCACCGTCCGCGGCTGGTGGCGGCGTTCAACGGCGGCTTCAAAGCCGAGCACGGTCGCTTCGGCACCATCGAAGACGGGCGGATGCTCGTGCGCCCCGAGCGCGGCCTCGCCACGGTCGTGACCGACCCCGACGGGCACGCCGGCTTCGGCCTGTGGGATGCCGAGAGCCTCGCCGCGCCGTGGACCGGTCTGCGCCAGAACCTCGCGCCGCTCATCGAGAGCGGCGTGGTCAATCCGCGCCAGGTCCGCCATTGGGGCAAGCTGGTCGCCGATCTGGACGACGCGCGCACCCCGCGCTCGGCGTTGGGCGTCACCGAAGACGGCGTGCTGGTCTACGGGTGGTCGCGGGCCATCAGCGCAGAGCGGCTCGGCGAAGCCATGCGGCGCGCGGGCGTCGACTTCGCGCTGCATCTCGACATGAACCCGGGCCATACCGGCCTGGAGTCCTATCGGCCGGCGACCGATACCATCGAGGCTGCTGCGGGGACCCCGGAGATGGACTATCGCCGCCGCCGCTGGCTGGGCACCGATGCCCGCGACTTCTTCTATCTGGTCCGGGCCGAACGCCGCCCCCCCGACATCGTGCTGCCCGACGCCGCGCCCACCGAGGGGCAATGGCGCCCGATTCACCGGGCCGACGGCGCGACCGCCGTGTCGAGCACCTGGCTCGCCGGCGCGCGCGTTGGCAGTCGGCGGCAGGTGCCGTTGCTGCTGCTCGAGACCGATCGACTCGCACCGCATGTGGTCCCGGGCCTCGCCGAGATCCGCCCCGCCATCGGCGTTCCGCCCACCGGATTGCAGCTGCCCGGGCCTCCGCTGGTGTGGATCGACGTCGGTTTGCGGGCCGAGATCTCGCCCTATGGCTTCACCGTCGGCGGGCGTGCCTGGCGCGCCGCTCAGCCGGGGTTGATGACGCTCGCCGCCGACGCGTCCGGCCAGCTGCGGTTCGGCCGCTATGGCGAAGAGCTGCCCGCGGACGGGCGGTGGACCGACCTGATCCAGGGCCCGGCGCTGCTGGTCGGCGGGCACATCGCCGAGGGCGCGCTCGGCCGAGGGACGAGCCCGGTCTCGGCGCTCGGCCGGCGGGCTGACGGGCGTTGGGTGCACGCCGCGGCGATCGACGGCGACCGGGCCGTGGCCGCGCGCGCCCTGCAGCTCGCCGGCGCCGTCGACGGCATCCTGCTCGGCGAGCGGGGCACCGCGGCGACCGGCAGCCACCGGCTCTACTTCGACCGCGGTGAACGCCTGTGGGTCTCGCGCCCGCCCACCGGTGGGCTGCGTCCGGCCCGCCTCGCGGCTGGGGCGGGCACCGCGCTCGTCTTCACCGGGCGCCGTCCGGAACCGACCGCGCGCATCCTCTCGACGTTCGTCGACGAGAGCGCCGCCGTCCGCTGATCGGCCACCGGCCGCGCCCTCCGGCTTCACCTCGGATCGAGCATCCGCCCGTGCCGCGAAAACGGCCTACAAACCCGTTGCATCGCCCATCTGACTACACTATCCTACATGTGTTCAAAGATGGCCGCGGAGGTCCCCATGGCTCGCTCGTCGCTCCCGCTCCGGTTCGTGCTCGCGGCCGCCCTGTCGGTCGTCGGATTCTCGTCGCCTGCGCTCGCCGGACCGCCGCCCGACGGGGCCGACGGGGCCGACGGCCAGCTGGTCGCCACGGCCGCCTCGCTGCCCACGCCGTCGCTGAGGACCCGCCTCAAGGCCCGCGCGACCGCCTACCGGGTCGTGCTCGAGACCGCCGAGACCCTCGGCTTCGACGAGGCCGCGGTGGCCCGCATGGCCCGCGCGCAGAAGGCGCCCATCGTCGTCGCGGCGCGCACCGTCCCGCCGGCCGAGCGGGACTGACCGCCGCCGGCATAGGACGGGTACCCGGGCGTCGAGCGACGGCGTCCGCGGTCATCCGCTGTGGCATCGGTGGCCCCGGACGGCGTGGATCATCTACCCTGCAGCCGTCCCACTCCGAGGTGAACCGATGTCGATGCTCGACCGGCTGGCCGAGTCCTATCCCCAGACGCCGGCGGTGGTGCGGCTCAAGGCCGCCATACTCTTCGCCGGCGTACGCTTCGACCCGTGTCTGCTCGACGCGACCGATACGGCGTTTCCCAACTACATGCCGTACCAGCTGCCCGCCGACCTGCCGCCGTTTCGGGGCAGCCGGCGGATTCATCTGCCGTACCTGCTGCGCATGGAGGACGATACCCAGGTCCGCCTGCGCATCAAGGACGACAGCCCCTTCGTCGTGCGGACCGACGCGCACCCGCTGGGCTACGCCATCTACGAAGGCGACCGGCGGATCTGCGCCACCCGCTTCGAAGAGAAGCAGCCGTGGACCAGCACCCTCACCGCCGACGGCACGCCGATGCGGGCGACCGGCCTGAGCCAGCACGGCGACATGCTCGTGATGAACGTGGCCCCCGGCTGCGAGTACTTCGTCGTGCCCGGCGAAGGCAAGACCCGCAACCTGTCGTGCACGTTCTGCCTGTACGGCCTGCCCGACAAGCAGCGCATGGATCCGCTCGGGCAGGAGCTCTACGTCATCGACGTGCCGCGCCCGACCATCGGGCGGGTGATCGAGGCTTGCGACCTGCCGAGCACCGACGCCCGTACGCTGTACATGGTCGGCGGCTCGATGCTCGACATGGCCGCCGAGGGCGAGCGCTTCGTGCGCATCGCCGAGCAGCTCGCCGAGGCGGGTCTGACCGACCGCTACTACGTGGCCTGCGGCTCGGGCGCCATCCCGCGCGAGCACATGCGCCGCATGAAAGACCTGGGGGTGCGCGGGGCCTGCTTCAACCTCGAAGTCTGGGATCCGCAGCAGTTCGCCCGCATCTGCCCGGGCAAAGCGAGCATCGTCGGCCGCGAGCGCTGGCTCGAGGCCCTCGAAGAGGCTGTCGACGTCTTCGGCCCGAACAACGTGATGAGCGCCTTCGTGGGCGGCGCCGAGCTGGAGGGGGAGGGGGCCTTCGACGACCCGCAGCAGGCGCTCGACGCCGCCATCGAGTCGGGCGAGGTGCTCGTGCCCAAGGGCATCCAGACGGTCTATTCGCTCTTCTGGAAGATGACCGGCAAACACCGTGGCGAAGAGCCGATCTACACCCTCGACTTCTTCCTGCGGCTCAACGAGCAGCTCGCGGCGATCCGTCGGCGTGAGAAGCGCCCGGTCAATCCCGAGTTCTTCAGCAAGCGGGCGGCCTACATGCAGCTCGAGCCCGACTACGACGCCGCCGATCCGGCCTTCGCTGCTGTCTTCGGGCGGGCCGGCGCGGCGGCAGACTGAGTCGGTACACCGCTTCCAGAACATGGCACAGACCCTGTCGCCTGAATGTCAGGGCGCCTTGTGCCTGCGCGACGAGTCCGATACGGTTCGGTGTCACGCCGTACACGACGAACCGTGGGGAGGTCCGATCCGATGACGCGTGTGTTCACGACCGGACAGGTCGCGCGAATTTTCAGCGTCAACATCAACACCGTCATCAAGTGGTTCGACGAAGGCAAGCTCAAGGGCTTTCGGCTGCCCCGCTCGAACGAGCGGCGGATCTACCGCGAGAGCGTCATCGAGTTCATGCGCGAGCACGAGATCTCGACCGACCTGCTGCGGGTCTTCGACGAGGAGATCAACAGCCGCAAGCGCTCCCGCCGGGCCACCAGCCGCCCGCCGGTCAGCCGGCGCGAGGTCGACCTGCGCAGCTTCCCGCGCAAGGAGACCGACCTGCCCGCGGTGCTCGAGACCGACGACGGCACCACGTTCGATGTGACCGTCAGCAACCTGAGCATGGGCGGGGCCTTCGTCACCGGCTATCCCGGCGACGGCAAGATGGTGCCGACGGAGTTCATCCTGCGCATCGACGTCGGCGCCGTGGGCCGAACCCTCGACGGGGTCTGCCAGCTCGTGCACCTGCGTCGCTCCGATGACGATACGCTGTCATTCGGTTGTCGCTTCACCCGGGTTGACCCGGGCGCCCTCCAGTCATATATCGCCTCCGTCTGACGCGCGCAGCGCGACCCGACGACCGGAGGTGAGGCCATGACCGCGCAGATCATCGACGGACGGGCCCTCGCCCGGACGGTACGCCGGGAGGTCGAGCAGCGGGTCGTCGCGCTCGCGGCCGACGGGGTCGTCCCCGGGTTGGCCGTGGTGCTCGCCGGCGACGATCCCGCCAGCCAGGTCTACGTGCGCAACAAGGCGAAGATGGCGGCCCGCGTCGGCATCGACGCCCGCACGATCCGCCTGCCCGCTGAGGTCTCGGCCGGCGACCTGCTCGGGGTCGTCGAGCGGCTCAACGCCGACGACACCGTGCACGGCATCCTGGTGCAGTTGCCCTTGCCCGCCGGCATCAGCGCCGCCGAGGCCAGCACGATCCTGCGAGCGATCGATCCGGCCAAGGACGTCGACGGGCTGCACCCCGCGAGCCTCGGGCAGCTCGTCGCCGGCGAGGCGGGCTTCGTGGCCTGCACGCCGTCGGGCTGCATGCGCATGCTGCGGGCCCACGGCGTGCCGCTCGAAGGCCGCCGCGCGGTGGTCATCGGCCGCAGCACCATCGTCGGCAAGCCCATGGCCCTGCTTCTGCTCGCCGCCAACGCCACCGTGACCGTCTGCCATTCGCGCACCGTCGACCTCGCCGCCCGCGTGCGCGAGGCCGACGTGGTCATCGCGGCTGTAGGGCGCCCGCGGCTGGTGCGCGGCGACTGGGTCAAGCCGGGGGCGGCGGTGATCGACGTCGGCATCAACCGCGGCGACGACGGCAAGCTCGTCGGCGACGTGCACTTCGACGAGGTCTCCCAAGTCGCCGGCCACCTCAGCCCGGTCCCCGGCGGGGTCGGCCCGATGACCATCGCCTACCTGCTGCACAACGTCAGCCTCGCCGCCGCGCGAAGGCTGGGAGGCGCCTGATGAGCACCCGCGAGACCCCCTTGTACGATCGCCACGTCGCCGCCGGCGGACGCATGGTCGAGTTCGCCGGCTACCAGATGCCGGTCCAGTACACCGGCATCATCGAAGAGCACCTGCACGTGCGCTCCAAGGTGGGGGTCTTCGACGTCAGCCACATGGGCGAGGTCTTCGTCGAGGGGCCGGACGCGCTCGCGGCGCTCAACCGCCTCGTGACCAACGACCTCGACGGCATCGCCGACGGCCAGGCGGTCTACACGGCGATGTGTCTGCCCACCGGCGGCATCATCGACGATCTGGTCGTCTACCGCTTCTCGCCGACCCGGCTGCTGGTGGTGTGCAACGCCTCGAACGTCGCCAAGGACTTCGCCTGGATCGCCGAACACCTCGAAGGCGACGCGACGGCGACCGACCGCAGCGACGGCTACGCCCAGCTCGCGGTTCAAGGGCCGCACGCCGAGGCGTTGTTGCAGCCCATCTGCGATCAGGAGCTCGTCGGGCTGCGGCGCTACTGGTTCACCGAGGGCGCGGTGGGCGGCATCTCGTGCATCATCGCCCGCACCGGCTACACCGGCGAGGACGGCTTCGAGCTGTACGTCGCCGCCGACGACGGGCCGGCCCTGTGGGACGCCCTCTTCGAGGCGGGCGAGGGCATGCTGGCGCCCATCGGCCTCGGCGCCCGCGATACGCTGCGCCTGGAGATGAAGTACGCCCTCTACGGCAACGACATCGACGAGACGACGACCCCGCTCGAAGCCGGGCTCAGCTGGATCTGCAAGCTGAAGAAGCCCGCTGGCTTCATCGGCCGCGACGCGCTGCTCGCTCAGAAGGCCGCGGGCATCCCCCGGCGACTGGTGGCCTTCCGCATGGACGGCCGTGGCGCGCCGGCCCGCCACGGCTACGAGATCGTCGACGAGGCAGACGAGGCGGTGGGTCGAGTCACCTCGGGCACCCGCTCGCCGACCCTCGGCACCAACATCGGCATGGCGTACGTACCGACGGGCATGCACAAGATCGGCACGACGCTGCGCATCCGTATTCGCAAGAAGGTCGTCGAGGCGACCGTGGTCAAGCCGCCCTTCGTCAAGACCGGCGGCTGAGTCAGAGACACCCCCCACGGGAGGACCAATCGATGAGCACCCCCAAGGACCTGCGCTATACCAAGGAGCACGAATGGGCCCGCATCGACGACGACGGCAGCGTCGTCGTGGGCATCACCGCCCACGCATGTGAGCAGCTCGGCGACATCGTCTACGTCGAGCTGCCCGAGCGCGGGGCGGATCTCGACCAGGAAGGCGAGTTCGGCACCGTCGAATCGGTCAAGGCGGTCAGCGAGCTGTACTCGCCGCTGGACGGCAAGGTGGTCGACATCAACGAGAAGCTCGAAGACAGCCCCGAGCTGGTGAGCGAGTCGCCGTACGACGAGGGCTGGCTCATCCGCGTTGCGCCCAGCGATCCGAGCCAGCTCGACGACCTCATGGACGCCGAGGCCTACGCGGCTCTCGTGGAAGAAGAGGGCTGACGTCCGGCGCACGCCGGTCAGCGGCAGTTGCCGATAACGGCAGCTATCGATAACGGCAGCTATCTATAACGGAACATGCGGAAGCCGCGGCCGTTGATCTCGAGATAGAAGCCGAAGCTGAAGCGGATGCGGCCGTCATCGTCCCGCAGCCCGTCGGGCGGGTTGGGGAAAGGCGCGGCTTCGCGAAAGGCCTTCAGCGCCGCCTCGTCGAGGAAGGCCACGCCGCTGTCTTTCTTGATGTAGATGTCGTCGAGCTGGCCGTCGGCGGTCAGCGTCACCTCGACCACCGTCAACCGGTCACGCACGCCGTAGACCCGCCCGTACGGGTCGTAGCGCCGGTGCACGTCGACGGCGTTCCACTGTTGCTGAACGCTGCGCTTCACCCGATTGAAGAACCACGCGTACTTGTACTCGCGGGTATTGAGGAAGGTCGCCTCGCCCTTGTCGACATCCTCGACGTGGTCGATCGAACCCTGCATCGCCGCCAGCTCCTCCGGGCCCAGGGTCGGCAGCAACGCCTTGTAGCTCGGGGGCGCGGGCGCGCCACCGGCCTGACCCCCGCTCGGCGGCGCGGTGGCCTCCTGGCTGCCTTCCCGCTCGGCCTTGCGGAAGGGTCCGGCGCCTTCGGTCATGGCGGGCGCCTCCTCGGTGCGGCGCTGGGTATCGGGCTTCGCGCGGCTCTCGGCCTTGGCGCGGGGCGCCTCCTGCTGGGCTTCGCCCTCCTTCTCGACCTCGGCGACGCGGCGGTCGGGCTGCTGCTCGGCCGGACGATTGCGCTCGCCGTCCACCGCGCCGCTCATATCGTCGCCGGCCGAGATCAGCCGACGATCCGACTTGCGCATGGCCGGCGTCGGCGGCGCGTTGCGCGACGCCACCTGCTCCTTGTCGACCTTGCTGTCGTACTCCGAGAGGAAGCGCGCGTCGTCCGGCGTCTCCTCCCGGGCCGGCGGCGGAATCTCGACCACCTGGCCCTCGGGACGCGGCGCAGGCGGCTTGGGAGGCGGCGGCAGGGGCTGCCGTCGAACCGGCTCCGGCGGGTTCTCGATGGCCGCGACGAGCTCGTCGAGCTCGGCTTCGCTCAAGGCGGTGCTGGCCGGCAACGGCTGATTCTCGCCCGGCTCGACGGGCGCGAGCAGTCGGCCCTCGAGCGCCGCGAGCACCGCCGCGTGCACCACGAGCGAACAGACCAGCCCCCAGGCCAGTCGTTGGATTTCGCCGGTGGAACGCGTTCGCCTCATCTACCTCTCGGATGCCGCACGCGCGCGGGCGTCACCGCGCACGCACCCGCAGGATTCTCCAGATGCCCGGTCGGGGGCAATGATTCCCCGAATCCATCGAATCGAACCGTCGGGGCATCCACGGCGTCACCTCTTGGGCGACACCCGTAAACAGATAGCTCGGTGGCATCGCCTGCGGTGCTCGGGTACGATGGTAACATTCTTCAGCGCTGCGAGATTTCAGGCGGAGGTCGAGTCGATGAGACGGCGCAGCCGGCAGGGCCCCGGCGGCTTCACGCTGATCGAGCTGATGATCGTGGTGGCCATCATCGGGCTGCTCGCGGCCGTGGCCATTCCGGCGTTCGAGAAGTCCGTCCGCCGCAGCAAGACCTCCGAAGCGACCGTCAACCTGAGGCGGATCTACGACGGCGCGGTGACCTCGTACCAGTCGGAGCAGGTCGATCGGGCAGGGCAGGGGCTGCCGCCCAAGTTCCCGCTGACGGTCGACCCGACCCCGGGCGAGGACGCGTGCTGCCAGGCCACCGACCGCGGGCAGTGCCCGTCCAACTCCGAGGCCTTCGTCAAACCCACCTGGCAGCAGCTGCAGTTCTCCGTCGACGACCCCCACTACTACTGGTACACCTTCGTCAGCGAGGGCGAAGGGGCCGGCGCCAAGTTCAGCGCCCGGGCCTCGGGCAACCTCAACTGCGACGCGACCTTCAGCACCTTCGAGCGGATCGGCTTCGTCGATCTCATCTCGGGCAGCATCCAAGGGGGCTCGGGGGTCTACACGGTCAACCCGCTCGACTGACCGAAGCCGCTCATCGCCGCCGACTGCCGACCGCGGCTCAGCCTGCGGCGAGGCCCAGGGCGCGGGCCATGGCCCGAACCTGCGCCTGCCGCACGACCCCATCTCGCTTCAGCGCCGTGCCGACGATGTAGCCGTCGACCGCCTCGGGGTCGACCGTCGCGACCGTCGCGCCGCTGCCGACGAGCACCGGCACGCCGGGCACCGCCGCGCGGACCTCGTCGATGCGCTTGCGCGGGGTCGGCGCGCCCGTTCCGCTGCCCGAGACGATCAGCGCGTCCGCCCGGCCGCGCAACGCCGTATCCTTGGCCGACTGGGCGAGATCGAAGTGCCCGAACGGCTGGGCGTGCTTGACCCCGACGTCGGCCAGGATGGCGATGGGCGCGTTCAGCATGCGCCGCATGCGCACCAGCGTCGCCGCGCAGCCCTCGATGAGCCCCTGGTCGGTCACCATGGCCCCGCAGAGCACGTTGACCCGGATGAACCGCGCCCCGACGGCCAGCGCGACGCCGAGGGCGCCCGGACCGTCGTTGCGCAGGGCGTTGATGCCCAGCGGTACGTCCGGCGCCGCGCGGCGGATCTCGAGCGCGCAGCGGGTCAGCGCGGCGATGGTCTCGGCGGGCAGCTGGTCTTTGTAGAACGGCGCGTCGTGGAAGTTCTCCACCATGATCGCCGTGACGCCGCCCTCGGCCAGGGTGCGCGCCGTCCGGGCTGCGTCGGCGGCGACCGCTTCCAGATCGCCGGCATAATCCGGCGCGCCGGGCAGGGGAGCGAGGTGGATCATGCCGATGAATCGGGGGTCGAAAGGCAGCGAACGCTTCACGGGCACTCCTGGGCGGGGGGCACATCGCGGGGAGATCGGGAGCTCGGACGCGGGCCGATCGGACGCGGGCACATTGACAGAAGCGACCGCCGACCACCACCATCCCGCCGTGCGTGACGACCTGATCCTCATCGTCGAGCGACTCGAGACCGGCGCGCCCGGCCCACCGCTGCAGGCGCTCGCCGTGCGGGCCGGGCGCATCGTCTGGTGCGGCACGGCGGCGGAGGCGCGCCGACGCAGTGGCCCGCGCGTCGCGCTCGACGGCGCCGTCGCGGTGCCGGGCCTCGTCGACGCCCACGCCCACCCCGGTTGGACCGGCCAGGCGCTGGAGCAGCTCGATCTCCGCGGGCTCGAGCCCGGCGCGCTCGCCGACCGGCTGCGGAGGGCGACCGCACCCGGTGATCGCTGGATCAGGGGCAGCGGCTGGTCCGTGCTCGGCGAACCGGCCGCGTTGCCCCAGACCGACCGGCCGACGGTCGTGCACCGCGTCGATCGCCACGTCGCCTGGGCCAACCGCGCGGCCCTGCGCGCCGCCGGTATCGCCGACGGCAGCGACGATCCACCCGGCGGGCGCTTCGTGCGCGATCGGCGGGGGGCGTTGACCGGCGAATGCCACGACACGGCGATTCGCCTGGTCCTCGCCGCCGAGCCCGCGCCGACCGCCGCCGACCGCGAGCGCTGGCTGAGCGCGGCGTGCGCCCGCTTCTCGGCCGCCGGGCTCACCGCGGTGCACGACGTCTGCGCCGCCGTGGCCGATATCGGCGCCTGGCGCACCCAAGCCGGGCGGCTGCGGGTGCACGCGCTCGTCGACGGCGAAGACCCCCGCCGGGACGAGATCCTGGAGGCGGGTCCACAGCTCGATCCGTGGCTGTCGGTGGCCGGGGTGAAGTTCTTCGCCGACGGCGCGCTCGGCAGCCGCACCGCGTGGCTCGGCGCGCCCTACGCCGACGCCGACCACTGCGGCCTGCCGGGGCTGCACGGCCCCGAGCTGCACCGCCGCGCCGTCCGTTGGGCCAAAGCCGGCTTCCAGGTCGCGGTGCACGCCATCGGCGACGCCGCTGCCCGAGAGGCCGTCGACGTCTTGTCCCGCCTGCCCGCCGTGCGCCATCGCGTCGAGCACGCGCAGATCGTCGATCCGTCGACGGTGCGCGCCCTCGGCGCCGCGGGCCTCATCGCCGGGATTCAACCGACCCACGCCCGCGCGGACGCCCCCTGGATCGCCGATCGTCTCGGCTCGCAGCGCCTGTCGTGGGCGTTCCGCTGGCGCGACCTGGTCGACGCCGGCGCCCGGCTGGCCATCGGCAGCGACTGCCCCATCGAGCCCGCCGACCCGCTCGCCGCGCTGCGGGTGGCCCTCGCGCCGCCGGTCGGGCAGGGCATCGACTTCGATACGGCGCTCGCCGGCTGCACCCACGAAGCGGCGTGGGCTGCCTTCGCCGAGACGGCGCGTGGGCGACTCGCGCCCGGCTTCGTCGCCGACATCACGGTGCTCGATCGAGATCCGCGCGCCGCGCTGTCTGAGGGGGCGCCGCTCGCCGTCCGGGCGACCTTCGTCGGCGGTCGAGCCACCTACGGGCCCCGTTGAGCGCGCCGGCAGCCGCGCGCTGCCATGGGATGGACAGCGGTCGACACGGCCGGCCCGCTGTCCGTATCGTGGCGCCATGGCAAGTCGAGCATGCTGGTCCCGGTTGGCGCTCGCAGCGGCGCTCAGCGCGCCCCTGGGCTGTGAAGATCCGGCGGTGCCCGGTGCCGTCGAGGTCAACTGGCGCACCGGTCGGCTGACCTGCGCCGAGGCGGGCGTCTCGGCAGTGCGGGCCGAACTCTACAGCTTTGGCGCGATCGAGCCGATCCGCGGCGTCGAGCGGGTCTGTCCCGAAGGCGGCACGGTGCTCGACGACGTCCTGCCCGGGGAGTACACCGTCCTGCTCGCCGGCCTCGACGTGGGCGGGTGTTGGACCCACGAGGCGCGGGACGACATCACCGTGGCCGACGGGGCCCGGGTCTCGCTGTCGCTGCCCCTGCTGCGTCGCGACCGACCGCTCTTCGTACGCTGGCCCTTCGACAACGAGTTCGACTGCGCCGGCAACGGGGTCGAGCAGGTGCAGATCACCATCGACGTCGAAGATCGCTTCACCTGGACCGAGGCATTCGTGTGTCCCGGGCTCGCCGTCGAGATCCCGGTCGACGTGCCGGCGGGCGACATCTCGGTGCAGATCATCGGCCTCGACCGCAGCCAGCAGCCGGTCGCCGAAGGCCGGCTGAGCGCCGAAGACAGCGTCTTCACCGCGACCCCATGCGCCGATCGCATCGAGATGCGCGTGCCGCTGTCGCTGTGCCTCAGCTCGGGCTGTGAGGAAGAGCTGGCCCGCTGAGGCGCGGGCGGGCGTCGTCGGGTATCGACGCGCGGGGGCGGGTCACCCCGTCGGGGCGGTCAGGGGTTCGCCGGCGCCGCGGGGGCCTCTTCGGCCTCGGCGGGGGTCTCGGCGCCGCCCTCGTCCTCGACGGCCGGCGCGTCGGCTTCGGCCGGGGCCGCGTCCGCTTCGAGCGGCGGCTTGGGCGGGTTGCCGAAGACCTTGTCCACGTCCAGGTTGTCGTCGAGGCCGATCAGCGTCTCGTAGTCCGCCCGGTGGCGGCGGATGGTCTT
Source organism: bacterium (assembly GCA_030427205.1). Classification (GTDB taxonomy): domain Bacteria; phylum Myxococcota_A; class Bradymonadia; order UBA7976; family UBA1532; genus JACKDM01. The sequence continues at coordinate 158,478 of JAUHXC010000005.1, read as the reverse complement.
GCTCCACGCGTCGGCGTTCTGGAAGACGAGCCCGCCCTGCCGATGGGCCGACTCGAACTGCTCGAGCGCCTGATCGAAGCGGGTCTTGATGTCGCGCACTTCCTTGAGACCGCGGCGGAAAGCCACGTCACCGCGCATCTCCTGCAGCTTGCGATCGGCGGCGACCGACGAGCTGCTGAGCTTGTTGGCCCGGCGCAGCATCTCTTCGGCGACGTTGGCGTCGCCCATCTCGAAGTCGGTCAGGTTCTGGCGCGCGATGTCGACGTAGAGCGTGTAGAGCGTCGCGTCGATCTCCTCGAGCGACATCGCCCCCGTCTTCTCCGGCGTGACGCCTTCGGGCAGGACGAACGACGTGTAGGCCGGGTTCGACGACGACCACGCGCCCGCGCCGACCGGGAAGAAGTAGCCCCGCTCGACCTTGACCGTCCGGCCGTCCACGGTGAGGTAGAACTGCTCGTGGTGCGCGCTCGAGACGAACCAGAACGCCGCGAAGCCCACCAGCACGAGCAGCAGCACGACGAGCTTGAACTTCGCGCCACGCTTCTTGCCGCCGCCGTCCTGCGCATCGGTGCCCGGGGGCGGGGCGTCCATTCCGGCGTCGTCGTCGCCGAACAACTCGTCGACCTGCGGCTTCTGCTCTGCGCTCACGGCAACCTCGTCGTCTGGGGTTTCGGCGGGGCATAGTACAGCGCCCCGACCCCGAATCAAAGCCGTAGGCGCAGCGCCGGCGCATGCGGCGCCCGCGCGGCCTCAGACCGCGACGCCGAAGTCGCGCAGGGCCGATTCGAGCGAGGTCTTGCGGTCGGTGCTCGCGCTGCGCTGGCCGATGATGAGCGCGCACGGCAGGTGGTAGGTGCCGGCGGGGAAGCGCTTGGGGCGCACGCCGGGGATGACGACCGAGCGCGGCGGCACATGCCCCTTGAGGACCTTCTCTTCGGGGCCGGTGACGTCGATGATCGGCGTGGACGCGGTGAGCACGGTATTGGCGCCCAGCACCGCCTCGCGCCCGACGCGCACCCCTTCGACGACGACGCAGCGCGAGCCGACGAAGGCGCCGTCTTCGACGATGACCGGCGCCGCGCCCGGCGGCTCGAGCACCCCGCCGATGCCGACGCCGCCCGACAGGTGCACCCCCGCGCCGATCTGCGCGCAGGAGCCCACCGTGGCCCAGGTGTCGACCATCGTGCCCCGGCCCACCCGGGCGCCGATGTTGACGTAGCCCGGCATCAGGATGACCCCCGGCTCGAGGAAGCTGCCGTAGCGGGCGACGCCCGGCGGCACGACCCGGATGCCGAGCCCCGCGAGGTTCTTCTTGGGCGGGATCTTGTCGATGAACGCCAGGTGACCCAGCTCCATGACCTGCATCTGCGCCAGGCCGAAGTAGAGCAGGATCGCCTGCTTGACCCAGCCGTGCACCGTCCAGCCGCCGTCGACCGGCTCGGCCACCCGCAGGGCCCCCCGGTCGAGGTCGGCGATCACCGAGCGCACCGCGTCGGCGGCATCGGGCAGGCGGCTGCGGTCGGCGTAGGCGGATTCGATGAGGGCGCGGCGGTCGTCGGTCATGGCTCCTCCATGGGCGTCAGCGGGACGTCGAACGCCGGCAGTGAACACCGTGCGTCGGCAGGGGGCAAGCGGTATGCTCCGGCCGATGCCCGCCCGTCCCCTCGGTCAGTCCGCCAGCCCCCGGTGCCTCGCGCTGCTCTCGGCGCTGGCATGTATCGCGCTCGTGCCCGAGCGGTCCGCCGCGGCGCTGCCGGTCGAAGGCGCGACTGCGGCCGACCCGGCCCGCCTGCTCGGCGCCATCACCGCTCGCGACATCGCGACGCTCGACCGGCTCGCCGACGACGGGCCACCGGCGACCCGCGCGCTGGCCGCCGTCGCCCGGATACACACCCTCGACGACGTCGCGGCCCGTCGCGCCGCGCTCGATGCCGGCTTCGTCGTCCGCTGGACGATCCTCGAGCCGACGCCCGGCGGCCCGCGCGGGCTCGATCGTATCAGCCCGCCGCTCGCCGACTGGATCGACGGCCGCCCGTCCGATGGTCATCGCGGCGTGCTCGGCCCGATCCGCTGGCGCGCGGCGGGCCAGAGCACCCGCTTCGGCCTCGTCGACCTCGGCGCCCTGACCGCCGATGTGCCCGGCCACCGCATGGCCCGGGCGAGCGTCCGCGTCGCCGACGGCGGCGCGGCGGTGGCCTGGGTCTACAGCGCGACCCCCTGGCGGCTGTGGGTCGACGGCCAGCCGGCCGGCGGTGGTTGGGGTGAGGCGGGGCTGCGCCGCGCCGAGCCGGTGCTGCTCAACACGGGGCCGGGGGTCCACCGGTTGCTCCTGGTCGTAGACGGGCAGAGGCCGGCCATCGCCGTGCGCTTCGCCCGGCCCGACGGGGTGCCGCTGCCGGTCGAGCCGCTCGACGGGCGCATGCGGCCCCACGGCGTCTCGCTCGGTCCGCTGCCCGGCAAGCCGACCGCGCTGTCCGACCCGCTCGGCGCCATCGAGCCGGCGCGGTTGCCCGTCGAAGTCGGTCCGCGTGCCGGTCTGGCGCAGGCGACCCCCGACGAGCGGCGGAGATGGGCCGGGGATGCGCCATTCAACGGGCCGCTGTGGCGTCGCATCGCCCTCGACGGCGGCCCAGCGGCCGCCGAAGCCTGGGCGCGGGCCGCCGCCCTCGACCCGCTCGACGACGAAGCCCGTCGACGGGCCGATCCCCATCGCTGGCCGATACCCGCCCGGGTGCCGGAGGGCGCGCGCACCGCCCCGCCCGCCGGCGCCGACGGCCCGCTGTGGTGGGCCATCGCCGAGCATCGGGTCGACGTCGAGCCCTCCGCGGCCCTGCTCGAGCAGCACCTGATCGCCGTCCGAGTCCGCGATCCGCAGGGCGTGCCGCCCTGGCCGCCGGCCGATGCCGACGTCGCCGCGTGCACGGTGTTGCGCGGACCCTGGGTGCGACCGCTGGTGTGTCCGAAGACAGGCGACGCGCCGGTCGACCTGCAGCCGGATGATGTCGTGGTCGTCTCCTGGCGGCGCGCACGGCGCGGCGCTGCGCTGACGCTCTCGCCTCCGCCGGCCCCTTTCGGCCGCTGGTCGGTGCACGTCGAGGCCGCCGTCGACGCCCCGCTGCGCATCGACATGCCCCCCGGGACCGCGCTCGGCGGCGATGGCCCGCGTCGGATCTGGCGCCTCGACGCCACCACCGCCGCCGAAGGCCCCGTGGCCGTCGGCACCGTGCTCGACGACGCCGCGCTCGCCCACCTGCTCGATCGCCGCCTGCCGCCCGTCGCGCCGGCCCGGGTGCCCGATCTTGAGCGTCGCGCGGCGGTGATCGCCGGCGCGCTCGCCGCATCGTCGACAGTCGCCGATGCGTTGCCGGCCGCGAAGGTCTTGTCGAGCGCGCTCGCGCGGGCCGGCGAGGTCGCTGAGCCGGTCTTCGCCCGGCCCCATGGTCATGCGCCATCAGCCCTGCTCGACCCGGCGAACTGGCCGGTCCCGCTCGTGGCCGTCGGCGACCGGATCCTCGACCCGCGCCATCCGACGGGCGCCCGGCCGGCCGACCTGCAGGGCGCGCCCGCGCTGCGCGTCGATCAGCACGGCGCGACGGTGCCGCTCACGTTGCCCATCGACAGCCCCGACGTGCATCGGCTGGATGTGCGCGGCGAGCTGCGCCTCGACGACGGCCTGCTCGCCGTCACCTTGCAACGCGCCGGTCGCAGCCCGCTGCCCGATCTGCGACGCCTGGCCGCACCCGGCGCGGTCCTCGAAGCCACCGCCGAGCGCCTGACGGTCCGCCGCAGCGACGCCTCGGCGTTCTTCCCGCTGCCCGGCTTCGCCGACGACCGGGCGGCGGGCCCCCACAGCATCACCGTCGACCTGCGCGTGCGCGCGCCGGCGGGCAGCAGGCCGCCCCGGGATGTCGAGCTGGACAGCCCCAGCGGTCGCTATCGGCGGACGAGCACGCCGGAGGCCGAGGGCTGGCGCACCGTTCGAACCTTCGAGTGGCGGGCGACGGGGCAGGGCGCGGCCGCCTTCCTCGCGGCCGTGCGTATGGCTGAGAAAGAGCCGCTGGTCCGGGGAGGTGAGCGTTGAGCCCCGCCGGCAGAGGGTCGAGCGTGCGCCGCGTCTCCGGGTGCCCGGCGCTGCTCGCGCTGTGCGCCACCGTGCTCGTCGCGTGCGGCGGCCGCCTGACCCCACCCGACGTGCCGCCCGAGCGGCGTGAGATCGACCGCCTCGCCCGCGCGCAGCTCGCCGGCGAGCTGGCTCCGGTCGACCGACGGCGGCTGGCGGTGCTGCTCGACCGCTATGACAACGCCCCCGAACGCGCCGACCTGCTCGATGAAGAGTCGCCGACGACGCGGGCGCGGCAGGCGGTGGCCTGGCGTGCCTGGGCCCGCCAGCGGCCGGGCTGGACCGGGTTCGTTGTCCGGGCGATCGTGGCCGACCCGGCCGACGCGGGCGGCGCGGCGCTGGCCGCTCTGCTGCACGACGACGCGGCGGTCGCGGCCCACCGCGCAGCGCTGGACGGCGCCCGGACCGCGCTTCGGCCCATCACCCGGTGTCTCATCGACGGCCTGTGGACCCCGGCGGGCGGCGCACCGTGCGCCGCGGATGCCCTGCAAGCCGACCTCGACGCGGCCCTGGCCGAGTTGGCCGCGGCCGATCCGCAGGCCGATCCCGAAGCCGATCGACTGCGCTGGACGCTGGCCCACTCGAGCCCGAGCCGCTCGGCGCAGGCGGCCGCGGCCGCGGCCCGCTGGATCGAGCGCTGGCCGCGCCATGCGGACGGGTGGGCGATGGCCGGCGCCAGCGCAGCGGTCGATCCCACGGCGACGGCGGCCGAGCGGCTGGCCTGGTCCGGCGCGGTATGGCACCGGGCCGTCGGGCTGCAGCCGGGCAACGTGCGGGCCCGGCTGGCGCTCGCCGACCTCGAGACCCGGCATGGCTTCGCCGACGTCGCCGACGCTCATCGGTTGGCGGCGCAACAGGCGGTCGGGCATACGCGCCCGCTGCCCGAGTCGTGGGCCCGCGGACCCGATCCGTGGTTGCCGCAGACGTCGGCGCTGCCCGGCCCGGCGACCGCGGCGGCCATCATCCAGTCCACCGAGCGCCGCGGGGCGCCCGTGCCGTCGCTGCTGCTCGACCGGACGGTGCTCGTCTTCGCGGAGGACGGGCCGCCGATGATCGAGATCCAGCGGCTGTCGACCCGCCCCTTCCGGCCCGCGGCCGGCTGCCTCGCGCGGCGGCATGGCCCGAAGCCGACGATCCACGAGCAGGCGTGCCGGCACTACGCGGTGCCCGTCGAAGGCGCCTTCACGATGCCTTTCCCGACCGCCAGAGCGGCCGCCATGGCCGAGATCGCGGTGTTTACACCCCAAAGCCGCAGCCCGCGCGTCGAGAGCCACGGCGGGGCACCTGGGGCCCGGGTGATCGAATCCGCCGAGGGGGCGATCCACGTCTTCACTCTCGACGACATCGAGCCGGCCCGCGACGCCCGGCGCCGCCCGCGGGTCAAGGTGCGCCTGGCGTCTGCGACGACGGTGCCCCGACCCGAGGCGCACATGGTCGATCGGCTCGTCGCGCTCGGGCCGACGCCGCCCGCGGTCGCCGGCGATCCGCGGCGCACGGTGGCCCGCTTGCGGGCGGCGGGCGTCGAGGCCGAGCAGGGCTGGGTCGCCCGCGACGGGCAGCCGATCGCGCTGTGGGCCCGCCGTCGCGCCGACGGCTGGGCATGGTTCGACGGCGCCGGCCGGCCGTGGTCGGGGGACGCGCCGCTGGTGGCGGCGACCCGCGACGACTGGGTCGGGCGCTCCCCGGCGGCGATCGCTCGCGCCCCGGGCGGTGATCTGCCATCGTCGCAGAGCGATACAGCGAGCAGCACCGATCCCAAACCCGCAGCGGGGAGGCCGTGATGGAGCGCACCTGCGCCGATTGTCGATTCTTCCGGGTCACCCAGGAGCGCGAGGACAGCAACGCCGGCCGTTGCCGCCTCGAGAAGGTCATCGGGGTCTTTCGGGACTCGATGAGGGCCTGTCCGTCGTTCTCGCGCCACGGCGAGGCGCGCCTGCCCCCGCCGTCGGACGGTCGGCGACGGGTCTCCGGGTCTCGACGCCGCGCCCCGGCGTCGGCCTCGGCGCCGATGCCCCGGCCGAAGGTCTCGTCCTCGGCGATCGCCGAGGCCTTGCAGACCCTCGAGCCGGAGGGCCTCAAGGCGGTGCTGGTGGAGTGCCTGGGCGGCATGGTGGCGCTGCCGATGGCCGAGCTGTCCCGCGGCTGGGAGGGCGCGGTCGTGCTCGCCCCGGCCGACAGCGGCCTCAAGAGCAAGGACGTGCCGCTGGAACAGTTCCTGCGCAAGCTGGTGTCGGTGCGCGACAACCTGCGCGTGCTCGAGCAGAAGCTCAACAGCCACGACGGGCTCTCCGACGCCGAGAAGATCGATCTGCAGGCGCGGGTCACCCGGTGCCACGGCGCTGCGCTCTCGATGGCGGCGCGCTGGGCGCCGGTCACCGTGCCCGACGGGGTCGATCCGTCGGGGCGGCAGGTGCTGCTCGAGCTCATCCGCGAGATGGAGTGGGACGCGCTCGCCCTGCCGGCGCCGGTGCTCGGTGACCGGTGGCGCGGGGGGCGGGTGAGCTATGGCACCGACGAGCTGGGCGTCGAGGAGTCGATGGAGGCCTTCTTCCATCGGCTGGTGGTGTTGCGGGACCGTCTGCTGGCCCTGGAGGCGATCGTGGCGGCGCACCCGCGCATCTCGGGCGGTGAGGCGGGGCAGATGGCGAGCTACATCCGTCGCTCGTTCGGCAGCCTGACCACGTTCAACATCCTGTTCAAGGATCGGGCGGACTACTTCAGCAGCAGCCGCTGACGGGCTCGCCGAGCCATCGCGGCTCGGCGGCTGTCGGCTGTCGGGGAGGGGGAGGGTCGGCGAACCGCTCGTGGCGGCCCGCGCCGAGCGCGGTATCAGGCCAGGACGCGCAGGGCCGCTTCGACCGAGAGGAAGGGCTGCGTCGAGACCGCGCGGCCCGGATCATCCACCGTGCTGCGGGCGACGTCCCGCGCCGTGGCCTCTGCGTCGCGGGACGTGGTGATGCGCGCGCCGCTGCGGCTGCGGCCGAACTCTTCGGTCAGCGCCCGCGCTTCGGCGGCCGCGTCCTCTTCGAATCGGGCGAGCTGCTCTTCGAGCCGCGCGGAGCGGTCGTCGGCCTCGGCCACCGCGCTGCGGGTCTCCCGCGCGCTCTCGGCGTCGCTGACGTCGCTCCGCCGCGGCTCGAGCACGGACTCTTCGGCCTGCGGGCCGCCGAGCAGCGACTGGCGGACCTCCGAGCGCCCGGCGCGACGGCGGGCTTCGTCGGCCTCGGCTTCGGCCTCTGCGGCGCGGTCTTCGGCGCGCCCTTCGCCGCCGACCCCCTGCGGCACGAGCGCCAGCGTCGACTGCTCGGGCAGGGACGGCCGCTCGAGCACCTGTCGCGCGGCCTGGCGGGCCTCGTTCTCCGCGGCGTCGGCCTCGTCTTCGAGCCGGCCGGCCTCCACCTCGCGGCGGGCCTGCTGCAGCGACGGGTCGTTGTCGGCTTCGCGCAGGCGCTCGCGGATGCGATCGGCGTCGGCCTGCTCGATCTGACGTTCGTTGGCGTCGCGGGCGAGGTTGTCGAGCAGCTCGAGGTCGTCGCGGCCGTTGCGGATGACCGAGCGTGCCTGCTGGGCGACGCCGGTGCGGGTCGCCGCCGAACGCAGCGCCTCGCCGGTGTCGCGGCGGTCGACGCGGTCGCCGCCTTCGAAGGAGATGCGGGTCTGCGCGGCGCTCTGCTGGACGGGGCGGGTGGTCTCGGTGCGCGCCGCCTGATCGGGCCGGGTGGCCCGCTGGCTCTCCGCATCGGCGCTGTCCGGCCGGCTGTTGAGCACCGACGGATCGGGCCGACTCTGAACGATCGCCTCGGCTCGCCCGAGCTGGGTGAACTGTACGGGCATGACCATACCCCCTTGTCACACGTCCCCCGCCCCGCGGCGATGCGCGGCTGGGGCTCCGATCGGGATGATAGGCCCATCGCCGCGAAAACACAAGGGATGGGGGCGACTTACCGTGATGCCTTATCGGGCGGGTCCGCGCCGCTTCGATCAGGGGTTCGGCGGGTCGCTCGGTCCCGGATCGGCGCCGACGGCCGGCGGGTCGACCCGCACGATCCACGCGGGCGGGCAGCCGGCGAGCAGCGCGTCGACGGCGGCGTCGACCGGCGCCGGGTCGCGGGCTTCGATCGTGACCCTCACCCGGTGGTCCGCGCGGTCGAGGCGGGGATAGCTGCCCACCGCGACGCCGTGCTCGCTCTCGAGGTCGCGCAGACGCTCGGCGATGGTGCCCTCGTCGGCGTCGAGGTAGACCGAACGCAGATAGAAGGCGCCGTCGCGGAACCGCTCGGCGATGGCGTCGAACTTGGCCCGAAAGATCTCGGGCACCCCCGGCAGGACATACACGTTGCGCACGCAGATCACCGGCCAGCGGATGTGGCCCCCGTGGATCAGCTCGGTGCCGTCGGGCACCTCGGCCATGCGCAGGTGGTCGTCGGTGAGCCGCGCGCCGAAGTGCTTGCGCATGATGGCCTCGAGGCTCGGTTCACGGCGCACGCCGACCCCGAACGCCGCGGCGATGCTCTCGAGGGTGATGTCGTCGTGGGTCGGGCCGACGCCGCCGCTGGTGAAGACCGCGTCGCAGGCCGCCGAGCAGCGGCGCACTTCGTCGACGATGTCGGCGCGCACATCGGGCACGATCGCGACCCGGCGCAGATCGACCCCCAGCGCGCGCAGGCGGCCGATCAGCCAGGCCGCGTTGCGATCGACGATCTTGCCGCTGAGGAGCTCGTTGCCGATGAGAATGATCGCGGCGGTGCGCATGCGGCGTCTCCGGGTCACGGCCGTCTGGACGGTTGGCGATATGAGACTACTCCGCTCGCCCGACGGATTCACCCGCCGCGGCGGCCGCCGCGCACGAGGCCGATGGCGCCGATGACCACCAGCAGCCCGGCGAGCCCGAACAATGGCAACCGGCTGCCGGCAACCGGCGGGTCGGGCGGGGGCAGAGCGCGGGCCGTGGCCTCGATCACGGTGCGCCGGGGCACGGTGACCGGCTCGGGCTGCGGCGCGGGCGGCGGGATGGGCGCCAGCGCCCGACGAGATCCCGGGCGTGCGGGCTCGCTCTCGTCGGCTGCCTCGGCGTCGGCTCGCCCGAGGGTCCAGGTGCCCACGACCTCGGCGATACAGCCTTCGCCCGGGGTCAGCCGCACTTGATGCACGACCGTGAGCGACGCGGGGTTCAGCTGACGCAGCGCTGCGCGTCCCGACGAGCCATCGGCGGCGATACAGTCGATGTCGGCCGAGTCGATGACCTCGCGGGTATCGAGCGCGGGCACCAGCGCGCGGCAGACGCCCGGTCCGAAGACGGGCGGCGCGTCGTCGACCGGCAGCAGGGCCAGCCCGCGCCGGACATAGCGCGCGTCGCGCCATGTGCCGGGGGTCGGCCGCTCGCCGCAGCGGGCGGGCCAGCGGTGTATCCGGGCGTCCCGGCGCCCCTCGACGAGGGTCCAGGACTCGGCGCCGGGCGCATCGGCTGCGGCCGGTCCGGGCTGCCCGAGCATCAGCGCGAAGACGGCGGCGGACAGGCCGCGAGCCCACGCCCCGAGCTGCCGACCGCGGACGGCGGCCCGGCGCCTCTGGCCGGGTGCGTGCGGGCGGTCCGCGCGGGCAGACGCGACGTCGGGTGATAGGCCGGTCGGGCGGACGCGCGGGTCGGCGATGGCGATGTCTCCAGCAGGCATGTCCACGGTCAGACGGACCGCGGCCCCCCACGGCCACGGAACTCTCGGCAGTGCGTCGCTCGGATGGCTCAGAGCGAGAAGTTGACTCGGCTCTGCTTGCCCGGGCTCACCGTGATCGTCTTGGACATGCGCTTGCCCCCCTTGACGACCTCGATGACGTGGCGTCCGGGCCGGAGCCTGATGGCGCCTGCCGGCGTGACCGCCGCCGTCGAGCCGTTGATCCGCACCTTGGCGCCCGCCGAGCGGGTCAGGACCTTGACGGTGCCGTAGGCCTTCGCGCGCCGGCCCTTCTTGGCCGCCGCCCGCTTCTCCGCGGCCTCGGCGCGGCGGGTCTCGGCCTCGAGAGCCTGCGCTTCCGCCGCTTCGCGGGCCGCTTCGGCCTCGGCCCGCGCCTTCTCGGCGGTGACCTTGGCGGCCTCCATGCGCGCCATCTCGGCCCGCATGCGCTCCGCCTCGGCCTTGGCCCGCGCCGCAGCCGCCTCCGCCTTGAGCCGATTGGCCCGGGCCAGCGCCGCAGCCGCTTCGGCCTGCTTGCGACCCGCGGCGGCCTGCACCGCCTTCACCTTGGCCGCCGCGGCGGCTTCCTCGGCGGCGGCCTTCTCGGCCTCGGCCTTGGCCCGCGCCGCCTCGGCCTCGGCCTTGTCCGATTCGGCCTTGGCCTTGGCCGCCTCGGCGGCCTGCTTCTCGGCGGCGGCCGCCTTCACCCGCTCGTCGGCGGCGACCCGCGCCTTCTCGGCCTCGGCCTGGGCCTTCGCCTTCTCGGCCTCGGCCTCGGCAGCGGCGGCCTCGGCGGCGATGCGCTTCGCCTCGGCCTCGTCGATCTTCTCGCCGGCCGCGCCGTCATCGGCCTCGTCGCCGCCCGCGCCCGCCTCGTCTGCGCCACCCGCCGCTGCGGCGGCTTCCCCGCCCGCGGCCGCTTCGCCGCCTTCGCCACCGGCGGCCTCGTCTCCCGCGGCGGGTGTGTCGGCAGCCGCGGCTTCCTCGCCACCGGCCGCCTCACCGCCCTCGCCGCCGTCGCCCTCGGCCTGCTCGCCGGCGGGCTTCTCGTCGCCTGCGGCCTGCTCGTCGGCGGGCTTCTCGTCGCCCCCGGCTTGCTCGCCGCCTTCACCGCCCTCGTCCCCGCCGCCTTCGTCCCCGCCGCCCTCGGCCTCTTGACCGACGATCGCGGGCGTGCCGCCGGCGCCGTCCGGGCCACCGCCTCGCTGGCCCATCAGCCACCAGCCGGCGGCAGCACCGCCTACCAGCAGCAGGGCCAGCAGACCGATCAACAGGCCCTTGCCGCCGCCGCTCTCCGGGCGGGGCGGGGCCGCGTCGATCACCGGCGGCAGGGTCACATCGGCTGCGCCCACGCCCGCGGCGAGCGGCGTCAGGCCGGTGATTGAACTGAAAGTGATGCCGGGCAGAGCGGCCATGATGTCCTCCACGAAGGCCAGCGCCGACGGCTGGCGCTGGTCGGGTTGCTTGCAGAGTGCCCTCAAGGCGACCGCCTCGAGTCGGGCACGCGCGGCGGGCTCCCCCCGTCCCCCGTCGCGCTGCATGGGGGCGGGCTCGGCGGTGAGGTGCTTGGTCAGCATCTCCATCACCGTGCTCGCCTCGAAGGGCAGGTGCCCTGCGATCATACGGTACAGGATCACGCCGAGCGCGTAGACATCGGCGCGGGCGTCGAGCTCTTCGCCCCGGATCTGCTCCGGCGCCATGTAGTGGGGCGTGCCGAAGACTGCGCCCGCCCGGGTGATCGACTCCAGCTTCTCGCCCTTCGACGATTGCGTCACCTTGGCGATGCCGAAGTCGAGCACCTTGACGAAGTCCGGCGCGCCGCGCTCGACGAGGAAGATGTTCTCCGGCTTGAGATCGCGGTGCACCATGCCCCGGGCGTGCGCTTCGTTGAGCGAGGCGCACACCTGGGTCATGATCCGCGCCGCGCGCTCGGGCTCGAGCGTGCCCTGCTCTTCGAGGACCGCGTCGAGCGGCTGCCCTTCGAGGAACTCCATCGCGATGAACAGCGTGCCGTCGGCGTCCTGCCCGAAGTCGTGCACGATGATGGTGTTCGGATGCTGCAGCTGGCTGGCGGCCTGGGCCTCGCGCTTGAAGCGCGCCACCTGCTCCGGGTCGTCGCTCAGGCTCTGGCGCAGCACCTTGAGGGCCACCGAGCGGCCCATGGGCACCTGCTCGGCGAGGAAGACCTCGCCCATGCCCCCGTCGCCGAGCTTGCGGATGATCCGGAAGCGCCCGGCGACCATGCGCCCCTGCCACGGGTCGGCCGGGGCCGCCGCGGCGGTCTCGAACGCGTAGCCGCACTCGAGGCAGAAGCGCGCGCGGTCATCCGTCTCGGCATGGCAGCTGGGGCATGACTTCATGGCGACCATTTAACATCGGCTCGGCCTGCGGCGAAATACAACGCGCGTCGCGACGCCCGCCGAGGGTATTCGAGCCGGCCGTGCACCGCATCGCCTGCACGCGTCGGCCGCGTGTCCGCACGGGATTGAGTCGTGGTCGATGATGTGCTAGCTTCGGGCGTCACGGTCGAGGCCGTGACGGGTGGACACCTGCCCTTCCCCCGCGTATCCGAAGCCCGCCGGGCATGGCGGTCGATGGCGGACACGCGATTGGTTTCCAGGCACATTCCGGAGATCACCTTGAGCCAGAGTCACTCGAGCCGCAGGCGCCGCGGGCGCGGGCGCGGTCGCGGCAGCAGCAGTCAGGCCGCCGAACACCAGGCGTCGATCCAAGACAGCCTCTTCGAAGATCCTCAGACCTTCTGGGCCCGCTCCAACGCGCGGCTCGGCATGGACGCCGCCTACTACGGCAATACCGGGGGCAAGAACGGCCGCGGCGGCAAGCCGCCGGTCGACTTCCCCTGCGCCGTCTGCGGTGAGTGGGTGCTGCTCGAGCGCTGGGCCAAGGACCGCCACGACGTCCGCTGCGAGAACTGCAAGCAGGCGGTGGGGCAGCTGCTGTCGGGCGAAGACAAGCAGATCGCCAACGAGATGCGCCGCGAGCGCAAGGCCGCCGCGCGGGGCAAGTACGACGGCCTGCCCGAGATGAGCGAAGAAGATGTCGAGGCCGTGCGCGAGATGCGGGCCATCGCCGACGCGATGGGCAACGGCCGGGTCGGCAACCGCCGAGGCAAAGGCGGCGGCAAGAGCGGCCGCCGGCGGCGCAAGGGCGGCGGCCAGTCCAGCGGCGACAGCCGGCGCAAGGGCGGTCGTCGTCGCGGGCGTGGCGGCGGCAACGGCGGCGGTGGAAACAGCGGCGGCAAGCGCAGCGGCGGCCGCGGACGCGGTGGGCGCGGACGCGGCCGGCGCAATCAGAACCCGCAGGGCTGAGCGCCGGGGGCGCTGTCGCGGCGCCGCGACCGCCCGCTCAGTCGACGACCGGCGCGCTCAGCCGACGCCCGGCGCGGGGAACGCCTCGCACAGCTCGGCCACCTCGCCCGCGATGCGGGCCTGCAGCGCCTCGTCGTCGGGCGCCGCCACCACCTGCTGCATCCAATCACCCAGCCGCTTCATCTCGTCGACGCCCATGCCGCGGGTGGTCAGCGACGGGGTGCCGATGCGAATACCGCTCGGGTCGAACGGGGTCCGCTGGTCGAACGGCACGCTGTTGGCGTTGCAGACGATGCCCGCCCGCTCGAGCGCCACGGCCGCCACCTTGCCCGGCACGTTCTTGTTGGTCAGATCGATGAGCAGCAGGTGGTTGTCGGTGCCGCCCGAGACCAGATCGAAGCCGTGGCCCGACAGCCGCTCGGCCAGCGCCTTGGCGTTGTCGACCACCTGCCGGGCGTAGTCGGCGAAGGCCGGCTGCTGCGCCTCGGCGAGGGCCACCGCCAGCGCGCCGGTCGTGTGGTCGTGCGGGCCGCCCTGCAGGCCGGGAAAGACCGCTCGATCGATCTTCTTCGCCCACTTCTTGCGACACAGGATCATGCCGCCGCGGGGCCCGCGCAGCGTCTTGTGGGTCGTCGTGCTGACCACGTCGGCGTAGGGCACCGGCGATGGGTGCGCGCCGCCGGCGACCAGGCCCGCGATGTGGGCGATGTCGGCCAGCAGCAGGGCGCCCACCTCTTCGGCGATCGCGGCGAACGCGGCGAAGTCGAGGATGCGCGGATAGGCCGACGCCCCGCAGATGATGAGCTTCGGCCGAAGCTCGCGGGCCATCGCCGCGACCTGATCCATGTCTATGCGCTGGTCGGAGGCCCGCACGCCGTACTGATGCGCCTCGAAGTACTTGCCCGAGATGGTGACCTTCCACCCGTGGGTCAGGTGCCCGCCGTGGGGCAGGCTCATCGACAGGATGCGATCCCCCGGCTTGAGCAGCGCGAAGTAGACCGCCAGATTCGCCGGCGAACCCGAGTAGGGCTGCACGTTGGCGTGGTCGGCCCCGAACAGCGCCTTGGCCCGCTCGATGGCCAGCGCCTCGATCGCGTCGATGTGCTCTTGCCCCTGGTAGTAACGCTTGCCCGCGTAGCCTTCGCTGTACTTGTTGGTCAGGCAGCTGCCGGTCGCCGCGAGCACCGCCGCCGAGGCGTAGTTCTCCGACGGGATCAGCCGCAGGGTCCGGGCCTGGCGGCCGGATTCCCGGGCGATGAGGTCGGCGACTGCAGGGTCGACGGCGCGAATGCTCTCCAGGTCCACGGGCTTCTCCTCGGTCTGCTCGGGCGGATGGACGGATGAAAATGGGCGCTCGCCCGGCCCCGGATCAATACAAATCGCGACGCGGCGGTTCGAGAGTGTTAGGGTTCGCCGCCGAATCAGGCCGTACGGCGAGTGGAGACGGCGTGGCGAGCTCCGACAACCCCCGGAATCAACGACGCGGCATGGGCTGCCTGCTGGCCCTCATGGGCCTGCTGGCGGTGGTGGGTTTCGCCGGCATGGCGCTCTCGGGCCTCGGCGGCTCGCCGGACGGCATCGACGAGATCGTCGAGCAGATGCAGCCGGGCGCGAAGAAGCTGGTCATCATCGACATCCGCGGCCCGCTGATGCGCGGGGCCGGCGTGCGCGGCGGGGTGACCGACGACGCGCTGCGCATGCTCGAGCGGGCCCGCGAGGACGAGCTCGTCGTCGGGGTGATGCTGCGGGTCGATACCCCCGGCGGCTCGGTGACCGATGCCGACCTGATCCACCACGAGATCCAGCGGCTGAAGAATACGAAGCGCAAGGTCCTGGTGCAGATGGGCGACCTCTGCGCATCGGGCGGCTACTATCTCGCCGCCGCCGCCGACGAGGTCTGGGCCCTGCCCACCACGGTGACCGGCAGCATCGGCGTGATCATCAGCAACCTCGAGCTGGGCGGCCTGCTCCAGCGCTTCGGGGTGCAGGACGACTCGATCGCGTCGGGGCGCAACAAGCAGTTGCTCAGCCCGTTCCATCCGCTGACGCCGGAGCAGCGCGGGCTGTTGCAAGGCATCGTCGATGCCATGTACCAGCGCTTCCTCGAGGTCGTCGCCGAAGGGCGGGGCATCGAGATCGACAGCTTCCGCCATCTGGCCGACGGGCGGGTGCTCACCGCGCAGCAGGCCGAGGCGGCGAAGCTCGTCGACGCCATCGGCTATCCCGACGACGCGCTCGATCGCCTGCGCACCCTGGCCGGGCAGGACGCCTACACCGTCGTGCGCTACCGGGTCGCCCCGGGGTTCGGCGAACTGCTCGGCGTGCGCGCCGAGAGCAACAGCCGGCCGCTGCTCGGCGAGCTGCTCGTCGCCCCGCGACCGATGTACCTCTACGCCCCCGGCGCGTTGGTGGAGGCCTTGCCCTGACGCTCGCTCGCCGGGCAACGCCTCGATGGACCGCCGAACGGGCGCGATCTATGATGGAGCCGATGAACAGCATCACCACCGGGTGCCGGATCCAGACCGGTCCCAACCGCAAATACTGGAAGCATTTCGGCGTGCTCGAGATCGACGCTCGGGTCGTCGCGACGATGAAGGACGGCACCGCCGATCGCTGGCGCGAGGCGGCCCCCGCCGGCGCCCGTTTCGTGCCGGTCGTCGCGCTGTCCGACTTCGGCGCCGAATCGACCGCGCGCTGGCGCCGGGCGATGCAGATCGCCGCCCGCCTCGGCGCCGAGACCGTCCTGCTGCACACCAGCGCGCGATTCCGCCCTACGGCCGCCAACCGCAAGGCGCTGGTGCGCTTCATCTCCGCCGAGCGACCGGCGGGCATCGCGGTGGCCTGGTGGGCCGATGGCCTCTGGGAAGGTCAGCCCGAAGACCGTGACGCGCTGTGCGCCGAGGCCGACATCCTGCCGGCCATCGACCCGCTCGGACTCGACGACGACGAAGAGCCGCCGCCGGGCGAGCGCATCTACTGGCGCCTGATGGGCCGCAAGGGGCTCGTGCCCCGCTACACCGATTACGAGATCACGACGCTGGTCGACCTGATCGCCGAGCGCACGGCGGGGCACGTGATCTTCACCACCCCGACGATGTTGCCCGATGCCCGGCGGTTCGCCGGCTTCGCCAAGGCCTTCGGTGGCGGCTTCGACGACATCGACGACGACCTCGACGACGGCGAAGACGATCTCGACGCGGGCGGAGACGATGCCCCCCGACCCGGCGCGCTCGACGACGAGCCCGGAGACGACTGACCGCGCAGCGTGCGCCGCGCGCGCTGCCTCGGAGGCTGAATTTGGCCGGACGGCTGCCCCGGTTCATCGGACCCTACCTGGTCGAGGGACGCCTCGGCACGGGTGGTATGGGCATCGTGCTGCTCGCGCGCCATCGGCTGCTCGGTCGGGAGGTGGCCGTCAAGATCCGCCACCGGGGGCAGGCCCAGGACGAGCAGATGCTCGCCGACCGCTTCCGCGAGGGCGCCAAGCTGCAGGCCGAGCTCGACCACGCCCACATCGCGCGGGTCTACGACTACCTCGAGTCGCCGGCCTTGCAGGCCATCGTCATGGAGTACCTGCCCGGCGGCTCGCTCGAAGATCGCCTGCGGCGGATCGACGGACCGCTCTCCATCCCCATGGCCATCGACATCGGCATCCGGGCCGCGGACGCGATGGCCTATGCCCACCGGCGCACGGTCGTGCATCGCGACCTCAAGCCGGCCAACATGATGATGGTCACCGCCGACGACCCGAGCACGGTGCGCATCACCGACTTCGGCGTGGCCAAGAGCCTCGAGCACAGCCCGGACCTCACCGTGGCCGGGGCCAACGTGGGCACCTTGTGGTACATGCCGCCCGAGCAGTTCAACCACGAGAAGCCGACCCCGCTCGCCGACGTCTACAGCCTCGGCGCGACGATCTACGAGATGCTCACCGGCCAGATCCCGTTCGAGGCCCCCGATACCAGCGAGATCTTCCGCCGATTCCTCGACGGCGTACCGCCGCCGCCGATCCTGGGGCGCAACCCCTTCGTGCCGCCCACCGTCGCGGCGGTGGTCGAGACCGCCCTCGCGCTGAAACCCGAGGCCCGTATTCCGTCCGCCGCGGTGCTCGCGCTGCTTCTGCGGGCGGTGGCCGAAGGGGAGGGCATCAAGGTCGAAGACACCGTCGGGCAGCGCCTGCTCGCCCAGGCGCGTAAATCCGAGATCCGGCGCATCCTCACCGGGCTCGGCGGCTCCATCGGCCGTGAGGTCGGGCAGGCGCTCGCCGCGTTCGAGAGCCGGCTGCTCGGGGGCACCAACGTGACCCACGTCGACTCGCTGCCCGGACGCGCCGACCGGGCGCCGACGTCGTCGATCTCCCTCGGCGGCGAGATGGCCCACGAGCCGGAGACCAGCGACCCCTTCGATCCGCACGACTTCGACATCGACAGCATGGTCGACGGCTCGGTGAGCGACCTGCCGCCGCTGGCCATGCCCGACGACGAAGAAGACCGCACCGCCGTCACCGACGTGCCGCGTATGGACGAGGACTGATTCGGACGGAGCCGATGCGCAGCCGGGCCGATCGGGCGCCGCCGCGCGCCACCGTGCTCAGTTGCCCAGGCGCCCCATCTCCATCAGCTCCGTGCGCGCCGCCTCCCGAATCAACGCCTCGGTGAGCACCGACTGCCGGGCCGCCGCCAGGAACGCCGCCCGCAGCATCGCGTTGCGGATGAGCGCGCCGGTCATCTCCCACCGCTCGGCCAGCCCGGCCCAGTCGATGTCGGCGGCCAACGGCATGCCCGTCGGGGCCATGCTGCGCCACAGCCGGGCGCGCTGCTGCACGTCGGGCGGATCGAAGTGCAGCCGGAACCGCAGCCGCCGCTTGAAGGCCGGGTCGATCGCCGTCTCGCGGTTCGTCGTCAGGATGGAGACCCCCTCGAAGCGCTCCATGCGCTGCAGCAGGAAGTTCACCTCGAGGTTGGCGTAGCGGTCGTTGCTGCTCTGCACCTCGGTGCGCGCCGCGAACAGGCTGTCGGCCTCGTCGAACAACAAGACGACCGGCGCCCGGCTCGCCTCGTCGAACAGCCGGGCCAGGTTCTTCTCCGTCTCGCCGACGTACTTGTCGACGATGCGCGACAGGTCGACGAGGAAGACCTCGAGCCCCAGCGCCTGCCCGATGAGGGTCGCGGTCATGGTCTTGCCGGTGCCCGGCGGCCCGCTGAAGAGACACGACAGCCCGCGGCCGCGCCCGCCGACCTTGCGGGCGAAGCCCCACTCCTCGAAGACCTCGGTCCGGTGGCGGGCGTGGGCGACCACCTCTTCGATGCGACCGCGCAGGTCGTCGGCGACCACCAGATCGTCCCAGCTCTGGCCGGTGGTGATGGCCGTCGCCAGATCCGACAACCGCCCGCGCAGCCGCGTCCGCACCGCCCGATCGAAGGTCGCCGGGCGCAGCTCGGGGCCTTCGTGGCCCGTGCGCACCTCCCGCAGGGCGCGGTTCAGGTCGCCCGGGCTGAGGTGGTAGGTATCCACGAGCCGGGTCAGCTGCCGACTCGACAGCGCGAAGGCGTTGTGCACCAGCAGTCGGGCGTAGAGCGCCCGGCGGGTCTCGGTATCGTCGGCGTCCAGCCGCGCCGTCGGCACGTCGGGCAGCGCGTCGAGCAGCGCCGGCGCGCCCTCGCTGTCGGTCGCCAGCACCAGCGGTGGATCCGCCGTGCGCAGCAGCCGCACGATCACCGGCAGCCGGCGATCGCCGCGGGCGATGCCGTCCAAGCGGCAGAAGACGACGCCATCGGCCAGCAGGGCGTCCCGCAGCAGCGCGCCCAGCGCCGACTCGAAACCGGCGGCGTCGGCGGGCAGCGCCTCGGCATCGACCCGCAGCAGGACCCGGCCCGCCGCCAGCGCATAGGCCCGCGCGGCGGTGCGTCGGCCGCTGCCCCGGCGCCCGATCAGGATGGCGCGGCGACCGCGGCGCGCCACGTCCTCCAGCAGCCGCTCCAGGCGCTCCCGGTCCGGCGCGATGACCGACTCGGGGGCAGCCCCCTCGGTCTCGACGGCCAGCGCGCCCTGCGGCCAATCGTCTCCGAAGGGCGGGCGGCCGGCCAGCAATCGCTCGACGGACGCCGCGGCCAGGGCCGGTCGCATCAGCGGTGGGCGTCGGGCATCGTCCAAGACCAGCAGCCGCAGACGGCGCAGCGGCCAGTCCGGCCCCAGGGCCTGCTCGAGGCGGTCGCGATGGGCCGCGTCGTCGGCGCACAGCTCGACGAGGAACCCGGCCGTGGCCCGCTCGACGGCGCGGCGACCGAGCGCCGGGCCGACCAGCCGCATCAACGACGGGGTGCTCTGCAGCGTCGCGGTCACCCACAAGAGCTCGGCGGCCTCGCGGTCGAGCCCCAGGCGGGCGGGCTCCAGGGCCTGCTCGAGGGCTCGGGTAGCGGCGCGGTTGTCGGCGATGGCCGCGGTCAACGCCCCGTCATCGGGCAGCGGCAGCGGTGGATCGAGGCGGGCCCCGAGCAGCGTCACCCGGGCCTCGTCGAGCAGGGCGAAGCGCTCGCCGATGTGTCCCGGATCGACCGCGCGGAACCAATGCCGCCGCAGGTGTCGTTGCAGCATGAGCCGGCAGCGGGCGCGCAGCGCGCTGCGCAGATCGGCCGGGCCCTCGCCGGTGGTCGTCGAACCCGCGCCCCGCTCGCTGCCTGTCTCGTTCATCCGTTCACCGCGTAGACCATCCGGGCCGGCGCCCCGGCGGCGCACGATAGCACGAGGTGAACCGCCCGTTGCCGTCGGGCGCCCGGGCGGCTACAGTGCCCGCCATGTATCTCGGACGCGTCATCGGCACGGTCGTCGCCACCATCAAGTACGAGGGGCTCGAGGGCTATCGCATCCTCATCGTGCAGCCCATCGACGACGACGGCACCCCCAACGGTGACGCCCACGCCGCCATCGACGCCACCCAGGCCGGCCCGGGGGAGACCGTCTTCCTCGTCGGCAGCCGGGAAGCCGCGTTGGCCCTCGAACCGACCTTCGTACCGGTCGACGCCGCCATCGTGGGCATCGTCGATCAGGTGGACGTGCAGGTGGAGAAGTCGTGCGTCTCGCTCGGGTGATGGGCACCGTCGTCGCGACGGTCAAGCATCCGGCCTACGAAGGCCAGAAGATCATGCTGTGCCAGCCGCTCGCGCCCGACGGGCAGCCCATGGGCCGGCAGATGATCGCCGTCGACCGGGTCCAGGCCGGGCCGGGCGACGTGGTGTTGATCCTCACCGAGGGCACCGGCATCCGCCAGCTCTTCGGGGCCAAGTTGCTGCCGATCCGCAGCGCGATCGTGGGCATCGTCGACCACGTCTCCAGCGTCGGCGGCGACCCGGCGCTCGCTGCCGAGTCCGCCCGGTGAACGAAGCCGCCGTCCGCCGCGACCTCGTCCGCTACAGCCACGCGATGCACGCCGCCGGCTTCGTGGCCAACCACGACGGCAACCTGTCGGCGCGCATCGCCGACGACCGCATCGTCTGCACCCCGACCAGCTTCAGCAAGGCCGACGTCGAGCGCGACACCCTGGTCGTCACCGACGCCACCGGCCGCAAAGTGGCCGGGCGCAATCGGCCGTTCAGCGAGATGTCGTTGCATTGCGCCGTCTACCGCAAGCGCCGCGAGGTGCGGGCGGTGGTGCACGCCCATCCGCCGCTGGCGACCGCGTTCGGCGTCGCCGGCCGGCCGCTGCCGCACCCGTTCCTGCCCGAGGCCGTCGTCTCGCTGGGGGCCGAGATCCCGACCGTGCCGCTCGCCGCGCCGGGGGCCGACGCCGTCGAGGCGCTGAGTCCGTTCATCCGGCGGTGCGACGCGGTCTTGATCGCCGGCAACGGCGTGCTCGCCTGGGGCCCTGATCTGGAGACCGCCTGGCTGCGGCTCGAGCTCGTCGAGCACATCTGCCGCATCGCCCACGCGGCCCTGCCGCTCGGCGGCCCCGCTGCGCTGCCGGCCGAGATGGTCGCCGCCCTGGTCGCGAAGCGGCGCAAAGGCGGTCTGGCGGCGCCCGAAGAGGGTCTCGCGCCTCTGGGGCGCTCGGCGGCTACCCCCCCAGCCGTCGGCGACGATCCGGCCGCCCGCGCCACGCAGCGGGCCTTGGCGGGCATTCCCAACGCCGATCCGCGCCTCGCCGCGCAGCTCGCGGCCGAGATCGCCCGGGCCATGGGCCGCTGAGAGCCGCCCGCTCGCCGCGCCCTATCTGACCGTCACCATCGGCCGGATCTGCTCGACCGTCGCCTCGCCGATGCCGTTGACCCGGGTCAGCGCGTCGACCGTGCGGAAGGGGCCGTTGGCCGCCCGATCGCGCACGATCCGATCGGCGAGCGCCTCGCCGATCCCGGGCAGCGCTTCGAGGTGGCTGCGCGTCGCCGAGTTGAGATCGAGGCGCGCGTCCCCCGTGCGGCGGGGCAGGGCATGATCGTGATTCACCGTCAGCTGACGCCCGTCGGTCGCCACGATCACATGGCCCAGCTTCGACGTCACCAGGGCCGGTACGCCCTTCTTCTTCAGCCGCTGCATGGTCTCGGGCGCCGGGTGCCCATAGGTATTGTCGGCGCTGCACGAGATGACCGCGAGGGCAGGGGAGACCGCGTCGAGGAAGCGCTGATGGGTCGCGTGCTTGCTGCCGTGGTGGGCCACCTTGAGCACGGTCGCGCGCAGCTTGGCCGGGTCGCCCGCCAGCAGGCGGTCCTCGGTCTCCTCTTCGGCGTCGCCGGTCAGCAGGAAGCTCACCTCGCCGTAGTCGACACGGATGATCACCGAGTTGGCGTTGGCGTCCGAGCGCGACTTGTCGATCAGCGGATCGGCGGGGCCCAGCACCTCGAGGCGGATCCCTTCGTCCAGGTTGACGACCTGCCCGCCGCGCACGATGCGCAGCGGGACGCGCCGGGCCTCGATGGCCTCCAGCAGCTTCTCGTAGGTCGCGGTCGGGTGGGCGAAGCCCGAGTCGAAGATCCGCCCGACCGGCATCCAGCTCAACAGCTCGCGGGTATTGCCGATGTGATCCGAGTGGGGGTGGGTATTGACCATCAGGTCGATGCGGTCGACCCCCAGCCCGTCGAGATAGCCGCGCAGCACGTCGTCGGCGCCCGGCGGCCCGGTATCGATCAGCACCGTCTTGCCGGCGGGGCTGCGCAGCAGGATGGCGTCGCCCTGACCGATGTTCATGAAGTGCGCTTCGAGCGCCGGGCCCTCGAGGGTCTTCGTCAGCCGCGCGCCCAGCGCGTCGGACAGCTCGGCTTCCAGGGTCGCGGTGGATGCGGCGGGCGTCGCGCTCTCCGAGGCGCCGGCCGGGCCCGAGAGCTTGCAGCCGGTCGCCACCACGAGCACGGCGGCGAGCGCGAACATCGCTCGGCGGCGCCCCGCGGCGGAGCGGCCCGGCGGCGACTGTCGGACGAATCGGGGGGCCATGGGTCCTCCAACGGCCGGTTCTGGCCTACCTCTGAATACATCAACTCACCCGGAGAAGGCACGCCCGTTTTTTGGCTTGCCTGCCCCTGATGCGGGTGCTAGTTTCCGCCCCCTCGGCTCAGTAGCTCAATTGGTTAGAGCGAGCGACTCATAATCGCTAGGTTCGGGGTTCGATTCCCTGCTGAGCCACCCGAGAACCCCCGCGTCGCCCCGCGGGGGTTCTTCTTTTCGAACCGTACGGCGCGCTCTGCGGCTCTGCGGCTCTGCGGCTCTGCGCCGCAGCGGCGCTGCGCACACGGATCCGGTCGCCTGGATCGACGCCCCTGCGGGCCTGCGGAAGAGCGTCCGCCCGCGCGCGGTTCTCGGGGAAGGGCTCGCCGCGCGCACGCCGCGAGATTCCCCCTCGGCCACGGTTTCTGGTAAGACGAATCGATGCAGCGCCCGCTCGCCCGACCCGCCGCCCTCCCGCTCGCCCTCGCGGCGACGCTCGCGGTCGGGCTGCTCGCCACGCCGGCCGCCGCCGACATGTGCGTCGTCAAGGAGCGCGACGGCAGCACGACGGTCACCAGCGACTGCTCCCGGCGGGGGGCGCGGGTGCTCTATCGCGAGACCCGCCGCGGCACGGCCAAGCCCGCCGCCAAGCCCCGCCGACGGGCAGCGCGCAACGAGCCGGCCGACGCCGCCGCCCGCGCGCGGCGCTACACTGCCTTCGTCAAGGCCGCCGCCGCTCACTACGGCTTGCCCGAGGCCCTGATCTGGGCGGTCATGCGCACCGAGAGCCACTTCAAGCCCCACGTCGTCAGCCACCGCGGCGCGCAGGGGCTGATGCAGCTCATGCCGGGCACGGCCGGCGACATGGGGGTCACCGACCCCTTCGACCCCGAGCAGAACATCTTCGGCGGGGCTCGTTACCTGCGGATCCTCGCCAACCGCTTCGACGGCGATCTGGTCAAGACGCTGTCGGGTTATCACGCTGGCGGCGGCGCGGTGAACCGGGTCGACGGCATCCCCTACAGCCAGACGGCGGAGTACGTGCGGCGGGTGCTCAACAACTACTACGCCTACCAGAAACGGTTGCCGACCCAGCGATGAAAGCAACGCTCCGGGCCGAGTTCGTCAATCTGCCCAACATCCTGACCTACATCCGCATCGCGGCCATCCCACTGGTCATGGTGTTGATCTGGCGCGGCGAGCCCAAGAGCTGCGTGCTGGCGGCCTGGGTCTATTCGTTCGCCACGATCACCGACTTCTTCGACGGCTGGCTGGCCCGGCGCATGGGCCTCGTCACGGTCCTGGGCAAGTTCCTCGACCCGCTGGCCGACAAGCTGATGGTCATGGCCATGCTGGTCTTGATGGTGGCCCTCAACCGGGTGCCCGGCTGGCTGGTCGTCATCATCCTCGCCCGCGAGATGACCATCAACGGCCTGCGGGCCATCGCCTCGAGCGAGGGGCTGGTGATCCCCGCCGGCTGGTTCGGCAAGTACAAGACCGCGCTGCAGATGATCGCGATCATGTGTCTGCTGGTGCACTACGAGTACACCGTGTGGTTCTTCGGCCTCTACGAAGACCGGGTCGACTTCAACCTCGTCGGGCTGTGGGTGCTCGGCCTGTCGGTGGTCTTCAGCGTGCTCAGCGCGGTGCTGTACTTCCGCGACTTCTTCCGGGCGCTCGACGCGCAGCGCCGAGAGGACGGTGCCCGTTGAGCCAAGCCGACTTCGATGTCGATGTCCTGGTCCTCGGCAGCGGCATCGCCGGGCTGTCGTGTGCGCTCGACGCGGCGGCCCACGGGTCGGTGCTCGTCGTCACCAAGCGCGAGCTCGTCGAGGCCAATACCCGCTACGCCCAGGGCGGCGTATCGAGCGTGCTCGGGGCCGACGACAGCTTCGCCGAGCATGTGCAGGATACGCTGGTGGCCGGCGCCGGGCTGTGCAAACCCGAGGTGGTGCGGCTGTGCGTCGAGGAGGGGCCGGCGGTCGTCGAGCGGCTCGTGCGCCTGGGCGTCGAGTTCGACCGCGGCGACGACGGCGCCTTCGACCTCGGCCGGGAGGGCGGCCACAGCAAGCGCCGCGTGCTGCACGCCGGCGACATCACCGGCTCGGCCATTCAGCGCGCGCTGGTCGCCGGCGCTCGGGCCCACCCCGATCTCGAGATCCTCGAACACCACCACGCCGTCGATCTGATCACCACCGCCAAACACCTGCGCACCGGCGGCCCCAACCGGTGCCTGGGCGCCTACGTGCTCGATGTGCGCGGACGACGCATCCTGACGGTGCGCGCGCGCTGCACCATCCTGGCCACCGGCGGCGCGGGCAAGGTCTACAAGTACACCTCGAACCCACCCGTCGCGACCGGAGACGGGGTCGCCATGGCCTATCGGGCCGGCGCGCGGGTCGCCAACCTCGAGTTCTTCCAGTTCCACCCGACGTGCCTCTTCCACCCCAAGGCCAACAGCTTCCTCATCAGCGAGGCGCTGCGGGGCGAGGGCGGCGTGCTGCGCTTGATGGACGGCAGCCCGTTCATGAAGCGCTATCACACCCTCGGCAGCCTGGCCCCCCGGGACGTGGTCGCCCGGGCCATAGACAACGAGCTCAAGCGACGGGGCGAGCCCTACGTCCTGCTCGACATGAGCACCCGCGAGGCGGACTACCTCGCCGAGCGCTTCCCCAACATCCACGCCCGCTGCCTCGAGCTGGGCATCGACATGCGCACCGATCCGATCCCGGTCGTGCCTGCGGCCCACTACATGTGTGGCGGGGTGCAGACCGACGTGGACGCGCGCACGTCGGTCCAGGGCCTGCTGGCCATCGGTGAAGTGGCCTGCACCGGGCTGCACGGGGCCAACCGACTGGCGAGCAACAGCCTGCTCGAAGGGGCCGTCTTCGGCGCTCGGGCCGCCCGCACGCTGTCCGGGCTGCTCGCCGAGAAGGCGACCGCAGCGCCCGAACTGCCGCACTGGGACGCCGGCGACGCCCGGGAGCCCGACGAGGTCGTCGTGATCACCCAGAACTGGAAGGAGATCCGACGGTTCATGTGGAACTACGTGGGCATCGTGCGCAGCGATCGGCGACTCGCCCGCGCCCGCCGGCGGATCGAGCTGCTGCGCGACGAGATCCACGAGTACTACTGGGACTATCGGGTGACCCCCGATCTGCTCGAGCTGCGCAACCTCGCGACGGTCGCCGAGCTGATCATCCGCTCGGCGTGCCTGCGCAAGGAGAGCCGCGGCCTGCACTACACGCTCGACCATCCCGACCGCAGCGACGCCCGGTTCGGCACCGACACCGTACTCGAGGGGCTATGATCGCTGGGGCGCCCGCGCTTGACCCGCACACGGGTGCTTCAGAAAAAGATCGCGCGTCATCCCATTTTTTTCTTGCCGGGGTGGGTACCATCGGTTAAAACGCCCTTCGCCGACGCGGGAATAACTCAGTGGTAGAGTGCAACCTTGCCAAGGTTGAAGTCGCGGGTTCGAATCCCGTTTCCCGCTCTCCAACGGCCGAGACCTGTACAGGTCTCGGCCGTTTTCTTTTTCGAATGCCCTCTCGGACGCGGCCGCGTGGACGAACGCCCTGGGGCGCTCGCCCGCCCGTAGAGGCCGTCATCCGGGCCCCGGAGCACCTGTGACCGACGACGCGCCCCCTGCCCGCCGCGCCGAGGGCGGCTACCTCTTCGTGCGCAAGGGGGCCCGTCGGGTCTCGATCGACGACGCGCTGCCCGGCCGCGGACAGAGCCTGCCCTCGGTCGAAGCCCTGCTCGAGAGCCCGGCTGGCCCCGGCGGCATCCGCTACGTGCGCCCCACGCTCGACCCGGCGGCCGTCGACCCGCGCCTGTGCTTCTTCACCAGCCCCTCGGCGCCCGTCTGCGATCTCTATCGAGCGTCCGCGGCCGAGCTGCGCGGCCACGCCGATGGGGTCGTGCGCATCCTGGTGACGTCTCCCCGGGGTCGCTCGGGGCGTACGACCACCGTCATCAACCTCGGCTCGGCCCTCGCCGAGCACGATCGGGTCGTGCTCGTCGACCTGCACCGTCGCCGCCCCGGCCTCGCCCGCGCCTTCGGCCTGACCGATCAGGAAGGCCTGCTCGCGGCCTTGAGTCGGCAGCGGCGCACGCCGGGCAGCCCGATCGACGTCACCCTGCTCGCCGAGCGGCTCGCCGCGCTCTTCGTCGAAGCCGACGCGCCCGCCGAGGCGTTGAGCCTCTCCGCGGTGCGGACGGTGCTCGACGTGCTCTCCACGGCCGCCGATCGGGTGCTCGTCGATGGGCCCCCGGTGCTCGACGGCGACGCCGTCCTCGAGCTCGCCGCCCTCGCCGACGGCATCCTGATCGTGCTCGAACCGGGTGACATGGCCACCGGCGATTACGAGCGCACGCTCGAACGCCTCGAGGGTCGGCGCATCGTGGGCACGCTGATCAACGACCGCGGCCCCGGACGCCGCTGACGACCGATCTCCGGCCCTCGCCCGGGGGCCGCGCCATCGCCGCGCCAGCACGACGGAAAAAGGCTTTACAGCCGTCGGTACCTCGCTTATGTTCCCGCACCATTCTGCGCACCTCTCGCCCGGATCCTCCCTACGGCCGGGGGGGGCGACTCACTCATCCCAGGGAGAACTGCAGGCACAATGGAGTACCGAAGCGTCAGCATTCAGGAACTCCGCGCCCGGACCGAGGTTCCCGAGGACACCACGTCCCAGAACCAGAAGGACTCGGGCGAGTCGTTCGCCGATCTCTTCGAGCAGTACCAGGCGAACCAGCGATTCAAGGTCGGCGACATCGTCAACGGCCGCGTGCTGTCCATCAGCAAGGACTATGTCGTCGTCGACATCGGCTACAAGTCCGAGGGTCAGATCCCGATCTCCGAGTTCCGCGACGACGAGGGTGAAGTCACCGTCGCCGAAGGGGACATCGTCGAGGTCTACGTCGATCAGGCGGACGAGGACGACGACGCGCTCGTCGAGCTGTCGAAGGACAAGGCCGAGAAGCTGCGCATCTGGGACCAGATCAGCCTGGCCTGCGAGCGCGACGAGCTGGTGACCGGCAAGATCGTGGCCCGGGTCAAGGGCGGGCTGTCGGTCGACATCGGCGTCAAGGCCTTCCTGCCCGGCAGCCAGGTCGACATCCGGCCGATTCGAAACCTGGAGAAGTTCATCAACCAGGAGTTCGAATTCAAGGTCATCAAGTTCAACAAGCGGCGGGGCAACATCGTGCTCTCGCGGCGCGTGCTGCTCGAGAAGGAGCGGGCTTCGCTCAAGGCGAAGACCCTCAAGCTGCTCGAGGAAGGCGCCGTGCTCAAGGGCACCGTCAAGAACATCACCGAGTACGGCGCCTTCGTCGACCTCGGTGGCATCGACGGCCTGCTGCACATCACCGACATGTCCTGGGGCCGGGTCAACCACCCGTCCGAGATGGTGCAGGTCGGCGACGAGATCGAGGTCAAGGTCCTCAAGTTCAACCCGGAGACCGAGCGTGTATCGCTGGGCCTCAAGCAGATCTCGGAGGATCCCTGGATCCACGCCGAGAGCCGCTACCGGGTCGGCGATCGGGTCGCGGGCAAGGTCGTGAGCCTGACCGACTACGGCGCCTTCGTCGAGCTCGAGGAAGGCATCGAGGGCCTGATCCACATCTCCGAGATGTCGTGGACCAAGCGGGTCAAGCACCCGAGCAAGATGGTCGCGATCGGGGACACCGTCGAGGCGATCGTTCTGGACATCGACTCCAAGAACAAGCGCATCAGCCTCGGCATGAAGCAGATCGAGCCCAACCCGTGGACCCTGCTGCACGAGCGGTACCCGGTCGGCACGCGCATCCTGGGCAAGATCCGCAACATCACCGACTTCGGCATCTTCATCGGCATCGAGGAAGGCATCGACGGTCTGGTGCACATCAGCGACCTGTCGTGGACCCAGAAGATCAAGCACCCCTCGGAGCTGTTCAAGAAGGGTGACGAGGTCGAGGCGGTCGTGCTCAACATCGACGTCGAGAACGAGCGCTTCAGCCTGGGTATCAAGCAGCTCACGCCCGACGCGTGGGAAGCCGAGATCCCGCAGAAGTACACCATCGGTCGGCTGGTGCGGGGCAAGATCACCAAGATCCACGACTTCGGCGCCTTCATGGAGCTCGAGCCGGGGGTCGAGGGCCTCATCCACGTCTCCGAGATGAGCATCGCCCGGGTCGACAGCCCGGCCGACGTGGTCTCGGAAGGCCAGGAAGTGGTCGCCGAGATCATCTCGGTGGACCGCGAGGAGCGCAAGATCGGCCTCTCGCTCAAGCACGTCGACGAGGGCGATACCCCCGACAACAGCTCGTACCTCGAGAAGCAGGGCAAGAGCACGGCGTCGCTCGGCGACGTGTTCGGCGACCAGCTCGGCGCCTTCCGCGGCGACGAGGACTGAGCGTCGTGCCGAGGGGGCGGGCACGCACAGCCCGCCCCCAGACCTCCCACCTTCCAGATTCTTCCCGGAGCGAGCGGTGACCAAGAGCGACCTCATCGAGGCCGTTGCGGCCAATATGCCCGAGCATTGGACCAAGAAAGACGTCGAGAACGCGGTCAATACGATCTTCGGCGCGATGAAGAGCGCGTTGGTCGACGGGGATCGCATCGAGATCCGCGGTCTGGGCAGCTTCCGGGTCAAGGAGCGTCGGCCGCGCATCGGGCGCAACCCCAAGACCGGCGCCCGCGTCGACATCCCCGCCCGCAAGGTCCCGCACTTCACGGTCGGCAAGCACCTCAAGGCGCGCGTCGAAGCGAGCTGAGGCGCTGCGCCGGGCGCAGCATCCACGGGCCGTCGCAGGTTGCATACCGAGCTTCGACGCGGCCCCGTCGCCCGGGCCGGCCGCTCGGATCCATCCCGCCGAGCGCGCGCGGGCGGTTCCTGATACCGTAGCGAACGCCCGGCTCGTCCGGGCCCACCGCACCGGAGCACGATGAGTCCCCGCGAGCTGCTGGAGAGCTATGCGCTGCCGTTGGCGTCGTTCGCCATGGTGGTCGGGCTGTTGGCGGCATGGCTCATCGCCCGGCGGCGCGAGCGTCGACGGGCTCGCGAGCGGCGCTCACCCAATGGCCCCGGCGTCGCGCTCGCTCTTGCGCTCGACGGCGACCTCGCCGGCGCCCGCTCGATCCTCGCCGGACAGGTCGGGCGCGGCGGAGCCGACGCGCTCGACGGGCTCGTCGGCTTGGTGGCGGTGCTCAAGGCCGAAGGTGATCTGGTCCGGGCGCGCGCTCTGCTCGACCGGCTGGCGGCACGGCATCCCGGCGCGCCGTGGCTCGACGCGATGCGCCTGCGCCTCGCGCTGGACGACGGCCGGCTGGAAGACGCCTGTCGCCTGGTGGACGGCGGCGCCGAGGTGCCGCTCGAGATGGCGCTGGCGGCGCTCGGGCGTGCCGGGCGCTGGGCCGACGCGCTGCGGCGCTATCGGCAGACGGTGCCCCGTCGTCAGCGCGCCGCCGAGACCGAGGCGGCCCTGGCCGCCGGGTGTGCCGCCGAGTTGATGCGCGCGGGGCAGCCACGCAGCGCGCGGCGGGCGCTCAAGCGGGCGCTGTCCCTCGACCCGGACGGCGTATTGCCGCTGGCTGTCGCAGCCGACCTGCATCCTCGCGACGGCGAACGGCATCGATTGGCACGTGCGCTCGGACAACGGCTGCCCGGGCGCCATGGCGAGCCGCCGGAGCCCGAGGCGCTGCAGAGCGCGCGTCGCCGCTGGCAGGACGGAGAGCACGAAGTGGCCCTCGGCCTGCTGAGGGATCATCTCGAAGAGGCGCCGACGGATTGGGCGGTGCGACGGCTCTACGCCCGATGGATCGTAGAGGTGGGCACGGCCGACGATTGGCGGGCCGAGCTCGCCGACCTCGTCGGCGTACTGGCCGACGGCGGAGACGCGGCGGCGCCCGTCGAGTGCCGCCGCTGCGGGCACGTCGAAGCCGAGCCCTTCGCGGTGTGCCCGCGATGTGATGCGCTCGGGTCGCTGCGCGAAGTCGCCCGGCGCCGAGACGACGTGCGCCGCGGCATGCCGTCGAGCGCCGGTGCGGCGCTGTCCGAGCTGATGGCATCCGCTGATGAAGACGGGGCCGCGAGCCCCGGGGGCGCTGGTTGACACTGTGACGACCGCGCTGATACTTTTCCGAGGACGACCGACCTGGGACCACCATGCCGAACCGAACCTTCCACTTGCGCTGCTCCTTTTGTGGGAAGGAAGCGATCGAAGTGCGCAAGCTCATCACGGGTCCGCAGGTGCACATCTGCGACGAGTGCGTGGCGCTGTGCAACGAGATCCTCGCCCAGGACGGCAACGTGGACGTGCCCGAGGGCGAAGAGCGGCGCAATCTCAAGCCCAAGGAGATCAAGGCCTACCTCGACGAGCACATCATCGGGCAGCAGCTGGCCAAGAAGACGATCTCGGTGGCCGTCTACAATCACTACAAGCGCATCAACGCCGAAGACGGCCAGGATGATGTTCAGCTCTTCAAGGGCAACATCCTCATGGCCGGCCCGACCGGCTGCGGCAAGACCGCCATCGCGCAGGCGCTCGCCCGGCTGCTCGATGTGCCTTTCGTGGTGACCGACGCGACGTGCCTCACCGAGGCCGGCTACGTCGGCGAAGACGTCGAGAGCATCATCAAGTCGCTGTGGATCGCCGCCGACCGTGACGTCGAGCGCGCGTCGCGCGGCATCGTCGTCATCGACGAGATCGACAAGATCGCGCGGCGGGGCGACGGCGCATCGAGCACCCGCGACGTCGGCGGCGAGGGCGTGCAGCAGGCGCTGCTCAAGATGATCGAGAGCGACAAGGTCACGATCTATCCCGATGGCGCCCGGACCCGCCCCCAGAAAGAGCTGATCCAGATCGATACGACGCATGTGCTGTTCATCCTGTGCGGCGCCTTCGTGGGCATCGACAAGGTCATCGCCCGCCGCAAGTCTCCGGGCACTATCGGCTTCGGCTCGGAGGTGCGCAGCAAGCCGAGCCGCGCCGACTACAACGAGCTGATCCGCGAGTTGACCCCGGAAGACATGATCAAGTACGGCCTGATCCCCGAGTTCATGGGGCGGTTGCCGGTGCTCGTGCCCTTCGAACAGCTCGACGAGGACGCGCTCTACGAGATCCTCTGGAAGCCCAAGAACTCGCTGATCAAGCAGTACAAGCGGCTGTTCGAACTCGAGAAGGTGAACCTGCGCTTCACGCCCGAAGCCATGCGCGCGGTGGTGCGCGAGGCGACCGCGAGGCGCAGCGGCGCCCGTGGCCTGCGGGCCATCCTCGAAGAGATCATGCTCGACATCATGTACGAGCTGCCCGATCTCGAGGACGTGCGCGAGTGCGTCATCACCGAAGACGTCGTGGTCAACGGCGCCCGCCCCGAGCTGGTCCTGGCCAAGAAGAGCGCCTGACCGTCCGGCGCGCTTGCCGCCTCACACCTTGCCGCCTCACACCTTGCCGCCTCAGCTTGCCGCGCCTCATAGAGTGCGCTGAGCGCGTCGCGCGCCTGCCGCGAGCCCCTCCGGCAGCCCGAGCTCATGCATGGAGCGGACTCTACGTCTTCGGCCGACGGGGTTGATGGGTTGGATCGCACTGCGGCGGGCGTCTTCGCCGGGGTGCCCGCTGCTGTGCTGCTGTGTTCGGGGGGGACGGGGGGCCGGCGGGCGTCGGCCGGTCCGCGGCCGACGGCGGCGTCAGAGCGCCTGGATCAGCGAGAGGGAGTAGCCGGTGTAGACGCCCTGCGGGCTCTCGGTGTCGAAGAAGGGGTTGGTGATCCGCTTGTTGTCCGAGCTGTAGAGCCCCAGCGCGGTCGACATGGAGAAGCCGATGCTGGTCCGGGTATCGAACGGCAGCGTGTAGCCGACGGACGCCGTGAAGCCGTGCCCGCCCGTGCCCAGCTGGGTGCCGGTCTGAGCCACACCCGTCGGCGCGGTGAACTCGTCGTCGGGGCCCTCGTACGCGGAGATCGAGTTGCTGATCTGGTAGCTCACCGAGAGCGATAGCGGATCGATGGGCGAGTAGGCCACCGTGAGGCTGCCGGACCAGCCGCTCAGCGGCAGGGGACGTCCCAGATCGGCGCCCGAAATCCGCACGAGATCCGCGAAGCGCAGCTCGATCTGCTGCGTCGGATCTTCCCAGAAGTTGTAGTTGAAGCCGCCGCGCAGCGAGAGGTTGACCGGGCCCAGCTTGCGGCCGGCGCCGATCGAGAACCGGGTCCCCGCGATCAACCCGCGGGTGATGCTGCCCTTGCTCGTCGGCAGGCGAACGTCGCCGGTGGCGGACAGCTTGATGTCGGCCACCGGGATCGTGAAGAACGACCAGCGCGCGCCCAGGTTGGCGTCGGTGAGGTTCGTCTCGTGGTTGACCAGCGACGAGCCGGCCGATCCGCCCAGGAAGCCGTCGGCGATCGTCTTGACCACGCCGAGGCCACCGACGAGCGTCACGCTGTCGGTCGCCGAGTAGCTCAGGCCGAGGTTGAGCGCCAGGAACTGGCTGCCCTCGGGCGTGCTGGCCGGCTCGAGCCCGTATTGCTCGGCGGCGGACTCGTCGCGCTCGGTGAACGCATCGGTGATGTTGGACTGGGAGAAGCTGTAGCCCAGCGTCAAGGAGCCGCTCACCGGGAATTTCTCGCCCTCGAACTTGTCGCTGACCGCGTCGGCCTTCTCGGCCAGGACGTCATCGACCGGCTGGGCCGAGACCGGCAGGGCCAGCATCAATACACCCGCTGCGCAGCCTGCCTTGAGAATCTTCAGCACGTTCCTCTCCTCCTCGGGGGTGCTCGACAGGTCACATGACCGGAGCACGACGGCAGATACGGGCGGCGATCGACACGGTGTACCAAAAGATCGCCGCGGGTGCCGTCTCACGAATCCCACAGGTGTTAATGCGCTGTCGCTGCCCCTGTCAACTGTCGTCGACACAGTAGCCGACCCCGTCGACCCCGAGCACGACCCCGGCGCACCGATCCGGCGCGCAGCGAAGCCCGTCGACCGCTGTTGGATCGCACAGCCGTTCGCAGCGCTCGATGAAGGTGTCCGGGGTGGCAGGATCGGCGACCTCGAGGCAGGCGAGGTCCGCGGCGCAGCGCTGTACCGCGCAGGGCTCGCCGCGCCCGGCCGAGC
This sequence comes from bacterium, assembly GCA_030427205.1. GTDB lineage: Bacteria > Myxococcota_A > Bradymonadia > UBA7976 > UBA1532 > JACKDM01. Next base: position 124,853 of record JAUHXC010000005.1, on the reverse strand, counting down.
CGACCGCGACGCAGATCGGGTAGGGCAGGGCGGTCGAGATCGCGCAGGTCGCCCCCGCACCGCAGTCATCGCCCGGCGCGCAGCGCGCGGGACACACGCCGAACTCGAGGCCGGCGAGGCGATAGGCGCAGCTCGGCCCTTCCGGGCAGGGGTGAGCCTCGGGATCGCCCACCGCGCAGAGCGGCCGACAACGCAGCAGGCCTTCGACCGTCGCGCAGGCCTCGCCGACCGGGCAGCTCGCGGCCGCGCAGGCCATGCCCGTCGGCGCGGGCCTGGGCGGGCGGCAGCGCGGGCCGTCGTCGGTCACGGCGCATACGGCGTCGTCGGGGCAGGCGGGCGCGAACGGGTCACAGGCGTCCGGCGGCGCCGACTGTGGGCCCGGTGCGCAGCCGACGAGCGCGGAAACCACTGCACAGGCGACGAGGGCGCAGGTGAACGGCCGCCAGTCGGGATGCCTCACCGCGCGCGACCGGCGGGCCCGAGCAGCGCCTCGAGGCGGGGGGTCAGCGGGTCGGCGGTGCGCTTCGATCCGTCAAGGGCGATTACCGGCGCGATCGGCAGCAGGGCGTTGCTGACCCAGAGCGCGTCGGCGTGCGCCAGTCGGGCGAGCGGCAAGGGTTCGACCGCGCATTCCAGGCCGAGGGTCGCGGCGCGCTGCAAGAGCAACGCGCGGGCCACGCCGGGCAGGGCGACGCTCGCCGGCGGAGTCACCAGCCGCGCACCGAAGCGCGCGAACAGGTTGCACGTCGCGCCCTCGAGCGCGTGGTCGTCGTCGTCGACGAACAGCGGCTCCTCGTGGTCGTCGACGGCGGCCAGCGCCAGGACGGCGGGCAGGTAGCACAGCGACTTGATGCCCGGCAGCGCCCGCTGCAGACCGCGCACCGTGCGCAGCGCGACGCCGCTTCTCCGCTGATGGAAACCGGGCCCCAGCGGTCGGGCGGTGAGCACGACGGTGGGCGGGCCGGGCGTCGGTCGCGGTCCGCGGCCGGGCCCACGGGAGACCGAGATCCGCACCGCGCACTCCGGTGCGTCGGCTCGAGCCAGGTCATTGGCCGTCAGCAGCGTGGCGAGCCGGATCGCCAGCGAGGGCTCCGCGGGCGCGGGGATCGCCAGCTTGCGCAGCGCCGCGGCGAGCCGATCGAGGTGCCGATCGAGGTGACACGGGCGCCCGTCGAGCACGCGGATCGTCTCGAAGACCCCGTCCCCGTAAAGGAACCCGCGATCGTCCGCGCGTATGGCCGGCGCGTCGGCCGGGCAGAGCCGATCGCCCACCATCACCGTCTCGATCGGGGTGTCGTCGACGGGTGTCGGGACGGCGTTCGGTACACGGTGTGGCGGCATGGCGTGATCGGACCAACAAGGTTGTGAATCCCGGGGGGGCTTTGTACCATGCGCGACGCATCCAGAATGTGATTTTCCGGGCCGTCCAGCCGCCGTCGGGCGGAACGGATCTTGAGCGTTCGACACAACCCGTCGGGGCTGCCGAAAGGCGGCTCGTTCGGCCCGTCGCCATCGAGTGTCCGCATGGATAAGAAGCTGGAGACCTACCGCGAGCAACTGCAGAGCAATCCGGATGATCCGGAGGCGCTCGCTCGGCTCGAAGCCGCGTTGCTCGAAGCGGGAGATTGGCCCGGACTCGTCGCGCTGACGGCCGAGCAGGCCGACAGGCTCGACGAGGAGCAGGCCAACGCCCTCTGGTTGCGCCTCGCCAACGGTCTCGAGGAGACCGCCGGCGGTCTCGCCGACCCGGCGGTGCGCTCGCAGATCTACCTCACCATCGGGCAGGTCGCCGAGCATCGGCTCGGGGCCACCGAAGAGGCGATGCGCTACTACCAGGGCGCCTTCCAGCTCGACAGCACCAACTTCGAGGCGCTCGATGCGGCTCGGGCCAGCTATGTCGACGCCGGCAAGTGGGATCTCGTGCTGCAGCTCTACAAGCTGCAGGCGGACGCCCTCGCCGATCCCGACGAGAAGGCCGCGGTCTACCTGACGATGGCGCAGCTGTGCGACGAGCAGCTGCAGCTGCCCGCGCAGGTCCTGCGCTGGGCTGGGCGGGCCCTCGAGATCGCGCCCGATCACCCCGACGCCGAGCGCTATCGGGCGCTCGTCGAAGAGGTCGGCCGCGACCGCAAGGCGCGCTACGACGCGCTGCTCGAAGAGGCCAAGGGCATTCGCGATCCGCGCCAGCGGGTGGCGACGATGCTCGAGCGCGCGGCGCAGTGGTCCGACGAGTCGCCCGACGATCCGTATGTGGAGCAGGTCTTCCAGGACGTGCTGGCGCAGGATCCGCGCAACGAGACCGCCCGGCAGCTGCTCGAGGAGTACTACGAGACCAACGAGCGCTGGGCCGAGCTGGAGGACTACCTCGAGCAGCGGGCCAAGAAGACCGCGCGCAAGACCGACCGGCTGGTGATCTACCAGCGCCTGGCCGAGATCGCGCAGCTCGTGCGTGGCGATCTCGACAAGGCGGTGCAATGGCACCGTGAGGTGCTCAAGCTCAGCCCGGTCGAGCAGGAGTCGCTCGAGTTCTGCGTCGAGTACTACAGCGCCCGCGAGGCGTGGGCCGATCTGGTCAAGGTCTACGAGGCGGCTCTGCGCACCCGGCATCGCAGCGGCAACGAAGCCGAGATGCTCTTCCAGATCGCGATGATCTACTGGCGCAAGCTCGAAGATCTGAAGGGCGCGGAGAACTACTTCAAGCGCATCAAGCTCAACAACCCCCGCGATCCGATGATGCTCCAGTTCTACTCGGAGTTCTACGCGGCGAAGGGGGACTTCAAGCGGCTGCTCGGCGTGCTCGGCTCGCGTCAGAACAACGAGGAGACGCTCGAGGGCAAGATCGCCATCGGCTTCGAGATGGCCGACGTGGCCGAGACCCGGCTGAAGAACCGGGAGAAGGCCATCGACATCTGGAAGTCGCTGCTGCGGCTCGACGCCGAGAACGGCGAGGCGCGCGAGGCCCTGCGACGGCTCTACTTCGACACCGGCAAGTGGAACGCCCTGCTCGAGTTCCTCAAGGAAGACCTCAAGCTCGTCTCCGAGGACGACATCGAGGCGCAGGTCGAGGTCTACCGGCAGATGATCGCCATCTACCGCGAGCAGCTCGGGCTGCCGGTGATGGTCATCAACACCTACAACCAGATCCTGCAGGTCGATCCGCAGAACGCCGAGGCCCTCGACGCGCTCGAGGAGAAGTACCGCGAGAGCTCCCGGTGGAACGATCTCATCGGCATCCTCAACCGGCGGGCCGAAGCCGCTGACGAGACGGGCGACGAGGGACGCTACATCGACCTGTACCGCCAGATCGCCGGGTTGTGGCTGGACAAGTTCTCCAACCCGAATCAGGCGATCCAGTTCCTCGAAGGCATCCTCGAGCGGCGGCCGGCCGACGAAGAGGCCATCAAGCAGCTCATCGACATCTACAAGCACCGCAAGGACTGGCGCGCGCTGTACGGCATCTACAAGCGCCAGCTCGAGCTGCTCGACGGCGACGAGCGCACCGAGCGGCTGGTGGAGATGGCCCGCATCGCTTCGAAGCGCCTCGACGAGAAGGCCGAAGCGATCGAGCTGTGGAGCGACGTGCTCGACGCCGACCCGGCGCGGGAGCAGGCGTGGCAGGCGCTGGAGAAGCTCTACCAGAAGACCGAGCGCTGGGACGATCTGGCCGACCTCTACGAGCGGCGCATCGAGCGGCTCGACGACGAGGGTGAGCAGGCCAACTGGCTGCGCAAGCTCGGCGGGGTCTACGCCGACAAGATCGGCGACGAGGAGCGCGCGGCCGAGGCGTGGCGCAAGGTGCTGCGGCTGCATCCGGGCGATCTCAACGCCGAGGGCTACCTGCGCGAGCTGTACCTCAAGCGCGACGACTGGGACGCCCTCGAGGGGCTCTTCGGCGAGCGCAGCGACTGGTCGGGCTTCGTGCGGCTGGTCATGGGCTCGCTCGACCGCGCGGAGGATACCGAGGCCCGGGTGGCGCTGCTCAAGCGGGCGGCGCGCATCAACCGGGTCAACCTGGACGACGACGCCGCGGCGGTCTCGTGCTGGGAGCGTATCCTCGAAGACGATCGGGACAACCTCGACGCGGCCCGCACCCTGGCGCCGCACTACACCCGCACCGAGCAGTGGCCCGAGCTGATCCGGGTGCTCGAGGTGATGTTGCGCAACGACCCGGCCGAGCCGGTCGAGTTGATGGTCGAGCTCGCGCGGGTCAACGAGCGCCACCTCGACGCCCCCGACATCGCGTTCGATTGGTACTCACGCGCGCTGCGGCAGCAGGTCGACCGCATCGACCTGCTGACCCAGGCGCGGCGCATGGCGGCGCTGAGTGACCGCTACATCGACCTCGTCGACCTGCTGCAGCTCGTCACCGATCTGGTCGACGACGCCGAGATCGAGATCCGCTTCCGGCGGATGTTGGCGGAGACCTGCGCCGAAGAGCTGGGCCGGTCGGCCGACGCCGCCGAGCACTACGAGCGGGTGCGGGAGCTCGAGGGCGATACCCTCGACGTGCTCGAAGCGCTCAAGGCGCTCTATCAGAAGCTGGGCCGCTGGGATGACCTGCTCGAGGTCTATCAGCGCCAGCTCGAGCAGGCGGAAGAGCCCAACGATCAGGCGCGCATCCTGGCCCAGATCGGTCAGCTGCACGAGACCGTGCGCGACGACCAGGACGCGGCGCAGCAGGCGTACGAAGAGCTGCGCATGGTCGATCCCGACAGCGTCGATGCGCTGCGCGGCTTGCAGCGTCTCGCCGAGCGGGCCGGCGACGTGCTGGGCCTGACCGAGTACGTCACCGCCGAACTGGAGTTGACCACCAACCCCGACGACGTGGCGACGCTGCGCTTCCGGCTGGGTCAGCTCGCCGATCTGCAGGGCGACCCCCATGGCGCGCTCGATGCATTCGAGCAGGTGCTCGAGGTCCGGCCCGAGCACGGGCCCACGGTGCAGGCGCTGCTGGTCTACCTCGAGCAGGACGAGCTGTCCGCCCGGGCCGCGGCGATCCTCGAGCCCTTCGCCCGCAGTCAGGAGGACTGGGCCGGCCTGCGGCGCGTGCTGCTGCTGCAGGTCGAAGGCAGCGAAGACTTCGAGTTCCAGGCGCGCCTGCTGCGCGAGGTGGCCGAGCTGGAAGAAGGCCGCCTGGGTGATGCGCAGGCGGCCTTCGGCACCTACGCCCGGCTGTTGACCGTCGATCGGGCCGATGGCTCGGTGCGCGAGCAGCTCGAGCGTCTGGCCGACGTGCTGCAGGCGTGGGAAGCGACCGCCGACCTGTATGCGCAGTTCGGTTTCGACGGCGAAATGATGGGCCTCGACCCGCTGACCACCGCGCTCTACTCCCGCCGGCTCGCCCGGGTGCAGGAGGAGCGGCTCGAACAGTTCGCCGAGGCCCGGGCGACTTTGGAGACGGTGCTCACCGAGCAGGGCGAGAGCCTCGATCTGCTGGATGCCGTCGATCGGCTGACCACCCGCCTGCACGATTGGGCCGGTCTGGTCGACGTCTGCGAGCGCAAGCTGCGCCTGCTCGACGACGCCGAGCAGCGGGTCGCGATGCTGATCCGCATCGCCGGGCTCTGGGAGGACAACCTCGAGAGCCCCGACTCGGCGGTGGACACCTGGCGGAGGGTGCTCGAAGAGGTGCCGGGGCAGGCGGAAGCCGTCGCGGCGCTGGAGCGTATCTTCTACAAGGTCGGTCGCTTCCGCGATCTGGCCGATCTGCTCGAGAACCGTCTGGCCGACGCCGAGGGCGACGCCCGGATCCCGCTGGGCTTCCAGCTGGCTCAGGTGCTCGAGCACCAGCTCGAGGCCCCGGCCGACGCGCTGGAGCGCTACGCCGAGGTCCTCGAGGCCGAGCCGGGCCATGGGCCGACCCGTGAGGCCATCGAGAGCATGCTCTCGACCCATGTGGAGGGCGACTACGAGTCGATCGCGCTGCGGGCGCGCGCCTGCGACGTGCTCGAGCCGATCTACGCCGGCCGCAAGGACTGGCAGAACGGCATCAAGCTGCTGCAGATCCGTCTGGCCGACGCCGAGGGCGTCGCCGAGCGGGTCGGGCTGCGGGTGCGCATCGCGCAGGCGCACGAGAACGAGGCCGGCGATGGTCAGGCGGCGTTCGAGAGCTACGGTCTGGCCTTCGACGAGGACTACGGCAACGACGAGGTACTCGCCGAGCTGCTGCGCCTCGCTCATCAGCTCGATGCGTGGCCCGCGCTGGCCGGCGTTCTGCGCGCCGGGCTCGACGATCCCGACCGGTCGATGATGCTCGATCCCGTCCTGCGACGGGACATGCTCGGCCGGGTGGCGGCGCTCTACGAGGAGAAGATCGACGATCGCCTCGAGGCCATCGCGTTCAACCGCCGCATCCTCGACGACGATCCGACGGACATCGAGGCCCTCGAGAGCCTCGACCGGCTCTATCTGCGGGTCGACGACGTGCACGCGCTGGCCGAGATCATCGGCCGTCGGGTCGAGCTGACCCTCGAGCCGGAGAAGCGCGCGGCCCTGTGCTTCCGCCTCGGCGAGCTGTACGAGCTGCGGCTGGAGGACACCTATCAGGCCATCGAGGCCTACGCCCGGGTGCGCGAGGAGATCGACCCCGACGACCTGCGGGCTCACGTCGCTCTGCAGCGCCTGCATACGGGCGCCGGCAACTGGGAGCGGCTGGTCGAGGTGCAGCTCGACCACGCGGAGCACCTCGAAGACGAAGCGGCCCGCATCGCGCTCTTGTTCAGCGCCGCGGGCACCTACGAGAACGCGCTCGAGCGTCCCGACGACGCCGTCGTGGTCTACCGTCAGGTGCTCGATCTCGATGCTGACAATCGGGACGCCCTCGGTCACCTGGACCGGCTGTTCGTGGCCATGGAGCAGCCGCTGGAGCTGCTCGAGATCCTCGAGCGCGAGCGGGCCCTCTCGCGGGACGACGACGAGCGCAACGGCTTCGAGTTCCGCATGGGCGTGCTGCAGCGGGATCACATCGCCGATCTGCCGCGGGCGGTGGAGTGCTTCCAGGCGGTGCTCGGCCGCTCGCCGAAGCACGCCGAGGCCCGCGCTGCGCTGGAGGGTCTGCTCGACGAGCTCGAGGTGCGGCTGGCGGCGAGCCGGATCCTGGTGCCGCTCTACGAGCAGGACGGCGCGTGGCAGCAGCTGCGCGATACGCTGCGGCTGACGCTCGAAGAGCTGGCCGGCCCCGACGAGCAGGTGGCGACCCTCAAGCGCATCGCGCTGATCGAGGAGGAGCAGCTCGACGACGCGGCGGCGGCCTTCGCCTCGCTGGCCGAAGCGTATCGGCTCAGCGAGGCCGAGCCCGAGCTGGAAGCCGAGCTCAAGCGGCTGGCGGCGATGCTGGGCGATTACGCCAGCTACGCCGATCTGCTGGCCGACGTGGTCATGCTCGCGCCCCATCGGGCGGTGCAGATCCACCTCGAGATCGCGACCGTCTCGGCGACGCACCTCGACGACGCGGCCCGCGCGATCGAGGAGTATCGCAACGTGTTGGCCATCGAGCCCGACAGCCGTCAGGCGCTGGATGCCCTCGAGGCGCTGTACGACGCCACCGGCGCGCCGCAGGATCTGGTCGAGATCCTCGAACGCAAGGCGGAGTTGTCGGAGGAGCTGGCCGATCGCAAGCGGCTGTTCGAGCGCATCGCCGGCATTCAGGAGCACGACCTGCAGGACGCCGAGGCGGGCATCGAGGTCTGGCGTCGGCTGATGATGGAGGACGAGCGCGATACCGCGGCCCTCGACAACCTCGAGCGGCTGTATCGCAATACCGAGCGCTGGGTCGATCTGTCGTCGCTCTACGAGCACCGCATCTCGATCACCGAAGAGGATACGGCGCTCGCCGAGTTCGAGTTCCGCCTGGGTCGGGTCTGCGAGCTGAACCTGGCCGAGGGCGAGCGCGCGCTCGATCTCTACCGGCAGGTCCTGTCGCGGGCGCCGGCTCATCCGGCGACCCGCCAGGCGCTGGCCGATCTCTTCGCCGACGAAGACGCGGCGATGCGCGCGGGCGTCGAGCGGCTGTCGGTCGCCGGCATCCTCGAGCCGCTGTACCGCGCGGAGGAGAACCATCGGGCGCTGGTGCCGGTGCTCGAAGCCAAGCAGTCGGGAGACTTCGGCGATCCGATCGCCCGGGTGGAGACCCTGCGGGAGATCGCCGGGCTGCACGAGAAGCAGCTGGAAGATCCCGTCGCCGCGTTCGAGACCTGCGGTCGCGTGCTGCGGCTGATGCCCGACAATACCGAGAACCGGGCCGACCTGAAGCGGCTGGCCGAGGTGACCGATCGCTTCGACGACCTGGCCTTGCTGCTCGAAGAGGTCGCCGGCGAGACGCCCGATCCGCTGCTGCGGGTGGGGCTGCTGCTCGAGCTGGGCCACATCCTCGAGCGCCACTGCGGTCGCGACGAGCAGGCCCGCGACGTCTACCGCGAGGTGCTCGGCATCGAGCCCGACAACAAGAAGGCGGTCGAGGCGCTCGTCGAGCTGTTCAGCAGGACGGCGTCGTGGGAGTCGCTCGTCGAGCTCTACGGCGAGCTGGCGGAGAACGCCCTCGACCCCGATGAGCAGAAGGCGCTGTACTTCAAGGTCTGCCAGCTGCTCGAAGAGGTCATCGGCGACGTCGAGCGCGCCATCGAGACCTATCGGCGGGTGCTCGAGATCGAGCCCGACAACCAGAAAGCCTGCAAGAACCTCGAGCGCTTCTTCCGCGAGGCGCAGCGCTGGGACGAGCTGGCCGACCTGCTGCGGGACGAGATCCAGTACGCCGCCGAGGCCGAGGAGCGCGCTGCGCTGCGGCATCAGCTCGGCGAGGTGCTGCATCGGCGTCTCGACGACCCGCAGGGCGCCATGGAAGCCTGGCGCACGGTGCTCTTCGAGGACGCGCCGGGTCACGACGCGTCGCTGCAGGCTCTCGAAGGCTTGCTGACGAGCCTGGCGGCCGATCCGGACGATCCGCTGCGCCAGGAGCTGGCCCGTATTCTCGAGCCGCTCTACGAGTCGCGCGAGCGGTGGGCGGACTGGGTCTCGGTGCTGGAAGTGCAGCTGCACTTCCAGGAGGATCGTTGGGGCCGCCTCGAGACGCTGCGGCGCATCGCCGAGAAGCAGGAGGAGAAGCTGGGCTCGCCCGAGTCGGCTTTCCAGGCCTTCGGCCGCGCCTTCCGCGAGGACTACGGCAACCCCGACCTGCAGCGTGAGCTCGACCGCCTGAGCAACCAGCTTCAGGCCTGGGGCCTGCTGGTCGACATCTACGAAGACGGCATCGACGAGTTCCCCGACGCGCAGGCGGCGGTGGGCATCCTGCTCAAGGTGGCCCACATCCACGACGAGCAGCTCAACGCGCCCGAGCGGGCGATCGAGAGCCACCGCAAAGTGCTCGCGCTCGACGAGTCCAACGCCGAGGCGCTCGATGCGCTGGAGCGTATCCTGGCCGCCGAGAAGCGGTTCCAGGATCTGGTCGAGGTCCTCGAGCGCAAGGCGGAGTACGCGTCGGATCTGGTCGAGCGCAAGGAGCTGCTGTTCCGGGTCTGCGACCTGTGGGATACCCGCCTCGAGCGGCCCGACCGGGCGATCGAGACCTATCGCCGCGTCTTCCAGGACGATCCCGAGGATCTGACCGCCATCGAGGCGCTCATCGGGCTGTACGCCCGCACCGAGCAGTGGGATTCGCTGATCGAGATGCTGCGGGAGAAGCTCGAGACGGTCGACGAGGACAGCGACCGCAAGCCGATCCTGTATCGCATCGCCGAGACCTACGAGGCCCGGCTCGACGACATCGAAGAGACGGTGCATTCGTACCGCGCGGTGCTCGACCTCGACCCGCGCGATCGCAAGGCCCTCGACGCCCTCGATCGTCTCTTCAGCGGCGAAGGGCGCTGGTCGGAGATGATCGACCTGCTCGAAGGCGAGCGCGATCAATACCTCGACGAAGACCCGGCTCGCGTCGATGCGCTGGACCTGCGCATCGGTGATGTGCTCGAGCATCAGCTCGGTCAGGTCGGGGCCGCCATCGAGCGCTATGGCGACGTCTTGCGTCGCTCGTCGGGCTCGTTGGAGGCCCGCGCGGCGCTCGAGCGGCTGCTCGACGATCCGGAGCATCGGCTCGTCGCCAGCCGGGTCCTCGAGCCGCTCTACGAGGAGAAGGACGAGCCCGATGCGCTCGCCCGCATCTACGAGCTTCAGCTGCTCGACCTGGAGGCGCCCTACGAGCGCATCGACCTGCTCAAGCGGCTGGCTCAGCTGCAGAACGCGGTACTCAAGAACCCGCGTGCGGCCTTCGAGACCTACTCGCGGGCCTTCCAGGAGGATCCGGCCGATCCCAGCAACTACGAGGAGCTCGACGCCCTCGCCGAAGAGCTGAGCCTGCACGAGCCGTTGGCGCTGCTGTTCCAGACGCAGGTCGACGCGGGGGTCGACGGCGAGGTGGCCCGGGTGCTGCACCGCCGACTGGCGCGGCTCTACGACGGCAAGCTCGAAGAGCACAAGCCGGCGGTCGCGTCCTGGCAGGCCGTGCTCAGCAGCGACCCCTACGACGACGAAGCGCTGCGGGCGTTGGACCGGCTGTACCAGAAGGGGCAGCAGTGGAACACGCTCATCGAGGTGCTGCGGCGGCGCATCGAGGTCGGCGCCGAAGAGGACGAACTGCACGACCTGCGCTTCCGGCTGGGCTACCTGCTGGAGGTCGTCGAGAACGACGTGGCGGCGGCCATCGAGCTCTACCGCTCGATCCTCTGGGAGAAGGGCGATCACGCCTTCAGCCTCGAGGCGATGGAGCGGCTGGCGGTGCACATCGAGCATCGACAGTCGATCGCCGAGGTGCTCGACCCGATCTATCGCGAGATGGAGGAGTGGGAGAAGCTCGCCATCCTCACTGAGATGCGCATCGAGTTGACCGACGACCGGCGGGACCGCGCCCAGCTGTGGGCCATGGCCGCCGATCTGCGGGAGACCCGACTCAACGACGGGGCGTCGGCGCTGCGGGCGCTGCTGCAGGCGTTCGACGAGCTGCCCGAGGACGAGGAGATCCGCGAGCGGTTGATCCGCATCGCCACGGAGCGTGGCGCCTGGTCGGAGCTGACCGATGCCTTCGAGTCGGCTCAGACCCGGTTGGATGATCCGGATCTGATGCTCGAAGACCATCTGCGCATCGCCGAGTGGTGTCGTGGCCGGCTGCAGGATCCGGGGCGCGCGGTCGATCACTACCGCCAGGCGTTGGAGATCGACGAACTCAACGAGCGGGCGCTCGACGCGCTCGAAGAGCTCTACCGGGGCGTCGAGAGCTGGGAGCAGCTGGCGGACGTCTATCGTCGCAAGGCGGCGGCGATGTTCGACCTCGACGAGAAGAAGGCCCGCCTGCACGAACTCGGCGTGCTCTGCACCGAGAAGCTGGGCGATGCGGCGGCGGCGGTCGACGCCTACAACGAGATCCTCGACATCGACGAGTCCGATGCGAAGGCCCTGAGCGCGTTGGAGCGGATCCACGAGCTGGCCGGGGACTTCGAGGCGCTGTACGACGTGCTGGCCCGCCGGGCCGATACGGTCTACGACGGCGGTCAGCTCGCCCGGATCCACGCGCGTATGGGTGCGTTGGCCCGGGAGCAGCTCGACGACCGTGCTCGGGCGGCGGAGTCCTTCGAGAAGGTGCTCGAGCTCGAGCCGGATTCGGCGGATGCGATGGAGGCGCTGCGGGCGCTGTATCGCGAGATGGAGGAGTGGCACTACCTGCAGGAGGTGCTGGTCAAGAAGCTCTCCATCGTCGAGGACGAAGCGGCGCGGGTGGAGGTCCTCGCGGCGCTCGGCGACAACGCCGAGGCGCACCTGGATCGCTCGGACAACGCCATCGAGTACTATCGGCAGATTCTGGCCGTGCGGCCGAAGGACGCCGCCGCGTTCGACCGACTCGTCTCGCTCTACGAGAAGGACGAGCGGTGGTACGACCTCGTCGAGGCCTTGCGCGACCGCATCGCGGTGGCCCGTGAGGAGGGCGTGGACAACGCGGTGATCGTCGGCCTGCTGGTCAAGCAGGCGACCATCGCCAATGAGCACCTGGGTGACGCCGATCTGGCGATCTCCACGCTCAATCAGGTGCTGGATGCCGACCCGCACCACGCCGGCGCGCTGACGGTGCTCGCTCAGCTCTACGAGCGCAGCGCCGAGTGGGAGAAGGCCGCCGAGACCCTCGAACGCGCCATCGAGCACGCCGAAGGGGACGACAAGGCCGTGGCGTGGCGTCGGATCGGTCTGCTCTACCTCGACCAGCTCGACCAGCCGGAGAAGGCACTCGGCGCGCTCGAGGCCGCCGTCGAAGCCAATGGCGACGACGAAGCCCTCGACGCGCTGGTGCGCATGGCCCGCGACGCCGGCGACGACGCTCGGGTGGCGATGCTGTTGGAGCGTCGGCTGGCGAGCGCCGAAGGCACCGCGCGGGTATCCCTGCTGACCGAGATCGCCCAGTTGCGTCAGGCGGCGGGCGATCACGACAACGCGGTCAAGACGCTCGAGGAGGCCTTCCAGCTCGCGCCGGACGATCTCAAGGTCGCCGACGCCCTGCTCGAGGGCTACTTCGCCGCCGGGCGTCACGCCGACGCCGAGCCGGTGCTCGTGGCCATCATCGATCAGCTCAAGGCCTCGCGGCGCTACAAGGAGCTGTTCACCTACAACTACCGGATGGGGTGTGTGGCCGAGGAGCGCGGCGACGAAGACGCGGCTCTGCAGTACTTCACCGAGTGCTTCGAGTACGACGCCACGTATGTGCCCAACCTGGTGAAGCTGGGGCACCTGCACTATCGCCGGCAGGACTGGGATCAGGCGCTGAAGATCTTCCAGACGGTGCTCCTGCACCAGATGAAGCTCGACAAGCCCGGCCGGGTGGACGTGTTCTATCACCTGGGTCAGGTTCGGCTGGCGCTCGGCGACGATCGCAAGGCCAAGGACATGTTCCGCCGCGCGCTGGGCCTCGACGCGGATCACGCGCCGAGCAAGCAGGCTCTCGAAGCGCTCTGATCTTCTCGGCGCCCCGGCCTGTGGGCGTCGAATTCTCCATCGAGTGAAACCCACGTGAAAGACGCCCTTCTGATCGGCACCCTCGGCCTGATTCCCAAGAACCTGCTCAGCCGAGCGGTCGGGGCCGCGGCCCACGCGCGGCTGCCGAGCCCCATCACCCGGGCGAGCGTGAAGCTGTTCGCGTCGAGCTATGGCATCGACATGGACGAAGCCGAGCACCCCATCTCGGCGTATCGCACGATCGGTGAGCTGTTCACCCGGCGCTTGAAGCCGGGCGCCCGTCCGATCGACCGCCGGCCCGGGTTCGCGGTCTCACCGGCCGACGGCCACATCTCGAATTGGGGGCGGATCGAAGACGGTGAGCTGATCCAGGCCAAGGGACGGACCTACGCGGTGGCCGATCTGCTGCGCGATCGCAACGAGGGCGAGCGCTTCGCCCATGGCTCCTGGGTGACGGTCTACCTCAGCCCGCGGGACTATCACCGGGTGCATCATCCGGTCGAGGGGCGCATCGTGGCGTCGCGCTATGTGCCGGGCCATCTCTGGCCGGTCAACGACGCGGCGGTCAGTCGCGTCGAGGATCTCTTCTGCGTCAACGAGCGCATCATCACGTATGTGGACAGCCCGATCGGTGAGGTGGCCTCGGTGATGGTCGGCGCGACCTCGGTGGGCTACATGACGATGGCCTACGACGACGAGATCGTGGCCAATCGGGGTATGCCGGCGGTCCACAAGCTCTACGACGGGGGGCTGCCGATCGCCCGTGGCGACGAACAGGGTGTATTCCGGCTGGGTTCGACGGTGGTCGTGCTGTTCGCAGACCCGGATGTGGTCCCCGAAGACCTCGAGCCGGACCAGCCGATTCGAATGGGGGAGGCCATCGCTCGGCGGCGGATGGGCTGATGCGCGATTTGACGCACAATCGCCCAGCAGGTGTTACGCTGACAGCAGTGCGAGCGTTTGCAGCGGAGACGGCAGTTGACCCGTAACGAAGATCGCGACCGGCCGTCGACGTCGACCAACGGCGGCGACAGCGGCCGTACCGCCGCCGGGGAGGCGAAGGAGCGGCTGTTCGCCATCGGGGAATCCGACGGGGCAGCGCCTCTCGCCGCTGTTTTCAAGACCCGCCGCAATCGCAAGCCACGAGCCGAGAGCACGCCTCCACCCGAGCGCAATCTGACCCAGGGCAGCCGCGAGGACGAGCGGTACCCACTGGCGTCCGACCCGCCGCTCGACGTGCTCGACGTGCTCGACGACAACGACCTCGAGATGGATGCGCGCAGCCCCGACGAGTCGTTCGACGTGCTGCTCACCGACGACTTCCGCGTCAGCGGTACATCCCAGCCTCCGCCGGTGCCCGCAGCGCCGGCCAGTCTCGAAGACTTCGTGCCGGCCGATGCCGATCCGACCTGGATCCGCGAGATGGTCATGGGCGTCGCCGAGCAGAACGCCGGGCAGCGGCCACGGATCGATGGAGCCTGGTTTCAGGAGCTCTTCTCGCTCGACTACGTACGCTCCGAGCCGCCGACGACCAGCGAGCAGCTGCGCACCGAAGTCGACTTCATCGAGTCGACGCTCTCGGTGCCCTCGGGTGGGCGGCTTCTGGACCTGGGCTGTGGGTACGGCCGCCATACAGTGCCGCTCGCCCGTCGCGGCTACGAGATGGTCGGCCTCGATCTGAGCCTCGAACTCCTGCAGAACGCCTTGCGCCGGGCGCAGGCCAAGCAAGCGTCGATCAAGTTCGTGCACGGCGACCTGCGCGACCTGGAGTTCAACGGGGTCTTCGACGGCGCGTACTGCTTCAACACTACGTTCGGCTATTTCACCGACGCCGAGAACCTGATGGTGCTGCGCGGTGTGCACCGGGCTCTCAAGCCCGGCGCTCGCTTCCTCATCGACGTGGCCAACCGCGATCAGGCGATTCAGTCGATCCCGGTTCGCAACTGGTGGGAGGGGGACGGCTGCCTCATCCAGGAAGACGTCGACTTCGACCACCTGACGAGTCGGCTCATGATCAAGCGCTTCCTCGTCTACGCCGATGGGACCCAGCGTGAGTACGACATCACGTTGCGGCTGTTCAGCCCCCATGAATTGTTGGCGATGCTGCGGCTGGTCGGCTTCCGCTACGTCGATCTCTCTGGATCGCTGCATACGCCCGGCGCCTTCTTCGGCGCGGGCAGCGAGCGGATTCTCCTGACTGTCGAGAGATAGGGCGCTCGAAGCGCCGGTGTGGCCCGCCGGGGGCTCTTGACGGTCGGCAGACGTGACCGTTGGGTGGCCGAAGCGGCCGGGGAGGATGCGGGCCCGATCAGCGGCGGCGCCGCTTGTCCTCTTTCTCTTCGGGATCGTCGAAGCCCTCGATGCTCTCGTGAAGCAGAAGGCCCTCGGAGCGTACGAAGCCATCGCCCGACTTGCGCGCGAAGCGTCCGGTCATGACGTATTGCTCGCCGATCTCGAGCTTCTCCACCCGCTCTTCATCGAGCGCGACCACCATGAGCTTCTTGTCGCCGCCGGCAGGCGAGTCGGCGAGCCAGACATGGGGCCGTTCACACTTGTCGGCGTCCTTGGGGCACTCGTACTTCTCGATGAGAAAGCCCCGGACCAGAACCTTCTGACCCAGATACTTGTCCCGGCGCGCCAGCAGGCCATCGATGCGCATCGTATGGTCGGGATGCGTTTCGGGTGGGATCGTGCCTTCCAGCTTGATCAGCGGCGGCAGGTCGACCTTGGCTGGCGGGAGGTTGCTCTCCGCCGCCTTCGGCTGGGGTGGCTCGACCGGCGGCGGCGCACAGCCGATTCCGGCGAAGAAAACCAGCGCTCCGCCGAGCACGCCCCCGAGGGCTACCCGACCGACCGCGCGCATGTGATCAACCATTGCGAGCGAACTCCACTCGGACCGACCTGTCGTCCAGGGTCTCCCCATTCACCGCGGCGATCAAGTCTTCGGCGAACTCCCGCTCCACGGTCACGAAGCTGTGCCGCGCGTGCACCTCGATGTCTTCGAGATCTTCGGGCAGCAGGCCACCGAGTTCGGCGAGCGTATCGCGCAGCTCATCGGTGTCGTAGCCGTCGCGCTCGCCCAGGCTGACGAAGACCCGCCGCATCACCGGGGCATCGTCGGCCGGCTCGACGGGCGGAGGCGTCTCGGCCTCTTCGGCCGCCTGCTTGGAGGGGCGTCGCCGACGCGGCTTCTCCTCACGGACGGTCTCTTCGGGCGCCGCGGCGTCTTCGCGGGCAGGGGGTTCGGTGGCGGGCGCCTCAGCGGCCGGCATCGAGGCCTCGATCCGGTCGTTCGCCGGCGCCGGCGCGTCATCCTTCGCCGGGGGCGGCTCGGGCTGCGGCTCGGGCTGCACCTGCGGCTCGGGGGTGGCCTTGCGCGCGGCCGGGCCGCGGTGGGCGCTGGTGATGAGCGCGACGCGGTCGGCTACGCCGGCGAGCGACGTGGGCCGGCTGCCGGGCGCCCGCCGCTCGGGCTGGGGTACGTCCTGCAGCACGCCGCCGGCCTTGGGCCCGCTGGCCACCGCCTTGCCCCGCTGACGGAAGTGCATCAGCAGGGCCTGCACCACCTCGACCGCCTCGTCCCGCTCGAGCAGTCGCATCACCTGAGCCCGCGCGGTCGGGTTGGGGGTGGCGCCCTCCACGGTGCCGAGGATCTCCTCGACCAGATCGTCCGTCCGTCGTTCTTCGCGCCGCAACTCGATCTCCGCCTGGGTCGGCACGGTGCGCTCCTGGAGCGCCACGTTGTAGATCCGCTTGAGGTAGTAGTAGACCCCGATCTCGCGGGGTCCGATCAGGCTGATGGCCGTGCCCTTGGAGCCGGCACGCCCCGTCCGCCCGGTGCGGTGGATGTAGACCTCCGGCGACTCGGGCAGGATGTAGTTGATGACGTGGCTGAGCTCGCTGATGTCGATGCCCCGGGCGGCGATGTCGGTCGCGCACAAGAACCGCAGGTTCTTGTCCTTGGACAGCTTCATCACCCGCTCGCGCTCACGCTGCGGCAGATCACCGTTGAGATACTCGGCGTTGTAGCCCTGCCGCTTGAGGTAGCGGGCCACCAGCTCCGAGTCCTGGCGGGTATTGGTGAAGATGATGGCCGACTCGGGCTCTTCGTACTCGATCACCTGGACCAGCTCGCGGGGCCGGCCGACGCCGCTGACCATGTAGTAGTGGTGCTCGACATCGTCGGCGCCGACGTTCTCCTCGATGAGGCTGAGGAACTCGGGCTCCTTCATGTAGCGCCGGGCGTAGCGCTTGATGTCCTCGGGGATCGTCGCCGAGAAGAGCAGCGTCTGCCGGTTGCCCGGCACGAACTGCATGATGGCGTTGATCTCCTGGGCGAAGCCCATGGAGAGCATCTCGTCGGCTTCGTCGAGCACCAGCATCGACAGCTTGTCGAGGCGCAGCGTGCGTCGGCGCAGGTGATCGAGCACCCGACCGGGCGTACCCACCACGATCTGGGCGAAGCGCATCTCGGCGATCTGCTTCTCCAGCGAGGCGCCCCCGTAGACGGCCACGGTGCGTACCTTGGAGTGCTTGCCCAGCCGGTTGAACTCCTCGGCGACCTGCCGAGCCAGCTCACGGGTCGGGCACAGGGCCAGGGCCCGGATGCCTTGCGGCCGATCCCCCAGCGCTTCGATCACGGGAATACCGAAGGCTGCGGTCTTGCCGGTACCGGTCTGGCTCTGCACCATCAGGTCGCGGCCGGTGGCGACGAGGGGGATCGCGCTGGCTTGCACCGGCGTCGGACGCTCGTAGCCCATGTCTTCGAGGGCCCGGTGCATGTTGTCGGAGAGGGGGAGGTCGGTGAATCGGGTCTCGGTCATCGGGCTCTCGGCAGGCGGATGGCGGGCTGGCCCGACAATCCCGCGGGCCCAACGGCGCACCGTTTACCACGTTGCGCACCCGAGAACCAGCAGAGACGGCCTGCGGCGACCCCGTTGAGGGTCCGAAATGTGATCGGCCTGCGCCCGGTGGTACCCGCGTCACCCCCGGCGCGGCGAATCGCCGGGTGCAGCATCGGGACGGCGCGCCGCGAGCAGACCCTCGACGGCCAGACGCAGTTCGGGATGCGAGATGCCCGCGGTACGGGGCGTCGGGGTGGGCCGTAGCGGGGGCGGCGTATCCACGGGCGCCGACGTATGCAGCGTATGGAGCCAGATCCGGTCGACATCTGTCGCATACCGCCGAACGTGCCGCAGCAGCGCGTTTCGCTGATGGAAGACCGCGTCGCGCCACACCGGCCCCCGGGCGCCCACGTGCAATACGCCGTTCTCGAGGCGCAGCGGTTCGATATGCCGGGCGAGAGGCAAGCCGCAGATCCGGCCCCAGGCGAGGCGGATGCGACGCAATGGATCGGCTGCATCCCGCGCGAGGGGCTCGACGAGCCGGGCCATCAGCGCGGGCAGCCCGCCTCCCGGTCCGGTCTCGGGTCGGCGCGAGTTCGGGGGCTTTGGGGAAGACGACATGCAACTCCGCTGCGCGTGGTGGCGGTCGCGCCGGTTCGGTCGGACCCGCGACGAGTGCGGCCACGAGCATACGCGATGTCGCTGCCCGGCGCCCGGCGCGCGAACCGCGACGACGAGAAACTCCGCATTTTAGGTTGACGACGTCTCGAACGCCCTGATAGAAAACGCCGCGCTTCGCAGGGAGCGTTGTAGGCGCGTAGCTCAGTGGGAGAGCACTTCCTTGACGTGGAAGGGGTCGGCGGTTCGATCCCGCCCGTGCCTACCCAGCGCCCGCCGGCTTTGTCGGCGGGCGCTGTCTTTTCGTCTCGAAAGCCTGCGCTGTCGAGGCGAGCCCGAGGTCCCGAACCAGATTCGAAGGACGGCGATCATGCCCAAGATGAAGACGAATCGCGGGGCGGCCAAGCGCTTCAAGGTCACCAAGAGTGGCAAGGTCAAGTACAGCCGGGCCAACCGGCGCCACATCCTGACCAAGAAGTCGAGCAAGCGGAAGCGTCAGCTCCGCGAGGCCGGCTTCCTCTCCAGCGGCGATGCCGCCCTGGTGAAGTCGCAGCTGCCGTACGCCTGAGCCGAGAGCGGCTCACAATCCATTCACTGACCGGGCGCGCGCTCGAACACCCGCACATCAGCGGGGGCGTGCGACCGTAAGGGAGACAGACCATGCCGAGGGTGAAAAGGGGCTTCAAGGCCCGTCGCCGTCACAACCGGGTTCTCAAGCTGGCCAAGGGCTACCGCGGCGCGCACGGGCGCCTGTTCCGCAGCGCCGTCGAGGCGGTGGAGCGCGGGCTGTGCTACGCGTATCGCGACCGCAAGCAGCGCAAGCGGGCGTTCCGGCGGCTGTGGATCGTGCGGATCAACGCCGCGACCCGGCAGCACGGCTTGAACTACAGCCGCTTCGTCAGCGGGCTGCGCAAGGCGGGCATCGAACTCGACCGGCGGGTCCTCGCCGAGTTGGCGATCAACGAGCCCAAGGCTTTCGCCGACGTCGTCAACGCCGCCCGCGCGGCGCTCTGAGGCCGTCGGCGCCAGCCGGCGCGGCGACCTCCCGGCTACGGGAGCAATCCGAATGGCGACCATGACCAAGGCCGACATCGTCGAGCAGGTCTACGACTGCCTCGACGGCTTCTCCAAGAAGGAATCGGCGGACATCGTCGAGATGGTCTTCGAGTCGATCAAGGAGACCCTCGAGAGCGGCGAGAAGATCAAGATCAGCGGCTTCGGCAACTTCGTCGTGCGCCAGAAGAAGGAGCGGACCGGACGCAATCCCCAGACCGGGGAGGAGATTCGGATCGCGCCGCGCAAGGTGCTGACCTTCAAGCCGAGCCAGGTGCTCAAGAACGCGATCAACGCCTGACTCTGCCCGTGATAGGGCAGGGAAAAGGTCTTGACGAAGGGGCGGAATCACCGTAGATTCCGCACCCGTCTCGGGGTGTAGCGCAGTCTGGTAGCGCACTTGCATGGGGTGCAAGTGGTCGGAGGTTCAAATCCTCTCACCCCGACAAAGGCCGCGAGGTGGAAACACCTCGCGGCCTTTTTCATGTTCGGGTCGCTGTCGCCCGGCGCCCGTGCATGCCCGTGTCGCCCGGCGCGAGAGGCGGAGCTGACGGCGAGCTTTCGGTCGGCCGGGCGTTCGGTTGCTCGAAGCCCTGGCCTCGTGGCCCGCTCCCGGCATCATGCACGCCGCGACCGCTCTGGCAGGGAGGACCCGTGTCGAACCGCCGATTGATCCTGGTGACCAACGACGACGGGTTTCATGCCCCCGGCATCAAGGCGTTGGCGGCGGCGCTCGAGGCGCTCGGCGATGTCGCGGTCGTGGCCCCGGACCGCGAGCAGTCGGGCGTAGCCCGGATGATCACCCTGGGCCGACCGCTGCGCGCTCGCCCTCGCGGTCACCTGCGCTGGACGGTCGATGGCAGCCCGACCGATTGCTGCTACCTGGCGCTGCACGAGCTGCTGCCCCGGGCGCCCGATCTCGTCGTCAGCGGGATCAACCGCGGCCCCAACCTCGCGGACGACGTCACCTACTCCGGCACGGTGGCCGGCGCCATGGAAGGCGCCCTGCTCGGCTTCAAGTCGTTCGCGATCAGCCTCGATGGCTGGCCGCCCAAACACTACGAGCCGGCGGCCGAGGTCGCCGTTCGGGTTGCCGAGGTGATGCTGTCCCGGGACTGGCCGCGCCGTTCGATGCTCAACGTCAACGTGCCCGATACGCAAGGCGCGCCGGTCAGCGGCTTTCGCTGGACCCGTGGCGGTTTGCGGGACTACGGCCATAAGGTGACCGTGCGCCACGACCCCCGGGGCCGGCCTTATTACTGGCTCGGCGGTGACCGCCTGGGCCACCACCCGCTGGATGGCAGCGACTGCGATGCCATAGACCAGGGGCTCGTCGCCATCACCCCGATCGATCTGGATCTGACCCACGAGCGATTGCTCGACGCTCTGGCGGACGTGGATGTGCCCGGTCTGGAGCGACGGTGACCGCCACCCGTTCGAGAGCACGGCGGCATACGTCTCGCTTCGTGGGCTGGTCTGTGGCGCGGACCGTATGGCCCGGCACCGGCGGCGCGCGGCCCGGCCGTCGTCGGTCGTGGCTGTACGGCGTGCTGGCCCTCTGGTGCCTCAGCGCCTGCAGCGGCAGCCCCCGAACAGCGCCCGAGCTCGATGACGCGCCGGAGCTGATCGGCGTGTGGTACACCGTCGAGCGCGGCGACTCGGTCAGCCTCATCGCCCGCCGCCACGGCGTGCCGCTCGAGGACATCATCGAGCTCAACGGTCTGGCAGACCCCAACGCGCTCGAGGTAGGGCAGCAACTCTTCCTCTACGGGATCGACGAGCTGCTCGAGCGCAAGCAGGCCGAGAGTCGGGCCAAAGCCACCAAGAAGCCCGAGGCCGTCGCGTCGGCGTCTTCGGCTGCGGGCTCGAAGCCGCCTCGGCGCGCGACGCCGTCCAGATCGACCTCGTCGAAGCCGCCCGCTGGTCAGCGTGCGGCCCGCTCGACCTACGTGTGGCCGGTGGATGGTGGCCGGCTGACGAGTGGGTTCGGCCCCCGCGGTCGTCGGGTGCACAAAGGCATCGACATCGCCGCCAAACCCGGCACGCCGATCAAGGCGGCGGCCGCCGGCAAGGTGATCTACAGCGACAACAAGCAGCGTGGATACGGCAATCTGGTCATCCTGCAGCATGCGAACGGGGCGGTCACCGTGTACGCGCACAACCGGCGAAACCTGGTTGACGAGGGCGATACCGTGCGGCAAGGTGCCGTGATTGCCGAGCTGGGCAATACAGGGCGCAGTACCGGGCCGCACCTGCACTTCGAGCTGCGCCTCGAGAGCAAAGCGGTCGATCCGCTCGTCTACCTGCCAGCTCGCTGAAGGAGGCCCGATGATCAACTTGCGCGAGTGGGTGCGCGACATCCCCGACTTTCCCAAGCCGGGCATCCTTTTTCGGGACATTACGCCGGTCCTCGGGCACGCCGAGGCGCTCGACGCGGTGATCGAGGCCTTGTGTGGTCTGGCCCGGGTGCACGGTGCGACGTGCATCGCCGGCATCGAGTCCCGGGGGTTCATCCTGGGGACGCCGGTCGCGGCGCGTCTGGGTGTGCCCTTCGTGCCGGTGCGCAAGCCCGGCAAGCTGCCCTACGAGACCCGGCGGGTGGAGTACGAACTCGAGTACGGCAGCGACGCGCTCGAGGTGCACACCGACGCCATCTCCAAGGGCGACCGGGTGATCATCGTCGACGATCTGCTGGCGACCGGCGGCACGGCCGAGGCCGCGAGCCGGTTGGTGGAGGCCGCCGATGCGCAGGTGGCCGCCGTCCTGGTGATGATCGAGTTGTGTGATCTGGGCGGCGCCCGTCGCCTGGCTCCCAGGC
This sequence comes from bacterium, assembly GCA_030427205.1. Lineage (GTDB taxonomy): Bacteria > Myxococcota_A > Bradymonadia > UBA7976 > UBA1532 > JACKDM01. The sequence continues at coordinate 102,536 of JAUHXC010000005.1, read as the reverse complement.
AGGTCTACAGCCTGCTCAAGTACTGACCGGGCTTTCCCGGTCCGCCCGCCCCCATAGCTCAGGTGGATAGAGCACAGGTTTCCTAAACCTGGTGTCGCAGGTTCGAGTCCTGCTGGGGGCATCCTCGACGTGGCGGGTCGCCGATGGCGGCGACCCGCCACGCGCATTCTCGGCATGGCGAGCACGGGGCGGGCAGCGGCGGTATGTGGCAGGACGTTGACGGTCCGCCGCCGTGTAGGTATGTGTAGACGATCGAATCATCGGCCCCGCGCGGGCCGATCGCGAGCACGGCTCGCAGGAGGTATGTGATGCGGCTGCGGGATATCAGCGAGCGGGTGCGGGAGATCATCGAGGTCTCGCCCGAGACGCTGTTCGGCAAGAACGTGATGCACGCGTTGGTGCAAGACATTCAGGAAGTGCAGAGCGTCTACCGGCCCATCGCCTCGGGCGGTCGCAAAGCAGGGGTGGTGCCCTGGCTCAGCTTCAGCTTCGAGCCATTCAGCGGCCTCATCGAGCCGTTCAACATCTACCCCGGGCGGTTCTGGGCGCTGCAGCGCATCCATCGGCAGCCGTCGGGTCTGCCCGAACTCGTGACCCACGTCGCGCGGGAGTTGCCGAGCGCGTCCGATCCGATCGAGCCGGATCTGTACGCGAGCTTCAGCCACAGCCCGAAGGTGGAGACGGTGCTCAAGAAGACGGGCAAAGATCCGGCTTCGCTGCGTTTCTTCCACAGCTGCAACTTGATCCTGCCCGATCGCACCAAGCTGCCGGCCGAGTTCTGCCTGCCCGGCATCGAGTCGGCTCTGCCCGAAGGGTATATCGAGGACGGCATCCCGGGGCTGGTCGATCTCGACGAGCAGCGCATGCTCTTCCTCGGCGAGTTGATCTTCTACAACCAGTTCCGCACGCCCGATCGGGCCAAGCTGCGCAACTTCCTGCTCAACTGCGTCGCCGTCAGCGTCGTGCTGCGCTATGTGCGCGAGATCGTGCGCAAGAACATGGCCGCCGGCTGAGTGACCCGCCCGGCGGGCCCGTCAGTCGTCTGGCAGGTACTCGACGAGCGCCCGGTACTTCACCACCTGACCCGCGGTGTCGGGGAAGGTGGTCTCCTCGACGACCCGTATCACGCAGTCGGCGAAGCCGTCCGGGGTATTGTGCCGGGCGTGAAAGCCCGCGCTCAGCGCCCGTCCTCGCCCGCCGATGAACGCCGTCAGATGAAACGGCCCGTCGTAGCCATAGTCCGCCCGGCACTTGCGGACCGCGTCCCGGCGGCCGCGGATCGTCGGGTAGCCCCATGACTCCGGCTGCTCGGCGACCGTGCCGCGCGCCGCGGGGTTGACCGGGAAGGAGCGGATGAAGCGGGTTCGCCCGCTGCCCTTCGGCACCGGAAACTCCATAAACCGCGCGGCGGTCAGCAGGCAGCGCTCGACCTCGAGGCTGCCGACGTCCGATTCGGCCACGTAGACGTGCTCCACCCGTCCAGCGGGCCCGAGCAGAAACATCAGCCGCGCGACGCCCCCGACGAAGGCCCCCGAGGCCTTGCGACTGCATACGCTGAAGCCCGCCTGTTGCTCGGCGAAGACCGCGTCGACGTGTTGCTGCGAGAGTTCGGCGTAGCCGCTGGGGTCGAGCCGGCTGTCGGGCGGCCGCTGGTGCGTCGGTCCATCGGCGTTGTGGGCTGCGACGCCGCAGCCGGCGAGCAGCACGCCGAGCAGAACGCAGATCAGGGGGCTTGGCCCAGGCATGGGGAACTGTACGCGGGGGTCTCTCATGAGGGGGACTCTACCGCATGCGCCGCGGCCACAGAACCGCAGACGTACTGCCGAGTCACCCTGATGGACGCATCGGTCCAGCGTCGGGGCCGCCACGATCTTCGAACGATCTCGGTCACCCCTCGAAACCGCCGCCGACGATCTGCAATACTTACCATACCGTCCGAACCGCGCTCGATCGTCTGGAGGTCACCATGCTGCGTCCCATGCTCGCCGCCGCTGTTCTCCTCTGCGCAGGGCCCGCGCTCGCTGGAGATGACGACGCCGAATGGCGGCGGGGCCGGCTCGCTGCCGGGCCCCATGTGGCCCAGCTCTCGTTGTACGACGCGCGCACCGGCGCCGAGCTCGACCTCGGCGGCATGGGCGGCGCGATGCGCTTGCGGGCGACGCGGCGGATCGGGCTCGAAGTCAGCGTGGATGTGCTCGCGGCCGATCAGAAGACGCCGGGTGATGGCCGGGTGAGCCGGGTGACGGCGCCGATCGCCGGGTCGATGCTGGTCTACGGCTGGCCCGATAGTCGGTTCCAGCCGTATCTGCTCGCCGGCTTCGGCATCGCCGGAAACTCGGTGCGCTACGAGGCTCTCGGCCAGCGCATCGACTTCGATACGCCGCTCGTGCAGTTCGGCTTGGGCTTCGAGTATCGCTGGGAGATCGTCCGGCTCGACGTCTCGCTGCGCAGCATGGGCCTCTATCGTGATGCCCGCGATGTCGAGCGACGCCCGCTCGCCAAGGGCACCTACGAGGTCCAGCCGGCCGCCTATCGGCCGTATACCGGGGACCGGGAGCTGGAAGGCGCCATGCTCAACATCGGCATGTTCTGGGGCTTCTGACGCGCTCTCAGTCGGGCTCGACCGGGTGCTCTTCTTTGTCGAGCCGGTGTTCGAAGCCCCGCTCCGGGTCGGCCTGATCGGCCGCCGTGCTGAGAACTTCGAGCTTCTCGCCTTCCGATACCGCCATCACCGAGGTCACCGCGAGGTCGCCGGTCACATTGACCGCCGTGCGGAACATGTCGAGCAGCCGGTCCATGCCGAGAATGAGCGCCAGCCCCACCTGCGGGATGCCCGAGGCGGTGAGCACCATCGCGAGGGTCACCATGCCCGCCCCGGGCACCCCCGCGGCGCCCACCGAGGCCATCGTCGCGGCGAGCACGATGCTCAACTGGTCGGCCAGCGTCAGATCCATCTGAAAGACCTGCGCGATGAAGATCGCCGCGACCCCCTGGTACAGCGCCGTACCGTCCATGTTGACGGTCGAGCCCAGCGGCAGGACGAAGCTCGAGGTGGCGTTGCTGACGCCGAGGTTCTGTTCGGCGCACTCCATCGAGACGGGCAGCGCGGCGGATGACGAAGACGTCGAGAAGGCGATGAGCTGCGCCGGGCGGATGGCGCGCATGAAGTCGAGCCACTTGAGTCGGGCCTTGACCACGACCAGGCCGCCGTAGACCAGACCCGCATGCAGCGTGAGGCCCAGCAGAACCGCCAGGCCGTAGACCAACAGCGCCTTGAGGACGCTGAAGCCGGAGGTACCGACCACTTCGGCGACGAGCGCCGCGACCCCGTAGGGCGCGATGGCCATGACCATGTGGATCACCACGATCATGGCCTGCTGGATGCGATCGAAGAAGCGGACCACCGGCTGGCCTTCGCCCTGGCCGAGCATCGTCAGCGCGATGCCGAGCACCACGGCGAAGAAGATGATCTGCAGCATGTTGCCCGACGAGAGCGACTCGATCGGGTTGAGCGGGATGATCGAGAGGATGTTGTCCAGCGTCGACGGCGCGCCCGCGGCGGCGCTGGCCTTCGAACTGGCGTCCCCGGCGAATTGGGCGACGAGGGCTGCCCGGTCGGCTTTGTCGATGAAGTCGCCCGGCTGCACGAGGTGGGCCACCGACAGGCCGATGGTCACGGCGACGGCGGTGGTCATCAGGTAGAGGCCGAGGGTCTTGCCGCCCATCCGCCCCAGCTTGCGCACGTCGCCGAGACTGGCGACGCCGACGAGCAGCGACGCGAAGACGAGCGGCACGATGACCATCTTGATCAGCCGCATGAAGACGTCGCCGACCGGTGAGATGAAGGCGATGATGTCGTCGCCGAGTCCGCTGATCGGCTGAGGGGTGGTCTGGATGCCGCCGCCCTCGAGGCGGATCTGATTCAGCTTCAGCCAGGCGACGACCGGGTCGCCGGTGCGCTTGCCGAGTCGCTTGCGCAGGGCGCCCTCGTCATCGAGCAGCGCCAGCTTCTCGGTGATCGAGAAGCTCACCCGAACCCATGCGTCGACCTCGACGACCAGGCCGGTCTCGTCGAGCACCCCCTCGCGAACCGTCTCTTCGACCGTGAAGTCGAGAGGAACGGCGGGCAGCTCGAGCCGGGTCGTCTCGTCGATCCGATCGAGATACAGCTCGGCGCTGGCTGCGTTGCGATAACTGTAGCGATCGTGCTCGAGCAGCGAGGAGTTGGGTCCGAGGGTCAGCCCGAGGACTGCGCCTACGGCCATACCGATGAGTATCTTCGTGTAGACCTGCATGGCGAGGTCTTACCCCGTCGACCCGGCACTGACAAGGAGATGGCGGCATCCGAGCCGGCGCTCGGCAGCGGGGGAGGGGTTGCGCCGTGCGGTCGCTCTCAGCGCCGCAGCGGCGAGCGTCGCGTCGGGTCTCAGGGCGTGAAGGTGGTGCTGGTCACACCCCAGCTCTTCCAACGGTTGAGGTCGTTGTAGGTGAAGTTGTCGAAGTCGAACGGGCCCTCGGAGATGAAAGGCGTGATCGTCAGGATCATCAGCCCGTTGCCCAGGCCGGTCTCGCCCGCCGCGTCCGGCAGATCGGGGACCTCGAACTCGGTGACGAGGCTCGGGGTGATGTAGCGCCACAGGGGCTTGGGCGGACCGAGCTGCGGCTCCTCGATCGAGACCAGGTTGGCGTGCGGCGGCGTGATCGGCCCGTCGAAGCCATCGGCGACGCCCCAGGTGACCCGGCGATCGGCGCCGAGCTGGCCGTTGGCCGGGTCGATGATGAACGGCGCGCCGACGAAGGGGCTGATGAAGACCCCGGCTTCGACGTCCTGCGTCTCTTCGATGGTGACCGCCATCGGCGTATTGTCGGCGGTGTTCGAGAAGGCCAGGGCGATCAGATAGTACGAGATATCACCCGGCCAGCCGGCGAGCCGCGGCATGTTGCGCACCGTGATCGCCGGATCGAGGGCGATCGCCTGCGCGTCGATCTCCCAGAAGCCCTCGGCGCCGAAGTTCAGCCGCGGCAGGATCGCGTAGAACTCGGGGCCGGGCGCGGCGCCGCGCGGCGGGTTGTCGAGGTCCGCGGGGAAGATCAGATCCATCGGGTGGTCCACGGCGACGTCGAGCCCGTCGAGCTGGTCGCCGGGGTTGGCGGAGACGAAGCGGCGGATGCCCATCGAGATCGGCTGCAGCGACAAGCGCATCGTCCAGTAGTCGATGAAGCCGTCCTGGAAGTCCTTGAGCACGTCGCGGTCGATGGCGCCCGCCGTGGCCACGAGCGCCAACTCGCCGGGCCGGGCGATGATCTCGAAGGGGCCGTCTTCGAAGAGCAGACCGCCGGGGCCCGGCGGCGGCAGCTGGGGCCGGTTGTACGGGCTGGTGTGGGTGGTCTCGACCACCAGGATGTTGACGAAGATGTCGTTGACCGGCTTGGGCAGCACATCGAGCCCGGTCACCGTCCCGCGCAGGATCGCCGCCGGTACACCGGGCGGGGGCGAGCCCTCACCGTCGTTGGGCAGCAGCAGGATCGTCGTATTCTCCACGTCGACGTCTTCGATGGTCGTCGCCTCGAAGCCTTCCTTGGCCGCGGTCACGTTGACCGGGCCGCGCAGACCGGGGTCCGACAGCGTCACCTGGCCCTCGGCGTTGCTCAGGCCTTCGAGCTGGATGTCGCCATCGGCCTCGAACACCAGCACCGTCGCCTCGGGCTCCGGGGCGCCGGACGCGCCGTTGATCACCGTCACGTTGACCGCGCCTTCGATCTCTTCGCCCCAGACGCCGCCGAAGTCGCTCGTCGGGTCGAAGTAGGTGAAGCCGGCGGGGATCGACGAGCGCGAGAAGCGGGTCTGGGCCCGCACGTCGACCGGGCCGGGGGTATTGGGCGGCGTGACGCCCACCAGGGTCGTCTCGTCGATGACCTGCACGTCCTGCAGCTCGACCTCGCCGAGCGCGACGGTCATGTCGGGCACGAAGCCGGTGCCGCTCACGGTGACCACCGCGCCGCCGGCCACCGCGCCGCGATCGGGGATGATCGTGATGATCTCGAGGGTCTGGAAGTAGGTGTAGCCGCCTTCGAGCAGCACCTCGTCGCCGCCCTCGGCCACCGTGACGTCGACCGGGCCGATGTCGCCCGGCGGCGTGATGCAGCGCAGTCGGTTGCCGTCGACCGCCTCACACTCGAGCGGGCGCCCATCGAAGCTCACCGTCGTGCCCGCGCCGAAGCCCGAGCCGGCGATGAAGACCACCGCGCCGCCCTCGACGGGACCGCTGCTCGGCGCGATGCCGGCCACCGAGAACCCGGCGGCCGCGGCGTCGTAGTAGACGAAGGCGCCGGGCACCGTGAGTTCGCCGTTGGCGTTCTCGACGATCACGTCCACCGGCCCCGCGCCGCCTGCGGCGGGGACCAGCAGATCCAGCCGTCGCCGGGCGTCGTCGGCGTCCTGCACCTCGGCGCCGCGCTCGCCGAACAGCACCAGCGAATCCCGGGTCAGGCCCGTGCCGTGCAGCACGGCCTCGATCCCGCCCGCGAGCGGGCCGACCGGAGGGTCGAGGAGGTCGACGGACAGGTCTTCGTAGTAGAAGAGGCCGCCGGGCAGATCGGCCCGGCCGTTGAAGTTGACGACCGCGACGTCCTGCGGGCCGGGATCGGCCGCGGGCGCGACGACGCTGAGGCTGCCGTCGGGGTTGGCCACGACGTTCGCGGCCCGCTGCCCGGCGATGGTCACCTGGCTGCCCTCGATGAGCCCGGTGCCGCGCAGGACGACTTCGACCCCGCCGCGCAGCGGCACCCGATCGGGCTGCAGCGCCTGGATCTCGACCGCCTCGAAGTAGGTGAACCCTTCGGGCACCTCGACCCGCTGCTCGTCGTCTCCACGGACTCGGCTCAGGGCGACCGGTGCGCTGCCGGCGGCGCCGTTGGGCACCGTGCAGACCGCCCGGTTGGGGCTCTCGACGACCAGCTCCAGGCAGTCCTGGCCGCCGATGGCGACGGTCATGCCGTCGATGAAGCCGGTGCCGATCACCCGAATATCGTAGCCGCCGTCGACCAGGCCCCGGTTGGGCACGAGCGAGTTGAGCGACAGCGCCTCGAGCTCGACCTCGGCGTCCTCGGGGATCGCCGCGTCGACAGCTTGGGCGGCGTCCTCGTCGGGGCCCATGTCCACGGGCGCGGTCGCGTCGCCCATGTCCGCCTGGGGCAGGATCACGATCGGGTCGTCGGAGGGCGCCTGCTGGTCGGCCTCACACGCGGTCGCCACCAGGGCGGTGCAGGCGAGCAGCAAAGTCAGTCGGCGCATGGCTCTCTCCTGGTCGAGGGCGTCACTCGGCATCTTCGGGCGGGGCCGGCTCGGGCTCCGGCTCTCCGGGCTCGACGGGTTCGCCGGTCTCGGGGTCGACGACGTCGAGGTTGAGTCCGCCGGGGTAACCGTACGAGACATACTGGTCGTATCCGTAGACGATCACCGAGAGCGGCAGGTCGGAGCGGATGAAGTGCACCCCGTCCCCGATGGGGAAGCGGGCGACCTTCCACTCCGCGCCGTCGCCGACCGGCTCCCATTCGACGGGCACCGGCAGATCGTCGAAGAAGACCTGGGCGTCGGTGGGCGCGATCATGCTGACGAAGTCGAACTGATACTTGTCCGGCGCGAGGAAGACGAAGTCGTTGCGGTATTGCTCTTCGGGCACCGCCAGGATGAAGGCGGGGTCGCCGGTCGCCGCGTCGCCCGGCTCGAGGTTGTCGCGCCAGTTGGGGTTCGGCGCGTGCTCCGAGGCGAGGAACTGCCCGATCAACACCGGCTTGTCACTGACGATCTCGAAGTGCTCCCGGCTGCCGAACTCGAACCACTCGCCGGCGTTGAGGTTGGGGATCGGGGTCTGGGGCGGCACCGTCTCGATCTTGGTGTCGTCCTCGAGCGCGAGGATGCGCCAGTAGTCGTTCTCCAGGCCGCGATCGTAGCTCTTCGAAGCCACATAGCGCTTGCCCCAGGTCTTGGTGGGGAAGAGCTGCTGCTCGAGATGGTCGGCGCAGCAGGTATTGAGCCGCGCGGAGTTGCAGTCGTAGTTGTCGCGGCAGGGGGTCTCGGGGATCTCCGGATCGAGCAGCGACGCCTCGCAGACCCCTTCGCCCGATACGGGATCGATGTCGATGCAGCCGTTCGTATTGGGCACGTTGGCCGCCTCGCTGCCCCCGAAGACCACCACGTCTGCGCTGGCGGTGACGTAGGAGCCGGTCAGATCGGCGCCCGGCGCCCCGGTCTCGATGTTGAGCACGTCGTAGGGCTGCAGCACGGTCTCGAAGACGTCCCCCGGCTCCATCGCGGGAATGCCCGGCCCGGGCTGGGTGCGCGCGGTGACCGTCACCGTCACCTCGGTCGGCTCTTCGCCGATGGCGATGACCGTGAGGAAGCCGCGCAGCCGCGCGAAGCTCTGCTCCCGGGTCATGATGTAGTACTCATCGCCCAGGACGTGGCTCGGCAGCAGCAGCGACGCGTCGTTGCTGAACACCTCTTCGTTGTCCAACGGATTGAACTGATAGGCCACGATCGGGATCGAGCTGCGGGCCCGGTAGGCCCGCGGCGTGATGCCGGTGCCGTCGATGTCGCGGTGGGGCAGGTTGAACACGTGCAGCCCCAGGGGCGGCACCAGCGCCTGCGCCGGCGAGCCGTCATCGAGCTGCACCAGCCCCTCGTTGTTGTAGATCGACACCTCGGCGGTGAAGTCGGGGTGGGGGTTGGAGACGACGATCGCGTACGGGGCACGGGCCGCGTTGAGGAAGCCGTCGCCCCCCGGCACCAGCGCGTTGTCGAGGTCGGCGGCCCAGTAGTCGCAGCCGACGTTGGTCTTGACCTTCTCGTTGAGCACGCACAGCTCGACGCATTCGCCGCGATCGCACTGGCGACCGGTGCGGGCGCCGTTGCAGGTCTCGACCACGTCCAGGCGGGTGCCGTCGCCGCTGCACTCGACGACGATCTGCTCGCCGTTGCACAGCCGCTCGCCGGGGGTGCAGTCCAGCTCCCCGCAGGTGGCGCCTTCTTCGGTGTCCATGCAGCGGCCGTCCGGGCAGGGGATCGACTCCCACTCCGTGCCGTCCATGGCGCAGATCTCGAGCAGGGCGGCAGCGGCGCAGCGCGTCTCGCCCGGCTCGCAGACCGGGGCGAGCATGCACGCGCCGTCGGCACAGATCTCGTCGTCGCCGCAGGCGTCGGCGGCGACCCAGGTGCCGGCGGAGCAGACCTCAGGGCCCACTTCCCCGCAGCGCCGGCTCTCGGCCTCACACACGGGCTGACCCATTTCGATCGGGCCGCTGTCGACGATGGCCGCCTGGTCGCCGTCACAGCCCACGAAGCCGATACACATCGCCGCTACAGCCCAGACGAGCGCGCTGCCGCGGTTGACCGTTCGATTCACCTCTGACCTCTGATCGCCGGATGTCAGCCGACTGTACGCAGACGCGGCCGGCCCGGTCAACGCGGCCCCTCTCGGCCGAAGAGCTTGTCTGCGAGCTTGATATCGAACCGCGCTCGGTTAGAATCGGCGGGTCGGACTCCGTGGGAGGCGAATGCCCAACGACCAGTTCTCAGCGACGGATCTGCTCGGATCGATCGTCGACGATCGATTCGAAGTGCTCGAGAAGCTCGGCGAGGGCGGCATGGGTGCCGTCTACAAGGCCCGGCAGATCTCGATGGACCGCCAGGTCGCGCTCAAGATCCTGCTGCACGACCAGCGCGGTGACCCGATCTCGGTGGAGCGCTTCCGCCACGAGGCCTATCTTGCGTCTCGGCTGAGGCACCCCAACGCGATCATCATCCACGACTTCGGCCAGGCGCCCGACGGGCTGCTCTACATCGCGATGGAGTACCTGTCGGGGGAGACGCTCAAGCATCGCCTCAGCCGGCTGGGCCCGTTGCCGGTGCGCTCGGCGGTCAAGATCCTCGGCCAGACGCTGCGTACCATCGCCGAGGCCCATCGCATGGGCCTCATCCACCGCGATCTCAAGCCCGACAACATCTTCCTGACCACCGTCGAAGGCGACACCGACTACGTGAAGGTGCTCGACTTCGGCATCGCCAAGCTCACGGCGGTGCAGGACGGCATCGGCGGATATCAGGGCGGGTTGACGGTGGCCGGCAAGATCTACGGCACGCCCAACTACATGAGCCCGGAGCAGATCCGGGGCAAGCCGGTCGACCATCAATCCGACCTGTACCAGCTCGGCGTCATCTTCTACGAGATGCTCGCTGGCCGGCGGCCCTTCGAGGCTCAGACGCCGGTCGACGTGATGATGATGCACCTGCGCGACGCGCCGCCGCCGCTCTCGCAGTTCCGCTCCGACATCCCGCCCGAGCTCGAGAACACCGTCCTGCGAGTGCTCGAAAAAGACCGCCGGCTGCGCTTCCAGAGCGGCGACGAGTTCCTCGAGGCGCTCGAGAACTTCAAGTTCCAGAGCGGCTTCTACAACGTGCCGGCGCGCATGGCCGCGATGGGCTCGCGGACCGACATGCCGGCCCAGCCCCAGGTGGCCCGGTCGGGGCCGGTGGACGCCCCCGACGACAGCATCCTCGAACTCGGCGAGAGCGCGTTGATGGACGCGATGGACTTCGTCGAAGAGAAGACGATGCTGGAGTTCGACGACGACGGCGGCGGCTTCGACGATCCCGAAGAGAAGACGATCTTCGAACCTGACGACGACGGTGACATGGTCACCAGCGCCGATCCGGTGCCCGGCATCGCGTCGATGACCGCGGCGGCCGCCGAGCTCGCCGCGCCGCCGCGCAGCACGCTGTCACACGGCACGCCGCGGGAACCCGCCGGTCTTGATGTCGCGGAAGACTTCGATCACAGCGCTCCGTCGTTCGCCGTGCCGATTCCGGACATCGAAGAGGCCGGGGGCCGGGCGCGGCCTGCGCCGGACCGACGGACCATCGCCGGCGCGCCCGGCGCCACGCCGCCGCGCTACGTCACCGGCAGCCCCGCCGGCGGACCGGTGCCCCAGAAGCCGACGCTCGCCGGCCACCCTGGCGCCGTGGGCCTGCCGCCGCCGCGCGCGGCCGCGCCGGGTTCGCCGTCGACGATTCCCCACGCCGGACCGGTCGTGCCCACGCCGAGAGCGCCGACGCCCGCGCCGCAGCCGACCCCGGGGTTCGCCGCGCCTCTGCCGCCGGCCCCCGAGCCGCCGTCATTCCACCCGGTGGCGGCGCCTGCCCCATCGGCGGTCGCCCCGTCGGTGGCCGGCGCGCCCGCGATGGCGCTCACCCCGGCCAGCGACGCGCCCGACTTCAACCTGGCCGACGACTTCATGCCTCAGGGCGGTGGCGGCGGCAAGGGGCTGATCCTCAAGATCGTGCTCGGTTTGCTGCTCGTGCTCGGCACCGCGGCGCTGGTCATCTGGCTCGTGCGTCGCCCCTCCGGCCCGCCGCCGCCGCCGCCGGGTCCGGTGGTATTGCAGCTCGCGAGCGTGCCCGACAAGCTCGAGATCTTCGACGGCGGGCGCTACGTGGGGGAGACGCCCCACGCGTTCGAGGTCGAGAGCCCCACCGCGAAGTACAACTTCCGCTTCGCCCGGCAGTCGGCCTTCTTCACCGCCGCCGTCGACCCCATCACCGAGGCGACGTGGGCCTGGGTCAAGTTGCCCGATGGCGACGAACCCAAGACCCTCGGTACGATGCTCGTCGTCAGCGATCCGGCGGGGCCGGTCAGCGTCGATGGCACGCAGATCGGCCAGACGCCGATCCTGATCATCGCGCCGCCGGGGGACAAGATCGACCTCGCGATCGACGCGGGGGGGCAGAGCCGGAAAATCGTCGCAGAAACCAAGATCGGCGGCGGTCGGATCGACGCCGGGGGACCGTAGAGAGTGATGTGACCGGGGCCGTCGGGCGGCCCGGTCGTCAGATTGACTTGCCGAATCGGCCGTGGTTTATACTGCGACAGGTTCCCTGCGAATCCGCCCGCCTGGAGGATGACGGCCAAGATGCGGAAACGAGTGCTCATGTGGCTGACGCTCGGTGCACTGCTCGCACCGCTGCCCGCCTTCGCCGGTCCGATCGAGGACGCCCGCGAGTTCGTCGACAAGGGGCGTAAGCAACTCGACAAGGCGGAGAAGACCCGCAACAAGAAGAAGAAGCTCGACATGCTCGTCGGCGGGCTGCGCGAGTATGCCCGGGCCTACGTCATCATCACGAGCCGCAAGCTCGAGAACGACGCGCCCGACCTCCTGCAAGAGATCAGCGATCGCATCAAAGAGGTCAACGAGAAGCCCGAGGTGGTCGAACGCAGCGACGAGCTGCGCTCCGAGGCCATCGCGGCCACCGAAGAAGGCCGATTGACCGACGCATACGACCGCTTCAACGAACTGCGGTTCATCGACCCCCGCAAGTGGACGATCAACTACGCGCTGACGGTGATCGGCCAGCGGATGGAGGGCGGCTGATGCGCGCCGTGATGCATGATCAGATTCTCGGCCGGTTCGGCCGCCGCCTGCTGCTGCTCGCCGGTGCGTTGACCCTGGTGGCGTGTGGCGGTGGGCCGATCTCGATCGGGGGGCGGGTCGTCGACCACCGGGGCACGCCGGTCTCGAAGGCCGAGGTGGCCACCGCGCCCGAGACCGACGTGGTGGTGACGAACAGCCGGGGCTTCTTCGTCCTGCGCCAGCGCATCAACGATCTCGGCGAGACCGAGCCCATTCCGGCGGGCACCTACCGCATCATGGTCCGCAAGTTCGGCTTCGAAGACCTCGACTTCGAGGTCACGGTCGAAGGCGGGCAGACTCGAGTGGCCGATCTCATCCTCAAGCCGCGGACGCCGGACATCGGCGAGACCGCTCCCGAAGCGCTCGAGGAGAAGGAGATCGCGCCTGACGAATCCTCGATTCCGAAGACGGGCATCTGAGGCGCCCTGCCAGGGCATGGAGAGGACGCAATGACGCCGGTCACCGCCACCCGATTCTTCCGCGCCGCCGTGCTCGGTCTCGTCGCACTCGCCTTCGGGTGCGGCGGCGAGCCCGAAGAGCCGCAGCAGCGACACGTCAAGCTCAACGTCAAGACCGTCGACGTCTCCGGACGCCCGGTCGCGATGGTGCGCTTCTACATCAACGGCAAGAAGTTCGGCATCACCGACGACGAAGGCAACTTCCAGGGCAAGTACGAGGCCAAGGACGGCGAAGTCCTCGCGTTCAACGTCGAGGCGCCCCAGGGCTACAGTGTTCCGCCCAATACCGATCAGAGCCAGTGGCAGATCACGGTCAAGTACCCCAAGAGCGGCAAGCTCGAAGTGGACTTCAGCGCGACGCTGCAGCGCCCCGAGCGGGACTACCTCTTCATGGTCCGCACCGGCGAGGCCGGCGAGGGCGTGAAGGTCAACGGCACCCTCGTCGGCAAGACCGGGGCCTCGGGTGACGCGCTCCTCCGGGTCAGCGGCGTACCGGGCACCAAGTTCAGCGCCACCGCGGGCAAGCTGAGCCTCAAGGGCGCTGTCTTCGGGGAAGACGACGAGATCTACCTGCTGACCGACAAGAAGCAGGGCCCGCTCGGCGGCGGCGATGCCGACGACCCGCCCGCGGATGAGCCGCCTGCGGATGAGCCGCCCGCGGACGACCCGCCGGCCGGTGAGCCCGAGAAGCCGCAGCCCGCCGATTCGCCGCCGGTCGCTGTGGCCAAGGTGGAGAAGCCGGTCGACGATGATCCGTTCGCCGGCATCGGGGCGACGACGCGCAGGGAGACCCCCCGGGAGCCCGAGCCGGTCGCCGAACCCGAGCCGGTCGCCGAGCCCGAGCCAGTCGCCGAGCCCGAGCCGATCCCCGACCCGGCGCCGATCCCCGATCCCGAGCCGATCCCCGATCCGGCGCCGATCCCCGATCCCGAGCCGATCCCCGAACCCGAGCCGATCGCGCCGGTGGCCGAGCCCGAGCCGGTCGTGGCGCCCGAGGATGACAGCACGGGCCTCGACGGTCTCTTCGCCGACGATCCGGTCGACGACCCCCCGCCGGCCGATCCCGTGCCGGCGCCGGTGGCCGACGATACCCCCGCGCTGCAGGCCGAGGGCGTCAAGCGCAGCCGCAGTGAGCGGGAGCGGGCCGCGGCGGCCCTCGGCGACGGCCTGATCGATGACGGGGAAGACACCGTCGATCCCAACGCTATGGACAGCAAGACCACCGTCGCGGCGACCGCCGCGCCGTCGGCGGCGCTGATGAGCCGGCAGGAGATCTCCGACCGACTCGACCAGATCAACCAGCGCCTCGACTCGAGCGGCGTGCTGCAGAAGTCCGACGTCGACTTCCTCGCCCAGATCGATCGCACGCACCCCGGCTATTACGAAGCCAACCGGCTGCTCGCCGAGTTCTACTTCCAGCTCAAGGACTACAAGCGGCAGTCCAACGCCTTGGAGGAAGCCACCCGGCGGGGCCGCTACAAGCACGACCCGGCCATCTTGCTGTCGCTGGCCAAGTCCTACGCCCAGCAGAAGAACTACGGCAAGGCGTTGAAGACGATGGGGCGGGTCGAGCGCAAGATGCGTCGGCTGCCGGCGCGGCAGAAGGCCGACGCCTTCCGGTTCCACGCCGAGATGCTCGAGTTCGAGTTCCTGCGCCAGTACCACGACGACCCCAAGCGGGCGAACGTGAGCCTGGTCGACAAGGCCATCACCAAGTGGGAGCGCTACCGCACGTTCTCTCAGGGCAGCAACCCGGGCGCGGTCTCGACGGCGAATCAGAAGATCGAGAAGCTCTCCAGCCTCAAGCGCGAGATGGAGCTCTGATCGAATGGGTCGACTCCTCAACCGCCGGGCTTCCTGGCTTGCGGTCGCGGGCGCCCTCGCGCTGAGCGGCTGCCCCGAAAAGAAGAAGCCGGATCCGGTGGCGACGGCCGCCGCCGCGCAGCAGGCGGTCGAGACCGCCGCCGAGCGCAAGCGGTTCGACGCCAGCTGGTTGGTCGCGTTGGCCGGTGACCCGAAGCCGCTCGTCGCGCTGGCCGAGAGCAGCGACGGCTGGCGCTCGCTGTTCACCGGCGAGACCCGCGCGGCTCTCGACGGCTTCATGGACGACGCCGAGGCGTCGGCCGACGCCCGGATCGGCGCCGCGCGCGCAGCGCTCGAGCTGGCGCGGGCACATGCGCGCATCGGCTTCCTGGTGCGCGCGCTCACCCCCAAGATGCTCGAGGTGCAGGCCAGCCGGCCGGGCGCCGAGGCCGGGGCACCGTGGCGGGCCTATATCGAAGCCCGTCTGGCCCAGGCCCGGGGTGAGGATGCGTCCAAGCCGTCGAGCAAGATCCCGACCGACGCGCCGGCGGCCGCGTTCGCGGCTGCGATGGCGCCGGAGGCGACCACGCCGCTCGCCGCGCTGTTGCGGGGGCAGGCGGCGGGTCTCGACGCAGAGCTGCCGCCCGGTGGCACCGACGCCTACGCTGCGCGGCTTCAGATCCGCGCGTTGGTGGACGCCGGCAAGCTCAAGGAAGCCCGCGCCCGCTTCGGCCGCCTCGACCCGAAGGCGGGAGACATCGTCCTCGGCACCGGCAAGGAGCAGGTCGCGCTGCGCGATCCCGTCGCGGCCGATGTCGGGGCGCGGCTGTATGCGGCGCTGACCGTCGACCTCCTCGCCGATACCGGTGGCTGGCCGTTGCTGCTCAAGGCGGACGCTCTGCGCATGCTCGGCAAGACCGACGACGCCCTCGCAGCGCTCGATGGTTTGAATACGCCGCCGGCTGATGCGCCTGGGCTCGCGATGCTCGTACTCACCGACGCACTGGAAGCCGATGACCTCGTGGCGCAGGCCGGCGCGCTGCGCGCCCGGCTGCTCGCCGACAAGGGCGATCAGGCGGGGGCGGGCAAGGCGGTCGACGCCCTGCCCCGGGAGACCATCGGGCAGCGGGTCGTGCAAGCCTGGGCCGGCAGCTTCATCGGGCGGGTCGACGCCGAAGCCTTCCCCGAGGATCGTACGCGCTTCAGCCGCAACCTGATCGACGCGGTCACCGCCGTGGGCGACGACGCGCCGGGTGCCGCGACCCTGGCCGAGTTGATGCTCGTCGATCGCTATGTGGATGTGGTTCAGCGTCGCTTCGCCGATGCGCTGGTGCGCATGGATCGTCCGGCGCTCGCCGTGAAGATGCGCGCTGCGGCCGAAGACAAGACCTCGGCCCAAGCGCCTTCGGCGCGAAACGCCTTGTCGGCCCTGGCTGCCGCCGCGTTGGATAACGTCGGCATCGGCCGACCCCGGGTCGCCCTCAAGTACCTCAGCCGGATGAGCGAAGCGCTCCCGGCCGCCGCCGGTCCTGCCGATATGCTCCGTGATCTGCTCAGCCACAAGGCGATGGAGCAGTCCGGTAGCTCGGCGACCGTGGGTCAGTGAACGTGTCTGCCAAGGAGCCGTTGCAGAGATGATGAACCGTCTCCTCTCGAGCCTGCTCGTATCGTGCGCCCTCGTCGCTCTCGCGGCGCCGGCCGATGCGCAGGTGTTCCGCTATCCGGAAGATGCCCGGCCGACCTCGCTGCTCCCGTTCTTCGCCGAAGACATGAGCTCGGTGCGGATGGTCGAGCTGATCTTCGACTCGCTGGTGATCGTCAACAAGCGCGGCGACCTCGAAGGCTCCCTGGCCTCATCGTGGACCGCCGACCCCGACAACATGGGCATCCGCTTCGTGTTGCGCGAAGGGGTCAAGTGGCATGACGGTCGGGACTTCAGCGCCGACGACGTGGTCTTCACCATCCAGGCGGCGCAGAACCCCAAGACCGTCTTCAACGCCAAGAGCAAGTTCGGCTTCATCAAAGACGCCAGCGCCGAAGGGCAGTACGGGGTGCACATCACCTTCAACCGCCCGATCAACGAGCCGGAGCGTCGCTTCCTGTTCAAGATCCTGCCGAAGCATGCCTTCAAGAAGGGCACCCGCATCAGCCGCAAGGATCGCTTCGGCCGCAAGCCGATCGGCACCGGCCCCTACAAGGTGCAGAAGTTCGGCGCCCGCTCGGTTTCGCTCGAGGTCAACCCCGACTACTGGGCGCCGGCGCGCATCGGCGAGGTGCTGATGCAGCACACGCCCGACAAGTCGGCCCAGGTGAGCCTGCTGCAGTACTCCGGCAAGCAGGCCGGTGTGCAGGCGGTGATCTTCCTGCCCCCGAAGAACGTGCCCATCTTCGAGAACAGCGATCAGGTCACCCTAGAGCCGTACCACACGGTCTCGTGGTGGTACATGGCCTACAACCACAAGAGCAAAGGGCTCAACGACCCGGTGGTGCGCGATGCGATCGCGCTCGCCATCAACCGCGAAGAGCTGCTCGAAGCGCATCTGGGCCGGGGTGACATCCTCGGCGGGCCGTTCACCGAGTCCAGCCCGTTCTACAACTTCGAGGTCGAGCCGCGTGAGCAGGATATCCAGCGCGCGAATCAGATGCTCGACGAAGCCGGCTACAAGAAGAAGGGCGGCGTGCGCCGCAAGGGCCGCACCAAGCTGCAGTTCCGCTTCGTCATGGACAAGGAGCTCGCCAGCAGCCAGGCGCTGCTGCTCGGCATCGAGGCCCAGCTCAAGAAGATCGGCATTCGGGTCAAGGCGCAGTACGTCGACCATGCCCGCTACCGGGAGCAGGTCTTCAACCGCCAGAAGTACGACCTGACCCTCAACGTGTGGTCGTTCGAGGAGGTGGAGGACGTCTACCCGCTGTTCCACAGCAAGGGGGTGATGAACTTCATCAACTACAACAACAGCGAGGTCGACAACCTGCTCGACACCGCCAAGTCGACCCGCGACTACAAGAAGTACAAGGAGTACATGAAGCAGCTGCACGCGGTGCTCAACCGCGACCTGCCCTACTACTTCCTGTGGTCGCTCGACGTCTATTCGGGCCTCAGCCGTCAGCTCAAGGGCACCTTCATTCAGCCCTATTACTACTTCACCTCGTTCGAGGAGTGGGAGCTGAGCCCTTGAGTCGCGCAGCGCGCCTGGCGATCGCCGCCCTTCGGCGCGCGGCAGGCGGCCTGCTGCTGCTGGTCGGCGCCACGTTCGTCATCTACATCACCATCCGCTCGGCACCCGGGGATGCGATCGACGCGATCAGCCCCATGGGGACCCCGCCGGATGTGAAGGCGCGGCTGATGGCCGAATTCGGCCTCGACCGTGACCCGTTCACCGGTTATCTGGCCTGGCTCGTGCGGTCGCTCACCGGCGACTTCGGCGAGTCATTGGTCTTCTCGCCGGGCGCGCCGGTGATGGAGGTGGCGCTGCCGGCGTTCGGTCGCACGCTGTTGCTCTCGGCGTCGGCGCTGGTGGTGTGCTTGATCCTGGCGGTGCTCGCCTCGCTGCTGCTCGGCGAATCGAGCCGGCGGCAGCAGCTGCTCACCGGGCCGCTGTATGTGGCGACCGCGGCGCCGTCTTTTGTCGTCGCCGTGGTCTTCGCCCAGGTGGTCAACTGGGCGGTCAACGTCTACCTCGTCCAGAACGACTACGTGCCACCGATGTGGTACCCGATCCCGATCTACACCGAATCACTCATGCCCTACGTCTTCGCCGGGTTCGCATTGATCGCCGGCGATGGCTTGTTCATGGACTTCTTCAACGCGGTGCGGGCAGAGCTCACCGCGCTGCGCAACGCGCAGTTCATCGCGGCGGTCAAAGCCAAGGGCGCCCGGACGGTCGGCCACATCGCGCGCAACATGTTCATGCCGCTGCTGTCGGGCTACGCCGCGCGCCTGCCGATCGTGCTCGGCGGCGTGGTCATCGTCGAGTACATCTTCACCCTCGACGGCGGGGGCTATCTGCTGCTCGAGGCCTCCCGAGAGCGCGATTTTCCGGTCGTGGTCGGCATCAGCGTGCTCTTCACCGCGACGATCATCGGCATGAACCTGCTGGCCGACATCGTGCGCGCGGTGATCGACCCCCGTGAGGTGGCTCATGGGGGATAAGCACCTGCGCGCCGGGCTCATCGCCAGCGGCACCGTGGTCGCGCTGGTGCTGCTGGTCGGCATCATCTCGCCGTTCGTGCCCTACGACCCGGCCGAGGCCGTCAACTACGACCAGCAGCTGCAGCCGCCGAGCATGGCGCACATCTTCGGCACCGACGGGCAGGGCCGCGACGTGGCGATGCGCGTGCTCAAAGGCACCGAGGCGTTCTTCTTGCCGGGTCTGTTCGCCGCCGCCCTGGCGACGCTTCTCGGCGCGCTGTCGGGTGCCGTGGCGGGTTATGCCGAGGGCTGGCTGCGCACCGGCGTGATCGGCACGATGCAGCTCATCGATACCCTGCCGCGGCTGGTCTACATCATCCTCGTCTGCACCATCCTCAACCCGTCGATCTATCTCATCGCGTTCGTGGCGGCGATTCTCTTCGTGCCGTCCATCGCGACCGTGATCCGCCGTCGGGTCGAAGCCCTGGGCAGTGAGGACTACATCCTGGCCCATGTGGCGCATGGCTTCCGGCCGGTGCGCATCCTGCTCTATCACATCCTCTGGCTGCAGTGCCGGCCGATGCTCATCCGCCAGGCGACCTACGTCTTCGGCTATGTGCTCTTCGTCGAGGTGGCCTTGTCCTACCTCGGCGACTACGGCATGCAGGAGCCCTTGCCCTCGTGGGGCAACATGGTGGCTCAGACCCGCGAGCTCGGTGGGGCCGGGATCTGGCCGTGGGCGTTTCCCGCCGTGGCGATCGTGCTGACCATCTCGGCGTTCCTGGCGTTCGGCAATCTGCTGGCCCGGGCCGACGAAGAGGAGGTCCGATGAGCGCCGAGTTGCCGCTGTTGTCGGTGCAGGATCTCGTCATCGAGTTCGATACCCGCCAGGGCCGTCGACGGGTGGTCGATCAGGTCAGCTTCGACCTCGCGCCGGGTGAAGTGCTCGGCATTCTGGGCGAGTCGGGCAGCGGCAAGACGATGACCACGATGGCCGTGCTCGGGCTCGTCGCCGGCGAGCCGGGGGTCATGGGCGGCTCGATCAAGCTGCTCGACGGCGAGCAGCAGGTCGACCTGTTGTCCGATCTCGACGGCGTGCTCAGCCGCAAGGGCGATCGGGTGGTGAAGAACGGCCGCAAGTGGCGCCGCACCGTGCACAAGCGCATGCAGCCCTTGTGGGGCCGCATGATGACCGCAGTCTTCCAGAATCCACGACACTCGCTCGACCCGTTGATGACCGTCGGTGCCCAGGTCGAGGAGTCGATCGAGCTCGCCCTGCCCGATCTCGCGGCCGACGCGGTCGCGGCCAAGGCCGTCGATTGGCTCGACCGGGTGCAGATGAATCAGCCTCAGCGGGTGCATGGTTCGTATCCCCACGAGCTGTCGGGCGGCATGTGCCAGCGGGCGATGATCGCCGTGGCCCTCGCTCGCCGGCCCAAGCTGCTCATCGCCGACGAGCCCACCACCGGCCTCGATACGACCGTGCGGGCCGAGATCGTCGAGCTCTTCCGGGCGCTGCTCGAAGAGGAGCGGCGCTCGATGATGTACATCTCCCACGACATCCGTGAGGTGCTGTATCTCGCCGACCGGGTGATCGTCATGAAGGGTGGCAAAGTCGTCGAGACCGAGACGGCTGACAACCTGCGGCTCGGCCGGGGGACGCGCGCGGACTACACCGCGATGCTGCTCTCGGCGGCCGATCTGCCCACGGGAGCGGCGGCTTGAGCGAGCGATCGGATCTGCTGTCGGCCCGCGGGCTCGTCAAGCGCTTCAAATCGCGCAGCCTGCTGCGCGGGGGCACGACGACCATCGCGCTCGACCACGTAGACTTCGACGTTCACCCCGGCGAGGTGGTGGCGCTCATCGGCGAGTCGGGATCGGGCAAGACGACGCTGGGCAAGGTCGTGACCCGGCTGCACAGCCTCGACGAAGGCAGCGTGCTCTTCGAGGGTGAAGACCTCTTCGCCGTCGATCGCGGCCAGCTGCGGGAGAAGCGGCGCGCGTTCCAGATGGTCTTTCAGAACCAGTCGGCGAACCTGCACCCCAAGATGTCGGTGCGCCAGATGCTCGACGAGTCGCTGCGGCTGCATCGACCCAACCTCGACGAAGACGGCCGCCGGGCCCACGCCGACGAGCTGCTCGAACGGGTCGGCCTGCTGCCGAGGGCCGAGCAGCGGCCGGCGAGCCTGTCGGGCGGGGAGAAGCGCCGGGCGGGGCTGGCGCGCATCCTGGCCACCAAGCCCAAGCTCATCGTGGCCGACGAGCCCACCAGCGGGCTCGACGCCGCCATCAAGCTGCAGATCATCGACCTGCTCAAGCAGCTCAAGGGCGAGAAGCTGACCTATCTGCTCATCAGCCACGACCTCGGGCTGGTGCGGCGCATCGCCGACCGGGTGCTGGTCATGCTCAAGGGGCGCATCATCGAAGAAGTCCCGGCGGCGCTGCTGGGGCAGACGCAGTTCCATCATCCGTACACCGGGCGGCTCATGCGGGCGGCCGATCTCGCGCGCGACCGCCGCCGGCCTCCTCGCGAACGCCGCGACCCGCCGCGGGTGACCCGGCCCGACGAAGCCGAAGCCCGCGGCGGTTGTGTCTACTCACCCGACTGTGCTCTGGCCGAGCGACTCGGTATCCTGAGCCGCTGCCGCAAGGAGCGGCCGCCTCCACAGGTCGTGGGAGAGAACCACTGGATCGCGTGCTTCGGCGCGCCGTCCGAATTGGCGGAGGAGGACGACGCGTGAGAGCGCATGTGCTCGTCGCGGCCCTGTGCGCCGCCGGCTCGTTCACCATCTCGCCTCGACCTGCGTGCGCGCAGGGGCAGTCGCTCGAGCAGCTCAAGGCCCAGGGCAAGCTGTACTTCAAGCGCGACATGTACAAGCAGGCGATGGCCACCCTCGACCAGGCGTGGGCGAGCAAAGAGGGCCAGGCCGACTTCGAGACGGCCTTCTACCGCGCCCGCACGGCCTACGCGCTGCTCCTGCTCGAGGTGGCCTTCGAGACGATCGACAAGGCCATCGAGCTCGCCGAGAGCGACCGGGACCGTACGTCGGCTCAGGCGTTCAAGGGCGAGATGTCGAGCCTGTTCGGCGCGCTCGCCGTGGTGGCGAGTTCGGGCGAGACCAACGACAAGGGGCGCATCTTCTTCGAGAGCAAGACCGGCATGGTCAACAAGGAGAAGAAGGCCCGCTTCGAAACGATTCGCGCCCGCTTTCGCGAGACCGACATTGCGCTGCCGCGTACGGTATTTCTACCCTATGGGCAATACACGGCGAACAATGTGCCCTTCGAGATCGTACAGGGGCAGCCCGCGCCGACGGTCGAGATCTTCCTCCAGGTCCGCAAGGACGAAGAGGACGACGACGACACCGCCCTGTGGTGGTACGTCGGAGGAGGCGCAGCCGCCGCGACCGCTCTCGGAGTGGTCGCGGTCATTCTGCTCAACGATTCGGAGGAGCGCCTCGGCCTCCTCATGACGGCCCAGTGAAAAAACTGACGACGGTGTCGAGATGAAGAAGACGATTTCCCTCGCAGCATGTGCTCTCCTCGCGCCGACGCTGGCCTCCGCCGAGGTCAGCTCTCCTCGCCAGATCGCCGACCGGCCGTCGGCCCATTGTCAGGCGCCTCGCTGGTCACCCGACGCGTTGCAGATCGCCTACGACGTCTACAACCCCAAGAAGGACACCCGCGAGACCTGGATCGCCAAGTTCACCCCGACGCTGAGCAAGACCGGGGAAGACGAGGTGACCACCGGGCGCAGCGCGGCGAGCGCGATGCTCGGGGGCAAGAAGCCGCCGATCGTCGAGCTGGCCTGGGCGCCCGACATGAAGCTGCTGTCGAAGCCCTATGTCTTCAGCAGCCGCGGGCCCAAGAAGAACTTCGACCTCTTCGCCGACGGCTCGTGGCTGACGAGCAACCCGGGCAACGACGGCCAGCCGGCCTGGAGCGGCGACGGCCGCTTCATCGCGTACGCGTCTCAGCGGCAGCAGTCGGGCGACATCTACGTGCTCGACCTCGCCGGCGATACCGAGAAGCCGCTGCAGGCGACGGCCTTTCAGGGGTCGACGGAGTTCCGCCCCCGCTGGTCGCCGACGAAGAGCTATCTGCTCTTCACCCGCAACCGCTCGGAGAAGGGCCAGGACATCGGCGTCGTGATCGACGTGACGCGTCCGGCGGATACGACCAAGATGATCACCGATTGGACCGGCGACGAGATCCGGCCCAACTGGTCGCCCGACGGTCGACGGATCGCCTTCTACTCGAACAAGGGCAACAAGAGCGACAAGGTCTTCGACCTGTGGGTCATCGACATCAACGGTGAGAACGCCACCAAGCTGGCCGACGACGTCGTCGTCGACGACCACTACGGGCCGCAGTGGACGCCCGATGGCCAGACGCTGCTGTACGTCAAGCGGGACTTCAAGCGGAACAACCCGGTGATGTGGGTGCGCACCGACGGCTCGGCCACCGGCCGGCTCGATACCGGCACCCAGCTCAACAGCGACCTGACCCTGACCGCCCGTGGCGACCAGCTCATGCTGGCCTTCAAGGCGCAGGGGCAGACCGGCTCCAGCGACAAGACGTGGGAGCGGCTGTATGTCGTGACCTTCACCGCGGCCGATCTGACGGCGGAGTGAGCATGCAGCGGGGCAGCGGTCGGCGCATTCTGGCCCTGGCCATCGGCCTGACCTTGGGTTTGCCGTGGACGGCCCAGGCGGCCGACGCCGGCGAGACCGAGGCGGTGATCCTGGTCTTTGCCCGTGACGGCGCCGATGCGAATACGGCGGTGCGCATCGAGCGCGACCTGCGCAACATGTACGACTTCGCCCGTGAGTCGAACCCCGAGCGGCCGCGCAGCATGGCGATCGAGCCGCGCTACGACGTCGGCTACCTCTCCAAGAGCGACATCACCAAGGCGCGACGTCACTTCAACGACGCCCAGCGGGCGATGGAGAAGGACGACGCCGAAGAGGCGATCGAGCAGCTCTTCCGCGCCGAGCGCTTCTACAAGAAAGCCATCCCGTACGCGGCAGATACGGCGCTGCTGCGCGGCATCTTCTTCTACTACTATCTGGCCGGCAGCGCGGCCGGGCAGGACAAGAAGGCTGTCGAGCGCTACTGCGCCTACGTCTCGCTGACCCGCAACCTCGCCGGCAGCGCCGGCCCGCTCGAACAGTTCGAGCCGCTCGCCGACAAGTGCGGCGAGAGCAGCATCGCCGGCACCGCCGAGCTGCGGGTCACCGCCAACGTCGACGGCGCGCATGTGTACGTCGATGGGCGGGCGGTCGGCATCGTCGGTCAGAACCTGCCCTATATCAATCCGTTCAGCCCGGCCGGGCCGCATCTGGTCGAGGTGCGCAAAGCGGGCTATGTGCGCTGGGGCGACCTCGTCAGCCTCGAGAACGGCAAGAGCGAGTCGGTGCGGGCCCGGCTGAAGGACGCCCGCAATCGCGACGATGAGTACGATCCGCTCGCCGAGCTGCTCTACCGCGGCGAAGACGCCTACAGCGACGGCTACATCAGCGACCTGATGTTCACCCTCACCGAGACCTTCGGCGCGGCCGAGCTCATCGCCGGCTACATCAACCCCACCGAAGACGGTCAGCTCGAACTCACCATCTACAGCTTCGGCGACTTCGGCCTCGAGCGCTTCGACGCGAAGTTCCCCGCCGAGGTGGACGGGCACCGGCCAGCCCTGACAGAGTACTGGAAGGCGCGCTTCGACGAAGGGCTCGACCCTGCTGACGCTCTGCCGACGCCCGATCGCTTCGCGCCGACATTGTTCCGGGTCGAATAGTTCCTGGCTGCGAAGGGGAGTCGCACATGGGCTGGAGGTTGAGCGGGCTCGTGCTGCTCGGGTGCATGGGGCTCGCCTGCGATCCAGAGGTCATCTACCGGTACGAAGGCGGCGCGCTCGCCATCGAGATCAGCGAGTGCCTCGACGCAGACGGGCAAGGCGCCTGTGTATCGACCATGCGGGCTCGTGCGGCCAGCCGAGCCGTGGCTGGCTGCCTCGTCATCGCTTCGGATCTGGGGGAGCGGGCCACGCTCGACATCCGGTGGGACGGCGACAGCTTGCAGCCCGCCAGCGGTGAGGCCGCCGTGAGCCGCGACGCGCGGATCGAGGCCGGGCTGTTCGTATTCGACAGCGCGTCGGCACAACTCTCCGCATGCAGCGGCGGTTCGCTGCCGCCGTCCGCGGGCTGTGACCCCGATCAGGGGTGCATTCTGAAGCTCTATCGGGAGCCCGCTGTTCTCGAGCAGTCCGATGGCGGAGCGGGACGCGTGCTGCGCTTCGGGCGCCCCGGCCCGTGCAGCGTCACCTGGGCTGACGGGGCCCCGACGGCGGTGTGTTCCGCAGGGGATGACGACTGTGACGGCGACGCGGACGAGACGGTCGACGGGCAGGGCGCCTCGGTCGAGCTCGGTGAGCTCTGCGGCGATGCAGAGCCGAACATGGGCGCCGACGGGCAGTGCAGAGCGGTCTGGACATGCGATGAGACCGGGCGGGTCGCCGTCTGTCCCGATGTCGGGGGCGATGAGGTCTGCGATGGATTGGACAATAACTGTGACGGGCGCATCGACGAGGGCTTCGTCGGCTGCTGTCCCGAGCCCGGCATGACCCGTGAGTGCAACGTCGAGGGGGACTGCCCGGATGGATTGCAGACCTGCGGACCCGACCATCGCTGGGGGCCGTGTCTGGATCCGATGACGATGATGCCGGTCGCTGGCGACGTCGAGGAGGTCTGCAACGGGCAGGACGAGGACTGTGATGGCTTCATCGACGAGGACTTCACGCTCGGTGGCATGGGCGGTCCGGCGCCGGGGGAGGCGTGTGATGTCCCCGATCCAGCCAACCCCTGTCAGGCTCTCGGGCGGGTGGTCTGCCTCGATGAAGCGACGCCGATCTGTGAACCGGAGCAGGACGCGCCGGAAGACGAGATCTGCGACGGTCGTGATAACGACTGCAACGGGATCATCGATGACGGGGTGCCCGAGCGGGAGTGTTGGGGCGATGTGCCCGAGCCGAGCCGCGGTGTCGGCATCTGTCTGCCGGGGGTTCAGCGATGCGTCGAGGGCGGCGCCGGCGAGCTCACGCCGTGCATGGGTGCGATCGCACCTGCGGATCCCACATGCGAGGCCGGTGGCGCTGCCCAGATCGACGATGACTGTGATGGCATGGTCGAGGAGGCCGGCTTCAACCCGCTGTGCGGTCTCTGCCCCGGAGAGTTCGGCCAGGCGGAGATCTGCGGCAACGGGGTCGACGACGACTGCGACGGCTCGATGGACGAGGCGACGCCGCAGGACGATCCGCTCAACTGTGGTGGGTGCGGCAATGACTGCAACATGCGGGAGGGCGTGACCTACAACGCCACGTTCCGTTGTGCCATGGGTGAGTGCATCGCGACGGGCTGTCAGCCGGGCTTCTTCGATATCCTGCCGGCCGCGCCCGATGGCATCTGTGAGTGTGAGTCAGCCGAAGAGTATCAAGCCTTCGATGACAGAGACTGTGACGGTGTCGTCGACGCGTCGCGGAACGCCGGCTTCGTCTTCGTCGTGCCCGGCTTCGGTGACGGGGGGTCGGGTGCGTCGTACGTGGGACTGGACCCGGAAGGTGAGCCGGCTGCGCCCTATGGCAGCCTCGCAGAGGCGTTGAATGCGCACAACGCGGGCGAGCCGGCGACGATCGTGCTGGCCGTCGGCGAGTACGACCTGCCGAGCGGGCTCGATGTGCCCGACGGGGTCTCGATCCTGGGTGGGTACGACTATGAGCCCGGCCGCGACGTGGACCTCACCGGCATGCCCGTCGATCAGCAGAACGCTCTGCTGGCGCGCGAGCACCCATGGCGCCGGATCCGATTGACCGACGATACCGATGACGACGACAAGACCATCCTCGGGGGTCACCACGCGCTGCTGCGATACTCGAATCTGACCGTGGATACGCTGCTCGACAATGTCGAGCTGAGGGCGTCGAACGGCATCGACGATGCGACGCGCAGCAGCGCCGTGATTGTCGCCCGGGACGTCGGGGCCCATCTGACCATCGCCAACAGCATCCTGATCGCCGGAAACGGCCGCAACGGGGCGGATGGCGAGCGAGGCGACGACGGGCCCAACGGCGCGGTCGATGGCGACGCCGGAACCGATCACGACGAAGATGTTCTCGACCCCGGTCAGGGCGGCGGCGGCGCGGTCGCGCCGGCGTGTGTCGTGACGGACGACGGGCCCGAACAGCAGTTCCTGATCGCCCGGGGTGGTCGGGGCGGAAATGCCGGCCGGTCGGGTGAGCCCGGTGGCCCCGGCTCAGCGGGAGGCGAGGAGGCCGCTGGCGGCCCTGCCGCCCGTCCAGGCACCGACAGCGGTGAGGCGGGCAGCGACGGCACGGCCGGAGAGCATGGCCGCGACTCGTTGGCGGGGTCTCCGGCGGGGCAGGCCTCCGATGAGGAGATCCCGTGGGAGCCGCGGAGCAGCGGGCCCGGCCAGGACGGTGTACCCGGAGGCGGCGGCGGCGGTGGTGGCGGCGGTCGGAGCGTCGGTGGAGGCGTGGGCGGCGGCGGCGGCGGTGGCGGGAACGGTGGCTGTCCGGGCAAGGGGGCGACCGGTGCGGATGGCGGAGGCGGCTCTTTCGGATTGATCGTCGACGGCGGCACGGTCGCCGTGTTTCAGACCGCGATCCGAACCGGGACGGGCGGAGATGGCGGTGATGGCGAGGCGGGCGGGCGTAACCGCACGGGCGGGCTCGGCGGCAGCGGTGGATCCGGATGTGAGGGCTGCTCGGGCGGTGGTCTGGGTGGAGTCGGCGGCCCCGGCGGATGCGGCGGCAGCTCGGCGGGTGCTTCTGGCGGTCCTTCGATCGCGATCCTGAGGGTCGAGCCGGCGACCTCTGCGGTCCGCTTCGTGCGTGCCATCGGCTCGGCCGATGTGGTCGCCGATGCGACGGGCCTCGAACGCGTACAGGTCGAGAATGGCGGCAATCCGGGCGAAGGCGGCGTATTGAACTTCGCTGGCTGTGGAGAACGCCGAGAGGCGCCCTCCGGCCGCTCGGGCACGTCGGCAGATATCGCCTGCGGCGTACCACTGGGGATCTGCCCGGAGTGAACGGCGGCCCGCCCGTCAGCGCGTCGAGCGGACGTGTAGCGGGGTCGCCGGCTGCGAGAACGTGGAACTGGCATCCGACCCCGAGGGACCGTACGCTGCCCTTGGCCATGATGGAGGCGTTTGATGGCGCTCGGTTTCGACAGGCAGGCATCAACCCGGTGGGCGGTGACGCTCTGCGCCGCTGCTCTGCCGTGGCTCGGTTTGCCGCAGCCGGCGTGGGCCACGGAGTCCGACGAGCCAGCGGTCGTCGCCGAGATCGCGGCGCTCGACCAGGAGACCCTCGACAAGGCCGAGACGCTCTTCTTCGACGCGCTGGGGCACTATCGCCAAGGGCGCTTCGAGCAGGCCGCCATCGACTTCCAGAAGGCGTTCGTGCTCACCAACCACCGCGACCTGCTGTTCAACATCGCCCGCAGCCGCGAGAAGCTCGGCGACAAAGAGGGCGCGATCGAGTGGTACCGGGCCTATCTGGCGACCAAGCCCGCCGACGAGACGGCCGTGATCCACCGGATCCGCGAGCTTGGCGGTGAGCCGACGCCCGCACCGGCAGATCTCGGTGAGATCGCCGACGACGTGGGCATCGAGACGCCGCTCGTGCAGCCGTCGGTCGACCCGCTGCCGTGGATCGCGCTCGGCGTGGGCATCGCCGCCGCGGGCGCGGGCACGTACTTTGGCCTCGACGCGCTCGATCAGGCGTCGAAAGCGCGGGCCGAGCAGACCCGGGCCGGCACCCTCGAGTTCAAGGACGGCGCCGAGCAGAGCGCGCTCATCGCCGACATCGCGTTCGTCACCGGCGCGGTGGCGGTCGGCGCGGCGGTCTTCTTGTGGACCCGGGCGGACAGCGCGACCGCGCGGGTCGAGGTCGGGGCGGCACCCGACGGCGGCTATCTCGGGTACTCGTTCGACTTCTGACGGGCGCCGTCCATCCCCGCACGAGCGGCCTCGTCGTGCTGAGCCCGCTCACCGCTGCTGCGCGACCAGCGTCTGCACATGCTGCATCGCGTGACGGATGTGCTCGCCCTGCGGGTCGAAGACCGTCGCGACCCGCAGCAGCCGGAGGGCCTCCTGCGCGGCGGCGCGTCGATCGCCGCTCTGGGTGCGCGCCTGCTCCAAGGTGCGGCGCGCCAGGCGCCAGTACTGATCGCCCAATCGGTTCGGGCTCGCCGGTGAAGCCGCCGTCGCCGAGATCGGCTCCAGCCGCACCTGGCGCCGCGCGAGCGGCCCGCGCAGGCCCGCGTCGTAGACCGCCCGCAAGCGGGGGTCGCGCAAGACCCCATACGCTTCGGTCAGCCGTCGCCGCAGTCGGTCGGGCGCGCCCGTCGCGTTCGCCCGGCGCAGGCTCTCGGCGAAGCGGATGCGGATCTGGGCGTGCTCGGCATCCGGCTCGAGGCCGAGCAGCGCGTAGTAGGTGGCGCCGTCCAGCATGTCCAGCGACGACGTCGGATCGCGCAGCGCAGCGCCGACGCCGGCCCGCAGACCGGAGACATAGGCTTCGAGCCAGGCGCGATCGGCCGCATCGGTCTCGACGCGCACCTTGAGCCGGGCCGAGCCGTCCGCGCGCGGGCGGGCCCGCTCGACCCGACCGGCCAGCTGCAGCCGATCGCCCGCGCCCGGCGGGCTGATGATGACGCGGAGCGCGGTGCCCGCCGGCAGCGGTCGCGGGTGACGTACACCGACCACCGAGCGCTCGAGCTGCTTGTCGTAGAAGGCCAGGAAGGTCTCCGGGTCTTCGAAGCGCAACCGAGTGGGCGGGAGGTCGTCGTTGGTGGGCATGCTGCGAGCGTAGACCGGCGTAGCAGGCTCGGCAACCGGCAGTTGCGTGCGCCCATCGCGCCGAGTCGGGCCGAGCGGCGCGGTTGCCGGCCGCCGGGCGGTGGTCTACCGTGCCGCCGCCACGCCCACCACCGAGCCATCGTGACCGAGACCACGCCCGTCGACCGACCGCTGCATCGCGAGCCGCTCGTGCGCCGACTGCTGCGCGGCCGTTGGTCCCATGTGCTCCGGATCTCGGCCTGGGCCGGGCTGCTCGCGGCGTGCACCGCGGCCTACGGCGCCCTGGCTGGTCCGGCGCTGCGGGCGCTCTTCGGGGGAGGCGGGCTGCGCTGGCCGGTCTGGCTGGCGCCGCACCTGCCGCCGCCGCCCGATCTCGAGACCCTGCGGCTGGCCCTGCCCGCCATCATCGTGGCGGTGGCGCTGGTCAAGGCGCTGGCCTTTCATCGCCACGCGGTCGGTCTCGCCCGCTTGGGCCAGACGGTGGTCGCCGACTTGCGGCGCACCGTACACCGGCGGGTGCTGCGGCTGCCCCCGGACCTGATGCTGGCCCTGGGCCTCGGTGATCTCGTCAGCCGGATGACCCACGACGCCGCCGCCGCGGAGCGCTTGCTCGTCGATGGGGTCGCGGCCGTCCTGCGCGACGGCCTGCAGGCGATCGCGCTGATCGCCGTCTGTATCGCCCTCGACCCGTGGCTGGCCCTGGTGGCGTTCGCCGTCTATCCGCTCGCCTTCTGGCCGGTGGCCCGCTTCGCGCGCCGACTGCGGCGGGCGGCCGGCGACGCCCACGCCGAGACCGGCGCGATGGGTCTCGAGCTGACCGATCAGCTGGGCCGGCTCGCTTTGATCCAGCTCAGCGGCGCCGGCGCCTGGGCCGAGGCCCGCTTCGCGCGGGTCGTCGACGCCGTGCGCGTCGCCGTCGTGCGCTCGGTGCGGATTCGGGCCTTCGCCTCGCCGTTCACCGAGGTCCTCGGCGCCGCGGCTCTGGCCGGCACGCTGATCTACGCCGCGGGCCGGGTCGCCGACGGCCAGACCGCCCCGGAGAACGTCATCGGCTTCTTCGCCGCCCTGATGATGCTCTACCAGCCGATCAAGGGGCTCGTGCGGGCGCAGGAGGTCATCCAGCCCGGCCGGGCGGCGCTGGCCCGCATCGCCGACGTGCTCGAACGCAGCGAACGGTTGCCGGTCGGCGGCAACGCGGCGCCGCCCACGGGGGCCCCGGTCATCGAGCTCTGCGGCGTACGCGCCGAGCGGGGCGGGCGCACTGTGCTCGACGGGCTCGATCTGCGGCTGGAGCCGGGGCGGATCACGGCGCTCCTCGGCCCCAACGGCTCGGGCAAGACCACCACCGCCTGGCTCGTGGCCGGGCTGATGGCGCCGGTCGACGGCACGATCCGCATCGACGGCCGCCCGCTCGAGACGCTGGACGCCGAGCGCTGGCGGGCGGGCATCGGCTGGGTCACCCAGGGCCTCGACGTGGGCCGGGGCACGCTGCGGGAGAACGTGCTCTTCGGCGATCCGGAGGGCGGCGGGCAGCGGCTGGATACGATCGCGCAGCGGGTCGGCCTCGACCGGGTCGTCGCCCGCCTGCCCGAGGGGTGGCAGACCCCGCTCGGCGACGGCGGCGCGGGCCTGTCCGGCGGGGAGCGGCAGCGGGTCGCGCTCGCCCGGGCGTTGGTGCGGGCGCCGACGGTCCTCGTGCTCGACGAGCCCGACGCCCACCTCGACGCCGAGGCGATCGAGGCGCTGCGGGCCGCGCTGCCGACGGTCGCGCGCGGCCGAACCGTGCTGCTCATCACCCACGATGCCGCGGTGGCCGCGCTCGCCGACGCGGTCGTGCGCCTCGGAGAGGCCGCATGAGCCGTCGCTGGCTGGCGTGGCCCGCCGCCGCGTTGATCCGCATCTGGCTGCGTACGCTGCGGCTCCGGCGGCTCGGCCCGCCGCTGCATGGACCGGGGCTGGTGGCCTTCTGGCATGGCGACCAGCTGCCGCTGTTGGGCCATCGGCCGGCGGGTCCGTTGGTCGCGCCCGTCAGCCTCAGCGCCGATGGCCGTCTGCAGGCACGCATCCTGGCCCGGCTGGGCATCGCTCACGTCTCCGGATCGAGCAGTCGCGGTGGGGCCGCGGCGCTGCGGGGCCTGTGGCGCGCGCTGCGCGGCGGCGCGCTGGCGTTGATGGCCGTCGACGGGCCGCGCGGGCCGCGGGGCACGGTCAAGCCGGGCATCATCTATCTGGCGCGTCGCACGGGGCTGCCGATCTACCCGGTCGGCGTCGCGGTGCGCCGTGGGCATCGGCTGCGCAGAGCGTGGGATCGTTACCTCATGCCGTGCCCGTTCACCCGCGGGGTCGTACGGGTCGGTGATCCGTGGCACCCGCCGAGCGACACCCCGATCGAAGAGGCCTGCGCCGGGCTTGCCCGGCAGATCGCCGACATATCGGCTGCCGCCCGGCGGGATCTCGGGACCGGCAGACGACCGCCGCCGAGCCTGCCGTCATCCTGAGGCGACACCCCGATCTGCGGATCACGCCCGGCGGCTGATGGCGAGGCGCCGCACCGGCCGCATGGAAAACCTTGTCACGACTCGGGTTTTGCGGGAATCTCAAGATTCGAGCCGGTTCGGCAACCATTGCATCATGCCCTGACATGGATGTCAGCGTCCGGGCCTTGACGTGGTGCGACCGGGTCCGAGATGAAGCCGAGCGATCGCGTAACCGTGCGACGCGCGGCGATGACGTGCATCTCGAATCCAAGTGGTGCGGGTGTTGCATCCCAATCTGTGCCGCACCGATCCCGGTTCGGGCGACAGGAGGTCTCCGATGTCGAGCGCCAAGAATACCCCCGACAAGCCGACGAAGACCCGGAGCACCGGTCGAAGGACCTCGACCCGTCGAAAGGGTGGCCGCGAGCCCGACGCCGGAGAGCTCGACAGCGTCCGGATGTACCTCTCGAAGATCGGCTGCGTCGACCTGCTCACCCGCGAGCAGGAGGTCGAGATCGCCAAGCGCATCGAGGCCGCCCGCGAAGGCATGCTCGCCGGCATTCTGGCGACCCAGGCCGGGGTCAACGCCTTCGTCGACCTGCCACGTCAGGTCAAGAAGGGCCTGCGCAGCCTGCGTGAGATCCTCGACGGCAGCAGCAGTTCGGTGCCCGACGAAGAGACCGGGCTGACCGGTATCGATCGCACCGAAGACATCGCCCGCCGCATGAAGAACGTCGCCCGCGCGCGGGCCCGCGCTCAGAAGAAGGGCGGGGGCCGCCGGGACTACGAGGGCGATCTGCGGGTGCTCGTCGACCGGATGAAGGTCAGCTGGAACGTGATCGCCGAGATCGCCGACCACCTCAAGAATACCCGCGACGAGATGCGCGACTGGCGGCGCTTCGTCGAGGAGTGCGAGGTCATGGCCGGCGTCGAGGTGCAGCAGCTCGTCGATGGCTGCGAGCCGACCGCCGAGAGCGGGCTCGACGTCAAGCAGTGGACCGAGCTGACCCGCAGCGCCAAGAAGGCGATGACCCGCCTCGAAGAGCTCGAAGAGACGGCGGGCATGGACTACGCCGCCCTGCGCGAGGTCGTCGCCGGCATCCAGCGCCACGCGCGGGCGCTCGAGCGGGCCAAGAGCGAGATGATCCTGGCCAACCTGCGGCTGGTGGTCAGCATCGCCAAGCGCTACCTCAACCACGGCCTGCACTTCCTCGATCTCATCCAGGAGGGCAACATCGGGTTGATGCGGGCGGTCGACAAGTTCGAGTACCAGCGGGGCCACAAGTTCAGCACCTACGCCACCTGGTGGATCCGTCAGGCCATCACCCGGGCGATCGCCGATCAGGCCCGCACCATCCGGATTCCGGTGCACCTCATCGAGACCATCAACAAGATCACCCGGGTCGCGCGGCAGATGGAGCAGGAGCTCGAGCGGCCCGCGCTGCCCGAGGAGATCGCCGAGCGGCTCGAGATGGCGCCGCATCAGGTGCGCCGGGCGCTCAAGATCAGCCGGGCGCCGGTCTCGCTCGAGACGCCGGTCGGCGACGATGACAGCCAGCTCGGCGACTTCATCGAAGACATCAACACCATCAACCCCGACTCGGCGACGACCGACATGCTGATGGGCGAAGAGACCGCCAAGGTGCTCGAGACCCTCAGCCCGCGCGAGGCGCGGGTGCTGCGGCTGCGCTTCGGTATCGGCGTGCGCAGCGATCACACCCTCGAAGAGGTCGGTCAGGTCTTCGAGCTGACCCGCGAGCGCATCCGCCAGATCGAGGCCCAGGCCATCCGCAAGCTGCGTCAGGCCCACCGCAGCCGCTCGCTGCGCACCTTCTTCGAGACCTGATCCCGTTCGAGCCCGTCCACGACCGGCGGCGAACCCGTCGGCGACCGCCCCGTCTACAGCCCCAGCCGACGCACGAGCAGCTTGCCCAGCAGGCGGCTCGCCCGGCGCAGGCTCGCCTCTTCGGCCTCGCTGAAGGTCTCTTCACCCAGCCGATCGAGCAGCTCCAAGGCGCCGAACGTGCGCTTGCCGGCGATGATCGGCAGGCAGACGATCGACGAGGGCACATAGCCCACCGTATCGGCGATGGTGCGCGCGAAGCGCGGATCGCGGGGCGGGTCGATCACGTTGAGCGAGCGCCGGGTGCGCACGCAGTGGCCCACGAGCCCGACCTCGAGCGGCACCCGCTGGTCGACGAGCGCGTCGGCCTTCGAGCCGCGCACCGCCGCGAAGTACAGGCAGCGCTCGCGGGGGTGGATGAGCAGGACCGAGCCCGCCGCGCAGGGGACATGGTGCATCGCCCGATCGAGCAGGAACGCCGCCGCCTCGGCCGGCTTGCCGTCGAACTGTTCGAAGATGCCCAGATCGAGCAGCAACGGATCGCTGTCGGCGTCGGCCGCCGGGTAGGGACCGCTGTCGGCGGCCCGCGGCGGGCCCGATTCGACGGCGGCGTATGGCCCCGAATCGGCGGCTGGGTGAGGGCCCGATCCGGTCTCGCCGCCTTCGATGACGCCCGGCTGCTCGGGCGCGTTGCTCGGCTGGCGGATCGCGCGTCGATACGGGCCGAACGCCATGGCGCCGAGCCGGCTGGCGCGCTTGCGGGTCTGTCGCGGCTTGGCCGGGGTCGCGGTCACCGGCGGCCGCACCGGCAGCCCCGGCCCGGCGCTGTCGTCGTCGGCGAAGGGATCGTCGACCTCGTCGACGATGGTCAGCTGCATGGGCCCGGTCGCCGTCTTCGTCGGCGCCTCGCGCACGGGGGTGACGGTGTAGGTGCGGCCGGCGTCGTTATCGGTGATGTCGACCGCGCCGTCCTTGCCGAAGGCGACGCCCAGGTTGCGGGTCGGGGCGGGCAGGCCGGCGGAGGCGAGCCCGCGGCGCAAGGCGTCGAGCCAGTTGTCGCCGTGCACCCGCTCGACGCGGCCGCCGTCTTCTCCCGGGATGTGGATTTCGTAACGGGTCACGGTGGGCGATACTGCTGCCGTTCGGGTCGCGGTTTCGAATTCGGCCGGGCCGTGCGACGGGCCTGCGAGCCGGCGTGATGTCTGGGCGTGGCCGCATCCTCCGCGGGTGCGGCGCGCAGCGAGGGGAGCATAGCACGGAACCCACCGTGCGCAGCAGCGATGCGTGAAGTGAACGGCGAACGGGGGCCCACGCCGGCGCGGGTCAGGCGCGCGGCTCAGCGGTGGCTGCATCGGGGCCCGTCCGACCCGATCTCGGCGGCGGTATCGACCGCCCTCGCGGCCGGCGTCGCCCGCTGGGCCGGCTGGCGCGGGGCGCGGGCGCGGCCGCGGTCGGCGGTGCCGACGATCGTGGTCGGCGCGCTGTCGGTCGGCGGCGCGGGCAAGACCCCGGTCGTCGAGGCGCTGGCGCGGCGGCTCGCCCCGCGGCGGGTGGTGATCGTGGGGCACGGCTACGGGGGCGCTGGCGTCGAGCGCCCGCAGCGGATCGAGCGCGCCGACGCCCGCCGGTTCGGCGACGAGGCGGTGGCGCTCTGGCGGTCGCTGGCCGCGCTCGACGTGCCGATCGTCGTCGGCCCCCGCCGCGCCGCGGCCCAGCGCTGGGCCGAGCAGCACCTCGATCCCGAGGTCATCCTGGTCGACGACGGCTTCCAGGATCCGGCCCTCGCGCGCAGCGTCGATCTGGTGGTCGTCGACGCCGCAGCGGGTCGACGGGTGATGCCCGCCGGCCCGCTGCGCGAACCGCTCGCCGCGCTGACCCGGGCCGACGCCGTCTGGTTGCACAAGGTCGACGAGCCGCGGGCGCGGCCGCTCGGCGATGTCGAGCCGCTGGTGACGAGCCGGGCCGTGCCCCGCACCGTCGCGCTGCCCGACGGTCGTCGGGTCGGCCCCGAGTGGTTGCATCGGCGGGCGGTGCGGCCGCTGTGCGCCATCGGCCGCCCCGACTCGTTCGCCCATACGCTGACCGCCGCCGGCGCTCGGCTGCTGCCCGGCTGCATCCGGGCCGACCATCATCACTTCACCGACGCCGAGCTGGCCCGGTTGCCGCCGGGTCCGTGGATCACCACGACCAAGGATCACGCCCGGCTGCCCGCGTCTTTCGCCGCGGCGGTGCTCGAGATCGAGCTCGATCTGATCGACGGCGAGGCCGCGCTCGACGCCGCGTTGACCCGCTGGCTGCGGCCCGCGCCGTGAGCGCCTCGAACCGATCGGGCGCTGTCCCGTCCCGCGAGGTCTCGCCGCGCGCCGTGGCCGTGGCCCGCGTCGCGCTGTGGCCGCTGACCACCGCGCTGCGCCTGCTGTCCGACCGTTGGGCCGACGCCTTGGGGCGGGCCCTCGGCTGGGGCTGGTATCGGCTGGTGCCCATCCGGCGGGCGGTGGCGCGGCAGAACGTGCATGCCGCCCTGGGGCTGTCAGCGGCCGCAGGGGAGCCGATCGTGCGCGGGATGTACCGACACCTGGGTCGATCGTTCGTCGAGCTCCTGCGCTTCGGTGGGCGGCCCCTGGAGGCATCCCGAGTGCGGGTCGAGGGCCGGGCGCACGTCGACGGGCCCGGCGAGGCGGGCATCCTCATCGTGACGGCCCATCTGGGCAACTGGGAGCTGCTGGTGCGAGTGGGGTCGACGCTGCGGCGGCCGGTCTCGATCGTGACGCGCCAGTTCAAGGCGGGCTGGGCCGAGGCGGTCTGGCGCGCGCTGCGGCTCGGCGGGCCGCGGCTGATGCCCGCGGGGGCCTCGGCCCGGGCGGTCGTCGCGGCGCTGAAGCGCGGCGAGATCGTGGGCTATGTGCTCGACCAGCACTGCCCGTCGTCCAAAGCGGTGCGGGCGCCGTTCTTCGGCCGCATGGCGTCGACCAGCCCCGACCTCGCCCGGCTCGCGCGCATGACCGGCGCCCGGGTGGTGCCCGCGTTCACCCGGCGCGAGGGGCTCGAGCACGTCGTGCGCTTCGACTCGCCCCTCGAGCTGCAGCACACCGCCGACCGCGCCGCCGACATCGAGGGCAATACCCGCCGCTGCCTGGCGGTGGTCGAAGACGCGATCCGGGCGCACCCCGAGCAGTGGCTGTGGATTCATCGGCGGTGGAAGCCGCCGTCGTGAGCCGATCGGATCCGCTCAACGCTTCGCGGGCGGGACCTGCGCGTCGAGCTCGGCGAGCAGCCGGCGGGCCTCGGCGTGGTCCGGCGCGCGCTCGAGCAGCGCCTGCCAGGTGGCCCGGGCTTCGGGATAGCGCCCGAGTCGGGCCAGGGCGATGCCCAGGTTGAGCCGGGCCTCGACGAAGCCGGGGTGCTCGGCGACGGCCCGGGCCAGCAG
The DNA here is from genome assembly GCA_030427205.1 of bacterium. Lineage (GTDB taxonomy): Bacteria > Myxococcota_A > Bradymonadia > UBA7976 > UBA1532 > JACKDM01. The sequence continues at coordinate 65,062 of JAUHXC010000005.1, read as the reverse complement.
GGCGCGGGCGGCCTCGTCGTCGCCGTCACGACCCACCTCGCGGGCCAGCGAGAGCAGCGTCGCTTCGTCTTCGGCGTGGTGGGCCAGCCAGGCCCGGTAGTAGCGCACCGCGTCCTCGTGCAGACCCAGCGCCTCGGCCGCTCGACCCGCGCAGCGCGCGCCGACCGCCGGCGCGCGATCGGCGATGGGCCGGCACGTCTCGAAAGCCCCGCCCGGATCGTCGGCCAGCGCCTTCTCGGCGGCGGCCACGGCGTCCAGCTCGCGGGTGTCGGTGGGCGCGTCGTCGGCGAGCAGCGTCGCGCCGGTCTCTTCGATGCGGGCGGCGCGGGTCGTCGCCGACATCACCTCGGCCAGCAGGATCCGTCGGGCGTCGACCGCTGGCAGATCGCAGCGCAGGTCGCGGCCGGGCACCATCAGGATCCGGCGGGCGGCCTCGGCCACGTCCGCCGGCACCCGGCTCGCGCCGGCGGCGGCGGGGCGCAGATCGACGCCGCGGTGGGCCTTGATCAGCTTCAGGTTGGTCGAACCCCAGCGCCACTGCCCTCGATCGGCGAGCTGCAGGGGCGGGCGGGCGGTCATGATGCCTGTGCACGCCGGCAGCGCCCCGTAGATGCGGGCGATGGCGTGCAGCAGGGCCCGCACCTCGGCCGCCCGCCGCGCGCCCGTCTCGGCGTGGTAGCGGCCCAGCCCGTAGAGCACCGCGTGGCGTCCGGCGTACCGACTGCGGGCCAGCAACGGCATGCTGGGGCGGCGGGGCGGCGCGGCGGCGGTGAAGCCGAGCACCAGATCGGCCGCGGGCGCGGGCACCGCGGCCTCCAAGGCGGCGAGGCGCTCGACCTGCCCGTCGTCGGCGGGCCACGGCGCGAGGCGGACGAGCTCGAGCTCGAGGCCGAACTGCCCCAGCAGGAAAGCCGACGCCCGCTCGATGGTCTCGCGGGTGCGGCGTTCGAATCGGGGCAGCGCCTGCCAGCCCTCGTCGACCACCGCCACCACCCGCAGGCGGCGCAGCGCCGGGCGCGCGGGGGGCGGCGCGGGCATGCTGGTCGTCGGGTCGTCGGCCTTGCGGTCGAGGCCGCAGCCGCCGAGCCCCGCCGCCAACGCGACGCAGAGGGCCACTGCGGGCATCACACTTGCCGTGCCGGGTCGCATCCGCGCATGGTACGGAGTGCGATCGCCCGGGGCAATCCGGCCGGACGCTGCAACGTGCAGAGGTAGAAGGTGGCACAGCGAACGACGACGATCCTGGTGGTCGACGACGACGAGCGGGTGGCGCAGGCCTGCGCCGATCTCTTCGGGCGGGATCAGGTCGAGGTGGCGACGGTCGGCTCGGGCAAGGCGGCCCTCGAACGCATCCGGCGCGCGCGGCCCGACGCGCTGGTCACCGAGCTGGACCTGCCCGGCATGGACGGGTTGACCCTGCTCTCACAGGTGCGGCGCATGCACCCCGACATGGTGTGCATCGTGCTGACCGGCGTGCCCTCGGCCCGCAGCGCGAGCCGGGCCCTGCGGCTCGACGCCGACGACTACATCATCAAGGAGGCCGACTCCGCCGATCAGCTGCGGCGCTCGCTGCGCCGGGCCCTGCGCCAGCGCAAGCGCGAGGTCGAGGTCAAGCAGCTGCTCGTCGAGCTCGCCGAGCTCAACGAGGCGTTCCTCGAGGAGATGGGGAACCTGCACAAGGCCAACCTCGAGCTCGAGCAGCGGCTGGCCCCGCCCATGTCGCGCACCGGCGCCTGGAAGATGCTGGTCGTCGACGACGAGGCGCCGACGGTCGAGCTGCTGCGCGCGCTGTTGACCAACCAGGGCTTCGAGGTGGACGGGGCCAACAGCGGCGCGGAGGCCCGGCAGCTCTTCGGCGAGTACGCCTACGATCTGGTGCTGACCGACAAGAACCTCGGCGACGCCAACGGGGTGGATCTGATCAAGGAGATCCACGCGGTGCACCCCGAGACCCGGGTGCTCTTGATGACCGGCTTCGCCACCGTCGAGTCGGCGGTGGACGCGATGCACTACGGCGCGGTGGGTTATCTGCGCAAGCCCTTCCAAGACCTGGACGTGGTCATCGAGCGGGTCGACGAGGCCCTCGACGACATCAAGGACGAGCGGGAGAAGGCGCGCTACAACTACCAGCTGCGCACCCGCAACGCCGAGTTCGTCAACCGGTTCAAGCTGCTCAAGACCAAGCTGGTGACCCTGCAGGGCGACCCGTGACGGCGGAGGACGGGCGTTGAAGCGGCAAAGCGATCGTTTCGCGGCGCAGCTCGAGCCGCCGCCGCCGGCGGCGATGCGGGTCGCCGCGGCGCTCAAGGGGGCCGGGCACGAAGCATATTTCGTCGGCGGCGGGGTGCGCGATCGGCTGCTCGGCCGCCCGGTCAACGACTGGGACGTGGCCACCGACGCCGAGCCCGAGGCGGTCATGGCCTGCGTCGACAAGGCGATCCCGACCGGCCTGCAGCACGGCACCGTCACAGTGATGGAGGACGGGCTGCCGGTCGAGGTGACCACCTATCGCGTCGAGCGGGGCTATACCGACGGCCGGCGGCCGGACGAGGTGCTCTACACCCGCGAGCTGCGCGATGATCTCGGGCGGCGGGACTTCACCGTCAACGCGATGGCCTGGGATCCGATCGCGGGCGTCGTGGTCGATCCCTACGACGGGCGCGGCGACCTCGAGCGGCGGGTCCTGCGGGCGGTGGGCGAGGCCCGCGAGCGCTTCGACGAGGACGGCCTGCGGGCGCTGCGGGCGGTGCGCTTCGCCTGTGTGCTCGACCTGACGCTCGATCCGGCGACGCGGGCGGCGATCCCCGAGACGATGGCGACGTTCCGCAAGGTCAGCGCCGAGCGCATTCGGGTCGAGCTGGGCAAGATCCTGCGGTCGCCGCGGGTGGCCTGGGGTCTGGCCGCGCTGCGCGATACGGGCCTGCTCGCGGAGTTCCTGCCCGAAGCGCTGGCCGCGCCGGCCGCGTTCGAGCGGGCGGTCGCGGCCCTCGCCGCGCCGCCCGACGGCGAGATCAGCCGCCTCGCGCTCGCCTTGTGGGGCGCGACCACCGACGGCGAGGCGCCGCTGCGGCGGCTGAAGTTCAGCACCGACGAGCGGCGGCGGCTGATGCATACGCTGACCTTCCGCGACCTCGATCCGGGGGTCGAGCGCACCGACGCCGAGGTCCGGGCGCTGGTGGCGCGCTTCGAGGGGCAGGCCGGCGCGACCGATCGCATCCTGGCGGTGGGCGCGGCCTGGGCCCGGGCCGGCGATGGCGATGGCCCCTGGCGTGACCTCGGCGCGCGCATCGAGCGGCTCGGGGCGCGTCGCGGCCCGCTGAAGGCCCGCGACCTGCCGCTGGACGGCAAGGCGGTGATGCGCATCCTCGGCGTGCCGCCGTCGCGGGCGGTCGGGCGTATCCTCGAGGCGCTGTTGCAGCGGGTCTGGGCCGAGCCCGCCCTGAACACCGTCGAGGGCCTGACCGCCGTGCTGCCCGAGGTGGCGGCGCCGCTGCTCGAGCGGGCGGAGAGCGGCCGATGAACGTGCTGCACATCGAGGATCGCCCCGAGAACCGGCGGCTGGTGCGCAAGATCCTCGAGTCGAAGGGCTATGAGGTCACCGACGCCGCCGACGGGCTCATCGGCATCGAGCTGGCGTGCAACAGCGAGCCCGATCTCATCCTCATCGACATCAACATCCCGCACCTCAACGGCTACGAGGTGGTGACCCGGCTGCGCTCGGAGCCGCACCTGGCCGATACCCCGATCGTGGCGATCACCGCCGAGGGCGACCGCACGCGGGCGCTGGCCCTGGGCTTCGACGGCTTCATCGTCAAGCCGCTGCAGGTGGCGACCTTCGCCCGCGAACTGCGCGGTTTTCTCGACGGTCGGCGGGAGTCGGTGACCGACGCCGAGAAGACGGTGCAGCTCGCCGCCCACAGCCGGGAGATGGTCGACCGCCTCGAGTCGCAGGTGCGCGCGCTGACCCGGGCCAACGAGCGGCTGCGCGAGGTCGACCGGCTCAAGATGGAGGTCCTGCGCAACGTCAGCCACGAGCTGTCGACCCCGATGACGCCGCTGATGGGCTATGTGCGGCTGCTCGGCGGCGAAGAGCTGGGCCCGCTGGTGCCGGCGCAGCGCAAGGTCATCGGGCGCATGGACGCCTCGCTGGTGCGGCTCAAGGGGCTGATCGACAACCTGCTCAACGTGACCCGCTTCGCGACCGGCGCGGTCTCGATCCAGCGCGGGCTGGTCGATCCGGAGAAGGTGAGCAAGCGCGCGCTGCGCACCCTGCAGGAGTTCGCCAACGCCCGCCGCGCGACGGTCGAGGTGGCGGTGGACGGGCGGGTTGAGCCGGTCATCGGCGACAGCCAGCGGCTGATCGACGCGCTGCGCCAGGTCATCGACAACGCGATCAAGTTCGGCCCGGAAGGCGGCCGGGTGCGCATCGGGCTGCGGTTGCTGGTCGACCCCGAGGGCGAGCGGCGGGTGGTCGAGTTCGCGGTGAGCGACGAGGGGCCGGGCATCGCGCCCGATCAGCGCGACCGGGTCACCGAGCCGTTCTACCAGATCGACGGCAGCGCGACGCGGGCCCACGGCGGGGCCGGGTTGGGGCTGGCCATCGCCCATCGCACGGCCGAGCTGCACGGCGGCCGGCTGGTCATCGGCGGCGCGCCGGCGGGCGGCGCGCGGGTCGCGCTGTGCATCCCGACCCGCCCCGAGTTCTGCTACGACGAGCACCTCGAATAGCGCCGCCGAGCCGCCGCTGGCAGTCGCTGACGCGCGATCGCGCGGCCGACGTTTGAATCCCGGGCAGCGAGGCGCTATTCCTGTGGCGTTTCGACCTCATCTGCGCCGCGGCATGTCCATCTACCTCGATCACAACGCCACCGCCGTGCCCCTGCCCGCCGCTGCTGACGCCGCCGCGGCGTGGCTGCGGCGTCCGGCCAACCCGAGCAGCGTGCACGGCGCGGGCCGAGCGGCGCGGGCGGCGGTCGAGCGGGCGCGGCGCCAGGTCGCGGCGGCCATCGGCGGGCGCCCGTCGGGGGTGGTCTTCACCAGCGGCGCCACCGAGGCGCTGCACCTGGCGCTCGGGCGGGTGCCGCGCGGCGCGCACGTCGTGGCCTCGGCGGTCGAGCATCCGGCGGTGTTCGGCGCCTGCGCCGCCCGCGGGGTCGAGCTGACCCGGGTGCCGGTCGATGGGTCCGGCTGCATCGATGTCGCCGCGGTGGCGGCGGCGGTGCGGCCCGATACGGGGCTGGTGGCGGTCATGGCGGCCCAGAACGAGCTGGGAAACGTCTATCCCATCGCCGAGATCGCCCGCGCCGTCGCGCCCGTGCCGCTGCTGTGCGACGCGGTGCAGGCGGTGGGCAAGATCGCGATCGACGTCACGACGCTGGGCGCGGCGATGGTGGCGTTGTCGGGTCATAAGATCGGCGCCCCGTCGGGCGTCGGCGCGCTCTACATCGCGCCGGGTGAGCCCGTCGAGCCGAACATCATCGGCGGCGCGCAGGAGCGCGGTCGGCGGGGCGGCACCGAGAACGTGCCGGGCATCATCGGCCTCGGCGTCGCCGCCGAGCACGTCGAGCAGCGCCTGCGCGCGATGGCCGGCGTCGCCGAGCGGCGGCAGCGCCTGCGCGAGGCCCTCGCCGGGCTGCCCGAGTGGGTCGAGCACGGTCGGTCGGCGCTGCCCAATACCCTCGCGGGCCGGGTCGACGGCATCGACGGTGATATCCTGCTGGCGGCGATGGATCGCGAGGGGGTTCACCTGTCGTCGGGCGCGGCGTGCGCCGCCGGCGGCATCGAGCCGTCACCGGTCTTGCTGGCCCTGGGGCTCGCGCCGGCCGCTGCCCGTGGCGGGCTGCGCTTCTCCCTGGGGCCGGAGACGACGGACGAAGACATCGAGCGGGTCGGCGAGGTGTTCGTCGCGGCCGCCCGACGGGCGCTGGCGGTGAAGGCCGGCGCGCGGGCGAGGAGTCATTGATGCGGGTCATGGTCGCGATGAGCGGGGGGGTCGACTCCTCGGTGGCCGCCGGGCTGATGCTCGAGGCGGGGCACGAGGTGGTCGGCGTCACCATGAAGCTGCGGGATACCACCGCCGAGGAGCGGGCCGGGCGCTCGGCGTCGTGCTGCTCGCCCGACGACCTGATGGATGCCCGCCGGGTCTGCGATACGCTGGGTATCGCCCACTATGTCGTCGACTATCGTGAGCTCTTCCGCCAGACGGTCATCGAGCCCTTCGCGGCCGATTATCTCGCCGGGCGCACGCCCAATCCCTGCGTGCGCTGCAACGACCACGTCAAGTTCGCCCCGCTGATCGAGCGGGCCGACATGCTGGGCATCGACACGGTCGTGACCGGCCACTATGCGCGGCTGGACACCGACGCGTCGGGGCGGCGGCGCCTGCGGGCCGCGGTCGACGCCCACAAGGACCAGTCATATTTTCTCTTCGGGCTCGACCAGTCGATCTTGAAGCGGGTGATGTTCCCGCTCGGCGGCATGGACAAAGACGCGGTGCGGGCGGCGGCGCATACGCTGGGTCTGCCGGTGGCCGACAAGCCCGACAGCGAGGACATCTGCTTCGTGCCCGACGGCAACTACGCCCGGGTGGTCGAGCAGACCGTCGCCGAGGTGCCGAGCGCGGGGCCCATCGAGCACATCGACGGGCGGACCCTCGGCGAGCACGGCGGCGTGCACCGCTTCACCGTCGGCCAGCGCAAGGGGCTGGGGGTCGCGACCGGCGAGCGGCTGTACGTCATCGGGGTCGACGCCCCGCGCGGCGCGGTCACCGTGGGTCCGCGGGCGGCGTTGCGCGCCGGCGGCCTGCGGGCGAGCGGATGCAACTGGATCGCCGGCGCGCCGCCGCCGCCCGGGCAGCGGGCGCAGATCCGCATCCGCTATCGGCACCGCGGGGTGGCCGGGGAGGTCATGGCCGACGGCGAACGGGCGCTGATGCGCTTCGACGCGCCGCAGATCGCCGTGGCGCCGGGCCAGGCCGCGGTGGTCTACGACGGCGACGTCGTGCTCGGCGGCGGCTGGATCGAGCGCGCCCTGGCGGCGCCGCCGGTCGAAGGGCCGCGGACAGAGGCGGCGTCATGAGCGATGCCGTCGACGACCCGGCTGCGCCGCGGCAGGACGGCGGGCGCGACCGCCACGGCAACGGGCAGCGTCTGAGCGAGCTGGCGGCATTGCTGGGCTACGCGGAAGACGCGTGGGGTCACCTCGAAGAGGCCTTCACCCACAAGTCGTTCGCCAACGAGCAGCGCGGCGCGGTCGACTACAACGAGCGGCTGGAGTTTCTCGGCGACGCCGTCCTGGGCATGGTCGTCGCCGACGCCTTGATGCGGCGCCATCCCGATCTGCCCGAAGGCGAACTCAGCCGGCTGCGGGCGAGCCTGGTCAACGCGCGCAGCCTCGCCGCGGTGGCCGACAGCCTGCATCTGGGGGCGGCGCTGCGGTTGGGGCGCGGCGAGATGCGCAGCGGCGGGCGCAAGAAGGCTTCGCTGCTCGCCGACGCCTACGAGGCGATGATCGGGGCGGTCTACCTCGATCACGGCCTCGCGGCGGCGCAGGCGCGCATCCTCGCCGACTTCGAGTCACGCCTGGCGCAGAGCGTGCCCCGGCTCGACGATCGCGACTTCAAGACCCGGGTTCAGGAGATCTTCCAGCGGGAGCGGGGGCAGACGCCGACCTATGTGGTCGTCGACAGCCACGGCCCGGACCACGAGCGCACGTTCGAGGTCGAGCTGCGGGTGGGCGACGGTGTCATGGGGCGGGGGACCGGCCGCTCGAAGAAGCGGGCCGAGCGAGCCGCGGCGCGGCAGGCGTATCTGGAGCTGACCGAGGGGCCCGAGCGGCCCGCCGACTGAGCCGGGTGGCTACGCGTCTTCGCCGCGCACCCGGCGCAGCTTCTCCATGGTCTGCTGGTAGCGGATCTCCCAGTCGGCCGTGCCTTCCTGCAGGTTCTTGATGCGCTTGCGCACCTCCTGATCGAGCCGGTCCTGGTCGGCCATGTGCTTCTTGAGCACCGGAGAGATGGCCGCCCGCAGGTCGCGGTCGTCGCCGAAGATCTCCTCGACGTGCCGGGTATGCAGCAGCGTCTCGATGAGCTGGTTGGCGATGTAGCTGACCGAGTCCTCGTACAGACCGAACTTCTTCCGGTCGGCGAGCTGGCGCTTGATCTTCTGGTGGGCGCTGTAGTCGAGCCCCCGGCTGTGGGCGAGGTCCTTGGCCTGCTCGCCGAGCTGCCGCTCGGTGCGCAGGTACTCCTTGAGCACCGACTCGACGTCGAGCTCGACCTCCTTGATGTTGGCCGGCTCGATCTCGACGAGCTCCTTCTGCATCAGGGTCTGGACGACATCGGTCACGATCGCGGGGATCTTGCTGCCGTAGAGCCGCACGACTGCCTCCTCGGGCCTGGGCGCTGACGTATTTTCAGGCGGGAAGGTCTAGCACGGCGCACGGTGGATGAACAACCGCCGCGGCAGCGTCGAACGCACTCAGTCGGCGAAGGTGGCGCACTCGATGGGGCCGTCGACGGCGATGTCGAGCGACGTGCGCTCGCCGGCGGCGTCGCCGGCGACCTGGAACGGGGCGGGGCCGTCGAACTCGAGCCGAGCGGCGCCGAGCTGCAGGTCGGTCACGCCCGGGTGGTCGAGCCGGCCCTGCCAGGCCGCGGGCAGCCGCTTGACCGCCGACATCGGGTTCATGTCGACGAGCCGCAGGTGCATCAGGCCCGGGCGCTTGTCGGCGAAGGGCATGATGTTGAACTTGAAGCCATAGAAGGGGGTGGTGCCGAAGCACGCCAGCCGGATGCGGCCTTCGAAGGCCGTCGCGCCGGGCGCGATGCGGCGCACGACCTGGCCGCTGATCGAGTCGACCTCGAGGCCGATGCCGCCGGTATTGATCACCCGAACGCCCCAGCTCGGCTGGCGCACCATCAGCTCGGGCACCGACTTGCCGAGGCCGGCGACGAGGTAGCCGCCGACGGTCTTGAACAGCGCCCGGCTGAGGAAGAAGCGCTCGGCGGCCTTCCGCATGCGATCGTAGTTGTTGAGGATGTGCGCGTCCCAGCCGAAGCCGGCGAAGGGGGTGCGGGTGCCCTCGACGTTGACGAGGTGCATCGGCCGGAAGCGGGCCTGGGGCAGCTCGGCGAGGTCTTCGCGGTAGTCGCGGGCGCCGAGGAAGTCGGCCACCGCGTTGCCGGTGCCGAGCTTGAGCACCGCGAACCGCGGCACGGGCAGCGCGCGGGCCTCGGCGTGGGCGACCACCTGGGCCATGGTATTGGCCACGGTGCCGTCGCCGCCGCCGGTCACCACCGTCGCGTAGCCGCTGTCGACCACCCGGCGGGTGATGAAGCGGGCCTGCTCGAGGCTCTCGGTGAAGAAGACGTCGGCGCCGGCCGGGGCGATGGCCTCGACCTGACGGCGGACCCGCTTGCCCACGCGCTTGGCGTTCTTGTTGAGGATCACCGCGACGCGGCCCTCGCGGGCGCTCGGGGCGGTGATCGGCGCGTGCTGTCGCAAAGTGGCGGGCATGCTGTCCTCCTGCGGCGTGCGAACGGCAGAGTCTGTATGCATTGTATGTGCCAGCATTGTGTCGCCCCGCCGTCGAGGCTGTGTGGGCTGATGTGCGCGATGTATGGGCTGTCACAGATCGCCCGAAAGCCCCGCGGGGCGTCGGATGACGGAGCGGTCACAGCCCCACACTGGCCATGGGGCGCGGTGAGTCGTCGATGACGCACTGCGCTGTCGGACTGCGTAGTCGGTTTCGCACCGGCCGGGCAATGGTGCGCAGCCGATGTGGCGCTTGCGCGTCGCGAAGACCCTCTGATATACGGCCCGGTTCCACGCTCCCAGCCGTTCGAGGCCCCCCTTGTCCGAGTCCGCCCCGCCGTCCGCCGCCCACAAGAGCGGCTTCGTGACCCTCGTCGGTCAGCCCAACGTGGGCAAGTCGACGCTGCTCAACCGCCTGCTGGGCCAGAAGCTGGCCATCACCAGCAACCGGCCGCAGACCACCCGCAACCGCATCCCCGGGGTCTTGACCCGGCCCGATGCGCAGGTCGTGCTCGTCGACACCCCCGGGTTGCACGACGCGCGGCGGGCGCTCAACGCCTTCATGGTCGACGTGGCCCACGACGCGCTGTGGGAGACCGACGCCGTCGCGCTGCTCGTCGAGGCGGGCATCGGCAAGAACGGCGCGGTGGGGGTGGCGACCATCGTGCGCGCGCTGCTCGACAAGCTCGCGGCGAGCGGCAAGCCGGTCTTCCTGGTGCTCAACAAGATCGACCGCATCGAGACCCCGCAGCTGCTGCCGATCATCGACGCGTGGCAGTCGGTCTTCCCGTTCGCCGGCATCGTGCCCATCAGCGCCGCGAAGGGGCACAACGTCGACGGGCTGGTCGACGCGCTGGTCGGCGCGCTGCCCGAGGGGCCGCCGCTGTATCCGGAAGACGCGCTCACCGACCTGCCCGAGCGCTTCATCGCCGCCGAGATGATCCGCGAGAAGGCGTTCCGCCTGCTCGGCGAAGAGGTGCCCTACGCCATCGCGGTGACCATCGAAGACTGGCAGGACCGCAGCATGGCCGGGATGATCCACATCCAGGCGCTGATCCACGTCGAGCGCGAGTCGCAGAAGAGCATCGTGATCGGGCGCGGCGGCAAGATGATCAAGAAGATCGGCACCCAGGCCCGCCTCGATCTGGAGCGCATGCTGGGCACCCGGGTCGACCTGCGCCTCTTCGTGCGCGTCGAGAAGGGCTGGACCCGATCGGTCAAGGGCATGCGCAAGCTGGGCTACGAGACCCAGGGTCGCGCCGGCGAGGGAGAGAACCCGTGAAACCCATCGTGGCAGTGGTCGGGCGGCCCAACGTGGGCAAATCGACCCTCTTCAACCGGCTGATCGGGGAGAAACGGGCCATCGTGCTCGATACCCCCGGCGTCACCCGCGATCGCAACTTCGGCGACGCGCGCTGGCAGGGGCGGCACTTCATCGTGGTCGATACCGGCGGCTTCGAGCCGGCGAGCGACGACGACATGCTCACCAACATGCGCAAGCAGGCGCTGATGGCCATCGACGAGGCCGAGGTGGTCGTCTTCGTGCTCGACGGCCGCGACGGCCTGCTCGACGCCGACCACGAGGTCGCCCAGCTGCTGCGGCGCGCCGGGCGGCGGGTGGTCTACGCGGTCAACAAGATCGACGGCCGCTCGCAGGAGCAGCTCGCCGCCGAGTTCTACGCGCTCGGCGTCGACGATTTGCACCCGATCAGCGCCGAGCACGGGCGCGGCGTCGGGCGGCTGCTCGACGCGGTCGCCGCGCTGCTGCCGCCCAACCCCGAAGACGCCGACGACGACGAGTCGATCACCCGCTTCGCGCTGCTCGGGCGGCCCAACGCGGGCAAGTCGACCCTCGCCAACCGGCTGATCGGCGCCAACCGCATGATCGTCTCCGAGGTGCCCGGCACCACCCGCGACGCGATCGACATCCCGCTCGAGATCAACGGGCGGCCCTACGTGCTCATCGACACCGCCGGGCTGCGCCGCAAGAAGAAGATCGAGCGCGGCAGCAGCGAGGGCTACAGCGCGGTGCGCACGCTGCGCGCGATGGATCGCTGCCACGTCGCGGTGGTGCTCTTCGACGCGGTGGACGGCATCACCGATCAAGACGCCAAGGTGGCCGGCATCGCCGCCGACAAGGGCCGCGCGCTGGTCTTCGCGGTCAACAAGTGGGACGCCATCGAGAAAGACACCAAGACCGCGAAGCACTACGCCGACGAGATCAAGCGCAAGGTGCCGTTCGCGAGCTACGCGCCGGTCGTCTTCATGTCGGGCCTGACCGGGCAGCGGGTGCACCGGCTCATCGAGCAGATCGACCGCGTGCGTCAGGCGCATCTGACCCGCATCAGCACCGGCAAGCTCAACCGCTGGCTCGAAGAGGTGCTCGCCCGGCACCAGCCGCCGGTGGTGCGCAACCGGCGGCTGCGCTTCTACTACGCCACCCAGGTGCGCCACGCCCCGCCGACGATCATGCTCTCGTGCAATGACCCCGAGGCGGTGCATTTCAGCTATCAGCGCTACCTCGTCAACCAGTTCCGCGAGACCTTCGACCTGCCGGGCACGCCGGTGCGTTTGATCTTTCGCGGCAAGGACGATCGGTTCGCCGAAGAGTAGGGGCGGGCGGTCGCGCCCGGCCCTGGGCCCGCCCCTCGGGGCTGACCCCGACGGATGTCCCCCGCTTGACAGGCGATGCCGCGCCGATTCTTCTGTCGGTCATGCCACCGGCCTGCCTCGCTCTCCTCGCCTTGTCCGCGGTCATGGTGCCCGCCGGCCGCCTCGCGCGGGCCCGCGGCCTCGACGACCTCGCGCTGATCGACGAAGCCCTCGGTTGTGACCGGGCCGCCGCGCTCGCGCTGACCGAGCGGGTGGGGCCCTACATCCGGGCGCGGGTCTTGCGCAGCAGCCGCGGACGGCGCCTGGCGGGGCACGACCCCGAAGACCTCATGCACGAGATCTGGTGCCGCCTGCTGGCCGACGACGGTCACAAGCTGCGGATGTACGACCCCGAGCGGGGCAAGACCCTCGGCGGCTTCGTCAACATGATCGCCGGGCAGGTCATCGGCGATCTGGTGCAGAAGGACTCGGCTCAGAAGCGACGCCCCGTCGGCGGTTTCGCCGGCCTCGAAGCGGCGCCGCACGCCGCGGGCGGCAGCCGCCCCGACGAAGCCACCGCCGAGCGGGACCAGCTCGCCGCGGTCTGGCGCCACCTGGACGAGACGCTGCCGCCCCGCGGTCGGCTGGTGCTCAAGCTGCTCTTCGTCGACGGCCTGCCGCCCGATCGCATCGCCGAGCAGATCGGCCTGACGGCCAACGCGGTGTACGGCTGGCGGCACAAGATCAAGAAGGCGGCCCTCGAATTTCGAAGAAAGAGCGCAAGACCTGCAGCGTCGGCGCCATAGCTTCTGGTGTTCGACCACGCGCCACCCCGATCCCGCGAGGCTGCCCTGAACCCTTCACCGACCGACGCCGAGCTCGACGACTTCGAGCGCCGCCTGCGCGCCGTGGCCCCCGCCGAGCCGGTCGACGATGGCTGCATCCTCGATCCGCCGTTCGACGTGGGCCTGATCGGTCAGTGGCTCCAGCGGCCGCACGATGATCCGGGGGCCGACGACGCGCATGCCGATGCCGTGGCGGCCCATCTGGCCGAGTGCGCCGGCTGCCGCGCGCTGGTGCCCCACCTGAGCGAACCCCTGGCGCCCGCGCTGGTCGCCCGTATGGTCGACAGCGCCGCGCCGCGGCGCCGACGGTGGATTCGGCCGGCCGCCGTTGGCGCCATCGTCGCCCTGGCGGCCGCCGTGATGCTGACCGTCCTGCGCCCGGCCCACCCGCTGCCGCCCGCCGGCTTCGACGCCACGCCGATCGCCGGCGCGGTCGCGCTCGACAAGTCCGCCCCGACGTCGGGTACCCGCTTCGTGCCCACCAGCCGCCTGCGTTGGATCATCAAGCCCGCCGCGCGGCTCGACGTCGCGCTGCCGGTCCGGGCCTACGAGAGCGCGCCGCCGGGTGCACCGCTGGCGCCCCTGCCGGCCGACGCGATCACGATGCGCGGCGGCGGCGCGGTCGTGCTCGAGAGCCGCGCAGACGCGCTGTTCGGCGAGCGCTACGGCCCCCGCGCGCTCTACGTCGGCATCGCCGCCGTCGACGCGGCCCTCGACGACGCCGTCGGGATCGAGCCGCCGGCCGACGGCGCCGCGATCGGCGGCGTGCGCTGGCATCGGGTCGACATCGAGTACGGCGACCGGTGAACGCCGCCGCGGCCGAAGCTACCGATGTCCCCGTTCATCCGACTACACTGATGCCGCCCCGCGGCAAGGAGCGTGAACATGCGCGCGACGACGCCCCCACGACCTCTGCTGGCCCCACATCTGCCGGCCCGACTGCTGCTGATCGCCGTCGGCCTGCTCGGCGCCGAAACAGCCCTGGCCCAGCCCGGCCAGGCCGAGGTGCCCGTCGGCTTCGAAGTCGAGGAACAACCCCGTGACGCGAGACGGTTCGACGATCGGGCCGCCGGCGACGGGCGCGCCCGGCCCTGCCGCACCGATCGGCTGGTCATCGACTACGTCGGCGAGGCGCGCCAGGCGGTCGATCTCGAGCGGTGGAGCCGCCAGATGACCGACCGGATGCGGGAGGCGCCGAACATCTGCGCCTGGTTCGGGCTCGAGGCCGGGCAGTGTCGCCCCGTCGTGCGCCGCATCGTCGATCAAGAGACCGCCAACCGGGCCCGGGTGCCGGAGCTGTCCGGCCGCCACATGGAGCTGAGCTTCGTCGATGGCGGCGGGCGCACCCTCTCGCTGGGCGACAACGCCATCTGCGACGCCATCGGCACGCTGCGCTGGATGCTCGACGAGACCTACGGCGAGCGCGCCCGGCGGGACTTCCACGTCAGCCGCGCCTGCGACGCCTCGGTGCTCGGCGACTGGGCCACCGATGTCGTCAACCACGCCGCGCCGCCCGCCGCCGGTCGGCAGGCGGGCGTGGTCGCGATCATCGACGGCCCGCACACCCACGAAGGCGACGCCGTGGTGCGGCCCCGGGCCGGGGTGGGGGACGGGCCGGTCAGCGCGGCCTCCCTCGACTACGCGCACGCCGACGCGGTCGGCCTGCTCGTGCGCCGGGCCGCGCCGCGGGCCGAGATCCGCTACTACACCGCCCTCGATCCGGCGGCGCTCGGCTCGCCCATCGGCCAGGTCGCCCACGCCATCGCCCGCGCCGCCGCCGACGCCGCCGGCGCGCCGCTGGTGGTCAACCTGAGCCTCGGCTGGCCCCGACAGATGCAGCGCGAGGCGCCGGTGGCCGGCCCCAGCCCGCGGGTGCTCAATCACTTCTCCCGCAGCCGCGCGGCGGTCTGCCGGGACAACGAGTCCCCCTCGGGCAGCGTCGTGCAGGCGTGGATGAACGCGCTCGGCGAGCGGGGCATCACCTTCGTCGCCGCCGCCGGCAACCGGCGGGCCGCGCCCGGTGCGCCGCTGGGCACGCCGACCAAGCCCGCGGCGATGTTCTACCCCGCCGCGTGGACCCGGCAGATGCCGCATCTCATCGCGGTGGGCGCCTACGGCCGGCGGCCGGTGCCCGAGCTGGGCGTCGGCATGGGCCCCAACAACCGCCCCGACCTCTACGCGCCCGGCCTGCGGGTGCCCACCCAGCGCCCGGCGTCCCTCAGCAAGGTCGTGCCCGTGCTGTTGACCGGCACCTCGGGCGCGACCGCGCTGGTCAGCGGCGCCTTGGCCAACAGCCCCAGCGCCGACAAGCTCGGCTGGCTCAACGGGCGGCTGTCGACGTGCCCGGTCAACGCGCTGCCCGGCACCCGGGCGCGCTTCCTCGGCCCGTGCCCGCGCGGCGAGCTGCTGCCGGCGCCACGCAAGCTGGTTCGCGAGCCGGGGCGGATCCGCCCCCGCCCGGTGAGCCCGATCCGCCCCGGCCGCCTCGTGCCCCGCACCCGTGGCGCCGGGCCCAAGCCGGGCAACGGCGCGCGCATCCCGATGGACCGCTACGCCGCCGGATCGGCGGGGCCGCAGCCCGGCGACAACGGCTGCATGGTGCCGTGCCGCTTCCTGCTCGACGCCTCGGCGGTCAAGGGCGACCTGCGGGCGACCATCGACCTCGGCGACTCGGCGACGGTGAAGAACCCGCGGCTCGTCTTCCGCAGCGGCCCCGAGAAGGCCACGCTGTTCCTGCCGGTCAGCGGCCTGCCGACGGCGCCGGTCACCACGCTGAAGCTCGACGAGAAGGACATCGGTCTGCCGCCGCCGATCAAGGCCGACAAGACCCTCGAGATCAGCCTCGAGTTCGAACTCGACCCGGAGAAGGCCGGGGCGAAGACCGTGCGCCGCGAGGTCGAGCTCCAGGTGCTGTCGCAGAGCCCATGATCCAGTCATCGAGCCCATGATCCGGTCACCCAGCCCATGATGCAGCGGCGGGTTCGGTGCGGTGCGCTCACGCTCGCGGCGCTCACCACCGCCGCGTGGGCGGTGGCCTGCAGCCCGACCGATCCGCCGGCGCCCGACGCGCGCCCGCCGCTGGCCGCCGAGCTCGTCGGCCGCCGCGCCCTGGTCTTCAGCGGCGACCGCCTGCTGCCCGCCTTCGACGCCGATCACGCCCTGCGCGTGCGCTTCCGCGGCCCGGCGCCGCCCCTCGACGCTCACTGGCTGGCCGCCGACGGCCGGATCGTGCCGCTGGCGAGCAGCGCGGGCGAAGCCATCGACGGGGCCGAGCGCGTCACCCTGATCCCGCTGTGGCCGCCCGCCGCCGGACCCGGGCAGCTGACGCTCGTCGCCGGCGACGGCCGCGCGGCCACCCTCGACGGCGTCTGGCTCGACTGGCCCGAGCCCCCCGTCGGATCACCGCACGCCGAGGCCGAGGCCGCCACCCGGTCGGCCATCGAAGCCTCGCGCCGCGGCGATACGCCCGCCGCCATCGACGGCATGCTCGACGCCTCGGCCGCCTGGATGCAGGCCGGCCGCCCCACCGACGCGATGGCCTGCCTCGGCGCGGCGGGCCACTACGCCCGGCACCGTCGGATGCACGACCACGCCGCCCGCTTCGAAGCCTGGATCGCCGCGCTCAACGCCGTCGTCGACGACGACGAGACCCGCTCCTCGTCGGCCTATCGACTGGCGCTGGTCGACATGGAGCTCGGCCGCTTCCAGGCCGCCGAACAGGGCCTCGAAGCGGCCATCGCCGGCATGCGCAGCCTCGGCCGCTCACGGCACGCGCGGGTCGGCCGGCTGGCGCTGGCCAACCTCTACGAGATGCTCGGCCGCTACGCCGAAGCGCTGGCCATCCACGAGGCGATGCCGATCTCGGCCACCGACCCGGCCGACGCCTTCCGCGCGCGGGTCAACCGGGCCTGGATCCGGCTCCAGGCGATGCGCGCCGGCGCGATCGAGCCGGACTACCCGGCGATCCGCCAGCGGCTGGCCGACGAGAGCGCTCGCCTGCCCGCCGACATCTCACCGGCGTCCGCGGCCAACCTGCAGACCAACCTGGCCTTGGCCGCCCTGCTCGCCGGGGCGGTGCCCGAGGCCCGCGCCGCGCTCGCCGAGGCCCGCCGGCTCGACCCGGAGGGCGGCGGGCTGTGGCCGGCCTTCCTCGACCTGCTCGAAGGGGAGGTGGCGCTGGCCGAAGGGCACGCATCCGCCGCGCTGACGCTGTTCGAACGGGCGGCGGCGCGGGCGCGGCGCGAGGTCGACGACGGTGACTCGATCGAAGCCTGGCAGGCCCTCTACGGGCAGGGGCGGGCGCTGAAGGCCGCCGGGCGGGTGGACGAGGCGGTCGGTCGCTGGCGGTCGGCGCTCGCCATGACCCGTCGGCTCGCCGGGCGCACGTCGCTGTCGAGCAGCCACAGCGCCTTCCTCGCCGACCGCCGGGCGCTGGTCGACGATCTGGTGACGGCGCTGCTCGACCGCGGCGCTGTCGCCGAGGCCTTCCGGGCGATGGACGCCGCCCGCGCTCCGACCCTGCGCGCCCTCGCCGCCGACGCCCGGCTCGACGGCCTGGCCCCCGCGGCGCTGGCCGAGTGGCAGCGCCGCGTCTCGGCGTGGGGGGCGGCGCGCCGGGCCGTCGACGTCGCCGAGTCCGAGCTGACCTTCGCCCTCGACGCCGAGCGCGCCGCCGCCCTCGAACGGCTCGACGACGCCCGCCGCGCCGCCCGGCGACGCTTCGACGAGGCCTATGCCTGGCTCGACAGCCACGCGCCGCTCGACGCCGGCGACCCCGGCGAGCCCACGGCCCTGGTGCCCGCCGACACCGCCTTGATCAGCCTCTTCGAGTTGCGCGGGCGGTGGCACGGCTTCCTGGTGGTCGACGGGCGCGTCGAGCACCGGCCCGCCATCGACCCCGACGCGCCGCTCGGCCCATGGCGCGCTACGCTGCGCAACCAGCGGCGGATCTACGTCATCGACGGCGGGCTGCCGGCGGCTCGCACCCTCGCCGAGCGCCCGATCGACCCCGGCGATCCCGACGGCGCGACATGGGGCGAGCGGGTCGAGTTGGCCTGGCTGCCTTTCGCCGGCTGGCTGCGCCGCGGGGTCGGCGCGCTGCCCGACGGCCCGCCGGTGGTCGTCGCCGACCCCGACGGCACGCTGCCCGGATCGCGCGCGGCGGCGGTGGCCATCGCCCGCCGGGCCGGCCTCGCGCCGCTGGTGGGCGAAGCCGCGACCCGACAGGCCGTGCTCGATCGGCTCGACGGCGCCCGCTGGTTCCACTTCGACGGCCACGGCGTCATCGGCCGCGGCGAGCCGTGGCAGGCGCACCTGCGCATGGCCCGCGACGAGGTCCTGACCCTGGCCGACGTGCTCGCGACCCGCCCGCGGGTCGGCACCGTCGTGCTCAGCGGGTGCGAGACCGGCGTGCCCGAAGCGCTGAGCCGCGCCGAGTCGATGGGCCTCGCCGAAGGCTTCCTGCTCGCCGGCGCGGCGCATGTCGTGGCTGCCGATCGGGTGCTGGGCGTCGACGAGGCCGCCCGCTTCGTCGAGGCGTTCCACCGGGCGGGCGGCGCCGAGCGACCGGCGGCGGCGATGCGGGCCACCATCGCCGACATGCGACGCTCGGGCGACGACGCGTGGCGCGGCTGGCGGGTCTTCGGGGTGCCGCTGGCCCGCTGAAGCCGGGCTGGCGCGCGCTGCGCTCGACCGCGCGCCCGCCAGATGGGCATCGCCCGCCCGCGAGGCGATCGCCCCGCGTCGCCGGTTGTTGCACCGGCAACAGTCGTCGCGCTTCAAAATCCGAGACGGGGCCCGCAGCTCCGCCCGTATCGACACCTGGAAACCTGTACCGGAGAAGACCGATGAGACACAGCACGATCGCCCTACTGGCCCTTCTCGCCGCCCCGCTGGGCCTCGGCTGCGCGGAGGATGAGGCGTCGGGGGACCCGGCGACGAACTACCTGGCGAGCACCTGGGGCATCACCACGAGCGGCTTCGAAGGCTGGGACGGCACGCAGTTCGTGATCGAAGACGACGGCATCGCCGTCGCGACCGGCGAAGGCACCATCCACGTCGAGGGGCTCGGCTCGCAGACGCTGCGCATCGAGGAGCAGGTCGAGCCCCAGAGCCTGGGCGGGCAGACGACGGTCTTCATCGCCGAGCAGGAGGGCGAGCAGGACGAGATCTATCTGGTCTACGACCCGGTGCTGGGTCGGCTCGGCTTCGGCGACGAGACGATCGAGATGGGCGTCGACGCGCAGCCCGACGGCAGCTTCCGCGTCTGGCGCTACCGCGTCGCTACAATGGTCGAAGAGACGATCGTCGAGCGGACCGACGCCCTCGGCAGCTACCAGCACGTATTGGCCAACGGCGGCCTCGAAGGGGACTCGCCCTACCTGCTGCTCATGGCGTTCGCGTTGGGTCAGTCGCCGGTCTACGAGGCCCGCGGGATCCTCGGGCACGGCTATGTCGACGAGGCCGGGGCGAGCACGCCGGTCGCCTGCACGCTCTTTCGCACGTTCTGCGACTGCGTCGCCTGCTACGCCCTCGACGGCGCCGGCTGCGCCGCCTGCCCGACCCTCGAACCCTGACACTGCCCCAGCCTGACGCTGCCCCAGCCTGACGCTGCCCCGGGCCCGCTGAAGCGTATGGGATCGAAGCGATGCACGCATGCCATTGAACGGCATGGGCCCGGATGGCATGCTGGGCAGCACACGACCCAGGAGGACCGGGCATGAGGGCCAGACTGTTCGATCTATTGCCGCTGCTCTTGCTGGCGGGGCTCGCGCCGCTGTTGATGGGACCCGAGGACGACGGGTGCCTCGTGCCATGCTACGAGCTGTGGGAGGCCACCGATCAGGTGACCGACAAGAAGACCACCGTCAGCTTCTCGGTCACCGCCGGTCAGCGCTATGACATCATCCTGCGCAGCACCGACGGCGACGCCGATCTCTACAGCCGCGATACATCGCCGGTGAACCTGTCCCAATGGGACTGCCGCCCCTATCTCTCGGGCAGCGCCGAAGAGGTCTGCAGCATCACGCCGACCAGCAATGGCACCCACTATGTGATGGTGCATGTCTACAGCGGCCCCGCCGACTGGAACCTGCGCGTCATCGAGAGCGACGCCGGCTGCCACGCCGGCGCGCCCGGATCGCTCAGCCACTGCTCGGCCGCCTGCACGTGTGGCTACGAGCTCGGCGACTGCGACGGCCACGACGAATGCGGCGACGGCCTGACGTGCGTGCAGGACGTCGGCGGCGACTACGGCTGGGGTTCGACGGTCGACGTCTGCCGCTGAGCCGCGGCAGGCCGGCCGGCCGTCCCCGGACGAAATACATTTCCCTTGGACCCGAACGCGGTCCGTGCTGTCTTCCTCGGGCCCGGCCGGTGGCGTCGGGCGCGAGGAGACCCCATGCATCCGAGATCGATCCCCCTGGCCGCGGCCCTCGGCGCCAGCTTGCTGCTCGGGCCGCAGACCCCGCAGGCGGCCGACGTGCCCGCGGTGGCCGCCGGGCCGGCCCTCTACGAGACCGCGGCGGCGGTCGCCACACCCATCGACGCCGTCGTCGTCTACAGCGATCGGGCGCGCATCACCCGCCAGGGCCGGGCGAAGCTCGCGCCGGGCGTGCGCGCCGTGCGGCTCGACGATCTGCCCGGCACCACCCTGCTCGATACCCTGCGGGTCGGGGCCAAAGGCGCCACCGTGCTGCGGGTCGAGGCGGCGCCCGTCGAGCGCATCCGCGCTGGCATCGACGCCATCGATACGCTCGTCGAGCAGATCGAGCGCCTCGGCAGCGACCTCGCGCGGCTGCAGGGCCGGCGGACCGTGCTCGAGAACGAGCTGGGCTTGATCCAGATCGGCCCCGCCGACGTGCCCGCCGACGTGACCGCGCCGCCGACGGTCGCCGATGGCTGGCAGACGACCACCCGCTTCGTCGAGCAGCGCCGCGGCGACATCCTCGCCGAGATGAAGACCATCGAAGAGCAGGCCGAGACGCTCACCGAAGAGCTCGAGAAAGCCCGCGAGGCGCTCGCCCGCTACGACGCCGAAGCCTTCACGCCGGTGCAGCGGGTCGAGGTGCTCGCGGTGCTCGACGTGGGATCGGCCAACCCGGTCGTGACCGTCGACTACTTCGTCGGCGGCGCCTCGTGGAAGCCGGCCTACGCCGTCGAACTGGCCGAGGACGGCAAGCAGGTCACCCTGCGCACCGCCGCCCGGGTGACCCAGACCACCGGCGAAGACTGGCAGGACGTCTCGCTGGCGTTCTCCACGGCCGTGCCCGGCCAGGGCATCGCCGCGCCGCGCCTCGACACCTGGACCCTCGGCGAGAGCCGCGACTTCACCCCGCAGCCGCGGGCTCAGCGCGACACCGCCGGCCGCCCGCTCACCGGCGGCGCGCCGACCATCGACCCGGCCGACGTCGTGCGTCAGGCCCGGCTCGAGACGCTGCAGGATCGCGTCTCCGTCGCCCTCTCGTACAACGCGCCCAGCCTCGAAGCCGGCCTCGTCAGCCAGGGCATGGGCGTCGGCGGCCTGGGCATGTCGGGCGTCGGTCGCGGCGGCGGCGGCGTCGCCTACGGCGCCGGGGCGGGGGTCAAGCTGGGCGCCGCGCCCAAGCGCCGACCGCGGGTGCAGTCCGCGCCGCCGCCCGCGCCGGCCTACGCCGAGCGCACCGAGATGAGCTTCGACGACGCCGAGGTCGCCGGCGAGATGGCGGTGGCCGAGTCGGTCTCTCTGCGGGGCGCCGGCCGCTCGGCGGGCAAGCCGATGCGCCGCACGCCGCTCGACCTCTTCGAGCAGAGCCGCGATACCCGCCCGCGCTTCGGCGACCGCAACCTGCCCGCGGTGCTCGCCGGCGGGCTGGACTACGTCTGGACCGCCGTGACCCGCGCCTCGGTGCCCTCCGACCCCGAGACCTACGCCGTGCCGCTCAGCGCCGAGCGCTACCCGGTGACCACCCGCTACGAGGTCGCCCCCGCGCTGCGCCCCACCGCCTACCTCGCCGCCAGCGTGCGCAATACCCGCAGCACGCCGATTCTGGCCGGCCCGGTCGACATCTTCACCGGCGCCGACTACGTGGGCACCGGCGCCCTGCAGACCACCGGATCGGGCGGCGAGCTGCAGCTGCCGCTGGGCGCCGACGAAGACATCCGCATCGAGCGCCGGGTGGTGCCCAAGACCAGGACCGAGGGGCTCATCGGCAAGGAAGACATCACCACCTACGTGACCGAGATCGACGTGGCCAACGACAAGCGGCGGGCGATCACCATCCGGGTGGTCGAGCAGTGGCCGCTCGGCGGCGTCGTCGACGACGTGAGCGTGAAGCGGGGCAAGACCGCGCCCAAGCCGGCCAGCGTCGACGAGGCGGGCCGCATGACCTTCGAACTCGAGGTGCCCGCCGGCGAGGTGAGCACCGTGCGCTTCGAATACACCATCCGCCGCCCGGCGGACTGGCAGCTCTACCAGCGATGAGGACCACGACGATGACCCATATCCAGTCAATCGCCGGCCTCTGTCTGCTGGCGCTCGCCCTGCCGTCCCTCGCCCTCGCCGAGCGGGCCGATCCCATCGATCGGGTCGTGGTCTACGGCGACCGGGCGCAGGTCACCCGCAAGACAACCGTACGCTGCGAGAAGGGCGAGGCCCGGGCGCAGTTCGGCCCGCTGCCGCGCACCCTGGTCGAGCGCACCCTGCGCGGAGACGCGGCGGGCGGCGCGACCGCGGTCGGCGTCGTCTCGCGCCTCGTCGAGCACGGCCCGGAGCGCGACGAGCGCCTCGCCCCGCTCGAAGCGCAGCTCGAGGTCTTCGACGACCAGCTGCGCGCCTTGTCCCTGCGCACCCAGGCCCTCGACGCCGCCGAGGCCGACGTGCAGCGCTTCATCGGCTTCTTCGGCACCACCGTCGCCCGCGAGGCCCGCAGCGGCAAGCCGCCGGTCGACCGCTGGGCCAAGGCCCTCGACCGCTTCCGCGCGGCGGCGCTGACCCGGGTCGGGACCCGCCAGGACATCGAAGACGAGCGGCGCAAGGTCGAGCGCGAGCGGGCGCTGGTGCAGCGGCGCTTCGACGCGCTCGCCGGCCTCGGCGCCGATCAGGCGTGGCAGGCCGAGGTCGCCGTCGACTGCGGCAAGGTCGGCCGGGCCACCGTGACCCTCTCGTACGTGGTGCCCGGCGCCACCTGGAAGCCCGAGTACGACCTGCGCTTCGGCTCGACCGTCGGCAAGGGCCGGGTGACCCTGGGCATCGGCGCCGCGGTTCAGCAGGCCACCGGCGAAGACTGGAAGGGCGCCACCCTGGTCTTGTCGAGCGCGCGCCCCTGGCTCGGCGTCGAGGCGCCGACCCCCGCGCCGCTGCGGGTCGGCGGGCGCAAGAAGGCCGAGGGCAAGGTGCTGGTGCAGGCCCGCGAGCGGCGGCGTACGCTCAAGCGCGACGATCAGGCTCAGGCCGGCGGCGATCCCAGCGGCGCGGCGCTCGACGACAAGGGCCAGTCGGTCACCTGGACCCTGCCCAATCGGGTCGACATCCGCAGCGACGGCCGGCCGTACTGGGTGCCCATCGACCGCATCCGCACCCGGGGCGAGGCGCGCTACGTGGCGGTGCCCAAGCGCACGGGCCACGTCTACCGGCTGGTGAAGTTCGACAACCCGGCGCGCTATCCGCTGCTCGCCGGCCGGCTGCACACCTGGCGCGGCGACAGCTTCGTCGGCACGCAAGCGCTGGAGCACACCGGCCCCGGCGGCCCCATCGAGGCCTCGCTGGGCATCGACGCCTCGCTGCGCGTCGAGCGGGTGGTGCTCGACGACCGCACCCGCGACCCGGGCTTCCTCAGCAGCACCCGCACCCTGCCGCGGGCCTTCTCGTTCACCGTGCGCAGCACCAACAAGAAGGCGGCCACCGTCGAGCTGCGGGAGAACATCCCGGTGAGCAAGGTCGACGACGTCAAGGTGCGCATCGACGGCAAGAAGACCACCAAGGGCCACGCGCTCGACAAGCTGACCGGGCTGGTGACCTTCGAGGTGAAGGTGCCCCGTGGCGGCGAAGAGACCGTCAAGCTGGGCTACACCATCGCGCTGCCCGAAGACTGGAAGATGTGAGCCCGCGCCGTCGGCCGAGCGTCAGGGCTCGCAGCCGAAGATCTCGTCGGCGTCGGGCCCGCGGCGCTGCCACTCGCCCACGTGCTCCAGGCGGAAAGGCACGCCCTCGAGGCCGAAGGGGTCGCCGTCGCGCACGCCGAAGCGGACGAAGGCCACCCCGCAGACCCGCCCCGCGCCGATCATCCGCCCCTGCAGGGTCAGCTCGAAGAGGTCCATCTCTTCGCCGTAGGGGCTGGCCTCTGAGGTGAGCGGCAGCCCGCCGAACACGATCAAGTCCATGAAGTCGCCCTCGAAGACCACTTCGATGTCGTTGGTCGACTCGTCGACCGGCCCCCAGGCGCGCGGGCTGTCGTTCGAGCATGGCTCGCCGTCGCAGTAGTTGCGCACGGCGTTGAGCACCGGCGAGCGGCCGTCGATCACCGTCAGCCGCAGCAGCATCATCACCGGGTTGTCCGACGCCAGGAAGACCTCCACCCGCCAGTCGCCCTCCATCAGCGAGAGCGGCTGCGCTGCGTCGGGTTCGAAGCCGCCGTCCGGTGCCCAGAAGCCGTCGACCTGCTCGAAGCCGTCCCTGGCCGCGATCGCGTCGCCCGGATCGAAGCCATCCGGGTCGTCCGCCGCGTCGAAGGCCCGCGCGTCGAGGTTCGGGCCGCCGTCGACCGGCGCCTCCGCGTCGACGGCCGCCGCGTCCAGGGCCACCGCGCCGTCCGCCGAGCCGGCGTCCTGCAGGTCGGCGTCGGCCGCGCCGCCGTCCAGCGGCTGGTCGGCGTCGCTCATCGGCCCGGCGTCACCCGCGGGCGCGTCGCCGGGTACGCAGGCGTTCGAGAACGGGTCACAGCGCTCGCCGACCGGGCACAGGCCCTCGTTGCACGGCGGGCGGCACTCGTAGGTGTCGAGGGCGATCGCCGCGCAGATGAAGCCGCCGGCGCAGGCGTTGTCCGCTTCGCGACAGTCGCTGCCGCTGCCGCCGCCCGAAGGCGTGCAGCCGGCGGCGATCAGGGCCAGGGGCAGGAGCCAGCGGGGCAGGGTGTGCATGTCGACCTCCGGGGGGCGCGGTGGGGGAGATGGCGGCGGGAAGATAGGGGATCGCGCGTGCGGTGGCCAGCGCCGACCGCGCGTCGAGCGGCTGCAGCGCAGCGTTCCAGGGCTATCTGTCGCTGTTCGGCGTGGACTACAGGCCGATGGGCTCGAACATGTCGGCGACCTGAAGTTGCTCGGGGGTCAGGTGGCTGCCGGCAAGCAAAGGGTGGCGCCATCGCGCATTGCGAAGAGAAGCCTGCGAGAAATCGCAGCCATGCGCATACACGGAGGCACCAATCGAGTAGTCGAGATTGGCATTGGAGAGGTCCGCATATGCGAAGCTGGCCTGATGGATGCTAGCGCCAGTAAGTCGCGCGAATCTCAAGCTACACGAGAACAGGCTTGCGCGCACCAACATGCTCCTACCGAAGTCCGCGTAGTTGAAGCAGAGGTAAGAGGGGAATAGGCCTCCCGGCCGGAAGCCAGCCGCGTTGATCCGCGCACAATAGTTCTGAAAAAAACCCTCGTGCCGTCCTGTTGGCCGAAAGCGGACACGTTGGCCTTCCCTCTGCGACTGGTAGCGTCGCACCTCGGCTGCCTGCGTCGCGGGCGACTCGGGCACCCGCGCGTGCACCAGCGCGGCCAACGTGCAGAGACCGTCTCCCACGTGCGCGTCGATCGTCGTCGTCCGATAAGGCGTCGGTCGGACGCCCCGCGCGACCGCCTGGGGCATCGCCCAGCGCACCCATTCATCAACCAGCGGCTCGTCGAAGCCCTCGAGCTTCTTGCCCTTCATGCGCGGCTGCCCGCGCAGATGCACGCCCTCGCCCCACCAATCCCAGAGATCCGCCAGCCCATCCCGCACGACCGCCCACCGCTCCAACGCCAGCGGCGCGGTCGGCCGCCCGGGCGGCGCCTCCGCGACCAGGGCGTCGGCGCGCTCCATCTCCCAGGTGATCAGCGCTTGCAAGTGCCCCCGAACCTCCGGGGTGATCCACTGCGGCCCGAGCAGCCGGCCCAGCCGCCGGCTCCAGTCGTACCGCGGATCATCTGACTCGAAGTCCCGCCAGTAGTCCGCCTCCGGCTTCTCGGCGGGGCACGCCGCGTTCTCCCGCCCGAAGTCCTTCAGCGCCTCGACGATCGCCTCGGCGAACAAGAACTCGCGGAACGACTTGTGGGTGAACTCCGCGCCGAGGTCCTTGTGCCCGCCCTTGAAGAAGAACGAGACGAGCAAGGCCGCCAGCGGCTCGTCGTTGATCCGATCCTGCACCGCCTCCAGCAGATCCGCGTAGCGCTCGTTCAGCCGATCCTCCAGCTCGTCGTAGGGGATCGCGTCGCGCCCATAGGCGGTCATCGCCACCGCCACCTCGCGCAGCAGCGGCCGCAGCTCATCCTCGTCGATGTGCAGGTCCGGCCGGTCATCGCCGCCATGGCGCCCGCCGTGGTGGCAGGTCAGGTCGACCAGATGCCGATACAGCGTCGTCGGCGTCTCCAGCAGCGGCTTCAAGTCATCATCGGGCCAGGCCACCATCAGCCGCACCGCCAGATGCGCCAGCAGCGGCAGGCCCAGCACCTCCAGCCGCGCCCGCTCGGCCGGCGACGCCTCGCCCCGCGCCTTCTCCCAGCCTTCGCGATAGTCGGCGACCACCGGCCCGAAGCGCCCGGCCCATGAGCCCTTGCAGGCCGCCGGCCCCATGAACTCCGCCAGCCGGGCCAGGTGCCTCTCCAGGCTCTTGGGCTCCAGGTTGCGCAGCGTCAGCACGCGCGTCTTGTCCTTGAGGAACGAGCTCTCGGTCACCGCCGTCGACGGCCGCCCGGTCAGCACCACCCGCACCCTGGGCCGGTTGTAGCGATCGACGAAGCGATCGCGCACCTGCGCCAGGATGTGCTCGACGTGCTTGCGAAAACCCTGCGCCGAGACGCTGACCTCGTCCCAGCCGTCCAGAATCAATACCCACGGGCAGATCTTCGCCCCGCGGTAGTCCTCCGACTCGTCGAAGATCGCCCCGTCGAGGAAGATATCCCGCGGCATCGGCGGCGGCTCGACGTCCTCCCGGTCGTCATGCACCCGGATCGCCTCGCGCAGCGCCTCCATCACGTTGATCATCGTGCGCTTGAGGTCGCGGAAGCGGACGCGGATCGGCTTGAGGCCCTCGCGGCTCAGCTCGGCCGCCAGCCGCAGCGTGAACGCGCTCTTGCCCGCGCCCGCCGGCCCTTGAATCACGATCGCGTCGTCGAACGCCTTGTCACCGATCAGATCCATCACGGTCGTGAGCAGGTCGTGCCGCCCGCCGGCCTTCTCGGCGAACTCGCTGAACCCGTGATCCTTGCGCTTGCGGTCGCGGATCGTCTTCCACGTCAGCTTGCCGCATTGGGTATCGACGTAGACATCCGCCAGCGAGAAGGGCTCCTCGCCGAAGACCGGGTGCTCCTCGTACAGCCGCCGCTGCAGCTCGATGTGATCGCCCAGCGCCCGGTGAGCCAGCTCGGTCTCGTCGCCCAGCTGCAGCCGCGTACCAAACGCCGCGAACCGCTCGCGGGTCTGCGGGCTGTACAGCAGCCGCTTCAACTCGGCGGGGAACCGCAGCCGCACCTCGCTGCGCAGCCGCCGCTGCTGCGCCTCGGTATAGCCCAGCGCGTCGGCCAGATCGTCGAGCAGCGCGACGCCGTGGGTATAGAACCGGCTCGACGCGAACGACTGCCAGCGCAGGTCATCGAAGCGCATGCCCTCGGCCGGTACGTCCAGCTCGGGCTTCGCCCGCCACTCGGGCGCGCTGCCGGTGCCCGCTGGATCCCCGACCTGGGCCACCGCCGCGTGCACCGACCGCTGGAACGCGAGCGTGCACGCCAGATAGGCCAGCTGGTCGGGATCGTTCACCTTCGAGAGCGACTCGGCGAGCTTGACGACGAACTTGACCGCCGGCAGCGACTCGCGCGCCGCTTCGCCGATGGCGCCCAGCCACGGCGCGGCCTCGGCGACGCGCTCGGCGATGCCTTCGCCCTTCAGCGTCGCGCCGACGTGCTCGAGGAACTCGGCCACCGACTTGAGCTGCCCCGCGGCCGAGCCGGTGCGCGCGCGCCCGCCGGCGTCGAGGCCGAGATAGCGTCGAAGACTGAAAGCCATGGGCTGCCCTCACCGTGCCTGGGTCGAGATGGCCGGAGCATACACCAGCCCCGCGCCGCTTTGCGGTCGGTGTGCCGCGGGGCGGTCGGAGGGCCAGTCGTCGGGCGCCTGCCCCGGCCACGCATGGCCCGGCGCCGAGCGGATTCGGGTGCGGCGGGTTGCGTCCGATCGCAGCGGCGGGCCATGGCACCGGCTGCCTGTCCGCCCGGTTCACGCCCGCCGGACAATCTGCGCGCACGGTGCCGCGAGAAACCTCGACGACGGGCCGTCCGCGAGCGGTGTGCCCGCCGAGATCGCGGCGACGAGACATTCTCCGAGCGCTGTGCCCGCAGGCGGCTCGACGTCCAGCCATTCGGCCGAAGGTCTGCCCGGAGAAGCCTCGACGATCGGGCGGCCGATGGGGACATGTCCGTACTCGGGGGGGGCCCGACGAACCATTTCGGGGCCGCCCTGCCGCGGGATGGCTCGTCGATGAGACATCCCGCGGGAGATCCACCGCCGACATGGCCGGCAAACCAGACCCGCCGCGGCAGACCCGCGCCGAAACCCCTCGCCGGCGCGATCTGGCCGACGAGGCCCACCTCAAAATCCCTGGCCGACGCGATCCGAGCAACGAGGTCCACACCAAAATCCCTGGCCGACACGATCCGAGCGACGAGACCCACACCAAAATCCCTGGCCGACGCGATCCGAGCGACGAGACCCACACCAAGATCCCTGGCCGACACGATCCGAGCGACGAGACCCACGCCGCAATCCTCGGCCAACGCGATCCGAGCGATGGCCCCCGCACTTGCCCCCCGCACCTGCCCCGTGCACCACCCGACCATGCCCGCGGGACGACCGACGCAGGGCGCCCCGTCGACCGCCTGCAGGCCCTGGCCGCAGCCGAAGCGCCCCTCCTTCCCGTGCTCCAGGACATCGTCGACCGCCGCGCTGGCCAAGCCGAAGCAGGGAGTCGGGGCGCCCTGCGGCGGGCGGACCGCCCTCGCGTTGCCCACAGCCCCTGCCGACGATAGCGACTCGACCCACGGGCCGGCCGTGATACCGTCGCCGGCATGAAGGCACTCATCCCCCTCGTCGTGGCCGCCCTCTGCGTGGCCTGTGGTCCCAAGAAAGACGACGCTCAACCCGCCGAGAAGGCGCCCGAAAAAGCCGCGGAGAAGGCACCCGAGAAGACGCCCGAGAAAACCGCGGAGAAGGCGCCCGAGACGGCGCCCGAGAAAGCCGCGGAGTCGCCGAAGCCCGCCCCGCTGGTCGTCAAGCCACGGACGCTGGGCCCGATCACCGAGAAGACCGCGCTCGACGAGGCGGCGCTGAAGGCCGCGCTGCCGGGCTATACCGTCGAGCGCAAGACCTTCGAGGCCGAAGGCGACACCTACGAGAGCTTCGCGGTCGGGCGCGACAACAAGCACCTGATGACGCTCGGCGCGGGCCACGGCGGCATCGACATCGACATCGACGACGCCTCGATCGCCGACGAGAAGGGCATCAGCCTGGGTTCGACCCACGGCCAGCTCGTCGCCGCGTGGCCCGACATGACCTGCACGCTCTTCGAGTTGGAGCAGCCGACCGACGGCATCGATCCCTTCAAGTCGGTGGACTGCAAGCGGCCCGCGGCGCCGGCGCTGTGGTACCGCATCGACGTGACCGACGCGCCGGGGGTGGGCAAGACGATGCCCGACGCGAAGACCATCGCCGAGCGGCCGATCACGAGCTTCAAGGTGTCGTATCCGCCGCTGGGCGGCTGGAAGTAGCGGGCAGGCAGAGTCTGAAGGGCGGGCGGGGCTACTCGCGCTCGAGCAGGAAGACTTCGCGGCCGTCGCCGTTGAGGTCGCCGGTGGTGTAGACCGCGTCGCCGGCGGCGAGCAGCCACGTGCCGGCCATGCGACCGAAGGGCGTCAGGTCGTGGGCGATGAGCGTGTAGTTGTTATTGCCGAAGCTCAAGATACCCATGCCCCAGCCGCTGGTGACCACCAGCTCTTCGCCGCGATGGCCGTCGAGGTTCGCGACCGCCTCGACCGTATCGTCGGTGTGCACCCGCCAGCCGCCGCTGAGCATGGTGGCGTTGGCGTAGCGGGTGCGGGCACGGATGTCGCCGGCGTACAGCGAGAGCACGCCGATGTGGGTCGGCCCGAAGACCACCAGATCGTCGCGGCCGTCGCCGTTCATGTCGGCCACCGCCGGGAAGCTGTCGTCGGCGTGCAGGACCCACGCGCTTCGCCCGCTCCAGATGGGCTGCAGCACCGAGCCGAAGCTGCGCTCGCGGATCGACGTGAAGCGGTTGGCGAAGTCGACGACGCCCAGCCCCCAGCCGCTGCGGATGGCGAGCTCGTCGGCGCCGTCGCCGTCGAAGTCGCCGATGCCGACGATGTCGTCGCTGCGGTTGTACAGCCAGCCGCCCATGCGATGCCCCTGGGCCACCGTGGCCTCCGGCGAGCCGAGGGCGCCGTTGTTCAGCTCGATACGGGCGAGGCCGTGCCAGCCCTGGATGAGCAGGCTGTGGCGCCCGTCGCCGTCGAAGTCGCCGCTGCCGACGATGACGTCGCTCGGGCGGGTGTAGTAGCTGCCGATCCAGCGGTACCAGGGGGTCGCGCCGTGCATGCGCAGGGTGCCGCCCGCATAGCCCAGCACGCCGAAGCCCCAGCCGCTGCGCACGAGGATGTCGGCCCGGCCGTCGCCGTCGACGTCGCCGATGGGGGTCAGGCTGTCGGTCTCGGCGAGCACCCAGCCGTCGATCCGCGCGCCCCAGGCGTAGAGCCGGTCGGCGCGCAGGTCGCTGCCCGCCCCGCCGATCATGCCGAAGCCCCAGCCGCTGCGGATGAGGATCTCGTCGCGGCCGTCGCCGTCGAAGTCGCCGTGGCCCAAGAGATCGTCGCCGGTGCCGTAGTTCCAGGCGCCCATGCGATCCGCCGGGCTGACCTGATCGGTGGCCTCCAGGCTGCGCGCGGTGTCGAGGGCCATCAGCCCCAGGCCGTCCATGCGCGGGTCGTGCACGCAGGCGCAGCTGTTGCTGCCCCAGTCGTCCATCAGCCGCAGCTCGCCTTCGCCGCAGCCGGCGGCCACGTCGCCGCAGACGCTCGCCGAGTCCCAGATCACCCGGTCGAGGCAGCTGCCGACGATGTAGGGGATCGTATTGCGCTGGAAGTGGAAGTAGGCGTCCGAGAAGCCGTCGTAGCCGCAGGCGGTCTTGGCGTTGGCCTGGTCGTTGGCCCCGTGGGTGTAGCCGTGGGTATGCATCACCTCGTGCCACGAGATGCCCGCCGCCTGGCTGAAGGGCCACGGCTCGGGGGCCCAGCGGCAGGGCTCGGCGCCGGTATCGCAGGTGGGTGCGTCGAGGGTCGGCAGGATGTCGCGGAACCACTCGCCCCACCAGAAGCGCTCGTCGTCGTCGTGCCCGTGCGCGCCGAGGCCGGTCGAGGCGTTGCCGCTGCCGCCGGCGCAGTCCATCCACACGTCGTTGAGGCTCTGCGCGGTCTGGATGGCCTGGGCGATCTGGGTGTCGAGGGCCTCGCCGTAGAACGGGTCGCCATCGCACTCGCGATAGGGGCCGACGTTGCCGATGCCGACCCGCATGGCGGTGTCGACGCAGGTGGCGAAGGCGTCGGAGGCCGCGGCGATGCGGCCGTATCGCATGGTCTCGTCGAGGAACTGGCGCTCCGAGGCCGTGCAACGGTTGGCGTAGCGCACGTCGCCATAGAGCCCGTGGTGCGCCGTGCCGACGTGCTCGGCGTGGCCGTGGTCGTCGTCGTGCTCGTCGGCGGCGCGCTCGGCCGCGACGTGGGCCAGCTCGTCGGCGTCGGGCGCGGGGCCTTCGACCGGCTGCATGTCGGCGCAGCCGGTGAGCGCGGCCATGGTCAGCGCGAGGGCGGGGGAGAGTCGGTGGCGGGTGAACATCGGGTACCTCGTGATGGGTCGGGTTTCGCATGGGGTACCCGGACGGCGGGCCGGGTCTTTTTTCGCGCTCGATCTTTCTCGTCGGCCTCGGACCCGACGCGCGGTGACACCGACGGCGGCGCGCGTCTCTGCCCCGCCCGCATCACTGCCGGAGGCCCCATGCGCCCAGCCCTCGCACGCACACTCGCCCTGCTCGTCGCCAGCCTCTGCGTCGTCGCGCCGCCAGCGGCGGCGGAGTGCGGCCCCGATCGACCCTTCGACTGCGCGGTCGAAGACGCCGTCGAGCGCGGCCGGGACCACATCCGACGCAGCGAGGCGGGCACCGGGCTGGCCGACGGCGTCAGCCACCGGGACAACGGCCTCGCCGTCCTGGTGTTCGTCGAGGGCCCGCGCAACTTCGCGGCGGGCATCGACGAACTGCGGCCCGACGACCAGCAGCTGGTGCGGCGGCTGCTCGTCGGCCTGCTCGAGCGGGAGCCCGTCTGGTCGGCGGCGGAGGGCCCGCTGGACGTCATGGCGCTCGCCGCGGGGCTGCAGGCCCTGGCGTCGTGGCGCTTGATGGGCGGCGCGGACGACCTCGGCGCGGCGATCGGCGTCTCCGAGGCGCTGGCGATCGGCATCGACGCGCTGATCCGGGCCCAGAGCCACCCCCCCTCGGAGCCCGGCGGGTGGTCGCCGCGGCCCGGCGAGCCGCCGTCGGCCATCGCCACGCTGTTCGCGGCGCGCGCCCTGCAATACGGCGGCGCGGGCGTCGCGGTGGCCCGTCACAGCCTGATCGCCGCCGGGGCCTTCACCCGCGCCCGCCTCAACGGCGACCGCGGGCAGGCCGGCGCGCCGGGCGGGCCGTCGAGCACCGCCGCCACCGCCGCCGCGCTGTGGATCGGCGACGTCTTGCGCCGCTCGCCGGGGCACCCGGACGTGCAGCACGCGATGTACTGGCTCTATCGCAACCCGTGGCTCGCCGGCCTGCGCGGTCCTCACGCTGCGGCGCGCGCGCCGGTGACCCGCTGGATCCTGGCTCAGGGGGTGCGCACCTACGATCTGGGCGTCGGGCGCTACTTCGCCGATGATCTCGCGTGGTATGCGCCCGAAGACTTCGGCTTCCCCGAGATGGGCCCCTCGCTCTACTTCGACGTCGCCATCGAGCTGCTGGCCCTGCAGGATCCGGCGACGGGCGGCTTCCCATCGCCGGCGGTCGAGGGCCCCGAGCGTCTCTCGCCGCTGGCCCATCACTGCCTGAGCGTGATGGCCTTGCGCGTCGTCTACACCTATGGCTGCCAGTCGTTCGTCGACGGGCCCGATCCGTGCGGCATCGAAGACAACTGCCCCGAGCAGCCCAACCCCGATCAGGCCGACGCCGACGACGATGGCATCGGTGATGTCTGCGACAACTGCGTGTATTCGGCCAATGGCAACCAGGCCGACCGCGACGGCGACGGCGTCGGCGATGCCTGTGATCCGTGCCCCGGCGACGGCGACTGCCCCGGCGAGGGCTTCGTGCAGGACGCCGGGGTGCCGGATGCCATGCCGGATGCCATGCCCGACGCCATGCCGGATGCCATGCCCGATGCCATGGTGTGTGTCATGCCGGATGCCATGACTTGTATCATGCCGGACATGTCATCCGCTGCGCCGGCGGACGCCGGGCCGATCGGTGAGTGGGATCCGGCCGGCGAGGTGCCGCGCGCGCCCGACTGCGGCCCGGAGTGTGGCGTCGCGACGCTCGGCGCGACCCGAACGGGCGGCGGCGCCGGGTGGCTGTGGCTCTTCGGCCTCGTCGCGCTGGCCGCAGGCCGCCGCTTGACCGTGGGCGGCCGATGACTCATTCTGCCGTTCGTATCCGATTGTACGGCGAGGTTGCGGATGGCCCGGCTGGACGACGACGCCAAGGACGCGCTCTTAAAGGGGTTGCCGATCGCGGTGGCCGTCTATCACGCGCCCACCGCGCGCCCGGCGGATATGCGGCTGGTCATGGCCAACGACGCCATGGACGCCCTGGTCGGCGCCCCTTTGAGCCGGGGCGTGGGGCGGACCGTCGGTGAGCTCTTCGCCAACGCGGTCACCGATCCCGACAGCATCGAGCGCCTGCGCATGATCCATCGGGTCGCCGTCGGCGGCACGGCGGATGTCATCGGGCCCATCGACTCGAGCGATCCCCGGCTGGGTGGCTTCTATCGCATGAGCCTGCGCGGCCTGCCCGGGCGGCGGGTGGCGGTCTTCTTCGAGGATGTCACCGGCGCGGTCGAGCAGGCCGAGCAGCTGCGGATCTGGTCGGGGCTGGCCCGCAGCGTGCCGGTGGCGATCGTCGTCGCCGGCGCCGCTGGCGGGCTGACGGCCCCCATCGTCGCGCACAACCCGATGGCCGAGCGGCTCATGGGTATCGTCGACGACGGCGGCACCCTGGACGACGCGCTGGCGCGGTGGTTGCCAGACGAGCTGCGCGCGGATCTGCTCGATCACCTGGCGGCGGGCCAACCCTTCGAGTGGTATTGCGCGCGGGCTGAGCTGGTCTATCGCATGCGGGTCAATCGGGCCGGCGATCACGTCATGCTCTCGGCCACCGACGATACGGAGGGCGACCGGCTGCGGGCCGCGCTCGAGCGCCACGCGGAGCTGCTGGCACGGTCGAACGACGAGCTCGAGGCCTTCGCTCACATCGTCTCCCACGACCTGCAGGCGCCGATGCGCTCGATGGCGTCGTTCAGCGTCCTGCTCGAGCGGCGCTATGCCGATCGGCTCGACGACCGCGGCCTGCGCTACCTGGGGCACATCACCGAGGGCGCGCGGCGTATGCAGGCGCTCGTGCGCGACGTCTTGTCGTGGTCCCGCGTCGGGCGCGGCGAGTCGGCGCCGGCCCGCGTCGAGCTGGCGGCGGTCGTCACCCGGGCGGTCGAGAACCTGCAGGCCCGGATCGACGAGACCGGCGGCGTCGTCGAGTACGACGGGCTGCCGGCGGTCTGGGGTGTCGAGCCGCAGCTGGTGCGGCTGGTGCAGAACCTGATCGAGAACGGCCTGAAATACCACCGCAGCGGCGCGCGCCCGTGGATCGGCCTCTCGGCCACGGCGTCGCCCACCGGCTGGCGGATTCTGGTCGAGGACGACGGGGTCGGCGTGCCCGAGGACAAGCGGGACGAGGTCTTCGAGCCGCTGCGGCGGCTGGGCGCGCACGACGCGGAGGGCAGCGGCCTGGGGCTGGCGATCTGCCGGCGCATCGTGCAGCGCTGCCACGGGCGGATCCACATCGAGGGCCGCGACGGTCCGGGCACGCGGGTGGTCGTCGATCTGCCCCGTCCGGCGGACTTCCCGTGAGCGGAGTCGCCGAGCCGGGGCCGGACGCCGCGGACTTCTGGGATGGCATCCCGGCGCTGCTCTACGCGATGCGGCCCGACGGGCGGCTCGTGGCGGCGACCGACCGCTGGTGCGCTGCGGTCGGCTTCGAGCGGGGCGCGGTGATCGGGCGCCCGGAGGATACGCTGCTGGCCGATGAGGTCCGGCCGCTGGCCGCCGAGGTGCGCGAGGCGCTGTTGATCGACGGTCGGGTCGACGGCGTGCCCTACGACGTCGTGCGGGCCGACGGATCGGTGCTCGAGGTGCTCTTCTCGGCGGCCGTCCGGGTAGCGGCGAGCGGCGAGCGGCGCATCGTCGCCCACTGGACCGACCTGACCGAGCGCGCCCGCATGCAGCAGGCGCTCGACGACCGCGACGCCGATCTGCGCCGGCTGACCCGGGCGGCGAGCCACGATCTGCAGGAGCCGCTGCGCGATGTCATGGGCCACCTGCAGCGCATCAACGACGACTATGGCGACGCGCTCGACGCCCGCGGGCGGCGCAGCCTCGAGACGGCGGTGCTCGGCGGGGCCCGCATGCGGCGCTCGGTGGTGGCCTTGCGCACCTACAGCCGGCTCATGGGCCGTGGGCCGGGGCAGGCGCCGGTCGAACTGTGTCGGATGGTGCAGCGCGCGGTCGAGGCGCGGGCCGCCGGGGCGCTCTTCGAAGGGCCCGGGGCGCGGCCTGCGGATGGGCTCGACGCGTCCGGTGTGGCCGACCCGCGAGGCGCGGTTCGGGTCTATCTGGGCGCGGTGCCCCGGCTGCTCGGCGACGGGCGGCAGCTCGAGCTGTTGATCCACGAGATCGTCGACAACGCGTTCGCCTTCGCCGCCGACCGGCCGCTGCGGCTGCACTTCGACGCCCGGGCGGTGGGTCGCCGGCTGCGCGTCGCGCTGACCGACAACGGCATCGGCCTCGACCCCGCGCAGCGCGGGCGCGCCTTCGGTTTGTTCACCCGCTTCGAGCCCGCTCGAGCGCCGGATGGCGCGGGCATGGGGCTGGCGCTGTGTCGCCGGGTCGCAGAGAACCATGCGGCGGGCATCGCCCTCGCCAGCGGCGCGTTCGGCGGCGGCCTGCGGGTCGTGCTCGACTGGCCCGCCGAGCGGATCAGCCCGCCCGACAGCTGAGCACGACCACCCGATCCCAATAGATGGCGACGTCCTGCACCGTCTCGATGAAGCGGTCGATCTCGAACGGCTTGTTGACGAAGGCGTTGACCCGTCGGCGATAGGCTTCGTCGACGTCGTGGGGGTCGTCGGAGGTCGTCAGCATGACCACCGGCAGGCTGCGCGTCCGCGGGTCGTCGCGCAGTCGATCGAGCACCTCGAAGCCGTCGAGCCGCGGCAGGTTGAGGTCGAGCAGCACCAGATCGGGCTCCGCCGTCGGCGTATCGCCGTGCAGGCGCTCGATGATCGCCTCGCCGTCGCCGAGCACGTCGAGCACATGGGGCACCGTGCCGTCGGCCAGGGCCTCGCGCACCAGGTCGGCGTCGGCCGGGTTGTCTTCGACGAGCAGGATGCGCAGCGGTCGATCGACGGCGGGCGCGCACCCGCCCGACAGGCGGATGACCGTATCGACGAGCGCCTGCATGTCGAACGGCTTGCGCAGGTGGGCCGAGACGGTACTCGGCGGCAGCCGGTCGCCGGTCTCGTAGGCGCTGAGCAGCACGAGCGGCGCCGAGGTCAGGGCCCGCAGCGCGTCGAAGAGCGGCGGCCCGTGCACGCCCGGCAGGCGCCAGTCGCTGACGATGGCCCGCGGCGTATTGCCATCGAGCCAGGCCAACGCCGCGTCGCCGTCGGGGCACAGCACGCAGCGCAGGCCGGCCATCTCGAAGCCGAGCTCGATCAAGCGCCGGTGGTCGGGATCGTCTTCGATGACCAGTATCGGCCGGTCGTCCTCGCGCGGCATCAGCAGTCCGTCGTCGGCGCGGTATTCGCCGCGCCGTCCGCAGGCCCGTCCGCGCGGCCGTGCGGCACGGCGGGCACCCGGGCCACGAAGCGCGAGCCGACGCCCGGCGCGCTCTCGACGGCGATATCACCGCGCATCGAGCGCACCAGCGCCCGCGCGTGGGCCAGCCCCAGGCCGATGCCGCCCCGCTGCCCGGAGAGCCCCGGGTCGACCTGATAGAAGGCGGTGAAGATCCCGTCGACGTGCTCCCGCGGGATGCCCACGCCGGTATCGGTGATCGCGCACTCGAGCTCGCTGCCGCGCCACTCGGCGCTGAGCGCGATACGCCCCTTGGCGGTGAAGCGGGCGGCGTTGTCGACGAGGCGCAGCAGCGCTTCGGTCAGCCGGCTCTCGTCGAGCAGCAGCCGCGCGGGCAGCGCGCCGGGCATCAGCTCGACCTGCACCGGTCGGCCACCGACGCGTCGGCGGGTCTCTTCGGCCAGCCGATCGAGCAGCCGGCGGACGTCGACCGGTGAGGGGCTCAGCGGCTCGGCGGTGCGCTGCAGCGCCCGGAAGTCGAGCATGCTCTCGACGATGCGCTCCAGGCGACCCGCCGACGCGTGGATCGCCTCGACCGCCGAGGTCTGCCGGGGTGAGAGCGGGTCGCGGCGGCTGCGCAGCAGCAGGTCGCTGAAGCCCTTGATGGGGGTCAACGGCGTGCGCAGCTCGTGGCTCACCGCGTCGACGAAGCGGGTGCGCAGCGCGTCGGCCTCTTCGAGCTGAGCCAGCAGCTCGGTCTGCTGTTCGAGGTGCCGCTGCAGCGCGGCGTTGAGCCGCTCGATGCGCTGCTGCCGCTGCACCGCCCGGCTGACGTCGCGCACGACGACGACGCCGCCCGCCTCGCCGTCGCCGAGCGGGCCGACCCGCACGTCGAAGTGTCGCCCGTCGGGGCCGGTGACCGTGGCCTCGTACGCCGCGCCGGCGGCCGCGGCGCGGCGCAGGGCGGCGGCCTCTTCGCCGCGGGTGATGCAGCGGGCCCAGTCGGTCTTCCGCGCGCCGACGAGGGCCTCGGCCGCCGGGTTGCGCAGCATGATCCGGCCCCGCCGATCGACCACCAGCAGCGCGTCGCTCTGACTGCGCAGCACCGAGCCCAACAGCGCCCGATTGCGGCTGCGCTCGACGGCGAAGCGCAGGGCGCGCGCCAGCAGCGGCCCGTCGAGCTGATCTTTGCGCAGATAGTCCTGCGCGCCGACTTCGATGGCCCGGGCGCCCAGGTCGTCGTCCATCAGCCCGGTCAGCACCACGATCGGCAGCCCGCCGACCAGCGCCGTGGCGCGCTCGAGGGTCTCGAGGCCGCGGCTCTCGGGCAGCGTCAGGTCGAGCAGGACCGCGTCGGGCCGGGCGGCGTCGGATGCCATGTACCCGCGCAGCGCGCTCAGGCTGTCGACGGGGTGCACCGCGATGTGCCGGCTCGCCGGCTCGTCGAGCAGCTCGATGACCAGCTCGGCGTCGGTCGGATCGTCGTCGACGAGCACGACCTGCAGCGGGGTGGGTGGCTGAGCAGACATGCCGTGAATATGCCGATCTTCGGCGGCGGGTTCAATGACTCGCCATGACATGGCGTAACAGCCCCGAAGCGGGCCGACGGTCCACGGTCCACGGTCCACGGTCCACAATCTGCGCGGCGTGTGATCATATGTATATGAACTGTAATCCGATTTCGGGGCAGGGCTTCTGGGCCCGCGCTCGCCCCGGCGGATCGCATGTGATCGCCCGCCAGGCATGCCATCGGGGCTCAGAATGGCATGCCTTCGCCCGGCGGTTCATCGGGTGGCTCGTCGTCGATCTCGGGCAGGTCGGCGGTGGCGATGTGCGTGGGCAGCCAGGCCCGCACCACCCGCTCGAGCGCGTCGAGGGTCACCGGCTTGGCCATGTAGTCGTTCATGCCCGCCTCGAGGCAGCGGCGGCGGTCGTCGTCGAGCGCGTTCGCGGTGAGCGCCACGATCGGCACCCGCCCCTGTCCGGCCTCGCCCGCGCGGATCTCGGCGGTGGCCGCCAGGCCGTCGAGGCGCGGCATCTCGCAGTCCATCAAGACGAGGTGGAACGGCTTGTGCGCCCCGCTCACCGCCTCGACCGCCGCCCGGCCGTCGCCGACGACCGAGACGTCGCAGCCGAACCGCTCGAGCATCGTGCGGGCGACCTTCTGGTTGACCGGGTTGTCTTCGGCGAGCAGCACCCGCAGGCCGGAGGCGTCGAGCGGCTGCGGGCGCGGCGCCTCCGAGGTGGTGATCGGGTGCCGCACGCCCTGGGGGGTCGCGACCCGCTCGATGGCCCGGCCGAGCACCGAGAGGCGCACCGGGCGCGCGATGGGCCGGCCGATGCGCGCGGCCCGGACGCGGGTATCGTCGATGCCGGCGGGGTGGGCGACGACCACCGGCGCGCCGGGCGGCAGCGGCCGTCCCCGCTGATGCCCGTCGGCGTCTTCGACGGCGGCGAGGTCGACGATCCAGACCGTCTGCAGCGGGCCTTCACGCACGGCCGGGTCACCGAGGGCCTCTTCGACCGACGCGAAGGACGACGGGTGCACGCCGAGGCGCACCGCGGCGGCGTGCAGCGCGGCCCGGCCGTCGGCGTCGGGGTCGACGATCCACACCGGGCGCGCCCGGTCGGAGGCTTGCGCCTGCTCGAGCACGGGCAGCGGCAGGGTCACGGTGAAGCGGCTGCCGCCCCGCGGGCCGTCTTCGAGGGTGATGCGCCCGCCCATGCGCTCGGCGAGCTCGCGGGCGATGGACAAGCCGAGGCCGGTGCCCGGGGCGCCGGCGACCTGCTCGAACGGGGCGAAGATGCGCGCCCGGACCGCCTCGTCGATGCCCGGGCCGTCGTCGATGATCGCGAAGCGGATGCCGTCGCCGGCGTCGACCCGCAGCAGCACCCGGCCGGCCTCGGTGAACTTGACCGCGTTGTTGAGCAGGTTGCCCACGATCTGCTGCACCCGCTGAGCGTCGCCGAGCAGCCGCTCGGGCAGGCGTGGATCGATGACGGTGTAGAGGTC
This sequence comes from bacterium, assembly GCA_030427205.1. Taxonomy (GTDB): domain Bacteria; phylum Myxococcota_A; class Bradymonadia; order UBA7976; family UBA1532; genus JACKDM01. The sequence continues at coordinate 24,706 of JAUHXC010000005.1, read as the reverse complement.
GAGGCCCTTGCGGTGGGCGTTGGCGGCGGCGAGCTGGGCGGTGTCTTCGATGACCCGGCGCGGCTCGAACGGCGCCGGCTCGATGAGCGCGTAGCCGGCCTCCATCTTCGAGATGTCGAGGATGTCGTCGACCACCCGCAGCAAGAGCTCGCCGCTGTGGTGGATGGTCTCGGCGCGCAGCCGCTGGTCGGGCTCGAGCGGGCCGTCGAGCAGCAGGCTGGCCATGCCGACGACGCCGTTCATCGGCGTGCGGATCTCGTGGCTCATATTGGCCAGGAAGCGGGCCTTCATCGCGCCGGCCCGCTCGGCTTCCCCCCGGGCCTGCTCGGCGGCGGCGCGGGCCTCTTCGGCCGCGTGGCGCCAGGCGTCGGCCGTCATCCGCCGCCGGTGGGCCATCACGTAGGCCGCCAGCCCCAGCAGCGCGAGCACCAGCGCGAGCACCGCGAGCAGATACAGATCGTCGAAGCGTTGACCGAGCTGCCCCGACAGCCGGGCGGTCTCTCCGCGGATGCCGCCGATGAGCGCGTCGAGCCCGTCGAGCACCGGCTGCGGATCGGGCGGCCCGGCCTCGGCGGCGGCGATGGCCGGATCGAGGGTCGAGCGCAGCCGCGCGCTGGCCTCGGCGTCGGTCATGCGATCGCGCAGGCCGCGCAGGCTCTCGACGACGGCGGGCCAGCGATCGGCGGCCGGCGCGGGCTCGAGCGCCAACGCCTGGACCTGCCGCTGCAGGCCCTGGGCCTCGATGAGCCACGAGACGCGCACCTCGACCCGGGCGCGGGTATCGGCCACCGTCACCACCACGCTCGCGCACCACAGGCCGAACAGCGCGATGAGGACCGCCATGGGCCAGGCGGCCCACGGCAGCCCCCGAGCGGGCGGCGGGGGGTCGAGGTCAGGGCGGTTCATCGATGCTCTCGGGCGTGCGACGTCCATGGTGACCGACCGCCGACACGACGTCCAGCAGAGCGGCCCATACCCGCCGACGACCATCGGCGTCGGCGCTGCCCGGCGCCCTGGGACGCTCGCGGGCGCTCTTCGGTGACGGCTGGTTGACAATCGCCGGTCGCCCGGCTCGAATACCGCCCGGGGAGCCTGCCGGAATCATCGGCGGCCACAACAGTCCTGAGGGGGACGCATGAATCGCTCGCGCATCGGGGCCGCCGTCGGCGCCCTACTGACCATCCTGCTGCCGATGGCGGCGGCCGCCCAGGAGGCCGCCGCGTCGTCGGATTGGGAGGCGGCGGCCGACGCGTGGTTCGGGGAGTGGGTCGTCGGGCCGGTGGCCAAGGTCCTCTTCTTCCCGATCCCGTTCATCGAGATGCCCTTCGTGGTGCTGTGGCTCGCGGCGGGCGCGGTCTTCTTCACCTTCCGCATGGGCTTCGTCAACGTGCGGTTCTTCGGGCACGCGATCAACCTGGTGCGCGGGCGCTACGACGACCCGAACGCCAAGGTCGACGGCGAGGTGACGCACTTCCAGGCGCTGGCCACCGCGCTCTCGGCCACCGTCGGGCTGGGCAACATCGCCGGCGTCGCCATCGCGGTGGGCACCGGCGGGCCCGGCGCGACCTTCTGGATGGCGATCTTCGGGCTCTTCGGCATGTCGGCGAAGTTCACCGAGGTCACCCTGGGCCAGAAGTATCGCCGCAAGCGGCCCGACGGCTCGGTGATGGGCGGCGCGATGTACTACCTGTCTGACGGGCTCAAGGACATCGGCATGGCCGGGCTGGGCAAGGTGCTGGCGGTGATGTTCGCCGTCCTGTGCATCGGCGGCTCGTTCGGCGGCGGCAACTCGTTCCAGGTCAAGCAGAGCCTCGACCAGATCAAGACCCTGGTGCCCGCCTTCGACAGCATGCCCTGGCTCTACGGCATCGTGATGGTGGTGCTCGTCGGCGTCGTGATCATCGGCGGCATCAAGCGCATCGCCAGCGTGGCCGACAAGATCGTGCCGGTGATGTGCACCCTCTATGTCGTCGCCTGCCTGTACATCCTGCTGTCCAACGCCAGCGCGGTCCCCGGCGCCTTCCAGGCCATCGTGCAGGGCGCCTTCGCCCCCGACGCGGCGTTCGGCGGCTTCATCGGCGTGCTGGTGCTCGGCATCAAGCGGGCGGCCTTCAGCAACGAGGCCGGCATCGGCTCGGCGGCCATCGCCCACGCGGCGGCCCGGGTCGACCACCCGGTGCAGGAGGGCGCCGTCGCCCTGCTCGAGCCGTTCATCGACACCGTCATCGTCTGCACCATGACCGCGCTGGTCATCGTCATCACCGGCGCCTACGACGCCTCGAACCCGGTGTTCGCCGACGCGATCGCCAGCAACCAGGGCGCCGCGCTGACCTCGCTGGCCATGGGCTCGGTCGTCTCGTGGTTCCCCTATGTGCTGGCCTTCGCGGTGGTCTGCTTCGCCTACTCGACGATGATCTCGTGGTCGTACTACGGCGAGCGCTGCTGGACCTGGCTGCTCGGCGACCGGCTCGGCGACAACGCGCCGCTGATGTACCGCATGCTCTTTCTGGTGTTCACCTTCCTCGGCTCGATCATCACCGCCACCAACATCCTCGACTTCTCCGACCTGATGGTGCTCGGCATGGGCGTGCCCAACGTGCTGGGGCTCTTCCTCTTGTCGGGCATGGTCCGCCGCGAGCTGTCGGACTACGAGGGCAAGCTCAAGAGCGGCGCCATCAAGCGCTACGACTGAAGCGCTACGACTCAACCCACCGAGACCCACCGATGCCCGAACTGCCCGAGGTCGAGTTCGCCGCCCGCCGCCTGCGCGAGTGGGCGGTGGGCCGCACCGTCTCCGCGGCCGAGGCGAAGCCCGGCTCACCGCTGCGCGACATCGAGCCCGCCGCGCTCGAAGACGGCCTCACCGGCCGGCGCTTCGAAGGTGTGCGCCGCCACGGCAAGCTGATGCTGATCGACCTGTCGGGGTCGATGACGCTGCTCAGTCACCTGGGTATGACCGGCAAGTGGGTGCGCAGCGCGCTCGATACCACGCCCCGGTCGGGCACCCGGCTTCAGCTCGCGCTCGACGACGGGCAGCGGCTGGACTACATCGACCCGCGGCGCTTCGGCCACCTGCGGCTGCTGCCGGCGGCCGAGGCGCGGGTCCATCCGACCGTGACCGGCCTCGGCCCCGACGCGCTGCTCGTCTGCCGGACGCCGGGCGGGCTCGCCGAGCAGGTGCAGTGGTCGAAGCGCGCGATCAAGGTCGCGCTGATGGACCAGGCGCTCGTCGCGGGCGTCGGCAACATCTACGCCGCCGAGGCGCTGTGGATGGCCGGCATCAACCCGTTCACCCGGGCGTGCGACCTCAGCGCCGCCGACTTCGACCGGCTCGCCGATGGCATCGACCGCTCGATGACCGAGAGCCTCGCCCGCGAGCGCGAGGGTGAGATCCGCTACATCCAGGACCGCGCGGCGAAGAACCCCTTCGAGATCTACGGCCGCACCGACGGGCCCTGCCCCAAGTGCGGGGCCACCGTCATCCGGGCGCTGCAGCAGCAACGCAGCACGTTCTACTGCCCGGTCTGCCAGCCGACGCGCTGAGCCCGAGGGCGCCCGCGGCGCTGTCATCCGTTTGCCGTATTTTCAGCGCGGGCATCATTCTCTGTTCGGGTTGAACCGGGCGCCGGTGGGCGGGCAGGATACCGCGGCATCTTTCGGTTCGAGGAGGGAGCAGATGCACCAACCGAAGTATGGGTTCTGGCTGGCCGCGGCGTTCGTTGCGCTGTTGTCCGGCTGCGCTGGCTCGGTCGCCTCAGACGACTGCAGCGATGGCGATCAGCGGGCCTGCGAGTGTGACGATGGCACGTCCAGTGTAGAGGTGTGCGCCGACGGCGAGTACGGCGCGTGTGTCTGCTCCGGTGGGGAAGGCGAGGGCGAAGGGGAAGGCGAGGGCGAAGGGGAAGGCGAAGGGGAAGGCGAGGGCGAGGGCGAGGGCGAGGGCGAGGGCGAGGGCGAAGGCGAGGGCGAAGGCGAGGGCGAGGGCGAGGGGGAAGGTGAGGGCGAGGGCGAGGGCGAGGGCGAGGGCGAAGGGGAAGGTGAGGGCGAAGGCGAAGGGGAAGGTGAGGGTGAGGGCGAAGGCGAAGGGGAAGGTGAGGGCGAAGGCGAAGGGGAAGGTGAGGGCGAAGGGGAAGGTGAGGGCGAGGGCGAGGGCGAGGGCGAAGAATGCATGCCCACCGGCGATGAGATCTGCGACGGCGTAGACAACAACTGCGACGGCACCATCGACGAGGGCTTCGAACTCGGCGCCGACTGCAGCGCGGGCATGGGCGCCTGCGCCGCCGCCGGCACGACCGTCTGCGCCGAAGACGGCTCGGGCACGGTCTGCGACGCGCAGCCGGGCGAGCCCGGCGTCGAGGTCTGCAACGGCGAAGACGACGACTGCAACGGCATCGTCGACGACGACCTCGGCGGCGCCGGCTGCGACACCGGCGAGCCCGGCGTCTGCAGCGCCGGCGCCATCGCGTGCCAGGACGGCGAGGCGGTCTGCCTGCCCAATACCGCGGCCAGCGACGAGCTGTGCGACGGCCTCGACAACGACTGCAACGGCGTGGTCGACGACGTGCCCGGCACCGGTCAGGACTGCTCCGTCGGGGCCGGCGCCTGCGAGGCGGTGGGCCAGACCGCGTGCAGCCCCGAGGGCATCGTCTGCGACGCCGTGCCGCTCGCGCCCCAGGACGAGGTCTGCAACGGCGAGGACGACGACTGCGACGGCCGGGTCGACGAGATCGGCGGCTGCAACATCGAGATCTGCGACAACGGGGCCGACGACGACGGCGACGGCCTCGTCGACTGTGACGACGACGAGTGCGCCGCCGCGCCGGGCTGCCTGCCCATCGGCGAGGACTGCGCCAACGAGCTCGACGACGACGGCGACGGCGACATCGACTGCGCCGATCCGGACTGCGTCGCCGATCCGGTGTGCATCCCGGTGCCCGTCGAGATCTGCGCCAACGAGCTCGACGACGACGGCGACGGCGCCGTCGACTGTGACGACGCCGACTGCAATGGCGATCCCGCCTGCCGCATCGCGCCCGACGAGATCTGCGACAACGGGGCCGATGACGACGACGACGGCCTCACGGATTGCGACGATCCCGACTGCCTGCTCGACCCCGCCTGCGCCCCGCCGGGCGAGATCTGCGACAACGGCGTCGACGACGACGGCGACCTGCAGGTCGACTGCGACGACCCTGACTGCGCCCAGGTGCCCGTCTGCCTGCCGGACGCCGAAGACTGCCAGAACGGGGTCGACGACGACGGCGACGGCGCGGTGGACTGCGACGACCCCGACTGCGAGATCGACCCGGCGTGCGTGCCGGTCGAGATCTGCGACAACGGGGCCGACGACGACGGCGACATGCAGGTCGACTGCGACGACCCCGACTGCGCCTTCTTCGAGGGCTGCGTGCCGCAGCCCGAGCTGTGCGACAACCGCCTCGACGACGACGGCGACGGCGCGGTGGACTGCGACGACCCGGACTGCGCGTTCGACGGTGCCTGCATCGTGCCGCCCGAGCTGTGCGACGACGGCGTCGACAACGACCTCGACGGCGACGTGGACTGCGCCGACGTGGACTGCGCCTTCTTCGAGGGCTGCCTGCCCGACGAGATCTGCGACAACGGGGTCGACGACGACGTCGACGGCCAGATCGACTGCCTCGACGCCGACTGCGCGGATGATCCGATCTGCGCCCCGGACGACGCGACGCCGATCGCGCAGCCCGGCGGCTCGATCGCGCTCGAGGGCCAGCTCGACGCCAACAGCCCGACCTGGGCCCGCCCGGATGCCGAGTGCCAGGGCGCCAACCCCGACCGGCGCTACCAGGCCTTCCGCATCGTCAACCTGACCGGCGCGCCGCAGACCATCGACGTCGAGGCGGAGTGGGGTAACGGCGACGGCTTCTTGTTCGTCTACGGCGCGCCCTTTGATCCGGCGGCGCCGCTCGACGGGTGCCGGGCGGGCAACGACGACGACCCGGTGATCGCGTTCAGCGCGCTGCGCGACCAGCCTATCGAACCCGGTGAGGAGCTGGTGGTCGTCGCGACCTCGTTCGGCGCCGGCGCCGACGTCGGGCCGTTCACCATCGCTGTCACCACGCAGGTGCCGCCGGCGCCCGAGCTGTGCGAGGGCGACCTCGACGAAGACCAGGACGGTCTGATCGACTGCGCCGATCCCGACTGCGCCGACGATCTGGCCTGCGGACCGACGCCGATCGCGCCGCCCGGCGGCAGCGTCGCGCTCGACGGCGCGCTCAACGCCGCCAGCCCGGCCTTCGCCCGACCCACGGCCGATTGTGCCGCGCGCGCAGAGGATGGCTATCGCTACCAGACCTTCGCGGTCGTCAACGACACCGGCGCCGACGCCCTCGTGACGGTCACCGCCCGCTGGAACAACGGCGACGGTTTCCTGCTCGTCTACCGCGCGCCGTTCGACCCGGCTGCGCCCGTCGCGGGCTGCATTGGGGGCGACGACGACTTCAGCGGCATCGTCGACAGCCAGGTGGCCGATGTGCCCATCGCCGACGGCGAGGTGCTGGTGATCGTGGCGACGTCGTTTGGCGTCGGCGCTGACGTCGGGCCGTTCGACATCTCGGTTCAGACCCTCGAAGACGGCCCGGCGGTCGAGATCTGCGACAACCTGCAGGACGACGACGGCGACGGGCAGGCCGACTGCGACGACGCCGACTGCGCCGACTTCCCGGCGTGCCAGGTCGAGGCCGAGGACTGCCAGAACGGGATCGACGACGACGGCGACGGCGCGGTCGACTGCGACGACCTGGACTGCGCCGACGTGGTGCAGTGCCAGGACGAGGTCTGCGACAACGGCGAGGACGACGACGGCGACGGTCAGGCCGACTGCGCCGACGCCGACTGCGCCGAGTTCCCCGCCTGCGACGCCTGCCCGGCCATCGACTTCGAAGACGGCGTCATCCCGGCGTCCTTCGAATTGACCGGCGACGCCGACTGGTCGGTGATCGACGGCGTGGCGACGAGCGGGCTCATCGGCGACAACCAGGAGACGGGCATGATCGTCGAGGTCGATACCCCGGCCGGCGGGCGGGTGCTCTTCCGCTATCGCACCAGCTCCGAGGGCAACTTCGACGAGCTGCGCTTCATCATCGACGGCGTCGACGCCGACAGCTGGAGCGGCGAGATCGACTGGACCGACGTCGGCTTCGACCTCGGCCCGGGTGTGCACACCCTCGAGTGGCGCTACGACAAGGACGTCAGTCGCTCCGTGGGCGACGACCTCGCCCAGGTCGACGACATCATCATCCAGGGCGCGGCGCAGTGCCCCGGCGGCGTGGCGCCAGGAGACGCTCGGCCCATCGCGCCGCGAGGCGGCACCATCGAGCTGGCGGGGCAGCTCGACGCCGACAGCCCGCTGTTCGATCGGGAGACCAACGGCTGCGGGCCCTCCGACTCGCCCGATCGGCCCTACCAGACCTTCGACATCCGCAATGACACCGGCTTTGCCCAGACGCTGACGGTGACGGCGGCCTGGGGCGTCGGCGACGGCTACCTGTTCGTGTACCGCGGCTTCGATCCGGCGGCGCCGGCCGACGGCTGCCTCGACGGCGATGACGATCTCGTCGCCGACCGCCTCGCCAGCGAGGTCAACGCGGTGCCCATCGCGCCCGGCGAGGTGCTCACCGTCGTTGCTTCGGCGTTCGCCGCAAACGCCGAGGTCGGCCCGTACACCATCACGGTGCTCACCGAGGGTGACCCGCTGCCGGAGGCCGACGGCACGTGCGAGGCGCCGTTCCCGGTGGACGACGCCGGGGCCGCCGGCTCGACCGCCGACGCGCCGTCGGCCCTCGCGGGCTCCTGCGGCGGCGACGGCAGCCCGGAGGCGGTGTACGTCTTCCCGGGCGACGGCGGCATCTGGTGCGTCGACACCGAAGGCAGCAGCTTCGACACCGTGCTCTACGTCTTCGCCGAGACCTGCGACGCCGAGGAGGTGGACTGCAACGACGACGGCGATGGCCTCGCGGGCTTCGCCTCGCAGATCGAGCTGAACACCGAGGCCGACACCGACTACCTGCTGGTGGTCGACGGGTACTCCGGCTTCGGCAATGTCAGCAGCGGGGATGTGGTGCTCGCCATCGCCTCCGGCGCCTGCCCCTGAGCGGCTCCAGTGGCCGCCGCGTCGACCCCGCCTCGTTCGTAATCGAGGCGGGGCTTGACTCTACCCCACCTCTACCTACATCCTCCCGGCGACTTCCTTCCTGATCTGGCGCCCCATGTGGCGCCGAAGGGCATCTGTGTGACGACCTTCGACGACCTGCCCCTCATCGATCCGCTCAAGCAGGCCGTGGCCGCCCTGGGCTACGAGAAGCCGACCCCGATTCAGGCGCGCGCCATCCCGCCGCTGCTCGACGGCCGCGACGTGCTCGGCTGCGCCCGCACCGGCACCGGCAAGACGGCGGCCTTTGCGCTGCCCGTGCTGCAGCACCTCGACGGCGGCCGCCGGCCCGGCCGGGCGCGGGCCCGGGCGCTGGTTCTGACCCCGACCCGCGAGCTGGCGATTCAGGTCGAAGAGAGCTTCCGCGACTACGCCAAGCACCTGCGCCTGTCGTGCGCGGTGGTCTTCGGCGGCGTCGGCAAGCAGCGGCAGATCGACGCGATGAACCGTGGGGTCGACGTGCTCGTGGCCACGCCCGGGCGGCTGCTCGACCTGATGGGCGACGGCTACATCAACCTCGACCGGGTCGAGTTCTTCGTGCTCGACGAGGCCGACCGCATGCTCGACATGGGCTTCATCCACGACGTGCGCAAGGTCATCGCCAAGCTGCCGAGCGAGCGGCGTACGCTGCTGTTCTCGGCGACGATGCCCGGCGAGATCCGCGAGCTGTCTCAGACGCTGCTCACCGATCCGGTCATGGTCGCCGTCGACCCGGTCTCGTCGACCGCCGAGCGGGTCGATCAGTGCGTGATGTTCGTCGAGAAGGGCGACAAGCGGCACCTGCTCGCCGATCTGCTTCAGCTCGACGGCGAGATCGATCGGGCGCTGGTCTTCACCCGCACCAAGCACGGCGCCAACCGCCTGGCCAAGCAGCTCGAGCGCATCACGACCGCGGCGGCGATTCACGGCAACAAGAGCCAGAACGCGCGCCAGCGGGCGCTCGAGGGCTTCAAGAGCGGCACCGTGCGGGTCCTGGTGGCCACCGACATCGCCGCCCGCGGCATCGACGTCGACGAGATCAGCCACGTCATCAACTTCGACTTGCCCAACGAGCCCGAGAGCTACGTGCACCGCATTGGCCGAACCGCGCGGGCCGGCGCGGCGGGCACGGCCATCTTGTTCTGCCAGCCCGACGAGCGCAGCGAGCTGCGGCGCATCGAGCGGCTCATCGATATCGGCATCCCGGTGGTCGACGGGCACGCCTACGAGCCCGAGATGGTGCCCGAGAGCCAGCAGGTGCCGGCCAAGAAGGGCCGCGGCGGGCGCGGTGGGCGCGGTGGGCGCAGCGGCGGCGGGCGTCGCGGCGGCGGCGGCCGCAACCAGCAGGGCGGCGGCAACAAGGCCGGCGGCGGCGGCGGTCGGCGGCGGCGTCGCGGCGGACGCAACCGCAGCTGACGGTCAACCGATCATCGTGCGCACCGCCAGCGCGACGGCCGCCGCGCCCGAGATGACCAGCACCGCCCCCCGCAGCCGCGGGCCCTCGACCCGCGGCTTGAGCACATGGCTCGCCTCGAGCCCCAGCAGCACGAACGGCAGCAGCACCAGCGCGACCCGCAGGTCGCCCGGCGCGATGTGTCCGGCGACCGCGCGGCTGCTGAGGGTGATCGTCAACCCGACGGCGAAGACCGCCGCCAGGGTGCCGCGCAGCGTCGGCCCGTTGGCGTTGCGGTAGAGCAGCGCGATGGGCGGCCCGCCGATGCCGGCGACATAGCTCGACGTGCCCGAGGCCCAGCCCGCCGCGAAGCGCATGCCCGCCGAGGGCGGGGGCCCGCCCTCTGGCGCGCGCCGGCTGTTGCGCATCGCGACCAGCACCGCCAGCCCGATGAGGATCGCGATGGTCAGCTCGAGGCCGGCCCGGTCGACGTACTCGACGAGCAGATAGCCCAGCGTCGCGCCCGGCAGGCGGCCGAGCACGATCTGGCCGAAGCCGCTCCAGTCGATGCCGTGACGCTCGCCCCAGGCCATGCTGAGCACGAGCGGCGTGACGACGAGCATCTGCGGCACGGGCGACAGCCGCGGGTCGACCATGGCCAGCAGCGGCACCGAGACGAGACCGAAGCCCAGCCCGACGGTGCCCTGCAGCGTGGCCGCGATCGCCGTGACGACCATCGCCACCAGCAGAGGGCCGGCGCCGACGCCGGTGAACGCGACGAGCGGATCGAGCAACGACATCGGGGAATCGCGTTTCGGGGGTCGGGGAGAGCGCCGCCGGCGCCTCTCAGCTGTCGGTCGAGGGCGTCGAGGGCACCGCTGGCAGGACGAGCTGCACCGTCTGGCCCGTCGCGATGACCTGGGCCGATGTGCCGGCGATGCCCAGCGCCCGCAACGACGCGCGAACGGTCTCGCCGTCGCTGAACCGCAGGCGCGCCGCGGTGATGTCGATGTGCACCTCGTGGCGCAGCGCCGAGATCTCGACGTGCAGGTCGGCCCGGACCGTGCGCCGCCGCAGCAGCCCGGCCAAGGTGGCCAGGGCCGTACCCAGGAACGCGACCGCTTGTGGTCGGGGCAGCGCCACGGTGTACTCGACCAGCGGCAGGCGCCAGCGCACGCCGCCGACAGCGGCGGTCAGCGGATCGGCGATCGCGCCGGCCGCCTCGACGAGGTCGACGAGTCCGGTGGCCGAGTAGGTCGGGCTGGCCACCTCGCGCAGCAGCTCGATGCCGCGCATCGCGGCCTCGGCGGCGCCCTCGAGGTGGGCCAGCCGGCTCTGCAGCACCTCGACCGCCGAGAGGGCCGGCGCCAGGTTCTCGATGAGCCCCTGCGAGATGTCGCGTCGGCCGAGCGCCCGGGTGAGGACCTGCACCTCGAGCGCGGCGACCCGGGCCTCGACGATGGCCGGACGCAGCGGGCGCAGGCGGTTGTTGAGCGCGGCGACCGCCGGCTCGAGCGACGCCCGCATCGGCGCGGGTGTATCCCGGCCACGCTCGGCCAGCAGCAGCAGCCGGTCTTCGGCGTCGGCGGCCAGCTTCGCGAGCGCGGTGCGCATGCCCTTGTCGAAGGTGCGCGGGGCCTTGTCGAAGACGCAGAGCGACCCCAGCACGGCGCCGTCGATCTGAACCGGGTGGCCCAGATACGACTGCAGCCCGTAGCGATCGAGCAGATCGCGCGGTACGCCCTCGCGCCGCGAGACGTCTTCGACCGCAAACGGCGCGCCGTCGCGCACCACGAACTGGCAGAACGCGGTGTCGCGGGCGACCGCGCGCACGTGGACCAGGTCGTCGGGCAACCCGTCGTCGGCTCGAAAATACTGGATGGTCTGCAGGACCAGCGAGACGCCGGCGGTGGGGGCGTCGGTCAATGACCGTGCGCGGGCGACGATGTCCTGCAGCGCGTCGTCGCGGCGGTCGGCCAGCAACTCGCCGGTGATGACGTCGAAGCGTCTGTCACTGCCCCGCAGTACGTCTATCCGCTGCATCTCGCTGCTCCGCGCATGGCCCCGTCGCTTGCCATGCCGCTCGTCGTTTGGGCAATTTGTTTTGCAGCGCCCCGGCTCGCACACCGGGCCGTCGAAGGGTAGCACTTCGCAGCGGGCAATGCGCGTCGGATCACGCGGGCATCGGCAGGAGCAGGCTGAAGCCCTGCGCGTCGAGCTCGACCCGGGCGACGCTCTGGTCGGTGCCGAGTCGGCTCAGCGCGCTGGCGAGCCTCAGCCCGCCCTGACGCTCGCGCGCCGGCCCGCCGAAGACGATGCGCACCAGGCCATGGTCGAGTTCGGTCCACGCTTCCAGCGGCTCGGGCGTCGGGCGAGACAGCATCAACCCGACCAGCGTCAGCAGCGCCGTCGAGATCAGCGCGACGCCGATGGGCTCGTCGACCGCGATGGGACACGCCGCCTGATGCAGGCGCCAGCGCACGCCGCCGACCTGCTCGACGAGCGGCCGGGTCACCTCTTCGGCGCCATCGGTCAGCCGCGAGAGGGTGATCGTGGGCTGGCCGCTCGCCGTGCGGGTCTGCAGCGCGTCGAAAGCGGTGAGTATGCGCCGGCTCGACCGGCTGGCCCGATCGAGCCGCGCGTGCAGCAGCTCGAGGATGCCGAGGACCCGCTCGACGTCCACCCGCTCGTCGCGCGCGTCGACCCCATCGATCAGGCTCGACAGGACGCCCAGCTCCATGGCCGCGACCCGCGCCTCGATGACCGCGAGCTGCAGCGGCGCGATCTCGCTCTTCAGGGTCCGACCGACCTCTGGCACCGGGGTATCGCTCGCGCCGCGCTCTGCCAGCACCTGCAGCCGCTTCTCCACCCGCGTGGCCACGGTGGCGAGGCGCTCGGCGTCCGCCGGTCGCCAGCGGCGAGGCGCTCGGTCGATGACCTCCAGGGCACCGGTCACCTCGCCGCCGAGGCGCAGCGGCACGCCGAGGTACGCCCCCAGCCCATAGCGCTCGACGAGTTCTTGCGGCATCTGCGTCGCGGCCACGAGGTCGTCGATCGCGACCGCGCCGGCGGTCTGCATGACCCGCTGGGCGAACGCGGTCTCGATCGACGTCGCGCGCACCGCCGCGAGCTCGGGTGGCAGGCCGCGCTGCGCCCGGAAGAACTGAATCGTCTCGAGCACCAGCGATATGAGGGCGATCGGCACCCGCAGCCGGCGGGCCGCCTCGGCGATGAGGCATTGCAGGACGGGATCGGCCGTGGTGTGCAGGACATCGCCCGACAGCGCCTGCAGTCGCGAAAGCTCGGGGTTGCCCGCGGGTGGGCCGTCTGAGCGCGGCATCGGGCCCCTACCTTCGCCGCCGACTTCGAAGCCGCAGGGCGCAGCTTCCGTCGAAGGGCAGCGTTCGCAGGATACTTCCAGATACGCTGGGTTACAACCTGCCAGAATGTATCGCAGCGGGCCGACCTCCATACACGCCGGGGGGTGACGGTCGAGGCGGGGGTGGGCAGGCGGGCTCGGGGCGGGGCGGCCGCGCGGGCCGGTCGATTACTTGCCGCCCTTGGTATTGCGCGCCTGCTCGATGGCGATCTCGCGCACCGCCTTGAACGACGTGGCGTTGGCCGCGCCTTCGAGGGCCTTGACCGCCAGCTGCTGCGCCTGCTCCAGGGCCGCCTCCAGCTGGGCGCCGAGGCGCTCGATGCGCCGCTTCTGGGTCGCGATGGTGCCCTCGAGCGCCTCGATGCGCTCGTCGGCCAGGCGGGTCTGGCCTTCGAGGGTCTTGGCCCGCATCCGGGCGTCGCTCTCGGCCTGCTTGCGCGCCATCGCCGCGCCGGTCGCCTTGGCCTTCTCGACGGCCGCCGCCAGCTCGCCGGGGAAGGCCTCCGCCTTCTCGGTCAGCTCGGTCAGCTCGGCCTCGCGGGTCTCGATGGCCTCCTCGCGGGCGGCCCACGCCGCGCGGGTCTCTGCCTCGAACTCGGCCAGCGCCTTCTCGGCGGTCTTGCGCCGCATCGTATCGGCGTCCGCCTCGGCGGCCCGGCGCCGCTCGAGGCCGTAGTTGTACTCCGCCTGCTCGCGCTCGACGGCCTTCTTGCGATCGGCGTCCCGCTCGGAGACCTGGGCCGTGTGGCGCGCCTGCTCTTCCTTCCAGGTGGCCTTGAGCGTGCGCATCTCGGCCTCGTGCGCCCGCTTCTTCTCGGCGAAGGCCGCGTCGGCCGCGTCGGCCTCCTCCACCGCCCGGCGGACCAGATCTTCGAGGGTGCTCTCGCCCACCTCGATATCGTGCTCGGTGCCGAGCCGGGCGATCAGGCCGTCGGCGGCCCCGCGCAGGTCGGCCAGCCGCCGGGCCTCGCGCACCAGATCGTCCTCCAGCCCGCCCACGGCCAGCCGGAAGCCGTCCTGCAGCTGCTCGAGGCCCGCGATGACGCCGGCGATGTCGGTCGGGCCCTCGCTCGGGGTCGCCGCGGCGGGCGGCGTCGCCTGGGCCACGGTGGCCTGGGCGGCGGTGCGCGCGGCGAGCTTCTTGGCCTGCTGGCTCTGCCGCTCGAGCTGCTTGTTCTCCTTGAGCAGGGCCTTGTACGCGTTCCAGATCTGGGCCTTGGTGCTGCTGTAGCTGACGGTGCTCATCGGTCACTCCTGGGGCGCGGCGGCGTGCGCCGCGGTCGAAATCTCTGCGAATCGGGGTCGGATACGAAAGTCGGGCCGCCTCACGGCGGCGGGGGCTCAGCCGCGGGCGCTGCCGATGGCGTCGGCGGCCATCGTCTGGGTCCGCCCGAGCACCGCGGCCAGCTCGCTCTGCAGCCGAGTCAGCTCTTCGGTCTGGCGGGCGATGGTGCCCTCCAACGACTGCACCCGCAGCTGCTTGAGCTCGAGGGTCGCCTTGCCCTCCTGCTCGGCGATGCGCCCCTCGAACTCGGCCTCGGCGCGGGCCTCGGAGAACGCCGTCTCGCGGGCGGCGGTCACCCGGCTCTCCATGATGCCGGCGAACCCGGCCACCTTCTCCCGCAGGGCGACGATCTCGTCCTCGCGCCCGTCGAGGGCCGCCTCGCGCTCGGCGAAGGCCTTGTCGTGCTGCTCGCCCTGCTCGGCCAGCCCGCGCTCGAGGTCGCGCTTGCGCTCGGCGAAGGCGTGGTCGGCCAGGGTGCGCTGGCGGGCGGTCTCGTACTCGAAGTCCGCCTCGGCGCGGGCCCGCGCCTTGGCCCGGTGGGTATCCTCTTCGGCGACGCGGGCGGCGAAGGCCTCGGCGTCGCCCGACCACGCCCCGCGGAAGCCCATGATCTCGTCGTCGAGGGCCTTGCGGGCGGCGGTGGCGTCGGTCTCGAAGGCGGCCTCGCGGGCGGCGCGCTCGGCGGCGCGGATGGCCACCGCCTCGGCGGCGACGGTGATCTCGCGCAGCTCGGCCAGCCGCCGGGTCTCGACCTCGATGGCCCGGGTCAGCTCGGTGCGGCGCTCGGTCTCGCCGTCCACCGTGCCCTTCAGCCCGCCGACGACGCCGCCGAACTCGAGCTGCAGGGCGGCGAGGCGGTTGACGATGCTCTCCTCGGTGTAGCCCACCGCCCGGCGGGCGATCTCGGCGTCTTCGACGCGGGCGGCGGCCTCGGCGCGGGTCTCGATGCGCTCGGCCTGCTTCTGCCGGCGGGCGGCGAGGGCGTCGAAGGCCTTGAGGATATCGGCGGTGGTGGTCGGGATGTCGGTCTGGCTCACGGGTGCTCCTCGTGCTGCGGGGCGTCTTGTTTCGCCCCCGGTTGACGAAGAGCATTATGCCACCCCCCTCCTGACAGTTCGGGTCAGCAGAGGTGAGCCGTGCGCGCTTTTCTGGAGGTGAGGTCGGCTGGCCCGAGAGTGAGGCAGAGCAGGGCAGGCAGGCTGCTGACAGGGGGTGTCAGCAGAGGCGTCGCAGGGGGTTGCGTTCAGCGAGCTGCTGTCAGGTTTCGAGGCGCTCGGCCCCCGCGCGCCGCCACTGGCGCACGCCCACCAGCAAGAGCCCGATCCAGCCGAGCAGCACCAGCCCGCGGCGGCCCGATCGGCCCGGCACCGCCGTGCACGCGTCCTGGGGCTCGACCGTCGCGATCTGCCCCTCGACGCAGCGATTGCACTGGTCGAACGACTTCTCCGGATCGGTCGTGCACATGTCCTGCGGCTCGCAGACGCCGTCGGCGCCGTCGAAGCGGGTGCAGTACGTGCCCGGCGCGAGCCCCGACCAGCACGGGTCGACGCACAGCAGGCACTCGTCGACCGCGGTCTCGGGGTCGTCCTCGCAGAGCGTATCGCGCACGCAGTTGCCGTACTCGGGCCCGGGCAGGCTGCACGGGTCGCCGTCGGCGGCGCCCTCGCAGGCGAAGAACGCGGCGGGGATGTTGGCCGCCGCGGGCGCCGCCCACAGCGAGAGCAGCCCGACGAACAACATGGCCAAAACGCGAACAGGACTCATGCATCACCTCCCGGATCGGCGTCGCCCAGCCCGCGGCCCTCGACCAGCGACGCGGGCAACAGCGGCGACGGGGCATCGCTCGCGATCAGCCACAGCTGGTGGGCCGCGCGGGTCGCGGCGACGTGCAGCAGGTGACGTGACTCCACATCATCCGGATACTGACCCGCTGTCGGCTCGAGCAGCACCACATAGTCGTATTCGAGGCCCTTGATCTGGAAGACGTCGGTGACGTCGATGCCCGGGCTGAAGTCGAACTCCTGCTGGCGGATGCGGCGCACATCGGGCACCTCGGCCCGGCGCAGGATGTTGTAGTACAGGTCGGCCACCGCCGCCGTGCGCGCCACCAGGGCCACGCTCGACCGCCGCTCGCGATCGCGCAGGCTCTTGAGCGCGTCGGCCAGAAACGCCACCGCCTCGCCCGTCTCCGCGAAGCGCAGCATCTCCACCGGCGCGCCGTCGCGGGCGTCGCGGGCCTGCACCTCGGGCGCCAGCGGCCCCAGCACGTGGCGGGCGAGGGTCATCACCTGCCGCGTCGAGCGATAGCTCACCGACAGCGGCGGCAGCACGTGCGCCGTCAGGCCCAGCTGCTCGACGAGCACGTCCCAATCGTCGAAGCCGGCGTCCAGGCTCAGCCGCTGCGCCGTATCGCCGGCCAGGGTCACCGGCCCGCCGGGCTTCACCGCGTCGCACAGCACCTTGATGGTCATCGGCGAGAGATCCTGCGCCTCGTCGGCCACCACGTGCTCGTAGCGCACCACCTGCCCGCTGGGCCCCGTCAAGCGGCCGTATTGCAGCTGGCACAGCCGCAAGATGGCCGCCAGGTCGTCCACATCGAGCCGCCCGGTGATGTCGCCCGCGTCGATGGAGATCCCGTCGATGCCCGTGCGCAGCCCCGCGTCGAGGTCGCTGCGATCCGGCGGATCGTCCGCCTGCCGGGCCACGGTCTCGACCAGCTGGTTCAACTCCCACTCGTGATAGGCGAAGCCGCTCGCCTTCAGCGCCGCGGCCACCCGCACCCGATCGCTGAACAGCTCGGCCCACATCTCGAACGGATCGCCCAGCTCCTCGCGCACCTGATCCATCACCCGGGCCAGGGGCACCCGGTTGTTCTCGCGCACCGCGCGCCCGTCGCCCTCCAGCCAGCGCTCGAGGGCCGCCAGCCGCTGCATCGGCGGCAGGTTGCGCCGGCGGACCCACGCGTCGAGCAGCGGCTTGCCGCCCACCTCGGCGAAGGCGTCGTCGAAGCGCCGCCCGCCGTCGCGCACCTCGGCGGCCAGCATGTCGAGCAGGGCCGGGGCCCGCTTGAGCCGCCGCGCGCCCGTCGGCGTCTCGTCGGTCAGCTTGCGCTTCTTCAGCCGCGGCACCAGCCGCTTGGCCGTCTGCAGGGCCCACTTGGGGAAGGTGTGGATCGGCACGCCCTTGACGTCGAGGGCCGGCAGCACCCGCGAGACGTAGCGCCGCAGCGCGTCGCCCGGGGTGATGATCAGCACCCGCTTGCCGGCGAAGCGCCGCTTGTCCTGAAAATGCAGGAACGCCACCCGATGCAGCGCGATGGTCGTCTTGCCGGTGCCCGCGCCGCCGCGGATGATCACCACGCCGGCCCGCTTGTCGGTGATGATGCGGAACTGCTCGGGATCGATCAGCGCGGTGATCTCGGGCAGCCGCTGGTCGGGCCCGTGGCGGCCGAGGTGCTCGCCCGGCGCCCGGATCGCCGTGCCCGCGCCGCCCGCCAGCCGGCTGCGATCGGCCGCCATGCGCATCCAGCCGCGGTCGGCGTCGCGCACCAGCACCCGCTCGCCCTGCTGCAGCCGCACCAGCTCGCCGGCCTCGATGGCCAGGGTGCGTCGGGCCAGCACGTCGCCCGCCTGCAGCTCGCCAGCGAAGCGCTCCTCGTACTCGTCGCCCTCGCGATAGCAGTAGTAGATCCGGCTGATGGGCGAGTTGCGCCAGTCGACGATCTGCACCCCGCGGCGGGTATCGATGAACGCCCGCCGGCCGATGAGCACCTCGCGCTCGCGTCTCTCGCCCTGATGGGTATCGCGCAGCCGCAGCCGGGCGAAGTACGGGCTGCGCGGATCCGCCGGCGGCGCGTACTCCCGGCTCTGCGCCGCGCGCAGCGCCGCCAGCCGGGTCATGTGCTCGACGAGCATCGCGTGATCCTCGGCGCGCTCCTCGGCGATCTGATCGCGCAGGGCCATCAGCTCGCGGTCGAAGTCCACGCCGTTGACCGGCTGAGCCAGGGCGCGGGCCAGCTCGCTCTGCACGTGGCGCAGCACCTGCTCTTCGTCGGCGATCAACGCCCGCTCGGTGGCGTCGAGGGCGGCGTCGCGGTCCTGCTCCTGGGGGGTCGTCTCGTCGCTGTGCATAACGCCTCGGCGGATCGGGGGCGGACGGTTGTAGCAGACCCGCCCATGGCAGACCACCGGCAGTCTGTCGCGGCGCAGTGGCCGCGAGCCCAGGCAAAACCCGCTGACTGTGTAACGCATGGTTGCGTTGCGCTGGCCGGCTCTCTATGGTGCGCGCGCGCAGAGCCATGACTTCGGCCATCCGTACCTGAGAGGGAACATGGGGGAGCACAACGTCAACCCGCTGAACGAGCGTCAGCGGCGGACCTTCACCAAGGCGTTGCTCAACGACGTGATGGCGCTCGAGCGGCTGCTCGAGACCGACCGGGTCGAGACCGGCATCCGCCGCATCGGCGCGGAGCAGGAGATGTTCCTCGTCGACGCGTCGAACCGCGCCGCGCCGACGGTGATGAAGGTGCTCGCCGCCGTCGACGACGACCGGCTGACCACCGAGCTCGCCCGCTACAACATCGAGGCCAACCTCTCGCCGCAGACCTTCGGCGGCGACTGCCTCAGCCGGATGGAGCGCGAGCTCATCGAGGTCATCGACAAGGTGCGCGGCGCGGCGGCCACCGTCGACGCCGACGTGCTGCTCGTCGGCATCCTGCCCACGCTCTCGCGGGACGATCTGCACCTCGACAAGATGACCCCCAAGCCGCGCTACTACGAGCTCAATCGGGTCATGCAGCGGCTGCGGGGCAAGGACTTCCACGTCCTCATCAAGGGCATCGACCAGCTCGAGATGACCCACGACTCGGTCATGCTCGAGGCGTGCAATACCAGCTTCCAGATCCACTTCCAGGTCGCGCCCGACGAGTTCGCCCGGCTCTACAACCTGGCCCAGGCGGTCACCGCGCCGGTGCTCGCCGCCGCGGTCAACTCGCCGATCCTGCTCGGCCACCGGCTGTGGGCCGAGACCCGCATCGCGCTCTTCGAGCGCTCGGTCGATACCCGCCCCGCCCACCAGCAGGACCGCGGCCTGCGCCCCCGGGTGCACTTCGGCGACCACTGGGTCAAGGAGTCGGTCCTCGAGCTCTTCCGCGAAGACATCACCCGCCAGCGGGTGGTCATCGCGACCGAAGAGCACCAGGACGCCCTGAAAGTGGTGCGCGAAGGCGGCGTGCCGACCCTCGACGCGCTGCGGCTGCACAACGGCACCATCTACCGCTGGAACCGCCCGTGCTACGGCATCAGCGACAACGGCAAGGCCCACTTGCGCATCGAGAACCGGGTGCTGCCCGCCGGCCCGACGGTCATCGACGAGATCGCCAACGCCGCCTTCTTCTTCGGCCTGATGGCCTCGCTCGCCGAGCTGCCGCCCATCGCCGAGGTGATGGAGTTCGATGACGCCAAGGCCAACTTCTTCTCCGCCGCCCGCGACGGCCTCAAGGCGCAGTTCTCGTGGATCGGCGGGCGCACGTGGTCGGCGGGCGCGCTCATCCGCGACGAGCTGTTGCCCATGGCCCGCGACGGCCTGAAGGAGGCCGGCATCGACGCCGACGACGTCAGCCGCTACCTCGACGTCATCGAAGAGCGGGTCGACGCCGAGAAGACCGGCGCGCAGTGGGCGCTCGGCTCGCTGCAGGGCATGGCCGACAAGGGCACCCCCGACCTGCGGGTACGCAAGCTGGTCTCGACGATGCGCGAGCTGCAGCGCGCCGGCGAGCCGGTGCACACTTGGCCGCTGGCCCAGCTCGACGAGGAGCGACGCGACGACAACTGGCGCTCCAGCTACCGCACGGTGGGCCAGATCATGACCACCGACCTGTTCACCGTGCAGCCGGGTGACATCGTCGACCTCGCCGCCAGCGTGATGGAGTGGTCCCACATCCGCCACGTGCCGGTGGAGGACGAGGACGGCACGCTCGTCGGGCTCGTCTCGCACCGCTCGCTCCTGCGCATGATCGCCCGCGGCATGAACGACGACATGGTCGACGTCGCCTCGATCATGCACACCGACCTGGTGACCGTCGCGGCCGGCTCGCTCACCGTCGACGCCATCCGGCTCATGCGCGTCAAGCAGGTCTCGTGCTTGCCGGTGGTCGAGGGCGGGCGCCTCGTCGGCCTGATCACCGAGCGCGATCTGATCGAGGTCTCCGCCCGCCTGCTCGAGGACTTCCTCAGCGAGTCCCCATGACTGCTCGGCGCCTCCCGACCGGCGGCGCGCGCCGCCGCCACGACTCGACCATCCCGCCCGGCTCGGCCGTCGCGCCCGAAGACCGCATCATCGGCGATACCGGCCCCGCCGAGGGGCCGCTGGTGGTGGCCATCGGCAGCGTGCACGGCAACGAGCCCGCCGGCACCCGGGCCCTCGAGCGCATCTTCGACGAGATCGAGCGCGACGGCTATCGCTTCGCCGGGCGCCTCATCGGGCTGCGCGGCAACATGCGCGCCCGGCGCCGCGGGCGGCGATTCATCACCCGCGACCTCAACCGCAGCTGGACCTCCGCCGGCCTGACCGCCTTGCTGGCCCACGACCGCGGGCAGGCCGACGACCCCTGCGCCGACCAGGACGAAGACTGCGAACAGCGCGAGCTGCTCGAGGTGCTCGTGCCGTTGCTCGCATCAGCGAAGCAGCCGATCGTCTTCCTCGACCTGCACTCGTCTTCGGGCGAGGGCCCGCCGTTCTGTTGCATGGCCGACGTACTGCGCAACCGGCCGATCGCTTTCGGCGTCCCGATCCCGGTCATCCTGGGGCTCGAAGAGGTGATCGACGGGGCGCTGATCGGCTACCTGACCGACCTGGGCCACTGCGGGGTCGCCTTCGAGGGCGGGCCGCACTTCGCGCCCGACACCGTCGACAACCACCTGGCCATCCTGTGGTGCACGCTGGTCAACGTGGGGCTCGTCGAGGCCGCGCATGTGCCGCACATCGACGCCCACCGCCAGCGCCTCGCCGACGCCACCGCCGGGGTGCCGCGGGTCATCGAGATCCGCCACCGCCATGTCATCCAGCCCGAAGACGAGTTCGTGATGCACCCGGGCTACGAGAACTTTCAGCCCATCGCCCGCGGCGAGCACGTCGCCGACGACCGCCACGGCCCGGTCGAGGCCCCCGAAGAGGGGCTGATGCTGTTGCCGCTGTACCAGGGCCAGGGGGACGACGGGTACTTCGTCGGCCGCCCGATCAACAAGTTCTGGCTCAACCTGTCGGCGAAGATGCGCAGCGACACCATCGACCGGCTCTTCCCGGCGCTGCCCGGCGTGCACCGCGATCCGAACCGGAGCGACTGCTACCTGGTCGACCCGCGCATCGCCCGCTACCGCACCACCGAGATCTTCCACCTCTTCGGCTACCGCCGCTCGCGCAGCCACGGCGACCTGCTCGCCTTCAGCCGGCGGCGGCCCGACTTCGAAGCCCTCGACGCGCTGCCGCCCGAGCTGGCGCCGCTGCTGACCGACTGATCCGGGAGGCGCCGTGGCCGACCTCGAGCTCAAGCTGCTGCCGCCCCAGGCCAAGGGCCACACCTCCGCCGCGCGGGTCGCCGACGACTGGTACGTCGCCTGCCGCAGCGCCGCGCTCAAGCCCGGCCGCAAGACCGCCATCACCCTGCTCGGCACGCCCATCGCGCTCTACCGCGGCGAAGACGGCACCCCCGGCGCCTTGCTCGACCGCTGCCCGCACCGCAACGTGCCCCTGACCACCGGCCGGGTCGTCGGCGGCGAGCTGCAGTGCGGCTACCACGGCTGGCGCTTCGACCGCGACGGCGCCTGCACCCGTATCCCGGGGCTCTGCGGCGAGGCGAGCCATCGCGGCCGGCGCGTCGCGGCGTTTCCGACCACCGAGCGCGACGGCTTCATCTGGGTCTACGCCACCCCCGACGTCGAGCCCGCCCGCCAGCCGTATCGCTTCCCGCACCTGGGCGAGACGGGCTGGCACGCGGTCTACGACGTCGTCGAGGCCCAGGCCACGGTGCACGCCGTCGCCGAGAACGCCCTCGATGTACCGCACACCGCCTTCTTGCACGGCGGCCTGTTCCGCAACGACTCCGACGACCGCCAGACGATCGAGGTCGTCGTGCGCCGCTGGCACGACCGCATCGAGGCGCAATACATCGGCGAGGCCCGCCCCGAGGGGCTGGTGGGCCGCATCCTGGCGCCGGGCGGCGGCGAGGTCGAGCACTACGACCGCTTCTTGCTGCCGGGCATCACCGAGGTCGAGTACAAGCTCTCCGAGCGGGCGCACATCGTCGTCAGCAGCGCGCTGACCCCTGTCGACGACTTCCATACCAAGCTCTACACGGTCGTCAGCTTCAAGCTGCCGCTGCCCGCGTGGCTCGTGCGGCTGGTCGTCAAGCCCATCGCCCGGCACATCTTCGGGCAAGACAAGCTGATGCTCGACCTGCAGCGGCAGACCGTCGAGCGCTTCGGCGGCGAGCAGTTCGTCAGCACCGAGCTCGACGCGCTGGGGCCGGGCATCCTGCGGCTCTTGCGCAACGCCGAGCGCGGGCAGCGCGCGCCGGTCGAAGAGCCCGACGTCAAGCGCTTCGAGATGCGGGTCTGATCGGCCGCCGACGTCGCGCGGCTCAACGGGGCGGGATGCGCTCGGCGGCGCGCACCGGGCGGAAGCCCACGTCGGCGAAGCGATCGGACGGCGGGAAGTCGACCCGAAACGCCGAGTGCAGCCCGAATATGCGCCAATGCACCGAGCCGCCGCGTACGACCATGGTCGGCGCCTCTGCGACGCCGCGCGGGTCTCGCAGCGGCGCGCCGTCGGGCGCTGCCGGATAGGGCCCGTAGCCGGACTCGGTCCAGTCGAAGACGTTGCCGTGCACGTCGCACAGGCCCCAGGGGTTGCGCGCCCGCTCGGCTTCGGGCGGTGCGCATGTCGGCTGGACCCGGCCGTCGGCGTTGGCCCGGTACCAGCCGACGGCCGCGAGATCGGCTTCGTCGTCGCCCGACCAATACGATGTGCGGGTCCCGGCGCGGGTGAAGGCCTCCCGCTCCGCCTCGGTCGGCAGGCGGTCACCGGTGCAGCCGTCGATGCGCTGGGGCGCGCCGCGGCATTCGAAGTCGTGACCCGGCCGGCCCTCGCATGCGTCGAGTTGTCAGGCGACACGAGAAACTGACCCCCTGGCGACACGAAAACTGACCCCCTCCGAGAGGAGAAACGGGGTGAACGCAAACCCGAATCCTGATCACCTCCGAGACGCGCAGAACGGCGCGGAGGTGCACGAGATGAAGCCGCCTCACGACGTGGTCGTGATGCTCGAACTCCACCGGCGGGGCTGGGGGCTGCGGCGCATCGCCGCCGAACTCGGCGTCGCCCGCAACACGGTCCGGCGCTACGTCCAGCAAGGCGGCCCGGCGCCCTACGCCGGCAGCGGCCGGGCCAAGGCGCTCGACGGCCTCGGCGACTGGCTCGCCGCCCGGCTGCTCCAACACAAGGGCAACGCCGAGGTCGTCCGCCAGGACCTCGCCGACGAGCTGGGCATCCACGTCTCACTGCGCACCGTCGAGCGCGCGGTGAAGCCCGTCCGCCAGCGCCTCGAAGCCGAAGCCAGAGCCACCGTGCGCTTCGAAACGCCGCCCGGACGCCAACTCCAGGTCGACTTCACCACCGCCCGGGTCACCATCGCCGGCGAGCGCGTCGTCGCGAAGCTGTGCGTGCTGACCCTCGGCCACTCCCGCCGCATCTACGTGCGCGCCTTCGACCACGAGCGCCAGAGCGCCTGGCTCGACGCCATCGAGGGCGCCTTCCACCACTTCGGCGGGGTGCCGCTCGAGCTGCTCGTCGACAACGCCCGGGCGCTCGTCAGCCACCACGATCCGGCCACCCGCAAGGTCGAGTTCAACCCGACCTTCGCCGCCTTCTGCAAGCACTGGAGCGTCGCCCCGCGGGCCTGCGCGCCGTACCGCGCACGCACGAAGGGCAAGGACGAGCGCGCGGTGCAATACGTCAAGCGCAACGCCATCGCCGGCCGCCACTTCGAGTCCTGGGAGCACTTCGAGGCCCACCTCGATCGCTGGATGCGAAACATCGCCGACGTGCGCACCCACGGGACCACCCACGAGCGGCCCATCGATCGCTTCGAGCGCGAGGAAGCCATCGCGCTCAAGCCCATCGACCGCCCCGGCTTCACCCCCGCCCGCAGCTTGCAGCGCAAGGTCGGCAGCGACGGCTGCGTGCAGGTCGACACCCACGCCTACTCGGCCCCGATCCGGCTCATCGGCGAGGCGGTCGAGGTCCGGGTCATCGACGAGCGCGTCGAGATCTGGCGCGGCATCGAGCGGGTGGCCAGCCACCGCCGCAGCCGGACGCGCCACGGCCGGACCCTCGACCGGGCGCACCTGCGGGGCATCATCCGCTCGGCCGAAGAGCCGGTGTTGACGTCCGAACTCGCCCGCCCGCTCGACGCCTACGCCGCCCTGG
>JAUHXC010000087.1 GCA_030427205.1 bacterium | reverse complement strand
TGGTCCCGGCCGATCTGCGGGGCGAGCACCCGAGCGTCTGGGCTGCGATCCAGGCCGACGGTTGGCCAACCGTCGCCGCCACCCGGGGCAAGTTCATGGTGGTGCTCAACGACCGCGGGCCGACTCGTCTGACGTACCTGATGGAAGGCGGTGAAGATCCCGACGACCGGCTGATGTTTGTCATCGGCGACCCTGATCTGGCGGGCGACGAGGCCCTCGGCGATGAGGTCGTCTTCACGTTCGAACCGGACGAACTGTGGCATTTCGAGACCGATATGGCGCACGTCGAGCGGATGCGGGAACTCATCGGTCGCGGCTTCCTCGTGCACGCGATCACCGACGACCCCGAGAAAGCGGGCCAACTGAGGAGGGAGGGGGTGCACTTGATCGGCACCCGCTTCCCCGATGCGGTCTTGGGGCCAGCCGGTGAACACCCGACGGCGTGCAACCCGGTGACGGCGCCGGTGTGGTGCGACGACGGAATGTTCGAACCGCGCTGAGGTCAATCGCCGGGCGCCGCCCCGCAGAGATCGGCGCGGTCGACCGCCTCCAGGCGCTGGAACTCGACCGCGATCGGCAGGTGCCAGACCTCGCACGCGTCTTCGCAGGCGCCCTCGAACCCCTCGGCGCAGTCCAGGTGCTGGCAGGCAAACGCCCGGAGCTGAGATCGGCGCCCGGGGCCGACAATCTGGCTCAGAGCCTGCTCATCGATGCGCAGCAGCTGACCGATTACTTGTCGGCCGTCGGTGCGCGACGACGGCGTATCGACTTCCATGAGCCCCGAGCAGGCCGCGCCGAGGTCGTCGTATTCGCGATCCCAGACCACGGTCAGCATGGGTGACGGCAACCCGATGAGCAACGTGTCACCGGGCGAGCTTGCCGGCGGGCCGAGCCACCACTGCTCGTCAGCGGCGAACCGGGCCTGCCCCACCTCGACCGGCTGACCCTCGTAGGTCAACGGGTGGCGGGCCAATCCGACGGGCTCTCCGGCCAGCGCCGACCGGAGCAGCTCTTCGATCAACCGTGCGGTCGGGTCGGTTGTGGGCGCAGTCCAGTCCACGCAGATCTGCGATGCGCGGTAGACCCGGTCGCCGATCGCGTCGCGGATCGCGCGGTGGCCGATCACCTCCCCTCGGCAAGTTGCGTGCGCGTTCGCCCTCACAGGCCACAGATAGGGCGTCGGGGTCGGCGCGGTGTCGATGGATGTTCGAGCACATCGGACGCCGAGTTCTTCGGCCCGAGCGCCCGGGTCGAGGGCGATGGTGCGGTCACCGGTTTCGCCCGCAGGGCTGAACAGGCTGCGACCGCGCGCCATTCGAGGCCCGCGCCGCGCCTCGATCGACTCTGGAATACCCCACGGCTGCGACGACGTGATCTGCGCGCATGTCGCCCCATCCAGCCGGTCGGCCAACCACTCGTCCGCATTGCCGAACAGGTGGTGAAACTGCCGCGCTATCGGCAGCACCTCGGTCCCGATCGGCACCGCGCCCTCCAGACCATCGACGCGGTCCAACTCCAGCGTCTCGGGCAGGTCGTAGCACTCGGCGACCATCGGCGCCGTGCCTACCTCGGCGACCCACTCTCCGCACACGTCGGGGCGGGTGAAGAGCCCGCGGTCGACGTCGACCATCGCCTCGACCCGAGCCCGCTCGATCAGCGTCGGCAGCCGCCCGCCCACCTTCTGGCACGCCTCGTACGCCTCGCACCACGAGAGCCCGGTGATCGGCCGCGCCTCGGCTTCGGCGTCATCGAGGCACAGCTCGACGCACAGCGGCGGCTCGTTGCCTTCGCAGGCGCACTTCAAGACGAGGTCGCGGTACATGGCCCGGCTCATCTCGGTGGTCATCAACTCGAAGTCGTGCTCGATGTGCGCAGTGCAGCTCTCGCCGCAGACGTCGCGCACCTCAACCTCGGTGAAGTAGCAGCTCTGGTCGACCCGATCGCGGCAGTTGGTCGAGCGCCCCGGCACCAGGATCCAGTCGGGCTCCAGCGGGGGATCACCGACCACCAGATCGACCGGCTCGACGATGGGCGGCGTGATCGGATCTTCGAGCGGCTCCATCGGCAGCGACGCGACCGGCGCGCAGGCGTAGCCCCGGACCACCGGCCCCAGCGCCGGGTCGAAGTCCGCGTCGCCCACGTACACGCAGTCGACATCCACCCCGCCCTCGAAGCCGACGCACGTTCGCCCCGACCCACCGCAGTGGATCCGGGTGCTGTAGTTGCACTCACCCTCGACGCAGGTGACCCCATCGCCGCAAGCGTTCCCGCACCCGCCGCAGTGGTTCGCGTCAGTGGGCAGGTGGGCTTCGACCTTGCCGGTCGGCGTCGGGCACAGGCGCCACGCCTGCATCTCGCGTATGTCGAAGCGGGGCGTATAGAACGCATCACAGCCGCTGACGCTCAGGCACGCCGCGATGACGAGCAGATGGCGCATGGACACACCCCGGATCCGATGACAGTAGGACGCTACCACTCTGGTGATAGGCGCGCCAGCGTCGAGGCCGACGAGCCGCACCAACGCACGAGATCGACCTTGCGGGTATCAGCCGGCGGTGTTCTCTTGACGGTCGGCCCCCGCGCCCGATCTGGCAGGAGGAACATGCCCCGCCCTCGCCCACCGCTGCTCGCGTTGCTGCTCCTCACCTTCGCAGTCGGTGCCCGTGCCGAGCCGATCGAGACCTGCGCGCCGCTCGAGGAGGCCGACGCCCGCGCGCCGGTCTACGTGCTGCTCTATGGCTACCCGCACGCCACCGAGCGCCCGCAGACGCCGTCGCTGACGATGGTCGCCCACGACCTTCGCCACATGGACCGGTTCTTTGCCGCGCTGGGCCCTACCGAGCGCTGGGTCCACGCCGAAGATGCGTTTGGCCTGCACCACCCGTTCGGCCCCGAGCGCCGCGAGCCGACGTGGCGGGCGCTGTCGGGCACCGTCGCCGAGATGGTCACCACCCTCGACGCCGCCGAACACGAGGTGCGGCCGCAGATCTACCTGTACTTCGTCGGCCATGGCGACCAGCGGGACAACGCGGTGATGGCCCGCGGCGAACTGTACGCCCGCCCCGATCCCGAGCGCAGCGGGCCGGGCCATGACGGGATCATCGACGCCCGCCTACTCGCCGATCGGGTGCTGCGCCCGCTGGCCGATCGAGCTGACGTGCACCTCATCGTCGACGCCTGCCAGAGCTTCTACCTGCTCTCGACCCGCGGCGGCGCGGTGAGCGGACGCACCAAGCGCGCGGTGCCGGCCGAAGAGCTGATCTCGCCGTTCACCGAGAGCCTGCCCGGCGTGGGGGCGCTGCTGGCGACGAACGGCACCGCCGAGCTGACGTGGGAAGACAGCCGCTACGGCGGCCTCTTCAGCCACGCGGTGCGCTCGGCGGCCATCGGCCCGGCCGATCTGAACCGGGACGGGATCGTGACCTACGGCGAGATGCACGGCGTCGTCGGCTGGATCCTGTCCGGCTCGAACAGCGGCATCCGCCCGGCCACCGCGCCGCCCGGCATGGACCGCGACGCGCCGTTCATCGACTGGCGCCAATCCGACGCCGCCGCCCGGATCTGCATCACGCCCGGCGTGCCGGGGCGTCAGGTCATCGGCACGTCGGCGAATACCTTTGCGACGGTCAACGCGCCGCCGGGCCCGCACCGGCTCTACCTCGCCAAGGGCTTCGCCTACCGCTTCGAGCGCCAGGGCGGGCCGTTCGAGTTCACCGCCCGCGACGGCACGCTCGACGTGAGCGGGCGCACCGCGCCCCAGGACTTCGAGAAGTCGTACATCGAGCCGTTCCGCCACCCGCTCGTCGGCGAGCTGCTCGGCGAGCTGCCGTTGGCCCCGGCGCTCGTGCCCGGCTGGTACTACGGCGTCGGCGCCGTCTGGCACTTCGCGGGCATGATCCTGGCCCTGCCCGACGCCGACTTCGGGCTCGACTTCCGCGGGCGCTTCGGGCGTGGGCTGCACCGCGTGCTCTTGGATGTGGGCATCAGCCGGCGCGATCACGAGTACCGCATCGGCGGTGACGGCGACGGCGAGGTGCTCGACCCGATCTTCGGCGTGGTGGGCACCCGGCTGGGCTACAGCTACCTGTGGTACCGCGACGGCTGGGAGATCGACGCCGGGTTGGTCGGCGGGGTCGGCTGGACCCTCAGCCGACGCTGGGAGAGCGGGTGGCTGCCCGACGCGGCGCTGTCCACCAGCGCGGTGCGCCCCATCGACGGGGGGAAGTGGGCGCTGCGGCTCGATCTGCGGGCGGGTGCGCTGCTGCTCGCCGACGATGTGATCGAGCCCTTCGTACAGCTCGGGATCGGCGCCGACTACGAGAGCCTCTTCGAGTAGCGACGAATCGGGACGCTGGTGGGGGTCAGCGTCCCGATTCCGGGCAAACAGGCCGTCCGGTTGCCCGGAATTATGGTGCCACCGGCGGCAAACCCCCTGATCTCGAAGGCGCAACGGGAACTTCGAAAAAACGCTTGTCCGCGTATCGAGAGCGCTCCGTAGCCTGGATTGCGACACGAACCACTGCCTCATGGAGGCAGCGATGACGCACGACGAGATCGATCCCGCGGGCTGGCTGACGACCGCCGAGGCCGCCGCCTACCTGGGCTACCGCAGCCCGCAGGCCATCCGCTCGCTCATCGCCCGCGGGCGGCTCACGCCCGACGGCAGGCGAGGACGCCGCGGGGCCTACCTGTTCCGCCGGGCCTCGCTCGACGCGTGGGCCCGCCGGAGCGCCGAGATCTCGTCGCGCGCCGCCGACCAGGGAGGGGGGCATGCCGCAGAAGACCAACAACAAGGGGAGCTGCCAGCGCGGCGTCCGCCGGCTGCCGGACGGCCGATGGCGCATTCGGGTCTACGCGACGAACCAGCGGACCGGCAAGGCGCGGGAGACCCAGCGCACGCTGCCGGCGACGATGCCGCGGGCGCAGGTGCTGGCCGAAGTGGCCCGGCTCAAGCAGGTGCTGGCGCGGGGCGGCGCCACCCGCCTGCCCGCGCGGAGCTCGCTGAACGACTGCGCCGTGCGGTGGCTCGAGGCCGTCGCCGCAAGGACGAAGCGCAGCACCAGTGAGCTTTACCTCGACGTGCTCGAACGGCGGGTGCTGCCGGTGCTCGGCGAGCTGTACGTCGATACGCTGCAGCGGCCGGACATCCAGCGGTGGGTCGATTGGGCCGAGCAGCAGCAGCGTCGCGACGGGAAGCGGTACGGCACCGAGACGGTCCGCGGCTGGTGGCGGGTGCTGGTGCAGTTCGTGCGCGACGTCTGCGCCGATCACGGGGTCGCCGATCCGATCGTGCGCATCCGGCCGCCGAAGGGGCGATCCGGCCGGACGCGGGAGACGCGCACACTGAGCGCCGACGAACTGGGCCGGGTGGTCGCCGAGGTCGAGCGCGCGGCGCCGAAGCGCCACGCCGAGGTCTACCTGCTCGCGTTCACCGGCATGCGGGCGGGCGAGCTGTACGCCCTGGAGTGGCGCGACGTCGACGAGGCGCGCGGGCTGATCGCGCTCGAACGGGCGGTGTGGCACGGGGCGGTCGCCACGACCAAGACCGACGACCCGCGGGAGATCGCGCTGACCGACCGCATGCGCGCGCTGCTGGATGAGCATCGGCGGATGCAGGCCGCTGGCGAGCAGCCCGCATCGGATCGGGGGCTGATCTTCCCGTCGATGCGCGGCGGCTTCCGTGGGCCCGAGAGCCTGCACAAGCCGCTGCGCCGCGCAGCCCTCGCCGTCGGTCTCAACGTGCGGGTCGGGCCCCAGGTGCTGCGGCGCACGTTCAATACGCTGATGGTCGACGCGGGCGTCGACCGGATCGTGCTCCGCTCACAGATGGGCCACTCGTCCGAGGAGATGACCGAGCTGTACAGCGGCGTGCCCATCGAGCCGAAGTTGCGCGCGGTGTCCAGGCTGGAAGCGCAGGCCCTCGGGATCCAGGCCACGGTCGACACCAACGAGACACCCCGTTGAGCACCCCCGCGCATCGTCCGTGCTCCTCCCCGCGCATCAGCCCGCGCATCGCCCGCGCATCAGCCCGCGCATCGCCCGCGCTTCGCCCGCGCATCGTCCCGCGGTTCGGAGGTCTGGGCAGAGCCGGGCCGCGTCAAGCGCACCGCGTGGGGAGCCCAGGTCGTCGTCTGGCTCTTCTCGCGCTCCTCCGAGGCGGGCGCCTGGAGCCCCTCTGGCTGTTCGGGCACATCCATCCGCGAGAACAGGCCCACACAGCGCGGATCTCGGGCGATTCGGGCTTTGTTGCCGCCCGACACGGCGTTTCGCAGCAGAAAGTGCTGGTCTGCGCTTCGATGCGCAGTCGCAGACTCGTCGTGAACCTCAGCCCGTGGAGGCGAACGATGGCAACGCAGTGGATCAGCAAGCAGAAGACCCGGCGACAGGAGGCACCGCCGACGTGGTGCCCGCTCCTCCAGCGCTCGGTGCCGTGCAAAACGCTGGAGGTGCGGAAGATCCGCGCCGACGGCCGAGTCGGCGAGTGGGTCAGGGCCCCGAGCGGCGAGCCGGTGACGGTCCCGGTGAGCCATCAGGGCGAGATGGGCAACTTCCTCTACGGCGAGAAGGGGCACTTCGCGCTCATCGCTCGCGATCACCTCGGCCGGATCGCCGGGCGTCGTGACTTCGAGGAGACCGACGACTTCCGCTGGGCCGGGCCGAAGACCACCGAGCAGCGCCTCAACGAACAGATCGGGGAGCTGCAGGCCAAGCTGCGCGAGAGCAACGAGCGCTGCGCGGCGCTGCGGGATCAGGTGCACCAGCTCGAGATGGCAGCGCGGGCGGCGAAGAACGCGCGCTTCAACGCCGACATGGAGCAGAAGGCCCGCGAGGCGTTGCTGGAGGTGGAGATCAGCCAGCTCAAGTACGCGGCCAGTCGAGCGGAGCTGAACCAGAAGGCGCCGCCGCCCAAGAGAATCAAGGGCGGGCTGCCGGGGCTCGACAAGGCGCTCGACATGGCCGAACACATCTTCGATCGGGTTGACCGAATGGCCGACCGATCGAGCAAGAGCAAGGACGCCGATCGCGAATCAGGCTCGGCGTCAGGGAGCAAACCACCGGCCGATGCCGACGATGGTGCAGCGCAGCCGGACGCCGGGTAGCGACTTCGCCGATCGCGGGCCCTACTGCGCCGCGCCGCGGTTGAACTGATCGACCAGTTCGACGGCGTCGGCCCGCCAATCCGCGTGCTCCGGCTCAGCGCGCGCCCCGACCACCGCCGCCTCGAAGCGGCAGAAGACGGCCCACAGATCGCGGTAGAGCCGGGCCGCGGCGATGAGATCCGACGCCCGCGCCTCGGGCGACGCCGTGCGCGGATCCAGGTGCGGCTCGGGTGGCAGCAGCTCGATCAACTCGACCGCGCGCTGGCGCCAGAGCCTCGGGATCAGCGGGTCGCTGGTGAGCGCGGCGAGGTGCTCGCGCAGGTGTTCGAATACACCGGTGGTGTCGTCGGCCATGCCGTACTCCTTGGCTTTCAGCGGATCCAGCGCCTCATCTGGCGCGACTTGATGGTTTACATAATCAGATTGAAAGTTGAAGATGCCCTTTCTTTTTCGGCTGAATCGACCGCGTGGGGTTCGAGATGGACGTCGATCGGGACGCGCTGCTCGCCGAGGACGTCGAGCGGGCCGCGTGGTGGGTGCGCAAGCTGGCCAAGGAGCAGGGCATCCGGCTGACGGATCTCGGGCCGGCGTCGGGGGTGAACCGCTCGACGATGTTCAGCCTGCTGCGCGAGCGGCCGTGCACGCTGCGCACTCTCACCTACGTCGCGGCGACCCTCGGCGTACGGGCCCGCGACCTGCTCGCCGACATCCCCGATGGCCCGGAAGCGCTCGAACACCGCTCCCGACTGGCCAGAAAGGCCGAGATCGGGGTCTGGGACGGCGAGTAGCGCTCGCTGGGCGCCGCTCCATGCCGCCGGCTGGGCCTGTGGGGCCCGCTCGCCCGATTGCCGGACCCATTGACGGTCCCGTTCCCCGTCCGTTGGCGGACCCATTGACGGACCGGTTGCCCGTCGTTTGGCGGTGAGTTGCCGGCGGTTTGGCGGTGAGTTGCTGGCGGTTTGGCGGTGAGTTGCCGGCTCGCGGCTTCGCGTGTCTCGCCCGGACCGTGGCGGTAGCAAGGACAGCGCACGCCCCGACCGCGACCTGCGCACGGCGGACCACGACGCACCACGCGCACCACGTCGCTGCCCGCGGCGAGCGAGGACTCGGCTTGCTCGGCGTCCGGCCAAAAAAAACGGGCGGGTGGCTATTTTCTTCTTGTCTGCGCCTCGACCCGCGGTCGCAGCTTGGAGGGCACCTCAACGACGAGCGAGGTGCTCGATGTACATCCGAACCCTCCCCCGAAGCCGGCGCAGCCGGAACCGACGCCGCAGCGGCCGCTGGAAGCGCTGCGCCATCCTCGACCGGCAGTGGGTCTCGCCCCGCGCGACGATCGGCCTGTATCTGCTCGACGACAAGCGCCGCGAGACCGAGCGCGCTGTGGGCCGAGACGGCGAGCCGATCGCGCTCACGCCAACGTCCTCGGAGTTCGACCTGCTCCACGCCATCCGACCGTATGGCGAAGGGCGCTACCGGCTGGTCGCCCGCAACCGGAAGGGGCACATCCTCGCGCGCCGGGACTTCGTCGCCGCCGTCGTCCGCCACCGCCTCGACGTGGCGAGCCATGAACCGCGAACCGAGGTCGAGCGGCTGAAGGCGGAGTTGGCGGCGGCTCGCGACGAGGCCGAGACAGCCCGCGCCGAACGAGACGCCGCCAAGGCTGAGGCGCAGGCGCTGGCGGAGGCCGTCGCCGAGCGGGACGCCGAGATCGCTGGCCTGGAAGCAGCGCTGGATCAGCAAGGCCAGGCGCTGCGGCGCGCCCGGCGGCTGTACGCCGAGTTGGGCAGCGGGGACGCCGTCGGGCGGCAAGTCGGTGAAGCCGATGAACACGAAGAAGGCGGTGACTTGGAGGGTGCCGAGCAGGAGCAGTCGCGCCTGCGTCGTAGAGACCACACTGAACAGCGGCGCTCGGCGGCGAACGGAGCAGAGCGAAACGCAGGAAGTGCCCGCGAGCCGACGCTCTTGGGGCTTCGGCGTGCCGAATGGAAAGAGGGCGTCGGACTGCTCAAGGACCTACTCCGAGACGAGCCGGCGAGCAGTCCGAGATCTGGCACCGACGAGCCCGCTGAGGGCGAGGCCTCGGATGGCGACGAGGCCGGTCCATGATCGCGGGCCGCCGACTTTCCGCCCACCCGATGTCGATTGTTCTGGTCTGCGCTTCGATGCGCAGTCGCAGGCTGGAGGGCGACGTCCACGACCGCCTCACCGGAGGCTGAGATGACGACGCGCGATGCTGCACCGCCCGACGGCTGGCTCACTACGAAAGAGGCCGCCGCCCACCTCGGCTACCGGAGCCCGCAGGCCATCCGGGCGCTGATCGCCCGCGGCAAGCTGGTACCCGACGGCCGCCGAGGCGCCCGCGGAGCCTACCTCTTTCGCCGATCGACCCTCGACGCCTGGGCTGCCGCCCACGCGCCCCGCTTGGATCGAGCCGAGCCGGTGATCTACGCTCCTGCCCGGCATGCAGCGCCGTGCGTCACCGAACGAGGAGATGCACATGTCGAAGAAGACGCACGGCAAGACGAAGAAGACCCGACAGCGCGGCGTGCGCCGGCTGGCGGACGGACGATGGCGCATCCGGGTGTACGCGACCGACACCCGGACCGGAAAGCAGAAGGAGACCCAGAAGACGTTGCCCGCGACCCTGTCCCACGCCGAGGTGC
>JAUHXC010000055.1 GCA_030427205.1 bacterium | reverse complement strand
GCATCGCCTTCGAAATTTCCGCTGCCGCCGGCGTCATCGCCCGCAGCCATCCGCGGCGAGCCGACCCCCGACCCCGCCTCCCCGCCGCATCGCCTTCGAAATTTCCGCTGCCGCCAGCGCCTTCGCCCGCAGCCATCCGCCGCGCTCCGACCCCCGACCCCGCCTCCCCGCCGCATCGCCTTCGAAATTTCCGCTGCCGCCAGCGCCCGCGCCCGCTCGTCGACCGCCGCGATCCGCACTCCGACGCCGCCTCGCGCCATATCGCCTTCGAAATTTCCGCTGCCGCCGGCGTCATCGCCCGCTGCGCGACCGCCGCGATCCGCACCCCGACCCCGCCTCGCGCCGCATCGCCTTCGAAATTTCCGCTGCCGCCAGCGCCTTCGCCCGCAGCCATCCGCCGCGATCCGCACCCCGACCCCGCCTCCCCGCCGCATCGCCTTCGAAATTCGCGCTGCCGTCAGCGCCCGCGCCCGCTCGCCGACCGCCGCGATCCGCACTCCGACCCCGCCTCGCGCCATATCGCCTTCGAAATTTCCGCTGCCGCCGGCGTCATCGCCCGCTGCGCGACCGCCGCGATCCGCACCCCGACCCCGCCTCGCGCCGCATCGCCTTCGAAATTCGCGCTGCCGCCGGCGTCATCGCCCGCTGCTCGACCGCCGCGACCCGACCCCCGACCCCGCGCAGGTGATCAGTCCACCAGATCCATCCGGTGGGCGTAGCTGACGATCTCCTGCACCGTGCGCACGCCGAACGTGCGCTTGATGTGCCCCACATGAGTGCTGACGGTGCTCACCGACAGATCGAGCTGCGCGGCGATGTCGGTCACCGACTGCCCCTCGACCAGCAGCGTGAAGACCTGATGCTGACGGGGCGTGAGGCCGCTGCCCGAGGCGCCGCTCGGCGCCCGGGCCGCGCGGCGGCTGATGTAGAGCCCGCCGCCGGCGACGACGCGGATGGCGGTGATCAGCTCGTCTTCGGAGCGATCCTTGGAGACATAGCCCGCCGCGCCCTGGTCGACGAGCCGGCGGGCGTATTGATCTTCGGCGTACATCGACAGCATCAGCACCGGCAGCGCGGGGCGGGTCTCCTGCAGGCGGCGCAGCACCTCGATGCCGTTGACCCGGGGCAGCGAGATGTCGAGCACCAGCACGTCGACCGGCCAGTCATCGGCTTCGGCGGCGAGCAGCACCCGGCGCCCGTCGACGGCCTCGCCGACCACGTCGATGTCGTCGGCGAGGCTCAAGAGCGCCTTGAGCCCGGTGCGCACGATGGGGTGGTCATCGGCCAGAAAGACCCGGATCATGGCATCTCCTCTACCGGTCCTCGGCGTTGGCCGGGTGGTGCGGTGGCGGCGCGCTCGACGGCAGCGTCAGCTCGATCGTCGTACCGTCGCCGGGTGCGCTGCGGATGACGAGCCGCCCGCCGCGGGCGCGGGCCCGCTCGCGCATGCCCATCAACCCCATACCGGGCCCCGCAGCCGCCGGATCGAAGCCGACGCCGTCGTCGGTCACCGTGAGCCGGACCTGCCCGCCGACGGCGTCGAGCCGCACCGCGATGCGCTCCGGCCCGCCGTGGCGCACGGCGTTGGTCAGCGACTCCTGCAAGACCCGGAAAGCCGCGGTGGCGCCGTCGTCGTCGATCGGCGGCAGGTCGGGCTCGGCGACGAAGGTGCAGCGCACGCCGGGCAGCGCGTCGGTGCGCCGGGTCAGCCACTCCGCGGCGGCGACGAAGCCCAGATCGTCGAGCACCCGCGGGCGCAGCCGCACCAGCAGGTTGCGCACGGCCCAGCCGAGGTGCTGCATCATCTCGCCGAGCTGATCGAGCGCGCCGGTGAGCGGGTTGCCGTCGGCCCGGGCGCGGGTCCGGGCGACCCGCAGCGAGAGCCGCATGCCGGTGAGCACCTGGCCCATCTCGTCGTGCAGCTCGGCGGCGATGTCGCGGCGCTCGTCCTCACGGGCCCGCTCGACGTGGTCCAGGAGCCCCTGGATGCGCGCCGTCTGGCGGTCGACCTGCGCTTCGAGCCGCTCCGACTGCCGCTCGGCGTCGCGGGCGTAGAGAAACAGGCGCAGCCGGGAGCCGTCGAGGCGCAGGCCGATGGCCAGCACGACCGAGCCGACGAAGAACAGGTGGGTGATGGCCGAAGGGGCCATGGCGTCGGACCAGTGCTGCGGCTGCGGCCCGAAGTAGGCGGCGAGCACGACGGCGATCATCGCCGTGACCAGCAGCAGCCGGTGCAGCGGCGAGGCCCAGGCGAGCAGCGAGACGAAGAGGAAGACCTGGGTCGACTGGAACCACGACGAGCTCGGCCCGCCGATGCGGCCCATGGTCCAGGCGACGCCGGCGCACAGGCCCAGCGCGCCGAGCCAGCCGAGGGCGACCGCCCCGGCCCCGCGGGTCATGAACGGCACCCAGGTGGCGCCGACCAGCACGAGCCCGAAGACGGTCATCACGATCCGACCCTCGGCCATCGCCGGCTGGACGGTGGGGATGGCGCCGAGCAGCAGGTCGTCGGTCAGCCAGGCGAGCCCGTTGAGCGCGAGCAGGGCCAGGGCCAGCCGGCGCAGGCGGGGCACGCCGTGGGCGATGTTCCGGGCGCGGAAGACCTGCAGGTCGGCCGGGCGGGCGTCGGTGCCCCGGGTGATCCAGGGTCCGGCGCCGGTCAGCAGCCAGACGCGCAGGCCGGCCCAGCGCTCGGTCCAGGTGAGGGGCAAGGCACCGGCCTCCGGTCGTCGGGGGGCGAGCGTAGCACGTCGGCGCGCCGGTTCAGCGGCAGCAGCGCAGGGTCGTCGGCTTGCCGGTGACCGGCATCGGCCCGAGCACCGTGCCCCACTGGGGCTGCTGGCCCAGCGCGTCTTTGTGGGTGCGGCAGAGGCGCTCGGGGTACGACGTGCCGATGGAGATCCAGGCGTTGGGTCGGTCGCCCACCGGCGCCCAGTAGTCGCCCTCCGGCTGGCCCATGACCGGCTTGCCGCTCGCGCAGAGCTCGGCCTGGGTGCACAGCCGCTGGCCCAGCTCGCGGCAGGCCTGCGCCGCCTGATCGTGGGGCGCGTTGCGCAGGCCGATGTAGTCCGGGGGCAGGCAGGTCTCGTCGGGCACGGCGAAGACGCCCCAGATGTTGAGGCCGCCGCCGTTCTGCTTGAGCTGGCCGACGCCGTTGTGGCCCACCGCGGCGGCGAGCTTCGCCTTCCAGCCCGAGCGCTCGCGGGGCGTCACCGCGCCGAAGAGCCGGAACGGCCAGCGCTTCACCCGGGCCTGCCCGGCGATGGCCTGGGCCGGGCGGTCGTAGTAGCCGTTCTCGATGGTCTCGGTGACCATGTCGGCCCCGGCGACGATGACGTCACCGCAGGCGGCGAGGATGTCGCTCACGTCGGACTGATTGATCACCGCGAGCGCGAGCGCCGTCGCCCCGCAGGCGATGCCGCCCACGACGCCGCCCACGCCGCTCGCGAGCGGGTCGGCCAGCGCCGTATTGACGCACACCGCCGGGTGAGCGAAGCGCACGCCGTCGATCGTGGCCGGGGTCGACGCGCAGGTGGCCTCCCACGACTGGCCGCCGGGGATGCCCCACAAGACCGCCGACTTCGAGCGCAGCCCGGGGTGCGTCAGGGGGTTGATGCAGCCGTTGTCCTTGAAGCTGCCCCAGCGCAGATCCTCGGCGGCGGCGCCGCTCGGCGCGGCGACGGTGGCGGCGACGGCGGCCGCGCAGACGAGCAGAGTGCGTGCGAACATGGGTATCCTCCGGCAGGCATGCATGCCTGGTTGATGGGTGTGCGCGCCGGCGAGTCATCCGCATGCCATACCGGTATCATCCGGAGGCATCCCAGAGTCATCTGGAGGCATCATCTCGCCGAACACATACCCAGCCTAGCGCTGGCATCGGTCGGCGCCTATCGCTCGAACTCGAACCGGGCCTCGAACTTCTTCGAGGCGCAGCCCGCGGCGGGCGGCGCCGTGTGACCGGCGGTCGCGCGGCCCGTGGACGGCGGTGCACGGGCCGGCCTCGAGACACAGGGCGGCGCGGCCGGCCGGTTGGCACACCGTCTGCAAAAGGTCCGGTGCGAACCCCAACTCGGAGAGCATCATGCCCCGCACCCGCACCCGCACCCGCACCGCCGCCCGCACCGTCGCCGCCCTCACCCTCGCCGCCTGCGCCCTGCCGCTGACCGGCTGCTTCGACTTCGCCTGCAACGACATCCTCATCGCCGACTCGCTGACCGTCGAGCTCGACGCGCAGCCGCTGGACGGCGAGGTCTGGCGCCTGGAGCTGGCCGGCGATGTCGAGGCGTGCACCGTCGTCGTCGAGGACCGTCGGGCGACGATCGAGGGCGGGTGCGGCTGGAGCGACCCGTGGGTCGCGTTCGAGGAGGGCCAGACGGTGGTCCGGATCAGCCAGTTCACCCCGAATACGGTGACGCTGGCCCTGAGCATCGACGGCGCGCCCGCCGGCGAGAGCGAGACCGACCCCCGCTACCGTTCCACCGAGTACGCCGACTCGTGCTCGACGACCCACGAGGCGACGGTGGACTTCACGGTGCAGCGCCCGTCCTGAGCCGCGTCAGCGGCCGGGGGTGCCCCGCCCGCCGGGGCCGTAGTTGTCGCGCCCGGCGCGCCACGCGGCGCCGTTGGAGTTGTCGGCCGCCGGCGCGATGAGCTCCAGGCTCTCGCCGCTCTCGCGCAGGGGCCACGGGGCCTCGCGGCTGTAGCGCACCTGATCGACGAGCTGGCCCTGGTCGTCGAAGACGAGCACCGAGCCCTCGTCGTTGGACAACGTGATCTCGCCGAGCAGCCCGTCGGCGTTCACCCCGCCGTTGTCGTCGCGGTTCATGCTGGCGGCGAGCACGATGCGCTCGCCGGCGGTGATCCGCCCGCTCAGCGCCGCCTGCACCCCGTTGCACTGCTCGACGCGCCAGCCGTCGAGCCGGTAGTCCCCCGGCCCGGGGTTGTACAGCTCGATCCACTCGCGGGTCGCGTCGGGGCCCGACGGATCGTCCTGGATCTCGGTGATGATCAGCGCCCGGGTCTCCGGCGCGCCCACCTCGACGGCGCACTCGGCCGCCTCGCACTTGTCGGGCACCCCGCCGCAGTGCACCCAGTCGATGTCGGCGTCGCCCCGGGGGCGCAGCTTCCAGGTCTCGAAGCTGTAGTGCAGCACGCCGGCCAGCCGCTGGATGAAGTCGGCGCGGGCCGGCTCCCACTCGAAGCCCACCTCGTCTTCGATGCGCAGGCCGCCGGCGACGATGAACATGTCGAAGTCGCGCGGGCAGTCGGGCTCGGTGCTGATCACCGCCACGTCGCGGATCTCGACCCACATGTTCTCGAGCGGCTCGGCCAGATCGCCGCCGCGCAGCCGGGCGACATCACCGACGACGACCGGCGCCGGCGGATCGCCCTGCCCGAGCACCTCGACCCCGCCGTCTTCGGGGGTGATCTCGGAGACCCCGTAGAACTCGAAGAACTGGCCCTCGATGCGCACCCGGGCCCCCGGGCGCACGCCCTGAGGGATGGGATCGCGGTTCATGAAGACCCACACCCCGCCCCAGGCGAGGCCGTCGGGATCCTGCACCGCGAAGGCGTCTTCGTAGACCGCGCTGACGATGGCCTCGGGCAGTACGACCGGGATGCGCTCGTCGGAGAAGCCGTCGTCGTTGCGGTCGACGAAGTCCGGCGCGTCGGGGCAGCGCGGGTTGCGCAGGTCACGGATGCGCAGCGGCTCGCCGCCGGCGCGGCAGCCGGGGTCGACGTCGATGTCCTGCGGGCCCGGCCCAGCCGGCGGCATGAGGCACACCTCGGGCAGCGGCGGCATGCCGCCGTCGGGATCCCCCGGATCGCCGGTGTCGGTGAAGACCTCGGCGTCGAGGATCGGCAGCATGTCGCCGTCGTCGACGCCCATATCGCCCAGCCCGGCCTCACGATCGCGCAGATCGGCGTCGGTCTCGGGGGTGAGCCGGGCGTCGGGCACGCTGTCATCCCCTCCCCCGGACGGATCGGCGTCGCAGCCGGCGGCGATCAGGGCGAAGAGGGCGAGCGCAGACATCAGACGGATCACGGCAGGCTCCACGGCGGGGACGCTTGGGCGCGATCTATTGGAGATCGACGGGCCGGCGCAAGGGCAAGATCGAACCCATCGCCTCCGTTGACCGCTCTCGGGCCATCGCGCGCCGACGCGCACGACGGGTGAATCGGCCGCAGGATCCCGAGCGCGGGTCGCGGTATGCTGTGCGCCTGTCGGTGAAGAGGAGCGCGATCGATGGGCGGAACGCTAGATGACCCGGACGAGAATGACGATACGGTGGCGGCGCGCCGGGGGCGTCGAGGCCAAGGCGCGACGACGAAGGCGTGCCAGAGGCACGTCGAGGAGGAGCAACGCAGGCATCGGCGTTCCCGGTCGTCGACACCGAATCGGCACTTCCGTCCGGGGCATCTAGGCACTGGAACCTCTCACGCCGGGCTGCGGCTGGCGTGGGCTCTCGCGGTGGGGTCGATGGCGTGGGCGGGTGCAGGCTGCACCGACGCCACGACGCCGGCGACCGGAGACGGCGGCGCCGACGCGGGCGACGTCTTCGTCCCGCCGATCGCCGACATGATGAACGTGCCGCTCGCCGAGATGGGCACCGGCGATCTGGCCGTCTTCGACCTGGGGGTCGATCCCGATCCGTGCGATCCGAACCCGTGCGGACCGGGCGAGACCTGCGCCGCCGTCGGCGGAGAGGCCGAGTGCACGCCCAACGACTGCGCGACGCTCGAGTGTGGCCCGACGGAGGCCTGTGAGCCGGTGCCCGAGGGCGGCGCCCGCTGCGTCGACGCCAGCTGCGATGGCGATCTCTCGTGCCCCGCCGACCAATACTGCGACGGCGTCTGCGTGCCCGACGTCTGCCTGCCCGGCGCCCGGACCTGCGCCGACGCGGTCGTCGAAGAGTGCGCCGAGAACGGCTCGGGCGCGCTGGGCGCCTTCGTCTGCGGCAGCCCGGCGGAGGGCTACGAGAGCGTCTGCGCCGAGGACGTGCCCGGCGAGGCGGCGTGTGGCTGCCGGGACGCGTGGGACTGCCCCGAGTATCAGGCGTGCGTCGGCGGCCGCTGCCGGGGCACGGGCAACGCGCCCACCTGCCGGCTCGATCCGGTGCCCTTCGAAGAGTCGCTGCCGGCCCCCGAGTTCGTCTGGGGCGGCACCGCCGCCGAGCCGCTGGCCGTCGGCAGCCCCTTCCCCGAGTCGAACCAGGCGGTGATGACGCCGGTGGTCGCCAACCTCGACGACGACAACGGCGACGGGCTGATCGACGAGCGCGACTTCCCCGAGATCATCTTCATGACCTTCTGCAACTCGGTCTTCGCGTCGGAGGGCACCCTGCGCGCGGTGCGCGGCGGCGGGCCGAACAAGGGCGCCGACGCCTTCGCGGTGCACGGGCCGCACGTCTGGCGCTTCGGCGAGCCGCTGCCCGAGCCGGGCAGCTACGACTGCGTGGAGGGCGACATCGATCCGACCGCGTCGCTGGCGGTGGGTGATCTGGACGATCCGGCGACGTCCGACGGCCGCCCGGAGATCGTCGTGGTGCACCACGGCGTCGACGCCGACGATAACGGCCGGGTCAACGGCGGCGAGCGCAACCGCGGCGGGGTGGTGATCTACGACAATACCGGCGCGCGCATCGCCGAGGGCTTCCTGGGGCAGAACAACCGCGCGGGCGGCAACCCGGCGGCGGCGATCGCCAACGTCGACGGCCAGGGCATGGCCGAGATCGTCGTCGGCCCCTATGTGATGACGCTGGAGCGGGCGGAGGACGGCACCTTGAGCTTCGTCGACAGCTTCGCCGGCGCGCTGGGCCGCGGCATCAACGGCCAGGGGGCCATCAGCTGCCTGGCCGACGTGCTCGGTGACGGGCGCCCGGAGATCGTCGCCGGCAGCACGGTCTACGCGCTGCCCGAGCCGCCGCCCGGCGCGACGCGCACCGCCGACTGCGTCGAAAACGGCGGCGCGATCGAGCCGGCCGGCGAGGAGCCGACGGCGTGGTGCGCCGGTGAGTTGGTCGTGCGCTGGAACGGGCCGGACGTCAACCCCGACGCGGGCGTCGCGCAGGAAGGCTTCTGCGCCGTCGCCGATGTCTTCGGGGCCGCCGACGCGCCGCCCGGACCGGGCAACCCGCTCGACGGGGTGCCCGAGGTGCTGGTGATCACCAACGGTCGGCTGGCGGTCTACGACGGCCCCAGCGGGCGGCTGCGCGATCTGCGCGACGTCTCGGGCCGCGACGGCGACGACCGCGGCGGCGCGCCCAACGTCGACGACTTCGACGGCGACGGCTTCCCCGAGGTCGGCAGCGCGTTCGAGTTGGGCTACGAGATGGTCGACTTCCAGCCGCCGACCGCCGCCTGCCCGGCGTGGCCCGCCCGCTTCGTCGACGGTGCGGATCCGCCCGAGGCGAACCCGGCGCGCGACCCGGGCGGCGACTGCGCGGCGGCCGACGACTGCGCCCCGGGCGCCGTCTGCGGCGGCGACGGGCGATGCGTCTGTCTGCACAACGGCTGGCGCCGGGCCACCGAGGACGACTCGAGCCGGGTCACCGGATCGACGCTCTTCGACTTCAACGGCGACGGCGCCGCCGAGGTCATCTACAACGACGAGTGCTGGTTCCGCATCTACGACGGGCGCTCGGGCCGCGTGCTGTTCAAGGAGCCCTCGGAGA
Source organism: bacterium (assembly GCA_030427205.1). Lineage (GTDB taxonomy): Bacteria > Myxococcota_A > Bradymonadia > UBA7976 > UBA1532 > JACKDM01. The sequence goes on along the minus strand of JAUHXC010000055.1, from coordinate 49,498 downwards.
GCCGGACCCGCATCGAGCACCCCATCGTCGCCGACGTCGACAACGACGGGAACGCCGAGATCGCGTTCACGGTCTCCAACGAGTCGGGCTTCTGCAGCGAGCGCGACGATCCGGCGCCGCCGCCCTTCGAGGGTGCGTTGGCGAACACCTACAACAACGGCCTCGAGGTCTGGGGCGACCCCGCCGACCGCTGGGTCTCGGCGCGGCGCATCTGGAATCAGCACGCCTACCACGTCACCCAGGTCGCCGAGAGCGGCGCGGTGCCGCTGCTCGAGCCGCGAGGCTGGGAGGACTACAACGGCCGCAGCTACAACACCTACCGCTCGCAGCCGCGCTCGTTCGGCGTGGCCCCCGATCTGACGGTGGCCGCGGTGCAGTTCACCTCGCCCGACGCCGCCTGCGGCACGCTGTCCGAGACCCTGGAGCTGTCGGCGCGGATCGCCAACGTCGGCGATCTGCGGGTCGGGCCGGGCGTCATCGTGGCCTTCGAGGGCCTGTGGGGCGAGCAGCGGCGGCGGCTGACGGGGCCCGACGGGCAGCCCATCGCCGTCGCGCTGGTCGAGAGCCTCGAGCCGCGGGCCTCGACCCGGGTCGGCGCGCTCTACGACATCACGGCGAACGGCGACGATCCCGACCGGCTGCCCGATCGCATCGAGGTGATCGTCGACGCCGACGGCGACCCCGAGTTCGGCCTGGAGCGCGAGTGCCGCGAAGACAACAACCGCCGCGACGCGGCCATCGTCGCGCCCGATCCGCTGCCCGATCTGCGCATCGCCGACCTCGAAGCGTTCGCCCGCATCTGCCCGGAGGCGGATTTCCACGCGACGGTGACCAACGCCAGCGAGATCGACGCCGACGGCGTCGTCGTCCGGTTCTACGCCGGCGATCCCGAGCGCGGCGGCGCGTCATTCGGTGAGGTCGATCTGGGCACGGTGGCGGCCGGTGAGACCCGCGAGGTCGACCTGGAGATCGACGACTTCCCCCCGGGGCGCCAGGTGGTGGTCTACGCGGTGGTCGACCCGGACGGCCGCATCGAAGAGTGCAGCGACGGCGACAATACGGCCCGGGCCGAGGCCGCGGTGTCGTGCACCATCCCCTGAGCGTCCTCTGAACGACCGGCCCTACTGCAGCGGCGCGAGCGGCCACCAGCCAGGGGCGACGCCCGACGTCGGCGGCGAGGCGCCCACCGGCAAGCCGCCCTCGGTCAGCGTGAACTCGACCGTGCGCACCGGCGCCCCCAGCGCCGAGATCCGACACGACCAGCGCCCCGCGGCCTGCGTCGGGTTCAGGTCGCCGGGCAGCTCGACCACGCCATTGCCGCGCGGCAGGCTGATCGGCAGCGGCAGGTGGAAGCGATGCAGCCCGGCGACCCGCCGCGAGTCGGCCCGCGCACGCACCGGCCCGCCCACCGGCTGGCCTTCGTGGGCGCAGCGCATGGTGACATGCCCATCGCGCTTCTCGGCGAGGTGCACCACCAGCCACGGGCGCTCGTGATCGATGGGCTCCTCGCGGATGGGCGACGGCAGGTAGGCCAGCCACGCCTCGGCGAGCCGCGCGCGGCGATCGAGCGGTACGCTGCCCAGCCGATGGCGCTCGCCGGTCAGCCCCGGTCGGTAATCCACGGTCAACCGCCCCGCCTCGGGCGGCGCCTCGATCTCGAAGTCGCACGTCGCCCGCCCCTGCACCGCGCGCTCCACATCGTGGGCCCGCGGCCCGTCGGGGCGAACGGGGCAGCGGGCCTCGGTGCCATCGGGCAGGATGGCATAGGCGAAGTCATCCGCCGCGACGGGGCCCCGGAAACGCAGGAAGATCCGCGTGCTGCCCGTCCGCGCGGCGCCGCGCACCGCGATCGGCTGCCACCAGGCCAGCGCGGGGGTCGCCTCGGGCAGCTCGGCGGGCATCGGCGGCTGATGAGCGCCGCCGATCCACATCGACGTGACCTGCCGAAACGGCGAGCTGCGCTTGCCCGTCGGGTTCGGCGCGTCGCCCTGCACGTCGATCGGCGCGCGCAGGATCTCGACCAGCGCGCTGACCAGCTGCCGCCGGGTCGCCCGATCGTCCGCGGCGCGCAGCTGCTCGCTGACCGCGACGATCGCCGCGTAGCGCGCGTCCATCGCCTCGCGCCGGGCGCGGTAGGCCCGCGGATCGAGGCGACACGCGTTGTAGTCGCGGCACAGCGCCATCGTCTGCAGCTTCAGCACCTGCAACAGCTCGCTCGGGTCGCGGATGGCGTCGTCGCCCACGTCGAGGCCGATCCCCACGCCGGCGAAGGTCACCCCCAGCTCGACCTTCAGCGCTTCGTAGCGCGTCTGGTAGACATCACAGTCGTCGCGCACGATGGGCCCGATGGGGTCGGGGCAGGTGTAGCGATCGCTGCACCCGGTGAAGAGAAGCGCCAGCAGAAGCCATGCCATGCATGGCACATATGGCATATATGGCATACGCCCATCACATATCACATGAGACCCGGATGACATGGCACGCATCACAGGGGCTCCTCCACCGACGATGGCAGCACCGCCGTCTCGATCAGCCACGCCGCGCGGGGCCGCGCGAGCTGATCGGGATGGGGCACGAGCTGCCCGTCGGGCTTCACCGTGAAGCGCATGCGCCGCACGGGCTCGCCGTCGAGGGTCACGGTGCAGACCCAGGCCCCCGCCCGCGGCCAGGGCGCCAGCTCGTCGGGCAGCCCGTGCCCATCCCGGGCGATACCCAGCGGCAGCGGGAAGTCATAGCGCCACCACTCGATGAACGGCTGACGCACGCTGGTCGAGCTGTTGGGGCCGGTTTTGCGATAGCGCGGCCGATCTTGATGGGTGCCGGCCTGCCCCGAGTAGCGCTGTGGCGTCAAGACCCCGAAGGCGTCTTCACCGCCGATGCGGCAGCGCGCGGTGGGCCGGGCGTGGTCCCGCAGCTTGAGGATGACCCGCAGCGAAGGTCGATCGCCGGTGGCCGGCAGCGCGCCGTCGATCGGATGCCAGACCAGCTCGCCGCGGCGCGCGTCGGGATCGAGGTCCACATCCCAGTTGGGCGGCCGCTCGGGGCCATCGACGCGGTGGGAGACCAGCGGCGCCGAGGCGGTGCCCAGCGGGTGCTCCCGGCCGTCGATGCCGGTGCGATACCAGAGCTTCAGCTCGATGCGTGAGGCGTCGTCGACGACGGTCTCGGGCGCCGCGCAGCTCACCGCCCGCATGTCATCGCCGTTGGCCGGCCCGCGAACCGGGCACGCGCTGCGCACCCCGCCGGGCCACTCGACCACCAACGCGTCGTCCATCGCGAAGGCGGCGGCGGGCCACCAGAGGTCGAAGCGGCCCGATGGCCCGTAGCCCACCCGCCCACGGCCTTGCGCGAAGCGGGCCGCGGTGTCCAGGTCGGCGCCGACCAGCATCGGCGCCCCCACCGGCGGATCGGGCTGCGGCGGCCGATGTACGGCGCCGAACCAGGGCACCGAGCTGCGATAGAGCCATCGCTGACGCCCTTCGCTGGTCCCGGCCGCGCCGCGCAGGACCCGACGTAGCTCGGCCAGCAGCGCCGCCCGAGCAGGCCCGTCGGTCTCGGCGCGCAACCGATCGCGGATGACCGTCAGCGCGGTCACCGTCTCGTCGAGCGCCGCCCGCTCGGCGCGCCAGCGCGCCGCCTCCACCCGACAGGCGTTGTGGTCCCGGCACAGGCTGTAGAGCCGATGGGACAGCACCTCGAGCGCCTGTTCCGGACCGGCGCCGGGTCGCAGGCGGCGCTTCTGGGCGGCGAGGTCGATGCGCGTCTGGCCGACGATGGCCACGAGATCGACCCGCAGCCCCTCGAATCGCTGGCGATAGACCTCGCAGTCTTCGAGCACGATGCGCCCGATCGGCGCCGGGCAGTCCCGGGTCTGCTGCCCGCCGCAGCCGAAGAGCAGCAGCGCGGCCAGCGCAGAGAGCGAAGCCAGATTTGGGCGCGCCCTGCGACGCCCCGAGTCCGCCGAGCGCGCCGGCGCGGAGCGCCGAGCGGATGTAATCTCCCACCTCATGTCGCGTATTCGACCTGCGACGCGCATGGAGCGCAACCGCCTCGACCCGGCCAGCGGATTCTCCGGCGACCCTCGGGGCCCGCTCGCATCGAAGCTATGCCACGAAGGAGGACGCCATGTGGTTCACCCGCCCCCGCAAGTCGCTCGCGATCCCCTCCCCCACCGACGCGCTGCCCGGGCGCGACGTGCCGATGGTCGTGCCGCGTACTCACGCCGTGCTCGGCACGCCCATGCGCGGCCCCTGGCCCGACGACACCGCCCGCGTGCTCTTCGGGCTCGGCTGCTTCTGGGGCGCCGAGCGTCTCTTCTGGCGGCTCGACGGGGTCTACTCGACCCAGGTGGGCTACGCCGCGGGGCATACACCGCACCCCACCTATCGCGAGGTCTGCAGCGGCCAGACCGGCCACAACGAGGTGGTTCAGGTGGTCTACCGCCCGGCGGCCATCGACTTCGAGGCGCTGCTGAAGACGTTCTGGGAGGGCCACGACCCGACCCAGCACATGCGCCAGGGCAACGACGTCGGGACGCAGTACCGCAGCGGGATCTACCCGACCACCGCCGCGCAGCGCATGGCCGCCGAAGCCAGCCGGACGCGCTACGGTGGAGCGCTCGCCCGCGCCGGGCACGGCGCGATCGCCACCGAGATCGTCGACGCCGGGCCCTTCTACTACGCCGAGGCCTACCACCAGCAGTACCTGCACAAGAACCCGGGCGGCTACTGCGGGCTGGGCGGTACGGGGGTGAGCTGTCCGGTGGAGCTCGCGGTCTGAGCGACGATCAATGACCGTCGCGGGCCAGCACCCGCAGCAGGCGTTCGAGGCCGCCGGACTCGCGACGGGCGAGCTCGAGGATGCGATGCCAGCGCACGTCGGCGCTGCCCGCCGACTCGATCACATCCGCCGGCAGCTGCGCGTCGTCGAGGACCCGCCGAGCGTCGTCGGCGGTGGGATACAGCCGCGCCAGCCGCGCGCGCAACGAGACCGGGCCGCTGCCGGTGCGACCCCCGGTATTGCGCCGCTCGGGCAGCCGCGACGGAGCGCGACTGGGCGTGGCGCCGTCGACGATGCGGATGCCGCCGGATCGGGTCCGCGGCGCTGTGCTCTGCCGCGGCGCTGTGCTCTGCCGCGGCACTGTGCTCTGCCGCGGCACTGTGCTCTGCCGCGGCACTGTGCTCTCCCGCGGCGCTGTGTTCTCCCGCGACGCGATCTCCCGCGGCCGGGGGCGAGGTCGGCCGGACGCGCCGGTCGGCCGGGGGCGCGGCTCGATCCGCTCCACCCGCGGCAGGCTGTCGGTGGCCGATCGCCGGGCCACCGCCTCGTCGCCCAGGCGGATGCCCTTGGGCGTCTGGCCCGTCGCCGCCGAGACCGGCCGCGTCGGCCACGCGTGGCGGATCCAACACCGCAGAAACGACGCGCAGTTGGCCGTCGCGTAGCGAAAGGTCTCCACCTCGACGGCCCCGCCGCCGGGCAGCGTGCCCACCACCGCGACGAGCATCGCGATGCGCGGGCGCCCGGCGCTGCGGGCCACCAGCGACGCCAGATCGAGCCCGCTGCACTCCACCGCGATGAGCTTCGGCCAGCGGCGGGCGATGGCCCGCGCCTGCTCGTCGCCGAAGTCGTGCTGCGCCGGCACCGCGCGGGTCGTCGAGGCGACCCCGCCCGCCATCAGCCGCGGCGGCCGCAATCCCCCGGGGCGCGGCACGGAAACTCTCCGGATCCAGCGCTGGTCGACGGCGTCGAGGCCGAGCGCCCCGCGCAGCAGGTTGTTGTCGACCCGGGCTTCGGGCTCGGCGCCCGAACCCGCCCCGCGGCCGACCCGCGCGGTCCAGTCGAAGCCGGGGATCGCCTTGGAGATGACCACGTCGCCGGCGGCGAGCTGCTTGCCCGGCAGCCCGCGCGCGAAGCCGAGGCCGACGGTGTACGGGGGTTGATGGCTATCGATCCAGGCGGTGAGCGCCGCGGTGTCGCCGCGGTGCAAGCAGGCGCGGACGCGGTATCCCGGGCCGAAGTCGGGCTTGACGAAGCCGAAGCCTTCTTCTCCGTCGCCGACGGGAGACCAGCGGTCGAAAGCCTCGCGCAGCGCGTCCCAGACGACGGGATGGCGGGTGACGACGGCCAGGTCCAAGGCGTCCATGTTTTGCTCCTCGCTGCGCCCGCCGGCAGCATACTGCGTCGGGCCGGTCGACCGCCACGTTGACCCGCGGCGCGACCGATGCCAGCCTTCGGTTCGACGGGAGGTGTTCATGCGCGGAGGTCCGATCGCGTTGTTGTTGATGCTGCTCGGCAGCGTCACCGTATTGGCCGGCGGCGCGGTGATCGCGTTGACGGTGGTGGCCCGAGCCGAGGTCGAGACGGCGGTGCAGCGCTCGGTAGGCGCCATCGCCCGCGCCGAGACCGGGCTGACCCAGATGGAGCAGAGCTACGGCGAGGCCTCGGAGATGCTGCCGCAGGTCGCCGACGCCGTGGGCCAGGCCGCGCGGATCACCGGGGCCGTCTCGGGTGTGCTCGGCGAGACCCGCGAGGCGGCCACCGAGATGGTCGAGAGCTTGAAGCTGCTGGCCCGCGACCTGGAGTCCATCGCCGCGCAGCTCAGCCTGCTCGGGCGCTCGGGTCAGCTGCGCAAGACGGCCGAGCAGATCCGCGAGAGCGCCACGCAGCTCGCCGAGGCGAACAAAGCCGTGGGCAAACTGCGGGTTCAGGTCGACGCGCTGGCGCCGATCATGACCGACGTCTCCAACCGGGTGTACGCCGTCGAGCGCCGGCTGACGCCGAGCCGCGACGCGCTGCCCGACCTGCGGGCGCGCCTGGCCGAGACGCGCGCCCGGATCGACCCGCGGACGATCGCCGACTGGGCCCTGCTCGCCGCGCGCATCATGGGCGGCCTGGCGATCCTGCTCGGGCTGGCGCTGTGGACCATCGGCTCCACCCGCCGACAGCTGGCCCGGCTGACCGAGGGCGCGACCTGATCGGACCGGGCGGGCGCTTCTTGATGAGATTTTGATACCGCCTTCGCCCATCGATCGATCGAGTTGATGGGTCGAATGAGATTCTGTCCGGGCTCGCGGACCGTTGCGGACCGCCACTGCCCGAGGAGATCTCATGACCACCGCTGCCTGGCTCATCTTCCTCTCCGGCTGGCTCGTCTGCCTCGCTCTGGTGATGTTCGGCGACCGCGAGCTGTCCTGACGCATCGTCGGGGTGATGCCCGATTCACCTTCCCCCCTCGCGGTCGACGGACCGACCATCGGCTGGCGCCGCGCCTCCGCGGTCGTCGCCCTCTCGCTGGGCGCCTGCACCGGCGTCGTTCTGCTGCTCGACGCCTACATCGACGCCACCGACAGCGCGATGATCTACCTGGTCGGCGTCATGGTCACCGCCTACCTGACCTCGGCCGCGGCGTCGGTTCTCTCCGCGCTGCTCGCCGTCGTCGCCTTCGACTTCTTCGCGACTGCGCCCCGCTTCACGCTCGATGTCGACGACGCGCACTTCCTCGTGACGTTCGCGGTGATGGCCGGCGCCGGCCTGTCGATCGCCAGTTTGACCCACCGCCTGCGCCGCAAGTCAGCGCAGCACCTCGCCGACGCGGTGGCCATCGAGACCGAGCAGATGCGCAACGCCATGCTGGCCTCGGTGTCGCACGATCTGCGCACGCCGCTGGCGACGATCATGGGCACCGCGACGGCTCTGGCCGAGCACGGGGTCGACCCGGCCTCACCCCACGGGCGCACGCTGCTCGCGACGCTGCGCGACGAGTCCGAGCGCCTCGAGCATCAGCTGGGCAATCTGCTGCAGATGACCCGCATCCAAGGCGGCGCGCTCCGGCTCAACCTCGAGTGGCACGTGCCCGAAGAGCTGGTCGGCCAGGCGCTGCATCGGCTGCGCAGCCGCCTGGGCCAGCGGCCGGTGACCCTGGCCATCGATCCCGACCCCGAGCTGGTGCGCGTCGACGCCCTGGCGGTGGAGCTGGTGCTGGCCAACTTGCTGGAGAACGCGGTCAAGTACAGCCCCGAGAACAGCGAGATCGAGATCCGCTCGACCCGCACCGGCCCGGCGGGCGAGCCGTCCCATGCGAACGCGCGCTGGCAGCTGATGGTGCTCGACCGGGGTGCCGGCCTGCCGCCGGGCGATCCGGAGACGTTGTTCCAGCGCTTCACCCGCGGGGCCACCGACCGCCCCGGCGTCGGCCTGGGGCTGGCGATCTGCGCGGCGATGGTGCGGGCCCACGACGGCCGGATCAGCGCCGCGGACCGCGCCGACGGCGGCGCCTGCTTCACCGTCGAGCTGCCGGCCGGTGCGGCGCCCGCGCCCGACGCCGAAGCCGAGACCCATCCCGAGCCCGTGCGATGAGAGACGAGGAGGATCGATGACCGCGCTCGCGCCCCACATCCTGATCGTGGAGGACGAGCCGCGCATGGCGCGCTTCCTCTCCACGCTGTGCGACGCCCATGGCTATCGGGTCGTACACGCCGAGACCGGGGCCGACGGCGTCGCCCGGGCCGCCGATCACCAGCCGGATCTGGTCCTGCTCGATCTGGGCCTGCCCGACATCGACGGCCTCGAAGTGACCCGGCGGCTGCGACAGTGGACCCACGTGCCGATCGTCGTGCTGTCGGCCCGCGGCCTCGAAGCGGACAAGGTGGAGGCGCTCGACGCGGGCGCCGATGACTACCTCACCAAACCGTTCGGCGCTCAGGAGCTGCTCGCCCGCATCCGGGTCGCGCTGCGCCGGGTCGCGCGCAATACGCCCGATGGCGAGCCGGCGATCACGGTGGGCGGTCTGCACATCGATCTGGCGTCCCGGCGCGTCACCCGCGACGACGAGGACGTGCACCTGACCCCGCGGGAGTACGCGATGCTGACCACGCTCGCCCGCAACGCGGGGCGCGTGATGACCCATCGTCAGATCCTGCGCGAGGTGTGGGGCCCCAACGCCGTCGATCACACCCACTACGTGCGGGTGCACGCCGCCCGGCTGCGGCGCAAGCTCGAGGATGATCCCGCCCGGCCGCGCTACATCCTCACCGAGACCGGCGTCGGCTATCGCTTCAGCGACGAATGACCCCGTGTATAGCCCCGTGCATAGCCTGAATCCGGCCCGACGCCCGACATCATTCGGCCGCCCGGGGCGCCAGGGTCTCGGGCAGTGATTCGGCGGCGGCCACGCAGCGACCGATGGCCGCGAAGTCCTCGATGCCGTACCAGAAGACGACCCACTTGCCGCGGCGCACGCCGCCGTCGGCGCGGTCGAAGTACCAGCCGCGCACCGGGTTGTCGTCGCGGGCCCGCCAGAACAAGCGGGGAAAATCCGCGCGCATGCGGTTCCACAACTTGGCCGCCAGCCCCTCACCCCGCGCCTTCGAGGTGACCGCCAGCTTGTCCAGATACGGCAGGCCGGCCTCCTCGGTCACCACCGCCGCGGCGCGGTATTGCTCGGTGACGTAGACCCGCTGGCAGCGCTTGCGCTCGAAGTAGTCGGGCACCATCGGCCGGCCGAAGCAGCCCTCGATGAGCGCGCGCAGCCGGGCGCGATCGACCGACGCGAAGTCGCGAAACGCCAGCACGGCCTCGCCCTTGCGCACCAGCGTGCCGCGGCCCTTGTGGGTGAACAGCTCGCGGGCGAGGTCATCCGGCGCGGTGATCGAGACCGAGGTCTCGTCGGGCAGCGCGGTGAGCATGGCCGTCAGCCGCGAGAGCCGGCGGCGGGTCATGCCCGGCAGCCCGCTGGTGGCGGCGAGCGGCACGCTGCCGTCGGCGGCGAGGTTGACCGCCGGGATGATGCGCCCGCTGGCGTCGAGCAGCCCGCCGGCCGGATCGAGGTAGATGATCTTGTACGGCTCGAAGCGATGGGCCAGCGCGCCGACCGCGTCGTCGTCGTCGACGAAGAGCACCCGGCCCTCGGGGCTCAGGGCCAGATCGGTGACCACCGGGATCTGATGCGCGGCGAAGGCCGACCGCAGCGGCGCGTCGTCCACGTCGCTGACCCGGCCGACCAGCCCGAAGGTCTGCGGGTCGCGCGGGTTGGCCAGGAAGACCCCCGCCGGCACGGGCCGCGCCGCGACCCCCGCGTCGGCGAGCGCGTCGACCAGCGCGAGGTTCGCCTGCTGATAGACCCGGCGCATGGCCTCGGCCGCGGCGGGCGGCACCACCGGGCTGCCGTCGATCCAGCGCAGGTCACAGCCGGCCGACGCCAGCGCCTCGCCGAGCCGGCGCCCGGCCCCGTGCACCACGATCGGCAACAGGCCCACCCGATGCAGAAAGGACAGCGCCGACGCGACGGCGTGCTGCTGGTCGAAGAGCAGGCCGCCGTCGACCCGGATGACCGCGAAACGATGCGCCGCGACCCCGGCGTAGCGGCTGAGGTAGGCCTCGACCTCCTTGCGCCCCGACAGGGTCTGCAACAGGCGGGCGATGGTCTCGCGGGTCTCGGGCACGGCGTCCTCGGTGCGTAGGGGCCCCGGCGGCCCGGTTCGATCGGCCGGGCAATGGACACCGGATCCGGGCCGCGCGTCAAGAGGCGCCACGCGAAGCCCACCGACGGGCCTGCGTCGATCGCCGACGGCCCCTCGTCAGCCGTCGTCGGCGGCCCTGCGTCACCGCGCCGGTCGATCGGCGCCCGCGCCCGCGGCGACGCCGTCAGGGGCGTCGAGCCCGGCGTGATGCGGGGCCGGCACGGCCTTTGCGAAAGACGGTGGTACGTCCTCGCAACCGTGCCCGATGCACCGCCGATCCGGAGTCTTGCCATGCGTCCCCTGCCCCACGCCGCCCACCGCCTCGTGCCGCCGATGACCCGGGCCCGCCTGCAGCGCCTGCGCGCCGGCCGCCGCACCTCGGAGACCCACTTCGACCCCCACCGCAGGCCGTCGGTCGACCGAGCGGGTTGACCGCTCGCTGTACGGGCGTTAGCGTCGCCGTCGAGCGGGCCCGGAGCCTGCGACAACCCGTGACCCGGGCGCGCGAACGCGGTGCAGATCCAGGCCGACATCCCCGAGTACATCAGCCCCGAGGAGCTCGACGACCGCCTGGCCGATGGCTGGTGGCGGACCGGCTCGTTGATGCTGCGCACCAGCCTGCTGCACCTCGGCAGGCAGATGCACGAGGTGGTGCACCTGCGCGCGGCGATCGATCGCCCCTCGTCGAGCCGCAGCGCCCGCCGGGTCCTGCGGCGCAACCGGCAGCGGTTCCGCCTCGTCGTCGGCCCGGCTGTCGTCGACGAGGCCCGGCGACAGCTCTACGCCAAGACCCGCCCTCGCTTCATGGGGCCGGTGATGGACGAGCTGGGCGATCTGGCCCTGCCCGAGCGCCGCGACGCGTTCGATACCCGCGAGGTCGCGGTCTACGACGGCGATCGGCTGGTCGCGGTGAGCTACTTCGACGTCGCCGAGCGCAGCGTGGCTGGCATCCTGGGCCTCTACGATCCGGCCTATGCCCGCTTCAGCCTCGGGCGCTACACCATGCTCGAAGAGATCGAGTGGGCCCGCGCCGCGCACTGCTGCTTCTATTATCCGGGTTATGTCGTGCCGGGGGTGCCGGCGTTCGACTACAAGCTCGGCCTCGAGGCGCTGCAGTTTCTCGGCCGCGACGGGCGCTGGCGACCGCTGGTCGCGCCGCCCGCGGTCTCACCCCGGGTCGCGCGGCTCGAGCGGCGCCTGGACGCCGTGCTCACCGGCCTGATCGAGCGGGGCCAGCCGGCGCGCAAGGTCATCTACCCCGCCTTCTGGCTCGGCCGCTGGCCGCGGGCCAACCGGCGGTTTCTCGCCGGGCAGCGGCACCTGCAATGCGCCGAGCGCGTCGTCGATACGCAGCGCCAGGTGCTCATCGTCGACCACCTCACCGATCGCGACGCCTTCGTCGTGGGCTGGGCCCGCGCCATGGACGACGTCGATACGTTCGAAGGCTATGACATCGATCCGACGCTGGCCGAAGCGTGCGAGCACGGCATCCTGCATCACTGTGGTGAGCGCCTGACCACCGGCCACATCGACGAGGCGGTCGAGTTCGCGCTCGACGCGCTCATGCCCCCGAACCGCCGGCGCTGACGCCGGCGACGTCAGCGGGCCTTGATCGAGCGCCGCACGAGCGCGAGGTTGAACTGACCGCGGCGCCGGGCGGGCGTCATCACGATCGAGACGTGCTGCTCGCTGTGGGCGAAGCCGAAGGCGAAGTCGAACGACTGCACCCGCACCGCCGTCGGATCGCGGGCCAACGTGCGGAACCGGCCTTCGAATGCACGCACCCGGGTGCAGGGCGCGATCTCCTCGAAGAAGTTGCGTCCGATGACCCGCTCGGGCGGCAGGCCGGCCAGGCGGGCCTCGGTGTCGTTGTAGTGCACCACCCGCCCCTCGGCATCGAGGGTGATCAGGCCGTAGGGCAGATCGTCGAGTTCTTCGGGGCTGAGCCGGGAGACCGCGCCGAAGTCGAGCCCCTGGTCGCGGCTCATGACCCCGCCGACCGCCGTGGATCCCGGGCCCCACTGCCGCCCGGCGGGGACGCGCTCGGGCTCGGTGAACGCCAGCGGCGCCCCCTCGAAGCGCGCCGCCTCGAACGGCGGTCGCGAATGACGCCGCCGGGGGGTCGCGGTCTGCAGCGGGAACGACCGGCCCTGGTTCGGCGGCGGGATGCGCGGCGTCCGGGCCATCTTCGGCAGCTCCGGCAGCTCCGGCAAACCGGGCAGGTCGGGCAGGTCGGGCAGCTCGGCCGTATCGGGTCGGGCGGCCTCGGCGCCGTGCTCGAGATCGTAGAGCCGCACGAGCAGCGCGTTGCGATCGGCGCGCAGGCGCTTGATGTCCCGCATGAGCTTCTCGCAGCGGGTGCAGGCGTCGGGGTTGCTCCACGATTCGCCGTTGTGGCCGTGGGTGTGGGTGCTCACGATGCCTGCTCCTCGATCTGGAAGTCCTCGACCTCGACGACGCTGGTCGTCGTGATGCGCCGCACTCGACCGCGCAGGCGCTCGAGCGCCAGCTCGTCGACCACCGGGCCGGCGCCGACGACCACCAGCGCGCGCCCGTCGCTCAGCGGGCTCCAGACCAGCCACTCGCCGTGGGGGTTGTCCAGACGCAGCGTCAGCGGCGCGCCGCACCAGTGGCGCACCCGCCCTGCCAGCGCGACGAGCCCCGGCACCATGTGGGCCATGACATCCCGCGCCGGGCCGCCGATCGCGCCGTAGGCCACCAGCTCGCCGTCAGCGACGACCGCCGCCGCCTGGAAGGCCCCGTCCATGTCGAGGATGGACGGCGTCGACGCCGGCGGCGGCGCCCGCCCGGTCAGCATCTGGCTCGGCGGCACATGATTCTGGCCGACGAACGCGCCGGCGATCGCCGTATCGAGCGCCAGCCCGTTGACCGGGCCGCCCCGGCCGGCGACGACCAGCCAGGCCCCGCCGGTCCAGTCGGGCAGCAGGCGATAGGTGAGCGGGTCCTGCCCGCGGCGTTCGACCGTCAGCCCGATGAAGCCCGGCAGGCGCATGTCGCACAGCGGCCCCAGATCGGCCACCAGCGTGGCGGCGCGGGCGAGCTGCGCGTCGTCGACCGGCGTGGCCAGCAGACCGTCCGCCTGGGCGACGACCGCCTCGTCGACGGTGGCCAGGCCGCGAAGGCGCGCGGGAAAGCGCTCGAGGGCTCGCGCGGTCGGTCGATCCGGTGCCGCATCGCGCGGCAGGCTACCGGCCAGGCTGATGGCCGCCCGTCCGCGCAGCTCGTCGAGCGCGCGGCTGAGCGCCTCGACGTCGCGGCGGTGGTTCTCGGCTGCCCGATCGGCGTCGATCCGGTGGTCTTCGAGGTCGAGCGCCGCTCGCCGGGCCTCGCCGCGGCGGCCGATGAGCATGCCGACACCGCACCCGACGGCGCCCATGCCGACGCCCGCGGCGATGGTGATGAGCTCGATCATCGCCGGCCCCCGTCCCGCAGGCGCCGCGCGAGCCAGACCGAGTCCTGCAGCAGAGGCCCCGGCGCGGCGCCCTCGACGCCCATCACCGCGACCGCCTGGATGCCGTCGATGTCGCTGACGGCCAGGGTCGCCTTGGAGCCCTGCACCAGCGTGCTGCGCATCTCGCCGCAGCCGAGCGAAGCCGTCGCCCGCTCCAACATCTCGCGCAGCGGTACGCACATGGCGACCGCCGCTTCGACCATGCCGTCGTCGGTGCCGACCGACGCCTCGACCCGGCCTTCGTCGTCGAAGACGAGCGCCCCCATCACCCCGGGGTTGCCCCCGACCACCTCGCGCACCAGTGCCGTCAGATCGGCCATGTGTATCCCTCTTGTCTGGGTCGTTCGCTCATTGCGAACGGGGATACCGACACCCGATTCCGAACAAACGTTACACGCAACCCGAACAGAATTTTGCACCCGCGGCTGTCACACTCGCCGTCAGGGCAGCGGGACGCTGCGGGCGGCCCGCAGGCCCAGATCGTTGCGCCGCTGCGCCGTGAACTCGTTCTGCCGGGCCCCCGAGCGGCACAGTTCGAAGCCGGTGCGCCAGCCGCAGCCGCGGATCACCCGGGTATCGCCGAACGCCTCACCGGTCGGATCTTCGACGGGCACGTCGGGCTCGCCGAAGAACCCGTAGTTCATCGCGTAGATGTCCCAGGTCCACTCGTAGACGTTGCCGAACATGTCGTAGAGGCCACCCGGGGCGAGGTCCTGGCTGGCGACGGGGCGCGTACGCTGGCGGGCGGTGCCGACATACCAGGCGAGATCGTCGATCGGCCCGGGCGTCTGGGTCTCGGTGCCGGCGCGGGCGGCGTACTCCCACTCGGCCTCCGTCGGCAGCCGGTAGCCGGTGCAGTCCGCCTGCCAGGTCGCCTCGGTGCAGCGGTAGCCCCCGCGGCACTGCTCCTGGCCCGGCTCGCAGCCTTCGCCGATCTCGCCGGTGCAGCCGGCGAGCGCGTAGCACGGCTCGAGGCCCTCGTCTTCGCTGCGCGCGTTGAGGTACGCCAGGGCCTCGTACCAGCTGATGCGCTCCACCGGCCGCCGCTCGCAGGGCTCGAGCTCGCACCCCTCGCCGCTGTCGCTGAACCACGACGGGTTGGCGCCCATCAACGCCACCCAGTCCTCCTGGGTCACCTCGGTGGTCGCGAGCAGGAAGGGCCGGGTGATGCTCACCCGGTGGCGCTCTTCGTCGGCGAGGCGCGGCTCGTCGCGCTCATCGGTGCCCATCCAGAACGTGCCGGCCTCGACGCAGACGAAGCCTTCGGGGATCTCGTCGGCGGCGGGGCACGGCGGCAGGCCGGCGTCGGGTATCGGGCCCGCGTCGGCAGGGGTGCTCGCCGTATCGTCGCAGCCGGCCGCGCACGACAGGCACAGCGCCAGGAGGCCCAGCGTCGCGAGGCCGCGAGACCGGCGGATGTCGGTTCGAGAGGCGTAGTTCATGGCATCTCCGTGGCTCGGCATGCCATGAATGACTCATCGGATGGCATCAGCATGGCATCACACATGGCATCAGCGATGGCATTCGTGGCACATATGGCATACATGACAGACCGAACGACGGCGCATCGGGCCGCGCCGACTCGATCGGGCTCAGCCCGCGCTCGCCGCGCGGTGTTCGCTTTCGGTCCGGGCGAAGTGCTCCAGCAAGACCCGGTTGACGGCGTCCGCCTCGTGGCGAATCAAGCCATGGCCCGCGTCGGCGAACGTCACCAGCCGGCTGTTGGGGATCAACCGGTGCAGCCGGCGGCTCTCCTTGGGATGGATGACGATGTCGTGGGCCGCCTGCAGGATCACCGTCGGCGTATCGGCCAGCTGGCGCAGCCGGGGGGCGGTGTGGTGCCGCATCACCGCGGCGACCTGCGAGAGCAGGTACTGCCGCGGCATCGCTTTGAACTGCGCGAGCAGGCGCCGCCGGAGCGCGTCGCGGTCGACCTCGGCGAGGTAGGCGTCGGGGAAGAGCAGCCGCTCGAGGGCCGTGACCCGGGCCGTGCCGCGCCGGCCGACGACCCGCACGAAGCGCCGCAGCCCGGTCGGCCGCGGCAGCCGCGGTCGTCGTCCGCCGGCGTGGGTCACCAGCAGCCCGAGGCTGAGCACGCGCTCGGGATGGCGCAGCGCGAACTCCTGCGCGATCATGCCGCCCATCGAGGCCCCGGCGACATGCGCCCGGGCCCAGCCCAGGTGGTCCATCAGCCGCCGCACGTCGTCGGCGAACAGCGCCATCGTATAGCGCCCCGGCGCCGCCCGGGTCTCGCCGGCGCCGCGGTTGTCGAACCAGACCACCGGATGCCGCTCGGCGATCGCGCCGATCTGGGACTCGAAGCCCCTGCCCCGGCCGCCGAGGCCCATCACGAGCACCACCGGCTCGCCGGGCCCTCGCCCGTCGGTCTCGTAGAACAACCGCACCGGCCCGCGCCGGCACTCGAAGTCGAGCCAGGCCATCAGCCCGACCCGCCGAAGCCGTCGGGCTCGGTGCCCCCGGAGACCGCGGGCAGACCACGCACGCCGTCGGTGCTGCCGCCGAGGCTGTCGTCGAGGCTGCCCCCGTCGCCCTCGTCGTCCCAGCTCGTATCGAGCGAACCGCCGATGCGCGCCATCTCGCGCAGCAGCCGGCGGGTCTCGCGCACCTCGTCTTCCCGCTGCAGCGCCTTCCACTGCTGGTGGGCCATCTTCATGGCGCCGATGGCCCGCCCCTGCTGTCCGTGCTGCGCGGCCAGCTCGGCGGCCAGCTGCGCGTGCCGGGCGAGGTCGACGTCGACCACCTCGAGCTCGGTGAGCAGCTCGGTGGCCCCGGCGACGTGGTCGTCCCAGCTGTGCCAGTCGTTATTGCGGGCCGAGATCGGCAACAGCAGCACGTGGGCCGCCGCCACCAGCACCTGACGCCCTTGTTCGAGCGCCGCCTCGAGCACCTTCTCGACCAGCGAGCCCGCTTCGAGGAAGGCCCCGCGGGCGATGAGCACGGCCGCGAGGTTGATCTCGGCGTAGATCACGTTGGCCGAGCCGACCCGCTCGTAGAGCTCGCGGGCCTCGCGATAGCACTGCTCGGCCCCGGCCAGATCGCCGGTCATGCGCGCCAGCTCGCCCAGGTCGTGCACCGCGTCGGCCACCCCGGTGCGCGAGCCGGCGGCGTGCAGCTCGGCCCGGGCCTCTTCGACCAGGGCCGCCGCCTCGGTGGGATCGAGCTGACCCAACGCGATGCGCGCCTGATACAGCAGGCAGTGAGCCGCCTTGATGTCTTCGCCCAGCGCCCGATAGGCCGCCTCGGCGTGCCCCAGCGCCTCGCGGGCGATGTCGAACTCGCCCATCGCGCCGTTGAGCCGGCCCAGGTTCCACATGCACTCGGCGTGCAGCGTCAGATCGGCGTGCTCGTCGAGCATCTTCGCCGCGTCCTCCGCCAGCCGGCTGCCCTCGGCGAAGCGCCCCTGATCGAGCGCGATGCCCGAGCGCAGGATGAGCGCCTGCACCATCAGATCGTCCCAGCGATAGGTGGCCGCCTCGTCTTCGGCGGCCGCCGCCTGCTCGTCGGCCTCGTCCAGATCACCGCGCAGGACCGCGATGCGCGCGATCAGCAGGTGCCCCTCGACCCAGCGCCGATCGACGTCGGGGATGTCCAGCTCGTCGAGGGTATCGAGCCACTCGATGAGCGCCGCCTCCGCCGCCTGATAGTCGCCGACCTCCAGGTGCGCGGTCACCGCCTGCCGCAGCGGCTCGAGCGCCGCGTAGAACGCCCCGCCGGCCCGCAGATGCCGACCGAGCCGGGCGCCGCTGTCACCGTGGGCCCGCAGCATCGCCGCGCAGAGCAGGTGGTGGGCCCGGAAACGCCCGGTCTCGATGGCGTGGCGCTCCATCGCCTCGCGCAGCATCGCGTGGGCGAAGGTCCAGCCCTCTTCGAAGTCGTTGTCGTCGAGCGGGCGGATCCAGCGGTCGCGCAGCAGCGCCTCGCGGAACTCGGGATCCATCTCGACCCGGGCCAGCCGGCAGAGGGCGTGCCATTCGCCGTCGTCCACCTCCTGGCCGAGCACCGCCGCCAGCTCGATGCAGACCGCGTCGGGCTCGGTCCACCCGGCGAGGAACTGGGTCACCCGGTCGGACCAGACCTCCTGCAGGCTCGCGGGCAGATCGACGCTGGCGCCGGGCGCGAGCCGGAAGCCGCGCGGGCCGGGCTCGAGCAAGCCGCGCTGCACCCAGTCCTGCACCAGCTCGATGGCGAAGTGCGGGTTGCCCGCGGTGCGCGCCTCGACCTGATGGGCCAGCCCCGGCTCGAGCGCGAGCAGCCGCCGCACCAGCACCCGATGATCCTCGGCGGGCAGCGGGCCGATGTCGAACAGCTCGGTGTCCGCCTGACCCATGACCTCCTGCAGCAGGCGCTCTTCGATCGGGCGCTCGGAGAGATCTTCTTCGCGGGCGGTCATCACGATGAGGAAGGCGCCGTCGCGCCGCTCGAGCACCCGGGCGACGAACTCCAGCGACTCGTGGCCGAACTGCACGTCGTCGAGCCACATCACCAGCGCCCGGTCGCGGGACATGCGGTCGAGCTGGCGCAGCAGGACCAGGTGGCGCTCGATGAGGCTGAAGAAGCGGATGTGGCGTTCGCCCGTGCCGCGGTCTTCGAGGGCCGCCGGGGTGATGAGCTGGGTCAGCGCCTCCCACTCGTCGCTCTCTTCGACCCCCTGCGCCTGCAAGAGGCTCTGCAGGCGGTCGCGCAGCTCGCTGCGCTTGAGGCCGGTGCAGCGCAGGTGGCGCAAGAGCATCGCGCCCAGCCCGTGGGCCGGGCCGGGATCGGGGGCGTGGCGCGCGTGCAGGTGGGTGCCGGCGCCCAGCTCGTGGGCCCGCTCGCACAGCCACTCGACGATGCGGCTCTTGCCGGCGCCGGCGGGCCCCTTGAGCAGCACCACCCGCGGCTCGCAGGTGGTGTGCACCGTGCGCAGATGGCGCCAGAGCCGGTCGCAGATCTCTTCGCGCCCGACCATCGGCGTGCGCCGCAGCCCGAAGAGCCCCAGGCCGACGTCCATCAGCGCCGGGCTCTCCACCGACGCCCGCGGCGAGCGCCAGTCGACCGGTATCGGCGAGCGCGTCGCCCGCATCGAGGCGGTCGAGGTGCCCTCGAAGTTCGGCTCGAGCGAGTAGGTCGCCGGCGCGCCGCTGCCCATCTCGTCCAAGCCCTCGCCCACGGCGGTGTCTTCGGTGAACCACGCGAGGGTATCGCCGCCCTTGACCGCCGGCATCTCGATGGGGCCGGTGCTGATGCGGCGCATCGTCTCGGCGTCGAGCGACAGCCCGCGCAGGGCCCACGCGGCGTCCGCCGCCCGCTGGAAACGATGCCCCGGCGCCCGCTGCAGCATGCGCCGCATCCACATCTCGAAGCCGACGGGCACCGAAAAACGCGCCCGCAGCGGCGGCAGCTCCTGCTCGAGCTTGGCGAGCATGGTCTCCATCGGCGTCTCGCCGTCGAAGGGCGGCGCGCCGGTGACCAGGGTGAAGGCCACGCAGCCGAGGGCGTAGAGGTCGGTCCACGGGCCGAAGTCGCGCCACAGGCCGTGGCATTGCTCGGGCGCCATGAACTCGGGGGTGCCCGCCGCCCGCATCTGCTCGACGTCGACCCCGTCGGCCTCGAGGGCGAAGGCGATGCCGAAGTCGCTGATCTTCAGCATGTAGTGGCGGTCGACGAGAATATTGCTCGGCTTGAGGTCGCGGTGGATGACCCCCCGGGCGTGGGCGTGGGCCAGCGCGTCGAGCAGCGCGAGCAGCACCTCTTTGAGCACCGGCCACGCCGAGATGCGCAGCCCCTGGCTGAGCGCGCTGTCGACGTACTCCATCACCAGAAACGGACTGCCCTTGCCGAAGTGCCCCTCGGCGGGGCTGCCGGCGGGGATCTCGCCGTAATCGAAGATCTGCACGATGCCGGGGTGGTCGAGCCCCGACATGGAGCGCGCCTCGTTGCGAAACGCCTCGCGAAAGCGCGGCTGCTGGGTGACCTGACCGGTGAGCACCTTGATCGCCACCGGCGTGCCCGAGGCGCGGTGCATGCCCTTCCACACCTGGCCCATGCCCCCGGATGCGATGGGGGATTCGAGGTCGAAAGCGCCGACGGAGAGGGTCACGGGCGGCCTGCAGACGGGAGTTCGGGGTTCGAAGTCGCGCGACCCGCCGGGCGCACCGCGCGCGTTCGGCCGCCCACGCGGGGCGGCGGCTGCCTATTTAGACACTGTTCGACCCCTCGGACGCAACCCCCCGGGCCACCGTCGGGGGAACGCTGCGCCGCGCAAGCAGATGCAGTAGTCTGAGGCCCGACGACGGGCGCGGCACCGCGCGCCCCACCACCGCCGGAGGCGACATGTCGTACGAGTTCGACGACGCACAGAACAAGGTCATCGATGGCCTGGCGTCGAAGATGGGCACCGTGGGCTTCTTCCTCTCCCTCGCCGGGCTGGCCGTGCTCTTCGCCGGCCTCGCCGGCCTGCTGCCGACCCTGGCGCCGATCCCCGAGCTGCCGGGGCAGGTGCCGCCCGAGGTGGGCGAGGCGATGAGCAAGTGGGCCGATCAGGTCAAGGCGCAGGACCAGACCCGGGTCTACTACGGCGCGCTGGCGGGCTTGATCCAGGCGATGATCCTGCTGGCGGCGGCGATGTACACCCGGCGCTCGGCGAAGAACTTCCAGAAGGTCGTGCAGACCGCCGGCAATGACATCAGCCACCTGATGCAGGCCCTCACCGCGCTGCGCAACGTCTTCAGCCTCGCGTCGACCCTGCTGGTGCTGGCGGTGCTGCTGGCCCTCGGCGCGGCGGGCATCTCGCTGTACTACCGCTACATGGCATGAGCGAGGCCGGGCACAGGCGAGCCGACACCGGGTGGCGCTTCGGGTCGGCGATCGGGCTGGCGCTGTGGGTCGGGCTGTGGACCGCGCTGGCGGGCATGATCCACGGCTGCGACGGGCGCAGCCGCGCGCGGGCGGACGGCACCGATACGCCGCTCGACGCCGGCCGGCTGGACGGCGCGGTCGCCGACGCGACCCGAGGCGGCGACCGCGGCCTGCCGGTAGAAGACGCCGACCCGCGCGAGCCGCCGGACGCCGCAGCCCGCGACGCCGTGCCTGACGCTGCGCTGCCCGACGCCGTGCTGCCTGATACCTCGCAGCCCGACGCCGCGCCGCCCGCTGAGCCCGACCTGATCCGCCGCGCGACCCAACACGCCGGCGGGAGCAGCTGCCCGCAGCTCTCGCCGCCGCTCGACGGCCGCCCATGGTCGATGGCGGCGCTGGTCTCCACCCGGCCCGGCTCGGAGGCCTCGGGGCACTTCGTCCGCACCCCGATCCGGCTCGTGGACGGCCCCGGCATCCCCGAATACGAGTCGGCCCGCGGCGGCACCGCCCGCGCCCTGCGCTGGGTGGGCCACGCGCTCTTCGGCTGGTGGACCTCCGTCCGCCAGAGCCACGTCGGCCCGGTGATGCACGGTGAGTGGACCGACATCGGCCTGGAGGCGTACGGCCTGGGCGACATCGCCCCGGGCGCCGCGTTCGACGCCGCCGCGGGCCCCGGGGGCGAGACGGCGATCGTCTTCCCCACCGAAGACGCGCTCGTCCTCTACATCGACCGGGGCACCGACGCCGAGCCGCAGATCCGGCGCTGGCCCGTGCCCGACCTGCCGTACGGCGCCACGAGTCGGCTGGTCGTCGATACGCAGGGCGTTCTGCTCGGCTGGACCCACGCCGGCACGCTCACCCTGTACGCCCTGGACTTCGACGGCGGCGAGCGGTGGCGCGCCGAGTTGCCCGTCGCCGACGACGGCTTCGACCTGGCCGTGCGCGTCGACGGCGGGGGCGCGCTGCACCTCGGGCTGGTGCACATCGGCGCCGACCCGCGGCTCGCCGATGTGCCCTATGGCCAGGGCTACGGCCAGCCGCTCTTCTCCGCCGTCGATCGGGTCACCGGGGCCATCCTGCAGACCGCGCCGCTGCATCCGGGGGTCGTGCGCGCCGAGGATCCGGCCATCGGCGCCCGGGACGACGGCTGGATGACCGCCTGGGTCCGGTTGCGGGTCGACGGCGATCGCAATCGCACCGAGATCGAAGGCAGCCGCGTCGGCCCCGACGGCCCCGAGCGCCCGCTGCGCATCACCCGGGCCCACGGCTTCTCGTTCTGCCCCGACGTCGGCGACGCCGTCGACGGTGTCTCGGTGGTCGCCTGGCTCGATACCCGCAGCGGCGCGGAGGAGATCCTCACCGCGCACGGCGACTTCGCCGACTGGCCCGACCGCGACGTGCCCGAGCCCACCCCGCCGCCGGCGCCGTTCCCCGATGGCTGCGAGGCGTGGACCACCGCGATCGACGGCCCGGTGGCCACCTTCGACGCGGTGGCATCGGGCGACGGCTTCCGCGCGGTGTGGACCGACCAGGAGGGCCGGCTCGCCGCGGGCTTCATCGACCCCGTCGACGGGGCGACGGTGCGCTGGCGGGTGGACGATGCCGCGCCCGGCGGGGGCGTGCGCATCGCGCGGTCCGGCGAGACCGACTACCTGATGCTGCTCGGCGGCGACGCGTCGGCCCGCGTCTGGCGTGGCGGCCCCGATCCGGCGGAGCCGGGCGTGCCCGAACCGATCGACTTCGCCCTGCGCCCGCCGATGTTCGCCTTCGTCGGCGGCCCGGCCGGCGTGATCGCGGTCGGCGTTGACGACGAGTTCGAGGCGGCGGTGAGCCGGGTCGATGTGCCCGCCGCGCCGTTCCGGCTGCCGCCCAGCAACATCGACTACGGGGCGTCGGCCACTGCCGACGGCTTCGTCGTCGCGCGCCATACCCACCACGAGCCGGGCGATGCGACCGCGATCGAGTGGCTGCCGCTGCCGGCCGATCCGGCGGGCTGGCCCGCTGCCCGCTGGCAGCGTATCGACGTGCCCGGGCTGGGCGGCGCGGTCCGGCTCTCCCCCGACCCGTCCGGCTGGCGCGCGCTGCTCGGCGGCGACTACGGCCGCTTCTTCGCCCGGGTGGTCCTGCGCTTCGATCCCGGGGCCACCCCGGACCTGCGTCGGCTCGACATCGATCCCGCGTCGAGCGATCGCGCGGCGCTGCACGCCGACGGCGCGGTCTGGATCGAACAGCGCCCCATCGAGCGCTACGCGGTGCACTTCGCGGCGGCCGACGGCGGGCCGGTCGTCCGGCTGCCGGTGCCGGCCGGGCCGCGGACCCGGCTGTATCTCAACGTCGTCGACGGCGATCCGGTCGTCTTGTGGAGAGCCGGCGTCGACGTGCGCATCACGCGGGTGGCGCCCGGCTGCCGTCTGCCGGCGGCGAGCACGCCATGACGCGGCCCGCGGCGGCTCTCGCTCATCTCTCGTGACGCAACCACCGGGCGCGACGTAGACCGCGCCCGCTCGCACGCCCCGGAGACCACCCGATGCCGCCCGCCCCGAGCCGCCCCGGCCGACCGCTGATCATCGGCGCCGGCATCGCCGGCCTCGCCTGCGCGGTCGCGCTCGGTCACCGCGGCGTGGCGTCGACGATCCTCGAACGGCGCGCGGCCGACGGCCCGGTGGGCTTCGGCTTTCTGCTCATGCCCAACGGCGTCGCCGCCCTCGATCGGCTCGGGTTGGGCGAGGCCATCCGCGACCACGCCCAGCGCATGCGCCGCCTCACGGTCTATCCGGCCGACGCCCGGGCCGCGCCGCTGCTCGACGACGCCCTCGGCGCCGACCACCTCGGCGTCGATCGGCCTTTCCTGCTCGGGCTGTTGCGCAACGCGGCGCGCACGGTGGGGGTCGACGTGCGGTGGCGCATGCCGGTGGCCGGCGCGGCGGTCTCGGCGACGGGCACCGCGTGCCTGCTCGCCGACGGTGGCCGGGTCGAAGCCGACCTGCTCATCGGCGCCGACGGCGTCTCGTCCCGGGTGCGCCAGGCCCTCTTCCCCGCGGCCCGGCGCACCCCGCTCGGCATCTGGGAGCTGGTGACCGTCGCCGAAGCCCCCGATCTGGCCGCCGCGCTGCACGGACGCCTGATCAAGTACCTCGACCGCCGGACCGGGCGGGCGGTGGGCATGCTGCCCCTCGATCGCCAACGCATCATCGTCTACCTGCAGGTCGACCACAGCCGCTGGCCCCTGCCCCCGCCCGACGCCGACGGTCGCCGCCGGCTGGCCTTGGCAGTCGTGCGCACCTTCCCCGAGCGGGCCCGGCGGGTCATCGCCAGCTGCGACTTCGCCGAGAGCTTCTTCTACGCCACCGGCGACCTCGATCCGCTGCCCGCCACCCACGTCGGCGAGGCCGTGCTCATCGGTGACGCGGCCCATCCGATGTCGCCTTTCACCAGCCAGGGCGTGGCGACGGCGCTCGAAGACGCCGTCACCCTCGCCGACGTGCTCGCGCCCGCGCTGCGCGACGCGCCGACCCGCGCCGTACTCGCCGACCGCTTCGCCCACTACCATCGGCAGCAGGCGCCCGCCTGGCGCCGCCGCCTGCTTCACGGCCGGGCGCTCGCCCGGCAATTCGTCAGCCCGGAGCACCATGAGTCGATCGACACCCCGTTCTCCACATGACGCGGCCGGCGACGGCGGCTTCGAAAGCCGGGCCGTCGACCGTGGCATCCTGCGTCGACGCGCCTTCAACCTGCGCTGGGCCGAGCAGCCCGACGACGTCATCCCCCTGACCGCCGCCGATCCCGACCTGCCCTGCCCGCCCGCGGTGCGACAGGCGATCGTCGAGTACACCGCCGCCGGCAACTTCGCCTACGGGCCGGCCGCCGGGCTGCCCGCGTTTCGCGAGGCCGTCGCCGACCACCTGCAGAGCCGACGGCAGACCCCGGCCAGCCCGGCGGGCATCCAGGCCACCGACAGCGCCGCGTCGGCGCTCTTCCTCGTCGCCCGGGCGCTGCTCGAGCCGGGCGACGAGGTCGTGATCTTCGACCCGGTCGACTTCCTCTTCGCCGCGTCGACCGAAGCCGCCGGCGGCGTCGTGCGGCGGGTCCCGTTCACCCGCGCCGGCGGCCTCGACCTCGATCGCCTGCGCGCGGCCATCAACCCCCGCACCCGCATCATCGCGCTGTGCAACCCGCACAACCCGTTCGGCCGGATCATGAGCCCCGCCGCCCTCGCCGCGGTCGCCGAGCTCGCCGAGCGGCACGACCTGTGGGTGCTCAGCGACGAGATCTGGGCCGACATCGTCTACGAAGACCCCTGCCCGAGCGTCGCCGCGCTGCAGCGCGCCATCAGCCGGCGGACCATCATCGTCGGCGGCTTCTCGAAGACCTACGGCCTCGCCGGGCTGCGCATCGGCTACATCCGCACCGACGATCCCGCGCTGGGCGAGCGGATTTTCGCCTGCTCCCACGCCGAGAAGACGGCGTTCGGCGCGGCCACGCTCAGCCAGATCGCCGCCGCCGCCGCCCTGCGGCACGGTCAGCCGTGGTACCGGGCCTTCATCGCCCACCTGCGCGGCGTGCGCGATCACCTGTGCGACCGGCTCGACGCCCTGCCCGGCCTGCGCTGTCCGCGGCCGCAGGCGACCTACCTCGCCTTCCCCCGCATCGAGATCCCCGGGCTGAGCGCCGAGCAGCTCACCGAGCGCCTGCTGCGCCACGCCCGGGTCGCCGTCGTGCCCGGCGCCGCGCGCTGGTTCGGCCCCGGCGCCGAGGGACACATCCGCCTGGCCTTCGCCACCGACCGGGCGACGGTGGACGCCGCCCTCGCCCGCGTCGAGGCCCATTGGGACCGCTGCATCACCGCCGACCCGGCCGCGACCGCCTGACGCCCTGCTGCCATTGGGCGTCCGCCACACCTTGTGCCCGTCGGGGCCCTGGGGCACGATATGAGGCCAGCACGGAGCCTCGATGAGCCCTCTTGATCCTCCCGGTGACGACGACGCCCCACCGAGCGGCAGCTTCGGCAGCGCCGATCTGGGCGTCGACGACACCGTGGACGGATCGGTCGCGCTGCGGCCCGAGACGGGATCGGTCGATCTCGACATCACCGCGACGGGCAGCATGCCGGCCATCCCGCTCGTCGCCGGGC
Organism: bacterium; assembly: GCA_030427205.1. Lineage (GTDB taxonomy): Bacteria > Myxococcota_A > Bradymonadia > UBA7976 > UBA1532 > JACKDM01. The sequence continues at coordinate 23,580 of JAUHXC010000055.1, read as the reverse complement.
GCTATCAGACGCTGGGGCTGCTCGGCACCGGCGCCACCGGCCGGGTCTATCGGGTCCACGACACCGAGCTCGACGAGATCGTCGCCCTCAAGGTCCTGCGCCGGGAGCTGCTCGACGCGCCCGAGGTCGTCGAGCGCTTCCGCCGCGAGGTCAAGCTGGCCCGGCGGGTGACCCACCCCAACGTCGCCCGCACCTTCGACATCGGCGAGCACGTCGGCCAGCGCTTCATGACGATGCAATACGTCGACGGCGAATCGCTGCGCGCCATCATCCGCCAGCGGGCGCCGATGTCCGTCGGCGAGGCGGTGCGCTTCGGCCGCATGCTGTGCCACGGGCTCGCCGCGGCCCACGCCGCCGGCGTCGTGCACCGCGACCTCAAGCCGGACAACGTGCTCGTCGACCACAACGGGCAGGCGCTGATCACCGACTTCGGCATCGCCCACGCGTTCGCCGACGACGACGACGCCGACGCCGGCAAGCTGCTGGTGGGCACGCCGGCCTACATGTCGCCCGAGCAGGTCGAGGGCCTCGTCGAGCCCGACGGCCGGGCCGACCTCTACGCCCTCGGCGCCATCCTCTACGAGCTGCTCACCGGCGCGCGCACATGGCCCGGCAAGTCGGCCATCGAGGTCGCCACCGCCCGGCTCACCCGGCCGCCGACCGACCCTCGAGTCCACCGCCGCGACCTGCCCGAAGACATCACCGGCCTCGTCTTGCGCTGCCTGAGCCGCCGACCCGCGGGCCGCCCGCAGAGCGCCGCCCGCGTCGCCGCCGAGCTGGCCGCCATCGCCGAGCGGGATCAGGCCGAGGCGACGCTGCCCGATCCCGGCGCCTCGGTCGAGCTGACCCCGATCGGCACAGCCACGACCGACAACCTGCAGACGGTGGCGGTGCTGCCGATCGACCCGGGGTCGGACCCCGAGATCGACTACATCGCCGACGGCATCACCGAAGACATCATCGACACCCTGTCGATGACCCCCGGCCTGCGGGTACGCCCCTTGAGCGCGGTGCAGCCCCACGCCGGCGAAGACCCGCGGGCGGTGGGCCGCCTGCTGGACGTCGAGGTCGTGGTGACCGGCAAGCTGCGCCGGCTCGGCGACCAGCTGCGCATCCGCACCCGGGTCATGTCGGTCGAGGACGGCTTCCAGCTCTGGGCCGGTCGCTTTCGCTGCGATGTGGGCGAGGTCTTCGAGGTCAGCGACGAGGTGGCCGTCGCCGTCGCCGCCGCGGTCACCGTCGAGGCCCGCCCCGAAGCCACCGCCGCCCACGGCCCGCGCGACAAGGAGGCCATCGACCTCTTCCTGCAGGCGCGCTACGCCATGCGCCGCCACTGGCACGAAGATGTCCGCGGCGCGATCACCCTGTTCGACGAGGCGCTGCGCCGGGCCCCCGACGACCCGCGCATCCTGGCCGGCGCCGCCGTCGCCCGCGCCCGGATGGGCTTTCTGGGCACCGGGGACGCCGACGCGGCGGTGCTCGATCAGGCCGTCGACCTCGCCGCCCGGGCCATCGCCGCCGCGCCGGCCCGCAGTGAGCCGTACTTCGCGATGGCCATGGTCCGCTTCAACCGCGGCGAACCGCAGGCGGCGGTGCCGATGCTCGAAGGCGCGATCAGCCGCGCGCCGGGCGACGCCGACGCCCACGACCTGCTGGGGCGCATCCTGGCCGAGACCGGCCCCGCCGATCGGGCCATCCGGCACCTCAAGTCGGCGCTGTTGCTCGACCCCGCCTCGTACAATACCCGCTGGGATCTGGCGCGCATCCACGCGCTCGCCGGCGACTGGGAGAACGCCGACGCCCTGCTCGCCCTGCCGGTCAGCGACGATCAGCGGGCCTGGGTGCGCGGCATCACCCGCGCCCGGACCGATCTCTGGCGGCCCAGCCCGCGCTGGCTCGACGGCGAGCTGCCCGCGACGGGCGGCGGCCTCATGGATCCGCTCATCCGGCTCTTTCAGGCGGTGGTGACCCGGGGCGAGGTGAGCCCCGCGCAACACGATCAGGTCGAAGAGTACGCCGTGGCTGCGGCCGCCGCGCCGAGGCGCGCGCTGCTGATGTACCAGTTCGCCGCCGAGCTGGCGGGCTATGCCCACGATCGCAAGCGGGCCATCGCCCGGCTTGACGACGCGGTGCAGGCCGGCCTGACCGATCGCCTGTGGCTCACCCGCTGCCCGCGGTTGACCTGGCTCGCCGCCGACCCGCAGTACATCCGACTGCGCGCGACCGTCTCGGCCCGTCTCGACGGCTGACGCCGCGAGCGGCCATCAGAGCAAGAATGCATGGCGACAGCCTCTATATGGCTCGGGCCATGCAGAATCGCTCTGTTCACCCCCCGCGAGTCAACGCTTCCCGGGCAGCGCGCGGCTCTGCAGCCAGCCCTCGAAGCGCATCAGCCGATCGTCGTTCATGAACAGGATGTAGAACGTCACCATCTGCAGGCTGAACCAGATCAGGTCGACCATCATCAGGGCGATGATCAGGTGCATGTTGACGCCGATGAAGTAGGCCAGCGGCCGCAGCCGGCGGACCATGAACAAGACCGGCGCGAAGAGTTCGAAGGCCAGGGCCAGCACGCCCTGCACGACCCAGGCCCAGTGCGGCAGGATGCCGACGAGCCAGGCGGCGATCTCGGTGCGATACAGGCCGACGCTGTGGCCGACGAGGATATCGCCCTTGAAGGTGACCGAGCCGCCCTGCCACGAAGGCCAGCCGTCGACCATCGCGAACCACTCGCCGGGGAAGCCCATCCAGTCGCCGTGGGCGATCTTGCAGATGCCCGCGGTGCCGTATTGGATGATCAGCGTGGCTTGCAGCACCCGGACCGGCCACGCGCTCTGGAAGAGGTCGCCGCGGCGTACCGCCGGCGGCCGTCGGCGCCAGGTCGCCGCCATCAGCGCGATCAGCCCCACGACGACCGCGCCGAAGATCAGGCCGTAGACCTGATGGTCGGTCATCGGCCGGCCGCTGTCGGGCCGGGCCCAGATGGCGTAGGCCCCGCCGGCCAGCACCGCGATCAGCCACGCCAGCGGGCTGATGCGGCGGTTCGCCTCGGCAGGATCGGGGCCGTCGACCCTGACCGGCGACGGCGCCAGAAACAGCACCAGAAAGCCGACGATGAAGAGCTTGTTGATCGTGAACGCGCTGTAGGTATCGACCCGCTGGATGTAGAACGCGCAGGCGAGGCACACCAGCAGGGCCGGCTGGCGCCAGCGGCCGATGACGACCAGCAGCGGCGCGCCGAGCAGCGCGATGACGAACGGGATCAGCATCGACGGCGGCAGCGGCGGCAGCGGCGAGCTGAACGCTTTGTCGCTGATCGGGATCGGATAGTGAAAGCCGGCGGTGGTCAGCCACTCGGACGCGCCGTGCAGCCACGCCGCCATGTAGAGGATGAAGCTGAGCGCGAAGGCCCGCTCGAACGTGCGCAGCCGGGCGGGGCGAATCGGCGCGAACCACCAGTCGAGGACGCGGTTCATCGCTCGCCCCCGGGCACGGGGATCGCGCGCAGCGGTTTGCCGCTCGGGGCCTCACCCTGCGCGCCGGGCGCCGGCAGCGGCTGGAGCCGCGGCTTGGGCGCCGGCGCCGCGCCGGGCCCCTCGGCCGGCGCGGCCGGCGGGATGAGCGGGGGCGTGGCCGGCGGCGTGCTCGGCCGCGGATCCCGGGGCAGCGCCTGCAGCGCGCGCTTGGGCGAGCGCGGGCTGCGCTTCGAGCGTTTACTGCGTCGCCGCTTGGGCACGTAGCGCATCTCGGCCCCGTCGAAGGTCATCAGGACCCGATGGCGCCGGCGCGGCACCTCGGCGAGCGGCAGCTTGCGGAAGCGCCCCTCCTCCTTCAACAGGCTGGCGATCGTCCGGCTGGCCGAGACATAGCGCACGCCCTGCAGCGGCGGTTCACCGGGGTTGAGCTCGGCGTAGCGCTCGGCGATCCACAGCGCGAGGTGCCGGCTGCGGGCCCGGCCGCCGCTGCGGCGATACGACTTGCCGATCATCCGGTGGAAGCGGGTGCGATAGCCGAAGATCGACATGTCGAAGTAGCCCTCGAGGGGCAGCTCGACCCACGGGCCACCGGGCGTCTGGCGCACCTGGATGTGATAGGTGCCCCACGCGCCGACCTCCTTGGTGAAGAGGCACGCGACCCGGTGCATGTGCCGCAGATCGCGATGCATCCAGCGGATGTCGCGCCCGGCGCTGCCGACGTAGGTGATCGGCGCCAGCCAGATGACCAGGAAGAACAGCGTCGCGGCGACGCCGAAGGGGCCCATCAGGCGTCCGGGCGAGCGGGCGGGCGGGGCGCCGTCGGCGGGCGGTGAGTCGGTCGGATCCGGGCCGGCGGGATCGCCCGGCGCGTGCGGCGGCGTGGATGACTGGCTCATGGGCTCCCGGGCAGCGGTCGATGTCGGCGGATGATAGCGCAGTCGATTCGGCGGTGCGACGGGCGGCCCGCGAATGCGGCGGGCATCCGCCGCCGAACCTGATAGGGTGACCGGCCATGACGATCGGCTCCCGGATCCAGATGCTGACGGTCGCCGCCGTGCTCCTGACCACGGCGCTGGTCGCCCCGGTGATCTTCTGGGGCTTCTCGACCCTGATCGACCGCCAGCGCGCCGAGGCCGCCGATCGCCTGCTCGAGATCGAGGACCGCGCGTTCGCCGCGTCCATCGCCGAGCTCGAGCACGACGTGGCGCTGCTGCTGGCGCTGCCCGCGCTCGACGGCCTCGCCGCGCGCCAGCCGGACATCGCCGCCGCGCTGCCGCCGGAGCGCCTCAAGACCGTGCTGGCCCAGGTCTACGCCGCGATGGCCGCCGCCAAGCCGCACTACCACCAGATCCGGCTCATCGGCGTCGCCGACGGCGGGCGCGAGCTGGTGCGCGTCGACCGCACCGCGGCCGGCATCGCGCGCATGCCCGAGGCGGGCCTGCAGGCCAAGGGGCAGCGGCCCTACGTCGTCGAGGCGCTGCAGACCCCCGCCGGACAGACCTACCTCGCGCAGATCGAGCTCAACCGTGAGCACGGGGTCATCGAGCAGCCCGAGCGCCCGACGCTGCGGATCGCGCGGCCGGTCCTGACCGGCGTCGGCCCGGCCTTCGGCGTGCTGGTGATCAACGTCGACTTCGCGCCGATGATCCGCGAGATCGTCGGCCAACCGCGCCCCGATCGGGACTGGCTGCTGGCCAACGCCGACGGGCACTACATCTGGCATCCCGATCCCACCAAGGCCTTCGGCTTCGATCGCGGCGCGCCCCAGCGGGTGCAGGACGATCATCCGCGCCTCGCGCCGCTCTTCACCGTCGGCGGCCCCGAGGCGCTGTCGGTGCGCACCGCCGATGGCCGCACCGCCTGGCGGCGCATCGCGCTGCCCCCGCTCGCCGGCTACGACCGCCTCTATATCGGCATGACCATCCGCGAGGCGCCGGGCGCCGAGGCGGAGATCGCCCGCCTGGGTCTGCTCGGCGTCGCGCTGGCGCTGGGGCTGACCCTGCTCGTCGGGCTGTTCGCCGCCCGCCGCCTCGCCCGGCCGCTCGCCCGCATGTCCCGGGTCGCCGTCGCCATCGCCGAGAACCGCGAGCCCGAAGAGCTGCCCACCGCCCGTCCGGACGAGATCGGCGTGCTCGCCCGCAGCTTCGAGCGGATGCTCGAACGCCTCGAAGAGAAGCGGCACGATCTGAAGCGGGCCAATAGCCGCCTGCAGCAAGCCAACGCCGATCTGGAGCAGTTCGCCTACGTCGCGACCCACGACCTGCGCGAGCCCGCGCGGCGCACGGCGGCCATCGCCGACCTGCTGCTCTTCGACGAGGCCGATCGGGTCTCGGACGAAGGCCGCGAGATGCTCGAACGGCTGCAGGCGGTCGCCGAGAACATGCTCGATCGGCTGGCGGACTTCCGGGTGCTCAGCGGCCTCGGCAGCGGGACCTTGAGCCGGGTCGAGACCGATCTCGAAGGCTTGCTCGATCGGGCGCTGAGCGAGAGCGGCGCGCGCGTCGACGACCCGCGGGTGACGATCGAGCGCCACCCCCTGCCCCGGCTCGCGGTCTACCCCGAGCTGCTCGCGCTGGCGTGGCGCAACTTGATCTCGGACATGGTGCGCCGCAGCGATGGCCCGATCCGGCTGGTCTTCGCCGCCCGCGCGCCCCGCCCGGACGAGCCGGACGCCGGTGTGGTGCTGACCCTGACCGTGCGTGGGGTCTCGTTGTCGCCCGACGTCGCGCGTACGCTCCTGACGCGCGCCGCCCGCCTGGGCGAAGGCGACGGCGGAGCCGGCGACGGCCTCGGCTTGACGATCTGCCGCCGGATCGCCGAACGTCACGGCGGATGGATCACATTGACGAATACAGACGAACAGCTGGCCTTCGCCTTCTCGCTTGGAGCAACCGATGAGCGTCCGCCTGAAGCCGGATGACACCGGGCCGATCGTCATGGTCGACGACAGCCCCGACGACATCCTGATCGCCCGCCGCTGCTATCGCCGCGCCGGCCTGCACAACCCCTTCGTCACCCTCGACGGCGGCACCGCCCTGCTCGCTCACCTCGACGAGGTCGACGCCGGTGTGGCGCCGATGCCGGCCCTGGTGCTGCTCGACATCAACATGCCCGACATGAACGGGTTCGAGGCGCTGTCCAGGGTGCGCGAGAAGGCGGCCTTTCGTGAGCTGCCGGTGGTCATGATGCTGACCAACTCCGACGATCCGCACGATCGGGAGCGCGCCCGACAGAAGGGCGCGAGCGGCCTGCAGATCAAGCCGACCCGGGTCGTTGACTACGTCGGGTTCTTCAAGAGCCTGGCGCCCTGATCGGGGCCATCGCCGGCCGCGCTCAACCCCCGTCGGCTTCGACGGTTCGAACCTCGACCCCGCCCATGAGCGCCAGACCGCCGATGCGCAGCACCGGCGCGCCGGGATCCGCGCCGCCGCGGTGGCCCTGCTCGAAGCCGCCGAGGATGCCCACCCCGTTGCCTTCGACCCGCACCCCGGGCGGCACTTTGATCTCGACGCCGCCCATCACCGCGACGCAGGTGATGTCGGTCTCGGCCCCCAGCTCGGCCGAGGTGAAGTCCAGCTCGCAGCCGCCGAGCGTCGCGACGACCCGCAGCCGCCGCGGCACCCGCCAGCGCCCCTTGCGCACCGTGCCGCCGAGCAGGGCCAACGTCCAGCCGCTGCGGGGGACCTCGGCGGCGATCGCCGTCGGTGTCGCGTGCGCCGGCAGCTGCGTCTGCGCCCCGGCCTGCGTGCCTGCCAGCGCCCCGGCCGACGCCCCGGCCGACGCCTCCAGCGGCTGTTCGAGCAGAGGCTCGTCGAGCAGCGGCACGTCGGCGAGCACCGCGTCGATCTCGGCGACCGTGCGGGCCTTGTTGACCGCCATCAGCCGCGATTCGAGCGCGTGCACCGACAGCAGATCCGCCTCGAAGGCCGCCTGCAGCCGGGCCTCGGCCCGCGCCCGGGCGCCGACGGCCCGCTTCTCCTCGAGGTGGGTGTCGTAGCGGGCCTGCCGCTGCGCTTCGGGGCTGCCCGCGCCGCGGCGATCTTCGAGGGTGCTCATGACCGCTCCTCCCGGCGCCCGTCAGGCGCCCTCCTCCGGTGCGTACCAGCGACGGCCCACGTCCTCGACGGTCAGGGCGAAGACCAGCGTATCGCGCCACGTCGCGCCGCGGCGGATGCGGCGTCGGGCGAGCCCTTCCCGGCGAAAGCCGCAGCGCTCGGCGACCCGGATCGACGGCGTATTCTCCGGCTCGATGCACGCTTCCAGGCGATGCAGGGCCAGCCCGCCGGCCTCGAGCGGCGCGAACCCCAGCTCGACGAGGGCCGCGAGGGCTTCGGTGGCCAGCCCGGCCCCGGTCAGGTGGTTGAAGACGTGATAGCCCACGAAGCCGCTCTGGCTGTCGCCGCGCACGACGTCGAAGATCGTCACGCTGCCCGCCAGCGCGCCGTCGGCCCGTCCAATCAAGAACCACACCGGCCGCTCGGCGGCCCGTCGGTGGGCCAAAGCGGCCAGCAGCGCTTCGAAGTCGGCGCGGGTGCGCGCTTCGGGCGCACGGGGCGCGATGTCATGTCGGCTGACCGGCGGCCCGGCCGCGCCATGGCCGGCGACCCACGCGGCGAAGTGCGCCGGCGCGGGCACCGCGACGATCAGCCGCTCGGTCACGCGGATCGCGCCGGGCAACCCCCGCGCGGCGCCGCTCGACCCGGGGCGCTCCGGCGACACGGGCGACGACACGTTCAGCGGCCGAGCAGGCCGTCCTTGAGGTCGTCGGTGGGCGGGTTGGGGCCGAGGTAGATGCCCCAGACCGCCTTCATGAACTCGGCGCCGGGGATGCTGCCCTTGTCCTTGCCCTTCACCCGCACCGCGGTGCCCTTGCCCGGCACGTACTCCAGCACGATGCGATCGCCCTCGTCGGTGTCTTCCATCCAGCCGGCGAGCGTGCCCGCCTGCGCGGCGACGGCCTTCGAGCCGGCCTTGGAGATCGACTCCTTCATGGTCTCGGCCAGCTTGTCCTTGCCCACCGAGCGCATCATCACCATCTCGATGCGCTTGGGCACGTCGCTGTTGATCGCCTCGCGGGCGCTGCTGGTCTTCTTGGGCAGGTAGAGGCCGGCCACGTAGACGTCGATGAAGACCTTCTCCCGCAGGCCCATGCCGTTGAGCACCAGGGTCTGGCCGCCCACCTGGATCGAGTCGGGCAGCGTCACCCCTTCCAGCTTGCCGGCGAAGGCCGGCCCGGTCAGCAGGAGGGCGAAGGTGAAGCAGACGGTCAAAGCGGCGGCGAGCGATCGCATGGTGACTCCGGGGCCAGGGTTTCGGCGCCGCGACGGCGTCCACCCGGGTCATGCCTCAGGATCGCCCCCGGAATCCAGCCAAAACCGAAGCCCGACCGATCGCGCGCGAGCGCGAACGGCGGTCACTCGTCGACGTCCTCCGCCTCGCTCGGCGGCTCGGAGGCCGGCTGCGCGCGGCCCGTATCCGGTTCGACCGGGCGCCCGTCGCGGCGTGCGGTCGGGCCGCTCTCGCTGCGCGCCGTCGCCACCAGACGATCGAGATCGACCCCGGCGGCGCTGCACGCTTCGAGCAGGCTCAACAGCGCCGACTGCAAGGCCCGCGCGGCCCGCAGCACCGCCGCGTCTCCGCCGACGGGCAGCGGCGGCGACACGCTGCGCGCGGCGTCGACCTCTTCGACGAAGAAGTCGAGCATGCGGCCCAGATGCCGGGCCCGCGCCGGGGCGGCCATCGGCGAGAGCAGCGCCTCGACGAGCGCCCGCAACCACGCGAGCACCTGCGGCCAGTCGCGATACAGCTCGTGGCCCACCCCGTCGGGCATCAGCGTGCGCCGCAGGCTGCGGATGGCGTCGGGATCACTCGCGAAGCGCCACCCGCTGTCGACCATGCGGAAGATGTGCACCGCCCCCGACTCGGCGCGCTCGCGCGGCACGACCCGCGCCGTCTCGAAGCGCTCGGCGGCCCAGCGGGCGGCCAACGCGTCGGCGAAGGCGCGCAACGCCGCGTCGGCCGCCGCCCGCGCCGGACCCGGCGGCGCCGCGCCGAGCAGGCGCGCGATCACGGTCGGCGACGGCAGCAAGGGCATCGACGGCAGGTCCATCGGGGGCAGGCGACCCTCGACGGGCGGCGCGGCAGGCGAGTCGGGCATGGGCTCCTCGGGCGGCGGTCGCCCTGCTGGCGCGGCCTCTCCGGCCGCCGTCGATCCACTTGAACCCGTCGACGGCCCCACGTCAACCGAAGGGCCACCGGTCACTCGGCGGCGGATCCCCCGTCAGGCCCGTCGGCGTCGCCCGGCGCGCCGCCAGCGGCCGCGTCCCCCACCCCGGCGCCCGCGGCGTCCTCGGCCCGCACCGTGGCCGGCGCCGCAGCCCGCGCTTCGGCGCGCGCTCGGCGGCGCTCGGCGGCGTACAGGACGCCCAGCGCCCGATCGACCGCGCCGTCCATGCAGAGGTTGTCGAAGAAGCCCGTGCGCGCGTCCATGGCCTTGATCGGGCCGATGGCCGCCGGATCACCCAGCCCGCGCAGCCGGTCGACCGCGTCCTTGCGCAGGTCGCAATCGAGCAGCCGCAGGTTGCGTACATAGTAGCGCAGCGTCGCCGCCTCGACGTCGTGGCCCGCCTGCTGGATCACGCGATAGGCTCGCCGACGGGTGCGGTAGTCGTCGTCGTCGGTCAGCTCGAGCAGCCGCGCTTCGAGCGCGGGGGCCGCCTCGACCATGATGCCCAGCATGTCGATCAGCCCGGCGGCGTTGCGCGCGTCGAGCGCGGCCATCAGCGCGGTCTGCACCTGGGTATCGCGGGCCAGATCGGGGCGCCGCGTCAGCAACGGGTCGAGCCGGCCGAGGCCGTCGTCGACCCGCCCGCGGGCCAGCTCGATCAAGCCCAGCAAGCGCTCGCGGGCGTCGGCGTGGCCGACGTCGGGGTTCGCCTCGATCCACGTCGTCGCCCGCTCGGCGTCGCCGCCGTCGAGGAAGGTCTGCGCCGGGGCCAGCGCCTCGTCCACCAGCGGGGGCGGGCCCTGGTCGACGGGCGGCGCGGCGTCGGTCGCGACCGCCACCGCTGGCGGGACGATCACCGGCGTCGTGCCGGCCGGCGCCGGCGGATCGCTGTTGCCCCAGCCGATGAGCAGCCCGATGAGCAGCCCGGCGAGACCGCTGATCACCGCCGGCGCCTTCGACGGGCGCCGCGGGGGATCGAGGGCCACGGTCTGCATGCTCTGGCGCTCGTCGCGCGCCGGCCGCTCCAGACCCAGGCTCGGCGCCGGCAGGCGCTCGTCCTCGAGGTCGTCGTCCAGCGCGGGCCCCTCGGCGGGCTCGACCGGCGGATCCACCGGCTGCACCTCGCCCGATGCGACGTCCATCCCCACCGTGGGATCGGTGCCGATGCCCGCCCGCTCGCGGGGCAGCGCGCCGGTCTCGGCCCGCACCAGCGCGTCGAGCCGCTCGAGCACCGCCGCCGCGTCGGGCAAGCGGGCTTCGTGATCCTTGACGAGGCAGTCGTCGACCAGCTTCTGGAAGCCGTCGGGCACCCCTTCGAGGCGCGGCGCGTCTTTATTGGTGATGTTGAACAGCGTCGCGGTCACGTGCGGCCCGCGGAACGGGCAGTCGCCGGTCACCAGCTCGTGCAACATCACCCCCAGCGACCAGACATCGGCGGTGGGCCCCGCGCCGAACTGCCCGGTGGCGTGCTCGGGGGCCATATAGGCCGGGGTGCCGAAGATCTGCCCGGTCTGGGTCAAGCGCTGGGCGGTGGGCTCGTCCCAGGCGGCGATGCCGAAGTCCAGCAGCCGCAGCTGCGGGTCGAGGCCGGCGGCGTGCTGGATGAGGATGTTCTCCGGCTTGAGGTCGCGATGCACGATGCCGTGAGCGTGGGCCTCGGCGAGCGCGCCGGCGATGGGCCGCATCAACCGCACCGCCTCGGCGGGCGGCAGGGCGCCGCGCTCTTCGATCAGCGCGTAGAGGCTCACCGCGTCGTCGACGAGCTCGAGCACCAGATACGGCAGCACGCTGCCCGGCTCTTCGCCACGGGTCATGCCGTAGCCGTAGACCTTGACCACCGCCGGATGGCGCAGGCGGCCCATGGTGCGCGCCTCGCGCTCGAAGCGCCCGGTGTGCTGCACCAGCGGCTCGCGCAGGATCTTGATCGCGACCTGGCGGCCCAGGGCCTCGTCCTCGGCCCGCCAGACCCGCGACATGCCGCCCGAGCCGAGCGCGTCGCCCAGGCGGTAGCGGCCGTCGACGAGCGCTCCGGTGCGCGTCTCGTTCATCGTTCTCCGAATACAGTTGCCGGCCCCATCAAAGCGCATGCGGGGCGCGGTGTATACCGACACGGGCCCGGCCATGGTAATTGGCCCCCGGACAGCATCCAGGGGGCCGTCGGAGAGCGCCGTGCGCATCGTCTACATCGAGCCGTTCGAAGCCGGCTCCCACGCCCGCTTCGGGCGCACGCTGACCGCCCGCATCAGCGCCGACTGGCACCGGCTGACCCTGCCCGGCCGCCATTGGAAGTGGCGCATGCGCGGCTCGGGGGTCTTCTTCGCCCATCACGGCGCGGCGGCCTTCGACCCGCCGCCCGATCTGATCGTCGCCTCGTCCTATCTGCCGCTGACCGATCTGCTCGCCCTGCGCCCGGCCCTCGCGGCGGTGCCGCGCATCCTGTACTTCCACGAGAACCAGCTCGCCTTCCCGCTGCGCGGCGCGCCCGCCGAGCGGGACAATCACTTCGGCTTCACCCAGCTCGTCGCCGCCCGCGCCGCGACGCTGTGCGTCTTCAACAGCCGCCACAACCGCGACAGCTTCCTCGACGCCGGCGCCCGCCTGCTCGCCCGCCTGCCCGACGCGGTGCCGCCGGGCTGGATCGACGACATCGCCGCCCGCAGCCGGGTGCTGGGTGTGCCGCTCGAGCTGCCCGGCCTGTACGACGCTGAAGATGCCACCGGTTATGACATCGGCGCATGGAATGATGACTCGAATGGCATATATTCATCCGAAAATGAATCGAACGCCGGCCCGCTGATCCTGTGGAACCACCGCTGGGAGTATGACAAGGCCCCCGAAGCCTTCTTCGAGGCGCTCTTCCGGCTGGCCGACCGGGGCGTGCCGTTCCGCGTCGCGGTCTGCGGGCAGCGGTTTCGCAAGGCGCCGCCGATCTTCGAAGCCGCCCGCGCGCGGCTCGCCGACCGGGTCGAGCACTGGGGCTACCTGCCCGATCGCGCGGCGTATCATCGGCTGCTCGCCCGCTGTGATCTGGCGCTGTCGACGGCGGTGCACGAGTTCTTCGGCATCTCGATGCTCGAGGCGGCGTGGTTCGGCGCCCGGCCGCTGGTGCCCGATCGGCTGAGCTATCCCGAGATCTTCCCCGCCGACTACCGCTACGCCGACGGCGCGCTCGACGAGACGCTGCGCGCGCTCTGCGCCCGCCACGCCGCCGGATCGTCACTGCGCGCCGATCGCCGGCATCTGGTCCGGCCCTATGGCTCGCCGCTGATCGAGGCCTACCGCGCGCTCTTCGCCGAGCTGACCGCCTCGGCCGAGCCATAGAGCGCCTCGCGCACCGAGTCGTGCACCTCGGGCTGCATCTCGCGGAAACGATCGACGAGCTGCTTGAGGTCGCGCCGCTTGCTGTCGGGGTAGGTATCGCAGACGGGGCACGGCACCGGCTCCAGCCCGCTGCGCTCGACCCAGGCCCGGATGCGGCGCTCGTCGACCAGGATCAGCGGGCGGATGGTGCGCACGGCGGTCGCCGTCGACGGCGTCGCCGGCTTGAGCGGGTCGAGCCGCCGCCCGTAGAGCAGGTTGAGGAAGAAGGTCTCGACGGCGTCGTCGAGGTGGTGGCCGAGCGCCAGGGTGTCGAAGCCGTTGCGCGCGCACCAGTCGTTGAGGATGCCCCGCCGCATGCGCCCGCAGAGCGCGCACGGGATCTGCCCCGGCTGCAGCTTCGACTCGACGACCGACCAGGTGTCCTTGCTGACGACGTGGCAGCCCAACCCCAGGCGCTCGATGGCCGCGTCGAAGGTCGCCCGCTGAAACCCGGGCTGGTGCTGGTCGAGGTGCACCAGTTCGAACGTGAAGTCGAGGTCGTCGCGCCGCGCGAGGTGCCGCAGGACCACCGCGAGCAGCAGCGAGTCCTTGCCGCCCGAGATGCCCACGGCGATCCGCGCGCCGGGCCGGATGAGGTCGAAGTCGCGCACCGCCCGCGCCGCGAGCTTGAGGATGGGCTTGCCCGGATCGAGATCGGCCGGCCCGTCGGCCAAGGCCGGCTCGGCGGGGTCGTGAATGCTGACCAGCTCTCGCATGGTGCCTCCCGGGGCTCGCTGACGCGCCGGCGGTGTACCACGCTCGGGGGCAGCGGGGGAACGGCGAGCGGGCGCGGCTTCGAGCCGCCGGATGCAGAGACATTTCACCCGCGGGCTGCTAGTCTCCGCACGCTTAGAACCCGAGGAGTCCATGAGCGACCCGCAGACCCTGTACCTCGTCGACGGCGCCGGCTTCATCTTCCGCGCCTACTACGCCATCCGCAGCACCATGACCGCCACCGACGGCACGCCGACCAACGCGGTCTACGGCTTCGTGCGGCTGCTGATCAACGTGCTGCGCGACCGCGAGCCGAGCCACGTCGCGGTGGTCTTCGACCCCTCGGGCGGCACGTTCCGCAACGAGATCTACGCCGAGTACAAGGCCAACCGCGGCGAGCCGCCCGACGACCTCAGGCCGCAGTTCGCGCTGTGCCGCGAGGCGGTGACCGCTCTGGGCATTCCGTCGATCGTCGTGCCCAATTACGAGGCGGACGACGTCATCGGCACCCTGGCCAAGGCCTGGGTCGAGAGCGCCGAAGGCGAGCAGGATCGCCGCGCGCTCATCATCACCGCCGACAAGGACCTCATGCAGCTCGTCACCGACAACGTGACCCTGTGGGACGGCAAGGAGAAAGAGAGCGATCGCGAGGCGGTCATCGAGAAGTTCGGCGTGCCGCCCGAGCTGGTCATCGACTGCCTGGGCCTCGCCGGCGACAGCTCCGACAACATCCCCGGGGTGCCGGGCATCGGCATCAAGACCGCCGCCAAGCTGCTCAACCAGTACGGCAGCATGGAGATCCTGCTGCAGGAGGCGGGCTCGATCAAAGGCAAGCGCGGGGAGAACCTGCGCAACCACGCCGACGACGCCCGGCTGTCGAAGCGGCTGGCGACCATCGCCCTCGACGCGCCGGTCGAGCTCGACTTCGAAGGCATCAAGCGCACGCCGCCCGATCCCGACGAGTTGAGCACCTTCCTGCGCAAGCTCAACTTCAAGCGCTTTCTCAAGGAGTTCGGCCTCGAAGACCACGTGGTCTCGAAGGTCGACGTCGACCGCGGCGGCTATCGCACCGTCACCACGCAGGCCGGGCTCGACGCGGTCATCGCGGCCATCCGCGCGGCCGGGCGGCTGAGCATCGACCTGGAGACCACGAGCCTCTCGCCGCTGGACGCCGACGTGGTCGGCTTCGCGCTGTCGTGGGCCGAGGGCGAGGCGGCGTACGTGCCCGTGGGCCACACCTACGAGGGCGCGCCGGCCCAGCTCGACGCGCAGGCGGTGGGCGAGGCGCTGCGGCCGCTGCTCGAAGACGCCGACTTCCCCAAGTTCGCCCAGAACGCCAAGTACGAGTGGCAGGTGCTCGGCCGGGCGCTGGGCATCCCGCTCCGCGGGCTGGCCTGCGATACGATGATCGCCGCCTATCTGCTCGATCCGGGCCGGCGGCAGTTCGGCCTCGACGAGCTGGCGGTCGACGTGCTCGGCCACAAGATGATCAGCTTCAAGGACGTCACCGGCTCGAAGGGCGCCGAGGCCCACTTCGCGCTGGTCAACCTCGACGCGGCGACCAAGTACGCCGCCGAAGACGCCGATATCACCCTGCGCCTCGTCGACCAGCTGCTGCCCAAGGTCAGCGAGAACAACCTCAGCGAGATCAATCAGACCATCGAGCTGCCGCTGATCCCGGTCATCGGCCAGATGGAGCTGCACGGCATCCTCATCGACCCCGACAAGCTGCGGGCGCAGTCGGCGCGCTATACCGAGCGGCTGGCGGCGCTGACGACCGAGATCCACGAACTGGCGGGCGAAGAGTTCAACATCGACAGCCCCAAGCAGCTGCAGACCATACTGTTCGAGAAGCTCGAGCTGCCGACGCAGAAGAAGACCCAGACCGGCTTCAGCACCGACGCGCAGGTGCTGGGCCAGCTCGCCGCGCTGCACCCGCTGCCGGCGAAGATCCTCGACTATCGGCACCTGGCGAAGCTCAAGGGCACGTACCTCGATACGCTGCCCGAGCTGGTGCACCCGAAGACGGGGCGGCTGCACAGCAGCATCCGTCAGGCGGTGGCGGCGACGGGGCGGCTGGCGAGCAGCGATCCCAACCTGCAGAACATCCCGGTGCGTACGGTCGAAGGCCGCGAGATCCGCGAGGCGTTCATCGCGGCGCCGGGCCACAAGCTGCTGTCGGCGGACTACTCGCAGATCGAGCTGCGGCTGCTGGCCCACTACTCCGACGATGCGGGGCTGCTCGGCGCGTTCAACGACGGCACCGACGTGCACCGGCGCACCGCCGCCGAGGTCTTCGAGGTGCCCGAAGACGAGGTGACGTCCGACCAGCGGCGCACGGCCAAGTCGGTCAACTTCGGGCTGATGTACGGCATGAGCGCCTTCCGGCTGGGCAATGAGCTGCAGATCCCGCAGGGCGAGGCGCGCAAGATCATCAAGCGCTACTTCAAGCGCTACGCCGGGGTGAAGCGCTACTTCGACGAGGCGGTCGAGCAGGCCCGCGAGACCAAGAAGGCCACGACGCTCTTCGGGCGCACGCGGCACCTGGCCCAGATCAAGTCGCGCAGCTTCAACCTGCGCCAGCAGCAGGAGCGGCTGGCGGTCAATACGCCGATCCAGGGCACCGCGGCCGACATCCTCAAGCTGGCGATGCTGGCGGTCGATCGCCGGCTGCGCGAAGAAGGCCTGGGCACCAAGATGCTGTTGACGGTGCACGACGAGCTGGTCTTCGAGGTGCCCGAGGCCGAGGCCGACGTGGCCCCGGCGCTGATCAAGGCGGCGATGGAGGGCGTGGCCGAGTTGAAGGTGCCCCTGGTCGTCGAGGTCGGCATCGGCGACAATTGGGCCGAGATTCACTGAATCGAGCGGACTGAGGGGGAGCGGTGGCCGAGAGCGAGAGTCGCACCGCCGACACCGAGCTGCTGTCGCGCATCGTCGACCTGGAGACGGTGGTCGCCGAGCAGGAGGACCGGCTGTCGGGCATGGCCCGCATCGCGGCGAACCTGGGCAACAGCCGCGATCCCAAGCGGGCGATGCGGGCGATGGTCAACGAGATCTCGACCCTGCTGCACGCCGACCGCACGACGATCTACGAGCTGCGCCGCGACGAGGGCGTGCTGCGCGGGCTGGCGGTGCAAGACGCCACCAGCCTCGAGGTGGGCATCCCGGTGGGCGAAGGCATCGCCGGCAAGGTGGCCGCCCGCGGCCGCGCGCTCAACCTCAAAGACGCCTACCGCCACCCCGACTTCGACCCCAAGTTCGACAAGCTGACCGGCTATCGCACCCGCTCGATGCTGGTGGTGCCGATGCGCAACCCCAAGCGTCAGGTCATCGGGGTGGTGCAGGTGCTCAACAAGCGCGAGGGCTACTTCACCGTCGAGGACGAGCACCTGCTGACGGCCCTGGCGACGCAGGCGGGCATCACCCTCGAGGCGCTGCACCTGCAGCTGCGGCTCAACGTGAGCAATACCGAGCTGCGCGATCTGTCGCGGCAGCTCAAGCAGAAGGTGCGCGAGCTCGAGCTGCTCTACGACAACGAGAAGGCCATCGCCGAGAACGACTCGGTCGCCGCGCTCTGCGATCGGGTGCTGCGGGTCTCGGCCCGGGTGGCGCAGTGCCAGGCGGCGGCGATCTTCCTGCCCGACGAGGACGGCTACGGGCCGACCTATATCCGCGCGCCCGACGGCGAGTCCAACGCGCTCGAGACCGTCTGCCACCACGGCGTCGGCGAGGGCGTGCTCGGCAAGACCGCCGGCCGCGGCGAGGGCTACATCCTGCGGGGCAACGACTTCGAGGATCAGGACATCCCCCGGGTGCTCGGCGCCGGCTGCGGGGTCGCGGTGGACGACGCGGTGACCGCGCCGGTGCTCGACGGCGACCGGGTCATCGGCGCCTTCGCGCTGGTCAACCGCAAGAGCTACGCGGGCCGCGACGAGCAGGCCGACGAGCGGCTGGCGGTGCTCATCGCGGGGCAGATCAGCCGGGCGGTGGTGCGCATCGCCGAGCGGCGCGACGCCCAGGTGCGCGACCGCATGATGACCATCGGGCACATGCTCAGCGGCGTCCTGCACGACCTCAAGGGGCCGATGACCATCATCAGCGGCTACGCGCAGCTGCTGGCGACGACGGAAGATCCCGAAGGGCGGGCCCAGATGGCCGCGTCGATCCGGCGGCAGGTGGCCCAGTTCAACGACATGACCCGCGAGGTGATGGCCTTCGCCCGCGGTGAGCGGCGGGTCTTCGCGCGCAAGGTCTACCTCGACAAGTTCGTGCGCTCGGTCACCGAGGCGCTCGAGCCCGAGTTCAAGGATCGCGGCGTCGAGTTCGTCGTCGACAACCGGGCGAAGCGCACCGCGTGGTTCGACGAGGCCAAGATGGTGCGCGTGGTGACCAACATCGCCCGCAACGCGCGGCAGGCGCTGGGCGATCACGGGACCTTCACCTGGAGCATCGAAGACGCCGACGACGGCGGCACCCGCTTCGTGCTCGCCGACGACGGGCCGGGCATCCCGAGCCATATCCGCTCGCGGCTGTTCGAGGCCTTCACCACGTCGGGCAAGGAGCACGGCACCGGGCTGGGGCTGGCGATCGTACGGCGCATCGTCGACGACCACGGCGGCTGCGTCGGCTTCGATACGGAAGACGGCGTGGGCACGACGTTCACGATCCACCTGCCCGGGCCCGAGGCCCGGGTGACCACCGAGGGCACGGCGTGAGGCGGTCTGGCGGCATGGATCGACTCGGGTGGCTAGATGTCCTCGTCGAAATTGCCAATACGGTTGCGACGGCCGATCTCGCCGATGCCGGCGTTGCTCCTCCTCGACGTGCCCGAGGCACGCCTTCGTCGTCGCGCCTTGGCCTCGACGACCTCGGCTCGCCGCCCCCGTATCGTCACTTCCGCCGCGGACATCTGGCGCTGTGCGCGGCGTTGACGCTCGGCTGTCACGGCCGCGATGCGCCGAAGGCTCCCGCGGCGCAGGCCCCGGCGGCGCAGGCCGCGGCGGAGTCGAAGTCCCCTGCCCCGCCGGAGAAACCCCAGCCGTCGGGGCCCACCGATCGAGCCGCGGCGCCGGCCAACCCCGAGCCGGTCGCGAAGCCCGCGCCGCCGCTCTCCGACGGCACACCGGACCAGCTGCTGGCCCTCAAGGCGGGCAACGAGGCGCTGGCCCGCCAGGATAGCGCGGCGGCCCTGAGCAGCTTCATCGAGGCGTTCGACGGCCCGACGACCGGCGCCTCGATCAGCGCCGGCCTGGCGGCGGCCGAGCTGCACGCGCAGGCCGGCCGCGACGCCGAAGCGGGCGCGTTCTACGGGCGGCTGCTGCAGATGGCCCCGGACATCGCCGAGATCCGGTTCACGGCGGGGCGGTTCTACAGCGGCAGCGGCCAGGCAGAGAAGGCGGTCGAAGAGCTGGAGAAGGCCATCGCGCTGCAGCCAGACTTCCTGCCGGCGTATCCCCTGCTGGGCGGCGTGCTGGCCGCGACCGGCGCCGCCGGGCAGTCGGCGGAGCTGATGCTGACCTACGAGACCCGGCTCAAGCTGCTGATCGACAAGCTGGGCGATCCGGGCGTCGCCGGCGCCTCGAAGGTGCCGATCATCGACGTGCTGGCGCTGATCGAGGACGATCGGGCGACCCGCGCGCTGATCGCCGCGGTGGCCGGCAACTCGGTGCACGCGCGGCTGGCCGCCGCAGACGCGCTGAGCCACGACCCCGATCCGGCGGCGCTGGAGGCCATCTCGAAGGCGGCGCTGGCCGAGACCGACCCCATCGCCCGGCGGGCGCTGACCGCGTCGCTCAAGGCCGCCAAGCAGCGCTTCGACGCCGGCAGCCGCCACCCCGAGCCGAAGATGCCGACCCCCGGCGGACGCTGAGCGGGCCGCGCCTCACGGGCAGACTTCGCATCCCTGCGGACCGCAGTCGACCCCCGTCTCCCAGCCATTCTGCACGCCGTCCTGGCAGAATGGGCCCACTGCGGTGTCCGTTTGCACGTCGGCGCAGCCCGGTGACAGCCGGACCTCGGTATCGGGCCCGAAGAAGAAGCCCACGAAGTCACCCTCGACCATCTCGGCGAAGACCTCGCTGACGGAGCCACGCCCGCAGAAGTCAGCGAACGTGATCGCGCCGCGCGGCACCGTCATGTACGCCGCGCAGCCCCGCCAGGCCTCTCGTCTATCCGCCCGGGGGTCGACCGGCTCGCCGAGTTCGCACAGGCAATGGGCCAGCGCGACGCAGGCCGCCGGGCCGTGGGTGATCGGGCACTCGACCCGCGCGGGCATCTCGCCGCCGCGTTCGATGATGGCCGTGCAGACCGCCGGCCCCCGGCAATGCCGCAGACACGCGGCGCGGTCGTCGAAGACATTGCGCGGCACGTCACCGCAGCCGACGCCGTCCACCGGCACGCAGGTGCCGACGTCGCGCAGGTAGGCCCAACGCCCGTCGCAGCGACCGGCGTCGGGTTCGCCGCGGCAGTCGAGCGGCGGCCCGGCGCCATGCCCCGGGCAGTCTTCGCGGCACCAGCCGTCGACGCAGATATCGCCCCCGCGGCATCCGCCGTCGGGGCACGGCTCGGGCGCGGGCACACAGATCCCGCAGACCCGCTCGTTGGTCACGCAGAGGTCGCCCTCGGCGCAATCCTCGTCGCTGGCGCAGCCGCAGGGCAGATCGAGATGGCATCGACCGGCGATGCAGCCCCGGTACAGCGCGGGATCACAGTCGGCGTCGACCCCGCAGCGCGGGGTGTGCTCGAAGCAGCGCCCCGTATCGATGAAGTGTGTCGCCTCGCCCGCCTGCCCATCGGGCGCCGCGTCGGCCATGCTCGCGTCGGGAGGCCGCACATCGGGCACCGCGCCGTCCACCGCGAGATCCCCGCTGGCATCCGGCGCGTCGGGATCCACCGAATCGGGGGCCGACGCCTGACGGTCGATGCAGCCGAGCAGCGTCATCGCCGCAGAAGCCAGCAACAGGGCCAAGGTCCATCGTCGAGCGCGCATCATCTCCTCCTGGCGGCCCATCCTGGCCTCGATCGGCGGGTCGATGCACCCGCCGACGCACCGCACGGGTGATCGGCCTCGCCGCCTGCTCTATCATGGCGCCGATGCGTATTCCGCTCCATTGCGCACCGCGCCGCCTGCCGGTTGCGGTGCTGACGGTCGCCGCGGCGCTGCTGCCGGCCTTCGCCCGGGCTCAACCCGCCGACGCGCAGACCGCCGCGCCCGAGTCGAGCCCGCCCGAAGCGAGCCCGCCCGAGTCGAGCCCGCCCGCAGCGCCTGCACCCGCAGCGCCTGCGCCCGCCGAGGCCCCGCCCGAGACGCCCGCACCGGCCGCGGCGCCCGCGCTCGCCGAGCCCGACCCGTGCCCGACCTATTGCGACGCGATGGCCGTCCGCTGCCCCGATGTCTTCCTCGGCAACCGGGCCACCTGCCTCGCCGCCTGCGCGCTGTATCCGGCGGGCGCGGTCGACATCGAAGCCCTGCGCTGCCGGCTGCCCGGCCAGGACGATCCGACGCCGGTGCCGCAAGACCCGCCGATCGCCGACGAGACCGCGCCGACGACCGTGCGGCCCGATCCCGAGACGTGGTTCGACAGCCACCCGCAGCTCGCCGAAGACACCTCCGTCGTGCCGCCGGGCCTGGGCGCGGTCTTTCTGCCTTCGCTGGACCTCGGTCTGCGCGCGCCGATCGTCACCGTCGAGCAGGACGGGCGCACCATCGCCGACGGCAAGCCCGGCCGACGGATCATCCTCGATCCGGGGCGCTATCGGGTCCGCCTGGGCGACGGCGCCGACGAGCAACAGGTGCGGCTCGACGTCGAGGTGGTCGCCGATCGCACCACCGTCGTGCCCGTCTCGTGGGGCGCGCTCGAGATCGACGTCGTCAACCCCAGCTTCGTGCCGTTCCGCGGGACGTACGAGGTCATCGACATGGCCAGTCGCGAGGTGGTCGACCTGGGCTTCGGCGCCGACGAGCTTCTCGGCGAGAAGCCGCGAGTCTGGGTGCTCGCGCCGGGCATCTACAAGCTGGTCAAGCCCGGCGGCACCTATCGCGACCGCAGCGACTTCGCGACGGTGCGGGTGCTGCCCGGCGAATACAGCCGCTTCGTATTGGTGATGAACCCGGACACCGGCGACTTCGAAGGGGCCGGGCTGGTCGACGAGCCGGTGGCAGACGACGACGGCTGGACGGTGGACGGCGTCATCGGCGGCGATATCGCGCTCTTCCGGACCGATCTGACGACCGCCGGCAGCACCGCCGGCCTGCAGCTTCAGCTCAGCGGCTTCCTCGACCTCTCGGCGAGCCTGCACGGCGAGAACTACCGCTGGATCACCCGGCTCGACATCGAAGAGAGCCACCTTCGCGACCCGACCACCGACGCCTTCTACAGCCTGCGCGATCGGGTCTTCTTCCACTCGATCTACATCTACCAGCTCGGCGCGTGGTTCGGCCCATACGCCCGCGCCGGCGTCGAGACGGCGATGCTGCCCCGGCAGATCGTGCTCGGCGAGAGCGAGCAGCTCACCGACAGCGACGGCAAACTCATCACCGGCCCCGGATCGGTGACCTTCGCCGACTCCTTCGCGCCGACGTCGATCATCGAAGGCGTCGGCGGCAACTTCCAGGTCTGGCGCAGCCGCGAAGTCGAGCTGGGCCTGCGCCTCGGCGTCGGCGCCCGCCAGCAGATCACCAACGGGCTCGAGGTGCGGCTGCCGACGCCGCGCACGGCCGAAGACGTCGAGGAGGGCCGCACCCCGCCCGATCGGCTGGTGCCGGTCAGCGAGCGCTTCATCGAGGGGGTCGAGACGACGGCGATCGGATCGGCGCGCATCACCCGCTACGTCACGGTAACCACCGAGTTCGACGCGCTGTATCCATTCGACCAGCAGGAGCCGTTCATCTTCTCGTGGCGCAACCAGATCGGCCTGCGGCTGGCCAGCTTCGCCTCGCTGACCTACCGCCTCAACCTGCTGCGCAACCCGACGCTGACCCTGGTCGACGAGGTGCAGAGCGAGCACACCGTGCAGCTGCGGTTCTCGATCACGCTCTTCTGACGGCGGTGTGGGGGCCGACCGGGATCACCGGGCGCCTGTAGGGAGACGCGGCACGCAGCCCAGGCGGCCGACGGCGCCGTCGGCCTGACGCCCGAGGGTCGCCATCTCGGGCATCGAGGAATACGGTTGCTCAATCCCCTCGTGAGCGGGGAAGGGCTGCGGGATGGCCGAGCTGCCCGACCCCGCCCCCGGCGACGAGATGTCTCAATCCCCTCGTGAGCGGGGAAGGGCTGCGGGGGGCATTCGCCGCGGTATTCACCGCACTGCTGATGTCTCAATCCCCTCGTGAGCGGGGAAGGGCTGCGGGGGGCATTCGCCGCGGTATTCACCGCACTGCTGATGTCTCAATCCCCTCGTGAGCGGGGAAGGGCTGCGGGACCCCGACAACGCGGGTGACCGGGACGCTGATGGCGTGCTGTCTCAATCCCCTCGTGAGCGGGGAAGGGCTGCGGGCTGTGACAACTGCGTCCAGCACCTCAACCCTGACCAGGTGTCTCAATCCCCTCGTGAGCGGGGAAGGGCTGCGGGACGCAGAACCAAGCCTTCACCTTCGGCTGCGACTTGTTCCTGTCTCAATCCCCTCGTGAGCGGGGAAGGGCTGCGGGTCGGTCCCATGCGGTTCCGCATGCTCGGTGAGCGTACTCGTGTCTCAATCCCCTCGTGAGCGGGGAAGGGCTGCGGGGACCGCCACCGCCACCCCCGTCGCCCTCGCCCCGAACTTGTCTCAATCCCCTCGTGAGCGGGGAAGGGCTGCGGGCTGAT
>JAUHXC010000054.1 GCA_030427205.1 bacterium | reverse complement strand
CCCGCTGGCCCGAGCGGCCGGCGCTGCGCCGGGCGCACCTCACCGCGCTGCAGGCCGGCGGGCGGGTCGAAGAGGCGCTCGAAGCGCTCGAGCGGCGGCTGATCGACGGCGCGGGCCCCGACGCCCGCTACCAGCTCGCGACGCTGCTCGCCGGCCGCGGCGAGACCGATCGGGCGGTGGCGCTGCTCGACAGCGTGATCGCCGCCCGCCCCGAGCTGTGGACCTACGGGCTGGAGGCCGCCGAGCTGCTCGCCGGCGCGGGTCGACCGGCCGAGGCCCTGGAGCGGATGCAGGCGCTGGCCGCCGATCGCCCCGGCGACGAGACGGTGGTCGAGCGGCTGACCGGCGTGCATCTGGCCCGCGGCGATCGGGCGGCGGCGGCGGCGGTCGTGGCCGACGCGGTGGCCGCCCACCCCGCCGCCGACCGGCTCGTCGAGCTGCAGCAGCGACTCTCCACCGACGCCGAGCCCCAGCGCCCGCGGCTCGGCCCGTCGGTCGACGCGCTGCGCGACCTGCCGCCCACCGACGCGCCGGCGGAGATCCTGGTGCATCACGCCCGGGTCGAGGTGGCCGCCGACGGCCGCGCCGACCGCCGGGTGCGGCGGGTGATCCGCATCAACAGCGAAGAGGGCGCCCGGCGCTACGGCACGCTGGAGCTGGCCTATGTGCCCTCGACCCAGCGCATCGAGCTGGAGCGGGCCCGGCTGCTGCGCGGCGACGATCCGCCCGCCTCGCCCCGGCGCAGCGATCGCGACCTCTCCGACCCGGCGTGGCGGCTGTATTACGACCTGCGGGCCGAGGTGCTGCGCTTCCCCAAGGTGCAGCCGGGCGACGTCATCGAGGTGGCGTGGCGGCTGCTCGATACCGATCACGACCCGGCCTTCCCCGGCTACTACGGCGAGCTGGCGTGGCTGCAGGAGGCGGCGCCGCGGGCCCGCTCGGTGGTCGAGGTGGCCGGTCCGATGGCCGACGCGCTCGACGTGCGGGTGATCGCGCACGGGCTGGCGACGACGCGCAGCGCGCTGCCCGGCGGCGGCTGGCGTATCGAGGCGTCCGCCGTGCCCGGGCTGCCGCTCGAGCCGGGCATGCCCGGGCCGTCGAGCCTGCGGGCCCACGTGCACGCGTCGAGCACGCCGAGCTGGGCCGACGTCGAGGCCCGCTTCGTCGCGCTGCTCGACAACCGCGACGCCCCGGCCCTGGCCGAGCAGGCGCGGGCCTGGGCCGGCGACGCCACCGACCCCGAAGAGATCATGGGCCGGCTCTACGCCGGCGTCGCCGACAAGATCCGCTACGTGGGCCTGGAGTTCGGCGTGCACAGCTTCAAGCCCGAGCAGCCCAAGGTGACCCTGGCCCGCGGCTTCGGCGACTGCAAAGACAAAGCGACGCTGCTCATCGCGCTGGCCCGCTCGCTGGGTATCGACGCCCGGCTGACCCTGGTGCGCACCCGCCGCTCGGGCGCGATGCAGCCCGACCCGGCGAGCCTGGCGGTCTTCGATCACGCGGTGGTCTACGTGCCGGCGCTCGACCGCTTCATGGATCCCACCGTCGACCGCAACGACCCGTGGACCCTGCCGCCCGCCGACCAGGGGGCGATGGCCTTCGTCATCGGCGACGTGCAGGGCGGCGACGGGCGCCCGGTGATCATCGACCCCCAGCCGGCGGCCCACAACCGGCGCAGCTGGCGGCTGGACCTGACGCTGGCCGCCGACGGCCGCGCCGCGGGCCGCGCCGAGTGGGTCACCACGGGCCATCCGGCCACCGAGGCCCGCCGGGCGCTCGACGGCGCGGTCGACCGGGCGGAGACGATGCAGAGCCGCCTCGGGCGCTACTTCCCCGGCGCGCGGGTCGAGCCGCCGACGGTGAAGGGCATCGAGCCGGCCTTCGACCCGGTGAGCGCCGAGGCGCAGGTGGCGCTGCCGCCGCTGCATCCCATCGCCGACGGCTTCGACCTGCCGATCGGCGGCGCGCCGTGGCAGCTGGTCTCGAAGCTGGCCCAGGCCGCCGAGCGCGAGACGGCGTTGTGGATCGAGTTCCGCGAGTCCCAGCGGCTGCGGATCACGCTGACGCCGCCGCCCGGCTGGACGGCGACGCTGCCGCCGCCGACACAGCTGAACTCACCCTTCGGCCGGTTCGAGGCCCGGGCCGAGATGGCGGAGGGCGCGGCACAGATCACCGTCGAGCTGGCCCTCGACGCGTTCGCGGTCGAGCCGGCGGACTACCCGGCCTTCCGGGCGTGGCTGGCCGAGGTCGACCACGCGCTCGAGGCCACGGTGGAGGTGCGCCGATGACCGCCCGCCCCCTCGCCTTGCCGGCCTTGCTGGCAGTGTTGGCCCTCACGCTCGCGGCCTGCGGCGGCCCGCCGCCGACCCTCGGTCAACAGCGGGCGGCGATCGCGTTCGAGCCCACGCCCGTCGGCAAGGCCCGCGCCGGCTGGTGGGCCTGGCTCGACGGCGATCGCGCGGCGGCCGCAGCCGCGTTCGAGGCGGCGGGCGACGTGCCGCTCGCCGCGCTGGGCCGAGCCCGACTGGCCGCCGACGCGCTGGATGACGCCCGCGCGCTGACCGAGGGCGCCCGCGCGGCCAACGGCGAGGGCCGGGTGGCGCTGCTGGGCGCCGCGCTGGCCCGAAGAGCCGCCGGCCACCTGCGCGACGGCCCCGAGCAGCTCGCCGACGCGCTGGGCCCGGCCGCCGAGCGCCGCGTCCGCCTCGACGATGCCCGCTGGACCGTGCGGGTCTCGTTCCTGCCCTTCCTCGATCGACCGCGGCTGATCGCCGCGCCGCCCGCGGCCGACGCGCCCGATGCGCCGGAGGGCGACCCCGACGATCTGGCCCGGGTGAAGGTGCTGGGCAAGTGGTGGGCGCTGTCGGAGAGCGCGCCCGATCCCGATCCGGACGGCGTCGTGATCACCCGCTGGGCGCTCGACCCGGGCCCGGCGCACATCGAGCTGCGGGTCGACGGCCCGGCCCTGGTCTGGCGCGACGGCGCGCTGGTGGCGGCGACCCCCGAAGGCGCCCACCCGCCGGGCCGGCTGCGCTTCACCGCCCCGGGCGACGGCCCGCTGTGGCTGGCGTGGTCCGCGGGCCGGCTGCCCCGGGCGTGGCGCCTCGACCGCCCGGCGCCGGCCGATCCCGACCCGACGGCGCGTATCGGCGGCGGCCCCGACTGGCTCGCCCGCGCCCTCGCCGCGTGGCAGGCGCTGTCCGATCGCAACCCGAGCGCCGCGGCCCGCTGGCTGGACGGCGCGCCCGCGACGGCCGCATTCTCCCTCTTGCGGGCGCGCCTCGCCGAGCTGCAGGAGGGGCTGCCGGGCACCGTGCGCCGCGACCGGGCCCGCGCCGCCTGGACCGCCGGCCTGCCGCTGGCCCCGGGCGCCGCTCGATTGGCGCTGGCCGAGCTGGCCCGCCGCGGCGGGGACGTCGACGGCGCGGCCGAGCACCTCGACGTCGCCCAGCGCGGGGCGCCGCAGTCCTGGCCGGCCCACCGGGCGCGGGTGCGGCTGCTGCTCAACCAGGGGCGCATCGACGAGGCCCGCCGCGCCATCGACGCCGCCGAGCGGGTGGCCCCCGACCCCTGTGATCTGCTCGACGACCGCGCGGCGCTGCGCGGCGATCGCCCGGCGGGGCGCGACGATCCGCTGGTGGCGGCGTTCGACGCCTGCGAGCGCCCGCTGGACGCCATCGACCGCCTGCTCTCGCTGCACCGCCCGGCCGAGGCGCTGATCCGGCTGGAGGCCATGGGCGACGACAGCGACGCGGCCCGCCGGCTGCACGCCCGCACGCTGGTGGCGCTCGGCCGCCTGGACGACGCCGCCCGCCGCCTGCCCGACGCCACCGTCGACGACACGCTGACCGCCGCCGATCTGACCCTGGCCGCCGACCCCGAAGACGAGGCCGACGGCGCCCTCGAAGCGGCGATGCGCCGCCTGATGGCCGATCATCCCACCGCCCGCGAGGCGCTGACGGTGCTCGCCGCGTGGCCCGAGTGGTCGCTCTTCGCCGACGTACGCCGCCAGACCGAGGCGGTCATCGGCACCTGGGAAGACAGCGTGCCGTTGCCCGGCCCGGCGGTGCGGGTGCTCGACCACAGCGCGCTGGTCTACTTCGCCGACGGCACCCGCCTGCGCTGGGTGCACGAGGTGCTGGCCATCCGCAGCCGCGAGGCGGCCGAAGAGTTCGGCGAGCTGTCGCTGCCCGGGGACGAGGTGGTGCCGATCGCGATCTACACCCGCAAGGCCGACGGCCGCCGGCTCTACGCCGAAGAGGTGCCCGAGAAAGAGAGCCTGTCGCTGCCCGATCTGGCCGATGGGGATTACGTGGTGGCGGTCTACCTGGAGCCGGGGGACAACGGCTACCTCTACGACGCCGGCTACCTCACCCCGCGGGTCTACTTCCGCGGGGTCGACATGCCCATCTTCGACCAGCGCTTCGAGGTCTACTCGCCCGACGATACCCCGCCCGATCATCAGCGGCTCGAGGGCGCGCCGGCGCCGATGCCGGTCACCCTCGCCGGCCGGGCCGGGCTGCGCTTCGACGCGCGCGGCGTGCCGGTGCGCACCCCGGAGAGCGATCCGGTGCCCGCCGGGCTGTGGCTGCCGTCGATCCGCGCCGGGCGCAACGTGAAGCTGGAAGAAGACCTGGCCTACTATCGCGACCGGGTGCTGGCCCTGCGCCGGCGCACCGCCGAGTTCGACGACTGGGCCCGCGACATCGCCGGCGAGGGTGACGCCCGCGCGCGCATCCGCCGGCTGGCGCGGGCGGTGCGGGCCGACGTGGGCGGTGATGTGGGCCTCATCCGCCGCTCGGCGGCCCCGGCGTTGCACGACGGGCAAGGCAACCGGGCGTTGGTGCTCTCGGCGATGCTCGAAGCGGCGGGTATCGGCCACCGGCTGGTGCTCGCCCGGCCGAAGGTGCGGGTGCCCGCGGGGCCGTTCATGCAGGTGGCCGATTACCCCTACGCCCTGATCGCCGTCGACGACGGGCCGTGGATCGACCCCGGCCCCGATCGGGCGGCGGTGGGCTGGATCCCGCACCTGATGCTCGGCGGCGACGGCCTCGTCGTCTGGCCGCCGCAGCACCCGGTCGATCCGGTGCCGCTGCCCACGGCCCGCTCGATGACCGACAAGCGGCGGGTGCACGTCGAGGCCCATTGGGACGCCGCGGGCGTGGTGCGCGGGGTCGTGGTCGACCGGCTGTGGGGCCAGGAGGCCAGCGTCATCGGGCGTTATCTGGCCCAGCTCGACCCCGAGATGCGCCCGCGGCTGGTCGAGCGGCTGCTGCTGCACGCCTTCCCGGCGGGCCGGGTCATCGACTTCGCCGATCCGATCGCCGCCGACGCCTCGCCCGACGGCCCGCTCGAGCTGCGCTACACCTTCGAGGCCGACGTGGGCGACAGCCTGCGCCTGGGCACCTTCCCGGTTCAGCCGGGTCGGCGCTACGGCCACGAGCAGACCCGCACCATCCCGCTGTCGATCGATCTGCCGACCAACCAGCGGGTGCACATCGAGCTGACGAGCGACCGCGACTTCGGCGCCAAGGCGCGCACCGGCGCGCGGGTGGAGGGGCCCTACAGCTATCGCATCGCGCTGGACGCCGACGACGACGAGATCGAGCTCGAGGCCGAGCTACAGATCGCCGGCGGGCCGGTGCGCCCCGCAGATTATCCGGCGTTCGCCGAATGGGCCCGCGCGGTGGACGGCATGGAGCGGCTGACGCTGACGGTGCATGCCACCGAGGCCGCCGAGGCCGCCGACACCGCCAGAATGCCCGCAGAGGCGGCCAGCGGACCGTCTGTGGTCAGCTCGACCGGGCCCCGTGAGTCACAGCCGGCGGCCGCCCGCTGACCCGGGCGGGCCTCTGCGGGCCCTTGGCGGTCATTCTGCGGTCATTCGGCGGTCATTCTGCGGCCGGCTGCGCCCTGTCCGAACGCCGCCGAAGCAGCACGCCGGCCAGCAACAAGAGACCCAGCCCGCCGGGGGCGCCCGATCCGGGGGCGCCCGATCCGGGGGCGACAGTGCAGCCGTCCTCGGCGGGCGGCGGGCAATGGCGCAGCCGCTCGACGGTCGGCGCAGCCTGCTCGATCAGCCGGGCGCAGCGCTCCTCGGCCGGCAGGCTGGCGAAGGGTCGGTCATCGCTGGCATCACAGGCGTCGCCGAGGCCGTCGCCGTCGATGTCGGCCTGATCGGGATCGGGCACCCGCGGGCAGACATCTTCGCCGTCGAGCGCGCCGTCCCCGTCGTCGTCTGCGCTGCACGCGTCGCCGATACCATCGCCATCGGTATCGCGCTGCTCGCGGTCGGCCACCCGCGGGCAGACATCGTTCTCATCGTCAATGGTATCGCCGTCGTCGTCGCCGTCGCAGGCGTCCCCCACCCGGTCTCCGTCGAGGTCGGCCTGGGCCCGATCGGCCACCGTCGGGCAGACGTCGTCGCGGTCGGCGACCCCGTCGTCGTCGTCGTCGTCGTCGCACGCATCGCCCATGCCATCGCCGTCGGTATCGCGCTGGTCCGGGTCGGCCACGCGCGGGCAGCGATCGCCCGCGTCGGCGATGCCATCGCCGTCGTCGTCGTCGTCGCAGACATCGCCCATGCCATCGCCGTCGAGGTCTTCATTGTCACCGTGCACCGCGGGGCACAGGTCCTGGTCGTCGGGGATGCCATCGCCGTCGTCGTCGCCGTCGCACTTGTCGCCGAGGCCGTCGCCGTCGAGGTCGAACTGCAGCAGGTTGGCCACCCGCGGACAGTTGTCGTCGGCGTTGGGCGCGCCGTCGCCGTCCAGGTCGGGGTCGCAGGCGTCGCCCAGGCCGTCTCCGTCGAGGTCGGCCTGGTCGTTGGGCACGTCGATGCAGTTGTCTTCGTGGCCGGCGAAGCTATCGCCGTCGTCGTCGCTGCACAGGTCGCCGTCGCCGTCGCCGTCCCGATCGGCCTGCTCCGGATCGGCGATGAGCGGGCAGATGTCCCGGCGCTGCGGCACGCGGTCGAAGGCGTCGGGCTCGAAGTCTTCGTCGATGAAGCCATCGGCGTCCTGGTCGATGCGATCGTTGAGCGTCGTGCACGCGGGGTCGAGCGCGCAGTCTTCTGCCTCGAAGCCTTCGTCGATGGCCCCGTCGCCGTCGTTGTCCCGCAGGTCGCCGTCGGCCCCGCAGATGCCCACGTCGCAGCTGGGGATGCCATCGCCGTCGGGGTCGGGATCGCACGCATCACCGATGCCATCGCCGTCGGTATCGGTCTGATCGGGGTTGGCCACCCGGCGGCAGTTGTCTTCCTCGGCGTCGGGCCCGGGATAGGCCACGCCTTCGAGTTGGAACTCGAGGATCTCGTCCACCCGGCCGTCGCCGTCGTTGTCGAAGAGGTCGCGGTGGCCGCGCAGGCAGATCTCGGCCCGCGGCTCGCCCGGCTGGCACTCGCCGGCCTCGTCGACCCGGTCGTCGCGGTCTTCGTCGTAGCCGTCGTCGAGCGGGTCGCACAGCCCGTCGAGGCCGCAGTCGAGCACGCCGTCGTTGTCGTCGTCGGGGTCACACGGGTCGCCGAGGCCGTCGCGGTCGATGTCGAACTGCTGCACCCGCAGCTCGATGTCGGGGTTCAGGTCGCGCACGCCGATGTTGAACAGGTGCGGGCAGTTATCGGGGAAGGGCTCGTCGGCGGCCGGGTCGAGCACCGTGTCGTTGTCGTCGTCGTCGTCGCAGGCGTCGCCCGCGCCGTCGGCGTCGTAGTCGAGCTGGTCGGGGTTCGGCGTATCGGGGCAGTTGTCCGGCGGGGAGGCGACGCCGTCTTGGTCGGGGTCGAGGAAGCACAGCGGGTCGTCGGGGTCGTCGCAGTCTTCGTAGACCCCGTCCGGGTCGACCGAGTCGGGGTGCGGCGCCACGAAGATGCCGTCGCCGTCGCGGTCGGGCTCGACGTAGCACGCCGGCGAGCAGCCGTCCCCCGGCAGGTGGTTGCCGTCGGCGCAGCGATCGGGCCCCGGCGGCGGGTCGGCGTCGGGCCCGCAGCCATGGGGGATGCCATCGCGGAACTGATAGCGGAAGACGCCCGGCTCGCGCACGTTGGAGAGCTCGCAGAGCTTGAGCGTGTCGAGGGTGCGCGAGCCGGCCCACATCCAGCCGGGGCCGTCGGCGCCCTCGTCGGCGTCGAAGCCGATGACGGGGCGCGAGTCGGCGACCTGGCCTTCGGACCAGCCGCATTGGTGGTAGCGCAGCTCGAGGTCGAAGTCGCCGTCCTCGCCCACGGCGGTGAGCACCGCCTGCACCGAGTTGAAGGCGGCCTCGGGGCGCTCGGGCGGGGCGTTGGGCATCCGGTGCCAGGTGGCGACGAGGCGGCCGGGCATGTCGGGGCCGAGGTGCGGCTCGATGTGGCGGAAGATGTACCAGTCGGGGTCACCGGGCATGCCACGGAAGTTGAAGAGCTGGGCTTCGAGGACGTGGATCCGGCCATAGCAGCCCTCGAAGTCGTCGGCGCGGGGCAAAGGGCGGCCGACGTAGCAGCAGTGGACGTCGTCGAGGCTCAGGACAGGTGTCCGGTTGATGTACACGGCGACGGATCGCTCGCGATAGAAGCGCAGCCCACCGGGGAACGCGTCGCTCACGTCGATGGCCTCGTCCCCCGACTCCGATTCCCCGAGATCGACAGGCCCACCGAAGCCATCGAGCAGGGGGGCCTGGGCGCCCGTCAGGCTCGGGGCGACGACGAAGCCGACGAGCAAGAGGCCGACGAGTCGTGGTCGCAACCCAGGGCTCACCACGGCCAATGTCCGTTCCGGATATGGGAGACGTCCATCCGCACCTCGACCCCGTGCCACGCCTCGTCGCCAGCAACAGCGGGGCAATCACCGAGCAGGCCGACCTTCGACGAGAAGCAGCGCCCCTGGTAGATGTCCAAGACACCGTCGCCATCGGCGTCCGGGTCGCACGCGTCGCCCAGCCCATCGGCGTCTTCGTCGAGTTGCCGCGGGTCGGGCGCCCACGGGCAGATATCATCCGTATCCGGCACGTCGTCGCCATCGGAGTCGAGTTGCAGCACGCGCTCATCCTCGTCTGCCCACTGCGCGGGTCGGGTATCACACGCGTCACCCAGCCCGTCACCATCGCTGTCAAGCTGTACGGAATCGGCGACCCAAGGGCAAGCATCATGCGGGCGCCCACGGGCATCGAACGTGGGGTGCCCATCGCCATCCGGGTCGGCGTCACAGCGGTCGCCGCGGCCGTCCAAGTCGAAATCGAGCTGGGCCGGGTTGGGCTCGAGCAGACAATTGTCCGACCAGTCGGGTACCCCATCGCCGTCCCGGTCGGGGTCACATACGTCGCCGCGCGCGTCGCCGTCCTGATCATCCTGTTCACGATTCGGCACCCATGCACAGTTGTCGAGACCGTTGCGACGGCCGTCGTTGTCGTGGTCCGTATCGCACGCGTCGCCCACGTTGTCCTGCGCGGGCGCGACGCCATCGTGTGGGTCGCGGTCGGGCACCACGAAGTTCGCCTGCTCCGGGTTGGCGCTCCACGGGCAGTTGTCGGCGCTGCGTACACCATCCCGGTCGGGGTCGTGCCGCAGCCGCCCGTCGAAGCCCAGCTCGATGACCCAGATCCCCGGCACGACCGCCCGGCCGGACCCATCCTCGGCGCCGCGCTCGCCTTCGCTGCCCTCGGTCATCAGGCGCAGCGCCCGGTCGGTGCGCGGGATGCCCTTGGCCTCGTCGGGGAAGAGCTCCAGGTTCTGGCTCGGCAGCGCGATACCCGCGCGGGGGAAGCCATGCTGCGGCAGCGCGCCGTAGGCGAAGGTCATGCGCAGCGCGTCGGCCCCGTCGGCGGGCCGCCCGACCACGGTCTGGCCGGCGACGTCGACGACCTCCAGGCGGACCTCGAAGTCGTACAGCGCCGCGTTCGCGTCGCACGCGGTGCCGCCGACGGTCATGTTCGTCCAGCGGATGATCAGCCCGCCGTCCTCGACGGCATAGCGGGTGTCGTTGCGCTCGGGGCGGCCGGGGCACTTGCCGTCGAAGTGAAACCACAGCGGCGCGATGATCCACCGCTCGACCCCAAGCAGCATGTCCGGCTCACCCAGGGCCTCGTCGAGCGGGTCGAGCTCGATCGCGCCGTCGGCGTGCACCGCCAGCGTGCGCAGCGCGGACCGCCCGCCATCCGCTTCGACGGGGCCGATCGGCAAGGCCCCGGGGAAGCCGTCGAGCCGGGCCAGCTCGATGGGCCGCTGACCCGCCGACGCGCCCCAGGGGGCGTCGTCCTGAGCCAGGGCGAGGGACGTGGATGCACAGAGGGCGCTGGCGATGAGCACGAGGTCACGCATGATCCGACCGTTCTCCCGGCGGTCGCCGGGAATGCACTGATTGGTTTTCGTGGCTGCGGGCGGGGCCTCCCCGGCGCCCGACGGGATCACGCTAGGCGGGGCGGGCGGCGGCTGTCGAGCCGAGTTCCTTACAAGGTCCTTTCAAAATCGACTCAACACACCGGAATCTCATATTGAAAAATCGACGACCATAAAAATGTATGCACCACGAAATGGACAATTTGTGACCGTCAGCGCATCAGCCGCCGCCGACCAGCGCCGGCGTCAGCCGATCGACGAGGAACCGGGTCGTGCCCGGGAAGGCGTTGGCCAGCCCGTAGGCGCGCGGGTAGTACAGCCGCGGCCGGCGGCGTTCGATGGCCGCCACCACCCGCCGGGCCAGCCCCGCGGCGGTGCCCACGGGCATCGCGCCGGTGGGGTCGCGGGCGTATTGCTGCACCGCGGCGGCCGCCATCTCGGTCTCGACCGGGCCGGGGTAGACGGTGAGCACATGCACCCCCGTGCCGCGCAGCTCGCTGGCCAGCGCCTCCGAGCCGCCGGCGAGCGCCGCCTTGGCCGCGCTGTAGTGGAACATGCCCGCGGTGGGCACGATCGCCGCCAGCGACGCGATGTTGACGATGCTGCCCCGCCCCCGGTCGAGCATCGGGCCGAGCGCGGCGTGCATCAGGCGGAACGGCGCAAGGGTATCGACGCGCAGCAGCCACTCGCCCTCCGCGGCGGTGGTCTGCGCGGTGGGGCGCACGATCTGCACCCCCGCGTTGTTGATCAGGACGTCGATCGGTCCGCCGGCCTCGACCGCGCGTGAAGCGACACGGTCGGCCGCGTCGAGGTCGGCGAGGTCGGCGGGCAGGACGTGATGCTCACCGGGCATCTCGTCGGCCAGCGCGCGCAGGCGGGCTTCGCGGCGGGCGACGAGGGTCAGCCGGGCGCCGCGATCGGCCAGCGCCCGGGCGAGCGCCGCGCCGATGCCCGATGAGGCGCCGGTGAGCAGGACGTGGGCATCGTGCAGGATCGAAGCGGACGGCATGGGCACCTCGCTGATGGGCCGCCATGATCGTCTGCCGCCGGCCGCGGCTTCAACCCGTCGAGACGCTCAGCGCGGCGGCGCCGCCCTCGGGCCCGAACGCCAGACGCATGACGCGCTCCCCCTCGTCGATCTCGCCGGTCTCGACGAAGCCCAGGCTGCGGTAGAACGGCGACGGGTTGCCCTCGC
Organism: bacterium; assembly: GCA_030427205.1. GTDB lineage: Bacteria > Myxococcota_A > Bradymonadia > UBA7976 > UBA1532 > JACKDM01. The sequence continues at coordinate 48,833 of JAUHXC010000054.1, read as the reverse complement.
CGGGCACGAAGCTCAGCCACATGCCGGCGGCGCCGGGCCGTTGCCGGGCGAAGGCGATGATCTGCCGCATGGCCTGCCGGCCGTAGCCGCGGCCCTGGTGCCGGGCGTCGATCATCAGCCGCCAGAGGTAGGGCTCGTCGTTGAGGGCCAGCATCACGAAGCCCACCGGCACGCCCTCGGCGTAGATGCCCCGAAACCAGGCGACCTCGCTGAAGTGCGCCTGGGCGATGCTGACGGCGTTGGACGCGACGAAGCCCGTTTGCGACGGCGCGACCGCGAGCTTCATCACCGCGCGACAGGTCTCGGCGGTCAACGGCTCGAGGCTCACCTGCGCCCGTCGTTCGAGGTGGACCGTCGATCCGAAAGCGCCCTCGTCGGTGGTGCGCACCTGCGCGAACCCGGCCTTGGCCAGCACCCGCAGCGAAGCGACGTTGGGCCCGTCCACGGCGGCAGTGATGGGGTCGAGGCCCGCCGCCACCGCCACCGGGATGAGGGCCCGCACTGCTTCGGTCGCCAAACCCCGGCCCGTGACCGACTCGACGAAGGCATAGAGCAGCTGCGGCGCCGGACCCATCTCATCGAACACCTTGAACCCGGCGAAGCCCACCGGCGGCCCGTCGTCGGCGAGCCGCAGCAGCCACAGGGTCAGCCCGCGCGCCTCGGCGAGCGCCTGCGCCGCGGTGATCTGCTCGGCGCACCACGCCCGGTCGAGCGCCTGCCCGTCACAGAGATAGCGCCGCACGTGGGGATCGGCGATGAGTCGGTGGAAGTCGAGCAGGTCGTCGGTGGAGATCGGGCGCCACGAGAGGCGGTCGGATGTGGGCAGCTGAGCGTGTTGCATGGTGACCTCGGTGTTGATCCGCGGTCTCTATGCCACGTATCGGCCCTTCGGGGCAGGGGGTCGAGCGGCGCGACGACGACGCAGCGCGAGCGCGAGGCCGGCGAAGAGGGCGAAGGGCAGGGTTCCGCCGGGCAGGGTTCCGCCGGGCAGGGTTCCGACGACCAGACCGGGGGTCGTCGCGCAGCCGATCACGACGCCGGCCCCCGGCTCGGGCTCCGGCTCCTCGGGCTCGAGCTCGCCGCCGTCGATGCCCGACCACGGGTCGACATCGCCCGCGGCGTCGCTGCCGCCGGCGATCTGGATCGCGACGGCCACCTCGGCCTCGGGGCTGATGGCGCTGCCGGCGCGCGGCTTGTTGACGATCGCGCCGCCGCCGACGGCCTCGGTCGAGAGCTCGACGTGGGCCGCCTCGCCCGCCGCGAGGGTGCCGAGATGACAGATGACCGTGCCGCCGATCAGCCCGCAGCGGTCGTCGCCGGCGACGTAGCGCAGGGCGCGGGGCAGCGGGTCGATGAGGAACGTCGCCGGGGCGTCGTCCGGGCCGTCGTTGCGCACCGTCATGGTGAAGGGCACGGCCATGCCCACCGCGGCCGCCGCGGGGGCGTCGACCTCGAGGGTGAGCGCGGCCCGGCCTTCGGCGCCGCCGCAGTCGGGCTCGGCGTCGCTCCACGGCTGGTCGGCGCCGCAGCGGTAGAGGTCGAAGGCCTCGCACTGCCAGACGTAGAACACCAGCTCGCAGTAGCGCTCGCGATAGTCGAAGTACTCGGGGGTGAAGCGGACCACCCGGCCGGCGTTGCTGTGCGCGGTCAGGTCGCCCGAGGCGCTCTCCACGTCCTGCCCGCCCACGGTCACCCGGGTGATCGCGGTCGGTGGGCTGTGATCGCCCGCGTCGTCGACGGCCACGGCGAAGATGGCGTAGGTGCCCGGCTGCAGGTCGCACTGCACCGCCTCCCAGCGGCCGTCGACCACGTCGGTATTCGAGGTGCCGCGGCCGATGAAGGTCAGCTCGACCCGCTCGGCGCGGCCGTCGGCGTCGTCGGCGGCGCCGCCGATGCGCAGGCAGCCGGGCCCGGCGCTGGCCGCCTGATCGAGGCTCACCGTCGGCGGTATGCCGGCCACCTCGCCCACGGTGACCCCGAGCGCGGCCTCGGTGGCGGCGCCGGTCTCGTCCACGGCGCGCAGCGTCAGCCGGTAGCGGCCGTCGTCGAGCCCGGGGAAGTGCACCTCGAACGCCACGTCGCCCGATCCGTCGACCGGCGCCTCGAAGGCGGCGACCTCGCTGCCCGCCGCGTCGGCGAGGGTCAGGGTGAGCTCGGCGATGGCGGCCTCACCCCAGGCCACCGCCCGGCCCTGAACGTCGAGCTGCCCGGCGCCGTTGGCGTCGACGCTGTCGTCGGCGACGAGATCGTCGAATACGGGCGGCTGATGCCGCGGCAGGCGCGGGTTGTTATGGCTCCACAAACCCGCGATGTACATCGGGAAGTCGATGGCATCGTGGTTGAAGTAGATGACACCGTACTGCCCGTTCTGCGCCAGCCCCATGCGGTTGCGGTCGAACTCACCAGTCGCCTCGACGATGAGCCCGGCGTCGCGCAGCTCGGCCCGGCTCGGGCGCGCGGCCGTATCGGACTCGGCCAGCGGGCCCGAGGGCCACGCGTGGCGCAGGGTGTCCTGCTCGATCTGCACCAGCCGGGTATTGCCCTCGGCGTCGGCCCAGACGTCGGCCCGGGCGACCCAGTCGCGGCGCACGAAGTCGTTGATCACGCAGCTGACCTCGCCGCCGTCGTCGACGCTGCGCTCGCCGCCCGGGCAGCCGATGCCTTCACCGCGGGCCAGCTCGACCCCCTCGCCCACCTGCTCGACATCCAGGATCTCGGCGAAGGCCGCCGCGCGGTGCTCCTGGTAGACATGCGGGCAGAACTTGTCGCCGTCCCAGATCTGCTGGTTGTCGAACTTGCTGGTATCGAAGGCGCCGAAGCCGGCGGGCAGGCCGTTGTCGTCGGAGACGATGGCCATCACCTGGCTGGCGAGCTGCGCCCGCGCGTCGGGCGCGCCGGACTGGTCGGCCCACTGGCGGCACTGGTTGACGATCGTCTGTGGCCCGTAGCCGAAAGGCGGCGGCATCACCGCGGTGCCCTGGGCGGTGGCGATGCCCGGCGCCGACGAGGTGGCGACGCCGGCGAAGACGTCGGGGGCCATGCAGGCCACCTCGACGGCCAGCGCGCCGCCGGCGGACAGGCCGGTGACGTAGACCTGGTTGGGGTCGACGGCCAGATCGGCGAAGTCGGCGTCGGTGCTCATGGCGCGCGCCGCGGCGATGACCGCCGCCTGATCCGGGTCGCCGCGGCGGGGCACGTAGACCCCGAAGGCGCCGTCGTAGCCATAGTTGAAGCACTCGACCTGCGGCGCATCGCGGTTGGGGTTCACCGGCGCGGCGGGGCCGGGCACGACGACGACCAGCCCGTGGGCCTCGGCGGCGTCGGGCCAGCCGGCGGCCTGGGCGGCCTGAAACGGCACCTGCCCGCAGCCGATGAGGTGGAAGACCAGCCCCCGGCGCTCGGGCGCGCGCTCGCTGAAGCTGTCGGGCACGTAGACCCACGCCTCGGGGAAGCCGAGGAAGTTCGCTCGATAGGACCAGTTGCTGCCCTCGGCCCAGTCGAGCTGGTTGGGCACGCTGGCCGCCGAGGCGGGCGCGGGGCACAGCGCAATGGCGAGCAGAGCGCCGGCGGCGAGCAGCGGCAGGGTGATGCGCGCGAGCGGCTTCATCGGACCTCCGGGGGTTGGGCCCGCGGGGCGCGGGCGGTGCGTGCTGGCCCATGATGGGGCAGCACGCACTTTTGTGCAACGCACAAAACAAGCTCAACCGGAGACGATACACACAGCGTTTAGCCGATCAGAACGGGTGCTTATGGCTGACAGCCTGATTTTGCGTTCGCAGCACTCGGCGTTCAGAGGATCGGGCTGGCGGGCCCCGCTGCGCCCGCGACGAGCCGCCGGGGGCGGTCGCCGATCGGGCAGCCGCGCCAGTCGAGCGCGACGCCCTCTGGCAGAGCGGGCACGTCGATCCGGTGGCCCTCGGCGGCGAGCAGCTCGCGCAGCATCGGCGCGACCCAGGGCTCGTCGGGCAGCGCGCTCGGCGGGGCGTCGACGAAGAGCACGTCGATGTCGGCGGTGCGATCGAGGGCGCGGGCGTCGGGGCGCCAGCGGGGGCGGCCGAGCGCGATCTCGATGGCTTCGAGCGCCGGCTTGAGCGGGTCGAGCCGCGCGTCGATCCGCACGACGGTATTGAGGAAGCGCGGGCCGCCGCGGCCCACCGGCTCCAGCTCGACGATGCGCCCGACGACGAGGTCGCTGCCGAGCGGGCACAGGGCGTCGATCATGCGCACCATGTTGTGTCGCGGGGCGATGTTGCTGCCCAACGAGAGCCAGACGGGGCGTGGCTTCATTCGGGGAAGCACCACAGGAAGTCGGTGCCGCCGAAGGGAAACGCGACGCAGCGCGGCAACGCGGCCGGGCAGTCCATCGCGCCCTCGCACGGGCCGGAGCAGACGTCGTCGCCGCCGACGTCCTCGATGCAGACCCCGCTGCGGCACTCGATCTGGCCGTCGACCTCGGCGCACGATCCGCCGGGCTCGATGTCGCCGCGGCGGCCGGGCACGCAGCACGGCACCGGGAAGTCGGGGCCGCCGACGTCCTGGCAGCGCTCGTCGTCGGGGCAGTCGGGGTGACCGAAGCATTCGCGGCTGTTGATCTCGTCGCAGCTCTCGACGGGCGTCGGCCGGGCCGCATCGGGCGCGGCGTCGGCGGGCGCGGCGTCGGCCTGTGCAGCATCGGGCGCCCCGTCAGACACCATGGCAGCATCCGGCGGTGCGCCGTCGGCTCGCGCAGCGTCGGGGCTGGCTGTCGCGTCGGGGCTGGCTGTCGCGTCGGCTCGCGCAGCGTCGGGGCGCGCTGCCGCGTCGGGGATCGCGGCCGAATCGGGGCTCGCTGCCGCGTCGGGCGCGACGCGCGCGTCGAAGCACTCGCCGGCGTCGGTGCACGCCGCCTCGTCGAAGCCATCGCCGCCGCCGCCGCTGGGGCAGCCGGTCAGGGTCGATGCGGCGAGCATCAGCAGGGCGGCGGGCTTCACGGCGTCTCCTCGGGCGAGGCCGGCGGCTCGGCGGGCAGCGGCACCGGATCGTCGAGGCGCAGCTCCACCGCGAGGCCGTCTCCGCCGGGCAACAACGGCGCGGGCCCGGCGACCCCGCCGCTGGCGGGCCGGGACGAGACGAGCCGCAGCGGGGGCAGCGCGGCGAAGCGGGCCATGATGACCGGCGCGCCCTCACGATCGCGGCCGGCGCGGCTGGCGAGCTCGACCGCTCGGGCCGGATGAGGCGCCCACGAGAGCAGCACCGCGACCTCGATGGCGTCGCCGTCGGCGATGCGCGCCTTGGCCTCGGCGGTCTTCGGCGGGCGGGCGGCGCCGTCGAAGCGCACGAAGAAGCCGCCGATGGCTTCGGGGGCCAGGCTGTCACCGGCCAGCGCCGCCTCGGCGGGTTCGAAGCGCCCCGAGCGATCGACGTCGAAGCGGGCGCGGAACGCGTCGGCCCGCTCGCCGGCGAAGCGCAGCCAGAGCATCACGTCGAGCGCCACCGCGTCGGCCACCGGACGGGCGCTGGCGGTGGCAGTGCGTACGGCGCGCTTCTGATGGGCGAGCGCCGGTGCGGCGAGCAGCCCGGCGAGCAGCGCAGCGAACAGGGTCGCGGTCAGGGCCCTGGCGGGCGGCGTGGGGGGCGGGCGCATCGGGCGCTCAGTGCTGGTGCCGGCCGAACTGTTCGAAGATCGCGCGCACGTCTTCGATGTCGCCCTTCACCCGCGGGAAGCCGAAGCTGCGCGGCAGGTCGGAGATGATCGGCAGGGCGCGCTTCTCGGGGCCGGGCGGGCAGGCCTTCTCGCCGACGCGGACCCCGAGGCTGTCGCCGTCGCAGCAGCGCACGAGCGGGCCCGGCGCGTCCCAGACGCCGTCTTTGTCGTCGCTGCCGGGCACCCGCACGAAGACCGGGTTGGTGATCGCCACGGGGGTGAAGACGCCGACGAGGTCGGGCTCGAGCGCGCCGAAGGACGAGCCGCCGAGGCCGAGCGGTTCGGCGATGGCGCCGAAGGCGGTGCCGAGCTGCAGCGGCGGGATGTCGACCGGGCGCACGATGGGGAACATCGAGCCGTCGCCGGTGACCTCGACGACGACCCACGAGTCGCGGGCGAGCGGCACGGTGGTCCGGTGCTCGAAGCGCCGCTCGACGAGCTGCACGGCGAAGGTCTCGACGACCTCGCCGTTGACCCAGATGCGGCCCCGATCGACGTCGATCCACTCGGCGGCCTGCACCTGGATGTTCACCGTCGCGCCCTCGTCGGTGTCGACGTCGACCTCGCCGCCCATGGCGCCGCCGGCGATCTCGACCTCGACGAACGGGCCGTTGGTCATCAGCAGGTTGCCGCTCTTGAACGCGTCGACGATCACCCGATCGGTCATCGCCCGCGGGCGGTCGTCGTCGACCTTCAGGAAGCTGCGGGCGTAGCCGGTGTGGTCGTCGGCGTCGTGGCTGTCGCTGGTGCCCGTCCCGACGGCCCGGTGACCGCGGTTGAGCAGGTTGAACCAGTCGTCGAGCGCGCCGGGGAAGGCCACGTCGGTGCCGAACTCGATGGTGCCGGCCTCGTCGTCGACGGTGGCGTCGCACAGGATCGTGCCCGGCGGCGGCAGGTTGTCGCGCAAGAGCTCGGGGATCTGCAGGCCGCGCACGTCCGCCGGCACCCGCAGGTGGTAGAGCTGGTCGACCACGCTGCCGTTGAGCACCTCGATGGCGTCGAAGTCGTCGCTGAAGGTGCTCATGCCGTCCTCACCGCGGAAGGCGGGTCCGTTGGGCGCGAGGCAGTCGCCGAGGTTGGCGAAGCCGCAGAGCCCTTCGTTGATCGAGCCGTCGAGCGCGTTGATGTCGTACTGCTCGAAGTAGCCCAGGATCGTATCCCGCGGGTGGTTGACCTGCACGATGGTGTCGTCGGGGCCGAAGCGGCCGAGGGCGCGCAGCTCCTCGAACAGCTCGTCCGGCGGCCGCAGCGACCACTCGAAGGCGCCCTTGGTGATGCGGCCCACGTCGCGCACGAGCGGGAAGCCGTTGAAGTGGCCCGACTCGAGGGTGGTCAGCTCGAGGCCGATCATCGAGGTGGCCCAGTCTTCGAGGCCTTCTTCGAGCAGCGTCGGGCCGTAGTCGGTGATGAAGTTGTGGTCGGTGGCGGTGAGGATCTCGACCCCCTCGCCGACGACGCTGCGCACCCGGTCGCCGAGGTCGAGGGCGCTGTCGAGGCTGGGCGCGGCGTGCAGGTGGAAGTCGGCGGAGATCCAGCCGGTGGTATCGACCACCCGCTCGAGCTGCGCCACCACCGACGTGGCCTCGCCGGCGCGGCCCGTCACCCGGGTGCGGGAGAGCGAGTACTCGATGCCCCGCGAGATGTAGACCTCGAACTGCACCCCCGGCGGGATGGGCAGCCGCACCTTGCCGGCGGCGTCGGTGTACTCGACCGTCTCGATGTAGCGCCGGGTCATGGGGTCGTCGGGGTCGTCTTCGATGGTGTCGTGGGTGCGCCAGTGCTGGCCGACCTGCACGTCGAAGAGGGTGTTGCGGTAGGGCGCGCCGCCCACGTCGGCGGGCGCGGTGCCGACGACGGTGACCTTGGCCGGCAGCGGGCTGCCCACGTCGTCGCGCACCCGCACCGTCAGCCAGGCCGGCGTCGGCGCGGCGAGGCGCACGAAGCGCGCGCCGTCGGCCTCGCCGAGTTCGAAGGGCACATGATCGGAGACCACCGGGTCGCGCTCGACGCGGGCGGTGTACTGCCCGGCGGGCATGGTGCCGCGGAACCGGCCGAAGGCGTCGGTGCTGTACTGGTTGACCGGCACGCCGTCGCGGTAGATGACCACCGAGAGGCCCTCGAGCGCCTCGGTGCTCTGGGCGTCCTCGACCTGGCCGAACAGCTCGACGAGCGGCTGCGGATCGCCGCGCTCGGCGCGCAGGGCGAGCACGGTGTCCATCACCGAGCCCACGTCGCCGTTGCCCACCGCCATGTAGGCCGAGAACTCGGTCGAGCCGCCCGCCGGCAGCTCCCGCGGGGTCTGGGCGTAGAAGACGCCGGTGAACGACGACGCGAGGAAGGGCACCAGCATGGTGTCCTGCTCGACGTCGACGCCGAGCGCCTCTTCGTAGAGGTTGTCGCCTTCGCCGTCGACCCGGTTGGCGGCGAAGTTGAGCACCGGCTCCTCGCCGGGCGCGTCGGGCAGCGCAAAGAAGCCGTAGCTGATGTCGTCGCTGGTGGTGAACAGGCCGTTGGTCAACAGGCCGGGCAGCGCGGGGAAGGGCAACCCGGCGCCCGCTCCGACGCCGATGTCGTCGAGCGAGAAGCGGATGTCGTAGCCGAAGCCGGGGCTGAAGACCTTGTTGCCGGCGCCGAAGAGCAGCACGAAGCCGAGCGGCGCGTCGAAGGTGTCGACGTCGATGGTCGGGGCCAGCACGCTGAGGATGGTGCGCGCCGGGTTCGACGGGATCGCCAGCGGCTCTTCGGTGAGGTTGGTCAGCCGCACCCGGATGCGCACGTGGCGCGCCTCGGGGGCCAGCTCGTAGAAGACCTCGTAGCCGATCTGCGGCTCGCCGACGAGGTTGTCGGTGTCGAGGATGTCGAGCAGGCCAGGCGGCAGCTCGTGGCTGTTGAGCACCGCCTGGTTGAGCGCCTTGGTCAGCGAGATGAAGTCGGCGCCGGTGCCGGCCACCCGCACGATGGCGGTGCCGCCGTCGCTGCCGTCGGCGACCACCTCGACCGTATCGGGCTCGAGCGCCTGCAAGAAAGCGATGGGGAACAGCTCACCGAACTGGTCGCGGCCGTTGCCGCCTTCGGTATCGCCCGGCGCGGTGGCCATCTGGCGGTCGATGTCGATCAGGCCGCCGCCGTAGACCCCGAAGCCGCGGGAGAAGCCTTTGTCCTGCACGATGACCCGGATGTAGTCGTTCTCGAGCAGGAAGTCGCCCACCTCGCCGAGCGCCGACGGGCCGCCGATGAGGTCGGTGCGGGTATCCACCCGCCGGGCGAGCGACTCGGGGGTCGCCTCGCTGCAGCCGACGAGCGGGGCGCCGAGCAGGCCGGCGAGCAGCAGGACGAGCGGCGCCGAGAGGGCCTCGGGCAACGCCGTCGCGACGCGTCGGGCGCCCATCAGAACGACACCTGGAACAAGAGGTCGAGCCGGTCGTTGGCGATCTCCTTGGGCGCCTGCTCCTGGGTGATCGTGTAGTTGATCTGGGTCTTGACGGGCACCGTGACTTCGCCCTGCCAGTTGAGGCCGACGGTGTGCAGGGTGACCGCGTCGGTATCGAGGGTCGCCTCGGCGGTCGCGTCGTCGGTCTCGAAGGACGAGGTCGGGTCGAGGAAGGCGTAGCGATAGGCCGCGGTGAAACCCATGGGCAGCTCGACGCCGAGCGCGCCGTGATAGCCCATCGCCACCCGCTCGGGCTCGACGGGCACGTCGGGGAAGCTGGCGCGCTGCTGGATGAACTGCGCCTGCACGACCACCGCGAGCGGACCGGCCGGCACCCGCGCCGAGAGATCGGCGGCGAGGCCGACGTACTCTTCGTCGACGAAGTCTTCGATCTCGTCGCCGCTCGTCGCCTGATTGTAGTTGACCGCCGCGCCGATCATGACCATCTCGGTCCAGCGCAGCTCGACCCGCGCGGTGTACTGAAACGCGTCGTTGTCGTTGCCGACGCGGTTGGCGCCGCCGCCGTTGGTCGCGGCGATGAAGTAGGCCAGCCCGAAGTCACCGAACGTCGGCTCGCCGTAGATCAGCCCGCCGATGTCGCGGTCGATGCTCAGGCCGTCGAGGTTCCAGCCCTCGCCGCCGCGCACCCCGCGGGCTTCGACCGCCCGGTCGATGAACAGCATGTCGCGGGTCGAGCGCTGCTCCTCGGCGTCGAACGGCGGCTTGAACTGCCCCACCAGCAGCTTGATGAAGGGAAAATCCTCCCGGCTGTAGCGGATCCAGGCGTCCTTGAGGCCGAGGTTCACCGTGCCCAGCGTCGTATTCTTGCCATCGAAGCGGTCGACGGCCCCGTCGATCGAGACGACCCCCGCCAGCGGGCCCTTCTTCGCCTTGACGATCAGCCGCGCCGCGTCGAGGGTGAAGCCGTCGGTGCGCCCGAACGGCAGCCCCTCGTCGTCGTTCTCGAAGATCTGCTGCTCCTGCACCCGCACGAAGCCCGACACCTGAACATCGAAGGGCGCATCGGTCGCCGGCGCGACGATCTGGTTGGCGCCGGGGGACGGCCGGGGGATGGTCGCCCCGTCGGCGGGCGCCTCCTGAGCGGCGACCGCCGCGGGGATCAGGGTCGCGGCGGCGACCGTCGAGGTGAACAGAGCGCGAATGGACATGAATCGACCTCCCACCGGTGCGGGCAGAGCGTTACGCGCGCGCGCCGCTTCTGTCCAGCGTCTTTCCGGGGCTGACACATCGGCGCCGCGGGGCTATGGTGCCGCCGCCCTGCTCCCGAGGTGCCCATGAAGACCGCACACTGGCTGCCCCGCTCCGAGACCCCGCCTGACGCCGTCCTGCGGCTGGTGTGCTGCGCGCACTCCGGCGGGGGCGCCGCGCAGTTCATCCGCTGGGGGCGCGACCTGCCGCCGGGCGTCGCCCTGTGTCCGCTGCGCCGGCCGGGTCGCGAGAGCGCGCTGTCGGCCCCGCCGCTGACGACCGTGCAGGCCATCGTCGACGGCGCCAGCCGAGCGCTCGATACGCTGCCGCCGCTGCCCACGGTGCTGCTCGGCCACAGCCTCGGGGCCTCGGTGGCCTTCGAATTGGCCCGGCGCATGACCGCCGCCGGGCGCGCGCCGCTGCTGCTCATCGCGTCGGCCCGGCGGGCGCCCCATGTGGCCGACGAGAAGACCCCGATCGGCCAGCTGCCCGACGCGGCGTTCCTCGACGCGCTCGACGAGCGCTATGGCGGCGTGCCGGACCAGGTGCGGGCGGTGCCCGAGCTGATGGCGCTGATCATGCCGGCGCTGCGGGCCGACCTGAAGGCGTCGGAGGTCTATCACAGCCCCAGCGAGCCGAAGCTGACGTGCCCGGTGCAGGCGTGGGGCGGCCGCGACGACAAGGCCATCGACCGCGCGGCGCTGAGCCGCTGGGCGGATGTCACCACCGGCGGATGCACGGTGCGGCTCGTGCCGGGCGGGCACTTCTATCTGTTCGACGAGCCGCAGTTCAAAGCGGCGCTGGTCGCCGAGCTTCAGGCGCAGATGCGCGCGCTGCGCGGCTGATCGGGCTCAGCTCCAGAAAGCGAGGCGGCTGCGGTCTGCGGCCGGGGTCAGGAAGCCGCCGAGGGTCAACCGCGGTCGCTGGCCTTCGACCGGCGTCACCCGATGCACGTGGCGGCCGGCGTCGAAGACGATCAGATCACCGTCGCGCAGATCGACGACCGCCTTGTCCCAGTCGCGCTCGAGGGCGGCGGTGTCCAGGAACCGCGTCGGCAGCATCGGCGGGTTCGGGTCGCTGCCCCACAGGCTGTAGATCACCAGCTCGCCGCCGGCGTCGGGCGCCTGCAGCGTGACGAACCAGCTCAGCAGCCCGCTGCGGTCGAGATCGGCGGGCATCTTCTCGTAGACCGCGAGCCCGTAGTGGTTGTCGTGGTGGGTGTAGATCTGCTCGCCCGGGTCGAGGGCGCGGTAGTTGTACGGGGCCCAGTCGAGGTCGTCGGAGAAGCGCGGCGGCCCCGCCGGGCGCCCGCCGAAGAGGCCGCCGAGCAGCCGGGCGATGGCGGCGGTCGGCGCGCGCGGGTCGGCCTCCTCGAAGATCGCGCGGGTATTGTCGGCGTGGCGGGCGGCGCTGGCGGCATAGACCTCGGGGCTCGGGCCGCGCAGATAGGTGAAGGTCGGCGTCGCCGCGTCGCCGATCGTGCGGATCTCGCCGCCCTTCATGCCGGCGTTGGGCGCGCCCCAGCGGTCGCCGAGCGCGTCCGAGGTCAGCCGGCGCACGGCGGTCTCGCGGCGCTTGCCGGTCAAAGCGCCGCGTACGATCACGCCGGTCAGCTCGGCGCGATAGACGCTGTCGATCACGTGGCCGTTGTCGGCGATGTCGTCGGCGTCGATGTCGATCAGCCGGATGGGGTGGCCTTTGCGGGCGGTGGAAGCGGCGGGCATGGGCGTCCTCTGTGCGGCGGGTGAACGGGCTCAGGGTACGCCAGGGCGCCCGTCGGGTGCACGCCTGCGCGCGCCGGCGCGCGCTGACCGGGGCGTCAGGGGCGCAGCTCACCGAAGCAGCGCAGGAAGTTCTCGCCCATCGCCTTGCGGATGCGCTCCTCGCGCCAGCCGCGGTCGAGCATGTGCTGCACCAGCCGCGGATAGGCCTCTTCGACGCTGCGGATGTCCTTGGGCGGGCTGATCGCGCCGTCGTAGTCGGTGCCGAGCGCCACCGCGTCCTCGCCGCCGACGTCGATGATGTGCTCCATGTGCTCGATGAGCATCGCGCCGTCCCGTGGGCCGCCCTTCCGGCTGAGGAAGCTGCCCTGGGCCATCACCCCGACGACGCCGCCGCTGTCGGCCACCGCCTTGATCTGCGCGTCGTCGAGGTTGCGCCAGTGGGGCTTGACCCCCTCGACGCCCGTATGGGTGACGATGAGCGGCTGGCTGGCGTCGTGCACCTCGACCGCGTCCCAGAACGCGGCGCGGTGGATGTGGGCCAGGTCGACGAAGACCCGCTCGGCGTTGCACTGCTCGACGAAGCGCCGCCCGTGATCGCTGAGGCCCTTGTCGCGGCGCAGCATGTGCACCGGCGCCGAGCTGGCGCCGTAGCCGGCGTTGGTCAGATGCACCAGCGTCACCCGGGTCAGCAGCCGATCGGGCACCGCCGCCGGCCCCTCGGGCGCCGCTTCGAGCGCGTTGCCGCCCTGAATCGCCAGCATCACCGCATGAGCCCCCGTCGCCCGCACCGCGTCGTATTCGCTGCGGGTCCGGGCGAAGGCCAGCTTGCCGTCGCTGTTGACCACCATCGCCCGGAACTCGGCGAGGTTGTCGCGGAAGGTGCGCAGCCGCCCGCGCGCCGTGCGGAATGGGTTGGTGGTGATCGACCACATGCCGGCGCTCAGCCCACCCTCCGTCGCCCGCGGCAGGTCGAGGTGGCCGAAGAAGTGCCCGCCGAAGGGCGGCCGATGGGCGCGGAAGATGTCGTAGCCCCACAGCCGCACCGGGATGAACGTATCGAGGTGCAGATCGATGATCTCGATGGCGTGGCACAGGGCGGTGGCGTCTTCGCTGATGCCGAGGCGTTCGGCGAGCGCGCGCGGGTCGGGGGTCTGCATGGCTGGGGTCTGCATGGCTGGGGTCTGCATGGCTGGGGTTTGCATGGCGCTGGTTGTACCATGCCCCGCGACGGCCACGGCCAACGGGGAGACGCTACGATGATCCCGGCGACCCACATCGACCTCTACCAGCTCACATCGCTGGTCTCGCACTTCGACGCCGGCCGGGCCCGCCTGCCGGTGACGATGAGCTTCTTCTCCCGGCGGCTGCCCAAGGCCCTCGACGATACGCCGGTGCGCGGCTTCCTGGTCTTCGCCGGCCTGCGCCGCTGCCTCGAGTGGCTCGAGACCGCGCGCTTCGACGGCGAGCGGCTCGCGACCCTCGAAGCCCACCCGATGCTGGGGCCCGCGCTTAAAGAGCGCCCCGCGCTGCGCACTCTGCTGGCCGACTGGCGCTTCCACGGGCAGATCGAGGCCCCCGCGGAGGGCACGCCGCTGTGGGCCGGGCGGGCGGTGGGCCCCGACGGCCCGATCGACGTCGACGGCGTGCGGCCGTCCGCGCAGTGCCCCTATCTGGTGGTGCGCACCGACCTGCTGACCGCCAAGCTCATCGAGACGCCGCTGTTGTCGATCATCAACCACATGACCATGGTCGCCTCGAAGGCGGCGCGGGTGGTGGCGGCGGCGGGCGACAAGGCGGTGCTCGAGTTCGGCAGCCGGCGGACCCACCCCGCGGCGGCGGTCGACGCGGCCTATGCGGCCTATATCGCCGGCTGCGCGGGCACCTCCAACGTCGAGGCGCACCACCGCTACGGGGTGCCGGTGCTGGGCACGATGGACCACTTCGCCATCCAGTCGTGGGAGCGATCCGGCGTCGCGCGCCACGTCACCGAGCAGGCGTTCTTCAAGGCCTTCTACGAGGCGTTCCCCCACAACTCGATCATGCTCGTCGACACCTACGACAGCTACGGCCCCGAGACGGGCATACCGGCGGCGGTGAGAGCGACGGGCGGCAAGCTGAGCGGCATCCGCCTCGACAGCCGCATCAGCGCCGAGAACATCCACAAGGCGCGGCGTATGCTCGACGACCTCGGCGCGCCCCAGGCGACGATCGTGGTCTCTGGCGGCATGGACGAGCACAGCATCGCGGCGCTCGGAGACGCGCCGGTCGACGCCTTCGGGGTCGGCGAGCGCATCGTCACCTCGCCCGACGCGCCGGTGGGCGTCGGCGCGGTCGGCAAGCTCTGCGAGGTCGACGGCCGGCCGTCGATGAAGCTCAGCCGCGGGTCGGGCAAAGCGACGCTGCCCGGGCGGGTGCAGGTCTTCCGCAAGGGCGGGGTCGATACGGTGGCCCGCGCCGACGAGGCGCTCGACGGCGAGCCCTTGCTGCATCCGGTCTGGACGGTCGATGGTCCGATCGATCTGCCGACCCCCGCCGCGGTGCGCGCACACTGCCGGGCCGCGATCGCCGCGCTGCCGCCCGCGGCCCACGCGCCGCGGCAGGTCGAGGTGCCGATCACCGCCGCGCTCGCCGCGCGGGTGCGCGATCTGGTCGAGGCCGATCGCTGAGCGCCCCGTGAGCCTCCCGCCGTTGCGCATCGTGCATGTCTACAACTGGCTCGACCCGGCCAACGGCGGGCCGCCGCGGGTGATCGTGGGCCTGGCCGCCGGGCAGCGGGCGCTGGGGCACGACGTGCGCCTCATCTCGTCCGACGCGCCGGGCGGCGCGGCCGATCGCTTCGTCGCCGCGCACCTCGATCCGCCGCCGCCCCGGGCCACGGTGCGCCCCAAGTTCTTCGTGCCGATCCTCACCCGCCGCGCGCTGGTCGAGGCGCTCGACGGGGCCGATGTGGCCCATCTGCACGGCATCTGGCCCCCCGTGACCCTGCTGGCGAGCCGCGTCTGCCGCGCCCGGGGCGTCCCCTACGTGCTCGCGCCGCACGGCAGCCTGCACGGGGGCGCGCTGGGCGAGAAGTGGCCGCGCAAGCAGGTCGGGCTGTGGCTGTTGGGCTACGCCGGGCTGGTCCGTCACGCGGCGGCGCTGCACCTGCTCAACCCCGACGAGGCCCGCATCCCATGGTTCGTCCCCCGGCCGAGCCGGGTCGAGATCGTGCCCAACGGCGTCTTCACCGCGCCGTTCGACCGCATACCGCCGGTGGGCGACGGCGTCGGGGTCGTGCTCTTCCTGGGGCGGCTGCACCCGGGCAAAGGCTGCGATGTGCTCGGCGACGCGTTCGGGCAGCTGGCCGCGCGCGACCCGGCGGTGCGGCTGCTCGCCGTCGGGCCCGACCAGGGCGGCGCGGCGATCCTGCGGGCGGCGGCGCGACGCCACGGGTACGCCGACCGGCTCGAGCTGCCGGGCCCGCTCTTCGGCGCCGAGAAGCGAGCGGCGTTCGAACGGGCCACGGTCTTCTGCCTGCCCAGCCGGCACGAGGGCTTCTCGATCGCGACCCTCGAAGCGATGGCCGCCCGTCGACCGGTGGTGATCAGCGAGGCGTGCCACTTCCCCGAGGTGGCCGCCGCCGAGGCCGGGCGGGTGGTGCCGGCGGAGCCCGCCGCGGTGGCTGACGCGCTGGGGCAGATCATCGCCGATCGATCGCTCGCGGCGGCGCTCGGCGCGCGCGGGCGGGCGCTGGTCGAGGCGCGCTATCGCTGGTCGAGCATTGCGCAGCAGACGGTGGACCTGTATCGCAGCATGCGCACCGAGACGACGGGAGCTGTCCGATGAGCGTGCTGTACTTCGGTGATCCCCGCGGCGCGCTGGCGCTGCTCGACCGCGGCGTCGCCCCGCTGGGCATCGTGCACGGCCGACGCGGCGGCCCGGGCTGGTCGACGCTGCTGAGGCGGCTCAAGGACAGCCCGCCGATCCCCCGCTGGATGCGGCCCGATCTGAACGATCCCTCGATCGTCGCCGCGCTCGCCGCGCTGGCGCCGAAGCTGATCGTCGCCAGCTTCTTCCCGCGGTTGATCCCGCGGGCGGTGCTGGACATCGCGCCGGGCATCAACGTGCACCCCTCCGACCTGCCCCGCTGGCGCGGACCCGATCCGGTCGGCTGGGCGCTGCGCGCCGGCGATACGACGACCGCCATCTGCGTGCACTGGCTGACCGACGGCCTCGACGAGGGCGACATCCTGCTGCGCGAAGCGGTGGACATCGGCCCGCGGGAGCACGGCGGGCAGCTCGCCGACCGACTCGAGGCCCGCGGCGCCGAGCTCAACGCCGACGTGGCGCTGCGCCTGCTGGCGGGCGAGGTCATCGACGCCCGACCGCAGCAGGGCGACATCAGCTGGGCCCCGCTGGTGGATGACGACGACTGGGAGATCGACTGGACGCAGCCGATGGGCGCCGTCGACCGCCTGGTGCGCGCCGCCGCGCCCGATCCGGGCGCCTTCACCGGCCTGGGCGACGAGCTGCTGGTCGTGCTGAGCGGCCGTCCCGCAGACCCCGGGCGCTTCGCCGTGCTCGAGCCGGGCACCCCCTTCGTGCGCGACGGGCGGTTCTTCATCCGCTGCGGCGAGGGGGCCTATCGCCTCGACCGGGTGCGCCTCGGTCGACGGGCGCTGAGCGGCAAGAAGCTGGCGACGCTCTTCGTCTGACGGCGCTGACGGCCGAAAATCCGCGCGGCGGATCCGAATTCGATGAATATCGGTGGAGAGCGCGCCTCTTTGGCCGCCATGAGGCGCGGGGGCTGATCCTGCGCTAGACTATCGGCGGCCGGGTGGGCCGGCCGCGCGACCGAGAGGAACGGGCCCGCGGGCCCATGGAGGGGGATCGAAGATGGCTCAGAAGACCATTGGCACGATGATGGCTGGCATGATGGTGGCGTTGGCGGCTCTGCTGCTGGCGGGTCCGGTGGCGGCCGATCCGGCGGTCGAGGCGCAGAAGGCGGCGACGAAGGCCGCCGAGGCCGGCGCGGCGGCCGCTGCGGCCGGCGCCGAGGCGGCAGCGGTCGGCGCCGAGGCCGCGGCGGCGGGTGTGCGGGCCAACGCCAAGGCGCTCGAGGCGGCGGCGAAGGCCGGCGCGAAGGTCGGCGCCGTCAAGGGCAAGGTCGCCTGCGCGGCCGGCGCGGCCTGCGCCCACCGCTGCCCCGACGGCAAGTGCGAGTTCGTCTGCCAGAAGGGCGCCACCTGCAACTTCACCTGCTCGGGCGGCAACTGCGGCACCACCTGCGAGGCCGGCTCGACCTGCAACATCACCTGCTCCGGCGGCGCGTGCCGCCAGGGCTGCGCGGCGGGCGCCACCTGCAACTTCACCTGCTCGGGTGGGACGTGCGTGCGAGACATCGCCAAGGGCGCGACCGCCAACCTGAGCTGCAGCGGTGACGGCTGCCGCTGAGTGAGGGCCCACCGCGCGCCGCTCAGCCTCCAGCCGGAGGTTGGGCCGGCGCCGCCGGCGGCGGGGGCGGCGTCTGCATGCCGCTCCAGATCGTATAGCCCACCACCACGCTGAAGATCACCGCGAGGTTGAGCAGCAGCTGCCCCCAGCGGCCCTTTTCGAAGATCCGGCCGTCGGGCAGCGGGTGCTTGCCCTGCTGGATCGCGCGGCCCACGGTGAACGCGTCGAAGACGGCGTAGAGCCAGGGCAGCACCAGCACCGCCGCGAGGGCGAAGACGATGCCCCGATCGCGCTGACCGTTGTAGACCTGCCCCATGCCGGGCAGGAGCAGGCTCAACAGCGCCGCCTGACCCGCGCTGTGGGCGATGCTCGGCCCGCCCTCGCCTTTCTTGCGATCGACGATGCGGAACGAGCCGCTGTCGGTCACCTCTTCGTCGGAGCGGGCGATCGGCCGGGCCACCATCTGGCCGGTGGACAGGATCGCCGCCCCGGCCGCGGGCATGCCCGGGCGGGCCTGGTCGCCGGCGGTGCGCCGCTCGCGGTCGAGCTGGTAGACCCCGGGCCGCACCCCGCGGCCGGCCTTGGCTTTGCGCGCCTCGGTGCGCAGCTCGGCTTCGATCTCGGCGTCGGAGATCGCGTTGACCTGACGGGTCTCGACGTCGTCGTCCACCAGCGGGTCGAGCGAGGCCTCCCGGGTGAAGGTGCCGGTCTCCGACGGGTCGACCACCGGCGCGTCGAGCTGCACGATCACCGGCCCTTTGTTGCCCCGGGCCAGCGTCGGCGGGTCGCGCATGTCGAGCGGCACCCGGTCGGGGGACTGCAGCCGCGGCAGGGGCAGGTCGTCGATCTCGCCCACCCGCGGCGGCGGCGGCCCGTCGAGCGGGTCGATGGGCGGGCCGAGCGCGTCGAGCGGGTCGATGGGCGGGCCCATCCCGGGGTCGACCCCCGGCGGCATGAGCAGGCGATCGGTCGGCTTGTCGCCGATGGACGCCCCACGGCGCGGGATCGCGTCGAAGTCGGGCGGCGGCGGGCCATCGAGCAGGTCGACGGGTCCGCTGGCGAAGCCCCGCCGCCGGCCGCCCTCGCGCAGGCGGCGCACCGAGCCGGGATCGAACTGCTCGTTGGGCGCCGCGAAGCCGGCCAGGGCGCCGCGATCGGGCGGCGGTGGGCCGTCGAAGGGGTCGTCGGAGGGCGCCGCCCGGGGCGGCGGCGGCGGCTCGTACATCGCCGCGCCGAACGACTGCGTCGGGCCGGGCGCCGGCGGCGAGTCCGCCGCGTCGCCCATCACGCCCATCAGGCCGCTGGCGTACCCCGGCGCGCCGCCGGTCGTCTTGACCGAGGTCGGGATGTCGTCCTCGTCGTCGTCCGCGCCGAGCACCGGCGGCAGCTCGACCGGCGGCGGCTCGTCGACCGAGCCGCCGACGCGGGCGAGGGCCGCGCGGACCATCGCCGGGTCGAAGGGGCGGGTCGCGTTGGCCCGGGCCGCTTCGCCGAGGTCGGCGTCACCGTCGGGCAGCGGCGGCAGGTCGTCTTCGGCGGGCACGCCCAGCGGCGGCGCCGAGCGGGCGGCCGCCTCGAGGGCCTTGCGCAGGCCGGCCATGTTGAACGGCTGGGTGCCCCCGCCCATCGGCGTCGCCTTGTCACCGGCCACCGGCGCCATGCCCTTCGGCCCCTGGGTCACCGGGCGGTCGACCACCTCGGCGTCGGCGCCGAGGCTCTGGAAGACGGCCACGAGCTGCTTGGCTTCGTCGAAAGGCAGCCCGGAGGCCACGACGAGCTCGCCGCCCTGCAAGGCGTTCTCGAGGGTCTCGGCGTCCTCGCCGATGATGGGGGAGATCATCAGCGACAGGTCGGCGGCCCAGTCCTCGCCGGCTTCCTGCGGCTGTCGAATCCGTACGCCGTATCCCTGTGCGCCGCTCACGCTCACTTCCGCGAAAAATGCCCCATATCATTGGCACGGTCGGCCGGTGATCTCCAGTTCGACGTGATCCCGCCACCGATGGCGGTCGCTCGCCGTCGATCAGCCGGCGACCATCTCGGCGTCGGAGATGCGGTCGGTGGACGGCAGATGGATGTACTGCCCCAGCCCGACCCGCTCGTAATGCCGCACGACGCGCGGGGTCAAGAGGCCGATCGCGCGCAGGTTGGGCACCAGCCGGCGGAACATCGTGCGCCGGAAGGCGGCGAGCCCCGGCATCTGCTCGATGATGCGATTCCACTCGCGCCGGCTCATCTTGTGGGCGAAGTCCTCCTCGTACATCTCGTGCACCAGAAACCGGTTGCGCATCAGCACCACCACCTCGAACGCCCAGTCCTCGCGCTCCCGCCGCTCGCGCTCGGAGAGCTGCCGATAGACCGGCGCGAGCGCCAGCAGCCCGTAGCGCACGTGGCGCGCCTCGTCGTGGATCACCCGCCGCAGCAGCTCTTCGAGCAGCGGCTCGCCGGTGGTCTTGCGCAGGGTGGCGAACGCGCCGAGCGCCAGCCCCTCGACGAGGATCTGCATGCCGAGGAACTTCATGTCCCAGCGGCCGTCGGTCATCAGCCCGTCGATGATGGTGAAGAGGTTGTCGTTGATCTCGTAGCGCAGCTCGAGCTTCTCGGAGAGGTAGCGGTGGAAGACCTCGACGTGGCGCGCCTCGTCCATCACCTGGGTCGCACCGTAGAACTTGCCGTCGAACTGCTCGGTGGCCTCGGTCACCTGGGCGGCGGCCATCAGCGCGCCCTGCTCGCCGTGCAGGAACTGGCTGAGCATCCACGAGGCGACCTTGTGCTCGAAGCCGAGCTTCTCGCGGTCGGTGAAGGTCATGCCCGCGCGGCGGAAGACCTGCCAGTCGAAGAAGCTGTGGTCGACGAGCGGCACGTCGGGGTCGTAGGGGTCGACGGAGGTCTGCCACGGCAGGTCGGTGGAGCCGTTCCACTGCAGGCGCTTGGCCTTCTCGTAGAGCGCGCGCATCTCCGGGTTGTCGTGGGGATAGTCGAAGTCGAACCACGCCCGATGGCGGGCCTGCATGCGGGCGGTGCCGGCGCGCCCCTGCCGCAGGAAGAGGCCCCGCGCGGCGGACGGGGCCAGGCGCCCCATGACCTTGAGGTTCTCGACGGCGAGCACCGCGTTGATGTGCTCGACATAAGCCTCGACCCGGGTGCGCACCGCCAGCGGCAGCCGGCGCACGATGGGGTTGGCGTCGATGAAGGCAGGGATCTGCATCGGGCTCTCCGGGTCGGACGGTCGGGCGCGCCGCCGAGACCACCGCGCGCGGCCGTCGGCGACGGGGCCAGCGAAGGCCGGCACCGAAAAAAAGCATAGCACCCGCCGGGTTGTGCGCCAATCGACCGAAGAGTCAAAAAGCGCGCCGAGGCCGGTGGAAGCCGATGGCGGGTGGCGCTATACTCCCGCTCTCCCGACCGCGAGCAACCCCGTGCACTTCCTCGACAGGCGAGTCCTCCTCATCAGCGGCAAGGGCGGCGTGGGCCGCACCACCGTCGCCGTCGCCCTGGCCCGGGCCGCCGCCCGCGCCGGCAAGCGCACACTGGTGTGCGAGATCGCCAACCCCGAAGGCGGCCCCTCGGCCATCGGCCGGCTCTTGGGGGTGCGCGACGTCGGACCCGAACCGCAGCTGGTCGAGCACAACCTCGACGTCTGCCACCTGTGGGCCCGCAGCGGGCACGAGGGCTTCCTGCGCTCGGTGCTGCCGGGCAAGACGCTGATCCGGGCGGCGCTGCGCTCCAAGGCGGTCGACAAGTTCCTCACCGCGGCGCCCTCGTTTCACGAGATGGGCGTCTTCCACCACCTGCTGAGCCTCGTCGAGGCCGAGCAGAAGGGTCGCCGGCGCTACGATCTGACGGTGCTCGACATGCCGGCGACGGGGCATACCCTGGCGTTGACCGGGCTGCCCGACATCCTGCTGCGGCTGATGCCGGCCGGCCCCATCGCGGCGCTGCTGCGGCGGGGCCAGGCGATCCTCAACGACCCGGCCCAGGGGGCGGCGTGGGTGGTGACCCTGCCCGAGCAGCTGCCGGTGACCGAGGCCATCGAGCTGCTCGACGGGCTGGCGGAGACCCACATGCCCGCCGGCGGCGTGCTGCTCAACCGCATGCCGAGCGACCCGTTCACCGCGCCCGAGCGGGCGGCGGTCGAGCGCTGGCTGGACGGCACCGACGGGGTCTTCGGCGAGGTGGCCTTCCGCCGCATCGAAGCCGCCGAGCAGGCGCGCGCGCGGCTGACGGCGGCGGTCGAGGCCCCGGTGCTCGACCTGCCGGAGACCGACGCCGACGATCCGGTGCCCGGGCTGGTCGAGGCGCTGGCGCGTCACATGGCCGACGGGGGCGCGCGATGAGCGGGCTCGGAGAGGGCGCAGTCGCCCGCATGCTCGCCGAGAAGCGGGTGGTGGTGTGCTGCGGCGCGGGCGGGGTCGGCAAGACGACCGTCTCGGCCTCGCTGGCCCTCGCCGCCGCCCGCGCCGGCCGGCGGGTGCTGGTGGTCACCATCGACCCCAGCAAGCGGCTCGCCGAGACCCTGGGCGTGCAGCGCAACCCGCCGACGCCGGTCGACCTGCCCGCCGACCGCCTCGCGGCCGCCGGCGTGACCCGCGGCGGCCTCGCGGCGTGGATGCTCGACCCCAAGCTGGTCTCCGACCGGGTGGTGCACGACTTCGCCCGCAGCCCCGAAGAGGCCCGGCGCCTGCTCGACAACCCGATGTACCGCAACATCACCGCGATGATCGCGGGCATGCAGGAGTACACCGCCGTCGAGGCGCTGCACGGCTTCGTGCGCGACGATGTCTACGATCTGGTGATCCTCGACACCCCGCCCAGCCGGGATGCGCTGCGCTTCCTCGACGCGCCCGATCGGGTGTCGATGTTCCTCGACCGGCGCATCTTCAACCTCTTCGTGCCCGGCGAAGGCAGCGTGATCCGCCGCATGGCGACCCAGCTGGTCGAGAAGGTCATGGACATCGCGTTCGGCGAGCAGACCCGGCGCGACCTGCAGCAGTTCTTCGACCTGTTCGGCAGCCTGCTCGACCACCTCAACCACAATCAGCACGAGATGCGGGCCTTCTTCAAACAGCCCGACATCGGCTTCCTGCTGGTCACCTCGCCGGCCCGCGAGGCGCTGGCCGAGGCCGAGTTCTTCGCCCGCAAGACCCGCGACGAGCTGAAGATGCACCTCTGCGGCTACGTGCTCAACCGCAGCCTGGCCGCGCAGGCGGGCTTCGCCATGCCCGACCCGACGACGCTGCCCGCCGACGCCGAGCCGGCGCTGACGAGCGGGCTGTCGCGGCTGGCCGATCTCGGCCGCGTCGAGCGGCAGCAGGTCGAGGAGCACTTGGCGCTGGCCGCGCAGCTCGACGGCCGGGCCGGCGACGGCTTCGCCTGGGTCCTGCCGATGTTGGGCGGCGGGGCGAGCGACCTCGACGACCTCGTGCGGCTCGCCGACGTGCTGGTCGCCGATACCCCGCCCGGCTCCACCCCCGCCCCCGAGGAGACGCCATGATCCGCCGCGCCACCACGACCACGCTGTTCGCCCTGTCGATCGCCGTCGGCGGCTGCAGCCAGAAGTCCGCCGACGCCCCCGGCGAGACCGCCGCGCAGAAGGCCGCCGAGACGAAGGGCGCCGAGACGAAGGCCGCCGAGAAGAAGGCCGCCCCGGCCAAGGCCGCCGCCGAGGCACCCGCCGCAAAAGCCGAGGCCGCCAAGACGCCCCCGGCCAAGACCCGCAAGCCGACCCCCGACGAGCGCAAGGCGCGCATGGCCATCAAGTGGCCCGGCGGCGTCGAGTGGGTCGACGACTGGGCGACGGCCCGGGCCCAGAGCGCCGAGACCGGCAAGCCGATCTGCCTGGTGGTCTACGCCGACTGGTGCCCGCGCTGCAAAGAGCTGGCGCCGATGTTCGCCGAGGCCGATCTGGTCGAGGTCAGCCGGGGCCTGATCATGGTGCGCCAGGACAACGACGCCCGCCCGGACTGGCTGCAGGCCTATGCCGACCAGGGCAGCTACGTGCCGCGCATCTTCTTCTTCGGCAAAGACGGCAACCTGCGCACCGACATCACCAGCGGCCATCCCCGCTACCCGTTCTTCTACTCGTCCCGACAGAAGAGCGCGCTCGTCAAGAGCATGAAGACCGCCACCGGCGCCTGAGCGCCGCCCCGGAGACTGCGATGCTCACCCCGATCCGCGACCCCGGCACCGTCTACGTGTGTATCGACATCGAGGCCAGCGGCCACGTGCCGTCGCTGTTCAACATGGTCTCGATCGCCGGGGTCGAGGTGCGGCTCGTCGGCGATCGCCACCGCCGGGGGCGCAGCTTCTACCACGAGCTGCAGCCGGTCTGTGACGGCTTCGACCCGGAAGCGATGGCGATCCACGGCATCAGCGAAGCGCACCTGCGGGCCCACGGCAAGCCGGCCAAGGCGGTGATGGCCGACATCGACGCCTGGACCCGCTCCCTGCTCGACCCGGAGCAGCGCGCGCTCTTCGTCGGGCACAACGCCGCCTTCGACTGGAGCTTCGTCGCCTGGTACTTCAAGTGGGCCGGCATCGCGAACCCCTTCCGCTACGACCCCCTCGATACCAAGGCGCTGACCATGGGCCGCTACGGCGTCGTCTGGGGCGAGTCCAACAAGTCGGGCATGCTCGCCCGCCATCCCGAGCTGCGCCGCCCCGACCCCGGCACCGAGCACCACGCGCTCGTCGACGCCGAGTTCCAGGCCGACATCCTCATCGCGCTGCTCGACGGCCGGGGGCCCGACCGCAGCTGACCGCAGACGACGTGGCGGGCGCGCGTCAGGGCCGCAAATGACGCCCTGCGACGACGCCCGCCGAGCGCCGATCCGACGTGTCGCGATCGCGACCGCACAGACTCGACTTGCGCAATGGCGCTCGCGCATTGACAATGAGGGCCGAACTGGGGGGCCCGGCGCATGGCCGGGTGCTGACTCGGCCGGGGGGGCATCCCGGCCCACGAAAGGAGAATTCCCGTGATGGGTGGTGGCCGCTCGGCTATGGCGGCAAAGATCAGCCCGGAGAAGTTGCGTGCGGCGGTGCTCGAAGCCTTCGGGGCCGAGGAAGTCGCCGCAGAGACCTTCGAAGACTTCTACGACGTCAAGACCTTCTGCCGCGAGCACAGCGAGATGCTCGGCGGGGAGGTCGGACAAGAAGCCTGGTACATCTGGAAGAGCGGTGACTGGGCCGTGATGGGCGACCTCAGCATGGAGTTGCCCGGCAACGC
This sequence comes from bacterium, assembly GCA_030427205.1. Taxonomy (GTDB): domain Bacteria; phylum Myxococcota_A; class Bradymonadia; order UBA7976; family UBA1532; genus JACKDM01. The sequence goes on along the minus strand of JAUHXC010000054.1, from coordinate 24,129 downwards.
AGACGCCCTCGCCCGGCTGTCGAAGGCGGTCGGCCCGGTGGTGGCCTGCGCCATCGACCCGTACCAGGAGTATGCGTTCTTCGCCCGCTTCGAGGACGGCGGGCTCAAGCGGCGGCTGGTGCTCGAAGACGAGCAGATCCTCGAAGAGGGGCTGCCGGTCAAGGCCGAGCGCGGACGTCACATCGACGACTTCAACGAGGAGGAGGCCGGGCGGTTGTGGCTGAGCTACGACCTGCCCACCTTCGACCACGACCCGCTCGAAGGGCCGTTCTCGTGCTTCGCGGCGAAGGTCGGCTGAGTCACCCCCGGGTGAACTGGCCCGCCTTCGAGCACGTCGTCGATACACTTCGAATTCACCGGACAGCGCCGCGGGTGCGCCCGCGGGCTCAGCGCTCGCGATCCGGCGTATCCTGCCCGGTCGCGCCCGGCTCGGCCTGCGCCCGGCGGGTCCATCGCCGTTGGTGGTGCACCGTCAGCCGCGTCTCCTCCGCGCGCGCCGTGAAGGTCGTGCGCGCCGTACCCGGCGCCCGCAAGACCCGCGGATCGTCGTCGTCGCGGGTGTAGCCCGCCGCGAGCACCGCCTGCTCGAGCCGACGCTTCAAGCCCTCCCCATCATCGGACCGCACGATCGCCGACAGCCGCTCCAAGTCAGTGTAGGTGCCCGCGCCCCGCTGGGCGTGGTAGCGGCCATGCTCGAAGCCCACGATCGTCGCGTCGGCCAACGCCGTCCGCCAGGGTGCCTCCGGTACGGCGGGCAGCGGCGGCGCCTCCGGCTCATCGGCCTCGAGCACCATCTCGACCCGGGTCGCCCGCTCGGCAGGGGTGTGCACCGACCAGCGCAGCGCGCCCCACGCGGGGTGCCGGGCGGTCGTGGCGTCCTGCGGCAGCGGCGCGCCCGACCACATGCCCGCCGTGCGCCGCGCCAGCGCGTGGGCCGCCTCACCTTCCAAGCGGGTCAGCCAGCGCAGCACGATCCGCCGGCGGGTCGTCGGCTTCAGCAGGTGCATGCGACGGTGGATCTCGAACTCGACCAGCTTGGCGCTCTTCGGCACCAGCCCGGCCAGCCCGTCGGGGGCATCGGCGGGCAGCGGCACCGCCTGTTGAGCGTCGAAGTGGGCGCGGCGGATGCCGGCCCGCATGGCGTCCACCCGCGGGTCCGGCTGCCCGGGCTTCGGCGCGACCTGCGCGGCGGTCCCGGGGATCGTCGGGGCCGCCGCGCGCTTATCGGCCGGGGCGCTCTTCTCGGTCGCCGCGCGCTTCTCGACCGCCGCCGGCGGGGTCTCTCGGCAGGCGCCAGACGCCAACGCGACCACCAGGGCCGCCCCCGTCAGCTGAATCTCGAATCGACCGCGCATCGCGCTCCTCCACGTCGACATCAACGGGTCCGTGCCGCGCGTCCCCGGGCCGATGTGTACAGCGACCGGAGGCCGACCGGCAAATCCACGACTGGCCCCCGGGCATCGATCCGGTCGAAGATGCCGCCGCCCACCACGGAGATCCGCCATGCGTCCGCTGCTCGTGCTCGACATCGTCGGCCTGACCCCCGACCTGCTGACCCACATGCCGCGGGTGCGCGCGGTCGGCGAGGCCGGCTTCGCCGCGCCGCTCGACGGGGTGCTGCCGGCGGTCACCACCACCGCCCAGTCGAGCATGCTCACCGGCAAGCAGCCCCGCGACCACGGCATCGTCGGCAACGGCTGGTATTTTCGCGACCTGGCCGAGGTCTGGCTGTGGCGCCAGTCCAACCACCTGGTCCAGGGGCCCAAGGTCTGGCACGCCGCCCGCGAGCGCTTCGGCGCCGACTTCACCTGCGCCAAGATGTTCTGGTGGTACAACATGTACGCCGACGTCGAGTGGTCGGCGACGCCGCGGCCGGTCTACCCCGCAGACGGGCGCAAGCTGCCCAGCATCTACACCGACCCGCCCGCGCTGAAGGGCCAGCTTCAGGGCGCCCTGGGCACGTTTCCGCTGTTCAACTTCTGGGGGCCGACCGCCGACATCCGCTCGAGCGACTGGATCGCCCGGGCCACCCGCCGGGTCATCGCCGAGCACCGCCCCGCGCTGACGCTGTGCTACCTGCCCCATCTGGACTACGACCTGCAGCGCTGCGGCCCCAACGGCCCCGAAGCCAGGCGCGCCGCCCAGGAGATCGACCGGGTCGCCGGCGACCTGATCGACTACGCCCGCGGCGAGGGCTATGCGGTGATCGTCGTCAGCGAGTACGGCATCGCCGAGGTCGACGACGGGGTGCACATCAACCGCGCGCTGCGCGAAGCGGGGCTGCTGCGGGCCAACCTCGTCGATACCGGCTGGGAGCTGCTCGACGCCGGCGCGAGCGACGCCTTCGCCGTCGCCGACCACCAGGTGGCCCACGTCTACGTGCGGCGGCCGGACGACGTGGCCCGGGTCAAGGCGCTGCTCGAGAAGCTGCCGGGGGTCGAGCGCGTGCTCGACGCCGACGGCAAGCGGGAAGCGGGCCTCGACCACCCGCGCAGCGGCGAGCTCGTCGCCCTCGCCGAGCCTTCGAAGTGGTTCACCTATTACTACTGGCTCGACGACCGGCTGATGCCCGACTTCGCCCGCACCGTCGACATCCACCGCAAGCCGGGCTACGACCCGGTGGAGCTGTTCGTCGACCCCGAGATCGCGCTGCCCAAGGTCAAGGTCGGCCTCACCCTGCTCAAGAAGAAGCTGGGCATGCGCTACTACATGAACATGATCGGGCTCGACGCCCGGCTGGTGAAAGGCAGCCACGGCCGGCTGCCGGCGCGGGACGGCGAGGGCCCGGTCGTCTTGTCCAGCGAGTCCATCGGCGCCGCCGACCGGCTGCCGATGACCGGCGTCTTCGACCTGATGCTCGACACCCTCGCGCGGGGCTGATCCGCGGCTGCACCGCCCCCGCGACGGCCGTGGGGCGCGAATCTGCGATCGATCTCGCAGCTTCGCTTGACCGGGGCGGACGAACCGGGTATCTCTGCGCGCCCGTTTTTCTCGCGCTCCGGCGGCTTTGCCGGAGCCTCGCTCGACAGAGGTCAACGATGTACACGCGCTCCACGCCCACCGCGGAGGCGATCGCCCAGCGCAAGTGGTGGGTGGTCGACCTGAACGGTGAGACTGTGGGTCGGGCGGCTTCGCGTATCGCGCACATCCTGCGCGGCAAGCACAAGCCGACCTATACCCCGCACGTCGACGACGGCGACTACGTGATCGTGGTCAACGCCGACAAGATCGTCTTCAAGGGCAACAAGCTCCAGCAGAAGACGTACTACCATCACACCGGCTACGTCGGTGGGATCAAGGACACCACCGCCGCCGAGATGCTCGAGCGCAAGCCCGAGGTCATCATCCAGAAGGCGGTCAAGGGCATGCTGCCCCGCGGCCCGCTGGGCCGGGCGATGCTCAAGAAGCTCAAGATCTACGTCGGGGGCGAGCATCCGCACGCCGCGCAGCAGCCCGAGGCGCTGGATCTGAACACGGTGCTGGCGAAGTCGGCCTGAGCCGGCCCGCCGCGAAGATTCACGACGTTCGACGTCGATGTTTGACTGAACCCAGGCTCCCGTACGCGCGCAGCGTTTTGCGACAACCCCCCGAAGCAGGGGCACAAATCGGCCCGCGAGGCCGGGCGCGTACGATGCTTTCGAGGAACGATACATGATCGAGCAGCCCGAACAGTGGCACGCCGTCGGCCGGCGCAAGAGCGCCGTCGCCCGTGCCTACCTCCGCCCCGGTACCGGCAAGATCGTCATCAACGGCCGTGAGTTCGAGGACTACGTGCCCCGCGCGAACCTGCGCATGCTGGTCATCTCGCCCTTCGAGGCCACCGAGACGCTCGAGCAGTTCGATACGCTGCTCAACGTGCGCGGCGGCGGCATGAGCGGTCAGGCCGGCGCGATGCGCCACGCCATCACCCGCGCGCTGATGGAGTACGACCCCGAGCTGCGCAAGCCGCTCAAGCGGGCCGGCTACGTCACCCGCGACGCCCGTCGGGTCGAGCGCAAGAAGTACGGCCAGCCCGGCGCCCGCAAGAACTTCCAGTTCAGCAAGCGCTGATGGCCCTGCGGGTCGCCCTGGTCGGGGCGAGCGGCTACACCGGCATCGAGGCGCTGCGGCTCCTGTCGCAGCACCCGGCGGTGCAGCTCACGGCGCTGTGTGCCGGCCGCATGGCCGGTATGCCCCTCGACCGGGTCGCCCCGGCCTTCACCGGCCTCGACGCCCCACCCCTCGAACCCTTCGACGCGAAGGCGGTCGCCGAGAAGGCCGACTACGCCTTCCTCGCCCTGCCCCACGGCACCGCTCAGGACGCCGCGGCCGACCTGCTGGCCGAAGGGGTCCGGGTCATCGACCTCTCCGCCGACCACCGATTCGCAGATCCGGCACGTTACGCCGCGATCTACGGCGAGCACCGGCGCCCCGAGTCACTGGCAGAGACCGTCTACGGCCTCGCCGAGCACCATCGCCACCGCATCCGCGACAGCCGGCTGGTGGGCTGCCCGGGGTGCTACCCGACCGCCGTGACCCTCGCCGCCGCGCCGGCGGTGCGGGCCGGATGGACCGTCGGCGAGGTGATCGCCGACTGCAAATCCGGGGTCAGCGGCGCCGGCCGCAACCCCGGCGCGGGCACCCACTACCCCGAGACCGCCGACGGCCTGCACGCCTACAAGAGCCTCGCCCACCGCCACGCGCCCGAGATGAGCCGCAACCTGGGCGGCGTGAAGGTGCACTTCGTACCGCATCTGGTGCCGATCATCCGCGGCATCCTGGCGACGGTCTATCTGCGCCTCGGCGAAGCGCATGATCTGGCCGCGGTGCGCGCGCTCTACAGCAAGGCCTACGCCGACGAGCCCTTCGTGCACCTGCTGCCCGAAGGGGCCCACCCCGACCCGCGGCACGTGCGCGGCACGAACCGCTGCCACATCGGGCTCTTCGTCGACGGCGACCTGCTCGTGGTGCAATCGGTCATCGACAACCTGGGCAAAGGCGCCGCCGGGCAGGCGGTGCAATGCCTCAACCTGATGGCCGGGCTGCCCGAGACCACCGGACTCGAACACAGCGCCGTCTTCCCATGACCGCGACTTCGCCCCGCGAGCCCTTCGTGCGCGAGCCCCGCTGATGTGCGGGCCGATCCTGCTGACGGCGCTCCTGCTGCCCGCGCTCGAGCTGTGGGTGATCATCAAGGTGGGCAGCGCCATCGGCGCGCTGACCGCCGTCCTGCTCGTCTTCGTGACCGCCGGCCTGGGCCTCGCTTTCGCTCGCGACCAGGGCATGGCGACGCTCGGCCGCCTGCGCGACGGCACGCTGCCGGCCGACGTGGCCCAGCTCGACGGCCCGCTGCTGGTGCTCGCGGCGGTGCTGCTGCTCATCCCCGGCTTCATCACCGACAGCCTCGGCGCGGTGTTGCTCATCCCGCCCGCGCGGCGGCGGCTCGCGCGCCACATCGTCGATCGCTTCGGCCGACCCGGCGGGCCCGGCGGCGACGGACCGGGCACGATCATCGTCGTGCGCCGCCGCGATTGACCGACAGCCCGTATCGCGGGCACCCTCGGTCCACCGGAGGGTCCATGCGCGCCGCGTTCGCACCGCTGTTGATCGCCTGCACCGCGGCGCTGAACGGCTGCGAGAGCACCGCGCTCAGCCTGCTCGACCCCTCGGCGGTCAGCGCCGACTTCACCCCGCAATACGTCACCGGCAGCAGCGAGACGGTCGACGTGCGGGTCGTGCTGCTGGGGGTCGACGACCCGACCGATGCCATCGGCGAGGTCACCAGCCGCCAGATACTGGACTACGACCTCGGCGACGGCCTCACCCTCGACGGCGCCAACTTCGAGACCAACTTCATCTTTCAGGTCTCGCTGACCCGCTTCGCCGACGCGCCCGACGGCCCGCGCACGCTCTCCTTCCAGATCCGCAACCACTACGGCACCTTCGTCGCCACCGGCGAGTTCTACATCTTCGACTGACCGGCGGCCGGCGCGGGCCGGCGCGGGCGACCCTTGTCACCCGATCGCCCGACCGGTAGCGTGCCGACCATGCCATCCACACCGCGCGTGCTCGTCGTCGACGACGAAGAAGAGATCCGGTACGGCCTCGAGCTCAACCTGGGCCGCGAGGGCTTCGAAGTGGTCGGCGCACCCGACGGCGACGCCGCGCTGGCGCTGCTCGACGACGGGCGATTCGACGCGGTGCTCAGCGACCTGGTGATGCCCGGCCTCGACGGCCTGGGCCTCATCGACGCGATCCGCGAGCGCGGCCTCGACATCCCCGTCGTGCTCATGAGCGCGCACGCCGACGTCGACACCGCGCTCGAAGCGCTCGCCAAGGGCGCCACCGACTACCTCGCCAAGCCGTTTCGGGCCGACGAAGTCCGCTTCCGGCTGCGCAAGGCCATCGAACAGCAGGCGCTCACCGCCCAGGTCGCCCGGCTCGAAGAGGCCGTGGGCGAAGCGTTCGGCGACAGCGGCATCATCGCCCGCAGCGAGCCCATGCAGCGGGTCTTTCGCACCATCCGCAAGGTCGCCGACTACCGCACCACCGTGCTGCTGACCGGCGAGAGCGGCACCGGCAAAGAGCTCGTCGCCAAGGCGCTGCACTTCAACAGCGTGCGCAAGGACGCCCCCTATGTCGCCGTCAACTGCGGGGCGATTCCGGCCAACCTGCTCGAGAGCGAACTCTTCGGGCACGTGCGCGGCGCGTTCACCGACGCGACCCGCACGAGACGCGGCCTTTTCGAAGAAGCCGACGGGGGTACGCTCTTCCTCGACGAGATCGGCGAGCTGCCCTCGGCCTTGCAGGTCAAGCTGTTGCGGGTCTTGCAGGAAGGCGAGATCCGGCGGGTGGGTGACACCAGGCCGCTCTCGGTCGACGTGCGGGTCGTCGCCGCCACCGTGCGCGATCTGCCCGCCGAGGTGAAGGCGGGCACCTTCCGCGAAGACCTCTACTACCGGCTCAACGTCCTGCCGATCCACCTGCCGCCGCTGCGCGAGCGCGGGGGTGACATCGCGCTGCTCGTCGACCACTTCATCGAGCGCTTCAACCGGCGGCTCGGCACCGGGCTCGAGGGCATCGAACCCCAGGCGATGAAGATGCTCGTGCAGCACGCCTGGCCGGGCAACGTGCGCGAGCTCGAGAATACGATCGAGCGGGCGATGGTGCTCTGCGACGGCCGCCGGATCGGCGAAGAAGACCTGCCCGATCGCATCCGCCAGAACCAGGACCGCATCCGCATGACGCTGCAGAGCGGCGAATTGAGCATCAAGAAGACCACCCGCATCATCGAAGAAGAGCTCATTCGTCGGGCCCTGACGAAGACCGGTGGAAACCGCACCCGCGCCGCCGAATTTCTCGAAATCTCGCACCGCGCGCTGCTCTACAAGATCAAGGACTACGCCGTCGACCTCTGAGCGAGCGTCAAGATCTCGTCACATTGCTAACCCCTCCGAGCGCCTGGAGATCCGCGATGACAGCCATGACACGCAGTGATGGCGGACGATCCGATTTCTGGATCGATCGGGCGCAGCAGGGTAATGATGACAAGTTTACGGCGAATTCGGGCTCGACGGTCGATCCACCGCACACCAGACCACAAAAACCTACATCCGAAAACAGTAGAAAATCCCGGCAGTTGGGCGGCAGGATCGGCCCGATAAGTCCCTGAGACCACTCTTTATTCTTGACCATTCCCGGGCCTGCGGCCGAGACTTGCAGACGGCATCCGTTGATCGCGCACGGGGGGAGCACTCGCATGGCCAGACGGAGGAATGCCCTCGGACTCGACATCGGCTCCAGCTCGATCAAGCTGGTGCATCTCAAAGAGAACAAGAAGGGCATCCACCTCGAGAGCTTCGCGATGGCCCCGCTGCCGACCGAAGCGATCGTGGACGGCGCGTTGATGAACGCCAACGCGGTGATCGAGACGATCCGCAGCCTGGTGACCGCCCAGAAGCTGCGCCTGACCGATGTGGCGGTCAGCGTCAGCGGCCACCCGGTCATCATCAAGAAGATCAGCCTGCCGGCGATGACCCCCGACGAGCTCGAAGAGAGCATCAAGTGGGAGGCCGAGCAGTACATCCCCTTCGACGTCAACGACGTCTACCTCGACTACCAGATCCTGCAGTCGCGCCCCGAGCAGGGGCAGATGGACGTGCTGCTCGTCGCCGCCAAGCGCGACATCGTCGACGAGTACGCCGGCCTCGTGCGCGACGCGGGGCTCAATCCGGTGGTGGTCGACATCGACGCGCTGACCATCCAGAACACCTTCGAGGTCAACTACGGCTATCCTCCGGGGGAGTCGGTGGTGCTCATCGACATCGGCGCGAGCACCATCAACATCAACATCATCTCCAACGGGGTCACCACCTTCACCCGCGACATCTCCATGGGTGGCAATCAGTACACCGAGGAGATCCAGAAGCAGCTCAACGTCAGCTACGACGAGGCGGAGGCCTACAAGCTGGGCGGTGAGTCCGGGGTCGACGCGGACAGCGTCGTGCCGCAGGAAGTCGAGCGGGTGATGAAGTCGGTCAGCGAGTCGATGGCCTCCGAGATCCACCGCTCGTTGGACTTCTACCTGGCCACCTCGTCGGAGGGCCGGGTCGCGCGGGTCTACCTGTCGGGCGGCACCGCCAAGGTACCGTCGCTGGCCAAGACCGTCGAGCAGCGGGTCGGGGTGCCGGTCGAGGTGGTCGACCCGTTCCGCAACGTGCAGATCGACCCCCGGCTGTTCAACCTCGACTACATCAACGAGGTCAGGCCGCTGGCGTCGGTGGCCGTGGGGCTCGGGCTCCGGAGGCAGAACGACAACAAATGATCCGGATAAACCTCCTCCCCGTCCGCGAAGCCGAGAAGAAGAAGAGCGGCAAACAGCTGCTCGTCCTGGGGCTGGTCCTGATCCTGGCCCAGGTGGCGGTGCTGTTCTTCATCCAGAGCGAGGCGAACAACGAGCTGCTCGCCGCCAAGCAGCGCAACGCCGGCATCAAGAAAGACATCGACAAGCTCAAGAAGAAGACCAAGGCGGTCGCCGACCTGCAGCGTCAGCAGGCGGAGCTCGAGCAGCAGAAGGCGGTGCTCGACGGGCTGATCGAGGGCCAGACCGGCCCGGTGAAGATGCTCGACGAGCTGTCGCGCATGCTCACGCCCATCGACGATCCCAAGCTCAAGCTCGAGGTGCAGCAGCGCGGGTGGAACCCCGACTGGGACCCGCGCCGCCTGTGGATCGACGGCTTCGTCGAAGGCGAGCGCGCGGTGAAGGTGCAGGGCCACGCCCGCACCAACGAAGACCTCGCCGAGTTCCTCACCCGGCTGGGCAGCTCGCGCCACTTCGTCAAGATCAAGCTCAACGTGTCGGAGACGGTCGAGATGGCCAACCTCGACGACACCAAGATGGTCAAGTTCGACCTCAACGCCCTGGTGATCTACGGCCCGGCCGACGTCAAGCGGCTCGCCGCCGGCGAGCTGGGTCAGCCCAAGGGCAAGCGCCGCCGGCGCAAGAAGTAGGGGGGCGGACATGGCCGATTCGCAGTTCGACAAGTTCCTCGCCACGCCGCCTTCGACCAAGGTGGCGGTCATCATCCTGCTGATGGGGCTGGTGGGCGCGGCGTGGTACTTCCTCTTCTACGGCGAGGTCGAGGCGGCCCTGGTCACCGAGAAGGCCAAGACGCCGCAGCTCTCCAAGACCCTGCGCGAAGAGCAGGAGATCGAGAAGAACCTCCAGAAGTACAAGGACGAGATCGAGAAGCTGCGCAAGTCGCGGGACGAGATGCGCGACCGGCTGCCCGAGAACGCCGAGATCGCCGACCTGCTGCAGCAGATCCACAGTCAGGCCAAGATCGTCGGCCTCGAGATCGCCCGCTTCGAGCGCGGCGACGACGAGGTCGAGACGATGTACGCCCGCATCCCGGTGAAGATGGTGCTGCGCGGCACCTTCCACCAGGTGGCGACGTTCTTCTACTACCTGGGCAAGCTCACCCGGATCGTCAACGTCGAGAACATCGAGTTGACCGCGCTCGACCGCAAGGACGGCGAAGAGCGCGTCCAGGCGGTGTGCAACGCGACGACCTTCATGTACGTGCCGCCGACGGAGTCCGCCGGCGGGCGCTCGGCGAAGGGCAAGAAGGGCAAGAAGGCCAGGAAGGGGGGCAAGTGAATCATCACGCGCTCTTGTTCGCCATCGGTCTGGGGCTGGCGGTGCCGATGCTCGGCTGCGGCAGCGACGCGCCGACCGGCGCTGCGACCCGGGGATCGGGCCGCACGCCCAAGGCCAAGAAGAAGAAGCCCAAGCCCGGGGCCCAGGCCGCCGGCGATGTCGATCTGTCCAAGCTGCCCGCCAAGCTGCGCGACGTCGACTGGAAGGCCCAGGACGACCTCGCGCAGTCGATGCGCGAGACCCGCGACCCGTTCGCGCCCTATGTCGAGGATCTGATCCAGCGCGACTCCGAGGGCGATCCGAACAACCCGGTGACCAAGATCGAGAGCACCATCGCCGATACCCCGGTGCAGGCGTTGCAGCTCATCGCCATCATCACCGGCGGGGCGGTGCACAAGGCGATGGTCACCGACAACCGGGGCTTGGGGCACATCGTGCGCCCCGGTGACATCGTCGGCGCCGATCCGCCCATGCGGCTGGTGCGCATCACCCGCAACGAGGTGCTCTTCCGAGCGCTCGAGGTGGGCCCCGACGAAGAGAAGCCCAAGGAGGTCCGCAAGGTCCTCCTCAGTCAGGAAGAGCTCCAGGAGCTGTTGCCGTGATCGAGACCAGGGGGGGTTTCATGCCTCGACGAACGCTGCGCCGCCGCATGGGGGTCATCGGCCTGCTGTTGCTCCTGTGTGGAGCGGCCTGGGCCGACGAACCGGTCCTCAACCGGCTCGACGCGCTCGAGGTGCGCGAGACCGATCAGGCGACCGAGATCGTGGTCAAGGGCTCCGTCCCGCCCACGTTCACCGTCTTCAAGCTCACCGATCCGATCCGGCTGTTCGTCGACATCTCGAACGCCGACGCCCGGGCGCTGGGTAATACGACGGTGGGCAACGGGGTCGTCGAGACCGTCAAGACCGCGCAGTTCGACGACGATCTGGTGCGCATCGCGCGCATCGAGGTCGAGCTGGCGTCGGACGCGCCCTACGACGTCGTCGCCCAGGGCAACGGCATCATGATCCGGGTCGACGCCAGCCAGCGGGCCGAGAAGCGCCCGGTGGCCGCGGTGGGGCCGACCAACGACGCCGCCGTCCGCGCCCGCGTCGCCGCCGCCGAGAGCCGCGCCCAGGACGCCGAGCGCCGCGCCCGGGCCGCCGAGGCCGCGCTCGCCGCCGCCCGCCGGGCCGAGGACAGCGCCAGCAAGGCCACCGCCGACGCCCAGGCCGCCGAGTCCCGCGCGCTGCAGGCCGAAGCCCGCGCCCGCGAGGCCGAACAGGACGCCGCCCGCGCCCGCTCCCAGGCCCGCAGCGCCACCGCCGAAGCGAAGCAGGTCGCCGAGAGCCGCGCCATCGAGGCCGAGAGTCGCGCCGCCGAAGCAGAAGATCGAGCCCGCGAAGCCGAGGCCCGCGCCGCCGAGGCCGAGGCCGCCGCCGTCGCCGCCCGCGGTCAGGCCCGCGCCGCCGCCGACGCCGCCGACAGCCGCGCCGACGACGCCGAGGCCCGCGCGGTCGCCGCCGCCGAGCAGGCCCGCCGGCAGGCCGCCGAGGCCGAGAAGCGCGCCCGTCAGGCCGAGCAGCGGGCCAGCGAGGCCGAGAAGGCCGCCGCGCTCGCCAAGAAGCAGTCCCGCGACGCCGACTCGGCCCAGGCCCGCGCCGCCGAGGCCGAGGCCCGGGCCAAGGCCGCCGAGGCCCGCGCCGCCGCCGCCGAGGCCGACAAGCAGCGCCTCGCCGGCCGGCTGTCGGCTCTCGAAGCCGAGAAGAACGCCGCCGCCCGCCAGATTCAGAGCCTCGAAGGCAACCGCGAGGCGCTCGCGCGCCAGCTCGAGGCCGCCCGCGCCGCCAACGACGCGGCGAAGACCCGCGCGCTCGAGGCCGAGCAGGCCGCCCGCGAGGCGCGCATCGCCGCCGAGAAGGCCGAGGTCGCCCGCATCGACTCGGCCACCGAGGCCGGCAAGCTCGAGAGCCGGGTCAAGCGGCTCGAGCGTGAGGTGGCCGGGGCCAAGGCCGAGGGCACCGGCGACGCCGACGAGCTCGACGCCGAGCTGATGGCCGCCCGCGCCGAGGCCCGCGCGCTGGAGCAGACTCTCGCCGCCCGTGAAGCGGCGCTGGCGCAGGCCCGCGAGGCCGCCCGTCAGAGCCGCGCCGAGGCCGACCGCCTCGAGGGCACCCTCGCCCGGACCGAGGCCGAGAAGGACGCCGCCCGCCAGGAGGCCGAGCAGGCCCAGGCGCGGATCGAAGCCGAGAAGGCCGCCCGACAGGAGGCCGAGAAGGCCGCTGCCGACAAGGCCGGCGAGACCGCGGCCGGCGCGGCGGCCGCGGCGGGCGAGCCCACGCCGCAGCAGACCCGGATCACCGAGGTGCGCTTCGACGACGGCACCGACCGCACCCGGGTTCGGGTCCGCTTCGAGGGCACGCCCGACTACACCCTCAAGCGCGAGGGCGACCGCACGCGCATCCTCGAGTTCGCCGACGCGCTGATCGAGCCCGCCCTCGAGCGCAGCCTCGACACCAGCGAGTTCGGCTCGGCGGTGCAGCTCGTCTCCAGCTTCCAGGCGCCGCCGCCCGGTGACCGGGTGCGGGTCGTGGTGACCCTCTCGGCGGCCGTCGACGACCAGATCGCGCTGGATGGCGACGCCCTGGTGTGGTCGTTCGACCGGCCCCGCGCGCGTCGCCCGGTGGCCGCGACCCCGGCGGCCCCCGCGTGGCAGGCGCCGGCCCCCCCGGCCCGCGAGGTGCGCTACGAGCAGCCGCGCGCCGCGGTCTTCACCGGCCCGGGCCAGACCATCAGCCTCGACGACTCGTCCCGGCCCAAGCCGGCCCGCCGCAAGCGCTACACCGGCCGCAAGATCAACATCGACATCAAGGACGGCGACCTGCACAACATCCTCCGGCTGCTCGCCAAGGAGGGCAACGTCAACATCGTCACCTCCGACGATGTCGACGGCACGATCACCATGCACCTCAAGCTCGTGCCCTGGGATCAGGCGCTGGACATCATCCTGCGCACCAAGGGCCTCGACATGGTGCGCGAGGGCGACATCATCCGCGTCGCGCCGGCCGAGGTCATCGCCCAGGAGCGGGAGAACGAGCTGAAGAAGCTCGAGGTCAAGGAGAAGCTCAAGCCGCTCGAGGTCAAGCTGATCACGGTGAACCACGCCAACGCCAGCGACCTGCTGCCGCGGGTGCGCAGCGTGCTCAGCGAGCGGGGCACCGTCGAGCAGGACGAGCGGACCAACACCGTCATCATCAAGGACGTCGACGATCACCTCGCCGCCGCCGAAGACCTCATCCGCCGGCTCGATACCCAGACGCCGCAGGTGCTCATCGAGGCCCGCATCGTCGAGGTCAACGACGTCAACGACCTCGAGCTCGGCATCCAGTGGGGCCTCGACGCCATCTTCAGCGCGGCGACCGGCAACCCGACCGGCCTGCGCTTCCCCAGCTCGGTGGGCGTGGCCGGCGGTGGCGACGACCCGCAGACCAATACCGAAGGCAACTCGACCAACCCGAACTACGTCGTCAACCTGCCCGCGGCCGCCGGCCTCGGGTCCGGTGGTGCGCTCGGCATCACCCTCGGCAGCGTCGACAGCACCTTCAACCTCAACCTGCGCCTCTCGGCCCTCGAGAACCGCGGTACGGTCAAGGTCATCTCGAGCCCGAAGATCGCGACCCTCGACAACAAGCAGGCCGAGATCAGCCAGGGTACGAGCATCCCGATCAGCCAGGTGTCGGCCGCCGGCGTGCAGACCGTCTTCTTCGACGCGACGCTCAAGCTGCTCGTCACCCCGCACGTCACCCAGGACGGCAACATCTATCTGGAGATCGAGACGGAGAACAACACCCCCGACTTCCAGAACGTCGGCGCGCGGGGCGACCCCACCATCCTCAAGAAGACCGCCAAGACCGAGCTGTTGATCCGCGACGGCGACACCACCGTCATCGGCGGGATCTACACCAGCCAGGCCGGCTACAACCACGCCGAGGTCCCCTACCTCGCCCGGATCCCTATCCTGGGCGCGCTCTTCCGCAACTACCGCGAGAGCGACCGGCGGACCGAGCTGCTCATCTTCGTGACCCCCCGGATCATCAACCGGGCGGCGTCGACGGTGCAGACCGCGCCTTGAACCGCCTGCGCACCATCTTCGTGTGGGGCATGACCGGCGCCGGCAAGAGCACGGTCGGTCCGCTGCTCGCCGAGCGCCTCGGGGTGCCCTGCGTCGATCTCGACGCGCGCATCGAAGCCCACGCAGGACGCTCGATCACAGCGATCTTCGCCGAAGAAGGTGAGGCCGGCTTTCGCCACCGCGAAGGCGCCGCGCTCGCGGCGGTCTGCGCAGACCCCGAACCGCGGGTCGTCGTGCTCGGCGGCGGCGCCCTCGTACGGCCCGACCGGCGGCGCATCGCCCGCAGAACGGGGCTGCTCGTGGGCCTCGACGCGCGGATCGACACCATCGTCGAGCGCCTGAGCGGCGCCACCGACCGCCCGCTGCTCGCCGGTGCCGACCCGAGCGACCGCCTGCGGGCGCTGTATACCGCGCGAGCCGCCGCCTACGCCGACGTCGACCTCTCGGTGCCCACCGACGGGCTGACGCCCGACGACGTGGTCGACCGCATCGTCGCGCGGCTCGACGACGAGGCGGCGGCATGATCGGCCACGACCTCATCGTCGACCTCGGCCCCCGGCGCTACCCGGTGCATGTGCGCCGCGACGCGCGCCCGGAGCTGATCGAGCGGATCACCGCCTTCGCCCCCGGCGGACGGGTGATCATCATCAGCGACGATACCGTCGCCCGACTGCACGCCGCGCCCGTGGCCGACGCCTTGAAACACAAGGGCCTCGACGCCGCGCTGCTGCAGTTCACCCCCGGCGAAGAGAACAAGACGCTGGCCACCGTGCGCCGGCTCTACGACGACGCGCTCGCCGCCGGCGTCGACCGCCAGACCCCGATCATCGCCTTCGGGGGCGGCGTGGTGGGCGATGTGGCCGGCTTCGTCGCCGCCACCCTGCTGCGCGGCCTGCCCTATGCCCAGGTCCCGACGACGGTGCTCGCCCAGGTCGACAGCAGCGTCGGCGGGAAGACCGGCGTCGACCTGCCCCAGGGCAAGAACCTCGTCGGCGCGTTCCATCAGCCCAAGTGGGTCTTCGTCGACGTCGCCCACCTCGAGACGCTGCCCGCGCGCGAGATCCGGGCCGGGCTCGCCGAAGCCATCAAGGCCGCGGCGCTCGCCGACCCGACGATGCTCGACCGCATCACCGCGCGCGGACACGCCCTCTCGACCGGCGACCCCGACGCTCTCGGCGAGGTGATCGGTCGGGCGATCCAGATCAAGGCCGACGTGGTCGTCGACGACGAACTCGAAGCCGGCAGGCGGGCGATCCTCAACTTCGGCCACACCCTGGCCCACGCGCTCGAGACCGCCACCGGCTACACCGAGCTGCGCCACGGCGAAGCCGTCGCGCTCGGCATGCGGTTCGCCGCCCGCCTCAGCACGACCCTGTGCGGCCTCGACCCGCAGGACGTGCTGCGCCTCGACGCGGCGCTCGACGCCTGCCGCCTGCCCGCAGACTGGGCCCGGCGCATCGACGACGACGTGCTGGCCCATGTGGCATCGGACAAGAAGATTCACGGACAATGCATCCGCACCATCTTGCTGCGCGCCATCGGCGACCCGCAGATCGTGCCGTTGCCGATACCGACATTCGTTCGGGACGCGCGCAGCCTCGCGCGCAGCTGGACCGAGGAGGATTCGCGATGAACCCGCTCTCCCGCAAGACGATGATCCTGGGCGCCGGCCTGCTCATCGCGCTGTCCACCGGCCTGAGCAGCTGCCAGGACCGGGACTTCGGCCTGACCATCCGCCAGGTCCAGCCGATCGACGAGGAGACCTGCGAACTCGTGCTCGACGAGAACCTCTACCAGGGCTCGGGCCGGGTCGACATCGCGCTGCGCAACAGCTATCGCATCCTCGCGCGGGTGCAGAACAACCTCGTCGGCATCAACGAGGTCAAGGGCTTCGACGTCATCGACAGCCGGGTCGATACCAACGACATCGTGCTGCGCTCGGCCACCATCGAGTACACCACGCTCAGCGCGCTGAGCGCCGAGTTGAACTCGATCAAGGTGCCGCTCTCGGTGACCGTCAGCGCCGCGGGCCAGGTCACCGTCTTCGTCGAGGTGCTCAACCTCGAAGCGATCGAGCTCCTGCGGTCGGCCAGTGAGTTCCTGCGTATCGTCGACGACGGCGCGCAGCCCACCGACAGCACGATCGACCTCATCGCCCGGGTGCGCATCGAGGGCGAGACCCTCGACGGCCGCATCGTCGAGAGCAACGAGTTCCTCTACCCGATCACCATCTGCGCCGGCTGCGATGTGATCTTCTACTATGACCGCAACGGCAACGAGATCTGCCCGGCGCTGCCGACCGAAGAAGGCGGCATCCCCTTCTCGGGTACCCCTTGCAACGACCTCGTCGGCGCCGACGGCGGCGGCGTAGACTGCCGGGCCTGCCCGCGCTTCGTGCCCGACGAGTCCCCGTACCGCCAAGTCTGCCAGCCGCGAGACTGAGCCGCCCTCGCCCGAGTTGACAACTCGAAACGACGCGGGATAGAACCGCCACACGTCCTGGAGTCGGCCCGTGTTCGAAGCGACCCTCAAAGACCTCGTCGGCAAAGTGCAAGGCGCTCACGGCGCCGCCGTGCTCAACCTCGACGGTCTCGTGATCGAAGCCGTCGACCGTGACGGCGCGCTCGTCGAGCCCGACGACGCACTGCCCGAGTATGGCCTGATCGTCCGCCAGCTCGCCGACATCGGCGGGGCCGTCGACATCGGCGGGGTCGAGCAGGTCACCGTCGACGGCGAGAAGCGCACCACGCTCATTCGCAAGCTCGACGCCAACTACGTCGCCGCGCTCGTCGTCGACAGCGCCGCCGTCGTCGGCAAGGCGCACTTCTACCTGCGCATCGCGGCGCCCGATCTCGCCCGCGAACTCTGAGCCGCCCGCGCGCCCCATTGCGTTTCCTGCTGCTCAACGGCCCCAACCTCGATCTGCTCGGCGCCCGTGAACCGGAGATCTACGGCTCGGCCACGCTTGCCCACATCGAAGCCGAGCTGAGCGCCGCCGCCGCCGAACTCGGCGTCGAATTGCGCTGCGTGCAGAGCAACCACGAGGGCGACCTGATCGACGCGCTGCATCGGGCGCGCACCGACTGCGACGGCGTCATCATCAACCCCGCCGGCTATGGCCATACCAGCGTCGCGCTGCGCGACGCGCTGATCGCCACCGACCTGCCCGCCGCAGAAGTGCACCTCAGCAACCTGGCCCGCCGGGAGTCATTCCGACATCACACCTTGACCGCGGACGTCGCGATCGGGCAGATCTGCGGCTTCGGCGCCGACGGCTACCATCTCGCCCTGACCGCGCTCACCCGACATGTGCGCGCGAGGAGAACCCCATGAGCACCTACGTCACCAACGAGTTCAAGAAGGGCCTTCGTATCGAGTACGAAGGCACGCTCTACAAGATCATCGAGGTCAACTTCGTCAAGCCCGGCAAGGGCTCGGCGTTCTACCGCACCAAGATGAAGGGGCTCCTGACCGGCAGCGTGCTTGAGCGCAACTTCCGGTCGGGCGAGAAGGTCGGCGCCCCCGAGATCGAAGACCGGACGATGCTCTACCAGTACGCCGACGACGAGAACGTCTGGTTCATGGATACCAAGACCTACGAGCAGTTCCCCATCCGGCTCGACATCGTCGGCGACGACATCAACTGGATCGTCGACGGCATGGAGGTCGAGGTCGTCGTCTTCGAAGGCCGCCCGATCGACATGAGCCTGCCCAACTTCGTCGAACTCGAGATCACCGAGTGCGCGCCCGGCGTGAAGGGCGACACCGCCACCAACACCACCAAGCCGGCGACCCTGTCGACCGGCGCCGAGGTCCAGGTCCCGCTGTTCGTCAACGAAGGCGACTGGATCAAGGTCGATACCCGCACCGGCGGCTACGACTCGCGGGTCAGCCGCTGACGCGGCATGCCGGACCCATCCCGACCCCTCGAACGGCGGCATCGCCCGTGCGACCGCCGATCTTGACGGGTGCCGGGGCCCCCCGTACCATCGTCCAACTCTGTCGGGACCTCGGATCGGCCCCTGCAGACCCACCAGACAGGGGATCGCGCAGGTGGCCCTGAACAAGAACAAGGTCATCGCTGCCGCTCAGCGGTTCGCCCAGCGGGGGCAATTCGACCGCGCCATCAGCGAGCTGCGGACGATCGTGGAAGAAGACCCGGAAGACGTCCGGGTCTGGCACCGCATCGCGGATCTGCAGATTCGCAAGGGATCGGTGCCGCAAGCGGTCGCGACCTACACCCGCATCGCGAACTTCTACTCCGAGCGCGGCTTCTTCCTGAAGGGCGTCGCGGTCTACAAGCAGATCCTCAACGCCGATCCGGCCCTCGTCGACGCGCACCGCAAGCTCGGTGAGCTCTACGTCAAGCTCGGCCTCGGCCCCGAGGCGATCTCCCAGTTCCAGATCGTCGTGGGCACCTGTGAGCGCGAAGGGCGCCACGACGAGAGCCTCGACCTGCTCAAGAAGATCGTCGAACTCGGCCCCGACGACGAATCCAACCGGATCCGCCTCGCTGAAGCCTACGCCCGACAGAGCGCCAACGACGACGCCATCGAGCAGTTCAAGCTCACCCTCGGCCAGCTGCGCGACAAGCGGCGCTACGACGAGTACAGCCAGGTCGCCGAGCGCCTGCTGTACCTCTACCCCGACGAACTCGACGTCGTCCGCGCGCTCAGCGAGATCTACCTCGAACGCAACGACGCCAAGCGCGCCCTCGCCCGCTTGCAGACGCTGTTCCGCGCCGACCCGTCCGACCCGGGCACGCTGTCGCTGCTCGCGCGGGCCTTCACCGCCATCGGCCAGACGGCCAAGGCGATCTCGGTCTATCGTGAACTCGCCCGCATCCATGGCGAATCGGGCAATGCGCAGTCTCAGGCCGACGCCTGGGCCCAGCTGCTCACGCTCGACCCCGACGACCCCGAAGCGCTCGAAGCCACCGGCAGCGTCGGCCCGGTCGACGCGCCCATCGCATCCGGCGCCTACTCCACCGCGGGGCTCGCCCCGACGACCGGTGAGCAGGCCGACGACCTGCTGCGCGACGTCGAGCTGCTGCTCAAGTACAGCCTCAAGGAGCACGCCCGCGAGCGCCTCGACAAGGTCTTCGAGATCGACGCGTACCACGAAGGCGCGCTGCTCAAGCTCAAAGAGCTCGCCCTCGCCGACGAGCGCACCGACGAGGCCGCCGACGCGCTGATGCGCCTCGCCGAAGGCGCCGAGCAGGCCGGCGACCCGCAGAAGGCCATGAGCTGGCTGGGCGCAGTCATTCAGCTGCGCCCCGGTGATCCGATCGCCGCCGACGCCATGCGCCGTATCTCGAGCAGCATGGCGCAGCAACTCGCCTCGAACGCCGACCCGTCGGAGGCCTCGGGCGACTACGATGGGCCGGCCGATTACGACGTCGACCTCGGCGAGATCGACTTCGACGACGCGTCTCTCGTCGACGAGCCGGTCGGTGACGGCTTCGACCTCGACCTCGGCGAGCTCGACGCATCCGTCGACGACGAGTTCGCCGAGTTCATGAGCGATGACCCGCCCGCGCCGATCGACACCGGCGCCGTCATCACGCCACCGCCGCCGGCCGACGACGCCTTCGGCGACCTGCTCGCCGACGACCCTCCGCCGTCCGACGACGCCTTCGGCGACCTGCTCGCCGACGACCCTCCGCCCTCCGACGACGCCTTCGGCGACCTGCTCGCCGACGACCCGCCCGCGCCCGCACCCGAAGACGACTTCGGCGACCTGCTCGCCGACGACGCCCCCGCGCCCGAGGACGACTTCGGCGACCTGCTCGCCGACGACCCGCCCGCGCCCGCGCCGGAGGACGACTTCGGTGACCTGCTCGCCGACGACCCGCCGGCACCCGCGCCCGCGTCGGAGGACGACTTCGACGGCCTGCTCGCCGACGACCCGCCCGCGCCCGCGCCCGAGGACGACTTCGGCGACCTGCTCGCCGACGACCCGCCCGCGCCCATGCCCGAGGACGACTTCGGCGACCTGCTCACCGACGAACCGGCGCCCACACCGGAAGACGACGACTTCGGCGACCTCCTCGCGGGCGACCCTCCGGCATCCGCGGAGGACCTCGGCGCAGTCGAAGCACCGGTGGACGCGCCTGCGGTTCTCGTGCTCGACCCGCCGCCCACCGATGACCTCGGCGATCTCGATCTCGGAGCCGGAGACGACGACGGGTTCGACGATCTGGACCTCGACGCCGACGGATCCGGATTCGCTTCGTCTGCCGCCGAAGCCACACCCGCCGTCGAAGGCTTTGTCGCCGATCTG
Source organism: bacterium (assembly GCA_030427205.1). Lineage (GTDB taxonomy): Bacteria > Myxococcota_A > Bradymonadia > UBA7976 > UBA1532 > JACKDM01. The sequence continues at coordinate 3,598 of JAUHXC010000054.1, read as the reverse complement.
CCTGCGCGCGAAGATCTGCCCGACGAAGACGAGTTCGCCGACCTGCTGCTCGACGGCACGGGCTCCGAGGCAGAACCCGACTTCGGGCTGTACGAATCGATCAACACCGAGCAACTCGGACCGCCGGGCGAACGCCTGCCGCCGGTCTCCGGCGCACCAGCGGAAGTCGACATCGACATCGACGTATCGATGGACATGCCCGAGATCGACTTCGAACGGCCGGTCGTGAGCGAACCGACCCCCGAGCCGGTATCGACCGAGCTGCCCCCGCCCCCACCCCCGCCGAACCGAGCCGTGGCACCGCCGCCTCCGCCACCTCCGCCGCCGAAGCTGCCCGCGCCGGAGGAGGACGACCTCGACGACATCGAAGAGCTCGACCTCGACGAAATCATCGAGCTCGACGACGACGACCTGCTGCTCGAAGACGACAGCATCGATGAGTCGCTCGACGACTCCAGCGTCGACGACTCCAGCGTCGGCGACTCCAGCGCCGACAGCAGCATCAGCCTCGATGGCTCTAGCGACGGGTCTGTCGAGGAGGCTTCGCAGAGCGGCGAGGACAAGCCCTCACTCGATCTGGCCGATCTCTCCGCAGCGGAGAGCGAAGGCGACGCCCTCGACAGCGACGACGACAGCGCTGACCTCGAGAGCGCTGGCCTCGAGAGCGACGGCCACGACGACGCCGACCTCGATCTCGACCTCGGCAGCGACGACAGCGGCGGCCTCGACCTCGATCTCGACCTCGGCAGCGACGACAGCGGCGACGCCGATCTCGACCTCGGCAGCGAAGACAGCGGCGACGTCGATCTCGACCTCGACAGCGACGCCCTCGATCTCGACAGCGACCTCGACCTCGACCTCGGCAGCGCCGACGATTCCATCGACCGCGCAACGGCAGCCAGTGGCGATGGAGACATCGATACCGCGGCCGAACGCGGCGCTGAGCCGGCCGACGCGCCGGAAACAGCCGACGACCTGGCCGAGATCACCGCCGACCACGCGATCCCCGAGCTTGCGGAGCAGACCGACGACGATCTCGCCGCCGAGCCTCCCGCGCTCGAGATCGACGACAGCGGCGACACAGAAGACGTCGGCGAAGCGCCGAGTCTGCCGGAACCCACCGACGAACCGGAGACGGCGCCCGAGACCGCCCCCGATGTCGACGAACCGGAACCGACCGAGTCAGCGCCTGACCCGGCCATCGCGGCCCGCCCCCGATCGATACCCCGGCCCCCGGGCCTCGGGGCCGCCAGCTTGAAGCTCGACACCGGCCTGCCGAGCGCGCCGAAGCCGCTCACCGCCAGCTCATTGAGCCTCGGCAACCGCGCGACGCCGACACCGCCCAAGCCAGCGGCGCCGATGAAGCCCGTCAGCCCGCCTCCCGCCACGCCCGAGGCCGACGACCAGGCACTGCTGCACCCGCCGGCGCCCGCCATCGAGCAGGCGTCCGCAGACGATGCAGACGACACCATCGCGGTCAACGTCAGTGCGGTGGCGGACATGTTCGAGAGCGACGAACCCGAACCCTCGCTCACCGACCAGACCGAGGCCGGCGAACTCGCCCACGATACGTCTGCGCCACAGGCAGCCACCACCGCAGATCTCGAAGAAGAACTCGCCGAGATCGACTTCCTCATCGAGAGCAACCTGCTCGACGACGCGCAGGAGCTCCTGCGCGAGTTGAGGACCCAATACCCCGATCATCCAGGCCTGCTCGCGCGAACCGAGAAAATCGAGAGCCCGAGCCCATTCGGAGACGACGACGACTTCCTCAGCGGGTTGACGGACGACTTCGACCTGGACTTCGGCGAAGTGAAGGGCGCCGAGCTCAGCGATCTGGGCGACGACGAGGCGGACACCCACTTCGACCTCGGCCTGGCCTTCAAGGAGATGGGCCAATACAAGAAGGCGATCGCCGAACTCGAACTCGCCGCCCGCCGGTCCGACAAGCGGGCCGAGGCCCTGCGCATCATCGCGCTGTGCCACGCCGAGCAGGGCGCCTCCGACCTGGCCGTCGAGACGCTGCGCAAAGCGCTGGACACCCCCGACCTGCCCCTCAACGCCCGTGCAGGCCTGCAGTACGACCTGGCCAACCTCTACGAGCAACTTGGACAGACCGATCAAGCCCGCGCTCAGTTCGAGAGCATCGTGGCCGCCGGCATGGACGACTTCCTCGACGTGAAGGCACGGCTGGCAGCACTGGAGAGTTGACAGCGCCGGGGCGTATCTCTATATAGGCGTTTACGTTCCCGGTGCGGGAATAACTCAGTTGGTAGAGTGTCAGCTTCCCAAGCTGAAAGTCGCGGGTTCGAGTCCCGTTTCCCGCTCCGCCTAAGCCCCCGGTTTCCGGGGGCTTTTTCTTTTTCCACCCATTCCGCTACGACTGCAATCCAGCCGATTGCATCACGATTGCATCAAACCGGCCACGACATCGCCCGCCGCGTATCGGCAAAAGCTCGTCATTCCGGGCCCTTGCGGCGATGTGATGTTCCGGGTGATGCAGCATCGGGCCGACATCAGGCCTCCTCCTCGGCCTGGCCTTCGATGAGCTCCACGGCCTCCCGCTTCAGCTCCGGGTCCACACCGGCGTACCGCTCGGTCATCTCTTCCGAGCAGTGTCCCATCTGCGACCGGAGCACGATGCGGTCGACCCCCGCGGCCAGCATCAGCGTATTGAACGTGCGCCGCACGACCTGGCAGCCCACGCTCTGCTCGATGCCCAGCTCGGCGGCCACCTTCTGCATCGCGTCCGTCAGCGCCGACGGCTCGCGGTACGTGCCCGTCCGCGAGGGGAACACCAGCGGCTTCTTCGGCGTGCGGGGCAGCGCTTTGACATCCACCTGACCCCGCCCGAGCCGGTAATGCGGCCGGGTCTTCGCCCCGCGCCGCACCAGCAGCCCCGCCGCCACCCATGCCCGCAGGGCCTTGCGGGCCTTGCTGTCGGAGTAGCCGAGGGTCCGCCGCACGTCGGCGTTGGCGATGCGGTCCTTCTCGGCCAGCGCCCGCAGCAACGCCGGCGGAAGGGCCACAGAGCCCTCGCCCACGCGCGTCGTGCGCCGCCGGTGGTCCCGCAGCACCTTGCGCAGCCCGGCGGTCAGCGCCAGGTCGCGCGGGTCGTCGGTCTTCACCGCTTCCACGTCGCCGTGCCGGTGCGCCCGCCGGACCCGGATGACCCCGGCCTCCTCGTCGATGTCGCGCCACTCCAGGGCGTACAGCTCGCCCGCCCGCATGCCGGTATAGGCCAGCACGTAGGCCTCGGCGTACCGGTGCTCCGGCATCGCCGCCACCAACCGGTACAGGTCCCGCTTCGAGAGCGTGCGCTGCTCCCGGCGCTTCGCCCGCCCGACGATGCGCGGCCCCTTCACCCGGTGGATCGGGTCCGGCGCCCCCATCTCGGCCGCGATGTCCCGCAAGAAGGCGCAGATCACGCGCCACCAGCCGGCTATCGTCTCCTTCGCATACAGCCCCCCATCGTCCCGCTCCGCGCGCTCGGCCCAGCGGCACCACCGGTCCACGTCCACCCGGTTCACCGTATCGGCGAACAGCGCCCCCAGCGCCGACCCGTCGGCCCCCACGGGGACCGGCAGGACGTGCCGCG
>JAUHXC010000053.1 GCA_030427205.1 bacterium | reverse complement strand
GGGGCGGAAGGAGTGCGTCCCGTCCGGAGAGGGCTGTCTCAATCCCCTCGTGAGCGGGGAAGGGCTGCGGGGTGGCTCCGCGCGTCAGGAGCTCTCCCGCAAGCCGGGACTTGTCTCAATCCCCTCGTGAGCCGGGAAGGGCTGCGGGCGGGATAGCGCTCTGATCTTCGGCTTCCTCTTCTCGCTGATGTTGTCTCAATCCCCTCGTGAGCGGGGAAGGGCTGCGGGCCTGAGCCCCAAAGTGAATCAAGCTGCAAGTCGGCACGTGTCTCAATCCCCTCGTGAGCGGGGAAGGGCTGCGGGCAGTCCCTCGCCGCCGTCTCCTCAAGACATCGACCAGAGCATGTCTCAATCCCCTCGTGAGCGGGGAAGGGCTGCGGGGAGCATCGCTTCCCCCCAAGACATGGGCCCTCCTGTCTCAATCCCCTCGTGAGCGGGGAAGGGCTGCGGGCTGGCAGACTGGCTGGAGCCGGCGGTCGAGTCGACCTACTTGTCTCAATCCCCTCGTGAGCGGGGAAGGGCTGCGGGAGCAGCCCGCGCAAACCACCGGATCCGCAGCCGAATACTGCTTCTATATTCCCCACCCCCTTCTACAGACCGGGACATGGCCCGCGAACCGCTGGCCAACCGGCTCAAAGAGCTTCGGAAACCCCTGAAATCAGGGCCTTTCTCCGAAATGTGCAGACCCCCCTCGATCGACGGGGCATGCGAGGTGGGGAGTTTCGCGCCGCTGGAAGATTTCAAAGACCGAGCGGGCTCGAACCCGAACCCGAATCGACAAACGCAGCGTAGACGATCTCCGGGCCCGGCGAAACCCTCGGCTGGCGGCCCGTCGAACGGGATCGACCTCCATCGGGCCGACACCGCAGGCCCGCGGAGCAACCTGCCACCCTCGTTCAGAGAGGACCGCAAGCCCTCGGAGCAAGCACTGACCCTCGCGGGCAAAGTGTCGCAAGCCCTCGGGACAACCTGCGACCCTCGAACGCGCACCGCCGCAAGCCCTCGGGACAACCTGCGACCCTCGAACGCGCACCCCCGCAAGACCTCGGAACAACCTCTGACCCTCGCCGGCAAAGTGCCGCAAGCCCTCGGGACAACCTGTGACCCTCGAACGCGCACCCCCGCAAGCCCTCGGGACAACCTGCGACCCTCGACGACCGCCTCCGTCAGCGTCTGGCGAACGGGTCGCTGCTCAAACGACGCGGCGCGCTGGCCGCTCGGGCACGGGCCCGACCCGTCTGGTCGTCGCCGCGGAGCGATGCGAACAGGGTGCGATGCTCGACGCCGGCCATGGAGACATCGTCGAGCGAGCCCATGACCCGTACCCCGGCCATGAGCGCTTTCTCCGCCGGGCCTCGCACCCGTACCCCGGCCATAGGCGCTTTCTCCGCCGGGCCTCCCACCCGTACCCCGGCCATGAGCGCCTTCTCCGCCGGGCCTCCCACCCGTACCCCGGCCATGAGCGCTCTCTCCGCCGGGCCTCCCACCCGTACCCCGGCCATGAGCGCTCTCTCCGCCGGGCCTCGCACCCGTACCCCGGCCATCAGCGACTTTGCCGCCGGACCTCGCACCCGTCCCCCAGCCATCAGCGACTTTGCCGCCGGGCCTCGCACCCGTCCCCCAGCCATCAGCGCTTTCTCCGCCGGACCTCGCACCCGTCCCCCGGCCATCAGCGACTTTGCCGCCGGACCTCGCACCCGTCCCCCAGCCATCAGCGACTTTGCCGCCGGACCTCGCACCCGTCCCCCGGCCATCAGCGACTTTGCCGCCGGAGGTCGCACCCGTCCCGCAGCGCCGCGCCCGCTCTTCGCCGGACCTCGCGCCCGTCCCCCGGGCGCCATGCCCGCGCCGCGCGATCGATTCGGCGGGGCCGAAGGTCCCGGCGCCGCCCCCTGCCCGTCCACGCACACATTGAGGCGAACCGCGCCGCTCGCTACCCTGGCGGCGCAGCTCGTCGCCCCCGGAGATTCCATGTTCCGACTGCTACTCGCCGCCACGGCGCTCGGTGCGGTGCTCGTCGGCTGCGCCGCCGACGAGATCACCGCCGAGCCGCCGGTCGAGCCACCGGCCGATCCGGCCACCGCCGAGTTCGAGCCCCGGCCGCCGCCCATCCCGCGCCTCACCGGCGCGCAATACGCCCGCAGCATCAGCGCCGTCTTCGGCGACGACATCGTCGTGCCGCCGTCGCCCGAGCCCGACGTGCGCGAAGGCGGGCTGCTCGCGGTGGGCGCCGGGGTCAGCACGCTGTCGCCGCGCGGGGTCGAGAACTTCGAGCGGGCGGCCTATGCCATCGCCGGCCAGGTGCTCGATACCGAGCGCCGCGCGCGCCACCTGCCCTGTGATGCCGCCGAGGTCGACCGGTCGTGCGTCGAGGCCTTCGTCGCGATACACGGCCGCCGGCTCTGGCGCCGCCCGCTGACGCCCGACGAGGTCGTCGCCATCGCCGATCTGGCCAACGCCGCCGGCGAGACCCTCGGCGACGCGGTGGGCGGGCTCGAGTTCGGGCTCGCCGCGCTGCTGCAGTCGCCCAACTTCTTGTTTCGGCGCGAGGTCGGCGAGCCCGACCCCGAAGATACGAGCCGACGGCGCTTCACCGACTACGAGATGGCCAGCCGGCTGAGCTTCCTCTTGTGGAACGTCACCCCCGACGACGCGCTGCTCGACGCCGCCGAGGCCGGCGAGCTGACCACCGACGCCGGTCTGCGGGCCCACGCCGAGCGCATGTACGCCGACCCGCGAGCCCGCGAGGGCGTGCTGCGCATCTTCGTCGAGTGGCTCGGGCTCGACGACCTCGACGCGCTCAACAAAGACACCGCGGTCTTCACCGCGATGAGCCCCGAGGTCGGCCCCGCCGCGCGCGCCGAGACCATCGCGGTCATCGAAGACCTCGTCTTCACCCGCGACGCCGACTTCCGCGGCTTCATCACCGCCCGCGAGACCTTCGTCGACCGCAAGCTGGCGGCGCTCTACGGCGTGCGGGCGCCGGCCCGCGACGGCTTCGCCCGGGTCGAACTGCCGCCGGAGAGCGGGCGCCGGGGCTTCCTCGGCCAGGTCAGCTTCCTGGCCCTCAACAGCCACCCGACGAGCACGTCGGCGACCCTGCGCGGCAAGTTCGTGCGCGAGAAGCTGCTCTGCCAGATCGTGCCGCCGCCGCCCTCGGGCGTCGACACGTCGATCCCCGAGCCGTCGGGCACCACCCGCACCCTGCGCGAGCGGGTCGCCGAGCACCTGACCAACCCGGCGTGCAAGGGCTGTCATGTGCTCACCGACAACATCGGGCTGGCGTTCGAGACCTTCGACGGGCTCGGCGTCGCGCGCACCACCGACAACGGCGCGCCGATCGATCCCACCGGCGACCTCGACGGGCTGCGCTTCGCCGACGCCGACGGGCTCGCCGATCTGATCGCCGCCGATCCCGGCTTCGGCTTCTGCGTCGCGCGCCACGTCTTCCGCTACGGCACCGGCACGCTCGACGAGAGCGACCAGGAGACCCTGGTGCAGACCCTCGCCGACCGCTTCGCCGCCGACGGCCACCGCTTCGGCGGGCTGCTGTTCGACTTCATCCTGAGCCCCGCCTTCCGCGAGGCGGGCGCCATCGAGGAGGGCGCGTGATGGCCGACATCCTCCATCGTCCGCGGCTCTCGCGCCGCGGTTTTCTGCGCGGCGTGCTCGGCGGCGCGGCGGTCTCGATCGCCCTGCCCTGGCTCGAGACGCTCGCCGGCAAGCAGGCGCTCGCGCAGGGCAGCTTCCCCACCCGCTTCGGGCTGTTCTTCTGGGGCAACGGCATGCGCCCCGACGCCTGGGTGCCCACCGGCGAAGGCAGCGGCGACGCGTGGCAGCTCAGCGAGCTCTTGCAGCCGCTCGCGCCGGTCAAGGATCGCATCTCGGTGGTCAGCGGCACGGCGCTCAAGGTGCCTAACTCGATCCCGCACCACGCGGGCACGGCGGGCGTGCTGACCGGCATGCCGCTGTGGGTCAAGAGCCACGAAGACCAGACGATGAACGGGCCGACGATCGATCAGGCCATCGCGGCCGAGATCGGCGGCGAGACGCGCTTCCGCTCGCTCGAGGTGGCGCTGTATCCCAACCGGCACATCATCAGCTTCAACGGCCCGGACAACGCCAACCCGCCCGAGACCTCGCCCGCGGCGCTGTTCGAGCGGCTGTTCGGCCCCGAGTTCCGGGCGCCGGGCGAAGAGAGCGCGGTCGACCCCAAACTGGCCCTGCGTCGGTCGGTGCTCGACGCGGTGGCCGGCGACATCGATCGCTTCCAGCGCGGGCTCTCGGTGGCCGATCGGGCCCGGCTCGACCAGCACCTCACCGGCGTGCGCGAGCTCGAGCGGCGCATTCAGCGGCTCGAGGCCGACCCGCCGCAGCTCGACGCGTGCAGCCGACCCGTCGCGCCCGACTCGGAGTTCGAGTACGTCGACGGCCGGCCGCCGCTGCCCGAGAAGAGCCGGGTGATGACCGATCTGGCGGTGATGGCGCTCGCCTGCGACCAGAGCCGGGTCTTCAGCTATCAGGTCAACAGCCCGGTGCAGAACCTGCTGCTCGCCGGATCGGATCAAGGCTTCCACAACCTGACCCACGACGAGCCCGAGCCGCAGCCGCAGGTGCGCCGCATCGTGACCGAGATCATGGCCCAGTACGCCTACATGGTGCAGCGGCTGAGCGAGGTCGAAGAGGGCGACGGCAGCCTGCTCGACCACATGGCGCTGCTCGCGACCAGCGACATCTCCTACGGGCGCATCCACAGCCTCGACGAGTTCCCCATCGTGATCGCCGGCTCGGCCAACGGGCGGCTGAAGACGGGGGTGCACTACCGCTCGCCGTTCGCCGAGAATACGAGCAAGGTGATGCTGACGCTGCAGCGGGCCTGCGGGCTAAACGCGGGCTCATGGGGCGCCGAGGGCGGCTATGTCGAAGACGGGCTGGGGGCGATCGAAGCATGAGGCGACCCACGATCAACCCGGCGGCCCTGACGCTGTGCCTCGCGGCGATGCTCGCCGCCGGCTGCCACGAAGGCGTCGACGTCGACGAGACCCCGCTCAGCCCCGAGGCGCCGGCGGCCGCCGAGCGCGATCCCCTGCCCCGGGTCACGCCGCCGCCGCCGCCGACCCGGCTGGCGGTGGCCCGCACGCTGAAGTTCGCCCGGCAGACCGACGGGGTCAGCATCGGCTTCGACCTCGACGACCGGATCAGCGATCGCAGCGATCGCGAGAGCTGCAGCCAGCCCGACTTCGTCACCCCCGACGGCGAGCAAGGCGTCGACAACGCGCTGGCGTGGGTCGTGCCGCTCATCGAGCGGGTCGGCGGCGCGGCGCTCGAGGCGCTGGTGCAGGCGGCGATCAACGAGGGCGACCTGCTGGTGATGCTGGAGATCGACGGCGTCGACAGCCTCGACTACGACGACGACGTGACCCTGACGCTGCTGCGCGGGATCGGCCTGCCCTACGTGGGCACCGACGACCGCATCGAGCAGTGGCAGACCTTCGACGTCGACCGCGAGGCCCCGTGGAGTCGGGCGCCGGCGACCATTGTCGACGGCGTCCTCGAAGCCGGTCCGGTCGAGATCGAGCTGCCGATCTACGTCTTCGACTTCGAGTTCCTGGTCACCGTGACCGAGGCCCGGGTGCGCATGGTGATCGGCGAGGACGGCCCGCAATGGGCGATGGTCGGCGGCATCGTGCTCATGGAGAACCTGCTCTACATCGCCAATAACATCGAGGGCGGGCAGAACATCCCCGGCACCCTCGATACGGTGGGCCGCACCTTCGCCGACATGCTGCGCCAGGAGGACGGCAGCTGCGCCGGCCTGTCGACGGTCATCGAGCTCGACCTGGCCAACGCCTGGTTCTACGACGACGTGGAGCGCCCCGACCGCTGACGCCCCTGCCCTTCAGCACCGCCGCGCGCCCGAACCCCGGCCCGAGCCCGGCCGCGCGCCCCGGAAATGTCTCGACCCGGGCCGCGGTTCACCGCAGTATCGCGCGACCCCCGGCCCTGGAGTCGACCATGACCCGCCCCCGCCTCGCCCATCCGCTCGCAATGCTCACGCTGCTCGCGGCCATCGGCTTCATCACGACGCCGGCGCTCGCAGGGCCGGGCCACGGCCACGGCCACGGCCACAGCCACGGCGCTCAGGGTCAGGGCGCGCTGACGCTGCAGCCCGGGGATCCACGGCAGGCGATCATCGGCAACTGGCAGGTGGACGTCGAGGCCACCCTGGCGGCGGATCCCGCCATGCAGAAGGCCGCCGCCGCCGACGGCGCGCTCGACGCCGCGCGCAAGCTCATCGGCCAGACCCGCCTGCGGTTCACCCCCGACGGCCGAGCCACCGCCCGCTTCCCCGACGGCCGCCGCGAGGGGGTCTACACCGTCGAGGCCACCGACGCGGGCCTGTTGATCCGCATCGTCGACGCCCACGACAACCGCCTCAATACCGCCGACTACCAGAGCCGCGTCGACGATGGGCGGCTGGTGATGCAGCACGACGGCACCGTGCTCGTCTTCGCCCGCCCGGGCGCCGAGACCGCGGGCAAGCCGGCCCTGCCCCGCGAGCAGGCGGCGGCGATCATCGGCCGCTGGACGGTCGACATCCCGCGCACCCTCAGCGCCGATCGCCGGCTGGCGTCGATGACCGCCGAGCAGCAGAAGGCCGCCCGCGACGCGGCGCAGAGCTTCCTCGCGCAGGTGCAGTTCGAGTGGCGCGCCGACGGCACCGCGTCGATCTCGATGGGCGGGCGCGACCAGACCAACCGCTGGGCGCTGGTGCAGCGCGAGGGTGATCGCTACACCCTCGACGTGCGCTTCGCGCCGGCCGGCGAGGCCGGCGGCGGTCGGGAGACGCTGATCCTCGACGTCGACGGTCAGTTCATGCGCATGACGATGGGGCCGCAGGTGCTGGTGCTCAAGCGCGCGCCCTGAACCCGCTATTCACGGGAAACCAGCCTTCAAACGGGCCTCACGGGGCCGCCCAAGCGACTTATTCACGGGAAAGCACCACACACAGTCGCCCGTTGTCGGTTTTGTGGGGTGGATCGCGCCGCCGCGGGCGGGCAGTCTCTCGACGGGACCTCTGCCCGCCGCGCGCCAGGAGCCACCGATGACCGACCTCAGCCCGACCCCGCACTTTCGTGACGCGCCGCTGCCCCGCTGGGTGGTGCAGGCCCAGCGGCGCGACATGCGCGACGTGGCCTTCACGCACGACGGCGGACACATCGTCAGCATTGGCGACGACGCCCCGATCCACCTCTGGTCGGCGTTCACCGGCGAGAAGATCCGCAGCTTCGCCGGCCACAAGCGGGGCGGCGAAGCGCTCGCGGTGCACCCCGACGGCGAGCGGCTCTTCTCGGCCGGGCGCGACAAGACGCTGCGGGTCTGGCACCTGTGGACCGGCGAACAGCTGGCCGTCTTCGAAGGCCACACCGGCGGGGTGACCGCCGTCGCCATCAGCGCCGACGGCGCGTTCGTCGCCAGCGGCTCGACCGATCGCACCGTGCGCGTATGGGACGCCCACCGCGGCGACTGCATCGCCACCTGGCGCGGGCATCGCGACCCGATCTGCATGGTCACCTTCACCGACCTGGGCGGCTTCCCCTGGGTCTGGTCGGGCTGCACCAGCGGGGTGATGCTCGGCGGGCCCGTCGGCGCCGAGAAGCCGCAGCACACCGCCGGCGGCGACCGGATCATCGCCCGTGATCCGCATAACGACCGCATCATCGTGCGCAGCAGCTTCCACGACGCCGCCGAGGCCTCGCAAGCCGCCGTCCGCCTCTTCGGGCCCGACGGCATCGGCCCACCCGAGTCCCACCTGCGCGGACACCTGGGCGAGGTGCGCTGCGCGACGTTCACCCCCGACGGCATCGCGCTCACCGGCAGCGCCGACCGCGGGCTGCGCCGCTTCGCCATCGACGGCAGCCTGGCCAGCCACCTGCGGGCCGGCGGCGCGGGGTGCGACGTGCTGGCGGTGCAGCCGCAGGGCGAGCTGGTCGCGCTGGGCGACGCCGACGGGCGCTTGCTGGTCTTCGACGGCGACGCGGTCTTCGAGGCCGAGCTGAGTCCGCCGCACAGCCACGCGATCACCGCGGTGGGCTTCGACCCCGAAGGTCGGCCGTGGAGCATGGGCCGCGACGGGCAGTTCGTCGTGCGCGATACCGCGCTGGCGCCCATCGAGAGCCACGCGCTGCGCAAGGTGCGCTCGATGCACAACGCCGCGGGCTATATCGGCGGCGGCTGGTGGCGGCACGGGCCGGTGACCGTATCGAGCACCCGCGCCCGCGGGCTCGAGCGCTGGGAGATGATCAACCGCCCGTCGGTGGAGTGCTATCGCACGACCGCCGGCGCCTCGATCGACGGGGTGGCGGTCGGCGCCGAGCGCATCGCCCTCGCGACGCTCGACCCCGCCTTGTACATCCTCGACGCCGAGACCCTGCGCGACGTCGCCCGCATCGAGCTGGGCAGCTATCCGCTGGCGGTGGCGATCGGGCCCGACGACCGCGTCGCGGTGGCCGACGAGAAGGGCGGATTGCTCGTCTGCGATCGTGATGGCGCCGACGCGACGACCACGCAGGCCGGGCGCATCACCGCGCTGGCCTTCGCGCCCGACGGGGCGTTGTATCTCGGCGATCGATCGGGCCGGCTGATCCGCCACGGCGCCGGCGAGGGCGACAACCCGAGCGAGCCGGCGGCCGGCCACGCAGCGCGGATCGTGGTCCTGGCGGTGGCCGACGACGGCCGCACGGTGTTCACCGCCGGCGCCGATCGGGTCGTCATCGGCTGGCGCGACCTGAAGCCGGTCACCCGCTGGACGCTGCCCGTGCCGGTGATGGCCCTGGCGCCCGACGGCCGCGACGGCGTGCTCTACGGCGACGCCGCCGGCGCGATGGGCCGCCTCACCCTGCCCGGCCCCTGGGTCGACTGACAGCCCGGGCGCTGCCCGTCAGCCCTCGTCCACCGACAGCCCGCCGCCGGGCGCGGCCTCGCTCACGGTCAAGCCGCCGCGCGGTCCGCGGGTCTCCCGCTCGCGGATGGCCTCGATCGCCGCCTTGGCCGCGGCCTTGACCTCGCTCGGCGCGAAGAAGCCGGTCAGCGCGTCGAGGGGCTGCAGCGCGAGGGCCGTGCCGCAGCTGGCGAGGGCGCGCGCCGCGGCGATGCGCAGGAAGTCGCTGCCGCCGAGCGCCGCGATGCAGCGCGCCTGCCCGGCGGGATCGCCCAGCTCGCCCAGGATGCCCAGCAGACCGGCCTCTCTCTCGGGGTCGCTGCCGCGCCAGTCGGGGGCGTGCCGCGCCAGCCAGCCCGCGCCATGGCGCGGCCTGCACGCGACCAACGCCGTCGTCAGCGCCCGGGTCAACGGCGGGGGAAGCTGTGTATCGCAGCGCTCGAGCAGCGCGCCGTCGGGGGCCACATCCAGCGCCTCGGCGATACGCCGGGCCACGTCGACGAAGACCTGCGGCTGCACCTCGGCGACCAGGGACGTGGCCTGCTGCGTCCAGGCCAGCAGGGCGATATCGGTGGCGGTGCCCTCGTGCTGTTGCAGCGCGGTGAAGAGCGACCGCTGACCGCCGCGGGTCTTGGGGCTGAAGCCGGCCAGCAACTGCACGGTCGACGGCCCCGGCAGAGACTGCGCCGCGGCGACCCAGGCCAGCTCGCCGTCCGTGGTCTCGGGCGTCGTCGCCGCCAGCCGCTCGGCGACCCGCGGCGCGTCGTGCGTGGCCAGCGCGGCCAGCAGCTCGATGTGGCGGGCCTCGTCGGCGAAGGGCCAGTCGGCCATCGTCCACAGCACGTCCGGGCGCAGGCGGAGCGCGTCCAGCAGCCGCCCGAAGACCTTCGGGTTCTCGGCGAGCGCGTCCCGGGGCGGCGCCCGGCGGCTCGGATCGACGAGACACCGCGCCACCCGGTCGATGATCTCCGGGCCGCGCGCGAGCTCGTCGGCGACCGGCCACCCCCGCAGCAGCGCGGTCCCGCCTTCGGTCGGGTAGAGATCGAGCACCCGCAGCCACTGGTCGAAGGTGTACACCGACGGCTCGACCCGCGCGAGCAGCGCCGGGCCCTCCGGCGGCCGGTTGCGCTCGATGGCGTCGAGCATCGGCTTCGCCCAGCGCGTCTCGCGCCCGACCATGCGCTTGACCCGGCTCCAGGCCCGGCCCCGCTGCGCGGCCGACGGATCGCCGAAGGCCATCTCGATGAGCTGCTCGGGGGTCGACGCTCGCAGCGCCTTGAGCAGGTCGACGGCGCTGTCGATGAGCTGCATGGCCTCGGCCAGCGTGCCCATCGCCGCGGTGGCGCGGGGCTCGATGAGAACCTGATCGTCGGTGATCCAGACGCCGAGCTCGAGCATCTCGGCCAGCAGGCTGCGGGTCGGCACGTCGAGCCGCAGCAGGATCTCGTCGGGCTTGGCGGCGAGCACGGCGACCCGCTCGTCGAAGTCGGCGTCCCCGGTGTGCACCCCGCTGGGCCAGCCGTGCAGCCCGGCCCGCTCGACGACGCGCAGGCTGTCCTCTCCCGTGAGCACGGTGTCCCGCGAGCTGGCCACGCTGCCGCGCACCGCGCCCGACAGCGTATCGAAGACCAGCGTCACCCGGCAGCCGCGGTGGCGCCCGACGAAGGCCTGGCGCGGCCGCGGTCGACCGATGCGGTGCAGGTCGGGCTCGAGCTCCAGATCGGCGGCGACGCGGCCCCAGACGTTCATCGGCGACTCCGTGCAGGCGAAGACGACCGTATCCGCGGCGCGCGCCCCCGTCCACGGACAATCCCGCTTGTCCCGGGGCGTGACGCACATCTAGAAGAGACCGGGGGAAGTCGCCGTCGCGAGCCGGACGTGAGGCCGTGGCCGGCAAGGCGCGACGCCGATGCCTTGCTGGAGGCAAGTCGAGAAGGAGCAACGCCGCAGGGCGCGGCCTCACGTTCGGCGCAGCAGGTGTACTTTCCCCGGGATCTGCTAGCATCGACGGCGGCCATCCGATGCGGGGAACACCATGACTGTGATGCGGACCACGACGCGCGGCGCGCTGGCGCTGGCGCTCATGCTGGCGATGGCCTGTGTGCCGCCGGGCGGCGGCGGTGGCGGCGGCGGCGGGGACGACGACGGCGGCACCGAGAGCGATGGCGGCGAAGGCGGCCAGGGCGGCGCGGGCGGTGAAGCCGGAATGGCCGGCGCGGGCGGCGAGGCCGGCATGGGCGGCGACGGCGGCGCGGGCGGCGAGGCCGGTATGGGCGGCGACGGCGGCGCGGGCGGCGAAGCCGGTATGGGCGGCGACGGCGGCGCGGGCGGCCAGGGCGGCATGGGCGGCGACGGCGGCCAGGGCGGCGTCGGCGGACAGCCCGCTCAGCCGTGCGAGACCGAAGGCGCCACCGAGCGCCGGCCCTGTGGGCTCAACGATCGCGGGCGCATCAGCCGGGTCTGCGCCGACGGCGTCTGGGGCCCGTGGTCCGAATGCGACGACCCCGATACCTGCGTCGACCGCGCCGAAGAGGTCGTGCCCTGCGGCTTCAACGACCGCGGCGAGCAGCTGCGCACCTGCGAAGAGGGCCAGTGGTCGGCCTTCGAAGACTGCGCCGATCCCGATGTCTGCGCCGACGGCGCCACCGAAGACGACCCGTGCGGGCTCAACGGCCGCGGCGCGCGCCAGCGCGTCTGCGCCGCGGGCCAATGGGGCGACTTCGGCGACTGCGACGACCCCGACACCTGCGTCGACGGCGGCGTCGAGCGGGAGGCATGCGGACTCAACGATCGCGGCGCGCGCGAGCGGGCCTGCGTCGACGGTCAGTGGCCGGCTTTTGGCGACTGCGACGATCCCGACGCGTGCGTCGACGGCGCGCGCAGCACGGTGGTCTGCGGCGTCAACGGCCGCGGCGAGCGGGCGCGAACCTGCGAAGACGGCCAGTTCGGCCCGCTGGGCGTCTGCGAAGACCCCGACGAGTGCACCGACGGCCGGCGCGAGTCCCAGGCCTGCGGGCTCAACGATCGCGGCGAGCGCACCCGGCTGTGCGCCGAGGGCCGCTGGGGGCTCTTCGGCGCGTGCGACGACCCCGATGAGTGCGTCGACGGCGGGCGGGATAGCCAGCCGTGCGGCATCAACGGCAACGGCGAGCGGGTGCGGGTCTGCGCGGCGGGACGCTACGGCGCGTTCGGGCAGTGCAACGACCCCGACGGCTGCGTCAACGGCAGCGTGGACGAGCAGCCGTGTGGCCTCAACGGCCGCGGGATCGAGTCGGCGGAGTGCGTCGACGGCCTCTTCGGGCCCTACAGCCCGTGCGACGACCCCGACATCTGCGTCGACGGGCTGCGCGAGGAGGAGGACTGCCCCGACGTGCAGGTCGTGCGCGCGCGGGCGTGCTTCGCGGGGCAATGGGGCCCGTACGCCCCGGCGGTCTGCCCCGCGCCGCAGTGCGATAACGACCGGGACGACGACGGCGACGGCCGCGTCGACCTCGCCGACCCCGGCTGCGACAACGCGCGCGACAACGACGAGTTCGACGTCGCCTGCGACAACGGCGTCGACGACGACGGCGACGGCCGCGTCGATCTGGCCGACCCCGGCTGCAGCCGCGCCGCCGATACCAGCGAAGACGACCCCGCGGTGCTGCCCGAGTGCGCCAACGGCATCGACGACGACGAAGACGGCCTCGTCGATCGCGCAGATCCGCAGTGCCCGGCGGCCGGCGCGCCGTTCGAGGTGGACTACTGCGCCTTCACCGACGCCATCGTGCGGCTGCCGCCCGAAGGCGGCGAGGTGCAGTTCGATACGACCGGCAACCCGGTGGCCGGCCGCGGCCGCTGCGGCGGCGGCGGGCCGGTGACCGTCGGCGTGCTCATCCTCGATCAGCGCTCGTTCGTCGACCTCGAGATCAACGGCCGCAGCTACGATACGCTCATTCACTTGCGCACCGACTGCGACGACGCGGCGAGCGAGGTCGACTGCGACGATGACGGCGGCACCGGGACCGCGTCCCGCCTGACCTTCGATCGGCTCGAAGCGGGCACCTACTTCCTGATGCTCGACGGCTACCTGGGCCGCTCGGGCACCGGCACCCTCTCGGTGCGGGTGGCCGAAGCCGTCCTGACCCAATGCGAGAACGAGGAGGACGACGACGGCGATGGCCGCGTCGACCTGGACGATCCGGGCTGCCTCGACGATCGGGACGACGACGAGGGGGACGAGCCCGCCTGCCAGAATACCTTCGATGACGACGGCGACGGGCGCGTCGACCTCGAGGATCCCGGCTGCGACGACGCCGACGACCTCGACGAAGGCGACGAGCCCGCCTGCCAGAACAACCTCGACGACGACGGCGACGGCCGCATCGACCTCGAAGACATCGGCTGCTTCGACGCCGACGACGTCGACGAGTCGGACGATCCGCCGGGGCCCGCCTGCGCCAACGGCGTCGACGACGACCGCGACGGCCTGCCCGATCTGGCCGACATCGGCTGCGTGGGGCCCGCCGACGACGACGAGGCCGATCCCGGCGGCATCCCGGCGTGCGCCAACGGGATCGACGACGACGGCGACGGGCAGATCGACTGGCCGCTCGACGCGGGCTGCGCCGGCAGCGGCGATACCCGCGAAGAGGAGCAGTGCATCGCGGCGCCGGCCACCCCCGTCGGCGCGGATCCGATCCTCGGGCGGACCGTCGAGGGCGGCGCCGACCGCTTCGTCTCGACCTGCGGTGGCTTCCAGACCCCCGACGCGGCGTTCGTCTACACCCTCGATCAGCCGGCGACGCTGATCGCGTCCGTGGACGATCCGGGCACTGACTTCGGGGCGGTGGTCTCCATCCGCCGGGTCTGCGACGCGCCCGAGACCGAGCTGGCCTGCGCCCGCGCCGACGCCCCGACCGCGGTGCTGCCCAACGCGCGGGCCGGGGACTACTACATCGTCGTCGACGGCGCCGGCCCGCAGGCGCTGCGCGGCTCGCGGGAGCCGGTCGTTCTGCCCGAAGACCCGCGGGGCTATGTGGCCCGCGACGACCTGATCGGCAACTGCTGGTCCGACGCCGGCGGCGACGCCTTCGACTGCTATGGCCGCATGGTCGTCGCCACGGTCGGCGGCGTCAGCGAGCCGCTGACGGTGAACCCGGGCGAGTACGAGGGCGCGGCGGGCGACTTCGCCTTCAGCTATCGCAGCGGCATGCAGAACAACGTCTGGCGGATGGTGCTCGACCACCCGCCGGGCGGCCGGGAGGATCGACCCTTCGACTTCACCCTGACCGGCAACCTGGGCAGCGACGGCGCGACCCGGCGGGTCGACCTGCAGGGTCAGGTGGTCGGTACCCCGGTCGAGGCGATGTTGACCACCGACGGCGGCCCCAACGACCCGCCGGTCTATCACGTCGTCGTGCCCGGCCAGCCCGAGGCCTTCGGCGAGGTCTTCTACGGGCTCGATGGCGATACGCCGACCATCACGTTCGACGACGCGCGGCTGCCGCTGACCATCTACATCGGCCTGTCGTACGCCGCCGATCAGCAGGCGGTGCTCGACGCGATCCTGGCCGACGTGCAGTCGGTCGGCGCCGCGGGCGCCAGCTTCGGCGACTTCGTGCTGACGGTGACCGAAGAGTGAGGAGCGAGGCGTGAAGACTGACCCGATGAGCGATGACGCGGCGGCCCTGCTGGATGTGCTCGTGGTCGGCGGCGGCGTCTTCGGGGCCACCGGCGCGCTGACGCTCGCCCGCCGGGGGCATCGGGTGCGGCTGATCGATCCCGGCCCCCTGCCCCACCCGTTGGCGGCGTCCACCGACCGCTCGAAGGTCGTGCGCGCCGACTACGGCGACGACCCGGTGTACACCGCGATGGGCCTCGACGCCCTCGCCGGCTGGCGCCGCTGGAATATGCGCTGGGCCGAGGCGCACGGCGGGCCGGTCTACCACGAGGACGGCTTCCTGCTGCGCACCCGCGGGCCGATGTCGCCGGAGAGCTTCGAGGGCCAATCCTACGCGGCTTCGAAGGCGCGCGGCCTGCCGGTCGAGCGCATCGACGCCGCCGAGCTCGCCCGGCGCCACCCGCAGTGGCGCGCCGACGTTTATCCCGATGGCTACCTCAACCCGCAGGCCGGCTGGGCCGACGCCGAGGGAGCCATGAAGCAGCTGCACCGCGAGGTGAAGGCGGCCGGGGTCGAGGTGCTGACCGACGAGGCGGGCATCGCGCTGCTCGAAGAAGGCGGCCGGGTGGTGGGCGTGCTCACCGCCGAGGCGCAGACGCTGCGGGCCGACGTCACCGTGGTGGCCATCGGCTCGTGGACCACCGCGCTGGTGCCCGAGCTGACGCCGATGATGCGCGCCACGGGCCACCCGAACCTGCTCTTCCGGGTCGACGATGCCGCGGCGTGGCGCCCGCCGCACTTCGGCCCGTGGGCCGCCGACATCGCGCGCACCGGCTGGTACGGCTTCCCGGCGAAGGCCGACGGCACCATCAAAGTCGCCCGCCACGCCGCGGGCGTGCCGCTGCCCCACGGCGCGCCGCGCACGGTGAGCGACGCGACCATCGCCGAGGCCCGGGCCTTTCTGGCCGATACGCTGCCGGCGCTGGCCGAGGCGCCGCTGGTGGCGACCCGGCTGTGCGCCTATTGCGATACCTTCGACGGCCACTTCTGGATCGATCGCGACCCGACCCGCCCGGGGCTGGTCGTCGCCGCCGGCGGCAGCGGACACGCCTTCAAGTTCGCGCCGGTGCTCGGCGACCGTATCGCCGCCGCGGTTGAGGGCCGGCGCGACGCCATCGAGCCGCGCTTCCGCTGGCGCTCGCCGAACGGGCCGATCGCGGCCGGCAGAGACGCCGCGCGGGCCTCGTAGCGCCGCGCAGAGCTTCGCAGCACGCGGGAGAATCAACGCCCGCGCGCTTGCGCCGGGCGGAGGCAGAGCGCATGGTGCGCGCCATGCCGCCGCGCTTCTACCTCGCCACCAGCAAGACCACCGGCATCACCCGCGCCGAACTGGCGCACATCGCCGCGTGGATCGGCGCCGATCCGCACTACACCCGGCCCCTGCCCACCGACCGCCCGGGGCTGGTGATCAACGTCGAGAACATGCGGCTCTTCGCCCCGGGCCGCAAGCCGGCGCCGTGGCACCCGGGCATGGCCCACTGGCGCCTGCGCCGACCCAGCGATCGGCTGCCGGAGATCATGGGCGTCGAGCCGGGGCACAGCGTCGTCGATACCACCCTGGGCATGGGCCACGACGCGCTGCTGCTCGCGCGGGCCGGGGCCGACGTGCTCGCGCTCGAGCAGCAGGCGCCGATCTTGTTCTACACCCTCGACGGCATGTGGCATTATCGGCCCGACCTCGCCCGAAATATTCGCGCAATGAATGTCGAGCACGGCGTCTGGCTGGCGCGCGCGCCGGCGAAGTCGGTGGATCACGTCTTCTTCGACCCGATGTTCCCCCGCGACAAGGGCGGCGAGAGCGACACCTGGACCACCCTGCGCACGGTGGCCCGACCCGGCCCGCGGCTGTCCGGCCCGGTCCTGCTCGACGCCGTGCGGGTCGCCCGGCGGTCGGTCTGCCTCAAGCTCGCGCCGCTCGAGCCGGCGCCGGTGATCGAGGGCGCGCCGCCGCTGCGGATCGACGGTTCGAAGCGGCTGCACTTCGCGGTGTGGGATCTGACCGGCGCGGCGCCTCAATAGCGCACCCCGACGAGCGGTCCCGGATCCCTCGGCACGGGTCTAACAGGGTGCGGAGACACCTCGGACCGTCGTCAGCGTGTCGCCCACGCCTACGCCCTCGGAGAGGATGAGGGTCCTCCCGCCGCGGTCGAAGCGCCGGGCGAGTCAGCGCACGCCGGCGTGCGGCGAGCGGGCCAGCGCGACGGCGCCCGCGTCCCCGATCGGGTTCTCGCTGAGGTCCAGGGCGGTGACGTGTGCCAGCGCCGGATCGGCGGCCAGCGCTTCGACCCTGCCGACGCCGATGGCGGCGCCGCGGTGATCCACGATCGAGTCCATGCTTGTCTCCGTGGGCTGGCCGGCTGCCGGTCGGGTCGCGGTCGAAGCCTCGGGGGCCGGTCGCTCACCCCGGCAACCGGCCAGGAGCAAACAGGCGGTCGGGGCGAGCAGGGCGAGCGCGCGTCGGGTCTTCATGCCTCACTCTCTCCAGTCATCAGCAGGCCCCGCCCGTCGGCCACCAGCAGCGCGTCGAGGCGGCGGAACAGCGCGTCGTCGATCACGTCGGGGTCCGCGGCGCGAGCGAGGCTCGCCGCGGTCAGGCCCTCGATCGGGCGCCCGCGATCGGCGAGCAGCGCACACAGCCCGGCCCAGAGCGCTGCCTGATGCGCCGGGCGATGCTCGACGAGGCGGGCGGTGACCGACAGGGTCATCGTGAAGCGGCCGTGGCGCAGTGCCTCGGCGAGCAGCTCGAGCCCCGGCCGCAGCGCGTCGTCGAGCGGCGCTGCGCAGCCCAGTCGGGGGGCGAGCGCGGCGACCTCGGCCTCCGCTACCGACTTCGCGACGAGCAGCTCCAGCATCTCCGCGTCGCGATCACCGATCTCAGCCAGCGCGAAGCGCAGCAGCGCCAACGCATACGGGCTCGGGCCATGGGACAGCAGCGCGACGCCCAGTTGGACCGCCCGATCGAACGCCCCCTGCTCGACGGCGACGTCGAGCAGCGCGGTCAGCGCCGGGCCATGCGCCCGGTTGCGGTCGAGAAGCCCCCGGGCCAGGCGGACCGTCGCCGCGCGATCGCCCCCGAGCACCGCCGCCTGCAAGCCCGGCTCGAGCAGGTCCGGCCGACGGTCGGCCAGGGCGATCACCGCCGGGTGGTGCCCGCACGCCAGCAGCGCCTCAGCCAGGGCCGACGGCGGCTCGTCGACCCGCTCGGCGCGCCCGGCCACTGCGTCGGCCACCGCCGGGAGCTGTCCGTGCAGCGCCAGCGCCGCGACGAGCACCGCGGGCTCGGCGGGCAGATCGAGCGCCCGCTCCGCCTCCAGCAGCGCGCGCCAGGGCCCCGCCAGGGACCGATCGAGGACGATCGCCCGGATGGCCGCGTCCCGGCTCGCCGCCCAGCGACCCGCGTGCCCCAGCGCCGCCGCCAGATTCGCCCAGTCGACCGCGGACTCTTCTTCGTCTTCGAGGTTGAGGCGGATCTGGTCAACACACGCCGGCCAGTCACCGCGAGCCAGCGCGGCAGCAGCCCGGGCGCGGCGGGCGACCAACTCGGCCGGCGGTGGCTGGAGCCCGTCGAGCAGCGCGCGGGCCTCGTCGGCCCGGCCCGACACGAGCAGCGCCTCCAGGGCTGTCGCCCAGGCCGAAGGCGCGGGCTCGCTCATGTATTGACCGTGGGCAGGGTCATCGCGTCGAGGTCAGCCACGATCAACCCCCCGTTCCGCACGTTGTCGAGGAACCAGCGCCCGGCATCGGCCCCCCAGTTGAAGTCGTGACCCCAGGCCATATCGGTGTCCTGCCAGTAGACGCTGCCGGTGCGCTCGGCGAACAGGCTGAACCAGATCGCCTGATTGGCCTTGGACCTGATGGCCTCGGACGTCGGGGCCTTGCCCGCCTGCTCCATACGGGTCCAGGTCGCCGGCGTCACCTTGAACTTGTGGAGGGCCGTGGTCACCAGCAGGTCGATGCCGTTGCTGCGCTCCTGACCGTCCACCTGCCCACCTTTGCGCATCGAGCCGAGCTTCATGCCCTTCATGCTCGCGCGCAAGGTCGGGTTGAGGCCGTCGGCCCGGGCGTCGACGATCTTCGTCGGCCTGCCGCTCTGCCCCTCGATGGTCACCCGCAGCACCCCGTCCTGGTCGATATCTTCGATGCTGTTGTTCCAACCGGCCGGCGCCTTGTTGCGGGTGTCGCCGGCGAGCATGGTCATCCAGCCCACCAGCATCTCCCGGCTCTGGATCTGCGCCGCCTGATTCCGCAGCCCGTCGTTGGCCTGCTTGATCTGATCCATCTGGGCGATGGTCATCTGCTGGTTGTCGAAGTCACCGGCGCTGTCGACAAACGACTCCCGGGTCGCCTTGGCCGCGTCGAGCAGGGCCGAGGACTGGCTGAGGCAGTACGCCGCGAGCGCCGCCTTCTTGCCCTCGCCCGACGACGAGATCGCCGCCGCGGTGCCCTTCTTGATTGCGTCCTGCCCGGCGGCGAGACCGCTGCGGATCCCTCAGCCACGCGCGCATGCCGGGATCCATGGATCTCCCCTTACCGACGCTTCAGCCCGAGCGAAGACACCCTACCATCACACGCGCGCGGAGCGATGCACACGCGCGCGAGGTGATGCACACGCGCGTGGAGCCGCCGGAGCAACGCCGATAGTGACCGGTGGCGCAGTCGGTCAATGCACACGCGCGTGGATGCGCCAGCCCCGGCCGCGTGGGCCGCGGCGACGCCACCGCCCGGTGGGCCGGCGACCCTCAGCGCCCGACCCGGCCGCCCGCGCCGCCGCCCTCCCGCGACGCGGCGCGGCGCGGCTGTTCCTGTTGGACCAAGCCACTTCGCGGCAGCGCTCAGGGCGGCCGATCCCGCGTCGTCGATGCCACTCCGTTCGCTCGGCCTCGGGCCCCGACTCGGAGCAGGCCGGGGGTCCGCCCATCCGGTCAGCGCAGCTCATCCCGTCGACGGCACGCGGGCTGCAAGCCCAGCTTGCACGCCTGCCCGAGCATCTCGCGCGCCTGCCGCCGGCTCTGGTGCACGCCCTTGCCGGTGGCATACCACTCGCCGGCCATGGCACAGGCGATGGCATGCTGCTTCGCGCAGCCGCGCTCCAGCGCCAGGATCGCCCGATAGCGCGAGCCGGGCGGCCCGACCGCGTCGAGCATCGTGCCCAGGTGCTCACAGCTGACCCCGATGCCGCCGTCGCAGGCCTTCTCCAGCAGCGTATCGGCCCGGTTGGTATCGATGGGCATGCCATGGCCCTTCCACAGCATGAGGCCCAGTTGGCCGCAGGCGTCGTAGCGCCCGCCCTCACACGCCGTCTCCAGCGGCGCCACTGACGCGGCCGGATCCGCCGGAATCGCGGCGGTGCCCAGCGCCAGCATGCGCCCGTAGAGCGCGCAAGCGGTGGGCAGCCCACCCGCGCAGGCCTCGGGCAGCACCATCGGCGCCGCTTCGACGCACCCGGCGGGCGGCTCCGCGACGACGCAGCGGTTGCTGTACACCTTGCCCAGCCGGAAGCAGGCCCCGCTCTCTTCGGCGGCGCAGGCGGCGACCCAGGGCTCGACCGCGCGCCCCGGGCTCTCGGTCAGCGCCGGTTGCGCCAGGAGGAACACCCCGGCGTAGGTCGCCACGTGCAGCGCGTTCCAGCGCGTCGGCGCGAGCCGGGCGGCCAGGGTCGCGGGGGTCAGCGCCTCGCCCATACGCTGCAACAGCGGCGTCATGAGGTTGAGCAGCGGCACGGCGAGCAGCTTGTCGAAGTAGGTGATGTCGCGGCTCCAGAACCCCTCGGAGAGCGCGTCCAGGCCGGTGTAGAGCCCAAAGACCGACAGCCCGTAGAGCGCGCCGTAGAGCACCTGCCCGACGCCGTTGCGCGGCGACGTCGCCGGGTCGGTCACCAGCAGCGTCATACCCAGGAACACCGCGACGGGGATGGCGGTGTCGATGTAGTACCAGGTGCCCGTCGACGCGTGCCACAGCCAGCCGAGCAGCAGGTTGCTGCCCACCGCGGCGAGGGTCGTCAGCACCACGGGAAAACGAATCTGGACGATGAGCCCGGCGATGAAGATCGCGGTGTAGCAGTGGGGCCCGGCGCCGAGGCTGACGGCGATCTCTTCGCCGCGCGCCAGCTCGGTGCTGCCGGTCGCGATGAGCACGATCGAGACCAGCGCCAGCGCGATGGCCGACGGGTTGAAGATGTGCCGCCGCTGCCCTTCACGGGTCCACTTGAAATATTCCCTGGACGCATAAGCCAGCGCCACCATGAGGAACTGCACGGCGAAGAGCGCGTCGACCATCCACAAGAACAGGTTGATGCTGCCCACGATCGGGATCGGCCCGAAGCCCAGCCGGAACCGGCCATAGCGCCGCCAGCCGACGCCCATCTCGAGCAGGTAGGCAAACGGGATCTGCGCGGCGACGAGCACCAGCTGCTCGGCGGTGGGCGGGTGGTGCCAGGCCCAATAGCCGTAGACCACGCCGTGGGCGGCGATCTGCAGCAGATGCGGCGCCTTGGGCCACAGCTCGATCTCGAGGGCGCGCTCACGGGCCCGCGCCTGCAAGATCGCCACGGCGGCGAAGGCCCCGCCGAGCACCGCGGCGCCGAGGATCGACCACAGCAGGCCCGGCTCACCGCGCACCCGCGGCGAGCTGAGCGTCAGCAGCAGCAGCCCGACGGCGATCAGCGGCAGCCGCCCGACCCAGCGGGGGTCGATCAGCCGGGTCTCCGGCGCTGTCGTCATGGGGCGCAGGCGTCGGCCAGCCCGTCGGCGTCGCACGCGGCGATGGCCTCGGCGCAGACGGCGATGACCTCCGCCTCGACGCAGAGGTCGAGGCAGTCTTCTTCGGTCACGCAGCCGTCGGGGCCCTCGCCGGGCAGGCAGGGATCGCAGACGGTGGCGCAGGCGTCAACGCATTCGTCGGGCGCGGGCCCGGGTTCGGGTTCGGGTTCGGGCTCCGGTTCGGGCTCGGGCTCGGGCTCGGGTTCGGGCTCCGGTTCGGGCTCGGGTTCGGGCTCCGGTTCGGGCTCGCCGGCGCACATGTCCACCGCCGGATCGTCGCAGGCGGCCACATCGGCGAGGCAGGCGTCGACGTCGCTCTCGTCGGCCCGGCACGCCGCGACGCACTCGACCGTATCGAGGCAGCCGCCGTCGGGCGCCGCCGCGCAGCGTCCGCAGTCTTCGAGGAAGATGCAGGCCTGACCGCAGGCGTCGAGCTCGGCCTCGAAGCACGCGTTGACGGCGTCGTCGTCGCACATCGGCAGCCCGGCCACGCACAGCTCGATGGCGCGATCGGCCGGCTCGCCCGCCTGGCACTGCGCGATGCAGCCGTCCACGTCGAGGCAGTCGCCCCCGTCGTCGGCGAAGCAATAGCCGCACGCGTCGAGCTGCAGGCAGCCGCGGGTGCAGATGTCGCCCTGCGGGCCCTCGAAGCAGGCCGCGACCGCGTCGGTATCGCACCCGTCGAGCTCGGCCACGCAGCCCAGGGCGGCGCCGGCGTCCTGCTCGTCGCAGCGCTCGACGCAGACCTCGGCGGTCGGGCAGCCCGGCTGCTCTTCGCCGCCGCAGGGCACGCAGCCGTCGGCGCTGCAGTCCCACCCGCACTCGAGCGCGGCGGTGCAGCCGTCGACGCAGTCGGGATCGGGCTCGGGCGGGGCCACCTCTTCGCAGGCGGCGTAGCCGTCCTCCGCGCACTCCTGGACCTCGGCGTAGCACTGGAAAAGCGCGTCGTCACCGTCGGCCCGGCACTGCTCGGCGCAGGCGTCGAGCTCGAGGCACTCGTCCTCGGCGTCGGGGATGCAAAAGCCGCAGGTCTCGAGCGCCGCGCAGCCCGCCGCGCAGGCGTCCCCCGGCGGCTCCGCCATGTCGCAGGCCGTGAAGCCCGCCTCGTCGCAGCCGTCGAGTTGGGCGTAACAGCCGTAGCGCGCCTCGTCGGCGTCGGCCCGGCACTGGCTCACGCAGGCCTCGGCGTCGAGGCACTCTTCGTCGGGCCCCGGCGCGCAGTAGCCGCAGTCTTCGAGGGCCTGGCAGCCCGCTTCGCACTCGTCGAGCGCCTCCTGGTCGAAGCACTCTTCGTAGACCGCCTCACCGCATTGCATGGCGTCGGCGATGCACTGATAGGGCGCTTGATCGTCGTCCTCGCGACAGCTCTCGGCGCAGGCGCTGGTCGGCAGGCACTCGCCCGCGTCGTCGAGCACGCAGTCACCGCAGGTCCGCAGCGCGTTGCAGCCCCGCGCGCAGCCGTCGTCGCCCTCCGCTGGCGGGTCATCGTCGACCTGCGGCGAGTAGCAGGCGTCGATCTGCCCCTGGTCGCAATAGTCGAGCTCGCTCAGGCAGCGATAGATCGGCTGGTTGTCCTGGCGGCGGCAGCGGGTGGCGCACTCCGCCGCCGAGAGGCAGGTGCCGTCGACGTCGGTGTCGCAGAAGCCGCACTCGAGCAGCCAGTTGCACCCGTAGGCGCATTCGTCGTCGCCCGGGGCGAAGCCGGCGTCGTAGCTCGGGGTGGACGTGCCCCCACCGGTACAGGCGGCCAGGGCGAAGGCGAAGCACAGCGCGGCGAAGGCGCGGCCGAGCACCGGGTGGATCATGTGTATCTCCCATCTGGCATCTGGCATCTGGCGGACGGTCCGAGTGTACGGGGGCCCCGCAGGGCAAGTCGAGGGACCCGCGCGACGGGTCGGCGCGGCGATCCCCTCCCCTCCGAGCGGCGGTTGATCAACAATGCCGCGCTCGATCCGCCTCGCAGGAGTCCGTCCGTGATCGTCTGTCGTCCTTCCGCCCCGCTGCTGACCCCGCTCGCCCTGGCGCTGACCCTGGTCGCCTGCGCGGCCCGACCGCCCGCCGACGAGGCCGCCATGCCCGATCCGCCCGCGCCCGACGCCGCCGCGCCCGACGCCAGCGCGCCGGCCACGTTCGTCGCCCGCATCGCCACCTTCAACGCGGCGCTGAACCGTCCGAGCGCCGGGGCGCTGGCCGCCGAGCTGACCGCTGGCTCGCCCCAGGCGCGGGCCGTGGCCGAGATCATTCAGCGCACCGCGCCCGACATCCTGCTGCTGCAGGAGTTCGACTACGATCCCGCGGCGCTGCAGGTCTTCGTCGAGGACTACCTCGCCGTGCCGCAGAACGACGCCGCGGCGATCGACCTGCCTCATGTCTACGCGGTGCCGTCGAACACCGGCGTGGCCACCGGCCTCGACGTCGACGGCGACGGCAGCCTCGACGGCCCGGTGGACGCCCACGGCTTCGGCCAGTTCCCCGGGCAATATGCCTTCGCGGTGCTCTCCAAGTGGCCCATCGACACCGCGGGCATCCGCACCTTGCAGACGCTGCGCTGGTCGACGATGCCCGAGGCGCGCGCGCCGCTGACGCCCGACAGCGGCGCGCCTTTCTACCGCGACGAGGTCTGGGCCGCGCTGCGGTTGAGTTCGAAGAACCACGTCGACGTGCCGATCCGGCTGGGTGGCCGGGTCCTGCATCTGATCGCGGCCCACCCCACCCCGCCGGTCTTCGACGGGCCCGAAGACCGCAACGGGCGGCGCAACGCCGACGAGATCCGGCTGCTGGCCGACTATGTCGATCCGGCCCGCAGCGCCTGGATCGTCGATGACGCCGGCCAGAGCGGCGGGCTGGCGGCGGGCGACGCCTTCGTGGTCGCCGGCGATCTCAACGCCGACCCGCTGGACGGCGACAGCACCGACGGGGCCATCGACCAGCTGCTGCAACACCCGCTCATCCACCCCGAGGTCGCCACCGGCCGCTGGGTGCCGCGCTCGGAAGGCGGCCGCGCGAACGGGCCACAGCCCGACCAGGAGGGCGATCCGGCCCACGACACCGCCGGCTGGGGCTTGCGAGTCGACTACGTGCTGCCCGCCGCCGAGCTGGATGTCGTCGCCAGCGGGGTCTTCTGGCCCACCGCCGACGACGATCACGGCGGGCTCGTGGCCCGGGTCGACGAGCGCGACGTCAGCTCGGATCACCGCCTGGTCTGGGTCGATCTGCGCTGGCCGGCCGCGGACGAGGCGCCGACGGATTGATCGACGGGCGGCGGGTGTTTACAGCGGGCGCACACTGAAACTGACCGTGCTCGCTTGCCCGATTCGCCGATTGCTGCGTTGCTCGTCGCTTCGCGACCGGCCTACGCCCCGTCGGGTCGAGGGCTTGGCCGTGCCGTTGCCCCCAGCAGCGCCTGCGTCTCGCGCCTTGCACTCGACGAATCGGTCTGCACGATCCCTGGTCAGTTTCAATGCCCGCCCGCTGTATGACAGTCGGGCCGATGATCGTCGGAGGTCGTACATGCTTCGCTTCGCCCGCGCACAGTCGTTCGCTCTGCTGCTCGCCCTGCTCGCGCTGCCGCTGCTGGCCCTGCCGCTCGGCGGTTGCAGCGACAAGTCCCCGCCCGAAGACCCGGCGCCGGTCGAGGCCCCCAGCCTGAGCCGGGTGACCGCCGAGCGCACCGACCTGCTCTTCCGCTACCGCACCGAAGACGGCGATCAGAGCGCGACGACCATCGACGAGATCCCCGCCGAGGCCCGCGGCGCGGTGCAGGTCGTCGACCTGTCGCTCTCCCCCGAGGCGCGCGGGGCGACGACGGTGGTCCAGGTCTTCGATCTGCGCACCCCGGCGGCGGACGGGACGTTCCCCGGGCGTTTCGTGCCGCGCGCCGGGCTCGAAGCCGCCCTGGCCGAAGCGCAGGCGGTGCCCGAGCAGGCGCCGGTGACGATGTACTCCGCCGCGTGGTGCGGGGTGTGCACCAAGGCCCGCGGTTTTCTCACCCAGAACGGGATCGCCTTCGTCGAGAAGGACATCGAGAAGGACAAAGGCGCCGCCGCCGAGCTGTCGCGCAAGGCCCGGGCGGCCGGGGTCGACGCCAGCGGGGTGCCGGTCTTCGACGTGGGCGGCACGCTGATGCCCGGCTTCGACGGCCAGCGCCTGCTCGCCCTGGTCCGCGGCGGCTGAGCGTCGGCGGCTGCTCGACGCCGGCTCTGCGACGGCAGATCTGAGGCGACAGATCTGATATAGCGCCCCGACGATTCGACGAGAGGCGCCCATGTCCCGAAGCCTGGAAGACATCCCGTCCGGTCACCCGCTGCAGAGCAGCCTGCAGGCGATCTACGCCCGCCGGGGGCTCACCGGCGATACCCTGGCGACCGTGCGCGGCACGCTCGACCGGGCGACGCTCAAGCCGAGCCCCGCCGCGTCGCCGGTGGCTCTCGCCGGCCCGCTCTACCTCGTCGACGGCACGGTGCTCTTCGACGGCGCCGAGCCGCGGGTCATGGCGGTCGTCTCGTGGTCGGACAACGGCTTGCCCCGCATGGCGGCCGGGCTGCTCGACGATGGCATCAGCGCCGGGGTGAAGGTGGTCCTGCCCGGCGAAGGCGAGGCCGCGCCGGCCGCCCGCAGCCGACGCGCCGCGGCGCCTGCGATGAAGCAGGCCGAGCTGGTCGGGCTCGAGGCGCCCGACGACGACGTGCCCCCGTGGGAGGCCGAGCCGGCGCCGGCGGCCCGCAACCGCGCGCCCGAGCCCGCGCCCCGCGCCGAAGACGCCCACGTCGATCTGTCGGCGGAGATGGCCGCGCTCAGCCCCGACCCGTCCGATACCCCGGCCCCGGGCCCGGCCAAGGCCAGCGCCCCGTCCGGCGGCGGGTGGGCCGCCGCGGTCGCCGCGAGCAAGCCGCCGTCCGGCGGATCGCGCCGCGGCGCCCGCTCGGCGGGCCGCTCGACGCCGCGCACGCCGCCGACGGCGTCCGACCTGGGCTTCGACGTCGACGGCGATCCCGATCTGCGGCGGGGTGACATCCTGCTGCACCCGCGCTTCGGCCGCTGCAAGGTCATCAAGGCCAGCGACGCCAAGGTCAAGGTGCGGCGGGCGAGCGGCGCCTTCATCGATCTGCACCTCAAGGTGTGCAGCTTCACCCGGCTGCCCGACGAAGACGGCACGCGGGTCTTCGACGTGCGCATCGGCCGCAAGCGCTGACGGCCGCAGCGCTCAGCGGCGGGTGAAGAACTTGCCGAAGAGGCTCTGCGGGTCGCGCTCCTCGAGCGTACGGCGCCCCTCCATCTCGCGGATCGCCCGATTCGCCGCCGGGTTGCGCCGGTTGAGCGACAACGCCTTGCGGTACAGCTTCATCGCCTTGTCGTCGCGCCCCAGCGCCCGATAGATGTTGCCCAGCAAGACATAGCCCTCGTCCTGGTTCGAGTCGGCGTCGAGCGCGGCCTTGATCTCGTCGTGGGCCTCACCGCGGGCCTTTCGATCCTGCGGGGGCGCGAGCAGGAAGCGCACCCAGCCGCGGTACATCTTGAACAGCTGCTGGTGCGGGTCCTGCTTGCAGGCGAGCTGGAAGTGGGCCAGCGCGTTCTGCAGATCGTCGTTGTCGAGGCATTGCCGCCCCTTGGCGAAGTTGGCGTCGGCCTTGATGAGATCGGGCCCCGTCTCGCGGCGGCGGGCCGCCTCCCGCCGGTTGCGGGCCGCCCGCCGGCGCTCGTGCGCCGACTGGGCCGAGACCGACGCGTCGCCGTCCACCGAGCCGCCCACCGATCCGCCCACCGAGACGTCGACGGTCGTGCGCCGCGGCAGGCCGCTGTTGGGCGTGCCCCGCCGACCGCTCAGCGAGCGCCCGCCGACCGAGGCGTTGATCGAGGCCGAGCCGTCCAGGGAGCCGCCCACGGTCGCCCGGGGCGACGTCGCCCGCTCGACGTCGATCGCCTGCCGCTGCTCGGAGAACGCCAGGCAGCCGGTGATCTCCAGCGCGCGCAGGATGCGCAGGGTATCCACCAACCCGTACGGGCTGCCGGCGAGCACCTCGCCCAGGGTGCGCTGGCCATCGCACAGGCTCGCGACGCGCAGCTCGCCGGCGAACGCCTTGAGCATGGTGGCGTAGTCCCGCAGCCGCTCGGTCGCCCGCACCGGGCTGCGGTTGCGATCGTCGAAGTGCGAGACCAGCGGCGCGATGGGGAATGAGGTCTTGATGCCGTCGAAGATGAGCACCAGCGGGTTGAGCTCGATGGGATCGACCTGCGAGCGGATGTCGGGCTCGTAGGTCAGCCCGTACTCGGCGCCGCGCCACGCGAAGCACGACAGGATGCGCAGCCGCAGCTGCGACCGCAGCGCCTCTTGCAGCTGCTCGTGGTCGATGACCCCCAGGCGGACGAGCGCTTCCCCCTGACGCATGTTCTTCTGCCGGGCGAGCCGCCCGCTGTGCTCGAGGTGGCGCTGGTCGATCAGCCCGTCTTCGAGCAGCAGGAAGCCCAGGCTCTCGGAGCGGATGTTGCTCTCGGCGCCGATGGGCCGGCCGTTGGCCAGGGTGATGACCTTGCGCACCGGCCCGCGGCGGATGATCAAGCGCCCGGTGAAGAGGTCGCGGAACGAGCGATAGAGCAGATTCGGCACGGTGATCGCGCCGTAGATACCCCGCGGATCGCTGGGGCTCCGGGGCACGATCGGCTCGAGCGCATAGCGCTGCTCGTCGTCGGCCACCGCGCCGGGCCCGTGGCGGATGGCCTCCATGCGCAGCGACTCGAGGCCCCAGGTGTGGTTCTCGCTCTGGTCGACGGCATAGACCGCTTCGAGGCGCGAGGCGGTCATGTCCGGCGCGACCTCGACGGGCGGCGGCAGCAGCTCCATCGACTCGGCGGCGCCGAGCAGGCCGCCGGCCGAGCTCGCGCCGATGCTGGCGGCCGGATCGTCCGCCTCGGCGCCGCGCGGCGTCGGCGATGCCCTGTCGGACCCGGCGTCGGGCGGTGCGGCCTCCGGCGGCGCGCTGTCGGGCGGCGCCGCCATGGACGCCGTCACGTCGTCGGTCCGTGGCATCGGCCGCGCGACCGGATCGGCGGCGGGCTCGGGGACGGCGGCCACCTCTTCCAGCGTCGCCGGCTCGGCGGCGACCGCGGGCGCCGCGGCGTGCACCGCCTCGCCCGCCGGCGCGTCGACGGCCATCGGCGGGGCGGCGGCGATGCTGTCGACCGGCCCTTCGAGGCCGCGCTCGATCGCCTCGATGAGGGCCGCGACACCGAACGGCTTGACCAGAAATTGCGGGATGCCCAGCTCTTCGCGGGCCTGCTCGACCGCCGGGCGACGGGATTGCCGGGCGGTGCCCATGAGGACGAGCGCCACCTCGAGCCGCGTCTCGCGGATGGCGCGGCACAGATCGAGGCCGCTCTTGTCGGGCAGCTGCATGTCGACGAGGATGAGGTCGGGTCGCTCGCCGATGAAGCGATCCATGCCCGTGGCCGCGTCGACGGTCGCGCTGACGTCGTAGCCCTTGACCCCGAGGAAGCGGGTCAACAGGTCACGGATCTTGGCGTCGCGCTCGATGACCAGGATTCGCTTCATCAACTCCGCCCCAGCGGACGCCGGGCGCGCCTCGGCCCTCGTCCCCGACAGACGAACACGTTAACCTGTCAGCGGGTCCGGCGGAAGCGCCGCGCGACCCGGGCACGAACACCGGATACAGACAGCCTGCCAGGCAGGCGAGGAGATCCCGATGGACGACACCGCGATCTGGGCCGCCAAGGTGACCGACGTCGGCCAGCGTATCGCGACGCTGTTGGCCAGCGACCTGCGCGCATTCGCCACCGGCGAGGTCAAGCGCCGCTTCGTCGAGACCCCGGCGGTGGCCGACGGGCTCGACGACG
The DNA here is from genome assembly GCA_030427205.1 of bacterium. Lineage (GTDB taxonomy): Bacteria > Myxococcota_A > Bradymonadia > UBA7976 > UBA1532 > JACKDM01. Next base: position 31,162 of record JAUHXC010000053.1, on the reverse strand, counting down.
CGGGCGTGCAGGCGCTCAAGCAGTCCACCGCCGAGTTCGCCGATCGGGCGTCGGCGCGGCTGGCCGAGGTCTTGGGCGACGAGGGGCTCTGGCTCGGCGCACAGCCCGCCGCGGCCGACGCGCCGATCACCGCCATCGCGACCGTCGAGCAGGCGCTGCAGCGCGCGGCGGATGATCTGGGCGAGCTGCTCGAACGCCACGGGTTGGGGCCCGACGCGCCGCTGACCTACCGGCTGCCGATGCGCTTCATCGACGGCGAGAACCTGGCCAGCCTGACCCGCAGCCTGTGGAAGAACCTGGCACGCTATCGGGCGGCCTGCGCGGCGACCGACGAGGCCCGCGCCGCGTCGAGCCGGGCGTCTCGTGCCCGCCGTTGGGACGACGCCTGACGCCCCAGATGACCCGGACGAGAATGACGATACGGTGGCGGCGCGCCGTGGGCGTCGAGGCCAAGGCGCGACGACGAAGGCGTGCCAGAGGCACGTCGAGGAGGAGCAACGCAGGCATCGGCGTTCCCGGTCGTCGACACCGGATTGGCACTTCCGTCCGGGGCATCTAGTCCAGCGCATGAGCCCAGCGCGAGCCTCAGCCGGGCGCGCGTCGGCCCTGGCGCCGACGGCGCCGCGCGAGGAGCAGCCCCAGCAGCAGCAGCCCGGGCCAGCCCGCGTCGCCGCCCGGGGCCGCGGCCCGGCAGCCATCGCCGGCGACGGCGCTGTTCACCGCGGGACCGCCGTCGGGGGCCAGACCCGCGTCGAGGGGCTGCGGCTCGGGCGCCGCGTCGGCGGGCGCCTCGTCAGGCAGCGGCGGCTCGGGCGGCGGCGTCGCCGGGTCGATCGCGTCCCAGCTCACCGGCGGATCCCGCGGCACGGTCTGCTCGGGCGCGTTGGTCGTGCGCGCGGTCGGCGACTGCAGATAGAGCGCGCCGATGCGGTAGAGGTCGCCCTCGCCGGCCCCGTCCAGATGCAGCTGCAGCCGATCGACGGCGCCGGTCCACGCGTCGTGGGCCGACAGCGCCACGATCTGCGGCGCCACCGATCCGTCACCGAAGAACGACCACTCGACCGCGCCGTCGGCCGGATCGGCCGACGCGCCGCGCCAGATCAGGCGGGCGGTGTGCTCGCCGGGCGGCGCGCTGATCCACAAGGTCATCTCCGGCCAGGCGTCGGCGTCGATCGCGGTCCACGGGGGGCTCTCCGCGCAGCCGGTGCTCACGGCCAGGCTGCCGTCGAGCCGCCCGCTCCAACCGACGAGGGCGCCGTCGACGCAGGGCGACCAGCCCTCGGGCTCGCGATCGGCGTCGAACAGCCAATAGTCGCGGGTTTGCACCGCCAGCCCGTCTTCGACCTGCCAGCGCCCCGCGCCCGCGTCCTGCCATCCGTCCTGCCGATGCAGGCCGCCGGCGTTGGCCACCCAGGCGCGCACGGCCGAGGCCAGATCGAGCACCGGCTCGTGCGCGACCAGCTCGACGACCACCCGCTTGGTCTCGTTGGCGCCGAAGGCGTACATCGTCAGCTCGCCCGCTTCGCCCATGGCGTCCTTGGGCGGGTTGTCGGGGGCCTCGTCGGCGTCGTTGAGCATCCAGGTCGCGCCGTCGCGCACCGGGCTGTCCGTCTGGATGACGTAGTCGACCGCCTCGAGCCGCGGATCGAAGGCATAGCCCAGGCGCACGTCGCGCATCGCCTCGCCGACGCCGTTGTACAGCCGCAGGCCGACGCGGAAGGCGGCGCCCAGCGGCACGTCGATGCGCCCCGGTCGGGTCCCTACCCGGTCCTCCGCGCCATCCATCCACTCGATCGACAGCGCGGTCTCGCCGGGGTCCCCTTGGGGCTCGGGCTCGGGCTCGGGCTCGGGCTCGGGCTGAGGTTCGGGCTCGGGCTCGGGTTCGGGCTCGGGCTCGGGCTCGGGTTCTGGCTCCGGTTCCGGCTCGGGCTCCGGATCGACGCTGCCCGCGGCGTCTTCGAGCAGGCGATCGAACAGCAGCAGCACCTGCGCCCCGGGGCAGCTCGTCGCCTGACCCGGCCACTCGCGGTGCCCCTTGACCGACGCCCGGTTCAGCGGGATGTCATGGGTCTGCGAGACCCAGCGCACGATCTCGACGACCTTGGCGTATTGCGGATCGCGCAGCGGCTGCAGTTCGAAGTTGCCGATCAGCGAGATCCCCACGTTGCCAGCGTTCTGCCCGCCCACATGGGCCCCGGGGCGCCGCTCGTCCCGGCGGCCTTCGTACAGATCACCCGCCTGGCTGACGACGAAGTGGTAGCCGATGTCGCACCAGCCGTTGCTGTCGATGTGAAACGCCTGCATCTGACGCATGCGCACCGCGGCGTTGCCCCCATCGTCGGACGGCGACGCGGTGTGATGGATGCTCATGCGGAACGGGTCGTTGATCGGCGAGCACAGCGCGCCCGGCGCCCGCGCGCCCCACTGCTCGCGGCTGATGATGCCCACCGGGCCTCGGGCCTGCTTGCGCGCCCCGCGGGCGCCTGCGACCGGCATCTCGCGGGTCAGCGGCCGCTCGAGGCGCGCCTCGACGCGCGGGTAGAGCGTCACGACCAACCCGGCGAGCCCGTCGACTTCGAACTCGATGGCGTCGGGCGGTGGATCGAGCACGAGGCGGCCGACGCCGAGCCGATCTTCACGCCAGGTCACGGCGACCGCGCGCGCGGGTCCGCGGCGGCCGTCGACGATGGGCACGGCGCGCAGCGTCACCGCCGCGTCGGCCGTCCGCGCGTCGAAGCGCACGCCCAGCTGCCGGATCGGCGCCCCGTCGAGATCAAAGCGCAAGCGGCGATGCATCGAGGGCGCCCCGACGGTGAACTCCATCGCGCCAAAGTGCGCGTGACCGGCGGGCACGGCCACGGGCGGTTCGGCGTCCGGCGGAGCACACGCCCAGCACAGGCCGGCGGCGAGGGCCCAGAGCAACAGCGTTCGTCGGGTCATGAAAGCCTCGGGGGTCGGGCGGGCGGCACCATCGGCCGCGCAGACATCGTGCGTCAGCAGCGCCCGCCGGCTCAAGCCCCGGATGAGGACCATCACCGACGGTATATGTGGCCGCGAACACGCCGAGCGTCCGTAGGGCTTGCCTCTGGCATCGAGCGCGGTAGGGTACGGGAGCCCGGGGCCACCACGCCGGGCAGGGAGGCGCACTTGAGGCTGGGAGACGTGCTCACCGAAACCGACGACGCGGACGAGGCGCCGCCGAAGCCCAAGCGCCGCTTCGGGCTGTGGATCGCCCTGTGGCTGCTGCTCGGCCTCGGCGCGTTGAGCTGGGCCCATGGCCCGGTCGTGCTCTTCCCCGAGCCGGACGAGGCGGTCGTGCTCTACAGCCCCGAAGGCTGGGGCATCTTCGGGCCGGCGGTGCGCACCGTGGTCGACAAGCCCTTCGTCGTGCGGCTGCCGCTGATACAGCGGTTCGTGCGCATGCACACCGGCCAGCGTACGGTCGAAGTCGACGCCCGGCTCGCGGCGGGCGCGGTCTCGATCCGGCTGGCGGGCGGCAAGATCCGCCACCGGGTCCGCCCGCCCGACGCCAGCCGGGTCGCGCTGCGTCTGGGCACCGATCCCGCGGTGCGCGACGGGTTGATGCGCGACCTGACCCGGGCGGTCTGGGCCGAGGCCGTCGCCGAGCTCGAGGTCGGCGATCTGGCCGACCCGGCCCGCATCACCGCCCGGCTGGAGGAGGCCGCCGGCGAGCTGGCCGATCGCGCCGCCGAGTTCGGCATCGACGCGGCGGTCGAGGCCCGGCCCGCCGTCGAGGTCGATCCCGAAGTGGCCGGGCTGCTCGCCCGCATCGGCGAGGTCGAGTCACAGGTGGCGGCCCGCCGCAGCGGCGCCGGGGCCGAGGCGACCCGCAACGCCGAAGACCGGGCGGCGCTCGAGCGGCGGCATCGGGCCGAGGTCGCGGCCACCCGCGCCGCCCTGCAGGCGCGGCTCGTCGAGGCGTCGGCCGCCGCCGCCCGCGCTCGGGTCGAGGCGCAGCGGGCCTACGAGGCGCGCATCTCGGCGGCCGGGGTCGAGCAGCACACGCTGATGGCGCTGGCCACGACCATCGAGAGCGAAGCGGCCGCCGAAGCGCACAGCGCCCGGGTGCGGGCGCAGGCCCTCGGGGAGAACGGCCCGCGCATCCTCGACCACGTCATCGCGACCCACGTCATGCCGCAGTTGCAGCGCATCCGGACGGGCACGGCCGCCGATCCGCGCCTGCCGGTGATGCCCATTCCCCCGCCCCCGCCGCCGTCCGCCGGGCCAGTCGAAGCCGGGCCGACGCCGGCCGACGACGCCGCCGAGACCGAAGTCGACGCCGCCCCCGAGGAGGTGCGCCCATGAGCCGCACAGCCAAGACCGTCAAGCTGCTGCTCGTGGCCCTCGCCGCGTTCACCGGCCTCGCCGGCGTCGCGGCGGCGGTGGCCGTCAAGCAGGTCCCCGCCGGCCACCGGCTGGAGGTCGAGGGCGCCGTCTACGACCAGGGGCTGGTCATCGCCCCGCTGTGGGTCGAGGCCCGCCTGCTGCCGCCGGCCGAGCCGCCGCAGATCGAGGCCACCGCCGCCCGCGGCGCGACGGACGATCCCCGGCCGGCGCTCGCTGCGCGGCTCGACGCGGCGCGCGCCAGCCTGACGACCGCCGAAGAGAAGGCGGTGGAGCACGCGCGGGTCGTCGGCACCGCGTTCGCCGATACCGAGCAGGCCCACGCCCGGGCGCTCGCCGAGCTGGAGACCGAGTTCGAAGGCCGCATCGCCGCCCTCGAGGCCGAGGCCGAGCAGTTGCCCGCGCGCCGGGCCGCCGAAGCCGAGGCCAAGGCGGTCGTGATGCTCGCCGAGGCCCGCAACGCCGTCGCCAGCGCCGAGGCCCGCCGGTCGGCGCAGCTCGGCGCGGCCCTCGCCGGCGACGCCGGGCGCTACGCGATCGCCATCGAGGCCGCGCGCAACTTCGAGTTGGGCGACATCCACCTGCCCAACCCGCCGCCGGACTTCCTGCACACGATGGGCAGCATGGACGCCTGGCGCCGGTTCTTCCTGGGCCGCGCCGGCCGCTGAGCGCGCAACCCCACCGGCCTGCGGGGCATCGACCGATACCTCTCACCCCGCGGAGCGTGACCCATGGCCCTCACCCCCTCGACGATGGTGCCCCTCGGCACCGCCGCCCCCGACTTCGACCTGCTCGACACCGCCAGCGGCAAGCGCGTCCGGCGCAGCGACTACGCCGGCCGGTCGCTGCTGGTCATGTTCATCTGCAACCACTGCCCCTTCGTCGTGCACCTCAAGTCGGCGCTGGCCCGGTTCGGCGAGGACTACGCCGATACCCTCGGCATCGTGGCCATCAACAGCAACGACGTGCGCAGCCACCCGCAGGACGGGCCGACGCACATGGCCGCCGACCACGCCCGGTTCGGCTATCGCTTCCCCTACCTCTTCGACGAGACCCAGGCGGTGGCCAAGGCCTACCACGCCGCCTGCACCCCCGACTTCTTCCTCTACGACGCGGCTCACCGCCTCGCCTACCGCGGGCGCTTCGACGCCAGCACCCCGGGCAACGGCAAGCCGATCAGCGGCGCCGATCTGCGAGCCGCCGCCGACGCGGTGATCGCGGGCAAGGCCCCCGGCGACGAGCAGGTCGCGAGCATGGGCTGCAACATCAAGTGGGCCCGCTGATCCGCCCGCCCCGCCGCCCGCTCGCCGGGTGAATTGAGCCCATCGGGGGCGGTGCTCTACCCTGTGCCGCAGCGGTCCACCCCGAGGGAATTCCATCATGAGGCGTCGCGCTACCTTCATCTTCCTGACCGGCCTGTGCCTCGTCGCCTGCGACGACGGCACCCCGCCAGAGCCGATCAACGACATGATGCCGCCACAGCCCGACTTCGAGTTGCCACCGACGGTCGACATGCGCGTCGATCGCGGCGTGGGCGAAGCGGGCATGCTGCTCGGGCAGATCGGCGACCCGTGCACCAGCGGCAGCCAGTGCGAGCAGCCCTATTGCATCCCCTTCCTGCAGGAGGACGTCGACGTCTGCACCGAGGCCTGTCTGAGCGACGACACCTGCCCCGAGAGCTGGACGTGCCGCATCCTGGCCAACGCGGGCGCCGATACGGTCTCGGTGTGCACCCCGCCCTCCAGCCGGGTCTGCCGGCCGTGCATCGACGACGCGAGCTGCCCGGGCGGGCATTGCTACGTGCTCGACGGCGCCTCGGTCTGCGGCTTCGACTGCGCGAGCGACGACGACTGCGCCGAGGGCTACGGCTGCGCCGACGTCGACGGCCGGATGACCTGCGCCCCCATCTCGGGCTCGTGCACCTGCGACGCCGACAGCGCCGGCGACGCGCGGCTGTGCGTCCGGGAGAACGACGTCGGCACCTGCATCGGCCGCGAGACCTGCGATCCCGCGCGAGGCTGGATCGGCTGCGACGCCCAGGAGCCGGCGGCGGAGGTCTGCAATCAGGTCGACGACGACTGCAACGGCTTCACCGACGACATCGAAGGGCTCGGCGAGGTCTGCGAGCGCGCCGTCGACCTCGACGGCGAGACGATCGCCTGCGCCGGCCGGCTGGTCTGCACCCTCGAAGACGAGGCCCCGCAATGCACCGCGCCGGCGCCGATGGCCGAGCTGTGCAACTTTCTCGACGACGACTGCGACGGCGCCACCGACGAGGGCTTCGAAGCCCGCGGCCAGGTGTGCGTCGTCGGCGACGGGGCCTGCCGCCGGGTCGGGGTCAACGCCTGCAGCGGCGACGGGATCGAGGTGGTCTGCGACGTGGTCGCCGGCGATCCGGCGCCCGAGCTGTGCAACGCGCTCGACGACGACTGCGACGGCTCGATCGACGAGGCGTTCGCCGGCCTCGACGAGCCGTGCTTCGCCGGCGAAGGCGCCTGCCGCCGAGCCGGCGCCCTGCGCTGCGACGCCGAGGGCGTGGGCACGCTGTGTACGGCGACGCCCGGCGCGCCGGTCGACGAGATCTGCGACGGCATCGACAACGACTGCGACGGCGCCGAAGACGAGGGCTTCGCCGGCCTGTTCGACCCCTGCTCCACCGGCGTCGGGGCCTGCCTGCGGCAGGGCTTTCGCTATTGCACCGATGACGGCAGCGCCGTGGTCTGCACCGCCGAGGCCGCCGCGCCGGTCGACGAGATCTGCAACGGCCTCGACGACGACTGCGACGGCGCCACCGACGAGGGCTTCCCCGGGCTCAACCGCCCCTGTGCGGAGGGCATCGGCCAGTGCCGCGGCGCCGGCGTCACCGTCTGCAGCGCCGACGGCGCCCGGGTCGTCTGCAACGCCGAGCTGAGCCCCCCGGCGAACGAGACCTGCAACGGCCTCGACGACGACTGCGACGAAGCGACCGACGAGGGCTTCGCCGGCCTCAATACCGCCTGCACCGTCGGCGTGGGCATCTGCCAGCGCCCTGGCGTGCGTCAATGCGCCGCCAACGGCGCCGGGGTGATCTGCAACGCCGATCCCGGCGCGCCGGCTGACGAGACCTGCAACCAGCTCGACGACGACTGCGACGGTCGCGTCGACGAGACCTTCCCCGGGGCGGGCACGGCCTGCACGGTCGGCCGCGGGGTCTGCGCGGCGACCGGTGTGCGCCGCTGCCGGGCCGACGGCGCCGCGCTCGAGTGCGACGCCGCGCCGGGCGTGCCGGGCAACGAGATCTGCAACGGCCTCGACGACGACTGCGACGGCAATACCGACGAGGGCTTCCCCGGGCTCGGCGAGGCGTGCAGCGCCGGCGACGGCCAGTGCCGCCGGGTCGGCGTGAACGCCTGCGCCGAGGATGGGCTCTCGGTGGTCTGCGGCGCAGAGGCCGGCCGGCCGGCGCCCGAACGGTGCGACAGCCTCGACAACGACTGTGACGGCCGCATCGACGAAGGCTACGCCGGCATCGGCCAGCCCTGCAGCAGCGGCCGGGGGCTCTGCCTGCGCCAGGGGGTCGGGGTCTGTGGCGCCGACGCAGACAGCGTCGAGTGCAGCGCCGAACCGGGCGCGCCGGGCGAGGAGATCTGCAACGGCCTCGACGACGACTGCGACGGATCGGCCGACGAGGGCTTCGCCGACCTCAACCGCGCCTGCATCGTCGGCCAGGGCGCCTGCCGCCGGGTCGGGGTGCAGATCTGCGGGGGCGACGGCTCGCAGACGGTGTGCGACGCCCGCCCCGGCAACCCGGAGGGCGAGCGCTGCGACGGGCTCGACAACGACTGCGATGGCGAGACCGACGAGGACTTCGCCGGCCTCGGCGACGTCTGCGAGGCCGGCGTCGGCCTGTGTCGGCGCAGCGGCGTGCGGGTCTGCTCGGCGAACGGCGCGGGGACCAGCTGCAACGCGGCGCCCGGTCAGCCGGCCCCGGCGGATCGTTGCGACTACCAGGACGACGACTGCGATGGCCGGGTCGACGAAGCCTTCGTCGACGGTCAGGGGCGCTACACGGCGGTCGACAACTGCGGCGCGTGCGGCACCGACTGCGACGCGGTCTGGGATCCCGATCCGGCGGCCTTCGGCGTGGTGCCCATCTGCGCCGTCGGCGCGGTCGCCCAATGTGGCTATGAGTGCCTGCCGGGCTTCATCGACGCCGACGGGCGCCCGGGCAACGGCTGCGAGCTGCAGCCCGACCCCGACGCGATCTACGTGGCGACGCCGGAGGATGGCGGCGTCGCCGCGGCTGACTGCGGCGCCATCGATCGCCCGTGCGCCACCATCGCCCGCGGCATCGGCCGGGCCGTGGCCCGCGCCCGCGCCCGCGTCCGGGTCGCCGAGGGCGTCTACCGCGAGAGCGTGACCCTGCGCGCCGGCATCGACCTGTTGGGCGGGCACGACGCGGTCTCGTGGGTGCGCGACGCGCTGTTCAACGTCACGATCATCAGCGGCGACAGCCCCGCCGGCGAGCGCAAGGCGGCGGTCACCGCGATCGGCATCCGCCAGGCGACCACCTTCGACGGCTTCGTCGTCAACGGGCAGTCGGCGCTCATCGAAGACAACACCTACGCGGTCTACATCCGCGACTCGAGCAGCGCGCTCACCGTCAGCAATAACCGCATCTTCGCCGGCGACGGCGGCCGCGGGGTCGACGGGGCGGCCGGCGACAGCGGCGTCGTCGGCGCCGGCGGCGACCCCGGCGTGCAGGCGACCTCGCTCGTCGGCTTCAACGGCGTGCCGGCGTGCGTCGGCAACCCCGGCGGCCGTGGCGGCCAGCGGATCTGCGGCGGGCGCGCGGTCGACGGCGGCCGCGGCGGCGCCTCGACCTGCCCCGCCCGCGAGAGCCAGGAAGGCAGCGGCGCCCCGGGCCAGGGCGACGTCGGCGGCGCCGGCGGCGCGGGCGCGTGGGGCTTCGCGTCCAACGAAGTGGGGGTGTGCTCGGCCTCGTTCGGCGGCCCGTCGGACGCGTCGCCGGGCGCGGCGGGCGGCAGCGGCGTCGACGGCGCCGGCGGCGACGGCGCGCCGGCCGGCATCGGTCAGCCCGGCGAAGACTGGCTCGGCTCGAGCGGCGCCGTCGGCGCCGACGGCGAGCCGGGCGGCGGCGGCGGCGGCGGCGGCGCGGCCGCCGGGGTCGACGTCAACCACGCCCAGCCCCCCGAGGGCAATCGGGATCCGGCCCACGACATCGGCGCGACGGGCGGCGGCGGCGGCAGCGGCGGCTGCCCGGGCGAAGCGGGCGGCGGCGGCAGCGCCGGCGGGGGCTCGTTCGGTATCTACGTGAGCTTCAGCGGCGTCGGCCCGGCCAACGCCGGCGACTTCCCCACCCTCGAGGGCAACGAGATCGCCCGCGGCCTCGGCGGCAACGGCGGCGTGGGCGGCACCGGCGGCGGCGGCGGCGAGGGTGGGCCCGGCGGCGACGGCGGCCTGCGCGGTGATCCCGACGTGATGATCATGCCCTTCTGCTCGCTCGAAGCGGGCGACGGCGGCCCCGGCGGTCGCGGCGGCCACGGCGGCGGCGGCGGCGGCGGGCAGGGCGGCATCAGCTTCGACATCTTCGTCGCCAACGACAACAACCGGCGCCCGGCGGCCTACAGCGCGGCCAACGACTTCGTGGTCGCCAGCGACGAGCCGACCCATGGCTTCGGCGGCGCCGGCGGCAACTCGAGCAACACCCAGGTCGGGCCCGGCAGCCGCGGCGGCGACGGCGTGAGCGGCAACATCGGCGCCGCCCCCTGAGGCCCCGCACCCCTGAGGCCCCGCACCCCTGACAAGAATGTCAGGCTTTCCGTGAATCCCCTCCGGCAGCCGTCGTCGGGCGGCCATGCCGGCGTGCCCGATGACACCCAGGACCCGCCCGAAGGCGCCCGCTGAGCCGGCTCGCCTCATCCGCTGCCCATGCCTTCTGAGCCATCAGCCGTGGCATACGATGGCACCATCATACCATCCCGGATGGCATGCCAATGACACACAGACGGCATCCCAATGGCCTGAAAAGGCATACAAATGGGATCTGAGATGGCATCAACGGGCCTGCATCCCTTCCGAAATGACATCCATTCACTCGAGGTGACTCATGATCCGATCGTTCCCGTCGCTCACGGTGGCGCTGCTCGCCACGGCGCTGCTCGCCGGCTGCGCCACCGCGCCGCTCGACCTCTTCCCGGTGCACGGCACCCATCGGCTCGAACCACCGCCGGCGACCGCCGATATCCGGGTCGAGCGGGTCGACATGCGGCTCGCGCCCCTGGCCACCGACGCTCACCGGCGCCGCCAGCTGCGCGACCTGGCCATCGAGCTGAGCGCGCCCGCCGGGGCGCAGCTGCGGGCGGCTGACTTCTCACTCGCCCGCGAGACCCTCGCGTCCGTCGAGCTCTCCGCCGACGACGATCTGACCCCCTACCGGGCCACCGGGCTGGCGGGCGCGGCCACCGCCGAGCCACGGGCCGAGCTCACCGTGCCCGCCGACGGGCGGATCTGGCTGGTCTTCCGCGGGGTGCAGCTGCGCGCGCTCAACGCGGCCGGCGGACACCCCGTGCCGCTCGACGTCACGCTGCGCCGCGCCGACGGCAGCGTGTGGCCGATCGCGCGACCGGCGATCGGCCTGCCCGTCTGGCGCGCCGAGCCGATGCCGCTCTTCATCCGAGCGGCGTTCTCGATCGTGATGTCTCTCGGCCGCATGCCCGACGATACGCCCGCAGCGCCCTACGGCGGCCGACGGGGCGGCGGCGGCTTCGCGGGCAGCTACGAGATCGGCATCGGCGGCCGCATCGGCGACGCCGTGGTCTGGGGCAACGGCGACATCACCATCGGATCCCGCGACGCCTTCGCCGAAGACGGCCTCGACCCCCGCACATCGATCACCGCCAGCATGCAGCTCGGCGCCGCGTTGATGGTGGGCTGGCGGTTCGAGACGCCCTTGGCCAACGGCACCCACAGCCGGGTGCGCGTCGGCGCCGGCTGGCGCGTCGCCTGGATCCTCGAAGGCTCCGACGCCGCCGACGACATCCACAGCCCGGCGACCACGCACAGCCTGCCGCTGGAGGTCGCCTGGGCGTTCGACATGGCCCAGCCCGCGGCCGCGCCTCTCGTCCGGCGGCCGGCGAGCTCGGCGGGGTTCTTCCTGCGGGTGCAGCCCCGGCTCGGCGTCTTGCAGGGCGACGATCGCTTCGGGGACGGGCTGGATTACATGCTCGGGCTCGAGCTCGCCCACTGAGGGGGCCGGCTCAAGCCGCCGGGCGGATGGTGATCACGACCGACTTGCTCGCCGGCGTATTGCTCTTCTCGGCGACGCTGCGCACCGGGACCAGCACGTTGGCCTCGGGGAAATACGTCGCGACGCACCCGCGGGGCAGCGGCTGCTCGACCACGGCGAAGCGCGGCGCCTCGCGGGTCTCGCCGTCGAAGTGGCTGGTGAGATCGACCAGCTGCCCCTCGACCAGCCCCGCCGCGGCGATGTCGGCGGCGTCCATCAGCACGACCCGCCGCTCGCCGTAGACCCCGCGATAGCGATCGTCGAGGCCGTAGATGGTGGTGTTGTACTGATCGTGGCTGCGCACGGTCATCATCAGATACTGGTCGTCGGCCAGCTCGATGCGCGGGATGGGGTGCACCGTGAAGCGCGCCTTGCCGCCCTCGGTGCGCCAGTTGCGATCCCGGGCGCCGTTGGGCAGCACGAACCCGCCGCGCACCCGCACCCGACGGTTGTAGTCTTCGAAGCCGGGCACGCAGACCTCGATGGCGTCGCGCACCGCGTCGTAGTCGGCCACGAAGCGCTCCCAGGGGATGCCGCTCTGCGCGTCGCCCTCGCCGCCCTCGTCGTCCTCGTCGTGCAGCGCGTCGCCGAAGGTCGCCCGGGCGATGCCGGCCACGATCGCCGGCTCGCTGCGCAGGTGCGGGCTCGCCGGCTCGACGTGCCCCCGCGAGCTCTGCACGACGCTCATCGAGTTCTCGCAGCTGACGAACTGCGTGCCGCCCGCCTGACGGTCGATCTCGGTGCGCCCGAGGCACGGCAGGATGAGCGCGCGCTCGCCGGTCACGAGGTGGCTGCGGTTGAGCTTGGTCGAGATCTGCACCGTCAGGTCGCATTTGCGCAGCGCGGCGGCGGTGTAGTCGGTGTCGGGGGTCGCCGAGTGGAAGTTGCCGCCCATCGCCACGAAGACCGTCGCCCGGCCGTCGTGCATCGCGTGGATCGCCTCGACGGTGTCGAAGCCGTGCTCCGCCGGCGGGGTGAAGGCGAAGTGCGCCTCGAGCCGCTGCAGGAAGGCCTTCTTGGGGCGTTCGACGATGCCCACCGTGCGGTCGCCCTGCACGTTGGAGTGCCCGCGCACCGGGCAGGCGCCGGCCCCCGGCTTGCCGATGTTGCCCTTGAGCAACAGCAGGTTGACGACCTCCTGGATGTTGGCGACCCCGTTCTTGTGCTGGGTGAGCCCCATCGCCCAGCAGATGATCGTCGCGTTCGAGCGGCAGTAGACGTCGGCCACCTGCTCGATCTGGCGCCGGGGGATGCCGCTCTGCTCGATGATGGTCTTCCACTCGACCCGCTCGAGATCGGCGACGAGCGCGTCGAAGCCGGCGGTGTGGTCGCGGATGAAGTCGTGGTCGAGCACCGTGCCCGGGGCCGCCGCCTCGCGGGCGAGCACGATCTTCATGATGCCCTTGAGCAGCGCGACGTCCCCGTTGATGCGCACCGGCAGGTGGTGCGTCGCCAGCCACTCGCCGCCCTTGAGCACGTCGAGCGGCTTCTGCGGGTGGGCGAACTTGACCAGCCCCTTCTCGCGCAGCGGGTTGACCGAGACGATGGGCACCCCGCGGCGGGCGGCCTCGCGCAGCGTCGTCAGCATGCGCGGGTGGTTGGTGCCCGGGTTCTGCCCGATCACGAAGATCGCCTCGGCCGCGTCGAAGTCGGCGAGGCTGACGGTGCCTTTGCCGATGCCGATGGTCTCGCCGAGCCCGCGCCCGCTCGACTCGTGGCACATGTTCGAGCAGTCGGGCAGGTTGTTGGTGCCCAGGCGGCGGGCGAGCAGCTGATACATGAAGGCCGCCTCGTTGCTGGTGCGGCCCGAGGTGTAGAAGATCGCCCGATCGGGGCTGTCGAGGCCGCGCAGGGTCTCGCCGATGAGCGCGAAGGCGTCGTCCCAGCCGATGGGCGCGTAGCGATCGCTGCCCGACTGGCGGATCATCGGGTGCGTCAGCCGCCCCTGGGCTTCGAGCCAGTGGTCGGTCTGCTCGAGCAGCGCGGGGATGCTCCACTGGCGAAAGAACTCGGGATCGACCCGCTTCTTCGTGCCTTCGGCGGCGACCGCCTTGGCGCCGTTCTCGCAGAACTCGAACGCCGTGCGGTGCCCGCTCGGCGGGTCGGGCCAGGCGCAGCCGGGGCAGTCGAAGCCTTCGGTCTGGTTGACCTTGAGCAGCAGGCTGGCCCCGCGGCGCAGTCCGGTATGGCGCAAGGCCTCGCGCACGGTGCTCGTGATGGCGCCCAGCCCGCCGGCGGGTCCGTCGGCCGGGCGGGCCCGCACGTCGGTGCGGATCACGGGCAGGGTCGTCTCGGCGCGGCTCTCGGCGCGGGCGGTCTGTCGGTCGGCGCTGTCATCCATGGGGCCGATCATGGCACGCTTCGGTCCGAATTCAAGCCCGGTGAGTCGATCGATGAGCTTCTCCCCCGCCCCCGCGCTGCCCGCCACCGTCGAGGTCATCCCGGCCATCGCCGCCGACCACGCCGAGCTCGTCGAGTGGCGCCGTGACCTGCACGCGCACCCCGAGTTGGGCTACGCCGAGCACCGCACGAGCCGGCTGGTCGCCGAGCGGCTGGCCGGCTTCGGCCTCGAGCCCGACGTCGGGCTGGCCGAGACCGGCGTCGTCGCCACGATCCACGGCCGCGCCCCCGGCCCGGCCATCGCGCTGCGGGCCGATCTCGACGCGCTGCCGATGAACGAAGAGAACACCTTCGCCCACGCCTCGAAGCACGGCGGGCGCATGCACGCCTGCGGCCACGACGGCCACACGACGATGCTGCTGGCCGCCGCCCGGCACCTGGCGAAGACCCGCGACTTCGCCGGCACGGTGCACGTGGTCTTCCAGCCGGCCGAAGAGGGCGGCGCCGGCGGCCGGGTGATGGTCGAGCAGGGCCTCTTCGAGCGCTTCCCCGCCGAGCGGGTCTTCGGCCTGCACAACTGGCCCGCGCTGCCGGCGGGGCGCATCGCGGTGCATACCGGCCCGGCCATGGCGGCGGTCGATCTCTTCACGATCACCGTCGAAGGCCGCGGGGGCCACGCCGCCATGCCCCATCAGCTGCGCGATCCCATCGTCGGCGGGGCCCACATCGTCACCGCGCTGCAGACCCTCGTCAGCCGGATCCTCGACCCCACCGATCCGGCGGTGGTCAGCGTCACCGCGTTCAACGGCGGCACGGCCCACAACGTGATCCCGCCGCGGATCGAGCTCAAGGGCACCGTGCGCAGCTTCTCGGCGAAGGCCCGCGACGCGCTCGAGGCGGGCATCGCGCGCATCACCCGGCAGATCTGCGCCGGCTTCGAACTCGAACCGCAGATCGACTATCGCCGAGTCTACCCGGCCACGCTCAATACCGCGGCCGAGGCCGATCTGGCCGCACGGGCGGCGGCGCGGGTCGTCGGCGCGGCGCAGGTCGACCGCGGGCTGCCGCCGAGCATGGGCGGCGAAGACTTTGCGTTCATGCTGCACGCGCGCCCGGGGTGCTACGTCTGGCTCGGCACCGGCCAGGGCCCCGCGACCGCGCCGCTGCACCACCCGCGCTTCGACTTCCTCGACGCGGCGCTGCCCCTCGGCGCCTCGTACTGGGTTCGCCTGACCGAAACCTGCCTGCCGTGCGATCCCTGACCCCGCGAGGCGAAACGCAACCCCCCCCTGGCTCCTCTCAAGTGAGCCCGCGCACGCTCGGCGGGTCGAAGCCAAACCCGCGTCGGAGGAGCGCCCGGCGCAGGAGGAGCCGATGGTCGAACGGTCTCACGAGCCGACGACGTCCCTTTTCGAACTCTCACCGACCCCGACCCTGATCTTCCCCTTCGGCGACGAGCCGATCGTGCCGCGCATGAACCGTGCGGCGCAGGCGCTGCTCGAAGACGACGACGGTCGCTCGGCGGCGACGCTCTCGGCGCTGGGGCGCGCGGCCCGCGGCGAGATCGAACCGCTGCGCCGGGCCCGCCTCTCGCTGCCGCATCGGCCCGGGCGGCTCTACTCGGCGCGGGCGATGCCCCTCGATGCGCGCCACACGGCGGTGCTCGTCGACGACATCACCGAGGCCTACGGCTGGCGCACGTCGCTGTCGGTCTTCCGCGACATCATCGACCGGTTGGGCGACGCCTTCATCGTGTGCGCGGTCTCTGACCGGCATGGTGACCCGCGGGCGCTGCCGGTCATCGCGCTCAACGCCCGGGCCCGCTCCCTGGCCGGGGCCGAACTCTCGGGGCCGGAGACGGCGCTCGGCGACGCGGTGAGCCAGGTGTTCACCGCCGATGACTTCGATCGGCTGTCGGCCTCCCTCGCCCGCTGCGGAGACCCGGATCGCGAGACATCCTGGCGCATCGAGCGGACGCACACGGCGTGGAACTGCCAGGTGTGGTGCGATGGCCAGCGCATGACGATGCGGCTGCAGGACGTCAGCGAGGCGGGGCACCTCGCCCGGGCGCTGAGCGATCACGCCCGGCTGCTGCGCGCGGCCAACGAAGAGCTCGACGACGTGATGCGCCTGCTGCGGGAGCACGTGCGCGCGCCGATGCGGGAGGCGCGACGACTGCTGATGCCGGCGCCGGGCGCCCCGGCGCCGAGCCTCCGGGATCGACAGCGCCTGCAGCACCTCTGCACCCACATCGATCGGCTGCTGGGCGAGCTGGTGGCCTACGTCGGCATCACCCGGACGCCGCTGACCGGCGGCACGGTGGATCTCGAGCGGGTCGTGCAGCGGGTGCTGGCCGATCCCGAGCTTCACGGTGAGGCCGGCGCCGCCATCGACGCCGGGTCCCTGCCAACGGTCTGGGGGCAGGAGCGGCTCTTCGAACTGCTCTTCCGCCAGCTCTTCGCCGCCGCCCTCACCCACTCGTCCGACCGGGCGCCGGGCAGCATCACCGTCGAGTCGGCGCATACGGGCGCCGACTGGCGCATCGCGGTGCAGCTCGGGCCTTCAGCCGTAGACCCGGGCCTGCTCGACGGCCTGCTGCAGTCGGGTCGCCTCGGTCACGGCCTGGGGTTGGCGATCTGCCGGCGCATCGTCGAATACCACGGCGGGCGCATCGGCACGAAGACGACCGAGCGTTCGACCACCATCTGGTTCGAACTGCCGCCGGCGCGGCCCTTCGGCTGACGCAGCGCCGTCTGCAGGGCCGGCCCGGCGCCTCGGTCAGAGCTTCAGCATCAACTTGCCGAGCTTGTCGCCGCTGAAGAGGCGAGCGAAGGCGTCGGGGAACGCGTCGAGCCCCGGCACGATCGTCTCGCGGGTCTGCAGCCGCCCCTCCATCGCCCAGCGGGCGAGCTTGGGCACCGCCTCGCCGTAGCGCTGGGCGTAGTCCATCACGATGAAGCCCTGCAGCTTGAGCCGGCGGGCGATGGCCAGCGCCAGGTTGCGCGGGCCGGGCTCGGGCCGGGTGGCGTTGTACTGCGAGATGGCGCCGCACAGCGGCAGGCGCCCGTGGTCGTTCATCAGCCACAGGGCCGCCTCGAGCAGCGGGCCGCCGACGTTGTCGAAGTAGACGTCGACCCCGTCGGGGCAGGCCGCCGCCAGCGCCCGCTTGACCCCGTCGGCCTTGTAGTCGATGGCCGCGTCGAAGCCGAGCGTATCGGTCAGGTAGCGGCACTTGTCGGGCCCGCCAGCGATGCCCACGACCCGACAGCCGGCGATCTTGCCCAGCTGGCCGACCGCCGAACCGACCGCGCCGGCCGCCCCGGAGACGAGCAGCGTCTCGCCCTCTTTGGGTTGCCCCAGGTCGAAGAGGCCGAAGTACGCCGTCAGCCCGGTCATGCCGGCCACGCCCAGATGCCACGTCACCGGGCACTGCTCGGGGTCGATCTTGCGCAGGTCGCGGGCGCGCGACGTCCGGAAGATCGCCTGCAGCCCGCTCGGCGCGGTGACCCAGTCGCCCTCGGCGAAGCCGTCGACCGTCGACGCCACCACCTGCCCGACCCCATAGGCCCGCATCACCGCGCCCAGCTTCACCGGCGGCACGTACGACGGCACGTCGTTCATCCAGCCGCGCATGGCCGGATCGAGCGAGATGTAGCGCATCTCCACGAGCACCTCGCCGTCCGCCGGCGGGCCCTCTTCGACGGTCTCGAACGTGAAGTCGTCGGCGGTGGGCAGCCCCTGGGGGCGGCGGGTCAAGAGCCAGCGGGCGTTGGAACGGGTGCTCATGGATCCTCGAAGGGCCGGGGTGGGTATGGTCTCGCCGTCCGCCGGGCGGGCGAACGGGTAGGAGCGATGCACGACGCGGCCCGTCGGCTTCGCCCGATCCACAGGCCGGCGTGGCCCCGATCGGCCCCACTCGGCCTCGCGCAGCGCGGTCAGCGGGCCTCGGCGCGGGCCACGTCGAGCACCAGCTCCTGCTCGATGAGCGTGGTCATCTCGTCGGCGACCGCCCGGAAGGCGTCGTATTGCTCGGCGGGGATGCGCTCGCAGTGGAACTGCACCTTCTGCTCGGCGGCGACGGTCCCCTTCTCGGCGCTGACGCTGCGCACCAGCGTCAGGCACTGGCTCTTGACCTCGCCCGACGGCGGCAGGCGCTTGATGCGCGCGCCCGCCGGCAGCGCCAGCTCGACGCGCCACTGCAGCGTGCGCGGGGTACCGAGCAAGACCGGATGCCGCCGCTGCGGCACGGTGAAGTAGCCCTTGGGGCTCCAGCCGATGGGCAGCGGCATGCGCAGCTCGCGGCCTTCGCGGCGGCCCACCGAGGCGGCCTCCAGCTCGATGCGCACGCGCGCCGGCTCGCGGATCGAGGTCACCTGCAAGGGCGCCGACCCCAGCAGCCGCCCGCCGGGGAAGGCCCGGGTCACCACCTGGCGGCTGAGCAGCTGGTTGAAGGCCTCCGCGTTGCGCGCGCTCTTGCGCAGCACCGACCCGACCCGCCCGTGGGCCAGCAGCTCCATCTCGCCGCGCACCGTACCGGCCACGTCGAGCGAGGCCGAGAGATCGGCCCGGGTCCAGTCCATGCCCGCGTCCTGATACGGGATCTCCCGCCAGGAATGGGTCTGGCCCACCGGATCGAAGACCATCGACCAGGTGCCCTGATCGTCGTGGCGCAGCACGTCCACGTCGAGCGCGTCCACCGTCGGATCGTAGAAGCGGCCCTCGTCGATGCCCGGCTGGGCCGGCACGTAGACGATCGCGTGGTTGAACTGCTGCATCGGCACTTCACGGCGCACCGGGCCGGCGTCGCGGGTGCGCACCAGCGCGTAGTGCACCTCGATCCCGGCCATGCGGGCCAGGGTGATGAAGAGCACCGCCTTGTCTTTGCAGTCGCCGTACTGCCGGGCGACGACCACCGGCGCGGCGTGCGGCTTCACCCCGGCGATGGTGCGCTCGTAGTCCTGCTGATAGCGGATGTTCTCGATGAGATAGGTGTGGATCCGGCGCACCTTCTCCACCGGCGTCTCGGCCCCTTGGAGCAGCTCGCCGACGAGCGCCTCGAGGTCGGGGCTGTCGCGGAAGACGTCGACGAGCAGCGCCTCCTCCCAGGTCCAGTAGATGCTCCAGTCGGGCACGGTGCTCACCGCCACGTGGGCCGCGGTCTCGGCCAGCGTCGGCATGCTCGGCTCGGGCAGCACCGGCGGCATGTCGGTCGCGCTCCACTCGACGCGCAGCATGCCGTCCACCGTGCGCTCGGCCCGCTCGACCGCGCCCAGCCGCTGCTCGCGGATGGCGGTGCCCTCGGGGGCGTAGAGCACCCAGCGGGCGTGGCGCACGTGGGTGCCGGGGCCCTGGAACCACCATTGACGGGCCACATGCCCCGCCAGGTAGCTCACCGGGCGCTCGTCGATGCGGTATTGCAGCACCACCGTGCTGCCCACGCCCAGCTGGCGGAAGCGCACCGTGCGCCCGCGGATCGACGAGGCCTCGACCCGCCGGCCCTCGGCGTCGACCGCGTAGGCGTGCAGCAGCCGGTGCCGCCCGCCGCTGCGGATCTTCATCTTCGTCAACCGGTCGCGCCCCGCCTGATTCGCGGCGTGGGCCACCATCGTGACCACGTTCTGGGCGCTGCCGTCGCCGCCCAACCGGGTCACCTCGTCGTCGAGCAGGTAGACCACGTCGGCCCCGGCGTGCGGCTTCACCTCGCCGCGGGCGGCCACGACGGCATCCAGCGCCGCCTGATCGGGCGCGTCGGCGATCCAGGCGCCCTCTTCGGTCGGCGCGAGCCAGCCGATGCGGTTGGCGATGCCCTCGTTCTCGGGGTCGCGGGCCAGCGCCTCCTTGTAGAGGCTCACCGCGTGGGCCACCTCGCCCGCCTGCAGCGCGAGCCGGCCCAGCTTGCGGTAGCCCTCGGGCGCGGTAGGCGCCAGCCGGATCATCTCGCGCAGCGCCGCCTCGGCCCCCGGCCGATCGCCGTCCCGCCGGCGCACCTCCGCCAGCCGGCTCCAGCTCGAGGTCAGCGTCGGATACGCCTTCACCAGCGCCCGGGCCAGCGTGGTGCCGCGGTCGTAGTCGTCATTGCCCTGCGCCAGCCACTGCAAGCTGCGCAGGGCCCGGTGGTCATAGGGCAGCGCGGCGCGCACCCGGCGGTAGATCGCCTCGGCCCGGGGATAGAACCGCAGGTCTTCCAGGCAGTCGGCCTGCTCGAACATCAGCGTGGGCCAGCCGGGCCAGCGCTTGTCGGCCTCGGCCAGCATCGCGCAGCGCTCCTCGTGCCAGGCCTCCCGCTCGAGCAGGCCGGCCAGCGCCAGCGTCGATCCCGGCCGGTCGGGCCGCGCCTCGCGCAGCTGCACCAGCAGGTTGCGGGCCTTGGTCTCGAGCTTCTGCTGGCCCCAGAAGCGGGCCTGCTTGAGCAGGACGAGCGGCAATTCGTCGCCGGCCTCGGCGGTCAGCGCGTTGAGCAGATCGGCCGTGCGCCCGCGCTCGCCGTTGTCCCACAGCGCCATCGCCAGCCGGAATCGACCGCGCACGCTCTTCGGGTGCGCCGCGACGTAGCGCTCGGCCAGCGCCGCCGCCGGCGCCTTGAGGCCCATGTCGTCGGCCCAGACCAGCTGCAGGAAATCCCGCCGCGGCCCCGCCGGCAGCCGCGCCACCCGCGCCGCGATCATCGCCTCGTCGCCGATGGGCTCGGCCGTCGCCGGATCGCCGGCATAGGGGGTGTCGGCCTTGACCGGGGTGATGGTGCCTGCGGCCAGCGGCTCGCCATCGGGCGCCGTCAGCCGGGCCACCAGCAGCCACGAGCCGGTCTCCTGGGCGCTCTTGATCAGCACCCGGTTGACCCCCGCGCGCAGCTCGACGGGGATCACCAGCCCGTCGAAGAGCCAGTCGCCCAGCCGCCGCCCCTCGAAGACCAGGGCGTCGTTGACCCAGACCTTGACCGGATCGCTCGTGCTGACCCGCAGCTCGTACGTCCCGCCGGCGCGCACCTCGAAGCCGGCCGCGGCGTAGGCCGTCTGCCACTTCGCCGGGTGCATCAGCACCCCCAGATCGAGCTTGCCCCGCGGATCGGTCGGCGCGTCGGGGCGCCACGTCAGCTCGACGAGCTTGCCCGGGTGCCGGGCGTCGAGATCGATGGCCCGCTCCGGCGGATGCTCGGTGTCGAAGCCTTTGCCCTGGTCGTTGTCGAACGGCCCGATGACCGCGAGCGGCAGGCGCGGCGCGACCCGGGCCAGCGCCGCGTCGCGGGCCGCGAAGTCGCCGGTGTAGTGCAGCGCGTGGGCCGCCATCCAGCTGGCGAAGGCCCGCGCCTCGGGATCACCGTGCTGGGTGCCCACCGCGGCGAAGACCCCCAGCAGCCGCCGTCGCTCGGAGAGGGTCCACTTCAGCGAGGCCAGCCCGTGCAGATAGAGCACGGGCGCATCGGCCGCCGGATCGAACAGCGCCGCGACGAGGTGATCGAGCGCGTCGAAGGGCCGATCCTCCATGCGGGCGAGGTCGGCGGCGATCTCGTGATACAGCGCCGTATCGGGGCCGGCGGCCTTGGCCTCGGCCACCGCCGCCCGCAGGCTGTCGACGCTCTCGGCGGTGTAGTAGCGATCGACCGCCGCCTGCAGCGCCGCCGCGTCCCGGGCCGGGGCGGTGGTCGGCAGGGTCGGCGGCGGCGGCGCGCCGCCACAGGCGAGCAGCAGCGCAGCGGCGAGCGGCGCGAGCAGTCGATTCACGAAGGCTCCTCTCGATTCGGCTCTTCTCTGGGGCCAGACATCCGGTGCGGGCATACGCCACGGCGCGGCGGATACCCTAACCGATCCGACCGCTGACGGTGACCCCCCATCGCCCGAGCCATCCATTGGTCGATGCCTGGGATGGCCTCGCCGAAAGTGCCGCCACGATTGCGACGGCCGATCTCGCCGATGCCGGCGTTGCTCCTCCTCGACGTGCCCGCGGCACGCCTTCGTCGTCGCGCCTGGGCCTCGACGACCTCGCCTCGTGGCACCCGTGACGTCACGTCCGTCGTGGCCATCTGCCCACGACGAGGTGGCGCCGGCGATCTGGTGTAGGTATGGTCCACACATGAACACACCCTCCCGCGTCGTCTTCGTCACCGGCTGCAGCGCCGGCTTCGGGTTCCGCTGCGCCCGCGCGCTCGCCCGGGCCGGGCATCACGTCATCGCCGGCGTCCGCTCGTTCTCGGTGCACGGCCAGCGCTACGCCGCCGAGCTCAAGGGGCTGCGGGCCGAGGGCCACACCGTGCAGCTCGTCCCGCTCGACGTCGACCACGACCACAGCGTCGACACCGCGGTGCGCGCCGCCATGGACGCGTTCGGGCGCATCGACGTGCTGGTCAATACCGCCGCCTACAGCGTGCTCGGCCCGCTCGAGGCCTGCCGCCCCGAGCAGCTCTCGGCGATGCTCGATACCAACGTGGTCGGGGCCCTGCGTTTGTTCCGCGCCGTGCTGCCGATCATGCGCGAGCAGGGCTCGGGGCGCATCCTGCAGCTGACCTCGGGCCTGGGGCGGGTCGTGCTGCCCTTCATGGGGGTCTACGCCGCCAGCGCCTGGGCGCAAGAGGCTTTCGCCGAGGCGTTGGCCTACGAGGCGGCCGGCTTCGGGGTCGAAGTGGCCATCGTCGAGCCCGCCGGCTACCGCAAGGGCGGCCGGCCGCGCAAGCCGGTGGGCGATACCGCCCGGCTGTCGGCCTACAGCGACGCCCTGATCGAGTTCGGTGAGCGGGTCAACCAGAGCGAGCCGGCCGGCGGCGATCCCGAAGAGGTCGCCCGGGCCATCATCGAGCTGGTCGCCGCCGAGAAGGTGCCCCTGCGCACCCCCGTGGGCGCCGCCGCCGTCGAGCTGTTGCGCATGCGGCGCACGATGACCGCCGAGGCCTTCGAGCAGGAGATCTACCGCCGCACGGGCCTGCACGCGGTCTACGAAGACGACGAAGAGGACGCCGAGGTCGGCGCGGTGATGACCGCCGCCGAGGTGCCCAGCCATCCGCCGACGCGCGGCGAAGGCGGCTGACGGGCCCTGCCTCGCGTCGACGCCGCCCGCGCGGGCGAGACCCCAGCGGCGCGCGCTCCCCCTCAGAAACGAACCCGCACCCCGCCCGGCGCGATCTGCACCCTCGGCTGCGGCCCGTCCGGGCGGCGGGCGCGAACCCACGACTCGATGTAGACCGCCGCGCCGGCGATCGTCGGCGCGAGCAGAGCCACGCCGGTCAAGACCGTCTCGGCCGCCGACTCCGCCTCGGCCGGATCATCCGGCGGCGGCGCGTCGGCGATCGCGAAGCCGCCGATCACGACCCCGACGCCGACCATCGCGAGAGGTAGCCCGACGAGCATCGCCACATCGCCCGGGTGGTCGATGTCGACGATGTCGGCCCGGTCGAGGGTGATCGGCTCACCGGTGGCTGAGGCGAGAGCCAACGTCTGCCGATCGCCGCCGGTGATCCGCCCCTCGATGACCCGACCATCCCGGTGGGCGACTGTCGCCGCGCAGCCGGCATGGGCGCACAGCGCAGCGAGCCCCCACGCCGCCACGCGCCCGAATCTCCTGTGTCGGACCGCCTTCACCGAGGCCCCCTCGCCCACCGACGGCGACCCGCCCGCGCGCCGGCTCACCAGCGCACCTGCAGCGCCCCGGGCGCGATCTGCACCGACACCGGCGGCTCGTCCGGCGGCGCGGCGTCGAGCCGCGAGTCGATCCACGTCGTGAGCCCGAAGATGGACGGCATGACCGCCGTCACCCCCAACGCGAGGCCAAACCCCAAGACGATCCAGCGCCCGCCCGGGCTGTCCCCCTCCTTGGGCTCGTGGTCCAGCCCCATCAAGAAACCCGGTACGCCGGCAACCGCCAACGGCAACCCGATCCAGAACCCGACGTTGCCCGGATGGTCGATGGACGCGATCTCCGCCCGCTCGACGGTCACCACCTTCGGCGCGCCGGGCCCATCGTGGACCTTCAGCCAGATCACCTGCCGATCACCGCCCAGGATCTCCCCCTCGACGTCGACGCCATTGCGCTGAGAGACCGTCGCCGTGCAGCCCGCCAGGGCCAACGCCAGCGCCAGGCCGCAGCGACCGCGCCTGCCACACCGCTCCATGATCGCTCCCCCCGGCAGCCGCCGGGCGCTCGCAGTCGACACCGGCTCATCATGCCCGTCGCAGCCCCCTCTGTCACACCCCCGTATCCCCTGCCCGGCCCCCGATCCCACCAGCGAAATGCCCGCCAGGGCACCCAGCCGCCCGCACAACGCCCCCGCGCCGCGGATCGGGACCTCTATATCAAAGCCAGCGAGCGGCCCACAGGGGGCCCGGCAGAGGCCTTGCCGGGCATTGCCCGACAAGCGCAGCCGAGCCCGAACCCCCGCAGCGCCGCCCGGAGCCGCACCCGATCTCATCGCCGACCCACTTGCCTTCGCGGGCAGGCTCGACGCCTTCGCCGGGCCGCTCGGTGGGCACCGTCGGTCGAACGAACGCCCCGCGCAGCCCGACCGAGGGGCCGCAGCCCGCGGGTTTCGTCGGCCGAGTCGCGCCGCTGGCGCTCGCCGCATCCGGCCCGCCAGCGCCAGGCGCACCCGGTGGGCTTCGGCGACGCGGCCAACGCCGCGCGAGTCGCGGGCGAGGCCGCCTCGCTCGAGGCCAACGACGCGCGGGTGACCCGCGAGGCCCCCCTCGGGCGACGAGACGCCCCCGCTCGCCCGCCGATGGCCCGTCCACCGCAAAGCATCGTCCGGCGCGACCCGGCCCATGGCCCCCCTGCACGTCGAACCTTCGCCGCCGCCGAGCCCCGTGGACCCCATGCAGCGGCGAAGTTTCGCCCGCCTCGAACCGGTCGTCCGCCACGAGTCATCGATGCGCCGGGCCCCTACAGGGGCAGGTTGGCGGGCGTTTCTTCGGCGAGCGGGCCCCGGGCGCCGTGCGCGGGCGGTCGGATGTCTGCCGATTCGAGCCCGCCCGCGGCGCGGACGCCCCGTTCAGCCCGTGAAAGGGGCCCGTCGCCGCGACTCGGCCGACGTTGCCCGCGGCCGCGAAGCCCGTCGCCGCGACTCGGCCGACGTTGCCCAAAGCGGCGGACCCCCTCGGCCGGGCCCGGCGCTGGCGGGCCGGATGCGACAGGTCCCGCGGCCGCGACCTGCGCGCCGTTGCCCCCGGGCTCGATACCCGGCGACGGGCCGGCCGCGGGCCCCTTCGTTTCCACCACCGCCTGGATCGCACGCCGGGCGGACCGCCCATCCACCACCTCCTGGAACGCGGGACGACCGGCGGACGGGGAACCGCAGCCCGTCTGCCGGTCCCTGCCGAAGCAGACGCTTGCTATGACCGTGCACCGCGGACGCCCTCGGGCCGCCGCGCTGCCCGAACCGAAGCAGGGCGGCGGATCCCCGTCCGCCGGGCGGACCGCCCGCGCCCAGCCCGAGCCCTTCTCTTCAGGGGCTCATCGATACCGCCCGCAGCCTCGCCGCGCCCGCGACCCGGCCGCGTCATGCCGCTGTCATTGCGCGCCCCGCCCCGATCGGGCAGCGTGCCTCGAATCCAGGAGACGCCGTGGCATCCGGTCGGGACGAGATCCGCCGCCTCATCCGCGCCGTGCTCGACGCGGCGATCGACGCCGGGTTGGGCGACCGCGAGCGCCGCCGGCTGCTGCTCGGTCGCCTGCCGCCCAAGCTCATCGCCGAGCTGCCCGAGCGGGATACACCGCTGGCACAGCTCGAAGCCGACCTGTACGGGCTCGCCGGTTACGCGCCGATCGCGCTGGGCAACAGCCCCGTGCACCCGCTCGCGGTCTGGCTGCACAACGCCATGCGCCTGGCCCATCTCCACCCCCACTCGACGGTGTTTTGCGACGCGCTCGACCACCTCGGGCCGCCCGACGGGCCGCTGCTGCCGCGGCCCGACGCGCTCGATGGACTGCTCCGGCGGCCTGTGACGCGCCCGCCGCCGCGCCACGCGATCTCCCAGCTCCTGGTCGCCCGCTACCGGGTGATCCCGTTCGCCGGTCGCGCTGACCTGTTGGCCGACCTGGACGCCTGGGCCGACGACGACGCCCCCGTCGGGGTGCGCCTCCTGCACGGTCCGGGCGGCGTCGGCAAGACCCGGCTCGCGCTGGAGTGGGCCCATGCCCGCCCGGCGGCCGGGGTCGTCGGTTTCCTGCGGGCAGCGCTGAACGCCGACGACATGCAGACCATCGCCGAGGCCGACGACGCCACGCTGGTCATCGACTACGCCGAGAGCCGCCGCGACCTGTTCCCGCTGCTGCAGCGGCTGGCCGCGCGCTGGCGCGACGGTGGCTCCGGTCGACTGCGGGCGCTGCTGCTCGCCCGCAACGCCGACGACTGGTGGAGGCTGCTGCGCACCCGCGACGCCGACATCGCCGGCCTGCTCGGCGATGCCCCGCCCCCGACGCGCCTGCCGCCGGCCCTGCCGCTGGCCGAGCGACCCGCCGAGTTCGCCCGCGCCGCTTCCATCTTCGCCGCGCGTCGCCGGGCGCCGCCGCCCGCGCCCGCGCCCGATCTGAGCGACCCGCGCTTCGGGCGGGTGCTCTACGTGCACATGGCGGCGCTCGCGGCGGTCGAGGGGCTGCCGCTGCACGCCGAGCAGCTGCTCGACGGGCTGCTCGCGCACGAGCAGCGCATGTGGCTCGACCGCGCGGGCCTCGCCGGGGCGGATGACCAGCGAACCGCCGCCTTCCTGCGCGCGGCGCGGCAGCTCTTCGGCGCGGCGACGCTGCGCGGCGGGCTGCCCGATCTGCCCACCACCGAGGCCCTCGCCGCGCGCTTCACGCCGCCGGGGGTGCCCGGGCCGGCCGACGCCCTGCGCGGTATCTACCCCGCCGAGCATGGCTGGCTGGCGCCGCTCGAACCCGATCTGCTCGGCGAAGCGCTCGTCGCCGGGCAGCTCGACGATCCCGCCCGGCCCGACTGGGTCACCGCCGCGCTCGACGGCGCCGATGAGGCCGCGCTCGAGTCCGCGTTCACGGTGCTCGGCCGCGTCGAAGAGCACCGGCCCGAGCCGGCGCGGCGCGCCTTCGCGGCGCTGCTCGACGGCCCCCTGACGCGCCGCGCGCCGGCCGCCGTCTCGGCGCTGCTGGCCGCGAGCACCCGGACGGCGACCTCGCACCTGGGCCCCATGCTGGCCACGGCGCTGCGTGATGGCGGCGATGTGAAGCTGGCCCGCGCGCTCGACGGCCGTATCCCCACCGAGAGCGCGATGCTCGGCGCCGTCGCCGCCTGGGTCGACGACACGCTGCTCGGCAGCGCCGATGGCGAAGATGGCTTGCACCGGGCGGTGCGCCTGCTGCAACTCAGCCATCGACTCAGTCGGCTCGAACGACCGGCGGAGGCGCTGCGGGCCTGCCTCGAGGCGCTCGACCATCTGCGCGCAGGGGCCGCGCGCGACCCCGCGCGCTGCGCGCCGCTCTTCGCCGATACGCTGACGCTCATCGCCGGGCGTCAATCCAGCCTCGGACGTCAGGCCGAGGCCTACGACTTCGCGCGGCGCGCCGTCGATCGAAGCCGAGCGGTGGTCGCGACCCACGGCCCCGCCTTCGAGCCGCTCCTGGCCAAGACCCTGGACACCTTGGGTACCATCCACGCCCGCCGAGGCGACGATCGGGCCGCCCTGCGCGCGACGGCGGAGGCCGTCGAGATCTACCGGCGCCATTGCCCGGCAGACGCCACCCGCGACGCCCGCAGCAGCCTCGCCGGCGCGCTCACAAACCTGAGCAACCGCCACACGGCCTTGAGGCAGTTCCCCGCCGCCGCCGAGGCCAGCCGCCGAGCGGTGGCGTCTTATCGCGCGCTGGCCGACGCTCTGCCCGACGCGCACCTGCCCGAGCTGGCCACGGCCTTGACGAACGCCAGCGACGCCTACGACCGCGTCGGCCAGGCGTCCGAGGCCTTCGCCGCCAGCCGCGAGGCCGTCGAGATCTACCGCGCCCTGACCAGCGCGCAGCCCGCCGTCTACCGGGCCGATCTGGCAAGGGCGCTGACGAACTTCGGCGGCGATCTGCTCCGGGCCCGGCAGCCGGTTGCCGCGTTGGAGGGGCTCGAAGAGGCGGTCGACCTCTGGCGCAAGCTGATTCGGAGCCACGGCGATATACACCGCGCGGCGCTGGCGGAAGGCCTCAGCAACCTCGCGCTCGCCCTGGTATTCAACGGCCGCGTGCCCGAGGCGTTGGCCCGCGCGGACGAGGCGACCCGCCTGCTCGAGGCCACCCCGGAAGAGACCGATGCCGCTCGCCTGCGGGCCCGCCTGCGCGCCTTGCAGGTGCTCGCTGCGTTGCACACAAAGCTCGGGCAGCCCGGAGACGGCGCCCGTGCGGCCGCTCGGGCCCTGACCCTCTTGTGGCCGCTGCTCGAAGCCGAGCCGGTCCAGCACCGCGAGGCCGCAGCGGTCTTGCTGACGCTGCACGATGAGGCGGGCGTCGAAGCCAGCCCTGCGATCACCGCCCTGCTCGTCCGCATCCGCCGGCTCGTCGCCTCGACACCGCCGCGCGAGACCTGACGCTGAGTTCGAGCGGGGCGGCCCCGGGTGCGCAAACGCCCGCCGACTGTCCCATGGCGCATGGCCCGATGGCGCCGGCCATCAGACGTCGGCGAGAGCTCAGCGTACGTCGAAAACGACCGGCGCGCTGCGGGTGCCCTGCACCACCGCCTCGACCCGATGCCGGCCGCGGGCGAGGGTCCACGCGCCCTGGTACGGCCAATCGGCGCGATCGACCCGCCGACCGTCGACCCACCACTCCACCGCCGCCGAGGGCGGGTCGACCCGGGCGGCGAGCGCGATGCGCTGATGGGCAGCCGTCGCGCCGGGATCGAGCAGGAATACATCGCCCTCGATCGGGTGGGTCACCCGGACCGCGACGGGCGGCGCGGGCCGCTCGGCGGGGCACGCCGGCGAGTAGCGGCTGGGCGGCGGGGGCAGCTCGGGGTGGTCGGCCTGCCACTCGGCGTAGATCGACGGCAGATGGGCGAAGACGCGCTGCCGGACGTGCTCTGCGGGGCAGCTGGGGCCCGCCCGCAGCCCGTTGCGCGCGTCGATGGCCACCGCGCGCATCCACCGATCGGGCTCGACCGCGCGGGCGGCCGGCGTGCCGGGGACCAGGGTCGTCCGTACCCGGCGTCCGGCTGGACACAGGGGGGTCGGCGCCCGGCCCGAGAGCAGGCAGACCTGGACGTCGTGCACCGTCGGGCCCTGCTCGGCGCGCTTGCCGAGCCCGCCGAGCGGATCGAGACCGTCGCCGTCGGGCCCGACGACCCGATGAGCGACCCGGTGGAAGAGCGGGCCGGCGCCGCTCACCCCGGACAGCGCCTGCATCGATCGGCCCGTGAAGTCGCCGGCCCAGACGGCCACCGTGTGGCGCGCGGTGTAGCCGACGACCCAGCTGTCGCGCCAGTTCTCGCTCGTGCCGCTCTTGATGGCCATCGGGAAGCCCAGCATGAGCGCGTTGTCGGCGCCGAACGCGAGGATGCGCAGCCGATCGTCGGCCAGCACGTCGGTGATCTGAGCCGTCACATGGGTCGGGAAGACCGCCGTCGCAGGGGCCGGCGGCGCGTCGGTCAGCAGCCGCGCCCGGCAGCTGAGACCGCCCCGGGCCAGGGCGGCGTAGCTCTGGGCCAGCTCGACGAGGCTGACCTCGCCGTTGCCGAGGACCAGCCCCAGCCCGTAGTGCCCCGCGTCGCGGTCGAGGCCGGTGAGGCCGACCGCGCGCAAGCGGTCGAGCAGGCGCGCCGGGTCGACGGTCTGCGCGACCCGGATCGCGGTGATGTTGAGGCTGCGGGCCAGGGCCTCGCCCATCATCACCGGCCCCCGGAAGCGGCCGTCGTAATTGCGCGGTCGATAGCGTCCGCCGGGGCCGTCGAACCACATGGGCACATCGGCCACGATGGACGCCGGTCCGTAGCCCTGCTCGAACGCCAGCGCGTAGGCGAAGGGCTTGAGGGTGCTGCCCGGCTGGCGGCGGGCGAGTGCGCCGTTGACCGCGCCGCCCTCGGGGTGGTCGTAGTCCACGCTGCCCACCATGGCCCGCACGGCGCAGTCGGCGTTGTCGAGCACCACCGCCGCCGCGTTGGTCAGGCCCCGATGGCTCAGCGTCCGCACGTGCTCGCGCACCAGCCCTTCGAGGTCGCGCTGCAGGGCCAGGTCGAGCGTGCCCCGGGCGACGCCGCCGCGGACGAATCGGCGCGCGTGCCGGGAGACGATGGCATCGGTGTAGTGCCGGGCCACGGGCTGCGGCGGCGCCGAGATGACGCCCAGCGGCCCGTGGTGGGCTCGCCGCTGCTGGCCGCGATCGATGAACCCCGCGGCGCGCATCCGGGCCAGGACCGTCGCCCGCCGGGCCCGGGCGCGCTCGGGGAAGCGCAGCGGATCGAGCCGACCCGGCCCCTGCGGCAGCCCCGCCAGCAGCGCCGCCTCGGCCAGCGTCAGGCGCCGGGCCGGCTTGCCGAAGTAGCGCCGGCTGGCGGCCTCGATCCCCACCGTACCGGCGCCGTACGGGGCCCGGTTGAGGTACAGCTCGAGGATGTCCTGCTTGCTCAGGCTGTACTCGAGGCGCCGGGCGTCGATGGCCTCACGCACCTTGGGCCCGAAGCCGCGCGGGTGGGGTTCGAGCAGGCGGACCGTCTGCATCGTGATGGTCGACGCCCCGGAGACGATCCGCCCGGCGCGGGCGTTCTGGATCGCCGCGCGCAATACGGCGCGAGCGTCGACCCCATCGTGGGCGTAGAAGCGGCGGTCTTCGATGGCGATGGTCGCCTGTATCAGCCACGGAGAGACCCGCGACAACGGGAGGCTGCGGCGGCGGTGACCGTCGGCGCCGACCCGCTCGCCGAGCAGCTGCCCGTGGCGGTCGTAGATGCGCAGCGACTCGGCCGGCGTGCCGCGCTCGAGCCCGGGATAGGGCGTCGTGGCGATGGCCAGCTCGAGGGCGAGGCCGGCGAGCAGCAAGAGCACCGCCGCCCGGATGAGATTCCTATGGGCAGCAGAGCCCGGGAGTGAAATGGGCCCCTCCTCCGACATGGGGTACTGGTGTGGTTACCACAACTACACCTTGCCCAGCAGGGAGGGGACCCATGAGCAGGAGAGCACCTCGCAGCGCGTTCATCCAGAGCAATCGGCTCGTGATTGGCGTCGACATCGCCAAGGACGCGTCAGTTGCGGTCGCGCAGGACGGCAG
>JAUHXC010000052.1 GCA_030427205.1 bacterium | reverse complement strand
ACTGCACGGGTCACTGTGTGGGAGAGTAGGTCGCCGCCGGAGCCCAATCAGAAACCCCGAGAGTCATCTGGCTCTCGGGGTTTCGCTTTTTCGAACCCCATCAAGCCAATCTGCGCTCGCGATGACGGGTCTGGTCGGCATCAGGACAGGCACCACCGGCGCGTTTACAACCCTTTTACAAGCCCCTCAGCATCGGCTCACCATTCGGAGTGCTGCCGACGATAGGCTCGGGACAGATTTCGGCTGAGGAGTTGTGATGCCGTTCGCCATACCTGTTCGACCCGTCGCGCTCGCCGCGTACGCTCTCTTCCTGGCCGGTTGCGCAGCCTCGGCGCAGCCGGCCTATCCTCAGCAAGCAGTCGGGATGGTCTCGCCGACGGCACGGACCGCGAGCCTCGATGTCTCTCTCGGCCAGCGATTGCTGGTCGCTGGTCAGAGGAGCAAGGTCTATCTCAAAGTCGGCTTGACGGGTCTCGCGCTCGGGGCGAGCGACGACCGGCCGCCGGTCAACGTCGCGATCGTATTGGACAAGTCCGGCTCGATGAGCGGGCAGAAGCTCTATCAGGCGAAGCAGGCGGCGCGCCTTGCCGTCGACCGCCTGGCCCCCTCCGACATCGTCTCGGTGGTGGCCTATGACAGTACCGTGCGGGTCGTCGTGCCAGCGACCAAAGCGATGGACAAGCAATCCATCCACGCCGGCATCGATCGGTTGGCGGCCGGTGGTAATACAGCGCTCTTCGCGGGGGTGAGCAAGGGCGCCGACGAGTTGCGGAAGTTCTTCGACCGCAATCGGGTCAATCGGGTCGTGCTGCTCTCGGATGGGCTGGCGAATGTCGGGCCGAGTTCGGCCAGCGAGCTCGCTCGGCTGGGCACCGCGCTCATGCGGGAGGGCATGTCGGTCACGACCCTCGGCCTCGGCCTCGACTACAATGAAGACCTGATGGCTCAACTGGCCCGCTCCGCCGATGGCAACCACGCGTTCATCGAGCGGGCGGCCGATCTGGCGCGCTTCTTCGAGTTGGAGTTCGGTACGGTGCTCAAGGTCGTCGGGCGTGACGCGACGCTGACGATCGACTGCGCGCCGGGGATCCGACCGGTACGGCTGCTCGGACGAGGCGGCGACATCGTCGGGCAGCAGGTGGTCGTCCGACTGAACCAGCTCTATGCCGGAGAAGAGAAGTTTGCGCTGCTCGAAGTCGAGATTCCGCCCGGTGAGTTGCGGGGGCGCATGCCGATCGCCCGTGTCGAGGCCAGCTACGGCAATCTGGTCACACAGACCACTGATACCCTGCAAGGGGCGGTGGACGTCGGCTTCGTCGCGACCGCTGCGGAGGCTGAGCGGGCCCGGGACGAGGCGGTCATGGTCAAGGCGATCGAGCTCGTCGCCAACGAGCGCAACCGCATTGCCCTGTTGCTCAACGATCAGGGCAAGACCCTCGAGGCCCAGAAGGTGCTCCGGGACAATGCTGCCTGGCTCGACAACAACTTCCAGCGCTACAAGGCGCCATCGCTCAAGCGCCTCGAGCGGGCCAACAACGAGGATGCCTCCAACCTCGAAGGCGAGAACTATCGTCGGCAGAGAAAGAAGATGCGCAAGCGTCAGATCGAGTACGACATGCAGCAGATGTATTGATCGAGCGCCTCGCTCGTCGGAGGATCCGTGCGGCCCCACCTCGTCGTCGTCTTGACCGTTCTGGTGCTGGCTCCTCTCGGGGCGCTGGCCTGGCTCGGTGTTCGAATGACCGAGGGCGAAGCCCGCGCGGTGCAGACCCGCTTCGATGGTGTCATCGGTGCGCGGCTCGATGAGACGGCGGTCGCGGTCGACCGGGTGGTCGACGGACTCGAATCGGACGTGCTCGCGGCGACGGAGGGCCTGCCCACGACGCCCCCGCTGCTGCGCCTTCGGCTGCGTGAGGAGCGCAGGCTGGGCCATGTGCTGCTGTTCGACCCGGAAGGGCGGCTGACTTTTCCGCCGCCCGATGGTCCGGTGAGCACCGACGAACGGGCTTTTCTCGAACGGACGCGCGGGCTGTGGGAGAACCGCGACTTCGCGCGTCCGCCCGCTGGAGACAGCGCGGCCGACGGTGGCCTGCTGGCCGGTTGGTCGATCTGGTACTGGGCCGGTGGGTTGAACCTGATGTACCGCCGGCCACTGGCCGATGGTCGGACCGTCGCCGTCGAGGTCGATCGACCGCGGCTGTTGTCGACGATCATCGGTGCGCTGCCCGCGACCGACGGTGAGGCCGGTGGGGCGACCGAGCGGTTGACGCTGCTCGACTCGAGCGGGCGCGTGGTCTATCAATGGGGCGCCTGGGAGCCCCCGCCGGGGCTGCTGCCTCGCCTCGAGCGGCCCTTGCCGCCTCCACTGGAAGCATGGCGCCTGGCCTGGAGCGGGCCGGCGCCGCCCGCGCCGAGTATGTCCGGTCTCTACACCGGTCTGGCCGGTATCGCGGTCGCGCTCATCGGACTGGCCTTCTGGTTCTATCGGGCGAGCACCGCGGAGCTGCGCCGGGCTGCTCGACGTGTGAGCTTCGTCAACCAGGTCAGCCATGAGCTCAAGACGCCGTTGACCAACATTCGCATGTACGCCGAGCTGCTCGATGATGCGCTGTGGGATGCCGATGAGCGGACCCGGCGGCATCTGGGGGTGATCGTCGACGAGAGCCAACGCCTCAGCCGGTTGATCGGCAACATCCTGACGTTCGCCCGGCATCAACGGCAGCGGCTCGCCTTGCGGCCGACGCCGCAGGTGCTCGATGTCATCGTAGATGGGGTTCTCGAGCAGTTCGAACCGGCGTTCGCTGCCAAAGGCATCGACGTCTCGACGGCGCTGGACGCGCCGCACGCTGTGGAGCTCGACGCCGACGCGGTGGGGCAGATCCTGGCCAATCTGCTCGGAAACGTCGAGAAGTACGCCGCCGACGGCGGACAGGTCGAAGTGATCACCCGACAAGACGATGGGGGGGTCACGATCACCGTGGCCGACGCGGGCCCCGGCATCGAGCGGGTGCATCAGCAGAAGATCTTCGAGCCCTTCTACCGGGTCAGCGACCAGCTCAGCGATGGGGTCGCCGGCACGGGCATCGGGCTCGGTATCGCGCGTACCCTGGCGCGGCTGCACGGCGGCGACCTCGTCCTCGAACCCTCGGCCGTCGGGGCCCGGTTCACCGCCCGTCTGGCGGCCTGCCGGACAACGGTGGACACATCCGACACGTTGCGTCCGTGGCGAGAGGAGAGCAAGTGAGAGTCCTGGTGGCCGAAGACGACCCGAACATTCGCAGCGGACTCGTCGAGATCCTCGAAGCCGAGGGCTATACGACCATCGTCGCAGCTGATGGGCAGCAGGCGCTCGACCGCATCAGCGCGGAGAACCCCGACTTCGTCCTGCTCGATATCATGATGCCGCGGGTCAACGGGTATGATGTCTGTCGCTCGGTGCGGCGAGACGATCCCGATCTGCCCATCATCTTCATCAGCGCCAAGTCGGAAGAGATCGACCGGGTCGTGGGCCTCGAACTCGGCGCCGACGACTTCATCCAGAAGCCGTTTGGTGTACGGGAGGTCATCGCCCGGATCCGAGCCGTGACCCGCCGCTGCTTGCGACGCCCCGGGCGTGCCGACAAGGATGCGGCCTTTCAGTTCGGTGATCTGGAGGTACAGCCGGCGGAGCTGCGCGCCTATCGCGGTCGCCGGGCCATCGACCTCAGCCTGCGGGACGTCAAGATCCTCACTGTCTTGCACGCGCGCAAGGGGCAGGTCGTCGACCGGGAGACCTTCTTCAGTGAGTGTTGGGGCCTCGACCACATGCCCAACAGCCGTACGCTCGATCAGCACATCAGCAAGCTCCGCAAGCGAATCGAGCCCGATCCGCGCAATCCGAGCCTCATCCGTACGGTCCATGGGGTCGGCTACCGCCACGAGGCCTGAGCGGGCGTCCAGATTCTGGACGACCTGGACGCTGTGGACACCGGTCAGGTGTTCGTCGCTCTCGATGACTGTTTCCAAGTATATGAGGTTCAAGGGTTTTAGTCCGGCGGGCAGTCTGGCACGGGCTCTGCTGACGTCTCATGGCCGACCGCGGCCTGCGGTTCGCCAGGAGGAGTCATGTCCGATCACCCAGCGCCCGACCCGCATGCCGATGCTTCCCGTCTGCGGCATCCCGAGCACTCGTATCCGCCGGTCGCGCATGCCCGCTCGCCGAGCGAGCTCATACCCCAGGCGCGACACGCACTGCATACGGCGGCGGGGCAAGCACCACCCACCGAGATCGGCATGGACGACGGGCCTGTTCGTGAGGAGGCGCCGACCGATCCGAGCCCGCCGGCGCTGTGGGACCTCTCGCCGGAGGATCGTCCGCGGGAACGTCTCCTTCGAGAGGGTGCCCATACGCTCGAATCCACCGCCTTGTTGGCGCTCGTACTCGGCACCGGCCGCGGCAATGGAGAGGACGCGCTGCAGCTCGCCCGGCGGGTGCTCGACGTCTTGGGCGGGGTCGAGGCACTCGGGGCGGCGACCCCGGAGGTCTTGCAGACGATCACGGGTATCGGACCCGTCAAGTCCGCACGTATCCGTGCGGCGTTCGAACTAGCTCTCCGCGCCGGGCCGGTCGAGCCGCCGCATGAGGTGCCGCTGCCCGAAGACCCTCTCACCGACGCCATCGAGCGCATGCGGGGCCAGGTCGCGATCGGTGAGCGAGCGGTATTGGCCCTGCGGCCGCAGGCTGCGGGTGAGCCGATCACATTGGCCTTGGGCGAGGGCCTCGGACCACGGACCCGGTTGGGCAGCCACCTCGCGCGCATGCTCGGTGAGGGTGTCGGGCCCTGGTGGATCTTCGTCGTGCGCCCAGGCGGTGAGCCGCGCACAACGGAGCGCGAAGCCGCCTTGCGCCTCGAGGAGGCCGCCCGCCTCGTCGGCCTGAGCCTGGAGCGAGTCGTCCTGATCGGAGGACGGGATGCCTGGGCGTTGTCGGGCGGTGCAGCATGAAGCGATCGCGAACCGTCGCGCTTGCCGTCCTGGCCCTCGTCGTATTCGAGATCGATCGCTTCGAGCCACCCATGGCGGTCTTGATCGCGCCCGACGGACGCACGATCGACGTACCCCTGGCCACGCTGCCGCCGGATGCGCGCCCCGGCGATCGGCTCGCGGGTCCCGCTGGGCCGGTCATCGGCGATCGAGCCGCGCGGGTCGCCGCCCTGCGTGCGCGACTCGAGCGCCTCAGAGAGCGGTCGGCTGTCGAAGCTGGGGGGACGTCGCCTGCACCAGCGGTCGATATCGAGGCGACGCCGCCGCGACCGAGCGATCGATGATGCGCTCGCGCACGCAGGGCGGCGACCATGGCGGCCGCGCAGGTCCGCGCAGGCCGTGGGTCGCTTGCGTCGGGTCGATGGGTCGGGCAGGCTCCCGGCATGGCCAGCCGTCGACGACCGGATCACTATACCCGCCGAGCAAAAGCCTCGGGCTTTGCCGCCCGCAGCGTCTTCAAGCTCGAGGAG
The DNA here is from genome assembly GCA_030427205.1 of bacterium. Taxonomy (GTDB): domain Bacteria; phylum Myxococcota_A; class Bradymonadia; order UBA7976; family UBA1532; genus JACKDM01. Next base: position 55,981 of record JAUHXC010000052.1, on the reverse strand, counting down.
ATCGACAAGCGGACGCGGCTCTTGCGGCGAGGGCTGCGGGTGCTCGACCTCGGCTGCGCGCCGGGTTCCTGGACCCAGTATGCGGCGGGCAAGGTCGGCCGCGGGGGCCGGGTGGTGGGTATCGACCGCCGCGCGATCGAGTTCGCTGCGCCCCAGGTCACCACGCTCGTCGGGGACATCTTCGAGACGGATGCCGAGCGCTTCTTCGAGGCGGGCGGGGGGCGGTTCGACGTCGTACTCAGCGACATGGCGCCCGATACGACCGGTGATCGGTTCACCGACCATGTCCGCTCGGTCGAGCTGTGCCGTCGCGCGCTCTACCTCGCCGATACGCTGCTCGAACGCGGCGGTGCTTTCGTCTGCAAAGTCTTCGAAGGCGGCGATGTGCCCGAACTGGTGGACGAGATACGGCCCCGCTATGGCAAACTCAAGCGGATCAAGCCCAAGAGCACCCGGTCGGAGAGCGTCGAGCTCTTCATCGTGGCCCAGGGGTTTTCGGGGGCGCCCGGTTCGAGAGAGAGGCTCTGATGCCGCGAACGGAGCGAGACGGTCTGTCAGCCGGGTGGCCGCGCCCGGCCCGAGCCGTGGCCTGCGTCGCCTTGTTGGTCGCCGCCGTCTGGGCGTCGTCTGGCTGTGGCGAGGGCGAGGTGACCACCTTGGTGCTGCCGGTCTCGCCCGACAATGGACCGGAGTTCATCGTCGCTCAGCAGGCCATGCTGACCGTCGGCTGCGGCATCGGGGGCTGCCACGCCACCACCGTCGGCAACTTCCAGGTGAGCGAGAACGCCGCGACCCGGCAGGACGAGTACCTGATGGCGAAGGGCGTGATCGATCAGGCCGCACCCGGCGAGAGCGCGCTCTTGCGGGTGGCGCTCGCCGGCGATCCGGCGGCGGTGGGTCACCCCATCTGCTTCGCGAATACCGATGGATGTGCCTGGGGCATCATCACCGCGTGGATCGCAGACGACGATGCCGCGCTCGCCAGCTCGATCGCCAAGACCTGTACGCCCACCGAGAGCGCCTGCTTCGCCGGGGGCGACTGACCGGGGCCCGACGACGCCCGGCGGGCTCAGCCGGCCGGTGGCACGGCCTTCTGACCGTGCACGACCATCAAGGCGGCGGTGAGCAGGGCATACGCGCCGAGCTGATGCGCGGAGCCGAGAGCCACCGGCACGCCGTAGAGCACGGTGAGGACGCCGAGCACGAACTGCACCAGAACACCGCCCCCGAGCAGCACGGCCGCCACGCGGTGTCGCGTCGCGTCAGCCCGGCGGAACGCGGCGATGGCCAGCCAGACAGCGAAGCCGGCGACGAACCAGGCCAGGGTGCGGTGCACGAAGTTGATGGTGTCGGGGTTCTCGAACAGGTTGAGCCAAGCGGGCGACATCGCGAGCACGTCGCCGGGCACCCACACGCCGTGCATGTCGGGCCATGTCCGGTACATATAGCCGGCCCGGGTGCCCGCCATGAACGCGCCGTAGACGATCTGCACCGTCAGCAACCCGATCAGAGCCCACCCGGACCGGCGAAGACGGCGGTCGCCCGGACGCTGCCCGCCCGGACGCATATCGAGGGCGAGCCAGACGATATAGGCGCCGACGAAGAATGCCAGCGACAGGTGGGCGGCGAGTCGGTAGTGGCTGACTGCAGGGACGTCGACCAGCCCGCTCTTGACCATGAACCAGCCGAGCAGACCCTGCAGCCCGCCGAGAACGAATGCGATGAACGCCCGGACCGCCCATTGACCCCGCAACTGCCCGCGAAGCGTGAAATAGAGCCACGGCACGAAGAAGACCACGCCGATCAGCCGACCGAAGAGCCGGTGGAAGTACTCCCAGAAGAAGATCTGCTTGAAGTCGCCGAGGGTCATCCAGTGGTTGACCTGCACATACTGCGGCGACGACTTGTATCGCTCGAAGACCGCCAGCCAGTCAGGCTCGCTCAGCGGTGGCAGCGCGCCCATCAACGGGTGCCAGTCGACCATGGACAGGCCGCTGCCGGTGAGCCGGGTGATACCCCCGATGAGCACCATTGCGCCGATGAAGCCGTAGACGATCCACAGCCAGACGACCACGCCCCGGGTGGGCGGAGCGGTGCGGCCAGGCGATTGCGCGGTAGAGGCGTGCATGAGGAGGCATAGATGCCGCGGCACGCTGGCCGGCGTCAATGCGACGTTGTCCGTGCAGTGGATTCAGCCCCGGCTCTCGGGCATGTCCGCCGATACAGCAACCGCCGTGGCTCGCCTTATCGGTATTCGTCTTGCGGGCCAAGGGGCTGGGCGCCGGGAACGTTCGCCGCCAGGGGATGCGGATGCGCGGGCGCGGTGCTTGAGCCGGGGCACCGCCCGGGGCAAGATCGCGACGACTTGACGGGAGGGATCGGTGGACGCCGGCATCTGGCTCGACTTCGTCTTCGACAGTATCAAGCGGTATATCCATCGCTTCGGCCATCGCATGGTGCAGTCGACCGGTACGCTGAGCGCGGTTTTCGTCAGCGTGGACGAGGCGCGATTGCTGCTCGGTGGATCGGCGCCGGCACGACCCCCGGCGCCGGCGCTGCAGCTCCCGCCCTACGAGTCGACCGTCCAGGCTCTGGCGCGGTCCCGCGCCCGCCTCGAGGCCGCGGTCGCCGAAGAGGGCCCACTCGCCGAGCTGTGCGCGTGCTTCGGGCTCGACCAGTCGGCGCTCGAGCTGCTGCTCGCGGCCGCCGCGCCGTTGATGAGCACCGAGGTCTCGCGACTGTACGGGTTCGCCTGGGCCGACTTCGCGGTCAAGCTGCCCACGGTGGGATTCCTCGGCGAGCTCATCGGCGCCGACCAGTCGGAGTCCGACCGTCTGCAGGCCGCTTTTCTGCCCGATGGCCCGCTGGTGCGCTATCGACTCGTCGAGCTGCGGGACGGCGGTCCGTGGGGTGACCCGGCGCCCTTGCTGTATCGCGGGGTCGTCGTCCCCGAAGGAGTGCTGAGGCATCTGGGTGGCGTCGGGGCCCGGCGGACGTCGGTGCTGCCTCGAGCTCTGCACGGCGCGGCGATGCTGCGGCCCCTCGGCGAGGGGCGGTCGCTCGACGCGCTGGCGTTGGCCGAGACGACCCGAGCCGACCTGGAGGCGGGGGTGGCCCGTGCGCTGCGGGGCGGTCGTCCACGCTTGCTGCTGGTGGGGCCCGATGGCGTGGGGCGGCAGACGGCGCTCACCGCTGCGGCGGCGGTGCATGAGCGGGCGGTCCTGGAGATCGATCTCTCCCGCGCCGGGCAGCGCCCCGAGCAGCTGGCCGCGACCCTGGCCGAAGCCGGTCGTGAGGCGCTGCTGCGGCGTTGTGTGCTGCTGCTGCAGGGGGACGCTTTCTTCGGCGACCGGAGCGCATGGGAGCGCCTGATGCCCACCGTGGCGGCCATGGTCAACGGGCATCGTGGGCCGGTTGCGCTGACGGCCCTGCAGCCGGTGGCGGTGGCCCATCGCGACGTGCAGGACCTCGTGGAGGTGGCTTTCCCGCTGCCCGAGCCGGTCGCCCAGAAACGGGTATGGCAGAACGCGCTGGGCGCCGTGCCGGCCGAAGCGCGGCTGGCGGCTCCGCTCGCCAGCCGGTTCAACGTGTCGCCGGGTACGATCCACACCGCTGTCGTCGATGCCCGGGCCCGTCACGCGCTCACCGGCGGGCGCCGGCCGATGACCACCGAAGATGTCGCCCGGGCCGTGCGGCAGCGACTCGACCACGCGCTGTCGGAGGTGGCCGAGCCCTTCACCACGAGCCTGACGTGGGACGATGTCATCCTGCCCGACGAGACCCGGGATGTGCTCGACGAGATCATCGGGCAGGCGCGCTATCGCGAGCAGGTCTTCGACGGCTGGGGTTTCCGGCGAAAGATGGCCTATGGCCGGGGGCTGTCGTGCCTCTTCATCGGCCCGCCGGGCACCGGCAAGACGATGGTCACCGCCCTGATCGCCAAGACCCTGGGTCGCGAGCTGTATCGGGTCGATCTCGCCCGGGTGGTCAGCAAGTGGATCGGCGAGACCGAGAAGAACCTGGCGCGGGTCTTCGACGAGGCGGAGAAGGCCCAGGTCATCCTGCTGTTCGACGAGGCCGACGCGCTCTTCGGATCGCGAACCGAGGTCAAGGGCAGCAACGACCGATTCGCCAACATGGAGATCAACTATCTGCTGCAGCGCATGGAGTCGTTCGACGGCATGTCGCTGTTGACGACGAACTTCGCCAAGAGCATCGACGAGGCGTTCAAGCGGCGGTTGAAGTTCAGGGTGGACTTCCCCATGCCCGATGCCGACCAGCGCACCCGGTTGTGGGCGGCGATGCTGCCCGAACAGGCCGAGACCAGTGGGGATCTGGGGCTGGCGTATCTCGGCAAGCGGTTCAAGATGGCCGGCGGCAATATCAAGAACGCCGTGCTGCGGGCCGCGTTCTACGCCGCGGAAGAAGGCCGGGCGATCGATGCCGCTCTGCTCGAACGGGCGGCGTTGGCCGAATCCCGTGAGATGGGCCGCCTCTTCTGATGGACGCCCGCCTTCCGCTGCTGACCATCGTGGGCGTCCTCACCGGGCTCGCGACCGGGCGAGGGCTCGCCCTCGGCGTGGGCTGGTGGCCGTTGGCGGTCCTCGCCGCGGCGGTGGTCGTGATCGCCGCGATCGTCGTCGCCCGTACGCGCCCGATGGCCCGCACCACATCGCCGGCGCCACCGCCCCTGCCGTCCACCGGCTCGGAGGCGCGGATCGCCGAGCTGCAGCTGCGGATCGCCGACGTCGAGATGGAGCGGGACGCCGCTCGAGCGGAGGCCCGCGCGGCCGAGGCCGAGGTCCGTCGCCGGCGTCAGATCGGCGCCGAGCGCCTCGAGAAGAGCACCCGTGAGCTGCGCGAGTTCGCTTTCGCCGCGACCCACGACCTGCAGGAGCCACTGCGCAAGATCCGCATGTTCGGCGACCTGCTCGCCGAAGACGAAGACGAGCGTCTGAGCGAGGCGGGGCGGGCTCATCTGGTGCGCATGCGGCAGGCGGCCGATCGCTTCGAGGGCCTGCTCGATGGTCTGCTCGACCTGCACCGGCCCGATCAGCTGCCCAAGGCGACGCGAATCGACCTCGAGACGGTCGCCCGAGAAGCGGTCGAAGAGCACGCGGCGCTGATGGCCGAGGCCGAGGCCGAGGTTCACATCGGCGAGCTGGCGGTCATCGAAGCCGATCCGGGTCAGATCCGACGGCTGATGGCGCATCTCGTCGGCAACGCGTTGAAGTTCAGGCGGCAGGGGGTTCGGCCCCGGGTGGACATCGGCGGCCGCTACATGGAGCGCCCGGCCGACGGCACGCCATGCTTCACCCTCATCATCAGCGACAATGGCATCGGCTTCGACCGGCGCTACGTCAACCGGATCTTCCAGCTGTTTCAACGGCTGCATACCGCCGACGCTTACCCCGGGCGAGGCATCGGGCTCACCCTGTGTCGGCGTATCGTCGAGGCGCACGATGGGGCCATCACGGCTCAGAGCGCGCCGGGGGAGGGCAGCACGTTCATCGTCACGCTGCCGATTCAGCGCCGCGCGATGACCCTGCCGCCGCCGCCGATTCGGGAAGGGGATGGGCTGCTGCCGCCTCTGGCGAGCCGGGGTGAAACCGAGCCGCCGACGGGGTGAACGGCGGCCGGATCGTCAGTGCAATGACGGCGGGCGGCCCGCGCCGTGGTCGTGGGGGTCCGCATGGTCGTGGTCGTGGTGCCCGTGGTCATGGTCATGGTGTTCGTGGTCATGGTGACCGTCGCCCTCATCGAGGGTCGCGAGGGGCTCGGCGAACGGACAGGCGGGCTGTGGGCAACCGCTGCGGGGCTCGATCTGCAGGGTCGAGTGGGCGACACCCAGCGCGGTGCGCAGCGTGGCCTCTGCCCGCTGCAGCACGTCGAAGGGCGCCGCTTCGGCGGCCGGCACCAGATGGGCGGTGACCATGACCCGCGCGCCGGCCTGCCCCCAGACGTGGATGTCGTGCACGGCCGCGACGCCATCTACGGCGACCAGCGCGGCCTCGACCCGCTCCGCGTCCATGTCGGCGGGGGCGAAGTCGAGCAGCACCCGGGTGGCCGACAGCACGACCCGGGCCGCTCCCCACAGCACGAGGGCCGCCACCAGCAGGCTGACGACGGGGTCGGCCCAGTGCCAGCCGAACAGCAGGATCAGCCCGGCGGCGATCATCGCGCCGAGCGAGCCGAGCGCGTCGGCCAGCATGTGGGCCAGCGCGCCCTGCACGTTGATGTCGCCCGATGCGCTGCGCCACAGCGCCCAGGCCGAGCCGAGATTGATCGCCAGACCGACGGCTCCGACGACGAGCACCGGCAGCCCGGGGACCGCCGGTGGTCCGCTCACCATGCGCTCGATGGCCTCTACGACGATGAACGCCACCACCGCCAGCAGCGCGAGCCCGTTGACGAAGGCGCCGAGGGCCTCGGCCCGGGTCAGCCCGAAGGTGCGGGTCGGCGTCGACGGCCGCATCGCGAGCCCGGCGACGACATAGGCCAGGAGCAGCGCGCTGACGTCGCCCACCATGTGGCCGGCGTCGGAGAGCAGGGCCAACGAGCCGGTCCACCAGCCGACACCGGCTTCGATCAGCAGAAAACCGCCGTTGAGGACCAATGACCACTTCAGCGCCCGCCGCCCGGCCTCGGAGTGCACGTCGCCGTGGTGGTGATCGTGGCCGCCGCCGTGACCGTGGTGTGCGTGGCTGTGTCCCATGAACGACATCGTCTCCCATCGCGCCCGGTCGAGCAACGACGGGTGCCTCGAATCGATGCCGTCGCCGGCGACCCGTTGCGCCCGGGCGCGCGGTGTACACTCGTTGAAGCATGCCCGAACGCGAACCCCGCAGCGAAGCTCACGACGACATCCGCAGCGCATCATCCGCCCACGAGGTCGCAGGGCCGGACGCCCACGAGGCCGCCGGGTCGGCGCAGAGCGGATCCGATCCGGCGCCTCGCTCCACAGATGACCCGGTCCGCGCCGAGCCGGCCGAGTCGTCGGCTGCATCGGCTGCCGGCGCGCCGCCCGCCCGGACCAGCCGGGTGCGGCGGGCTTTGGGTCGACAGGCGCGATTCGTGGCCCGCGTTCGGCGCAGCCTGCCGCCGCGCAATGGCCCGCAGCGCGCCATCCCCGACGTCGCGCGGTGTGCGGTGTCCGCGCAGCGGCCGAGCGCCGACGAGCACGGGCGGCCGCTGCTGCGGGTGATGACGCTCAACCTGGCCCATGGCCGCAGCACCGGCTTTCATCAGGCGCTCAAGCTCAAGCGCACCATTCGCCGCAATCTGAACGCCGTCGCCGATGTCCTGCGACGCGAGCGACCCGACGTCGTGGCGTTTCAGGAGGCCGACGGGCCGTCGTTCTGGAGCGGCGGCTTCGACCACGTCGAGTTCGTCGCCGAGGCAGCCGGGCTCGAGTGGCGGCTGCGCGGGCAGCACGTCGTCGCGCCGCGCATGCAATACGGCACCGCCATCGCCGCGCGGCTGCCGCTCGAAGAGCCGCTGTCGGTGACGTTCGCCCCGTCGCCGCCGACCTTCAGCAAGGGGTTCGTCGTCAGCACCGTGACCCACCCGACCGCGCCCGACTGCCCGATCGACATCGTCTCGGTGCACCTCGACTTCGCGCGGGCCGCCATCCGCCGCCGGCAGATCGAGACGTTGGTCGAAGAGCTGCGCGGCCGCGATCGCTTGCGGGTGGTCGTCGGCGACTTCAATACCTCGTGGGGCGCGCGGGAGAAGACGCTGCGCCGGCTGGCCGACGCGCTGGGCCTGCGCTGCCACGAGCCCGAGGCCCCATTGGTGACCTTCCCGTTCCACAAGGCGCGGCTGGACTGGATCTTCGCATCCCGCGCGCTCGACATCGTCGAGCATCGGGTCCTGCCGGACGTGGTCTCCGACCACCGGGGGGTGCTCGCCGGGCTGCGCCTGCCCTGATGGCGGTCGATCCGCGCGGGCCGAGCGCCCGAAAGACAGGCTGCGGTTGACAGCCGGCATTCTTCTCGCGACCCTCCGTCCACCGACCTGTATGCGCGCACACCAGGAGTTGACCCGATGATCGGACGCTTGACCTTCGCCCTGGCGCTTCTGACGCCGCTCGCCGCCTCGGCTCAGGACCCGGACTACGTGTCCAACGAGGAGGCCAAGAAGGTCCTCGAAGAGCAGAAGAAGGCCGAGGAGGAGAAGAAGGCCGACGGCTGGCGGCTCTCGCTGCAGGTCGGCCTCAACCTGTCGCTCTCCGACAGCCAGGGGGTGCCGGGCATCGAGGACGGCACGACCTATCAGGTCGGTGGGGCCATCAAGGGCGGCGCCAAGCTGGTCTCGGGCCAGCACGAGTGGCGCAACTCCCTCGACATCACCCACACCCGGACCAGCGCGCCGCCGCTCGAAGAGTTCATCAAGAGCGCCGACGACCTCACCCTGAAGTCGATGTACCTCTATCACCTGCCGTCGATCCCCTGGCTGGGCCCCTTCGCCCGCTTCCGGCTGACGACGGCGATGTTTCCCGGCGAGTTGCTGCTGGCCGCCGACGCGCCGTATCAGGTCGACGGCGCGACCGACGCCGACGGCAACCCGATCCTGACGACCCTGCCCGGCCGCACCGCGCTCGACTTGACCAGCGCTTTCGAGCCGCTGCTGCTGCGTCAGTCGGTCGGTGCGTTCGCCAGCCCGGTCGCCAACGAGACGATCAACCTGACGATCAGCCTCGGTGGCGGCGCGCAGGAGATCATCACCCAGGGCGGGCAGGTCGTCGCCGACAACCCCGAGACCCCGTTCATCGAGATCAACAGCCTCCGGGACAGCACGCAGATCGGTCTCGAGGTCGAGGTCTCCGCCGAGGGGGCGCTGACCGAGACGCTGACCTACGCGCTGACCCTCAACACCCTGACCCCGTTCTACAGCGACCCCTCGACCTCGGCCGCCGACCCCGAGACCGGCGAGACCCTCGAGGGCGCCATCGAACTGACCAACGTCGACATCGGGGCCAAGGTCGGGGTCAAGCTGGCCAAGTGGGCCTCGCTGGACTACGTGCTCTCGGCCAAGTACCTGCCGCTCGTCGTGCCCGACTGGCAGGTGACCAACTCGCTGCTGCTCAACGCATCGTTCAACCTGCTCTGATGCGACCGTCGGTCTGAACGACGGATGCGGCGGAATACCCGCCGTCGGCATCTCAGTACCGAACCACCAGAACCGAACCATCACGCCGGCGCCGCGCGCCGGCCCCATCGGAGGTCGCCATGTCCTACGCCGCTTTCCAAGACCGCGCGGCGGCCTATGCCGCCGAGAACGAGCGGGCCGAGTTCATCCGGCTCACCTACCTGCACCTGGGCGGTGCGGTGCTGGCCTGCGCCGCGCTGTGCTACGCCCTGGTGACCACCGCTGGCGAGACCATCACCGGGTTCGCATTCGGCGGCGGCATGAACTGGCTCATCATGCTCGGCGGCTTCATGCTCGTCGGCTGGATCGCCGAGCGCTGGGCGCAGTCGGGCGGCAGCCAGGGCAAGCAGTACCTGGGCCTCGGGGTCTACGTGCTGGCGCAGTCGATCCTGCTCACGCCGCTGCTGTACGTCGCCGCCTACCTGCTCGACGACCCGGCGGTCATCCCCACCGCGGGCGTGCTCACGCTGACGGTCTTCGGGGGCCTGACCGCCAGCGTCTTCATCACCAAGAAGGACTTCTCCTTCATGGGCCGGGCGCTGATGCTGCTCGGCTTCGGCGCGATGGGGCTCATCCTGGTGTCGATCGTCTTCGGCTTCAGCCTCGGCGCGCTGTTCTCGGCGGCGATGGTGGTGCTGGCGGGCGGCTACATCCTCTACTACACCTCCAACGTGCTGCATCACTACCCGGTCGGGGCGCACGTCGCCGCGTCCCTGGCGCTGTTCTCGGCGGTCGCGCTGCTGTTCTGGTACATCCTGCAGCTCGTCATGTCGTTCGGCCGCGACTGAGGCCGCCCGGGCCATCTTCCGATGCAACCCGTCGATCCTTTCGGCCTCGACCCGCCCGAGGGATCGCGGCCGCCGCCCTCCCGGGGCGACAAGGGCTTCCTGCTCGTCTTCGTGCTGATCGTCGGCGGCCTGTTCGCCGTCGAGATCTTCCGCGAGGTCACCCCGGCCCGCATGGCGGTGCTCTTCTTCTTCGCCTTCTACGGCCTGCTGACGGTGCTGCACGAGGCCGGGCACGCGCTCGCCGCCGCCGCCGTCGGCTGGCGCGTCTCCCGGGTGCAGCTCGGCTTCGGCCCGACCCTCGGCCGGCCGACCATCGGCGGTGTCGACGTCGAGATCCGCGCTTTCCCCATCGTCGGGCTGGTGCAGGTCGCCCCCGATCGCATCGAAGGCGCCCGCTGGAAGAACGCGTTGATCTATGCCGCCGGGCCGGGCATCGAGCTGCTGCTCGCCGCCGCGGTCGCCACGGCGGTGGGCTGGTCGACGATCACCTCACCGAGCGAGTCGTGGGCGGTCGTCGTCGCCCAGAGCCTGTGCCTCGCCGCGCTGCTCGGGGCCGGCTTCAACCTGCTGCCGCTCACCCTGCCCTCGGGGCAGGTCACGGACGGCATGGGCATCCTGCGCAGCCCGTTCACCCCGCGCGCGGTCTTCGAGGCGATGATGATCGGCCCCGAGATCGAGGTGGCCATGAAGGACATCGAAGCCGACCCCCGCGGCGCGCTCGCCGGCTTCGAGGCCCTGCACGCGCGCCACCCGCAGGTGCTCTTGATCCACCTGGGCATCGCTCGGGCGCTCGAGGCGCTCGGGCGGCGAGAAGAGGCGCTCCTGCGGCTGCGGCAGGCGGTACAGGAGACCGATCCCGACGAACGACCCGAGGCCGAAGCGCTCTACATCGCGTTTCGTGAGAGCGTCTCGAAGCCGGCCCGCTGACGGTCGACTGCCGACGGGCAGCCGCCACCGCGACGCGCCGTATATTGGCCCGGGGCGCGCGGTGCGCTAGATTGAGTCGCCCCCGGGCGCGATGCCTCGCGCCGCCGACCGAGGAGACCCCATGTCCCGACCCCCGAGCGCGCGCAGCGAGGTGGTCTTCGACGACTTCAAGCCAGCCTATACCGCCGGGCAGGCCCTCGCCGAAGCCAACCGTTGCCTGTATTGCAGCGACGCCCCGTGCATCCAGGCGTGCCCCACCGGGATCGACATCCCCGAGTTCATTCGCAAGATCGCCACCGACAACGTCAAAGGCTCGGCCCGTACGATCTTCGAGGCCAACGTGCTCGGCATGAGCTGCGCCCGGGTCTGCCCGGTCGAGGTGCTCTGCGTCGGCGACTGCGTCTACAACCACATGGGCATCCCGCCGATCCAGATCGGCAAGCTGCAGCGCTACGCGACCGACATCGCCTACGACAAGGGCTGGAGCTACTTCAGCGCGGGCGAAGACACCGGCAAGCGCGTCGCGCTCATCGGCGCGGGCCCCGCCTCGCTGGCCTGCGCCCACGCCCTGCGGCGCATGGGCCACGCCTGCACCATCTTCGAGAAGCGCGACGTGGTCGGCGGGCTCAATACCACCGGTGTTGCGCCTTACAAGATGAAGGCCGACCGCAGCCAGGATGAAGTCGATTGGATCCTGTCCATCGGCGGCATCGAGGTGACGACCGGCGTCGAGGTGGGCAGGGACGTCAGCTTCGCCGACCTCGAGCGCGACTTCGACGCGATCTTCATCGGCTTCGGCCTCGGCCCCGACGGCTGGCTGGCCGCCGAGGGCAACAAGCTGGCCGGCATTCACGGCGCCGTCGAGTTCATCGAGCGCTTCAAGCTCGGCGAGGTCGACCTCGACGGGGTCGAGCGGGCGCTGGTCATCGGCGGCGGCAATACCGCCGTCGACGCGGTGCGTGAGCTCAAGGGGCTCGGCGTGGCCAACGTGGCGATGGTCTACCGCGGCACCGAGGCCCGCATGAGCGGCTACGCCCACGAGTGGGCCGCCGCGAAGCTCGAGAACATCGACGCCATCTGGCAGACCCAGCCCACCGGCTTCGCCCGGTCCGGCGATGGCCTCGAGGTGACGGCGGTCAAGCTCGACGCCGACAAGACGCCCATCGCCGGCAGCGAGCACGGGCTGCCCGCCGACCTGGTGCTGCTCGCCATCGGCCAGGGCAAGCTGGGCGATCTGGTGGTCGATCTGGACGGCATCACCGCCGAGTGGGGCCGGCTGATCGTCGACGGCGACGGCTTCACCGGGCGCCCCGGCTACTACGCCGGCGGTGACGCGGCCAACGGCGGCAAGGAGGTCGTCAACGCCGCCGCCGAAGGCAAGGCCGCCGCCCGGGCGATCGACGCCTGGTTCGCCGCCGACAACAGCCTGCGCTCGCCCGAAGGAGGCGCCTGATGGCCATCAAGCCAGACCTGACCACCGACTGCGCCGGCATCCGCTCGCCCAACCCGTTCTGGCTGGCCTCGGCCCCGCCGACCAACAGCGGCGAGCAGATCATGCGCGCGTTCGACGCCGGCTGGGGCGGCGCGGTGTGGAAGACCCTCGGCACCCCGATCCAGAACGTCTCGAGCCGCTTCGGCGCGACCAACTACCGCGGCACGGCGGCCATCGGCTTCAACAACATCGAGCTGATCACCGACCGCCCGCTGGACGTGAACTTCCGCGAGATCGCCGAGGTCAAGAAGCGCTATCCCGACCACGCGGTGATCGTCTCGCTGATGGTCGAGACCCGCGAAGAGTGGAAGGAGATCATCAAGCGCTCCGAAGACGCGGGCGCCGACGGGCTCGAGCTCAACTTCGGCTGTCCGCACGGCATGTGCGAGCGCGGCATGGGCTCGGCGGTGGGCCAGGAGCCCAAGGTCAACGAGCGCATCACCGGCTGGGCCAAGGAGTTCGCCACCGTGCCGGTGCTCGTCAAGCTGACCCCCAACGTGGGCGACATCGTGCCCCACGGGATCGCCGCGCAGGCGGGCGGGGCCGACGGGGTCAGCCTGATCAACACCATCAAGTCGATCATCGGGGTCGACATCGACCGCTTCGTGCCCGAGCCGCGGGTCGGCGGGCTGTCGACCAACGGCGGCTACTGCGGCGCGGCGGTCAAGCCCATCGCGCTGCACATGGTCGGCGCGCTCGCCCGCGACTTCACGTTCGAGCTGCCGATCAGCGGCATCGGCGGGGTGCGCGACTGGCGCGACGCGGTGGAGTTCATGCTGCTCGGCGCGGCGTCGGTGCAGGTCTGCACCGAGGTCATGCTGCGCGGCTACCGCATCGTCGAAGACATGATCGAGGGTCTGACCGACTACATGGCGACCCACGGCTTCGCGACGATCGACCAGCTGGTCGGCAAGGCGGTGCCCAACTTCAGCGAGTGGGGCGAGCTCGACCTCAACTACGAGACCATCGCCAAGATCGACGCCGAGTCGTGCATCGGCTGCCAGCTGTGCGTGACCGCGTGCCACGACGGCGCCCACCAGTGCATCCATCCCACCGGAGACGGTCGGGTGCCGGTGATCGACGAGAGCGAATGCGTCGGTTGCAACCTGTGCCAGATCGTCTGCCCGGTGCCCGACTGCATCTCGATGGTGCAGGTGGACAACGGCTTCGCGCCGGCCACGTGGAACCAGCACATCGGCGATGGGGCGCCGCTGCGGCCCAAGAAGGGGGCCCATTGAACCGGCCTTGGACGAGCCCATGAAGCGTCGCCTGATCATCATGCGTCACGCCAAGAGCGCCTGGAATACCGGGGCTCATGGCGACCACGAGCGGCCACTCAACAACCGCGGACGGCGCGATGCGCCGCACCTCGGTCGGCTGATCGAGTCGCGGGGTTATGTGCCCCGGGTGGTCGTCAGCAGCGACGCCACCCGCACCCGCGAGACGTGGCACGGCCTCATGGAGGCCATGCCCGAGACGCTCGAGCCGCGCTTCACCCCCGACCTGTACCTCAGCGGGCTGGCCGCCATCCGCGCCGAGATCGAGAAGATCCCCGACGGAGTGGAGAGCCTGCTGCTGCTGGGCCACAACCCCGGCTTCAGCCTCGCCGCGAGCTGGCTGACGGGGGACGAGATCGAGCTGAAGACCGCGTTCGCCGCGGTGCTCGAGACCGAGGGGGCGCGGTGGACCGAGACCCTCAAGATGGGCCGGTGGACGCTCGTCGACCTTCTGACGCCGCAGTCCCGGCTTTGACGGCGACGGCCCGCCGGCCGTGAACTCTACGCTCATCGAGCACGCCCTGCTCGCCGCCCTCGATCCCGAGGTGCGCGGCGCGATCGCCGAACGATTCGAAGAGCGCGACCTGCCCGCCGGCGCCATCGTCGTCGAAGCCGGCGCGCCCGGCGGCGACCTGCACCTGGTGCTCGGCGGCTGGGTCGACGTGCTCGACGCCGACGACGGCGGCCTGATCGCGCAGCTCGGCCGGGGCACGCTGCTCGGCGAGTTGGGCCTGCTGCGCGACGCGCCCAGCGTCGCCACGGTGCGCACCACCACCGACAGCCTGATCGCGACGCTCTCCGCCGCCGACGCCCGGCACATCGCGTGGCGTGCGCCCGCGTTCGCCCTGGCCCTCGGCCGGGTCGCCGCCGAGCGCGTGCAGCGCTCGCCCGACGGACGGTTTCGGCCCGTGGTCACCGCCGTCGTCGAGCTGGGCGGGTGGTCCGACGTGCGCGCGCTCGCCCAGCAGCGCGCCGCCCGCAGCCGCCGCGACCGGGTCGTCGAGATCAACCGCTGGCCCGAGCGGGGCGGCGTGCCCGGCCGCGCTGCCCACCGGCGGGGCACCGCCCTGCTCGCCGACGCGCTCGACGGCATCGACCGGCTCATCGCCTGGACCGACGCCGAAGAGCCGGGCCTCTCCCGGGCGGTGCGCAGCGCCGATCGGGTCGTGGTGCTCGGGCCGCCCGCCGGCTCGACGCCGCGGGACGAGCTGGCCCGCATCACCGCGCTGCCGGCCGATCCGGAGGCCGACATCGTGCTGCTCGAGGTCGACCACGGGGCCCTGACCTCGGGCGTCGGCGCCGCGCCCGTGCCCGGGGTGCGCCGCATCATGCTGACCGCCGACGAGCGCGTCTCCGGGGCGATGCGCGAGCTCGAGCGGCGGGGCACGATCGCGACCCTGCTGGCCGACAGCCCCATCTTCGGCTCGCTGCGCGCGTCGGTGCGCCGCGACCTCGAGCGCCACCTCTCGTGGCGTCAGGTGGCCTCGGGCGAGCTGATCTACGACGTCGGCACACAGCCCGGCGGGCTCTACATGGTGCTCACGGGGCGGGTCGCCGAGCTCCGCGCCGAGCGGGTCGACTTCCTGCCCGGCTTCGTCTTCGGCGACGACGGCCTCGGCGAGCCCGACGCCAGCGCGTCGACCCGGGCGGTGCGCGAGACCAGCCTGGCCTTCGTCGAGCGGTCGGCGCTGCGCCGGCTCTACGGGCGCCACGACGCGCTGCGGGTGGCCCTCGCCGAGCAGGCCAGCGCCGACATCGCCCGGGTGCGCACCGCCGCCATCGCCGATCGGGCCGCGATCATGGTCGTGCTGCCCGATCACGACCCGGTCTGGCGCGGCCGGCTCGAGCGCCTGCGCACCGTGCTCGGCGGGGCCGGGTGCGCGCTCGTCGACCGCCAGGCGGCCGAGCGCACCATCGGGGCGGGGGCGATCGAGGCCGCTGCCGGCTCGCGGTCCATCGCGGCGCTGCGCCAGTGGCTCGCCAGCGTCGAAGAGCGCCACCGCTATCTCCTGTGCGTGGCCCACGCCGACGATCCGGATTGGCTGCGCATCTGCCTGGGCCAGACCGAGCATCGGCTGCTGCTCGTCGACGGCCGCGGCGACCCGGCGACGCTCAGCGACATCGCCCGCGCTTCGAGGCGCCACATCGCGCTGTGGTGGCCGGCGGATGGCCGGCCGCAGGGCACCGCCCGCTGGCTCGACCGCGACCCGGCGCTGATCTGGCATCACGTGCGCCAGGGCCGCTTCGACGACATCGGGCGGCTGGTCCGGCGGCTGCTCGGCCGGGCGATCGGGGTCGTGCTCGGCGGCGCGTCGAGCCGCTGCGTCGCCCACATCGGGCTGATCGAGGCCATCGCCGAGGGCGGGCTGCCCGTCGATACGCTGTCGGGTACCAGCTCCGGATCGCTCGTCGCCGGCCTCGTCGCGATGCAGCTCGAGCCGGCGGAGGTCTTGCGGCGCGCCGTCGATGGTACCACCGGATACGGCCTGGTCCCGGGCAATATCGGGCCGCCGCTGGTCTCGCTCTTCTCCGGGCGGCAGGCCCGGCGGATCATCCGGCGCAGCTTCGGCGACCAGACGCTCGAAGACCTGATCGTGCCGGTCAAGGCCACCGCCGTCGACCTGCGCAGCCGGGCGACGCTCGTGCTCGACCGCGGGCCGCTGTGGCGGGCGGTGCGCGCGTCGTCCTCGGTGCCGGGCATGTGGCCGCCGGTCGCGGTCGACGGCCGCCTGCTCGTCGACGGCGGCCTCACCGACAACTTCCCCCACGGCACCATCGAGGCCGAGTGCGCCGCCGGGCTGACCATCATCTCCAACCTCGACGCGGGCTACCCCGCCCCGTTCGTCGGCGTGCCCGACTACGGCGACGTGCTCAGCGGCTGGCGGGTCCTCGTCGATACGCTGCTGCGCCGGCGGACCCGCTATCCGCGGCTCAGCGGCACGGTCGTCGAATGCCTCGTGCTCGGCGGCCGCCGCAGCGACGAAGAGCTCGAAGCGCGGGTCGACCCGCGGCGGGTGCTGGTCGTGCGCCCGCCCATCCCCAAGATCGACCTCTTCGGGCTGCGCGAGGGCCCGATGGTCGCCGAGCTCGTCGAGACCACCCGCCGGGCGACCCGACAGCGCCTGGGCGCGTGGCAGGCCCGCTACGGCGACCGGGTGGCCTACAGCACCTTCGTCGCCGTGCCCGACGCGGGTGAGTGAGCAGCGGGTGATCGAGTATCAGAAGACGCCGCCGGCCAGCGGCACCATCAGCGTCGCGCTCGACGACGGGCGGTCGCTCGACTCGTCGGGCGCATCCAGATCGCGGGTGAGGTGCCACGCGACGCCGATGCCGATGGGGATGCCGACCGCCATCGCGCTCAGATACCACTCGCGCACGTTCTCCTCGGGGCCCCAGACCATGAAGAGCGCCGCCGGCCCGGCCAGCGCGCCGGCGAAGGCGCCGAGATCGAGCAGCCGGGCCCGCCCGCGGGAGATGTCCACGTCCCGGGCCAGATAGACCCCCACCAGCAGCCCGACGTCGGCCAGCAGCGTCGGCCAGGTGATGTAGTTCGAGCCCAGATCGGCGCCGAACACCCCTTGCAGCAACGCCGCCTCGGCGCCGGCCCAGGTGGCGACGGTGTTCATCAGCGAGATCTGCCCCGCGGTGCGGTCGACGTTGGCCGCCAGCAAGATGCCCAGCGCCTGCCCGGTCCAGCCCGAGACCAGGGTGTTCCACAGCAGCTCGTCGGTGTCGTCGAGCCCCAGGCCCAGGCCGCCGGAGAAGCCGTTGAGCGCGACCCACATCGTCGTGCTGGTGAACAGCCCCGACTCGGCCTCGCTGACCCCGTACTCCTCGGTGACCCACCAGCCCAGCCCGAAGCCCAGGCCGGTGGTGGCCAGGGTCAGCGCGCTCGCCGCCAGGATCTCGCTGTCGCCGCCGGAGGGCAGCAGATCGTACTCCTCGAGCAGGATCGACAAGGCGATGCCCTGATACAGCCCGAAGCCCGTCGTCAGGATCAGCGCCTGCGCCCGCCCGCTGCGGTCGGGCTCGGCGGCCCGCGCGTCGCCCACGCCGCCCAGCGTCAGGCTGGCCGCCAACAGCAGCGCCCATGTGGGGCGATACACCGCGCTCACCATACGCCGACCCACAGCGGCACGGGCGGCGGCGGCGCGCGGCGCTTCAGCGGCGCGGCGTCCTGCGCGACCGGCGCCCCGTCGTCGAGCCCGGCCGTATTGGCGGCGACCAGCCCGCCGGCGACCATGCCGCCCAGGGCGAGCAGGCTCGCGACCTCGACGCTGTCGGTCAGCACCCCGCCGATGACCCCCAGCAGGCCGCCGCCGACCAGACCGATGCCCAGCCCCGCGTCGAGATACAGCGCCTGCTGCCGGGTGGGCTCGTAGCGCTGCGCCAACAGGGCGCCCGCGCCCAGCCCGAGGCCCTGGGTGGTCAGGATCCACAAGAACGGGTGATCGAGCAGCGTATCCCAGGCCGGCGCCGCCGCCAGCGTCAGGGCGATGGGCATCCAGATGCCGCCGCTGTTGATCAGCGAGAGGTCGCCCACCGAGGTCTCGTAGTACGGCGCCAGCGCGAAGGCGAGGCCCGCCGCCGCCGCGCCGCCGCCGAGGGTCAGCCAGATCGCCTCGTCGTCGTCGAGTACATCGAACGCCGCGTGCACCAGCAGCATGTCGACCATCGTCCAGACCGCCGTCGAGCTGATCAGCCCCGCCTGATTCGGTTGCAGATCACGGGCCTTCGCCGCCTCCCAGGTGCCCCACAGCGCGCCGCCGGCCAGCGCCGCCGAGAGCCACGCCGCCGGCCGCGGGTTCAGGTCGAACTCCAGCGCCGCCAGCACGCCGACGCCCGCGCCGTAGATCGTGGCGTAGGTGGTCAGCTCGATGCGCGCCTCTTCGGCGGGTGTCAGCCCGTGGGCCGGCGCGGTGAGCAGCGCCCCGCAGACGAGCGCGCCCAGCGCCGCCCGCACCCGCCGACGCGGACCGCGGCTCACCACACCCCGAACCACAGCGGCACCGCGGGCGGAGGCGCCGACGCGCGGGCCAGCCCGGCGCGGCCCCCGTCGACCGGCGCGTCCGCCGCGCCGTCGAAGCCCATGATGTGCACTGCCAGCGCGCCGCCGGCCGCCATGCCGCTGAGCGCGCCCAGGAAGACCCAGGCCGGGTGGTCGCCCTCCTCGTTGAGCACGAAGCTGATCCCGCCGCCGACGACGAGGCCCGTCAGCAGGCCCAGATCGAGGGCCAGCACCTGCCCGTGGCTCGGGTCGTAGGCATCGGCCAGCACCGCGCCCACGCCCAGGCCGGCCGCCGACAGGCCCATCCACGACCACGCAAAGATCGAGCCGTTGCCGTCGCGCCGCGCGCCCGGCGCGTCATCGGGCGGTGGGGGCGGCTTCGGCCCGCGCACCACGGTCGCGACGCTGGCGGCGAGCAGGCCCCCGACCAGCGGCGTCCACAGCCCGCCGCTGTTGATCAACGCCACGTCGCCCTCGGAGACATCGCGGCCGAGCGTCGCCGCCGCGGTCACCCCGCTCGCCAGCCCGCTCGCGGCGAAGATCGCCCACTTGGGCACCGGGGTCGACCGGCGCACCAGCGTCTTGGCGGCGATGGCGCTGTAGATCAGGGTCCAGAAGCCCGCCGCGCCGCTCAGCCGCACCTGGCCCGGGTGCAGGTCACCGGCGCGGGCGGCGAGCCAGCCTCCCGTGCCGCCGGCTGCCGCCAAGGTGCCGGTCAAGAGCCCGCCGCCGAACTGCGCCGCGCCGTCGCTCAGCTCGAGATCCTCGGTGAGCAGGAGGCCGGCGCCGGCGCCGTAGAGCACGCCGTAGCCCGCCATCTCGACGCGGGCCCGGCTCTCCGGGGTCAGGCCGTGGGCCGCTGTGAGCGGCGCGCCGGCCAGGGCCAGGGCGATCGTCATGGGCAGGGCGCAGCGCATGACTGACCATCGCATACACCGCGGCCGCTGCGGTATGTTCCCGCCCCATGCAGAACCCCACGCCGCTCATCGACAGCCACGCCCACCTCACCTTCGACCGGTTCGACGCCGACCGCGACGCCGTGCTCGACCGCATGACCGCCGCCGGCGTCGAGGCGGCCATCACCATCGGCACCGACGTCGACAGCTCGACCGCCGCCGCCGCGCTCGCCGAGCGCGACCCGCGGCTCTACGCCTCGGCGGGCATCCATCCGCATCAGGCCGACGCCTTCGACGATGCCCGCTGGGACGCGCTGGAGGCCCTCTGGCGCCGCGAACGGGTGGTGGCGGTGGGGGAGACCGGGCTCGACTATTACTACGACTACAGCGACCGTGGGCGGCAGCAGGCGCTCTTCCGGCGCCACCTCGAGGCGGCGAAGCGGCTCGACCTGCCGGTGGTGATCCACATCCGCGACGCCTTCGACGACGCGTTCCGCCTCATGGGCGAGGTGGGCGCCCGCGGGGTGGTGCACTGCTTCACCGGCGGCCCGGCCGAGTGCGCGGCGGCGCTGGCGCTGGGCTACTCCATCTCGCTGTCGGGCATCGTCACCTTCAAGAGCGCCAAGGCTCTGCGCTCGGCGGTGCCCGGCGTGCCCGACGACCGCCTGCTCGTCGAGACCGACGCGCCCTTCCTCGCGCCGACGCCGCACCGCGGCAAGCGCAACGAGCCGGCCTTCGTGGTGCGCACCGCCGAAGAGGTCGCCCGGCTGCGCGGGCAGGACTACGCCGCCGTCTGCGCCGCCTCGCGGGCCAATACGGTGCGCCTCTTCGGGCTGCCCGGGCTCGGCGCCTGAGCCCCTGGGCCGAGGGCTGGCCCGAGCCCTTCGTCGCCACGCTGATGCGCGCCTGGCAGACGCTCGACTGCGCAGCGACCGCCCGCTGGCGCGAGGTGAGCCGCGATCGGCGCCAGTCGCGCGTCTTCGAAGTCTGCGAGGGCCGCACCTGTCACTATGTCAAGGTGCACCGCACCGCCGGCAAATACCGCCGGGAGCGGGACGGCCTGCACCGCCTGGCGGGGCTCGACCTCGCGCCGACGCTGCTGCGCTGGCGGGACGACCTGCACGGGATGGTGATCGCGCCGTGCGCCGGGCTCGAACCGCGCGGCCCGCACGACTGGCGCGCCGCCGGCGAAGCCCTGGCCCGACTGCACGCCGTCCCGTGCCCCGCCGACCCGCTGCCGCTCGACGCGGCCGTGCGCCGCCGGGTCGCCGGCTGGCGCGCGCGGGCCGCGGGGCACCTCGCGCCGGCGATGATCGACGGGCTCGCCGCGCAGGTCGACAGCGCGCCGTTCGCCGGCCGGTCGCGGGTCTTCTGTCATCGGGACTACGCCCCGCGCAACTGGCGCATCGCCGACGGCCGCTGCCGGTTCTTCGACCTCGAGCACGCCGGCCCCGACGCCGCCGAGGTCGACCTCGTGCGGCTGTTCGAGGGCCGCGCTGACGACGACCCCCGGCGGGCGGCCTTCTTCGCCGGCTACGGCGCGCGCCCCGACCCCGACCGCCTGCGGGCCATGCTGGCCCTGCACGCGCTGGCCACGGCGACCTGGGGCCGGCTGCACGACGACCCGGCGTACAGCGCGCGCGGCGACCGCCTCGCCGCCCGCCTGCTGGCCCGCGGGCCTTGAAATCCTGGACGGCGGGCGGCCGCTCGCGGTACTTCACTGCCCATGTCACTGGGAGACGAGATCGAAGATCAGGTCGTCGCGGCGATGAAGTCGTTCGGCTACACCGGCAGCGACGCCCGGACCTACATCACCCTGCTGCGGGGCCACCCGGCCACCGGCTACGAGCTGGCCGCCCGGGGCGGCATCCCGCGCTCGGCGATCTACAGCGTGCTCAAGCGGCTGCAGCGGGCCGGGCTGGTCAACGCGCTCAAGGGCAAACCGGCGCGCTACGTGCCCATCCCGCCCGAGCGGCTCATCGACCACCTCAAGACCCGCTTCGCCCGCGACATCGACCAGTTCGAGCAGGCGGTGACCCAGGTGGTCGGCCCGCGGCACGACGCGGTGACGTGGACGGTGACCGGCTACGAGGCGATGCTCGCCGAGGCCGAGCGGCTGATCTCGGCGGCCAAGGGCCGGGTGGTGATGTCGCTGTGGCGCCGCGAGGCCCAGCGGCTGGCGCCGGCGCTGACCCGGGCCCGGGAGAGCGGCATCGACGTCACGCTGTTCTCGTTCACCCCGCTGCCGCCCGACCTCGGCGAGGTGCTCAGCTACGGCATCGACCAGGATCAGCTCGGCCAGCACTGGTCGCGGCGGGTCATCTTGATCACCGACCACGACCACCTGCTGGTGGGCGACGCCGACGGCAGCCGGCTCGATCGGGCGGTGGTCAGCGAAGAGCCCTCGCTCATCGAGATGGCGCTGGCCAACCTGGTGCTCGACATCACGCTGCTCGGCGAGCGCAAGCAGGTCGATACCCACGCGGTCGTCGAGCGCTTGACGACCCGTCTGGCGCCGATCGAAGAGCTGCTGGGCACCGGCGAAGACGGCTGACGCGGGGCGCGCCATCATGGGCTCCATCTCCCGCCGCCTGCGGGCCTACACCGCCGCCGACCTGCCGCGCATCGTGGCCTTGATGCGCGCCGCCCACGCCCTCGACCCACGCATCGACACCCCCGACG
The DNA here is from genome assembly GCA_030427205.1 of bacterium. GTDB lineage: Bacteria > Myxococcota_A > Bradymonadia > UBA7976 > UBA1532 > JACKDM01. The sequence continues at coordinate 33,761 of JAUHXC010000052.1, read as the reverse complement.
AATACGCCCTGGCGGCCTTCGTGGCCCTCGACAGCAACCGCGACGGGCAGGACTTCGTGCTCGGCGAGGCGCTCATCGACGAGACCCCGCGGCTCGAAGCGGCGCTGCTGTCGGGGCGCTTCGCCGTCGCCGACCGCGAGCGCCCGGTGCGCGGATTCAGGGTGGTGGTCGCCCCCGACGCCCACCTCGAGGGCTGGTCCGACCGGCTGCTGGGCGCTGTCGATACCCAGGACGCGCCGGGCGAGGTGGTGCAGCGCACGGTCATCGGCGCCGACTGGGCCGGCGCGCGCACCCGGCTCGAGAAGCGGGGCTATCGCCACATCCGCACCATCGTGCACATGCGCCGCTCGGGGCTGCCGCCCGACCGCCCGGCGCTGCCCGCGGGCCACCGCCTGCGCGACGCCGAGCCGGCCCGCGACGGGCCGGCGCTCACCGGGCTCTACAACGCGGCCCACGCCAAGGCCTTCGGCTTCGCGCCGTTGTCCGCGGCCGATCTGAAGGCCACGACGAGCGCGCCCGGCGGTCGGCTGCTGGTGCTCGACGGGCCCGACGGCCAGCTGGCGGGCGCGGTGCAGACGTTGCCCTATTTCGCCGGGGTCGGCGTGCTGCACGCGGTGCAGGTGGCCCCCGAAGCCCAGGGGCGCGGCCTGGGGCGGCTGCTGGTCGCCGCGGCACTCAACGCGCTGGCCCAGCAAGGCTTCGGCGTCGTCGAGCTGGCCGTCGACGCCGACAACGCCGCGGCGCAGGCCCTCTACACCCGGCTCGGCTTCGCCCCGCGGGGCCACGACCTCGTCTACGAGCGTCGCCGATGAACCTGCTCATCACCGGCATCGGCACCCAGCTCGGGCAGGCGGTCATCGCGCGCCTGATGCGCGACAACCCCTTCAAGCGGGTCTTCGGCATCGACCGTCGCCCGCCGTCGATGCTGGGCCCGGTGCACTTCATCGGCGCCGACGTGCGCAGCGTCGACCTGGGCGATCTGATCGTCACCGACGGGGTGCAGGTGGTGCTGCACCTCGCGTGGTCCGACGGCCCCGAGCCGGGCAAGGACGAGGCGACCACCATGGCCCGGCTGCTCGACATCGCCGAGCCCGCCGGGCTGACCCGGGTGGTGCACACCTCGTGCGATTACGTCTACGCCGCCAGCGAGACCCCCGTCGACGAGCAGGCCCCCCGGCGCACCGCCGAAGGGCTGGGGCGGGCCGCGGCGCAGCTCGTGCGCGACAAGCTCGCCGTCGAGGCGCTCGTCGCCGACTACCGGGCGAAGGACGAGGTCGACGTCGCCACCCTGCGCCTGTGCCCCGTCGTCAGCGAGGCCCGCACCCGCACCTTCGACGAGGTCCTGGCGCACCGCCCGCTGGTGGGCCCGCGGGACGGCGACCCGTGGATGCAGTTCATCCACGCCGACGACGCCGCCGAGGCGCTGCTGGCGGCGGCGACCCGGCCCGGCGTCTCGGGCATCTACAACGTCGCCGGCGCCGGGCCGCTGCGGCTCTCGGCGGTGGCCGGCGTGCTCGAAGCCTCGCTGGTGCGCACCCCCGGCTGGCTCTCACGGCCGCTGATGGGGGCGCTCTCCCGGGTCGGCGCGCTGCCCTTCGGGCCCGTCGCCGCCGCGCGGCTGCACGTGGGCGTGCCGATGGACACCGCGCGCTGCCACCGCGACCTGATCACCCCCCGCCTGTCGGCCCGCCAGGCGCTGGCGGTGTGGCGGGTGGGCGCCCAGGCGCGCCCGCTGCTGCGCACCGAGCGCGCCCATTGAGCGCGCTGCCGAAGACGCCCCGCGATCACTGGCTCGACATCGGCGGCCTGCGCCACCACGCCGACGTCTGGGACGGCGGCGGCGGCACCACCGTGCTCCTGCTGCACGGCTTCCTCGACCTCGGCCGCAGCTGGACCTTCACCGTCGAGCACCTCGCCGCCCGCCGGCCGGGGCTCGACTGGCACGTCGTCGCCCTCGACTGGCGCGGGCACGGGCGGACCGACCCCGTCGGCGCCGGCGGCTACTACCACTTCCCCGACTACGTGCGCGATCTCGAGCAGGTGGCCCGGGCGGTGCGCCGCGAGCGGCTGATCGTCGTCGCCCACTCCATGGGCGCGATGGTGGCCAGCCTCTGGCTCGGCGCGCGCCCCGAGGCCGCCGACGGCCTGCTGCTCGTCGAGGGCCTGGGGCCCATGGGGCTCGAGCCCGAGGCCCACGTCGACCGCATGGCCACCTGGCTCGACCAGACCGCACCCTTCGCGCCCGCCGAACGGCCCCTGCGGGATCTGGACCACGCCGCCGCCCGGCTGAGCCGGGTGCACCCGCGCATGGCCCCCGAAGACGTGCGCCGCCTCGCCGGCTGGGCCACCGTCGACGGCCCGACGGGCCTGCGCTGGCGCTACGATCCGCTGCATCGGACCCGGGCCCCGCTGCCCATGCCCGACGCCGCCGCCGCCGCCTTCTTCCGGCGCATCCGCTGCCCGATGCGCTGGATCGGCGGCGCGGACAGCCCGCTCGTCGGCGAGCGCGTCGAGCGCTGGCTCGGGCTGCGCGGCGACGTGCCGCGGCTGCTCTTGCCCGCCTGCGGACACATGGTGCAGAATGACCAGCCCGCTCGGCTTGCGACCGAGCTGGTCGACTTCGTATCGGCCTGCACACGACCCGGCGCCTGAGAGCGCACGAGGAGGAGACCTTGGCCACCTTCATCACCGAAGAGTGCATCAACTGCGGCGCCTGCGAGCCCGAGTGCCCCAACGAGGCCATCAGCGAGGGCGACGACATCTACGTCATCGACCCCGAGCGCTGCACCGAGTGCGTGGGTTTTCACGGCGATGAAGCCTGCCAGTCGGTCTGCCCGGTGGAGTGCTGCATCCCCAACCCCGACCTGCGCGAGTCCGAGGCGAAGCTGCTCGAGCGCGCCCAGAAGCTGCACGCCAACGACGAAGATCTGCAGGCGCTGAGCCTCGGCGACCTCGACGAGACCAACTCCCGCTTCCGCAACGACGACTGGATCAACGAGGGCCGCTGAGCCCGCCGTGGTCGACGTCCTCGTCGAAGCGCTCATCGACCGCTCGCCGGCGGTCGTCTCCGCCTACGCCAGCGACCCGAGCAACGCGCCCGGGTGGTACGTCAACATCCGCTCGGTCGAGTGGCGCACCGAACCACCGGTGCGACTCGGCGCGCGCATGGACTTCGTCGCCCGCTTCCTCGGCCGGCGGCTGGCCTACACCTACGAGGTCGTCGAGCTGATCCCCGGCGAGCGGCTGGTGATGCGCACCGCCGAGGGCCCGTTCCCCATGGAGACCACCTACACCTGGGCCGCCGACGGCGCCGGCTGCCGGATGACCCTGCGCAACCGCGGCCGGCCGACCGGCTTCGCCCGGGTTGCCGCGCCGGTGATGGCGGCAGCCATGCGCCGCGCGACCACCAAGGACCTCGCCCGGCTCAAGGCGATCCTCGAGGCCCGCCCCGCCTGATCGCCGCCGGACATCGCCGCCCGATCCGCGCGGCCACGCCGCCCACCATCGCGCGGGGCGCTGGCACCGTTTTGGGCATGCAATGGAGGACTCTCGCCCGAATGGACCAGGATCGATGGCTCTCGAGACCGCATGGGGGATGGTATGGGGTCAGAGCGAGGGCGTCGGCGCGGTGACCAGGATCGCCCGCAGGTCTTCGTCGTTGAAGGTCAGCCCGACGGAGAAGAAGACGTCGGTGAGCTCGGTGTTGAGCACTTCGTCGACGCCCGCGGCGATGTAGAGGTGGGTGAAGAAGGTGTACATCGCGTCGAGCCGCAGCCGGGGCCAGACGTTGCTGTCGAAGTCGAAGAGGTCGGCTGAGATCTGCAGGTCGTCGCCGAGCAGGTGCACGTCGAGGCCGACGCCGCCGGCGTTCTCGATGAGCCCGATGCGGCCGGTGAACATGTACAGCCGCTTGGCGAACTGCAGCGAGAGCCGGAACCGGTCTTCGGTGACGGTGCGCTGCTCGCGGATGACCGGGTCTTCGCTGGAGTCGCTGCTGCTGATGACCGTCTCGGTGACGCTCGTCGCCCCGCGGGGGTCGTCGACGAGCGAGATGAGGTAGTACTTGTCGGGCTTGGGCTGCAGCTTCAGGTCGACCTGATTGCGCACCGCGCCGCGGGAGAGATAGTAGTCCGCCCGGATGGCGATGATGGTCTGCAGCCGGGTGAGCTGACGCACGAACGAGCCCGACTCGTCGACGAGGTCGTTGACGTCGTCGATGAGCTTGTCGTCGTTGATCAGCCGGCCGATGGTGCCCTCGCCCTCGTCGATCTTGGTGGCGATCGAGCGGGCGGCGTCGAGGGTGCCGTCGAGCTTGTCGAGCGCGTCCTGCATCCGCACCACCGCGCCCTTGACCCCGTCGAAGCCCTCCTGCACCGCGCCGGTATTGTCGCCGACGATGTCGCGCACGTTGCGGGTGACCGCCTCGGCGTCGTCGAGGATGCGGGTGGCGCTGACCCGGAACTCGCCGGTCAGCCGGCGGGCCTGCTCGGTGACCTTGACGACGTTGTCGACGACGAGGTCGACCTTGGGCGCGTTGTCTTCGATGCCCTGGCGCAGCTCGGCGACGGAGCGGTCGATGTTGGTCAGGATCGAGACCAGCTTCTCTTCGCCCTCGCCGCCGCCGAGCACCGACTTGAGGCTCTCGGTGATGTCGGTGACGTTGGCGGTGATCTTCTTGAGGTCGGCCATCAGGTCGGCCGGGCTGACGTCGACCTGGATGTTCTTGATCTGGTCGCCGTGCTGCAGCGGCTCGCCGGTGTAGCCCGGGCTGAGCTGCAGCCCGTACTCGCCGAGCAGGCTGACCTGCTTCTTGGCGATGACCGCGTCGGAGCGCAGCGGCGTATTGACCCGGATGACGACCTTGGCCTCGGTGCCCTCGAGCTTGATGCGCGCGATCTCGCCGACGTCGATGCCGGCGATGGTGACCCGGGTCTTGGGGTTGAGCCCCGAGGCGTCGTCGAAGAGCGCGTAGACCTCGTAGCCCGCCGCGTCGTCGCCGATGCCTTCTTCGACCTGGCCGAACATCCAGATGAAGGCGCCGACCGCCACCACGACGACGACGCCCACCTTGAACGGGGTGATGATGTCCTTCACCGGCTCACGCTAACCCATCGGCCCGTCATCATTCGAACATCATCGCCGTCAGGAAGTAGTCGCTGATGAGGATCAGCACGCTGGAGACCACCACCGACTGGGTCGTCGCCAGCCCCACGCCGCGGGCGCCGCCGCTGGCGTAGAAGCCCTTGTAGCAGCCGACCATCGTCAAGATGCCGCCGAAGACGCAGGCCTTGACCACCCCGCTGGTCAGGTCGTCGGGGTCGACGAACCAGTTGGTCTGGCTGATGAAGGTGCCCTCGTCGATGCCGAGCAGCACCACCGCGACGAAGTAGCAGCCGGCCATGCCCACCAGGGTGAAGAGGGCGCTGAGGCAGGGCACCATGATCAAGCCGGCGATGAAGCGCGGCACGATCAGGTACTGCACCGGGTTGACCGCCATGGTGTACAGCGCGTCGATCTGCTCGGTGACCCGCATGGTGCCGAGCTCGGTGGCGATGCCGCTGCCCGCCCGGCCGGTGACCATCAGCCCGGTGAGCACCGGCGAGAGCTCGCGGGCCAGCGAGATGGCCACCGTCGAGCCCACCAGGCTCTCGGCGTTGAACATGCGGAACGCCCCGGCCCCCTGCAGCGCGAAGACCGCGCCGGTGAACAGGCCGGTGAGCAGCACGATGAAGAGGCTGCCGACGCCGATGAACTCCATCGCCTGGAAGAGCTGCTTGATGCGATAGGGCGGCCGCGGGATCCACATCAGCGTCTGGCCGAGCAGGATCGTCGAACGGCCCAGTCCTTCGATCAGGTCGATGACCGTCTGCCCGATCGATTCGATGAAGCGCTTGAGCGGCTGCACGGCCTTCCCCGAGGTTCCGATCGCTGTAGTCGGTCGATGGGCGCCGTGTCAATGTCGCCGCGCATCGGGCGTGCGTATCGAGCGCACGACGCGGGCGATTCTGTGGCCGGGATCTGGTACACCACGGCCAGCGAAAGGCGCGGAGGGACACCGTTGAAGATCCTGGTGGCCGGGGCTGGCGAGGTGGGTTTCAACATCGCCGCCCGGCTGGTCAACGAGGGCCATGACGTGGTGCTCGTCGAGCGCAACGAGAGCGCGCTCGAGCGGGCGACGGAGGGGCTCGACATCCAGGGGCTGCGGGGCCACGGCGCCCGGCCGTCGGTGCTCGAAGAGGCGGGCATCGCCGAGTGCGAGATGCTCGTGGCGGTCACCGACAGCGACGAGGTCAACATCGTCGCCTGCCTCAACGCGGCGATCCTCGGCCGGCCGGACATGATCAAGATCGCCCGGGTGCGCGACCAGAGCTACCTCGACCCGCGCATCTTCGGCGACGAGCGGGTGACCATCGACCTGGCGATCAACCCCGAGCGGCTCAGCGCCGACAAGATCCTGGGCATCCTGCGCTATCCGGCGGTCATCGAGATGGCCGAGTTCGCCGAGGGCCGGGTGCAGCTCATCGGCATCGAGGTGCGGGCCACCTCGCCGCTGGCCGGGCTGCGGCTGCTCGACCTGCCTGACCGCAGCCTCGAGGCCGAGGTGCTCGTCGCCGCCATCCGCCGCGACGACCGGATCATCATCCCCCGGGGCACCGACGTGATCCTGCCGGGGGACGACCTCTACCTGACCGCCGCCAGCGACGACGTGGGCAAGGTCTTGTCCACCTGCGGGATCCGGGTGCAGCCGGTCAACCGGGTGGCGATCTTCGGCGGCAGCAAGGTGGGCCGCTTCCTGGCGGCCGATCTGTGCGCCCGGGGCATCAAGCCCAAGCTCTTCGAGCCCGACCCGCGGCTGGCGCGCTGGGTGGCCGAGCAGCTGCCCGAGGCGGTGGTCATCCACGGCAACCCGACCGACGCCGACCTGCTCGCCGAGGAGAACATCGGCGAGATGCAGGCGGTGGTCGCCTGCGGCCGCGACGAAGAGGTCAACGTGATGTCGGCCCTGCTCGCCCGCCGGCTGGGCGCGGGGCGCATCATCGCGACGACCAACCGCAGCGACTACCAGCCGCTGATCAAGGCCATCGGCTTCGACGTGTGCATCAGCCCGCGGCTGCTGGCGGTCAGCTCGATCATGCACTACATCCGCCACGGGCGGGTGGTCGCGGTGCGCGCGCTCGGCGACGACCAGCAGGCCGAGGCGCTCGAGTTCGAAGCGCAGCTCACCAGCGACGCGGTGGGCACCGCGCTGCGTGACCTCAAGCTGCCGCCGGGCGTGGTCATCGCCGCCATCGTGCGCGGCCGCACGGTGCTCGTGCCCCGCGGGCAGACGGTCATCGAAGAGGGCGACCACGTGCTGGTCGTCGCCCGCACGTCGGCCATCGCCGAGGTCGAGCGCATGCTGCAACGGCGGGTCGACCGCGAATGACCGGCGCGGGCCGAGCCTTCGATGCGTAGACGCACGAGCTGGCTCTTGCGGATGGGGCTGCTGCTCCACCTCATCGGCGGGCTGATGGTGCTGCTCGCCGCCGGGATGGCGCCGTCGGCGGCGCTGGCCTTCTACGACAAGAGCCCCGACCTGTGGGGGCACGTCTGGGCGACGGGCATCACGGCGGGCGGCGGGCTCGTGCTCTTCGTGCTCACCCGCCGCTGGGCGCGGCGCACCGCCATCGGCCACCGCGAGGGCTTCTTGATCGTGGGGCTCGGCTGGACGCTCAGCGGGCTCATCGGCGCGCTGCCCTACTGGCTGTACGCCCACATGGCGCCGGGCGGCCTGTGCCTGCCGGGGGTCACCGAGGTGGGCAGCGACTTCTGCAGCTTCACCTCGGCCGCCTTCGAATCGATCAGCGGCTTCACGACCACCGGCGCGAGCATCATCAACGACGGGCTGTGGGGCGACGTGGCCGGGCTGACCCCCGACGGCCGACCGGGCCTGCCGCGGGGCATCCTGCTGTGGCGCTCGATGACCCACTATCTCGGCGGCATGGGCATCATCGTGCTCGGGGTGGCCATCCTGCCGCTGCTCGGCGTCGGCGGCATGCAGCTGATGAAGGCCGAGACCCCCGGCCCGACCACCGACAAGCTCGCCCCGCGGGTCGCCGAGACCGCCAAGCTCTTGTGGAAGGTCTATCTGCTGCTCTCGGCGCTCCTGTTCGTGCTGTTGTCGGCCGCCGGCATGAGCGCCTTCGAGTCGATCTGCCACACCATGGCCACCATGGCCACCGGCGGCTTCAGCACCCGGGCCCTGTCGGTCGCCGGGTTCCACAGCGGCTACGTCGAGTGGGTCATCACCCTGTTCATGTGGGTGGCGGGCATGAACTTCACCCTGCACTTCTTCGCGCTGCGCGGGCGCTGGCGTGTCTTCTGGCGCGATCCGGAGTGGAAGGCCTACACCGGCCTGTGCGTCGCGGCCACCGTCGCGGTCACCGTCTCGTTGATGAGCGCCGGGCAAGGCTTCGAGGTGGCCGAGGCGGTCCGGGTGGCCGCCTTCCAGGTGCTGTCGATCATCACCACCACCGGCTACGCCAGCGCCGACTTCGAGCTGTGGACCTACGCCCCGGTGGCGCTGTTGACGATGATCGCGCTGATGTTCGTCGGCGGCAGCGCCGGCAGCACCAGCGGCGGCTTCAAGGTCGTGCGCCACATGCTCATCGCCAAGGTCTGGATCCGCGAGCTGTTCTTCCTCAGCCACCCGCACGCCAAGCGCCCGGTCAGGCTGGGCGGCAAGGTGGTCAGCGACGACATCATCCGGGCGGTGGCCGGCTTCGCGGGGGCCTACGGCGCGCTGCTGACCATCGGCACGGTCTTCTTCTGCATCGACGGCCAGGACGTGCTGACCGCGTTCACCTGCGCCGCGAGCAGCCTGGGCAACATCGGCCCGGGGCTGGGCGACGTCGGCCCCTACGACAACTACGCGGTGCTCGCCACCGAGGCCAAGTGGGTCAGCATGACGCTGATGATCTTCGGCCGGCTCGAGATCTACACCCTGCTGGTGCTGCTCACCCCCGCGTTCTGGCGGCGCTGACCCGCGGCGCTGCCCCGCCGCCGTCACGCCCCCGCCATAGTTCTTGAGCATCCGGCGCGCTCGATCCATGCTGCGCGCGCCCGGCATGGAGGAGGAGCCGCCGATGTCAGACGTGTCGTTGCAGAAGGACGGCGCGGCCGCGCCGCCCAGCGACCAGAAGTACTTCCCCGCGCCCAACGAGGCGCAGCTCTCACTGCGCGCGGTGGTGGTCGGCTGCCTGATCGGCAGCGTCGTCTCCTGCACCAACATCTACATCGGCCTCAAGATCGGCTGGACCTTCGGGGCCTCGATCATCTCGGCGGTGCTCGGCTTCGCCGCGTTCAAGATCGCCGGCAAGAGCATCTCGGTGCTCGAGACCAACATCGCCCAGACCGCCGGCTCGGCGGCCGGCTCGATGTCCAGCGCCGCCGGTCTGGTGGCGGCCATCCCGGCGATGAACCTGCTGGGCTATCAGATCCCGTGGTACGGGCTGATCCTCTGGGCCCTGGCGGTGGCTTTCCTCGGCGTCTTCTTCGCGGTGCCGCTGCGGCGGCAGGTGGTCGAGGTCGACAAGCTGCGCTTCCCGACGGGCACGGCGACCGCCGAGACCATCCTGGCGATGTTCAGCGACGCCGGCGAGGCGCTCAAGAAGGCCAAGGTGCTGATCTACGCCGGGATCTTCGCCGGGGTCTTCACCCTGACGGCGCACTTCGTGCCCGAGATCGAGATGCCGCCGCTGCACACGTGGTTCGAGGTCGGCGCGCTGGCCACCGCCGCCGCCTGGGGCTTCAAGCTCTACCTCGGGCCCAGCCTCTTCGGGGCCGGCTTCCTGATCGGTCCGCGGGTCTCGTTCTCGCTGCTCATCGGCGCGGTGGGCGCGTGGGCCATCCTGGGCCCGATCGCCAAGGACGCCGGCTGGGCCCCCGGCGCGGTGATGAGCTACGCCGACGGCGTGCGCGGCTGGCTGTTGTGGCCCGGCGTGGCGCTGATGGTCGCCGAGGCGCTGACCGCGCTGGCCTTGTCGTGGCGCACCTTCGTCAACGCGCTGTCGATGACCCGCTCGGCGGGCGGCGGCGGCGAGAGCGAGGTCTCGGGCAAGGATCGCATCCCCAACAGCTGGTGGATCGGCGGCCTGGCCATGGGCACGGTGATGGCCACCGTCATCGGCTACATGGTCTTCGACATCGCCTGGTGGATGACCGTCGTCGCCGTCGCGCTGTCGTCGATCCTGGCCATCGTCGCGGTGCGCTCGGTGGGTGAGACCGACATCAACCCGGTCGGCGGCATGGGCAAGGTCACCCAGCTGGTCTACGGCGGCCTCGCGCCGGGCCAGATGAGCACCAACCTGATGGCCGCCGCGGTCACCGGCGCCGGCGCCTCGCAGGCCGGCGACATGATGCAGGACCTCAAGACCGGCCACCTGCTCGGCGCCTCGCCGCGCAAGCAGTTCCTCGCCCAGCTCGCCGGCATCTGCGCGGGCGTGATCTTCGTGGTGCCGGTCTACATCGTCTTCACCCAGGCCTACGAGATCGGCGGCGACAAGCTGCCCGCGCCGGCCGCCTTCGCCTGGAAGGCCATGGCCGAGCTGCTCGCCAAGGGCTTCGACGCGCTGCCGCCCTTCGCCCTCGAGGCGGTGATCGTCGCCTCGATCATCGGCGCGCTCAGCGCGCTGCTGCGCAAGGTCGACGGCATCAAGAAGTACGTGCCCAGCGGGCTGGCGATGGGCATCGCCTTCATCATCCCGGCCTACTACTCGCTGGTGATGGTCTACGGCACCATCGTCTGGCTCATCTGGCGGGCGAAGAACCCCACCTCGGTCAGCAAGTACGACTTCGCGCTCGCGTCGGGGCTGGTGGCCGGCGAAGGCCTGCTCGGCATCGTCAACGCCGGGCTGACCATCCTCGGTATCCCCAGCTGAGCGGCGCTCGGCTCGCGCGCTCGCCGGAGTCCTGGATCACGACGCGAGAGGGGGTATGATGGCGCAATGCGTCGTCCCCCCGTCCGCCCCACCCCGCGCGTCGCCTGCGCGGCGCTCACCACGCTGCTCGCTGCGTTGCCCACCGCGCCGGCGCTCGCCGCCGACGCGGTCGATCGACCGGTGCTCGACGCGTTCAACGCGGTGGTGCGCGAGGCCGGGCCGCTGAGCGAGAGCCAGCCCGACAAGGCGATCGAGCTCTACGAGCGGGCGCTGCTCGACGGGCCGGCCCGCGGCTTCGGGCGGCTGCACCTGCGCATCGCGCACCTGCACCGGGTGGCCGGGCGCACCGCCGAGGCGGCCCATCACTTCCGCGCGTGTCTGTCCGACGAGCGGGTCGACCCCATCGACCGTCAGTTCATCTGCGAGCGCGGCTTCGAGCAGGTCACCTCGCCGCTGACCATCGAAGGGCTGCCCGACGGCGGCAGCGTCACGGTGATCGAGCCCTCGCTGTTCGCCGGCGCGCATCAGAACGGCAGCCGCCTGCCGCGCGGCGAGGTCCTGCTGGTGGTCGACGCGCCGGGCCGCCGGGCCGAGCGCACCGCGGTGGCCGTCGAGGGCCCGACCCTGTGGACCGCCCGCCTCGGCCTCGAGCAACCCGAAGGCCCGCTGGTGCCCGAGGGCTTCGTCGGCGACGAGGCCCCGCCGCCCGTCACCGACGCGCTGCCGCAATGGCCGGGCTATGTCGCCGGCGGGCTGGGGGTCCTGCTCGTGGGCGGTGGCGTCGCGGTCGGCGTCGAGAATCAGGATACCCTCGCCGACATCCGCGCCCGGCAGAGCGCCGGCCGCTGCGGGATCGACGTCTGCGCCGGCGACCTGACCGCGGCCGAGAGCCGGGCCGGGTTGGCCGACGGGCTGTGGATCTCCGGCGCGGCGCTGGCCGCCGGCGGGCTCGTGTGGTGGCTGATCTCCGGCGAGCAGCCGGTCATCGGGGTGCTGCGATGACCGCTCGTATCCGGCGCCTGCTCGGCGCGGTGCTGGCGCTGGCCGCCGGCGGCTGCTTCTCGGGCGACGACTTCTCCACCTGCATCGAGGCGGGGCAGTGCGGGCTGGGCGCCGACGGCAAGGCCCGCATCTGTCAGGACGGCGCCTGCGTCGCGCCGCCCGCCGTCGACGAGGCGGGGGCGTTCGACCTACCGCCGGCCGCCGGCGCGCTCTACAGCCACCCCGACGAGGTGGTGGTCATCGACGCGGTCGACGTCACCGAGAGCAACCTGCGGGTCGAGGCCGACGTGATCATCGTGCGCGGCCCGATCCGCGGCGGCGGGTCGGGGCTGGCGGGCGGCGTCGGCGGCCTCGGCGGCGGGCCGGGTGATGCGGGCGGCGACGGCGAGCGCGGCCAGCCGGCGCGAGACGCGGTGATCGGCGGCGGACCGGGCGGCTCGGGCGGCGGGGCGGGCGCGGGCAGCGGCGCGCCGGGCGAAGGCGGCACATATGTGCTCGACGAGCCGTGCCGCATCGACTTCGACTTCGCCCAGCCCGGCTCGGGCGGCGGCGGCGGCGGCGGTGGAGGCGGCGGCGGATGCCGCGGGCTCAACGGCGGCCGCGGCGGCGACGGCGGGGCGGCGATCATGCTCAAGGCCCGCCGCTGGATCGAGATCGACGGCGCGATCGTCGCCGCCGGCGCCCCCGGCGCGCTGGCCGAAGACATGACCTGCGAAGGCGGCGAGAGCGGCGCGGGCGCCATGGGCGGCGGGGGCAGCGGCGGCCTGATCTACCTGCACGCGCCGCGGGTGCTCTTCAACGACGGCGCGGTGCTCGACGTGCGCGGCGGGGACGATGCCGGGGGTGGGCTGGTGACGATCTTCGGTGAGATCGAGGGGCGCTTCCCCGATGTGCTCGGGGCGAGCGGCGACCGGATCTGCCACCGCTGAGAGCGCGCGGGCGCGAGGCGCCGGCTCAGAACGGGATCGGATCGTCCTCGAAGTCGCCGCCGGCGGGGCTGCCGCCGCCGGTCTGACCGCCGCCGCCGCTCTGACCGCCGCCGCCGGTCTGACCGCCGCCGCCGCTCTGGCCGCCGCCGCCGCCGCCCTGGTTGCCCCAGCCGCCGCCGCCGCTCTGGCCGCCGCGACCGCCGCCGCCGCCCTGATTGCCCCAGCCGCCGCCGCCCTGGCCGCCGCGACCGCCGCCGCCGCCGCCCTGGTTGCCCCAGCCGCCGCCGCCACCCTGACCGCCTCCGCCGCCGCCCTGGCCGCCGCCGCCCTGGTTACCCCAGCCGCCGCCGCCCTGGTTGTTGCCCCAGCCGCCGCCGCCCCGACGACCGCCGCCGCCGCCGCCGCCCGGGCCGCGCTCGCCGCCGCTGAGGAAGACCACCCGGTCGGAGACCACCTCCCAGCCCTTGCGGTTGATGCCCTCACGGTCGGTGTACTCGCTGCTCTGCAGGCGCCCCTCCACGTAGACCTGGCGGCCCTTGGAGAGATACTGCCCGCACAGCTCGGCCGTCTTGCCCCAGACGGTGATCCGGTGCCACTCGGTGCGCTCCTGGCGGTTGCCGTCGCGGTCGTTCCAGACCTCGTTGGTCGCCATGCGCAGGCTGCAGACCGCCTGCCCGCTCTGGGTGTAGCGCACCTCCGGATCGGCACCCAGGTTGCCGAGCAGAATCACCTTGTTGACGCTGGCCATCGTATCTCCTCATCGTCGGGCCCGCCGGGTCGGGGGCCGGCTCGGGGGGCAGGATGCTCAACCGCCGTCGACCTGTCAATCGGCGGCGTTCGAGGGGTTCATCGATCAGCGGGCGCCGATGTTGCGCAAAAAACGACAGCGGCCGGCAAATGAGTGCGCGGCTGTACCGAATGGCGGCCACGGCACGGCCGCCGCACCGCCCGCAGCGCTATTCCGCAGGCCGAAAGCCGCCGTCCGTCAGCGCGGGCGCATGCAGCAGGGCCGCCAGCGCATCGTCGTCGTAGCGGGTGTCCTTGCGCGGGTTGGGGCGCAGCGCGCGGAAGAAGCGGTGCATGAAGACCATGACCTCGCGGTATGCCTGCGCGAGCCGCAGATACGTCGGGTCGAGGCCGAGCGGGTCGTCGGCGACGATGCGCTCGAGGGCGGCGAGCACCGTGCTCGGGTCGTCGCCGCCGTAGCGCTCGACGAACGCCCGCCGCTCGGCGTCCGGCGCGCGGCGGGCGGCCTCGACGAGCGGGATGAGCAGCATCAGCGCGCACTCGCCGTGATCGTAGTGCCGATGCCGGGCGAGGAACGCCCGCTCGCGGGCGGTGAGGTCGAACTCGGCGTCCAGCGCCAGCCCGAAGTCGGTCAGATAGAACGCCTGCCCGTCGGTGAGGATGTTGCGCGCGTGGGCGTCGAAGTGCAGCAGGCCGCGCTCGGCGGCGAAGTCCAGCGTATGGCGCATCGCCGCCAGCGCCGGCGCCGCCAGCGACGGGTCCTCGACCAGCCGGTCGAAGAGCGCGTGCGGCACCCACTCGAGGAAGAGCACGATCTCGTGCCGCGCCGTGCGCCGGTCTTCCATGTAGCGCCGGATCGACGGGCTGCTGTTCCAGCGGCGCACATAGCGCTCGAGCCCGTCCGGATCGGCCGCCTGCGGCCGGTCGAGCCGCGGCAGGATGCGGTGGTGGTACATCAGCGGGAAGCCCTCGACGGCCCCCGACAGCACCCAGTGCGTCGTCTTGACGTGGGCCGCCAGCTCTCGGAACGCGCCGAAGCCCGCCGAGCCGACGCCGTAGTTGTAGTAGCAGGGCAGGCGATAGCGATTGCGGGTCGAGTAGCGGTGGGCCAGCTCGCGGTCGGTGACCGGCACGCTCTTGACGAAGACCGGCGTGCCGTCGACCTGCACCCGCCGGTTGCGGCCCCAGCCGTGGGTCGGCGCGGCCGCGCGGCACAGTCGACGCAGCGCGCCGTCGTCCATCAGGGCCAGGCGGGTGCTCAGGCGCAGGCAGGTCTCTCGACGGTCGGGCATGGCCGCGGGCTCCGTGGGCGTTCGCCCGGGTGTATCACATGCGCCTCTGCGAGCCGGCGTTCGCGCTGTCGACGCCCGTTCACCGGCCCGTCACCGCGGCGTCAGCGCCACGTCAGCCGCGCCCGTATTGCGCCGCCCCGCCCCGCCGACTATCGTGCCGCCCATGGAAAACCCGGCCCCGGTCAGGTTGGTGGAGCACGGCATCCGGCACTCGGACATCGACCGGGACGCCCGCCGTGTCCTGCGGCGACTGTACGACTTCGGCTTTCACGCCTATCTCGTCGGCGGCAGCGTGCGCGACCTGCTGCTCGATCGCACCCCCAAGGACTTCGACGTGGCCACGTCGGCCCGGCCCAACGAGGTCCGGCGGCTGTTCCGCCGCTGCCGGCTCATCGGGCGCCGGTTCCGGCTGGCCCACGTGCTCGGTGAAGGCGGCAAGATCATCGAGACCGCCACCTTCCGCGCCAAGCCGCCCAGCGACGGCGACGCGCTGCTGATCACCGACGACAACAAGTTCGGCACGCCCTTCTCTGACGCCCACCGGCGCGACTTCACCATCAACGCGCTGTTCTTCGACCTCGCGGCGAACCAGGTGATCGACTACGTCGGCGGCCTCGAAGACCTCGAGCGGCGGGTGCTGCGCACTATCGGCGAGCCGGTCGTGCGCTTCCGCGAAGACCCGGTGCGCATGCTGCGGGCGGTCAAGTTCGCCGCCCGGCTCGACTTCGACCTCGACGACGCGCTGATCGAGGCGGTGCTCAGCGAGCGCGGCGAGCTCAAGAAGGCGGCGGTGCCCCGGCTCTACGAAGAGATGCGCCGCCTGCTGTGGAGCGGCGCGGCCCGGCGCAGCTTCGAACTGCTCGACGAGCTGCGCCTGCTCGAGGTGCTGCTGCCCGAGCTGACCGGCTTCCTCGGCCGGCCGGCCAAAGACCCGTGGCAGCCGCTCGGGCCGCTGCTCGAGGCGCTCGACAGCCGCTTCGAAGACCCCGAGAAGCCGCCGCCCGACGGGCTGATGTTCGCGGTGCTGATGTGGCCGCTCTTCCAGGCGCTGGTGGCCGAGTTCGAGAGCCCGCTGCCGCCGGCCGACGAGCAGGCCCTCGCCGAGGCGGTGCTCGCGGCGGTCGCCCGCCGGTTGGGCGTACCCCGCCGGACGCAGGAGACGCTGCTGCGGGTCATCGCCGGGCAGCGGCGCTTCCGGCGGGCCAAGCACGAGCGCCAGCGGCGCGGCCTGGCCCGTGACCCGGATTACGCGTCGATCGTCGCCTTCGCCGAGATGCGCACCGAGGCCGGCGACCTCGCCCCCGAGCTGGCCGACGCGTGGTCCGAGTTCACCGACGAGCACGAGCCGCCGCCGCTCGAGCGCAAGCGCGGCCGCGGTCGGCGCCGTCGACGGGGCGGCAAGCAGTCGGGTCAGGGGCGCCGGCGGCGCTGAGGTCCGGCCGGCTCAACCGCGCCGGGGCAGGGCGGCGAGCACCCGCTCGGTATGCCCGGTCACGTCCACGTTCTCGAAGACGGTGTGCACCGCGCCATCGCGCAGCACGAAGGTGGTCCGCGCGGCGCCCATCCAGCGGTGCTCGCCGTAGCGCTGCTCGCCCCAGACCCCCAGCGCGGCGCACAGCGCGCCTTTCGGATCGGCCAGCAGGGGAAACGTCAGCCCGTACTTGTCGCGGAAGCGGGCGTGGCTGTCGACGTCGTCCGGGCTGACGCCGAAGACCCGCGCGCCGCGCTCGGCGAAGGCCTCGAGCCCGTCGCGAAAGCCACACGCCTGCCGGGTGCAGCCAGGAGTCTCGTCTTTGGGATAGACGTAGAGCACCACGACGCCCGCGCGCAGGTCGTCGGCGGTGGTGGGGTGTCCGCGGTCGTCGAGCAGTTCGAAGTCGGGCAGGCGGGCGCCCTCGCCCAGCGGCGCGGCCATCAGGCCCCGCCGAGCAGGCGCAGGGCCGAGTTGTTCGACGCGTTGGCCTGGGCCAGCACCGCGATGTTCGCCTGACCCAAAATCTGCTGCTTGATCAGGTTGGCGCTCTGGGCGGCGAAGTCGGCGTCCTGGATGCGGCTGTTGGACGCCTGGATGTTCTCCGAAACGCTCGACAGGTTGCTGATGGTCGACTCGAAGCGGTTCTGCACCGCGCCGAGCTGCGAGCGGATCGAGCTGACCTGACCCAGCGCCCGATCGGCGATCTCGATCGCCCGGTTGGCGCCCTCGACGGTGGTCACGTCGATGGTGGTCACCGCCCGGCTGTCGGTCACCCCGGCGATGCCCGCCTCGAGCCCGGCGTCGAGCGGGTCGGCCCCGTCGACGGTGAACTGCGCGTCGCTCGACAAGGTGACCGTGCCGGTGGTGGTGCCGTCCTGCAGGCCGGTGATCTGGTCGGCGTCGCCGGTGGTCTGGATGTCGATGTTGCGGCCGTCCTGCGCCTCGAGCTGGATCTCGCCGCCTTCGGTGCGGCTGGCGACGACGCCGGTGCGGTCGCTGACGCTGTTGATCGCGTCGACGAGGTTGCCCTGCGCGTCGTCGGCGTTGACCTCGAAGCCGCTGATCGTCTCGCCGTTGATCACCAGCCGGTTGTCGGTGTCGAGGGTGCCGCCCTGGATCGCCTGGCCCTCGACCTCGGTGGCGTTGGCCTGGGCGGTCACGCCGGTCGTCGGGCTCGAGTCGTTGATCGCCGCCGCCACCGCGATGGCCGAGCGGTCGTTGCCCGCGCTCGACAGCGTATCGTCGACGTCCTGGGTGGCCCGGATCTCGACCCCGTTGATCTCCAGCTCGCCGGCGTCGACGCCCGAGGCGTCGATCTGGGCGCCGTCAGCGAAGGCCGCCGCGCCGAGGGTCGAGGCGCGGGCGTCGATGCGGCCCACCGAGATGGTCTCGTTGGCGTTGGCCCCGACCTGGAAGCTCTGCGGGCCCTCGGAGCCGTCGAGCAGCTTGCGGCCGTTGAAGGTGGTCGTATCGCCGATGCGCTCGATCTCCGACGAGAGCTGGTCGATCTCCGACTGGATCGCGCCGCGGTCGGCGTCGTTGAGCGTGCCGTTGGCCGCCTGGATCGACAGCTCGCGGATGCGCTGCAGGTTGTCGGTGACCGACTGCAGCGCGCCCTCGGCGGTCTGCACCAGCGAGACGCCGTCGTTGGCGTTGCGGATGGCCTGATTCAGCCCGCGGGTCTGGCTGGTGAAGCGGTTGCTGATCGCCAGCCCGGCGGCGTCGTCGGCCGCCGAGTTGATGCGCAGGCCCGAGCTGAGCTTCTGGAACGCCTTGCCCAGCAGCTTCTGGGTGGAGTTCTGCTGTCGGATCGCGTTGAGCGACCGGGTATTGGTATTGATGCGCATCGGGGACTCCTCGTGCTCCAGTGACCCGCTGGAACAACCCCGACATCTTATCCGGCGAACCGCTCGATCTCAACCGGATGCGGGCTTCTACGCGGGCAGCGCGCAGCGCTTCGCGACCGTTTCGACGGCTCGGATCGCATCGGCCGCGTGGCGGTCGGGGCCGGCGATCACCGGCGCGGTGGCGCCGCCGAGCACGTCGACGCAGGCCCGGGCGCTGCGGGCGAGGCCGACCAGATCGTAGCCGCCTTCGAGCAGGAGCCCCACGCGGCCCCCGGCGTGCGCGTCGGCGATCGCCTGCACCTCGGCGCAGATCGCCGCGAAGCCCTCGGCGCTCACCTGCATCTGGGCCAGCGGATCGGCCCGATGGGCGTCGAAGCCGGCCGAGACCAGCACCAGATCGGGGTCGAAGCGGGCCGCGACGGGGCGCAGCACGTCGGCGAAGAGCCGGGCGTAGACCCCGTCGCCGAGCCCCGGCGGCAGCGGCGCGTTGAGGGTGTAGCCGCGGCCCGCGCCGGCGCCCGTCTCGTGCAGGGCGCCGGTGCCCGGGTAGTTGGGCCACTGGTGGCTGCTGAAGACGAAGACGTCGTCCCGCCCGTAGAACGCCGCCTGGGTGCCGTTGCCGTGGTGCACGTCCCAGTCGACGATCAGCACCCGCTCGACCTCGGGCCGGGCGAGGGCGTGGGCCGCGGCGACGGCGATATTGTTGAACAGGCAGAAGCCCATCGCCCGCCCGGGCTCGGCGTGGTGCCCCGGCGGGCGCACGATCGCGAAGCCGGTCTGCGCCTCGCCGTCGAGCAGCGCGTCGACGAGCTGTATACCCGATCCGGCGGCGAGCAGCGCGGCGGCGACGCTGCCGGGGCTGGTGGCGGTGTCGCGGTCGATCTGCGCGCTCTCGCCGTCGAGGGCGAGGATGCCGTCGACGAAGGCCGCCGGGTGGATGCGCTCGATGGCGGCGCGCTCGGCGGGCTTCGCGGCGCGGCGCTCGACCGGCGCGTCGCGCAGGGCCGCCTCGACCGCGCGCAGCCGATCCGACCGCTCGGGGTGCCCCGAGCCGGGTCGGTGGTCGAGCATCGCCGGGTGACCGATGACCAGCGGCTTCACGGCTTCGCCCCGGCGCGGGCGTCGAGCACCGCCCGCAGCCGGTCGGGGCGGTCGGTCATGACGCCGCCGACCCCCGCGTCGAGCAGCCGGTGCATCTCGGCGGTCTCGTCGATGGTCCAGACGTTGACGAAGCGGCCCGCGGCGGCGGCGGCCTCGATGAGCCGGGGCACGATCAGCGGCATGCCGCCGTACTCGGCGGGCATGTCGAGCACGGTATAGCGCGCGTCGATCGGCGGCGTGCCGCCCTGCAGGGCGGTCAGGATGAATACGCTGCCCGGCCCCGTGGGGTAGAAGTGCGTCGCCTCGGGCAGCGCCTCGGCCAGGGCCGCGCCGACGTCGTCGTTCTCGCTGCCGCAGCAGATGCGCTTCGCCGCGCCCGCAGCGCGTACGGTCTTCACGAAGGCCTCGATCAGCTTCGGATCGCGGCTCTTGAGCTCGATGTTGAACGGCAGATCGGGCCAGCTCGCCAGGGTCTCGGCCAGGGTCGGCACGCCGATGCCCTTGCCGCGGAAGGGGAAGCTCTCGCCGCCGTCGGGCGTGAAGCGATGGCCGGCGTCGAGCCGGGCCAGCGCGGCGGCGGTGCGCGCGGCCACCGGCCCATCGGCGTCGGTGCAGCGCTCGAGGGTGTCGTCGTGGAAGACCACCACCACCCCGTCGGCGCTGAGGTGCACGTCGGTCTCGATGGCGTCGGTCCGGTGTACGTCCACCGCCGCCTGGAAGGCGTGCAGCGTATTCTCCGGGTAGAGCAGGGCCCCGCCGCGGTGCGCGATGTGCAGCGGCGGCAGGCGATCGAGATAGCGCGTGGTCACGGGGCCTCCCCGGGGTGGTGTCAGGGGCCTCATCATGGGGCAAACCGTTTGAGTTTTCGATTGCCGCGGCGTAGCTTTCCCGCGACTGGTGCTTCTGCGGCACCCCCACCCCATCGTCGGCTTGAGGAGACCACGCCCATGGCCAGCAAAGACCCCTTCGGCGCCGCCCGGACCATCGACACCCCCATCGGACAGCTCAAGGTGTACGCCCTCGACGCCCTGCGCGACGCCGGCGTGGGCCACGTCGACCGGCTGCCCTACTCGATCAAGGTGCTGCTCGAGGCGGTGCTGCGCAACGTGGACGGCTTCGCGATCACCGAAGACCACGTCAAGGCGCTGGCCAACTACGACGCCAAGGACGTCGGCGAGACCGAGATCCCGTTCAAGCCGGGCCGGGTCGTCTTGCAGGACTTCACCGGCGTGCCGGCGGTCGTCGACCTCGCCGCGCTGCGCTCGGCGATGCAGCGCCTCGGCGGCGACGTGCAGAAGGTCAACCCGCTCGTGCCCTGCGACCTGGTCATCGACCACTCGGTGCAGGTCGACGCGTTCGGCAGCCACGACGCGCTCTCGCTCAACGCGGCCATCGAGTTCGAGCGCAACCGCGAGCGCTACGAGTTCCTCAAGTGGGGCCAGGGCAGCTTCGAGAACTTCCGGGTCGTGCCGCCGGCCACCGGCATCGTGCACCAGGTCAACCTCGAGTATCTGGCCACCGCGGTGCTGACCAGCGAGGTCGACGGCGAGACGGTGGCCTACCCCGACTCGCTGGTGGGCACCGACAGCCACACCACGATGATCAACGGCCTGGGCGTGCTCGGCTGGGGCGTCGGCGGCATCGAGGCCGAGGCGGTCATGCTCGGCCAGCCGATCTACATGCTCATCCCCGAGGTGGTCGGCTTCAAGCTGACCGGCGAGCTCGCCGAGGGGGCCACCGCCACCGACATGGTGCTGACGGTGACCCAGATGCTGCGCAAGCGCGGGGTGGTCGGCAAGTTCGTCGAGTTCTACGGCCCCGGCCTCGCCGCGCTGTCGCTGCCCGACCGGGCGACCATCGCCAACATGGCCCCCGAGTACGGCGCGACGATGGGCTTCTTCCCCATCGACGAGCGCACCACCGACTACATGTACCGCACCGGCCGCTCGAAGGACCTCTGCGCCGCCGTCGAGCAGTACTGCAAGCTGCAGGGGCTGTGGCGCGACGACGCGCGCCAGGTGGCCTACTCCGACACCCTCGAGCTCGACCTGGGCACCGTTCAGCCCTCGCTCGCCGGCCCCAAGCGGCCGCAGGACAAGGTGCTGCTCGCCGACATGAAGGGCCAGTTCCGGCTGGACCTCGAGCACACCTACGGCGAGAAGAACGGCCCGCAGTCGGTCGAGTTCGAGATGAACGGCGAGACCCATACGCTGAGCGACGGCTCGGTGGTCATCGCCGCGATCACCAGCTGCACCAATACCAGCAACCCCTCGGTGATGGTCGCCGCCGGCCTGCTCGCGCGCAACGCCCGCAAGCTGGGCCTCGGCCGCAAGCCGTGGGTCAAGACCTCGCTGGCCCCCGGGTCGCGGGTGGTCACCGACTACTTCGACCGCTCCGACCTGACCGCCGACCTGGAGGCCATCGGCTTCCACACCGTCGGCTACGGCTGCACCACCTGCATCGGCAACTCGGGGCCGCTGATCCCCGAGGTGGGCGACGCGGTGCGCAAGGGCGACCTCAAGGCCGCCGCGGTGCTCTCGGGCAACCGCAACTTCGAGGGCCGGGTCAGCCCGCTGGTCCAGCCGAGCTACCTCGCCTCGCCGCCGCTGGTGGTGGCCTACGCGCTCGCCGGCACCGTCGACATCGACCTCAAGACCGACCCCATCGGCCAGGATCGCGACGGCAACGACGTCTTCCTCAAGGACATCTGGCCGACCAACGCCCAGATCGAAGAGGTCGTCGGCCACGCGGTGACCCGCGAGCAGTTCGTCAGCCGCTACGCCGACGCCGACAAGGGCCCGGAGATGTGGCAGGCGGTCGAGGTCAGCGAGAGCGACGTCTACGAGTGGGACGAGACCTCGACCTACGTGCAGGAGCCGCCGTTCTTCGTGGGCATGTCCAAGGAGACCGCGCCCATCGCCGCCATCGACGGGGCGAAGATGCTGGTGCGCGTCGGCGACTCGACGACCACCGACCACATCAGCCCCGCCGGCGCCATCGCCAAGGACAGCCCCGCCGGCAAGTACCTCATCGAGCGCGGCGTGGCGCACAAGGACTTCAACAGCTACGGCTCGCGCCGGGGCAACGACCGGGTGATGACCCGGGGCACCTTCGCCAACATCCGCCTGCGCAACGAGCTGGCGCCGGGCACCGAAGGCGGCTGGACGACCTACTTCGGCGAGGCGGGCCACGGCGCCGAGCCGGGCGCGGTGACGACGATCTACGAAGCCTCGCTGGCCTACAAGGCCGCCGGCACCCCGCTGGTGGTGCTCGCCGGCAAGGACTACGGCATGGGCTCGAGCCGCGACTGGGCCGCCAAGGGCACCTACCTGCTCGGCGTGCGCGCGGTCATCGCCGAGAGCTACGAGCGCATCCACCGCAGCAACCTGGTCGGCATGGGCGTGCTGCCGCTGCAGTTCAAGCAGGGCGATACCCGCGACAGCCTGAAGCTGGGCGGTGAAGAGACCTTCGACATCGCCATCGACGACGGGCTCGAGGCCGGCCAGGACGTGCAGGTGAAGATCACCCGCGGCGACGGCAGCACCGAGACCATCGACGTGGTCTGCCGGCTCGATACCCCCGTCGAGGTCGACTACTACCGCAACGGCGGCATCCTGCACACCGTGCTGCGGCGCATGGCCAACGCGTAGGCCGTCTGGCGCTCTTCTCGTCGGGCTGTCGCAGGCGGGAAGGAGACGTCGCCGGGGCGGTGGGTTGGGGAACAGGAATGGATCCGCCCCGGCGACGCGGTACCGCCCGCCTGCCTAGCATCCGACGTGCCAACGCCGAGACCCGCGATCCGGGGGCCCGACCGCGGCAAAATGTCACCCAGAGACCCCGCCCCCGACGGATCTGCCGCGGCAAGCGTTACCGACAGGCCCGGTCGCATACCTCGACCGCCGCCGCGGCGCGGGCGGTATTGCCCGCCCGATCGATCACTGTTGCGACGATTTGATACACCCCCGGGCCCACCGGGCGCTTGGCGGCGTCCTCCAGGTTCCAGCGGGCGGTGGTTTCGAAGCGCGGCGCCGCCAGCGGGCCGCCGGCCAGTCGGCGGATCGTGCGCCCGTCGCCGTCGAGCACATCCAGCCGCCAGCCCGCCAGCCGATCGTCGTCGGTCGCCAGCAGCGCGACCAATACCGGGCCATCGGCGGGCAGCAGCGCCGTCGGCCGGGCCGCCAGCTCCACCGTCGGCGGCGGATCGTTGACCGCCTCGACCCCGTCCGAGACGCGCCCCAGCGAGCGCCGCAGCCGCCCCTCGACTGCGCTCACCGCCCGCACCTCGACCGCGTAGCGCACCCCGGGCACCAGCGACAGGCCGCGCGCGGCCGCCGGCGGCGCGTCCACCGCGCGCCACGGGCCGAGGCGGGCGCCGTTGGGCCCCAGCGGGCGGACCTCGTAGCCCGCGGCGCCGTCGACCGGGATCCACGCGGCGCACAGCCGATCGAGGGCCTCGGTGCGGTCGATGTCGTCGTCGGCGTCGCACGACGGGGCCGGCGGACACGGCAGATCCCAGACGGCGGGCGGCGCGGGCGGGCCGGGGACGCCATAGACCAGCACCCGGCCGTCGGCGGTGGGCACCAGCAGGGCGCGCGCCTCATCGGCGGCGAGGGTGGCCAGCAGCGGCGCGCCGATGGCCGCGTCGTGGGGCCGGCTCCAGGCCAGCCCGTCCGCGGTCAGCCCGTAGAGCACGCCGTCGTCGGCGTTGAGCAGCAAGCCGTCGGCGCCCGCGCCGTCCACGTCGGCGACCGCGGTGACCCCGCGGATGTCGGCGAACCGCGGTTCGAACGGCGCGGCGCGCGTCGCCTCGCCATCGGCCAGCCCCCAGCGGGCGCGCTCGGCGCCGTCGGCGACCGCCCGGCCGACGAGCGGATGGGCCGCGGCGGGCGCCATCCACAGCGCGCCGTCGACGAGGGCCCCGTCGCGCCCGATCCAGGTCTGCAGCCGCAGCCCGTCGGGGTGCGGCGCCTGCCACAGCGACTGCAGATCGTCGTCGAAGGCCTCGACCGGCCCGTTGCCGCCCAGGCGCAGCAGCACGCCGGCCGACGCCCGCAGCCAGCCGCCGCCGCGCACCGCGCCCGCCGCGTGAAAGCCCAGGTCGATCGTCGCCTGCAGGCGGCCGGTCAGCGGGTCGATCCGGCGTACGGCGTTGGTCTCGGTGAGGTACAGCTCGGGCTGCCCGTCGCCGTCGCCGTCGGCGGTCGACAGCGCCTGATTGCTCGGCCCGCCGCAGGGCCAGGCCGGGCGCAGGACGAGGCGCCAGAGGCACGCGCCGCTCTCCGGGTCGAGCCCGCGCACCACCCGCGGCTTCACCGCGAAGCCGGGGCACTCGGCGGCGGGCCGGGTCGGGTCGGCCTCGGGGCCATCGGCGAAGAGCGTCGCGGCGCACGTCGGGTCGTCGGCCGCCCAGCGATCGGGCTGCAGCACCAGATCGGCCCGGGCGATACGCAGCGTCGAGCCGTCCGGGCCGCCCACCGGCACCGCCTCGCCCACCGGCCGGAAGAGCGCCGGATCGAGCCGGTGGCGCCAGCGCCGCTGCCCCGTCTCGCCGTCGAGCACCGCCCACGCCGCGTCCCCCGCCCGGGCGTCGCGCACCAGCAGCCCGTCGGTGCCCGGCGCGCGCGGCACCGTGCGCAGCGGCGAGCCGCCCCGCCGCGGCGCGCCGATCGCGGTCTGCCAGACCACCGGGCTGTCTTCGCGATCGGGCTCGAGCAGGGCCACGACCCCGCCGATCGCCGCCGCCGGCCGCGCGCGCACCCCGTCGGAGACCGCCGCCAACCGCGGCGCGCCGGCCGCCGCCCGCAGCGGGGCCCGCCCGTCGTCGGCGACAAAGAGCGGCCGCAGCTGCCCGTCGAGCGCCGCGATCGCGCCGCCGGCCTCGGCGACCACCAGCCCCGCGCCCAGCGGCTCGATCGCGCCCGGCTCGCCGTCGAGGGCGTATCCGGCCACGATCACCCCGTCCAGGCCCAGCCGCTCGATGCGGTCGGCGGTCTCGTCTTCGGCGGCGGCGCGGATCACGACCGGCTGCCCATCCAGCGTCAGCAGGCCGGCGAGCTCGGGGGTGCGGTCGGGCCCGGCGGGTATGGCGATCGGCCGGGCGCGGGGCAGGGGCAGGGGCCACACCGCGCGCGGCGGGTCCACATCGAGGTCGAAGAGCTGCAGCGCGCCGAAGCGCCCGGGGGTCGGGCCGTCGCCCATCGCCGCCAACGCGAAGCGTTCGTCGACCCGGCCCAGCAGGCGCGCGTCGTCGATCAGCGCGTCGACGCCGCCCGCGGCCACCCGCAGGATCCGCCAGATGCCGTCTTCGAAGCGGCTGGTCAGCAGCGCCGGTCCGTCGTCTCCAGCGACAATGACGCTGCCCGGCGCCCACGGCTCGGGCAGATCGGCCCGCCAGCGGGGCGCCAGCGCGGCGGGGCAGGCCGCGTCGTCGGCGCCGGTCACCCAGGCGATGCCCTCGGGCAGGAAGACGAACCAGCCGCCCTCGGCGGCGATGTGCGGCAGCGGGCCGTTGGGCGGCGCGGCGAGGCGCCCGCACCAGCCGCGGCGCCCGTCCAGGTCGAAGCCGTTGAGCCCGTCGCCGTCGGTCACCAGCACCTCGATCCGGCCGTCGGCGTCGAGGTCGGCGAAGGTCTGCCAGCGGGTGCAGCGCCCGTTGAGCCGCGGCCCGTCGATGGCGCTGGCCCGCGGCCGCTCGAAGCCGTCGGCGAAGCGCCAGATCAGACCCCGGCCGCTGCCTTCGTCGCCGCAGCCGGTATCGCTGAGGTACAGGTCGTCCAGGCCGTCGCCGTCCAGGTCGAGCACCCGCGCCTGCTGAATGCCGCTCGGCGCCTCGCCGGCGAAGGGGGCCTCGGGCAGCCGCCAGCGCACGGCGCCGGTCAGGCCGTCGAAGGCGAAGACCGAGCGCCGCCCGGCGGCGACCAGCTCGCGCCGCCCGTCGCCGTCCAGATCGGCCGGGCCGACGATCCGCTGCAGGTCGAGCACGGGGGTCCGCCAGCGCTCGACGCCGTCGGCGGTGGCCAGCTCCAGGCGGCCGCCGCGCACCACCGCGATCTCGGGCAGCGCCCCGTCGCCGTCCAGCTCGCCGGCCCAGAGCCCGTCGGCGCCCGGCGGCGCGCCCAGCGGCAGGGTCGCCCGCAGCCGCAGGTCGGGCAGCCCGTCCCCCGCGGGCGGCGGCCCGGCGAAGGGCGGGCAGCGCGCCGCGTCGACCGCGGCGTCGACCGCCGCATCCATCGGGAGCGCGGGGCGGGCGTCGGGCGCGGCGTCCACTGCGGCTGCGTCCACCGCGCCGGCGTCTACCGGGGGCCCGGGCACAGCGGCCTCGGCCGCCCACGGGGCCAGATCGAACCCCGCGTCGCGCCCGCCCTGCGCCTCGGGGCGCGACGGCCGGCCGTCCTCGCAGGCGCAGGCGAGGGCGAGCAGCAGCAGCGGAGCGGTTCGGCGCATGGTGCAGCGGAGCGCTCCTGGCGGCTGTGAGTCAAGCGGGCGGCGACGGCGCGGGCGCCGCGGGTGTATCCTGCGCCCGTCCCGCAGGCCGGCCCGTACGTCGACGGCCGGCGACCTGCGGGGCGCGGCCCACGGGGCCGTGGGGCAGGCCCCCCGACCGGCGCGGTGGAACGGGCGCAGAGCCCGCGGAACAAGGCGCTCGGCGGTGTGGCACACCCTCTGCAGATAGGAGGGCACGGGGCGCGGTCGCTCCGGCATGCACCAGGGAGGATCCATGTTCGTCGACGTGCTCGTTCTCGATGCCGACATCCAGGATGTGCTGCTGACCCGTCTGCGGCTGCGGCGGGTGCCGGGCATGCGCTGCCGGGTCCGCCACATCAACCGCCTCGACGGGCTGGCGCGGGCGGTCGAGTATTGCGACCCCGCCCTGATCATCACCGACCTGCTCTTCCCCGAGGTCATGGGCTCCCACGCCTTGGCGCGGGTGCAGGCCGTCGCCCCCTGGGTGCCGGTCATCGTGCAGACCGCCTTCGACCTGCCCGGCCTCGACGCCGAGCTCGATCGCCTCGGCCCCGCGGCCCGGCTCGACAAGTCGACCGCCAGCTACGCCGCGCTGCCCGCGCTCGTCGGCCGCCTCGTGCGCGCCGGCCACGTGGGCCATGAAGCCATCCGCCCCTGGCCGATGAGCGCCTGAGGCCCCGGCCGCCGCACCCGCGGCCGAGCGCCCGCGCCGCGGGCCGCACCCCGAAATCAGCCATCGTCCCGCTGGGAGACCCCATGAAGACGCCCTCGATCTGCGCAGCCCTCGGCGTGCTCGTGCTGCTGTTCGCCGCCCCGGCCGCGGCCCAGAACTGCCTGCTCGCCGGCCTCGACACCGACAACGACGGCGTCTGCGGCTTCGCCGACAACTGCCCCGCCACCGCTAACGCCGACCAGATTGATACCGACGGCGATGGCAACGGCGACGCCTGCGACGGCGACGACGACGACGACGGCGTCGCCGACGGGGCCGACGTCTGCCCGCGGGTGGCCGATCCGGAGCAGGTCGATACCGACGGCGACGGCGACGGCGACGCCTGCGACGGGGACGACGACGGGGACGAGATCCCCGACGGCGAAGACCTCTGCCCGCGGGTGGCCGATCCGGCCCAGACCGATACCGACGGCGACGGCGCGGGCGATGTCTGCGACGACGACGACGACGACGACGGGGTCGACGACGTGGTCGACCTGTGCCCGCGGGTCGAAGACCCCGATCAGACCGACACCGACGGCGACGGCCGGGGCGACGCCTGCGACGACGACGACGACGACGACGGCATCCTCGACGGCGACGACAACTGCCCCGCGGCCGCCAACCCGAACCAGGCCGACCTCGACGGGGACGGCGAGGGCGACCGCTGCGACCGCGACGACGACGGCGACGGCTTCGCCGACGACGACGACAACTGCCCGACGGTGCCCAACGCCGACCAGGCCGACTTCGACATGAACGGCTTCGGCGACGCCTGCTCCGGCGGCGGCGACGACGACGGCGACGGCGTGCCCGCCGACGTCGACAACTGCCCCGACGCGGCCAACCCCGGGCAGGTCGATACCGACGGCGACGGCGACGGCGACGTCTGCGATGCCGACGACGACGACGACGGGGTCGACGACGCGCTCGACCTGTGCCCGCTCGCGGCCGATCCGGCCCAGGGCGACCTGGACGGCGACGGCGAGGGCGACGCCTGCGACGCCGACGACGACGATGATGGGGTCGCCGACGCCGATGACGTCTGCCCCCGCCGGGCCGACCCGGACCAGCTCGACAACGACGACGACGGGCGGGGCGACGCCTGCGACATCGACGACGACAACGACGGCACCGTCGACGCGGAGGACAACTGCCCCTTCGCCGCCAACGTCGAGCAGCAGGACACCGACGACGACGGCGAGGGCGACGCCTGCGACACCGACGACGACGGCGACGGGGTGGCCGACGCCGACGACGGCTGCCCGCTGATCGCCGATCCCGAGCAGGCCGACCTCGACGACGACGGGCGGGGCGACGCCTGCGATACCGACGACGACGGCGACGGGGTGGACGACGCCGCCGACGGCTGCCCGCGGGTGGCCGACGCGGAGCAGCTCGATACCGACGGCGACGGCGCGGGCGACGCGTGTGATGCCGACGACGACGACGACGGCGTGCTCGACGGCGACGACACCTGCCCGACCGCGGCGGACGGCGAGCAGACCGATACCGACGGCGACGGCGCGGGCGACGCCTGCGACGAGGACGACGACGACGACGGCGTGCTCGATGAGGACGACGTCTGCCCGCTGGACGCCGATCCCGATCAGGCCGACGCCGACATGGACGGCCGGGGCGACGTCTGCGACGCCGACGCCGACAGCGACATGGATGGCGTCGACGACTTCGGCGACAACTGCCTGCTGATCCCCAACCCGCTTCAGATCGACAGCGACGGCGACCAGGTCGGCGACGCGTGCGATACCGACGACGACGGCGACGGCGTCGACGACGGCGAAGACCTCTGCCCGCTGCGGGCCGATCCGGAGCAGGCCGACCTGGACGGGGACGGCCTGGGCGACGCCTGCGACGACGACGACGACGACGACGGCGTCGACGACGGGGCCGACGGCTGCCCGCAGGTGGCCGACCCCGAGCAGCGCGACACCGACGGAGACGGCCTGGGCGACGCCTGCGACGCCGACGACGACGGCGACGGCGTGGCCGACGAAGACGACATCTGCCCGCTCGCCGCCGACGCCGGCCAGCGCGACCTGGACGACGACGGGCTGGGCGACGCCTGCGACGACGACGACGACGGCGACGAGGTCGACGACGTCGACGACAACTGCCCGCGCGACGCCAACCCCGATCAGCTCGACGGCGACGCCGACGGCGAGGGCGACGTCTGCGACAGCGACCGCGACGCCGACGGCGTGGACGTCGACGACGACAACTGCCCCGACGTGGCCAACGCGCTGCAGCAGGATCTGGACGGCGACGGAGACGGCGACGCCTGCGACGCGGACGACGACGACGACGGCGCCGACGACGTCGACGACAACTGCCCGCGCATCGCCAACCCGGACCAGGCCGACGCCGACGGCGATGCCATCGGCGACGCCTGCGACAACGACCTCGACAGCGACGGCGACGGCTTCGACGACGGCCTCGACGTCTGCCCGCGGGTGCCCGACCCGGACCAGGTCGACCGGGACGGCGACGGCATCGGCGACGCCTGCGACGGCGACGACGACGACGACGGCATCCCCGACGGCATCGACAACTGCCCCGGCGACGCCAACCGCGACCAGCGCAACCTCGACGGCGACGCGCCGGGTGATGTGTGCGACCCCGATGACGACAACGACGGCGTCTTCGACGGCGAGGATGTCTGCCCGCGCCAGCCCGACGCCGACCAGATCGATACCGACGGCGACGGGCGCGGCGACCGCTGCGACGACGACGACGACGGCGACGGGGTCGACGACCGGACCGACGTCTGCCCGCTGGACGCCGATCCGGCCCAGGCGGACCGCGACGGCGACGGCATGGGCGATGTATGCGACCCCGACGACGACAACGACGGCTTCCCCGACGCGATGGACGTCTGCCCGGGGCGCCCCGACCCGCTGCAGGGCGACGCCGACGGCGACGGCATGGGCGACGCCTGCGACCCCGACGACGACGACGACGGCATCGACGACCTCGACGACGTCTGCCCCACGGTGCCCGACCCCGATCAGGGCGACCTCGAGGGCGACGGCATCGGCGACCTGTGCGACGACGACGACGACGACGACGGCGTGATCGACGACGAGGACAACTGCCCGACGGTGGCCAACGGCGCCCAGAGCGACATCGACGGCGACGGCAACGGCGACGCCTGCGACCCCGACGCCGACGCCGACGGGATCGACGACGCCGGCGACGTCTGCCCGGGGGTGCCCGATCCGGACCAGGCCGACGCCGACGGCGACGGTGACGGCGACGCCTGCGACGACGACGACGACGCCGATACGGTGGCCGATACCAGCGACAACTGCCCGCTGGTCTCCAACGGCAACCAGCTCGATACCGACGGCGACGGCCGCGGCGACGCCTGCGACGCCGACGACGACGACGACGGCCTGAGCGACGAGGCCGAGGCCGAGGCGGGCACCGATCCGCTCGACCCGGACAGCGACGACGACGGCCTGCTCGACGGCGAAGAAGCGGCGGCCGGCGCCGACCCGGCCAACGCCGACACCGACGGCGACGGGGTCACCGACGGGGAGGAGGCCGCCGACGGCACCGACCCCCGCGCGGCGGACAGCGACGACGACGGCCTCGACGACGGCGAGGAGCGCGCCCGGGGCACCAACCCGCTCGACGCCGACAGCGACGACGATGAGCTGACCGACGGCCAGGAGGCGGGCGAAGGCGGCTTCGGCACCGACCCGCTCGACGAAGACACCGACAGCGACGGCTTCGACGACGGGGCCGAGCTCGAGGCGGGCACCGATCCGCTGCGCGGCGAGGATCGCCCCGGGCATCGCCGGCCGGAGGACGCCATCGCGGCGGGCGGCGGCTGCCAGGCGGCGCCGGTCGGCTCGAGCGCGCCGCTGGGTCTGGCGGGCGTGGTGCTGCTGCTGGGTCTGCTGGCCCGCCGGCGCCTCGTCCCGGTCGCCGCCGCCGGCCTGGCTGCTCTGGCCGCGGTGGCCTTCGCGCCGACCGCCCACGCCTTCGACGCCCAGCGCTTCGTGCCCGGCGGCGTCGACTCCGGCGCGGTGAGCCTGGTCGGCTCGTCGACCCTGCCCCCGCTGACCCTGTCGCTGGGCGCCATGTGGCACTACGCCCAGGAGCCGGTGCGGCTGGTGGCCGAGAGCGACCCCGACACCGAGCGGCTGGGTGTCGTCGGCGCCGAGCAGGCCCTGCACCTGCGGGTGGGCCTGGGCATCGTCGACCGGCTCGTCGCCGAGGTGGAGCTGCCGCTGGTGGTGGCCCGCGACGTCGGCGCCGACTTTCAGAACGAGGTGGCCGACGCCGCGATGGGCGACCTGGCCCTGCGCGCCCGGTACGCGCTGCTCGACCGCACCCTCGATCCGGTGGGCGCGGGCCTCGACCTGCGGCTCTCGCTGCCCACCGGCGACCCCGACGCCCTCACCGGCCGCGGCGGGGTCGGCGTGACCGCCACCGCGTTCGTCGACCGCAAGATCACCGACGACATCGTGGCCCTGGCCAACGTGGGCTTCTCGGCGGGCGCCGAGACCGAGTTCGTCGGCTCGGTCGAGGGCACCGCGGTGCACGTGGGCCTCGGCGGCCGCTTCGCGGTGCTGCCCGCCGAGCAGCTCGTGCTGCTCGCCGAGGCGGTGGCCGACGTGCCGGTGACCGACGCGGTGCCCGGCTATGGCGCCCGCGCCGCGGCCCGGGTCGGCGTGGGGCCGGTGGGCATCACCGCCGGCGGCGAGGCGGGCATCGGCGGCCGGGTGGGCGTGCCCGCGTTCCGCCTGTTCGCCGGGGTCGACTTCCGCCCGGGCGGCGGCAGCGACGCCGACAAGGACGGCATCGCCGACGGCGCCGACGCCTGCCCCGACCGCCCCGAAGACCTCGACGGCTTCGACGACCTCGACGGCTGCCCCGAGACCGACAACGACGGCGACGGCATCGCCGACGCGGTCGACGCGTGCCGCGACGAGCCCGAGGACCGCGACGGCTTCGAAGACGACGACGGCTGCCCCGAAGCGGACAACGACGGCGACGGCATCCTCGACGTCGAGGACCGCTGCCCGCACCGCGCCGAGGACCAGGACGGCTTCGAAGACGGCGACGGCTGCCCCGACGCCGACAACGACGGCGACGGCATCGCCGACGGCGTCGACCAGTGCCCGGCGATGGCCGAGAGCGCCAACGGCTTCCGCGACGACGACGGCTGCCCCGACCAGCGGCCGAAGTACGTCTTCGAGCCCGACAGCCCGGTCATCCTCTACAGCGTCGAGTTCGAGCCGGGATCCGACGCGCTGCTGCAGGCCTCGGGCAAGGTGCTCGACGAGGTCGTGATGTCGCTGCAGGCCCAGCCCGAGGTGCGGGTGCGGGTCGAGGGGCACACCGACGACGTGGGCGACGACGACGTCAACCTGCGCCTCAGCCAGCGGCGGGCCCTGGCGGTGGTCAACTACCTGGTGGGCATGGGCATCGACCGCGCCCGGCTGACCTACGAGGGCTACGGCGAGACCCGCCCCCGCCTGCCCAACGACAGCGCCGCCAACCGCGCCCGCAATCGGCGCGTCGAGTTCCTCGCGCTGCCCGACGTGGTGCCCAGCCGCTGAGGCCGACCCCCGCGGGTGGAGTTCTCGCCCACACTGCGCCACACTGAGCGCCACCCTCGACCGTGTTCGGGAGGACGCGCGCGGTGCCGTCTCCGGTCATTCTGCTGGTGTTCGCCAACGACCGGATCGGCCACGACGCGGCCTACCTCGACCTGCCCGAAGAGAAGCGCATCATCGAAGACGTGCTCGACCCGGCGACCGACGCCGGCGTGCGGCTGGTCATCGAGAGCAACGCCGTGCCCGAGCGGCTGTTCGATCGGCTCGACGCCCACAACGACGCCATCGTCGGGCTGCACTTCGGCGGGCACGCCACCGGCGCGGGGCTGACGCTGGAGGACCGGGCAGGCGCGCCGCAGCCGCTGCTCGCCGCGGGCATGGCGCAGCGCATCGGGCGGCTGCCGAACCTGCGCTGGGTCTGCCTCAACGGCTGCGGGACCGCGCCGCAGGTGCAGGCGATCCACGCCCACGGCCCGGTGCCGGTGGTGGCCACCTCGACGGCGATCCGCGACGACGCCGCGCTGCGCTTCGCCCGGCGCTTCTATTCGGGGCTGGCCGGGGCACACCTGCCCGCTCGTCCCTCGCCGTCCAGCGGCTTCCGGGCACACCTGCCCGAGAACGGCTCGCCGTCCAGACCCCATATGAGGAGATCTCCTCATGGGACCCCTCGCCATCCAGCCGATTCG
>JAUHXC010000051.1 GCA_030427205.1 bacterium | reverse complement strand
CCTTTCGGCGTTTTGGTTCAAGCACTCCGAATAACCGAGGGGTACGGCCTCCTCTTCCATCTTGTCAGGGGCGCAAAGGCGCGAAACTACGCGGCTCGATCAGATGTAGATCGGGATATGCACCCGATTGACTCGACGAAGACCACACCGAGCGACCAAAGCGGTCGCCGAGGCAAGCGAGCGCGCAGCGCGAGCCGTGAGCGCTGCTCGCCCGGAGGTTGCCTCATGACCACCTATCCCGGGATTGGACCCAGAGCGCCATCCTGGATGCGCGAACACGCGAGGCGAAGCCGAGCCGCCGAGCGCAGCGAAGGCATCCGGGCTGGCCCGGACGGGTCGGAGGGAGAGCGCAGTCGCGAGCAAAGCGAGCGCGAGCATCGACCGGAGATCCCGCCCCCGCGCAGCGGGGGTGCCGTAGACGAGCACGGCAACGCAACACTGTTGGCGCGTTCCGAGCCGCCGAGAGCTGGATCGCCATGCCCACCCTCAGCGCTGCCCACGCGCCCGCCGCGCCCACCCTCAGCGCTGCCCCCGCGCCCGCCGCGCCCACCCTCAGCGCTGCCCACGCGCCCGCCGCGACCACCCAAACCATCACCCCCGCGCCCGCCGTGTCCACCCTCAGCGCTGCCCCCGCGCCCGCCGTGCCCACCCTCAGCGCTGCCCACGCGCCCGCCGTGCCCACCCTCAGCGCTGCCCACGCGCCCGCCGCGACCACCCTCAGCGCTGCCCACGCGCCCGCCGCGACCACCCAAACCATCACCCCCGCGCCCGCCGTGCCCACCCTCAGCGCTGCCCACGCGCCCGCCGTGTCCACCCTCAGCGCTGCCCCCGCGCCCGCCGTGCCCACCCTCAGCGCTGCCCACGCGCCCGCCGCGACCACCCAAACCATCACCCCCGCGCCCGCCGCGCCCACCCTCAGCGTTGCCCATACGCCGCGCGCCGGATCATCACCCGCTTGCCGCGGGCGCCGGCAGCGCATAGGCTGCCTGCGCGAGCCGGGGCGCGGGGACGACGCCGGCCGCTTCACACCAGACCGCCGGCCGGCCGGCGAACCGGGAGCGCGCGTGATCACGGGCGAGCTGAAGAACAAGGTGGACCGCCTGTGGACCACCTTCTGGAACAACGGCATCAGCAACCCGCTGACCGTCATCGAACAGATCTCGTACCTGCTGTTTCTCAAGCGACTCGACGACGAAGAGCTGCGCCGCTACAAGTCGGCCAACCGCCTGAAGCGCACCCCCACCGGCCTGCGGTTCGGCCCCGACCAGCAAGACCTGCGCTGGTCGAAGATCGCGCAGATGACCGACCCCGAGGCCATGCTGGCGGTCGTGCGCGACAAGGCCTTCCCTTATATCAAGGCGCTCGGCGGCGCCGAGGGCGAGACCTCGTACGCCCGGCACATGAAAGACGCCGTCTTCATGATCGGCAGCCCGGCGCTGCTCGAGACCGTGGTCGACCAGATCGGCGCGCTGCCGCTGCACGACCGCGACACCCAGGGCGACCTCTACGAGTACATGCTGTCGAAGCTGACGACGGCCGGCACCAACGGGCAGTTCCGTACGCCGCGGCACATCATCCAGATGATGGTGCGCATGGTCGACCCCAAGCCCAGCGTGAGAGAGACGGTGTGTGATCCGGCCTGTGGCACCGCGGGCTTCCTGGTGGTGGCCGCCGAGCACGTGCGCGACGCGATGATCATGGGCGACACGACGCTGCGGGCGCACTACGGCGGCGGCATGTTCCATGGCTATGACTTCGACGCGACCATGCTGCGCATCGGCAGCATGAACATGATGATGCACGGCATCGGCGACCCCGACATCGAGGCCCGCGACTCGCTGAGCGAAGACGCCGCGGGGGACGACGGCTCGTACACCGTCGTGCTGGCCAACCCGCCGTTCAAGGGCAGCGTGCAGAAGTCGACCATCGCCAAAGACCTCTCGCGGGTGGTCAAGACGAGCAAGACCGAGCTGCTGTTTCTGGTGCAGATGCTGCGCATCTTGAAGGCCGGCGGCCGGGCGGCGGTGATCGTGCCCGACGGCGTGCTCTTCGGCTCGTCGAAGGCCCACAAGGCGGTGCGCAAGCTGCTGGTGGAGGATCACAAGCTCGACGGCGTGGTGTCGATGCCATCGGGGGTGTTCAAGCCCTACGCCGGGGTGTCGACGGCGGTGCTGCTGTTCACCAAAACCGGCGCCGGCGGGACCGACCGCGTGTGGTTCTACGACATGCAGGCCGATGGCTTCTCGCTGGATGACAAGCGGCAGCCGGTGGACGCCGATGACATCCCCGAGATCGTGGCGCAGTGGGCCGCGCGGGGGACGGCGGGGGAGGGGGATCGCAAGGGCAAGTGGTTCACGGTGCCGAAGGCCGAGATCGCGGGGCAGGGCTATGACTTGTCGATCAACCGCTACAAGGAGATCGAGTACGAGGAGGTCGAGTACGAGGCGCCAGCGGTGATCATCGGGAAGCTGGAGAAGCTGCAAGCGGAGATCGCGGGCGATCTGGCGAAGCTGAAGGGGATGCTTCAGTGACGGTCGTTGTAGCGAATGGCTTCTCGCCGGTTCGAACCGCGGTGCCGTCTGACCGGGTTCCGCAGGGCTGGGCATGGGTGCCGCTTCTCGATGTCGCGAGGCTGGAGAGCGGACACACGCCCAGCCGCCGCCAGCCCGAGTATTGGGACGGTGGTGACGTCCCGTGGCTGTCGCTCAAGGATGTGTCGGCCCTGAAGGGCAAGCGCGTCTACGAGACGCAAGACATGCCGACGAACTTGGGTATCGAAAACTCCTCTGCTCGACTGCTGCCGGCCGATACTGTGGCCCTGTGTCGAACTGCGTCTGTCGGCAAGGTCGCCATCCTCGGTGGGGAAATGGCGACCAGTCAGGACTTCGTCAACTGGGTGTGCGGGCCGCGTCTGGATCCCGACTTTCTGTTCTGGGCGTTCAAGGCGTCCGAGTTGACCTTTTTGAAAGAAAAGCAGGGCAGCACGCACCAGACCATCTATATGCCGACGGTCAGGCGTTTTGCGGTGCTGCTCCCACCCATCGAAGAGCAGCGCCGCATCGCCGACATCCTCGACCGGGCCGACGCCATCCGGCGCAAGCGGCGGGCGGCCATCGCGCTGACCGAGGAGCTGCTGCGGTCGACCTTCCTCGACATGTTCGGCGACCCGGTGACCAACCCGAAGGGCTGGCCCGCTGCCAAGCTCGGCGAGCTTGCTGAGGTGCAAGGTGGCCTCCAAGTCTCTCGTAAGAGAGCGAGGCACCCCATTGAGGTCCCCTATCTGCGCGTCGCCAATGTCTACCGCGCGTCCCTCGACCTGGATGAGGTGAAGGCGATGCGTGTCACCGAGCGCGAACTCGAACGGACACGCCTCGCATCGGGAGACATCCTGCTGGTCGAAGGTCACGGCAACCTCAATGAGATCGGTCGCGCTGCCATCTGGGATGGCTCGATAGCCGACTGCGTTCATCAGAACCACCTCATTCGAACTCGGGTGAATCCGGACAATGCCGATGCGGTGTATGTGACGGCGTTCATCAACAGCGCCGGCGGTCAGCGGCAACTCCAGCGGTTCGGCAAGACAACGTCGGGTTTGAACACCATCAGCACCCGACAAGTGAGGGCGCTCAACGTGCTAGCGCCGCCGCTCGATTTGCAGCTTTCCTACGCGAGTCATGCAGCCGCCATCGGGGCTGTTCGCGATCGCCTCACCGCCGCCGCCGACAAAGCCGACACCCTCTTCCACGCCCTGACCCAGCGGGCCTTCCGCGGAGACCTCTGAACGGAGCACCCATGGCCTCGAACTTCGACTTCCTCGCCGCGCGCCACCGCGACCTCTTCGTCGCCGCCGCCGAAGCCGAGGCTCAGGTCCACCGCTCCCCGCGGCTGGCGTGCTTCCAGGCGCGCTTCGCCCTCGAACGCACCTGCCACTGGCTCTACCGCCACGACCCCGACCTGCGCATGCCCTACGATCGCGGCCTGGGCGCGCTGATCCACGAGCAGAGCTTCCGCGACAACCTGCCGCGGGCCGTCTTCGACAAGGTGCGGCTCATCCAGCAGCTGGGCAACAAGGCGGCCCACGAGGCCCGCGCGCCCAAGCTGGCCGACGCGCTGCAGGCGGTGCGCGATCTCTTCCACTTCCTCTTCTGGGTCGCGCGCATGTACGCGCCGGCAGACGTCGAGCTGGCCGACCGCGCCTTCGACCCGGCGCTCTTGCCCCGGCCGCAGGCGGCGCCGGTGGACGATCGGGCGGCGGTCGCGGCGCTGGAGAAGCGGCTGGCGGCCTCCGACGAGATGGCGCGCATCGAGGCCGAGCGGCGCCAGCAGACCGAGGCCGAGGTGGCGGCGCTCAAGGCGCAGGTGGCGGCGCTCAAGGCGGCCAACGTGCCGCAGGCGGCGGCCCACGATTACGACGAGGCGCAGACCCGCGATCGCTTCATCGACGGCTTGCTGGTGGAGGCCGGCTGGGATCCCGAGGGCCCGAACGTCGCCGAGTACGAGGTCGAGGGCATGCCGAAGCTGAAGCCGGGCGCCAGCGGCCGCGGCTTCGTCGACTATGTCTTGTGGGGCGCCGACGGCCGGCCGCTGGCGCTGGTCGAGGCCAAGCGCAGCCGCAAGGGGCCCGACGTCGGCGCCCATCAGGCGAAGCTCTACGCCGACTGCCTGGAGAAGCGCTTCGGGCGGCGGCCGGTGATCTTCCTCACCAACGGGCACGCACACTGGATCTGGGACGACGCGCGCTACGTGAAGCGCCCGGTGGCCGGCTTCTACACCCGCGCCGAGCTGGAGCGGCTGCATTACCGCCGGGCGAACGCCAAGCGCCTGTCGCTGGTGCTGCCCGACGCCGAGATCGCCGGGCGGCCGTATCAGCTCGAAGCCATCCGCCGCATCACCGAGGTGTTCGACAAGCGCGGGCGCAAGGCGCTGCTGGTGATGGCCACCGGCACCGGCAAGACCCGCACGGCCATCGCGCTGGTCGACCTGCTCAAGCGGGCCGGCTGGGTGAAGCGGGTGCTGTTCCTCGCCGATCGCAACGCGCTCTTGCGGCAGGCGAAGCGGGCGTTCACCAAGCACCTTCCGGCGGCGACGGCGGTCGACATCACCCAAGACAAGGGCGGCGTCGCGGCGACGGTGGTGCTGTCGACGTACCCGACGATGTTCAACCGGGTGGTCGAGCCCGAGGGACGGGCAGCGTTCGGGCCGGGGCACTTCGATCTGGTCATCGTCGACGAGGCCCACCGCTCGATCTACAAGAAGTACGGCGCGCTGTTCGACTACTTCGACGGGCTGCTGGTGGGGCTGACGGCGACGCCGCGGGATGAAGTCGAGCGCGATACCTATCGGGTCTTCGACCTCGAGCCGGGGGTGCCGACGGCGTTCTACGAGCTGGACGAGGCCATCCTCGACGAGCACCTGGTGCCGCCGCGGGGCGTGAGCGTGCCCTTCGCGTTCTTGCGGCGGGGCATCAAGTACGCCGAGCTGTCGGACGAGGCGAAGGCGGAGTACGAGGACAAGCTGCGCGACGAGGAGACTGACGAGGTCCCCGACGAGGTGAACGCGGCGGCGATCAACAAGTGGCTCTTCAACGTCGAGACCGTCGACCGGGCGATCGAGCTGCTGATGCAGCGCGGGCTGAAGATCGACGACGGCCAGCGCCTGGGCAAGACGATCGTCTTCGCCCGCAATCAGGATCACGCGAACTTCATCGCGAAGCGGTTCGACAAGGCGTACCCCAAGTGGGCGAGTCACTTCGCGCAGGTGATCACATCGAAGGTGAGCCACGCGCAGTCATTGCTCGATGACTTCGCCACGCCGGGCAAAGCGCCGACGATCGCCATCTCGGTGGATATGCTCGACACCGGCGTCGACGTGCCCGAGTGCGTCAACCTGGTGTTCTTCAAGCCGGTGTACTCGCGGGTGAAGTTCAACCAGATGATCGGGCGCGGCACCCGGCTGTGCCCCGATCTGAACGGGCCGGGCAAAGACAAGGCGTGCTTCCTGGTCTTCGACCTGTGCGGCAACTTCGAGTACTTCGCCGAAGATCTGCCGGGGCAGGGGCCGCGGCCGGTGGAGTCGGTGGGCGCCCGGGTCTTCACCGCGCGGCTGGGGCTGGCGCAGCGGCTGAAGGGGCAGAGCGGCGACGATGCGCAGGCGCTGGCCGGACAGTTGTTGAACGGCCTGCACGCGCAGGTGGCGTCGATGACCCTCGACAACTACCTCGTGCGCCGCGAGCGGCCGACGGTGGAGGCGTTCGCGGTCCGTGAGCGGTGGGACGATCTCTCGGACGCCGACATCGAGCAGGTCTCCCGGCTGGCGGATCTGCCCGATGGCTTGCCCGCGGAGCCGTTCGAGGCGCTGCAGTTCGATCTGCTGGGCTATCGGCTGATGATCGCCCGGCTCGAGGGCTCGAAGGCGTTCGTGGCTTTCCGCGATCGGGTGCGCGATCTGGCGAGTCGGCTGGAGGAGCTGGCGACCATCCCGATGGTGAACAAGGAGTTGGCGCTGATCGCGGCGGTGCAGAGCGTCGACTGGTGGACCGATATCGACCTGAAGTCGATCGACGACATGCGTCGGCGGCTGCGCGGGCTGGTGCAGTTCATCGAGCGCAAGGCCCGGCCGCCGGTCTATACCGACCTGCCCGATCCGCTCGCCGATCATCAGGTGATCGACGGCGTCGAGGTGCCGCTGCGCCAGACGGGCTTCAGCCCGGGGCAGTACCGCAAGAAGGTGCAGCAGATCGTGCGCGACAATCAGGACCACGTATCCATCGCCAAGCTGCGGCGCAATCAGCCGCTGACGCCGACCGATCTGACGGCGCTGGAAGGCATGCTCTTCGACGAGCAGGCGGTGGGCAGCCGCGCGCAGTTCGAGCAGGTGTTCGGCAAGGATCTCTCGCTGCCGCGCTTCATCCGCGGGCTGGTGGGGCTCGATCGCGCGGCGGCAAAGGCGGCGTTCGGGCGCTACGCGGCGGACAGCGGCTTCACCGCCGATCAGGTGCG
The DNA here is from genome assembly GCA_030427205.1 of bacterium. GTDB lineage: Bacteria > Myxococcota_A > Bradymonadia > UBA7976 > UBA1532 > JACKDM01. The sequence goes on along the minus strand of JAUHXC010000051.1, from coordinate 58,676 downwards.
CTTCGTGGACATGATCGTCGACTGGCTGACCCGCAACGGCACGATGGATCCCGGGCTGCTCTACGAGCCGCCGTTCACCGATCGCCACCCGGACGGGCTGGACGGCGTCTTCGGGGACGACGCGGCGGATGACATCATCTCGATCGTGCGCGGATTCAACGCGGCGGTGGGCGTGGACTACTCGGCCGGCGTCGGCTGAGGCCCGCGGAGACGACGGGGGCGCGTCGACGGGTCCTACTCGACGCTCTGAGTGACCGCCCCTCGCCCCGCGTCGTCGGACCTTGTAGCCTCGTCCGCGTATCGACCCGGGGAGGCCGCGATGTCTGCCGAGAACGCCATCTCGCTGACGCAGAACCTGCTGCTGGTGCTGGGCGAGCCGCCGCCGTCCGCGGCGCTGGCGCACGTCGTCGAGCGCTTCTGCGGTGAGGTGGCGCATGGGATCGATGGCGTCGACGTGGCGAATCGGCGGGCGGTGTATGCCTGCGGGGACATCCGCCTGCTGGGCGCCGAGCCGAAGGACGTGCGGGTCATTCGCGAGCTGTCGACGCACGTGGATGCGCGGCCGGGCGTCGCGGTCGTCGGCGTCGGGCGGGTGCCGCTGCAGGTGCACCGGGTCGGGGTGCTGTATCGCCGCTTCTTCGATGAGCCCGACCTCTTCGATCGCATCCGCGGCGAGCATCGGTTCCAGAACCTGACCGAGTCGACCAAGCGCTCGAAGGCGCTGCGCACGGGCATCTACCTGACCGACGTCGCCCGCGAGGTGACGGCGGACGGGCGCGAGGTGCTGCGCCATCGGCTGCTGCGCTGTTCCAGCAACTTCGACGGGCCGACCGACAACCTGCGGGCGACCGATCGTTTGATCCTCGGCGCGCTGCAGCGGGCGGCGGACGAGGTGTTCGAGCAGAAGACCGATCTGAACCACGTGCTGGCGCAGATCTACGAGAACCGCCCCAGCGACGGGCCGGGCAGCCGCGAGCGCAAGGCGCGCATCAGCCGCCACTCGGACAAGACGAAGGACATGCGCGCCGATGGGCTGATCGCGTTCTGCACGTTCTACGATCCGGGCGGGTTCGCCGGGCTCGAGCCGGGCGCCGACGATGTATACGACTGGCGCTACAAGACACGCAGCGGGCTGACGCGCCTCGACTTCAGGCTCAAGGGCGGCGTCGACGCGCCGGGCCTCGTCGAGGGCTTCTCGGTCACGCTGTATCCCAACTCGGTGTTCATCATCCCCCTGTCGACCAACCGGCTGTATACCCACGCGATCCAGCCGCCGGTGCTCAACGCCGAGCGCATCCCGACCCGCATGGGCTATGTGGTGCGCTGCTCGAAAGCCGAGGCGCGGTTCATGGACGGGCGGACCTGGCTCGAAGAGGACGGGCGGCTGATCGCGCTGCAGCCGATGACCCGCGAGACGCTGGCCGCGCTGCGCAGCCGCTACTTCGAGGAGAACAGCACCGCCGATGTCATCCGCTATGGGGACGTGCGCTTCAGCATGAACGCCGGCGACTATCAGAAGCCGATCCACTGAGGGGGCGCGGGTGCACGACGGCTTTCGGCGGTATGCCATCGGTCTGGGCGCGGATGCCTTCGCGGCGCTGTCGGCGGGGGTCGACTTCGAGGATGTCGCCCCGGGCCGGCTGGGCACGCATCTGGTGGATGTGAGCCCGCGCGGCGTGCCGCTGGTGCGCACGACGAGCCGCTACAGCCGGCCGGCGGGGCGGTTCTCGGCGGCGCATCGGCAGGCGGCGGCGGCGGTTCGGGCGGCGGTCGGCGCCACCGAGGGGGCGGCCTTCGACAACGCGCTCATCGAGATCTACGACCGGGCCTATTGCAAGATGGGCTATCACTGCGATCAGGCGCTGGACCTCGCGCCGGGCTCTCTCATCGCGGTCTATACCTGCTACGAGCGCCCACTGGATGCCTCGGCGCGGCGTACGCTGGAGATCCGGGACAAGGTCAGCCGGGCCGAGGCGTCGATCGTGCTCGAGCACGACACCGCGGTGGTCTTCTCGCTGGACGTCAACGCGCGGCACGTGCACCGGATCGTGCTGCGGTCGCAGGCCCGGTCTTCGGGGGACGGGGCCGCGCCGGACAACCGCTGGCTGGGGCTCACGTTGCGGTCGTCGAAGACCCACATCCGCTTCGGGGACGACGGGCCGCGCTTCGCCGATGGGCGCCGGCTGACGCTCGCCGACGAGACGCAGCGGCGCACGTTCTACCGGCTGCGCGGACAGGAGAACCGGGAGGTCGGCTTCGTCTATCCGCGGGTCGACTTCACGATAAGCGCGGCCGATCTGCTGCCGCCGGCGGGACTGATCGAGGCGGTCAGAAGGTGACCGTCAACCCGTTGGGCGCGAGGTAGAGCGTCGTCGGCGGGTCGGGCGGCGGGCCCGCCTCGGGTGAGAGCGCGGCCTCGGCGGCGGCGCGCTGCGCGCGGCCGGCGTTGAGGATGGGCAGCCCGATGCCGAGGCCGGTGATGGCGCCGGCGAGCCCGAGCAGGGCGGCGAGGCCGTTGGCGCTCGATGATTCGCCCTCGGCTGCCGCCTCGGCGCTGGCGATGGCCACGATGCCCCCGGTCAGCATCAGGGCGCCCCAGCCGATGAACGCGCCGCCGAGCCAGATGCGGGCGCCGCCGCCGCCTTCGATGTCGGTGATGCGCGCGCGGGGCACGACCACCCGCTGGGCGGTGCGCGGCTCGTAGACCCAGACGTGCTCGGCGTCGCCGCCGATGGGCTCGCCGACGAGCAGCGCGCCGTCGTCCCGCTCGATCTGCACTTCGAGGGTGGAGGATCCGCAGGCGGCGAGCGGGCCGGCGCAGACGACGGCGCCGAGCAGGGTGCGGGGCAGTGCGAGGGGCAGTGCGCGGGTCGGCGCGTGGGGCAGTGCGCGAGGCATCAGAAGCGCACCACGAGGCGGTCGCCGGTCCAGGTGACGTCGTCGGCTTCGCCCTGCCAGGTGGCGCGGGCGCTGCGCCAGTCGAGCAGGCCCCACAGGCCGAGGCCGAGCCCGACGCCGAGCCAGACCGCGCCGCTGACGTAGCTGCCCGTCGGGTTGGACGCGTCGATCGCCTCACCGAAGCTCAGCAGGCCGAGCACCGCCGCGCTGCCGCCGACGATCATACGGGTGCTGCCGGGCAGCGCATGGTGCACGACCTCGCCGCGGGGGATGACGACGACGCCGCGCTCGCCGCGCAGCGTCACGGTCTCGCTGTCGGCGGCGGCGATGGTGCCGGTGTAGAGCCAGCCGTCGCTGCGCAGGACCTCGGTCTGGTTGCAGCCGGCGAGCGCGATGGCGGCGAGCAAGGGCGCGCGGGGCATGGCCGGGGTGCGGATCATGGGATGATGGTATAGCGGTCGGCCGTCGACGGCCAGGGTCGCCGCCGCGGCCGGGCAGGGGGGTAAGCCGAGCGCTGCTCATCCGTCTGCTGGCTCGAAGCCGCACGCATCACGCTCGGAGGCGCCCATGGTTTCCCGCAGTCTGCTTCGTTCTCTGGGTACGGTCTGGCTCATTGTGGGGTTGGCGGCCTGCGACGATGGCCCCGACAGCGTGCTCGACCCCGCGACCGACGCTGCCGCGACAGATGCTGCCGCGACGGACGCGGCGGCCGACGCCGCGCGGGACAGCCGGGTCGATCCGCGGCTCGATATGGCGCTGCTCGACGGCGCGCTGCTCGACGGCGCGCTGCTCGACGGCGCGCTGCTCGACGGCGCACCGTCGGACGCCCTGCCGCCGGACGCCCTGCCGCCGGACGCCCTGCCGCCGGACGCCCTGCCGCCGGACGCCGCGCCGGACGCGGGCGCCTGTATCTTCGTGCCGCCCGAGCCCGACTGCTCGCCGGCGGGGCGGGGGCACCCGGACGGGGTGCCGGTGCCCTACGAGGTCGTCAGCACGGGCTTCGACGACGGCTTCGACCGCGCGCGGGTGCACATCGCCGATCGCTGCCAACTGCCCATCGAAGATCTGGGCCCGGTCGTGATCACCGATGATCCCTCGTTCTTCGCCCTGCAGCGTTGCTTCGGCGATGCCATGCCCGAGCCGTCGGGGGTCGACTGGGCCGCATGGCGGCTGGCGCTCTATCCGACGCGGGAGTCGCCCGAGACCCATGTGCGCTGGGTGGTCGACGACGGCGGCACGCTCTTCGTGGGCGCCGAGCTGCCCGCGTATTGCGGCGGCCCCGCGCCGGGTACGGGCCTCGTGGCGGTGCTGCTGCCGGCGGATGGCACCGCCGTCGCCGAGCGCCTCGCCGGGTGCGTCACCGGTGATGGCCTCGACTGCTGCGCGTGTGAGGTGGTCTGTGATCCCGAGCCGCGCCGCCTCGACTGCGAGTGCCCGCCGTGACGGGCCCGGCGACCGCCCGCTGTAGTATCGCAGTGCGGCGACGAGATGGGCGGGGATGTTTGCGTCGAGACCGCGACGGGTGCTCTCTGCGTGCTCGACGAGGCATCGAGCGCGTCGAGCTGTAGAGTCGCGGGGGGCAGGGCGGGCGGTATCGGCGGGGGACCGCGATCAGAGCCCGGCGCTGTCGAAGCAGGCGCGGGCGGCGTCGTCGGCCTGGCGGTTGCAGCGGCGGGGGCGCTCGCCGGACTCGATGCAGGCGCGGTGGGCGGCGTCGACCTCTTCGAGGCACTCGGCGATGGGATCGGCCGGGCGGTCGCCGCCTTCGCCGCCGTTGGCGTGCTCGCCCTCGTCCCAGCCGCCGTCGAGGTCGGCGAGGCAGGCCTCGAAGGCATCCTGCGCGCTCATCTCGCAGTCCCAGGGGTCGCCGCCCTCTTCGAGGCAGGCGAAGAAGCCGCCCTCGGCGCGCTCGATGCAGGCCTCGACCGGGTCGGCGGGGCCCTCGTCGGCGGGGCCCTCGTCGGGCAGGTCGCCGCCCTCGCCGAGGCAGCGCTCGAAGCCCTCGTCGATCAGGGCCTCGCACTCGCGGGGGTCGTCGTTGTTCTCGAAGCAGTCGCGGACGCGGGCGTCGATCTCTTCGAGGCAGGCGTCGATGTCATCCCCTTCGCCCCAGTCGCCGTCGCCGTCGTGGCCCCAGTCGCCGTCGCCGGGCTCTTCGCCGCCCGCGTCGCCGAAGCAGGCGCGCAGACCTTCGTCGATCAGGGCCTCGCACTCGCGGGGGTCGTCGTTGTTCTCGAAGCAGTCGCGGGCCAGCGCGTCGATCTCTTCGAGGCAGGCGTCGATCTCGGCGTCATCGCCCCAGTCGCCGTCGGGTCCGTCGTGGCCCCAGCCGTCTTCGCCCGGCACCTCGTCGGGGCACTCCTCGTCCCAGTCGCCCTCGCCCCAGTCGCCCTCGCCCCAGTCGCCCTCGCCCCAGTCGCCCTCGCCTTCGAAGCAGGCCTCCAGGGCGCGATCGAAGGCATCGGCGCAGATGTCGAACTCACCCTCCTGGTCGTCGGCGAGGCACAGTTCGAAGTCGGTCTCGGCTTCACGCAGGCAGGCGTCGATCGCCTCGCCGTCGGCGCCGTCGTGGCCCCAGCCTTCGTCGGGGCCTTCGCCGGGCTCGCTGTGCTCGCCGAAGCAGGCGTCGAGCACGCCCTCGAACTCGCCGATGCACGCCTCTTCGTCGGCGCCCTCTTCGATGCAGCTCTGGAAGACCCGGTCGGCCTCTTCGAAGCAGGCGCCCTCGTCGATGCCTTCGCCGTCGGGGCCCTCGCCCTCGTCGATGCCTTCGCCGTCGCCTTCGTCGCCCGGCTCGTCCCGCGGGGGCAGGTTCTCTTCGATCACTTCGCCGCAGGCCGTCAGCGCTTCGTCGAGCGCCGCCTCGCAGGCCTCCAGGTCGCCGTCCCGCACGCAGGACTCGAAGTCCTGCTCGGCGATGGTGAGGCAGTCGGCGGGGTTGTCCCCGCCGCCGAAGAGCTCGTCGGCGAGATCCTCGGGCAGACACCCGCTGGTGCCGATCATCACGGCCCCGAGACCCATCGCTTGCAAGAACAACTTCATAGCGTACTCCTCTGGTTGCGTCCCTCGACGCGGTCGATCATTGCTGGCTGTCGATCACGACGGACTGTCGCGCCCTGTGATGCCGAGGCCGCCGACCGATCCCGCCCGGCGCTCCGCTGCCATCGCTCGCGATGGCATGGCATCACATGTCGTTCGTGCCTGTGTGGCGCGTATCGCTCGTCAGCGCCATCTCGACAGGGTATTGCGGGCAGGGCGGGGCATCCTTCACGGGCCGGCGCATTTTTTTTCGATTTTCTGGTGAAGGGCGCCCGAGCGCCGCGTGGGGTCGGGGTCAGCAGGTGTGGTCGCTGATGATCTGGGTGTAGCGGCGGGTGACGATACTGGCCGCCCGTCGCCGCAGCTCGTCGAGCGTTTCGCTGGGCGGCCCGCCGACGCAGACCTCGAAGGCCCGCCGGTCGGCGGGCGTCGTCAACCGGGTGGGGTCGTAGCGCAGGATGGTCACCGCGTAGTAGTTGCGACAGGCGGTATCGGTCGCCTCGTGATCGCCGAACAGGCCCACAGCCGGCTCGGCGGCCGACTCGACAGGGACCCCCGGCGTCTCGCTTTGCAGCTGACGGCTGCGGAAGAGCACGTTGGCCATGTGCTGAACCTTGCCCTTGGAGAGGCCGAGCCGAGCGGCGACCGCCTCGCGGAGCTCTGGAAGGGCGAGCGGGCCGCGGGCCAGCAGCTCCTCGACCACGCCCATGATATCGGCCCGATGCCTGCGCAGGGGGTCGACGCCGCGCTGTCGCAGCAGGCGAGCGAGTGGCATGTCGGCGGGGCACAGCGTCTCGCCCTTCAGCAGCTCTACGAGTTGTACCAGCGGTCGCCCGGCGCGCTCGAGCGCGGCCACCGCGATCGGCGGCTGCGTATCGAGCACGACCGGTCGAGAGTTCGACTGCTCGAGGCGGCGGGCGAGGTCGCGCGGCAGGCGGCTGTCGTCGAGCGGCGTCGGCATCCAACCGTCCGCCTCGAGCAGCCGCTGGACGAAGCCCCACTCGCCGTCGCCTGCGGCCGATCGCTCGGTGGCGATGGGCCAGCTGGGCGGTGCGTGAGCGATGCGCACCTGCGGTGCCGCCTCGGAGGGCAGGGGGCCGCCGGTGTGCTCTTCGAAGATCGCAGCGAACTCGGGGGTTCGGGCCAGCGCCGGGTCTCGGGCGATTACGGCGCCGTGATAGGCGGCGAGGCACCGCGTCTCGAGCGCGGCCGGCTCGGGGTCGATGAGCCCCGAGACGGGGTCGAGCAGGTGCTCGACCCGCTGCCCGTTGGCGTCGATGAAGGCGCCGCCGTGCACGAGCGCCCGGAGGATGTGCGTGATCCGCTTGCGAGAGATGTTGAGCTCGGCCGACCAGACCGGCTTCAGCGCGGTGAGCAAGACCGGCGCGTCGAGCTCGCCGAGGTCGGAGCAGATGCGCTCGATGACCCACTTCCGCTCGTCGGGCAGGGGCCTGCTGCCCGCCTCCTTGAGCAGGCGTTCGAGCCGCGCCCGAGCCGCCTGCCGCGCGCCCTCGTCGTCCTCGGGCGGCGGCGTCTCGGGTCGACCGGCGCTCGATGCCCCGGCCTCGGGGGCTGCCGTCGCCGCCCTCAAGCGCACCCAGTGGATGCCTTCACGCACGAACACCGCGAAGGTCTGCGGCCTCGCGTCGATGAAGCGCCGCAGGGGAGAGCGCTTGCTGCGCACCGCCGCCCGCAGGCGGTTGGAGAGGTCGTCGATCGCATGGTCGGCCGCCGAGCCGAAGCGAACCAGTGTAGCAGCGCCCCCCAGCGTGCGGAGGACTTCGACGAGCCGGGCTGTCAGCTCCGGCGTGGCGTCTGCCGTCGTCGGCGGTGGGGAGGCGATCGGCGCGGGCTCCTTCGACCGCGGCGCAGGCCCCATGGGCGGCGGGCGCTCCTCAGGCCGCGTCGAGAGGGCCGGCAACCGGCGCTCGAGGGCATCGACCCGCGCGGTGAGCGCCTCGACCACGAGCCGAAGTGCGTCGAGCTCGCCCTCGTCCGCTGCCTTCTCCCACGCATCTCCCGGGGTCCCGAGCTGTACGCTGTTGATGCTGCGCTTGGGGCTCAACCCTCCGATCGCATCGATGAGTCGGCGCACGCCCGCGCGGATCAGCACGTTCTCGGTGCGGCGAGGGTCGAGCCCCATCAGGTCGGAGACCAACCGATCGGGGTCGCGGATCACGTTGAGGAACTGCGGCGGCTTGAGGTGCACCGAGTCGCCGTGTGTACGCAAGAACAGCGTCCGATACACGCGGATCGTGCTGCTGGCGGGCTCGGCCGGCGGGGCCCCGAGGATCCGCTCGGCGTTCGCTCGCATCCAATCCTGGGTGGTGTCGGCGATGCGCATCGTCTGCTGAAACGGGTTGTCGCCGGTGCTGTGTGGCACCACCCGGCCTCGCTTGAGGATCTTCCACGGTCCGTTGGGCCCCGCCTCGAGGATGGGCGAGCTGATGGTCTTCTCCTCGATCACGATCATCTTGAGCGGGCGGTCGGCCTCGACGACGAGGAAGTCGAGCTGCGGTGAGGCCATGCGACCGCGGTTTCTGAACTGCGGAATGCTGAACTCGACCAGGACGTGAAACGAGTCGGGCAGCTGTGTCAGCGCCCTCAGCGTATTCCGGTTGACCTTGTCCTCGAGCCAGTCCGGTGCCTCGGTCGGCCCATAGAAGTATGCCACGTGACCCCCTGCCATGCGCACCCGGTGCGTCTGTCCGATCACACTGACCCATCGCGCCGACGTATGTCGAGCCCGAAAGCGATACTTTCGGATCGAGGTCCATCGCCACCGACTGCAGCGTTGCCGAGCGCCCGAGAGCCGCGTGGTGGCCCGCGTCGCCGGAGATCTTCGGGCTGGCATCGGCGGGCGCCGGGCGGCACGATGCCGCGATGCAGAGCCCGACCCCCGACGCGCCGCTCGGTGATCCCGGTCGCCTGGCCTTCGGCGCTCGCGTCACCGCCGGCGTCGGCTTCGTCTGGCGCGGGCAGCTGCGCGCCTTCACCGACCCCGCCCTGCGCCGCCGCGCCCTGTGGCTGGTGGCGATCAACCTCGTGATCTATATCCTGCCGCTGTGGTTCGGGCGGGCGATCATCGAGGGCTGGGAGCATGACCTCGCCGCCGCCGCCGCCTCGCGCAGCGGCGCGACCCCGTGGCTGACCGAGGTGGCCGTCGAGGCGGTGATCTTCGTGCTCGACGGGCTGTGGTTCGTGCTCAGCTTCTTCTTCTCGCTGATCGTCGGCCGCATCTTCATCGCCTCGCTCGTCGACCGCTTCACCGCGAGCGTCGAGTCGCTGTTCTTCCGGCGGCCCGAGCCGCGCTTTCCGCTGGCGGCGAGCCTGTTCGGCGCGTTGAAGGAGATCGGCGTCGAGTCGACCCTGCTCGCCGGACAGCTGCCGATCTTGCTGATGCTCTGGCTGCTGAGCCTGGTGCCGCTCGTCGGGCCGCCGCTCGCGCTGGCGCTGGGCTATCTGTGGACCTGCATGTGGCTGGCCCTGGCGACCATGGCGCCGGTCATCTCGCGCCACGGCCACGGCACGTTCCGTCGGATGCGCCTGCTGGGCGGCAACAAGGCGCTGTGTCTGGGCCTGGGCGCGGTGCCGGCGGTGCTGCCGATCATCCTGTATCCGCTGCTCTTGCCGGGCCTGACGGTCGCCGCGACGCAGATCTTTCTGGGGCTGGCGAGCCACGACCGGGTCGAGAGCGATCTGAGCCGGGAAGACAAGGATCGGCTGGCGGGGCGGGTCGGCGACGCGCCCGACGGGGTCTTGCCGGGTTGAGGTGGAGCCTCGCCGAGGTGGGGCTGGGCCACGCGATCTGCGACAGTCGACCCCCGTCTTCGATCACGAGGCCGCGACGGGGGCCGGTGTACGGCGCGCGGGGCACCGGGTGCAGCCACAGCAAGACCCGGCGGGCGAGGCCGATGGTCACCCCCCGGGCGATCGCCGCCCGATCGACCCCCGCGTCAGCCGCTCGCCGTCGACGGGGGCCCGCCCCGAGACCAGGACCCCGCCCTCGGGCCGCTGCAGCGCAATGGGCGTGCGGCTGACGCGGGGGTCGATCAGCGGCCCGTCGGCGGCGCCGTCCTCGCGGTGGAAGATCGGCGCCAGGCGGCCGATCGCCATCGACGGGCCTTCGAAGAGCGCCCGCTGGCCCACCCGGCTCGGGTCGGGGTGCCAGGCGATGGTCACCCCGAGCGCCATCTCGTCGGCGGGCTCACCGTGCGAGGTGGGCCCGTCGTCGTGGGTCATCGTCGGGCGATCGGGGTCGGTCCAGCGCATGGCGGCAGTCTACGGGCCCACGCGCCCCGACGGCCACTCGGTGGCTCGGCCCGTGGCCCGATCCTGCCCGGCGCCGACGCCGGATCGCGGAACGTCGCCGCGCATCGCGCGGTTGCTGTATGGTGCCCGACGACGGGCGCGACCCGCTCGAACGACCGCTGACCACGCACCGAGGCCTGGATGCCCAACCGCAGCCGCACCACCAACGGCCTGTCCCCGCTGGCCGCGCTGTGCGCGGTGGTCGCCGGGGTCTTCATCGCGGGCGGCCTGACCGGCTGCAAGGTGCCGCTGACCGACATCTTCGCCCGGTTCGTCATCGCCGACGCCGCCTGGTTCGCCGAAGAGGAGACGCTGTTCCTCTTCTACGAGGTCGAGGCCGAGCAGGGCATCTCCGAAGACAGCCTGGTCGAGATCCGCTTCGTCACCGACGACGGCGTCGTCGACTGGGTCGAACTCAGCACCCTCGAAGCGGTGCATACCCACGTGCCCGTCGACTGCGGGCCGAACACCGTCTGCGGCAGCAGGAGCCTGCACATCCCCCTCGAACCGCGCGAGGTGCAGCTGCGGCTGCGCTATCACCGCGAGGGCGAGCTGACCCTCGATCCCCAGACGAACTACAACGTCATCGGCCCCGGCCCGGCCCATACCAACCGCAGCCTGCTGGTCTACGGCGTCTTCACGGAGGAGAACCGCGGCGTGCAGTGGCGGGCGCGGCACCTCTTCCCGACGCTGCGCAACATGGAGGTCGAGCGGCTCGGCCTGCGGCGATTGTTCACCGTCTCGAACATCAGCCGCGGGGGGCCGGCGCCGTTCGTGCTCGGCAACCGCTACCTCTACGGCGCGCAGTGCGACGATCCCGTCCGGCTGGGCTGGCAGGAGGTCGAGACCGAAGACCGGGCCATCTTCAGCCCCGAAGAGCTGGGCGAAGAGGCCTTCGAGCATGAGACGGTCTGCGCCCGGGCCACGGTCTACGATCCGACGGGGCCGTTCGCCGCGAGCGCCTTCGCCCGCAAGAACCCCGAGGTGCGGCCGGCCTTCCCGCTGCTGCGCAGTCCCATCGAAGAGGCGGTGCCCATCAAGTACATGCTGACGCCCTGCAACCGCACCATCTCCCAGGTGCATTACGATATGCAGGAGCAGCGGCTGTTGATGCAGGGCATCTCGCCGTATTGCATCGACCTGTGGGAGAGCGACGACGAAGACGTCGTGGCGGCGGCGGTGGCCGACTTCGTCGCCCGGGTCAACGCCGACGTCGAGGCGGTGCGCGGCGGCGGGCAGGACATGATCCTGGTCATGGCGCTGCACCACGACGACGACCCGGCGATGGCGGCGACGCTCGAGCAGGCGCTGGCGGGCATCCTGCTGCCCGAGCGGCAGCGCAGCACCCCGCGGGTGGCCGGCGGCTTCGTGCTCGACAGCTACAGCTACAGCCTCACCGATCTGACCGTCGGCGCGACGACGCTGTGGTGCCCGTCGGGCATCGACTTCGACGAAGACGACCTCGAAGACGGCACGGTGGTGCCGCCAGCGGGCCTGTCGAGCCTGATCTGCGCGCTGCCCGACGTGACCCTGAACTTCAGCCTGGGGCCGTTCGATCTCGGCGCGGTGCCGATCCTGCCCAACCGGCAGGCCTACCTGAACTTCATCGACATCTACTCGCCCGATCAGGCGGGAGAGATGCGCGATCTGACCTTCCTCGCGCCGCAGGTGCCGCCCAACGCCGAAGGGCTCGACCTGCCGCCGTTCGGCTCGGTGACCTTCTTCGACGACGAGATCATCAGCGCCGAGGCCGACGACAGCTTCTCGTATTGCGAGACCCCCGAAGAGACCTCGACGGCGTTCTTCCGCTCGTCGGTGCTGCCGATCTTCCTGCCCATCGCCTCGCTGCCCGAGTGGCACGCCATCTTCCGCGAGACCACCTACGGCCTGGGGCTCGGCTGGGAGTTCCCCTATCTGCTCGAGCTGGAGTACGAGGCGGTCGCGGCCCTCGCGGTGAGCGCCTTCACCCTGAGCCTGCCGTTGGGGCTGGGGGTGACCGTCGAGCAGGACTATGGCAGCCAGGTCTGGAAGACCGGAGAGTTCCCGCTCGCCGAGACGCTGACCCAGTGCACCCGCTTCTGCGCGCACCCGACCTTCGACGGCGCGGGCATCTATCAGGTGGCCGACCAGTTCGACCTGACCTACCGCAACCAATGCTATGCGCCGGTCTTCCCCGAGCGCGGCGATGATGGGTTCCCCCATGATCCGTGAGCTGTGCCGCGCCGTGGCCGCGCTGGCCGCGCTCGTGCTCTGGATGGGCCCGGCGGTCGCGCAGGCGCCCGCTGAGTCATCGGAGGTGCCACCGGAGTCATCGGGTGTGCCATCGGAGTCACCGGATGTGCCATCGGAGTCATCGGAGGTGCCATCGGAGGTATCTGATGAGCCATCGGAGCCATCCGAAGTGCCATCACTGCCCCGGCTGCCCGACACCGCCATCGAGCGCCACCGCACGCCCTTCGATACGCTGATGGAGAGCGCCATCGGCCGCACTTCGAAGCGCCTGCGCTACGACTGGCGCAAGGCCACCGCCGAGGTGGGCCTCTCCGGCTCGCTGCCCGCCGAGCTGAACAACTTCGACAGCCTGCGGGCGGGCGTCTTCGGGCGTTTCCCCGTCGGCGGGCTGCTGCTGGGCCTCGAAGCGGCCTACGTCTGGGTCTCGGGCAGCGAGAGCACCGAGCGGCTGGCGCTGACCCCGTATCGCCAGCCGGCGCGCCCCGAGCGCATAGAGCTCGACCTGACGCTGGCCTATCCGCTGGCCGAGGGCGTCGTGACGGCCTTCCCCTCGTGGTTCCCCTCGGCGCACCTCGTGCTGCAGAGCCACGTCGACCTGCGCTATCTGCTGTATCCCGGCGCGTTCGACGGCTTCACCTTCACCGAGACCATCGAGGCCCTGGTCGCCGGCAGCCTGTCGGATCGCGAGATCAACAACCTCGAAGACATCCGCCTGCCGGCGATGCAGATCGACCGCGCGCGCTATGGCTTCCTGGCCGGGCTGGGGGCCGATCTCTACTTCGGCTCGGGCGTCTTCGTCTCGCACAAGGTGCTGGTGGCCGTGCCGCTCTTCGCCGCGGCGACCGAGTCGGAGCTGTACTTCGCGCTCGAGCTGCACCTGCTGACCGGCATGTCGTTCTGATGCGCGGTGGGGTGCTGTGGACCGTGGCGCTCGCGCTGCTCGGCGCGCCGTCGCTCGCGCTGGCCGACGTGGCCGACCCCGATCCGCTCGCGGCCGACCCCCGCCCCACCGTGCAGACCCGGGTCTACTACAACGCCCGCATGGCCCTGCGCGAAGGCCGCCCGCTCGAAGCCATCGAGCTGTGGTTCCTGCGCAACGCCATCGCCAGCGAGACCGGCGCGGTGAGCGCCCACGACGTCGACCTGCGCTCGAACACCTGGGCCGCGCTGGGCGCCCTGGGCTTCTGCCCCGACGGCTTCGCCATCGACGACGACGGCGTCGGGCTGTGGCCGCTGGCGCTGCACAACTGGACGGTGCGCAACCGCCGCCCCGCGCCGCCCGCCGACGCCGGCTCGCCCTTCGACGCGTTCTCCGTCGGCCGGCAGCAGCGCTGGGTCGCCCTGAGCGACGTGCTCGACGCCGACGAGATCGAGGCCCTGCGGCTGCGGCGCACCGGCTGCTGGTGGAGCTATCGCCTCGTGCTGGCGGTCGACTGGCGCCCGTGGGCCGAACTGACCGACTCGCGCATCGCGGCGCGGGCGATGCGCGCGCTGCTGTTGCGCTCGCTGAAGACCCTCGACTGGGATCGGGTGATCGGCCGCGCGGCCATCGAGGCGCGCATCTTCGACCTCGAGCTGCGGCTCACCGGCCTCGGCGCGCGCGCTCGGCGCAAGGCCCGCCGCGAGATGGTGATCGAGGGCCGACGCCAGGGCCTCAAAGGCGACGAGCTGACCGCGCTGGGCCGCGACGCCATGCCGACCATCGATCCGACGAGCGTGCCGGGGCGCATCCTGGCCCGCAGCTTCGCCTGGAGCGCCGAGGAGTGGCTGACGATGTCGCCGCAGCGGCGGCAGTATCTCTTCGCCCACGCCATGCGCTCGGCGACGCTCATGCGCCCGCCGCGGGATCCCACGGCCGCGCACGGGCTCATCCTCGACGTGGTCGACCGCCTCATCGCCCGCCAGGAGGGGGTCGAGGTTCAAGGGTGGATCGCCCACATGGGCGACGACGAGGCGGCCCGAGCACAGATCTGGGGCGGCGACCGCGGCGCCGCGCTGATGAGCCTGGACGACGACAGCGGCTTCCGCGAGCGCGGGCCCATCGCGCTGCATCGCGGCGTCGATCTGCTCGGGCGCGGCGACCTGCCCGGCGCGCTGCGCACCCTGGCCCTGGCGTCGAAGTGGGCCCCCGAGTCGCGGCTGCCTACGCAGACCGGCAACCTCGCCCGGCGCTGGCTCTCGTTCGTCGCCGCGCAGTTCGCGGTGACCGACGAGCTGCTGGCGATGCTGCGCGAGGTGGTGCCGCGCACCGACTTCAACGCGGTGCTCGAAGACCAGCTGTGGCACGCGGCGCTCAACGCCGACCAGCCCTCGTTCGACCGCTGCGTGCGCTATCAGGTGGGCCGCGGCGCGCTGGTGCAGCGGGCGGCGCTCTTGCGGCCGCTGGCGCTGGGTGACGCCGGCGCCTTCGCCACGGCGATGCGCGACTCGATCGACGCGTCGCCTTTCTTCGCGGTGCGGTTCCTGGGGCAGTTCCTCGAGCGGCTCTCGGCCGAGGAGAGCGCGGTGCGGGCCCGCTTCGTGCCGATTCTGCAGGCGCTCAAGGCCCGGCTGGAGCGGCTGGCCGAAGAGGACGCCAGCGGGCGCGGGCAGCGGCGGGTGCTGGCGCTCATCGAGCGCATCCGGGCGATCGTCGACGGGCTGGTGCCGGTGCGCGACGACGCGAGCAGCGCCGATCGGGCGAAGGGCCTGTCGCCCGATCGCGCGCTGTATGCCGGCAGCGTGCGCATCGCGCCGTCCGATCCGCTGCCGTGGCCGTTCCGGGTGCCCATCGTGCGCGCGCCGTCGGTCTTCCTGCCGCTGGCGCTGGTGCCGGTGGAGTGGCGCATGGGTGAGGGCGGCGAGCGGGTCTTCGGCTGGCGGGTGCAAGAACCGTGAGCCTCGACCCCAGGACCGCGCGGCAGGCGCGCAAGCAGGCGAAGCGCGAGGCCAAGGCCCGGCTGAAGGCCCGCCGGGCGGCGGTGAAGGCGAAGCTGGCCGAGGCCCGCGCGGCGCAGAAGGCGGCCCGCGCGGCCCGTCCGGATGTGCAGCGGGCCGAGCGGCGCAAGCGGGTGCGGCGCCGGTTGACGCTGCTCGCGCTGTTGCTGCTGCTCTTGCTGCTGCGGCGCTGCGAGTGCGACGCGCCGGGTGAGGGCCCGCCGCCGCCCGACGCCGCGGTCGACGCGGCGATCGCGCCCGATATGGGCCCCGACGCCGCGAAGCCCACGGCGAAGAAGAAGGCGCCGCGCAAGAAACCGATCCGCAGCCGCATCGAGCGCCGCGAGCGGCCCGAGTTCCGCAACCCGACGCCGCCGCCGGCCGACTGGCTGGTGGCCCTGCGCATCCAGGTGGCCGCCCGCGGCCCGCGCATGGCCCGCTGCTTCGAGGGCACCGATCGGCCCGGCGCGCTGGAGTGGCGGGCGGTGGTCGACGTCGAGCGCGGCGTGGTCTCCGATCATGCCTTCGAGCCGGTGCTCGACGGGGCGCAGCTCTCCAAAAAGCTCGAGCGCTGCCTGATCGCGGTCCTGGCCGACCCGCCCTACAGTCTGCCGCCCAGCGAAGAGATCGGCCGCCCGCGGGTATCGATCATCGTCGAGTTCTGACACGCTCCTGCAGAGCGTGTGCGCGGCGCGGCCGACGGCCGCGGGCGCGGATCAGGAGAGGTGATGCGCACTGCATTGGCCGTGGCATGGCAAGCATCGTCTGGCTCGCGCCGGCGGTCACCCCGGCGACAGAGGCCGGCGATGACCCCTTGCTGCCGCCCTTCGGGGCCGAGCTGATCGTCGACTTCGACCTGGCGCTGTCGCCCTACTCCGAGGGCAGTGATGACCAGCAGGAGGTCTTCCGCGCGTTTGCGCTCGGGCTGCACGCCGGCCGCCGCTGGCATCGCTGGGGCGTCGGGCTGGCGGTCGAGGGCACCCTGTGGCGCACGCTCGACGGGCGGGGCGAGGACGACTGGTTCGGCGCGCTGCACACGGGCCTCGAAGGCTCGGTGCTCTCGGCGGGCGGGCGCATCCGCACCCGCGTGGGCGGGGGGCTGGCGCTGCTGCTCGAAGGCACCGCGCTCGACAGCGCCGGCGGCGCGGGCTTCTACGTCGACCTGCGCCCGGCGGGCCTGCGCTGGGCCCTCGACGACGCCGTCGTCGGCTTCGACCCGCTGACGCTGTTCATGACGCTGCCCGACGCCGGCGGGATCCCGCTGGTCGACGTGCAGTACCGCCTGTGCATCTACGCGGAGTTCGGCCGATGAGCGCGCGCACATACCCGCTGCTGCTCGCCGCGCTGGGGCTGATGACCCTGCCGGCCGCGGCCCATGGCTACAGCCTGCAGACGGCGGTCAGCGACTCGTGCCACGAGCGCATCACCGTCAGCTCGCTGGATGTGCTGCTCGACCTCGTCGACGACGTCAGCGGGTTCGAAGTGCCCGACGATCCGCTGCTGCGGCAGCTGCTCGGCCGGCTGCAGTTCCCCGGCACCGAAGACGCGAGCCTCCAGGTCCGCTTCGTGATGTTCTCGATCATCATCGGGGTGCGCTCGCCCGATACCGACGGGCACTCGACGTTCAACCTCGCCGCCCTGCGCCGGCTGCACGCCGATCCAGCGCCGCGCGGGCAATACGCCCACGCTCTGCGCGGGCCGGGCGACGACGGCATCGCCGGTGACTTGGCGGCGGTCGACGGCACCATCGCCGCCATCCTCGACGAGGTGCAGACCGGCGCGAGCCTGAGCGCGGGCGGCGTCATCGCCGACAAGCCGGCCTATCTCGATCACTACGGCGTCGTCGACGTGCCGGTGGCGCTCTTCGCGTGGCACGTGGGCCGGGCGCTGCACGCCTTGCAGGACGCGCACGCGCACATGATCTGGGACGCCGAGGTCGAGCACATCGTCGGCGTGCTCAACTACATCGACGCGGTCGAAGGGCGGCTCGAAGACGCCGATGGCCTGGCCCACAGCGACGCGCTCGACGACTGCCACCGGGACGACGTCGCGCCGCTCGTCGAGGCGGCGACCCGCCGGACCCGCGCGCTGACCCTCGCCATCGTCGAGGCCGCGCGCACCCGCGACGGCGCCGCCTTGCGGGCGGGCCTCGCGCCGTGCGTCGACGACGCGACCGATCGCGACGCCTGCGGCTGGATCGTCTACAACCCGCCGTGCCGGGCGGCCATCCGGGCCGGCGATACGGACGCCGTCGAGGCGGTCTGCTGCGATGACGCCAATGACTTCTGCGGCAGCCCGTACGCCGCGATCGCCCGGCAGGAGGCCGTCGGGCCCTACCTGGGCTGCGCGACGGCGCCCGCTGGCCAGTCGGGCGGCTGGGCGTGGGGCCTCGGTCTGCTCGGGCTGGCCTGGCTGGGGCGACGTCGGCGGTTCGCCGCGCCGACCGCGCTGGCGCTGCTCGCTCTCGCCCGGCCGGCGGTGGCCGCCGAGGCCGACGAGGCCGCAGACGCCGCAGACGCCCCGCCGCGGCTGAGCGTCGTCGTCGAAGGGCACGGCTCGGCGCTGGACGACCGGGTCGACGCGGCGATCCTCTCGCCGGCGTTCGGCTACGGCGTGCGCGCGGGCTGGCAGACCGGGCGCTGGCGGTTCGGCCTGCACGTCGATCGCGACTATTGGGTGTCGGTGGAGTACGGCGCCCGGGTCGACGGCGGCGTGCTCGACGTCGCCGCGTTCGCCGAGGGGCTGTTCTTCGACGATTACGTGCGGGTCGCGTTCGCGCTGGGCACCTCGACGCTGATGTTCGACACCGAGCTGCACTCGACCGGCAATACGGGCGTCTTCTCCGAGATCCGCCCGCTCGGGCTGCGCTTTCCGCTGGGCGAGCGGCTGTGGCTCGTGCTCGATCCGTTCACGACGACGGTGGTGATGCCGGCGATCGAGCTCGACGACCGGTTGCCGTCGCTGCGCAAGGTGCAGCATCGGACGATCGTGGGCATCGAGGGCGGGTTTCTCTGACGGGTCGAGCCCCGCGGTTCAGGTCGCCTCGTCCAGCCCGTGACGGCGGGCGAGGGACTCCCGCTCTTCGGCGAGCCACGAGCGCAGCTGGCTCTCGGTCGGCAGCCGGGTGAGATAGCGCGATACGAAGACCTGATGATCCAGGCTGCCGGTGGCGTAGTGCACCTCTTCGGCGTCTTTGTCGGCGCAGAGCACCAGGCCCACCGGCGGGTTCTCGTCTTCGAGCGAGACGTTCTCTCGCAAGAAGCTCAGGTAGAAGTTCATCTGCCCGGCGTCCTCGTAGCCGAAGGCGCCGAGCTTGAGATCGATCGCGACGAGGCAGCGCAGCCGTCGGTGGAAGAACAGCAGGTCGATGTAGTGGTGCCGGCCGCCGACAGTGATTCGGTATTGGCGGCCGAGGAACGCGAAGTCGCCGCCGAGTTCGAGCAGGAAGGCCTGCAGGTTGTCGACCAGCGCGGTCTCGAGGTCGGATTCGGACCACGCGTCGCGCTCGGGCAGGTCGAGGAACTCCAAGACGTAGGGATCGCGGATATTGGTCGTGGGTGTATCGATCAGGCGGCCCTCGTTGGCCAGGGCCAGGACGGCTTCCGTGTCCCGCGAGAGCCCGACCCGCTCGAAGAGCATCGCGTCTCGCTGCCGGCGCAGCTCGCGCACGCTCCATCGATTGCTCAGCGCCTGGACCTCGTAGAACGCCCGGGCGACAGGGCTGTCGATGCGCGACAGCTCGAGCAAGTGGGAGAACGACAGCTCTCGGCGCAGGCGGACCATCCACGCGTCGTTCTGCCACGGGAGGAGCTCGGTGCGGGGCAGAACCGCGGGGACGAATTTGGCAGACAGCGTCTGCCGAATGTCAGCAGGGAGGCCGAGTTCACCGCCCGCACCACGACGCGCCGCGAGCGTCGGCCAGGTGAGGGCGAGCTGGCGATAATTGCGCAGGTTTCGTGCCGAAAAACCTTTTACACCTCGCGCTTTGAAGGTTGTCGCGAGTTCGCGCAGAAGGCCTTCGCCGTACTGAGCCCGGTCACGGCCCTCCTGCTCGAACCCGACGATCCACGCGCCCACGAGCCAGTTGCGGACTGTCAGTATTTCATCGACCGAGCGGCTCGCGAGCTCCCGTGCACGGGCTTCGAGGTCGACGAGCCCTTCGACCAGGGCGTCGAATCCAGACCATGGACGCATCTCGTTCATCGGGCCCTCGCGCGCAGCGACATGCCGGGTTATCGCAGCGCGGGGCCCCGGGTGCAACCGCCGGGGGCGCCCGTCAGTGGGGGCGAGCCCATCGCCCGGTGGCGCTCGGTCGGAGCGTTGACGTCACGCTCAGCGCTGCAGGCGGTCGAGCAGGGCCCGGCCCTCGGCCGAGGTGCCGCGGCGGAACTCGGCGGTGACGTTCGCGGTGCGCTCGGCGAGCCCGGCCTTCAGCGCGGCGTCGGCGCGGGCGAACGTCGCGCCTGCCGCGCTGATCCTAGCCGCTGCTTCGCGATTGGCCCGATCGACCGCCTCGCGCATCTCCCGCGCCCGCGCGTCGGCGTCGCCCGTCAGCGCGGCGCGGTCGGCCTCGGAGAGCCGGTCGAAAGCCGAGTCGCTCACCAGGACGAACAGCGGGCTGTAGATCATCGGCAGCAGCGTGATGTGCATGCCCGCGCGCACCCAGCCGGCGCCCAGCGCGAAGAGCGGCGGCGCGCTGAAGCCATCGACCCGCCCGCGGCGCAAGGCATCGGCGGTGTCTTTGGACGCCACCGTCTGCGGCCGGGCGCCCAGCGCGCGCCAGATGCGACCGCGCGGGCTGCCGGGCGGCGTCGCGATGCGCAGGCCGCTCAGGTCGGCCGGGCTGCGGATGGGGCCGGGCGTGCCCAGCGCGTGAAAGCCCAGCTCGCCGGTGAAGATCAGCTTGCGGCGCGCGCGGCGCAGCAGCGCGTCGGTCTGGATCTTCGCGCCGTCGGTCGCCCGCCGCGCGCGGCGCTCGTCGGCGAAGAGGAAGGGCAGCTCGTAGGCGTTGATCTCGGGCAGCGAATCGGAGAGCCCCGACGGGCTGCCGGCCCAGCCGGCGTCGTCGCCCGAGCGCCCGGCGCTGGTCTTCTCGTCGCCGAGCGATCCGCCGAGGTGGATCTTGGGCTGCAAGCGGCCGCGGGAGCGCTCGCGCACCTGCTTCTCGAGCTTGCGCAGCTGCTTGGCCCACGGGGTGCCGGGCGGCGCGACCGTGGCGACCTTGAGCCTGAACTCGACGTCATCGGCCCAGGCCGGGCCGAGGGTGGCGGTGGCGGCCAACGCGGCCGAGGTGCCGATGAAGCGGCGGCGGGTGAGGGGACGCATGGGGGCCTCCGGGTGGGTCGGGACGCGGGCGGGTGCCCGCATTCGGTACTGTGACCCATCGGCGGCATGTGGTCGAGCGTGCGCGCCCGACATTTGGCAGACAGCGTCTGCCAAATGTCAGGAGGCCGCCGCGCAGACGCCGCCCGATCAGGGCGTATCCGGCGCGACGCCGTCGTTCGGGCGGCTCTCCCTCGGGTCGGCGCTGTCACTCGCGCAGGCGGGACAGGCGGTGGCTTCGCGCACGATCTGCGGGCCGACCCCGCCGGGATCGGTCATCGGCTTGCCGCGGCTTCGGCCCCGTCGGCGCTGGCGAATCGTGCGGGCAGGGTGGCTGTGGGGTTGGGTTTCGACGACGATACGACGCGCACGGATCCCGGGCGGGATCACCTTCGCGCAGACATCACAACGGTACATGGGCTCAGCCTGGATCCGAGCGTGGGCTCGGTGACCCCCGCGGGCGGCTGCGGACCGGCGGGGCGAGGAGGTCCCAGCAGTGGGACGCCGCGAGGGTAGGCAGCGATGCCTCGTCCGTCAAGGCATATCTCATCTCCGCGCGCCGGGTAATGCCGCTGTCATTGACCTCGGCGCGCAGATGGGCTCGACTGCGGCCAGGCGAGGGGAGACGCCATGCCGCGGCTGCTGTGGCCCGAAGAGCACGATCGCATCATCGACCTGTGCGCCGAGACCGGCCTCTTGGGGCACGCGCGCGACGTGCGCCTGCAGGGCCTGCCCGCGGATCTGATCCACGCCATCCCCGACGCGAAGCGCAAGACCGACCAGCTCGACCTCGACGTCGGCACGCTGGCCGAGGTCTCGCGCATCGACGGCCTCGATCGCCCGCCGCTGGCGCTGTACCTAGAGCGCGCCGGGCGTCAGGTGCGCCACGTGGACGGCGCCGACGCGTTCGGTCACTGGGCGCTGCTGGTCCGGGCGCGGGCCGACGCGTCGCCGGCAGAGCCACCGACCGTGGACGTGCGCAGCGACGACGCCCGCGAGCGGCGCGCGGGGCAGGGGATTTTCATCGGGCCGGCGCGGGTGCTGACCGCCGCCGCGCTGGCCATGGACGGCGAGCGCGGTCGCGTCAACTGCGCGGTCATCACGCCCGACGGCCAGACCTCGGCCGCGGTGCCCGATCGCGATCGCTCGAACGCCGGCGCCGGCTGGGCTACGCTGGTGCTCGAGGCGCCGCGCTACGGCGCGCCGACGGTGCCGGTGAGCGCGACGCCCGTCGAGCCCGGCGCGAGCGCCGCCGTCGCAGGCTTCGCGGCGCGGGTGATCGACCCCGACGCCGCCCGGGGCTATGACCGGGTCATGCTGCTCGCCGTGGCCTGCCCGCCCGCGGAGCCGCCGCCGATCGGCGCGCCGGTGATGATCGGCGGCGCCGTCGTGGCGGTCGTGATCGCCGCCGACGGCCCCTTCGTGCAGGCGAGCAGCGCCGACGGCCTCGACGCGCTGGTGGCCAATGAATCGGGCGCCGCCATCGCCGACGTCGACGAGGGGCAGGGCGCCCTGGGCCACGCCATTCAGCTCAACCGCGAGTCGCAGTGGTATCGCCTGCGCGATCTGGTGCGCGAGGACCGATCGGGGCTCATCATCCTGCACGGCGACGCGACCCAGGCGCTGCATCACTTCGTCGATCGCATGCAGCGCGACCTGAACAACGGGCTCGCCGAGGCGCTGACCGTCAAGCGCGTGCCCTACCTGACCTCGGGCTTCGGATCGGCGCCGACCAGCGCCGAAGACTGGTCGTCGCGGGCGACCGCGCAGTTCCCCCGGGGCAGCGGGACCACCGTCGACATCCTCGCCGGCGCCTGCGACGAGTCGCGGCTGGTGGTGGTCTTCGACGCGCCGATCCGCCCTGGCTGGGAAGAGGACGACCGGGCGCTGGTCGTCGACTTCGTCGAGCGCGAGGCGCCGCGGCTGCTGGGCGACGTGGTCGGCTATCATCGGCTGCACATCATGCTGGCGGTCTCGTATGACCGGCCCGACGCTGCCTTCAACGCGCGCCTCGCCGCCTTCGAGGCGCTGGGCGAGGGCCAGCCGTGGACGGTGCGCCGGCTCAAGCAGGTCAAATTCCCCGATTGGGCCGACGACGTGCTGCCTTTTCTCGTGCGCGAGCGGGTCTCGCAGCTCGATCGCTTGCGGTTGAAGCGCCTGTGGGATGAACTCGACCGCGGCGGGCGCTGCTTCGATCGGCTCGCCCGGGCCATCCAGGCGGTCCTCGACGGCCGCCGACGGCCGTGACGCAGGAGGCCCATTGAGCATCGACATCGCCACCTTCGCCGCGCCCTTCTACGGGCGCGACCCCGCCGCGGAGTACGTAGCCGACCGGCGGCTGGTCTCGGCGCTGAAGGCGGCCATCACCCTGGGCATGCCGCTGCTGCTCACCGGCGAGCCGGGCTGCGGCAAGACCGACTTTGCGTTCGCCATCGCCCGCAAGCTGGCCGGCAACCGCGCCGACTGGCGGCCGCGGGACGCCGACGGGCTGCTCGAGTGCTACGTGCGCAGCGATACCCAGGCCCGCGACCTGCTCTATCACTACGACGCCCTGCGCCGCTTCGGCGACGCGCACAACCGCGGCGAGGCGGGGGCCGCGCGGGCGGCGGACGCCCGGCTGTACATCGAGCTGATGCCGCTCGGCGTGGCGCTGGCCCAGATGGGGCTGCCCGAGCGGTCGCGGCGGGTGGTGCTCATCGACGAGATCGACAAGGCGCCGCGGGACCTGCCCAACGACCTGCTGCGTGAGCTGGATCAGGGGCGCTTCGAGATCAAGGAGCTCGACGGCGAGGCGCGGGGCGCGATCGGCCCCGCGCGGGGCGATGTCATCAGCCATGGCATCCCATTGCGGCGGCAGCTGGGTCACCCCGACCCGGCGTCGCACGAGAAGCCGGTGATCATCATCACCAGCAACGAAGAGCGGCAGCTGCCCGACGCCTTCTTGCGCCGCTGCGTCTTCCATCACGTCGGCTTCCCCGATCGCGAGCGGCTCGATCGCATCCTGAAGGCGCGCTTCGCGAAGACCCATCACAGGCACATCCCATCGGCGGTGAAGGCTTTCCTGGCGCTGCGCCAGCGCTACGCCGCGGTCTTGCTCAAGGCGCCGTCGACCTCGGAGCTGATCGGCTGGTTCGAGACGCTGATCACGCCGGGCGTCTACCCCAAGGCCGAGGCGCGCTTGGCCGCGTTCGACAAGGCGGTGCGGCCCAAGGACGGCGGCTTCGAGCTGTCGGCCAGCCTCGGCTGGGATGAGCTGCCGGGGCTGGGCTGCCTGCTCAAGCTGAAGGCCGACTGGGACCGGGTCACGGCGCGCACCTGACGATGGCCGCGACCGATCTCGACCCGCTGCTCGACCGGATCCACCGCGAGGTGGCCCCGCTGGGGGTCGCCGCCCGCTTGAAGGCCCACCGTTTGTGGCAGGGCTGGCCGGCGCAGACCGCAGAGGATCTGGAGGCGCGGGCCGACGGCCTCGCGGCGGCGCTCGGGCGCGATCGGGACGAGGTCGAGCGGATCCGGGCGGCGATCGCGCGGTATGAGCCCACGCAGCGCGCCGCGGCGGATGGCATCGAAGGACCTCTGGCGAAGTCATCGGAGTCATCGAAGTCATCACTCGGATGGGTCTTCGCCGCGCTGCTCGCGGTGGGGGTCGTCATCGGTTTTGTCATCTCTGAACCATCGCAGATGCCATCCGATGAGTCATCGGCGGATGCCTCGGTGATGGCATCGACCGACGCCGGTATGCCAGACGCGGCCACATCGCGCGCCGCGACGCTGGAGCCGGTGCCCAACCCGCGCGCGCAGCATGTGCCCGTCGCGCAGGCGCCGGCGGTCTTCGATCTGGGCGACTGGCTGGCGTGGCTCTTCGGCGCGGCGCTCATCGCGATGGGCGCCGTGCTGCTCGATCGCTATCGCAACCGCCGCGCGCTCGAGATCGAGCAGCGCGAGGCCGTGGCGCGTGCTGCCGAGGCCGATCGGCGGCGGCTGGCCGCGGAGAAGCGGGCCCATACGACCCGCCGCGCGCCGACCGAGTGGCGCGCGCCGCCGGCCGGGGCCGACGCGTCGGCTTATGTCTTGGGGCAGATCTTCCAGGCGCGGCCGGGCCAGCGGATCGACGCCGAGGCCACCGCCGAAGCCACGGCGCGGGCCGCGGGCCAGCTGCGGGTAGTGCCGCAGGTGCGGCGGATCGACCAGCCGCTGACGATCTTCGTCGACCAGGGCAGCGGCGAGCACGTCTGGCTGGGCGGGTTCAACCGGCTGGTGCGCTTCTGGCGTGAGCGGCACGTGCCGCTGCGCGCGTTCGAGTTCTCGCGGCGGCCCGACTGGCTCACCGACGAAGACGGGCGGCGGCATACCTTGGCTCAAGTGGCGCGGCGGTTCGGTGACGGGCCGCTGCTGATCCTGTCCCATCGGCTGCTGACCGACGCCCGCGAGGGCGAGGCGCGCTGGACCGAGCTGCTGCGGGCGTGGCCCGACCGGGTCTGGGTCGATCCCGATCCGCGGCCGCCCGCGCGGCGTGGGGCGACTGAGGCGCGCTATGCCCACCTGATCGAGAGCGACGGGCTGGCGCGCTGCCCGATGACGCCGGAGGGGCTGGTCGCCGCCGCCCGGCGTCTGGGCGGCGATCCGCCGGGGCGCGCGCCGCGCTGGCCGGGGCTGCCCGATGAGGACACGCCTGGGTATCGCGCCGCGCTGGCCGAGTGGGCCGCGGCCTGCGCGCTGGTGCCCGAGGCCGAGTGGGACGGGGCGGAGTCTCTGCGCGAGGCGCTGCCCGCGGTGAAGGCCGTGTTCACCGAGCGATGGCATGTGCAGGCAGTCATCGATGCCTTCGAAGGCATGCGCGCCGCCCGCGGCGAGCGCGGGCCGGGGCTGGCCGAGCGGTCGCGGCTGGTGCCGGCGGAGGAAGACTTGCTCGCGTCGTGGGCCGCGCTGGATGGCATCGGTGACCTGGCTGCGATCGACGCGCGGATCGCCAAGGCTCAGGCGGCCTCCCTCGCCGCACGACAAGGCGGGCCGCGCGCGCCGGGCGAAGCCGAGGCCGATCGGCTGCGGCAGGCGATGTACGACCTGCGGCGGGCGCCGAGCGCGGGCGCGGTCGCGCGGGTGGACGCGTTCCTGGGGACCGCGCTCGCGGCCGACGCCCGGCAGATGCTGGAGGGCTTCGACCGGGTGCGCCGCGCCACGATCGACGGCGCGACCGCGCTGCACCTGGACCACGCGCTGGGGCGGGGCGCGCCGGGCGAGGTGGTCTCGGCGGGCGGCTTCGATCGGGGCAGCGTGCGCGCGCCGCTGGCCTGGGCTGTGGTGGCCGCGGCTGTGCTGTGGCTGGGCTTGTGGTTGCTCGATGGCGTATGGGGCGGGGCGCAGGTCCCGCAGGCGGCCGGCGATGACCTCTGGACGCTGGAGGTCGGGCAGGCGCGACCGCTGACGGCCGAGGCGGCGGCGGTGGCGGCGCCGACGAGCATCCTGCGGCTGCCCGACGCCGGGCCGCCGGATGGCGGCCCGGTGGACGGTGGCGCGCCCGCGCCGCTGGTCGACGCTGAGCCTGCGGTCGACGCTGCCCTGGACGCCGGGGCCGAAGCCGCGCGGGTCCTGGCAGCCACCGACAACCGGCCGGCGATGCTGCCGGTTCGGCCGGGGCGTTTCATGATGGGCAGCCCCCTGGACGAAGAGGGGCGCTTCGACAACGAAGGCCAGCACGCGGTCACGCTCACCCGCGGGTTCTGGCTGGCCGAGACGGAGGTGACCGAGGCGCAGTGGACGGCGTTGATGAAGAGCCGCCCGAGCCGTGACGGCGCCGACTACCCGGTGGACAGCGTCAACTGGTTCGAGGCGGTGGCCTACGTGAACGCGCTGTCTAAGGCTGAGGGGCTGGAGCCTTGCTATCGGGTTCTGAACTGTGTTGGCGAGCTCGGCTCCGGGAACTGCGACATTGGCCGGCAGGACGGGTGGTTCACCTGCACCAACGCGGATAACTTCCGCTGCGGGGCGGTGACGTTCGCCGGCCTCGACTGCGCGGGTTACCGCCTGCCGACCGAGGCCGAGTGGGAGTACGCGGCCCGCGCCGGCACGACCGGGGCGCGATATGGCGCGCTGGCAGACATCGCGGTATACGACGGCTCGGGGGGCGCGCAGGCGCCGGTGAAGGGCGAACGCCAGCCCAACGACTGGGGCCTGTACGACATCATCGGCAACGTCTACGAATGGGTTCAGGATGCTTACGAGAACGATATCACCGACCGCTCTGAAGCAACCCCCGTCGAAGCCCCCCTCCCGCGCGACCGTGTCTCCCGCGGCTGCGGGTGGAACTCGACGGCGGGGTTCTGCCGCGCAGCGAATCGCTACGCCGTCCGCCCGGCCTACCGCAACCGCTCCCTCGGGCTGCGCCCGGCGAGAACCTGGCCTCTTGTCCCCTGAACCTCTGGCTCCTTGGCCCAATCTTGATCGGGTTCTCCCTGTGAGCCCCGCCGCGTGGTGCCCATGCGATCCGATCGATAATCCACGGTCATGGCACCAGGACATCCGAGGGGCTCGGCGTGAGCCCGGACGGCGCCGAGCGCGTCGTGTAACCGCAGCCGGCGGAGGACGGGTGAGCCTGCGTTTGCGTACCGGGAGCCGGTAGGAGCGATATCCGCTGATGGCGCGACCGACATCCTCAGACTGCTTCACTGCGTATGACTTCGCTGGCTCTCTGCGAGCGATGCCATGAGCGATCGCGTCATCCCGGCGCGCCGGGCGCTGGCCGGCGGTGTGGTGCTCGTCGCGCTCGGCGTCGCGCTGCCGCTGGCCGCGGTGGGGCTGCGTGGGCGGGTGAAAGCCGCCGATCCGCCGCCGCTCGATGCCACGCAGCCGCTGCGGCCGGAGATGGTCGTGCTGCCGCCGGGTGAGTTCTGGATGGGCTCGCCGGAGGACGAGCCGGGGCGATACAACAATGAGCACCGACATCGGGTGCGTATCGGAGAGCCCGGGCGGCGCACGTTCGCGATCGGGCGCACCGAGGTGACCCAAGCGCAGTGGCGGGCGGTGATGGGCGGCAACCCGTCACTCTTTCGCGGTGACAGGCTGCCGGTGGAGCGGGTGACGTGGTACGCGGCGCTGCTGTACCTCAACCGGCTCTCGGCGCGGGAGGGGTTGGCATCATGCTATCGCCTGGAAGGTTGCGTGGGTGATCCCCACGATGGTGCCCACGACCGCTTCACATGTGATGCAATCGAGTCGCTCGAAGGTTGTTCTGGCTATCGCCTGCCGAGTGAAGCGGAATGGGAGTATGCGGCTAGGTCGGGCACTATGTCGGCGAGCTATGCTGCCCAGGTCGGGGCCGAACTGAGCGACATCGCCTGGTTTGGGGCGAACGCGGATGAGACGCACCCGGTGAGCCATGGACTTCCAGACGGTCGGGCGGCCAGCCCGTGGAAGCTCTACGACATGTTGGGCAATGTCTGGGAGTGGACCGAGAGCAAGAGCCCGGAGGAGGGTATCAAGCCTCATCAGAGTGATGCCCCATTGCTTCGGGATCTCTCAGACGCTCGCGTCTCTCGCGGCTGCGGGTGGTATTCGGGCGCCGG
This sequence comes from bacterium, assembly GCA_030427205.1. GTDB lineage: Bacteria > Myxococcota_A > Bradymonadia > UBA7976 > UBA1532 > JACKDM01. The sequence continues at coordinate 30,396 of JAUHXC010000051.1, read as the reverse complement.
GCGCTGCCGCGTAGCATATCGCCGGGCCGCAGCTTCCGCTTACGGCTTCAGCGACATCGGCTTGCGGCCGGCGAGAACATGGTTCCTCGACAGGCCGAACTCACCTTGAACCGCGCCCCTGCTCATCCTACCGTGACCCTAGAACCACCCCCGGAGCCGCCCGTGAGCCCCGAGTTCTTCCAGGTGCACCGCGACCTCGACCGCGAGGGGCCCGGCAGCGCGGCCACGACCCGGCGGGCCCTCGCCGCGTGCGGCCCGCTGCCCGACAAGCCCCGCGTCATCGACTTCGGCTGCGGCCCGGGCCAGCCGACGGTCACGCTGGCCAATGCGCTGCCCGGCGCGGCGGTCGTCGGCGTCGATCTGCATCGGCCCTTCCTCGACCAGCTGGAGAAGCGCGCCGCCGCCGCGAACGTCAGCGACCGCGTGACCGCGTGGCATGGCTCGATGCTCGACCACCCGGGCCCGGCGGATCTCATCTGGAGCGAGGGCGCGGCCTACAGCGTCGGCGTCGAGAAGGCGTTGCGCCGCTGGCATGCCATCGCTTCACCCGACGCGCGGCTGGCCTTCTCCGAGTTGGTCTGGCTCACCGCCGACGTGCCTACGGACCTGCGCGCGATGCTCGAAGCGGAGTATCCGGCCCTCGGCGACGTCGAGACGACCCGCAAGCGTACGGCGGCGGCCGGATGGTATGTCATTCATGACTTCATCCTGCCCGCGAGCGACTGGTCGAACTACTACGACCCGATCCGCGCCCGCGTCGCCACGCTGCGCGCCCAGCCGTGCAGCCCCGCGCTGACGGCGGCGTTGGATGAGAGCATCGCCGAGGCGGACATCTACGATCGCTACGGCCAGTATTATGGCTATGTCTTCGTGATCGCCCGCAAGGAGGTGCCATGAGCCATCGGAGCTATCGCAAGGGTCATCGGTGGTTGTATGCCATCGGTGCTATCGCTGGTATGACTGCCATGGCATCCACGCCGGCCATGGCCAAGCCCGGGAGCTTCGAGATGCCGAAAGACGCCATCGGCCCCGGCGCCGAGCACCGGGTCTCCACCGCGGTCCGGCCGCGCAACAAGCGCCCGCAGCCGCCGACGATCTGGATCGACGGCCCCGACGTCTCCAACCGGACGCTGGTGCTCAAGTGGCTCGACGGCCTCGATCCGGGTACGCGGGTGCGGCTGCCGGTGGGCATCACCCGCTCGCCGCTGGGCGGGGTCGAGCACGCCACCGTGCTGGGCGGTCCGCTGGCGGCCGGCGCGCGCGGCAAACGCCCCGATGCCTTGGCGCTGGCGCTGGATGACAGCCGGCTGGGCATCTCCCTGGCCGATCGCATCCGCGCGGCGTGCGGCGCGCAGACCGAGAAGCCCTGCGCGATCTGGATCATGGGCGAGTGGCGGGCGAAGCCGCTGCTGCCGACGCCGGGCAAGCCCAGCGACCTCGTCCCGTTCGCGGTGACCGATACCGGCGAGCGGGTGCGGTCCCACCCCAACGCGCCGCCGCGGGTCGCGCGGGCGGCGGCGGCGGTCGAGGCGGTGCGTGAGGTCGAGGCGAAGGCGAGCGAGGTGAAGCCGGGCGAGGGCAAGCCGGGCGAGTAGACCGGTCAGCCGCCGACGCAGGCGTCGCCGACGCAGCCATCGGGGCAGTCGATGATGGCATCTGCATCCCAGTCATTGTCTTCGCCGCAGATCTGCACCCGGTCGGCGTCGATACAGCGCGTCTGGCCGCCGCGGCAGGGGCGGCACTCGCCCGCGAAGACGTTGCGCGCCAGATAGTCGCCGCTGACGCAGGCGGGGCACTCTTCGGGTGCCTGCCACAGCTGGTCGTCGCCGCAGGCCTGGATGTGGGTGTCGTCGCTGCAGCGCACGTCGCCCGGCACGCACTCGCCTTCGAGGCAGGCGAGCGAGACCTGGCCGTAGATCGCGCAGTTGCCGTCCACGAGCCACGGCGGCGTATCGCAGTCGGTATAGGCTTCTTCATCGCCGCGGCACGCCACGCTGTCGATCCACGCCGGCTGGTCGGCGGGCGCGCGGCCGTAGGGCTCGCTGAAGCGTTGCTGAGCAGTCTCGGTGGGCAGGCCGAGCTGGCGGCAGATGACGCGGCCTTCGCGGGGGTCGAAGTTGCGGCCGCAGACGCGGCCCCACTCGCCGTTGTGGCGGATCTCGACCCGCCCGGCCCAGGGCTCGGGGCCGTCGACGAGGCGCACCTCGCCGTCGCCGACGCAGGCGCCCTCGGCGCAGCCGTCGGGGCAGTCGACGATGGCGTCCGGATTCCAGTCGTCCTCTTCGCCGCAGGTCTGGGCCCGCTCGGCGTCGAGGCAGCGGGTCTGGCCGGCGCGGCAGGGGCGGCACTCGCCGCGGAAGACGTTCTGCGCCAGATAGTCGCCGCTGACGCAGGCGGCGCACTCTTCAGGCTCTTGCCACAGCTGGTCGTCGCCGCAGACCTCGACGTGGGTGTCGTCGGCGCAGCGGGTATCGCCGGGGAAGCACTCGCCCTCGAGGCAGGCGAGCGAGACCTGACCGTAGATCGCGCAGGTGCCGTCGACGAGCCAGGGCGGCGCATCGCAGTCGGTGTAGGCCTCTTCGTCGCCGGTGCAGGCCACGCTGTCGAGCCACGCGGGCTGGTCGGCGGGCGCGCGGCCGTAGGGGTCGCTGAACCGTGGCTGGGCGGTCTCGGTGGGCAGGCCGAGCTGACGGCAGATGACCCGGCCCTCGCGGGGGTCGAAGTTGCGGCCGCAGACGCGGCCCCACTCGCCGTTGTGGCGGATCTCGACCCGGCCGGCGTAGGGCACGGGCCCGTCGACGAGGCGCACCTCGCCGTCGCCGACGCAGGCGCCGTCGGCGCAGCCGGTCGCGCAGTCGACCCGCGCGGCCGGGTCCCAATCGTTGTCTTCGCCGCAGGTCTGCGCCGTATCGGCGTCGAGGCAGCGGGTCTGGCCGGCGCGGCAGGGGCGGCACTCGCCCGCGAAGAGGTTCTGCGCGAGAAAGTCGCCGCGGATGCAGGCGGCGCACTCTTCGGGCTCGCGCCAGAGCTCGTCTTCGCCGCAGGCCTGGCTGTGGGTGTCGTCGGCGCAGCGCACGTCCCCGGGCCGGCACTCGCCGGCGAGGCAGGTGATCGAGACCGGGCCGTAGATCGTGCAGCTGCCGTCGATGAGCCACGGCTGCAGGTCGCAGTCGGTCAGGCGCGCCTCGTCGCCGGTGCACGCGACGCTGTCGAGCCACGCCACCTGCCCTTGCGGTGGCCGACCGAAGGGCTCGCTGAAGCGGTGCTGAGCGGTCTCGGTGGGCAGGCCGAGCTGGCGGCAGATGACCTGCGCCTCGCGGCGGTCGAAGTCGCGGCCGCAGAGGTGGCCCCACTCGCCGTTGTGCCGCACCTCGACCCGGCCTTCGGACGGGCGGGCGCCGTCGACGAGGCGCACGTCGTCGGCCTCGACGATGAAGCGGCACTGGCCGTCGGCGCAGGCGTCGCATTCCCGGGCCGGGCCCCAGGCGCCGTCGGCGGTGCACGTCTGGTCGCTGGTGCCATCGACGCAGCGGGTCTCGCCCGGTCGGCAGACGCGGCAGACGTCGTCGACGCACGCGTCGCATCGCTCGACTTGCCAGCGGCCCGCGTCGTCGCAGGTGCGCAGCCGCACGTCGTCGGCGCACTCGACGGCGCCGGGGCGGCAGTCGACGCAGTCGCCATCGCCCAGGCAATGAACGCAGGCGGCGGCGTCGCCCCAGGCGCCGTTCGCGCCGCAGGTCTCCTGGCGCTCGAAGGTCGCGCAGCGGGTCGCGCCGGGGCGGCAGATGACGCAGTCGCCGTCGAGGCAGTGGGCGCAGAATACGGGCGGCTGCCAGCGGCCGTCGGCGCCGCAGACCCGCCGGCGGGTCTCGTCGACGCACTCGCTGGCGCCCGGCTCGCACTCGACGCAGTCGTCGCCCAGGCAGTAGGGGCAGGCCTCGGGCGGCTGCCAGTCGCCGTCGTCGCCGCAGACCTCGCGCCGCTGCGCGTCGACGCAGCGGGTCGTATCGGGCGGCCAGCAGGTGAGGCAGCCCTCGCCGTCGACGCACAGGTCGGGGCAGGTGCGCGCCTCGACGACGCGCCGGTCGCGGCACTCGACGAGGCCCTCGCCGTCGCAGGCGATGCCATCGTGATCGCAGCGGGTCGCGTCGTAGCGATCGAGCAGCCCGTCGAGCCAGCGGGCCATGTCGTCGCCGTCGTCGATGGCGGGCAGGTCGGCCTCGCGGCCGGCGCGCTGGGCGAGGCGGCCGAGGAGCTCCCGGTCGGCGCGTGGGCCGACGCCGATGACATGCAGATCGATGCCCCGGCGGCGCAGGTCGTCGATGGCGTCGAGCAGCGCCGCGTCATTGTCGGCGCAGGTCTCGGTGCCGTCGGTGATCAGCACGACGATCTGGGCCTCGTCGAAGTCGCCGAAGGCCGGCGCGAGGTCGGTGAAGGCGTCGGCGATGGGGGTCTGATCGCCGGGGGCGGTGCCCGCGGCGAGCACGGTGCGCACGCCGACCGCGGCGTTGATGACCAGCGGCGGTACGGGGCCGGCGGCGCAGCCTTCGCCGGGGAAGGTGCGCACGCCCATGCGATGCCATATGCCATAGGTGGCGGCGAAGCCTTGGATGGCATCACCGATGGCATTCCAGCGGCCGTCGGCCATGCTGCTCGACCGATCGAGCAGGAACATGATCTCGACGTCGGTGGTGGCGCCGGCGCAGGCGCCCTCGGCGCATTCACGGCCGGAATCACAGGCGATGCGTCGGCTCTCGCCGGGGCAGCCGTCGGCGGCGTCGGGCACGCACAGCACCCGGCCGGTGGCGTCGTCGGTGCAGCGGGCGGCCCAGAGGATGTCGCACGGGCGGTCGGGGCAGGGGTCGTCTTCGACACATTGGCCGTCGGCGCAGCGCTCGCCGGCCTCGCACGCGCCGCACTCGCCGCCGCAGCCGTCGTCGCCGCAGGCGCGGCCGTCGCAGGCGGGTTCACACGGCGGCGGGCCGCAGGTCGCGTCGACCGGATCACAGACCTCGTCGGGGCCGCACCCGCAGTCGGCGGCGCACGAGAGGCAGTTCTCGTCGGCGTCGCAGGTGTCGTCGCCGCAGCTCTCGGGCTCGGCGGCGCATTGACCCTCGGGCGTGCAGAAGGCGCCGGCTTCACATGTGCCACACGCGCCGCCGCAGCCGTCGTCGCCGCAGGCCCGCTCGCCGCAGAGGGGCCGGCACGCGTCGGGCCGGCCGCCGTCGTCGCCCGGATCTGCGTCGGGCGCGCCCGTATCGCCGACGCCGTCGTCGCCGGTGGCTTCGCAGGGGCACGGCCCGAAGCGCTCGCCTTCGCAGGTGCGCAGGCTGCTGGTCCCGTCGGGGCAGGCGCAGGCCTCGGCTTCGCCGTCGACGCACGATCCGCCGCCGCGGCCGCTGCTGGTGGGCACGCAGGCCGCCAGCCCGGCGGTCAGCAGGGTCAGCGAGAGGGCTCGGAAGAGGGCGGGCGTTCGGGACAGGGCTGGCATTGGCATGGCCGCCTCCGCGTGGGGCGCGGCCCGCAAGGCGGGGGGCCGCTTCGGGGCAGCAGTAGCCCCCGACGCGGCGCGCGGTCAAGGCCCGTCGGCGGGCACGGGCCGTCAGAGCCCGCCGTAGGTCAGGCCGAGGCTCAGCGAGAAGAAGGTCAGCCAGTTCTCGTTGTAGTTGTCGCCCGGGTTGTCGTCGTCTTCGCCGCCGCCGCTCGCCCCGCCGCCGAGCCAGCGCAGGTTGAGGAAGGCGTCGACGTCCTGCCGCAACTCGAGGCCGGCGCGCAGGCTGGCGTCGACGATGGCCCCCTCGACGTCGGTCTCGCCGCCGTTGAGGTACTTGATCGGCGCGTAGAAGCCGTCGATCTCGAAGCCGGCGAACGCGCCGTTGGCGAAGCCCTGGCGCCAGCGGAACTTGAGCACGGGCACCGGCCCGATGTCGCGCCGGCTGCGGAAGGCCGGGCCGTCGAGCTGTTCGAACTCGATGGTGGCGTTGCGCAGCTGCAGCGAGGCGCCGATGGCCAGCTCGTCGGGGCCGTCGGCGAAGTCGTAGAGGTAGCTGATGCGAGCGAAGGGGAAGCTGTAGGTCGAGCGCACCGCCGCGCCTTCGGGGAAGACCTGGTCGTCGATGAGCAGATCGCGGGCCAGCGTGCGCGCCGAGACGATCTCGAGGGGCTGGTAGAGCAGCGTGACGACGTGCTGCTGACGGTCGCCGAGGTAGAGATCGGCCGAGCCGCGCACGAAGGGCACCAGGTTCTCCTGGCCCAGGTCGTCGATGTAGTCCATGTCGGTGCCGTCACGGTCGAGCTTGACGGTGTGGTATGCCACCCAGAGGCTGCCCAGCTCGGCGTGCAGGTCGAGGCGCCATGGTCGCTCGGGCGATTGCTCGGCGGCGGCGGTGGCGGGCAGCAGAATCAAGGCGGCCAGCAACGTCTTCAGGGCGTGGTGCATCGTGGTCTCCTCGGTTGGGGTCGGCGGTGTGCCGGCGCCGATACAGATACACGCCCGGCCTCGGGGTCACGGGCAGGAGGACGACGTGGGTCGAGCCGATCGCCGCAGGCGCAACCGCAACCTGCCCCGGGGGCCGCTGCGCCACACCGGCAACGCCGATCAGCTGGCCGGCGCCCGCTGGGCGAAGCGCTCGGCGGAGCGGCTGGTCTTCAAGACGCTGCCCTGGCCGGTCTGGCTCAGCGCCGGGCTGATGATCGGCATCGGGGTCTGGGTCGGCGTATCGGCCTGGGCCGAGCGCAACCTCTTCGGGGTGGCCGGGGTGATGTTCTTCGCGTTCGCCTGGTGGATCGCCGCCAAGGCCCCGCGGGAGCGCACCGTCTTCGAGCGGGATCCGGGCGAGCTGCGCATCGAAGAGGGCATCGCCTGGATCCGCACCCGGCACGTCGTGCCCTTCGACGACATCGACGGCTTCGCGGTCGAGTACAACCGCCCGCGCAACCTGTACCGGGTCGTCGCGCTGACCGGCGGCGCGCGCATCTGCATCGGGCGGTCGTTCGTCACCGAGGCCGAGGTGGCTCAGCGGGTCGCGACGCTGGCCGAGTGGTTGGGGGTCGGCGGGCCGCCGGTCGATCGCCGGCTCTACGACGACGACGACGACGAGCCGGCGTGAGCCTCGGGCGCTCGGCCCACGGCGTGGATCTGCGTCGAGTCATCGGTGATGATGTCCCGGCGCAGGCTGCGATGGGAGGGGAGCGATGTCGGGGGAGTCATCCGCCAGTGACGCAGACGGGGCGTCGCCCTCACCGCCGGTGCACCCCCTGCGCGCGGCGACCTTCGTGCACGACAGCATCGAGCAGGGGCGCTCGGTGCTCTACAACGCCGGGCTGCTGCTGCGCACGGGTGACGCTTCGATGGACGCCCGCATCGCCGACGCCGCGCCCGAGATCATCGCGCGGCTGCGGCTGCTGGTCGACTGCGTGGTGGCCGTCGAGCCCGAAGACGCGCCGCCGGATCTCGAGCCGCTGGCCCGCGCGTGGGCCCTGCTGGGCGAGGCGGTGCACGCGCTGCCCTCCCGCAAGCCGGCCGCCGACGCGCGGGATGCCTTCTTCGCGGGCATCGTGACGGTCTATACGCTCGGGCTGAAGCTGCTCGAGCACACGCCGCGCAAGCCGTCGTTGACCGACCGGCTGACCGAGCGCGCCGAGATCGGCATGCGCTGGCTCGACAAGAACGCGACGACGGTCGTCTCGACGGTGGGCGTCGGTTACCTCGTCTTCGACATGCGTCAGGTGGCGGCCTTCTTCTCCGCCGCCTGGCTCAACGGGCTGATGCTGACCTACCTGTTTCTGCCGCTGCTGCTCGTCGGCCACCGGCAGCTTCGCTTCGACCGCGACCTGGCCACCGCCGACGGCACGACCGGCTTGATCCGGCCGTGGGACATCGGCGGGGTCGCGTTCCGCAAGCTCGACCCGCTGGTGGTCGCCCCGCGGCATTTTCCGGCCTATCGCGATGACAGCCCGTGGCCGGGCATCTTCGTGACCAGCATCGGCCACAAGCTCAAGCGCTACTTCGGCATGCTGGTGCCCGCCTGCGCGGGCTTGTTCCTGCTGGGGGGCTGGGTCTTCGACGACTTCGATCTGGCGTTGACCGCGCTGCTCATCGCGACGGTGCTCGCGTCGATCCTCGGCTTCGCCCGGCTCATCGACTACTGGGACAACCTCGATCCGCGCAACGTGCGGCTGATGGTGCTGGTGGGCCTCATCGCGCTGCTGCTGCTGGCCAACCTGCCCCAGGGGCGGGTGCCGGTGCTGGGCATCTCCAAGGAGGTCGCCTTCCTGCTGGTGCTCGGCGTCGGCTCGGTGATCAACCTGGCGACGGTGCTGCGCGACCGGCGGGCGGCGTTGACCCGGATTCTGCTGGCCCTGTCGCTCATCGGCATGCTCTTCGTCGGCAGCAAGATGGCGTTCACCCCCGGGCCGTGGAGCGATGACGAGGCGGAGTCCATCGAGCGGCTGCCGCCGAGCGCTTGGCCGTTCGCCGGCGACGATCCGGTGGTGGTCATCGCCGCGTCGGGCGGCGGCTCGCGGGCGGCCCTGTACGCGGCGCATACCTTCGAGCGGCTGCACTTCGACGCGGTCACCGCGGCGCTGGGCCCGCACGTGCACGCGATCAGCAGCGTCTCGGGCGGCAGCCTGGCCAACGCGATCTACATCAGCCGGCGGCTCGCGCCCGACGCCCTGGAAGAAGGCGCGATGGTGGCCGGCGCCGGGCAGGACTTCATCCGGCCGACGGTGCTGGGTTTCCTCTCGCCGTTCTCGGGGCGCGGCGCGTCCATCGAGGCGGCCTTCGCCGACGCGGCGGGGGTCGGCGATCTGCGGCTCTCGTCGGTGCGCGACGCGTGGTCGGCGGCGGCCGAGGCCGGCGCGAAGCACCCGCCGTGCCCGATGCCGCTCTTCAATACGGTGACCCTCGATACCAACGCGGTGGTCATCAGCCCGCTGGCCGCCGAGGCCTATGAGCTGGTCGACGACGGCCTGTCGATCCGCGCGGACGCCCGCGACGAGGATGACAGCGACGGCGACGACGCGACCCATAACGACTACGTCGAGTTCGTCGGATCCGAGGCGCCGACCTGGGTCTTCTATCGCGACGCGATCTACGGCCTCGAAGACCTGCTCGAACGCTACGACCCGGCGCTGGTCGCGGCGGTGCGGGCGTCGGCCAACTTCCCGTTCGGCTTCCCGCTGGTCGAGGTCGAGACCGATCAGCCGCGGTTCTTCAGCCCGTTCGCCGACGACCGCCGGGCAGGGGAGCCGGGGCGGGTCTTCCTCACCGACGGCGGGGTGCTGAGCAACTCGGGCATGTGGCCGCTCTACCACCTGCTGCGCAACCGGCTGGATGTCTTGAAGCGGCGCGGCGTTGTGCTGCTGGTGGTCAACGCCAGCGGCATGCCGACCAAGGCGCCGCCGCGTGACATCAGCGGGCTGTGGGCCACGATTCAGGATCAGGTGCCGCTCGGCGCCAATATGCACCGGCGCATGTTCGACGAGCTCAACGAGCTGTATCAGGGGCGGCTGGCCATCCATCAGATCGACCTGACGCCGACCGTCGCGGCCAACATCGAGACGTCGTGGATGCTGCCCGACGAGACGCAGGACGCGCTGGCCGCCATCTTCGAGACCCGCTGGGCGGCGATGCGCGACGCGCTCGCCGCCGATTGGAAGGCCCTGCGCGATCCGGCGGTGACGCTGCCCGAGACGCCCACGCCGCGGCTGCCGTTGGATTGATGGCATTGGCTGCGGTGTTCGAGCCGGCCGGCGCGGCGCCTACTGGGCCTGCCACCACATGCGGAACGCCGTGCCGCCGGCGAGCAGCAGCAGCGCCACGAGGCCGCCGAGCACGCCGCGATAGTGCACCGCTTCGAGGGGCAGGGCGCCGCGGCCGCGCAGGCGGATGGTCCAGACCAGCGCGATGAGGACCAGCACCGTGCCGACGCCCGGCGGGATGACCGCCCACCACTGCGGGTCGTCGGTGAGGAAGCCGAGCGGGAAGACGGCGACGACGCCGGCCAGGGCGAAGAGCACCAGCGCGCCGGGGCCGAGCAGCAGCTGGAAGGGATCGGGCGGCTCGGGCTCGGGTTCGGGCTCGGGTTCGGGCGGGGTGATGCGCAGCGGGCCGGTGTAGCCGCGGGTGCTCAGCGTCGAGCGCCGTCGTCGGGCTTCGCTGCGCGGCTCGACGGTGGATGGCGTCTTGCGGCCGTTTGAATCCGGCGCGCCGTCACCCTCGGGCATCGCCGTCCCCTCCGGGCACCTGCGGGTCGGCCGGCAGGTGGTTGAGCGCGAGCCCGCGCACGAAGAAGGCGATCAGGGTGAGCAGGCCCCAGCCGAGGCCGACGACCACGCCGGCGTCGATGATGCCGCGCCACGGCTGGTCGAGCGCCCGGATGAGCGCCACCAGCCCGGCCACGATCAGCAGCACGGCCCAGGCGGCGATGAGCACGCGTCGGGTGGCGCCGAAGAAGCCCATGCAGAACAGCGGCGCGAGCGCGACCCGCAATGGCGTCGGGTTGTGGCCCAGATACAGCGCGCGGGCGGCGGTGCGCGGCGAGAACCGCAGCTGGAACCCGCGATAGCCCTCGGCGTAGGCGTTGAACGCCGTCCAGCCGATCATGAGCGCCCAGTGAAACGCGTTCATCGAGCCGTCGGCGATGGGTTCGATGGCCAGCGGTGTCAGGCGCCACAGCGCCGAGCCGATGAGCAGCACGACGCCGACCATGCCCCACAACGAGATGAGGGTGGCGGTCGCGCTTCGCGGGGCGGGCAGGGCTGCATCCATGACGGCGCCACCATACCCCCGCCGCTCGCATGGGACAACCGGGGCCGCGTCGCCGGGTCGGGCACGGGCCGCTGCGTTCGACGGACGCTGAAGGCATCCAGATCGGGCCGCGGCGGCCGATCGGTCTACATTGGCGGTCGGGCGGCCCGTACCCGTCGGCGAACGGGGACGATATCCATTGCAGTCGACAGGCTCGGCGTCGAACGACGGCCGGGTGGGAGGTGATGCCATGCATGGGTTGCGGGCAGGGGTCGCGCTGGCCGGCGCGCTGGCGTTGGCCGGGTGCTTCGAGGACGGGTCGCAGGGCGAGCCGGTGGACGCTGCCGTCGACGCGGCGCCGGATGCCATGCCGGCGCCCGACGCTGCGGCGGACATGGCCGGGCCGGATATGGCCGCGCCCGATATGGCCGCGCCCGACATGGCGATCGCCGATGCGCTGGCGCCGGACGCCGGCCCGCCGCCGGGACGCTTCGAGGCGGTCGATCTCTGCCTCGCCGGCGTGCTCGACGCGAGCGGCGCCACCGGCGCGGCCGTCGCCATCGTCGAGGGCGGCGAACTCGTGCACGCCGCCGGTATCGGCCACCGCAACGACGCCGACGAGACGCCGGTCGCGCCCTCGACGCTCTTCCGCTTCGGGTCGACCCTCAAGGGCATGACCGCGCTGGCCGTCTTCACCGAGATCGAGCAGGGCGATATCGCCGCCGAGACCGCGGCCGCCGAGGTGCTGCCGCCGCTGGCCGAGCACGCCGACCCCCGCTGGCAGGATCTCACGGTGCACCACCTGCTGACCCATCAGGGCGGCATGGCCGACTACATCGCGCTGCAAGAGCCCGGTGATCCCGACAGCGTGCTCGGCGAGGTGGTCGAGGGCGAAGCCTTCGCCGAGTCGGCCTTTTTCATGGTCGACCCGGGCACCTTCTACAACTACTCGAACCCCAACTTCATGCTCGCCGGCCGGGTGCTCGAGGTGCTCACCGGCGAGAGCTATCGGGCGGCGATGCAGCGGCTGGTCTTCGAGCCGCTGCGCATGCAGCGGGTCGTCTTCCGCCCGGCGGACGTCGTGGCCGACGGCGACTACGCCTTGGGATCCACCGCGGGCGCCTTCCCCGGCATGCTGCGCCGGGTGCCGGCGGAGGAGTACGACAGCGTCTGGACCCGCCCCGCCGGGCTGGGCTGGGCGTCGGTGCTCGATCTGGCCCACTACGTGCGCTACGTGATGGAGGGCCGGCCGCTGGGCGACGACCTCGATCCCGAGCCCTGGCTGCCGCCGGTCACGCCCGAGACCTGGCAGGTCTGGCGCAGCCCGCAGGTGCCCGCCGAGTCGTTCGGCGTCGAGGTCGAGTACGGCCACGGGCTCATCCACGAGCACGGCCTGTGGATCGATCGGTCGTGGTATCCGGTCGAGCTGGTCGGGCACGGCGGCAACATCACCGGCTACACCAGCGTCTTGGTGACCGCGCCCGAGCTGGGCCTCGGCGCGACGGTGCTGGCCAATGGCGACGCGCTGAACAATCAGCTGCTCGGCTGCCTCATCCCGATGCTGGCGGCGAGCGATGACTTCCCGCCCGCCGCCGAAGCCCCCGACCGCGCGCCCGATCCGACGACCTACGCCGACTATGTGGGCGAGTACGTCGGCGGGCCCAATATCGGCCCGATCAGCGTCGCGCAGACCGAGGCCGGCGGGCTCGAGCTGACCCTGCCGCTGGTCGACGAGGCCAACATCCCCTACGAGCCCGCGCTCATCCCCATCGCGCGCGATATGTTCATCGCGCAGATCCAAGGCTTTCAAATCCCGCTGAGCGGTATCCGCCCGGCGCCCGGCGAGCCGGTGCAGTATCTGCGCACCCGCTTCTTCGTCGGGCAGCGGGCCGAACCGGAGGAGGTCGCCGTGCAGAAGCGCGCCATCGACATCGAGCCCCTGCTGCGCCGGTTGGCGCGGGCCCATGTGCTGTCCGAGCCGGCGCCGGTCACCGCCATGCCGCGCGCTCACTGAGCGCTCGCGGGCTCAGCGGGTGATCAGCGACGGATCGACCTTGTCTCGGGCCATACGCCGCGCCCCGGCGCGCAGGGCCTCGGCCAGCTTCGTGCGCCGCAGCGGCTTGGCCAGATAGGCGTCCATGCCCGCCGCGATGCAGATCACCTCGTCCTCGCGGGTGGCGTTGGCGGTCAGCGCGATGACATAGGGCTGGTCGTCGGGCGGCAGCATGCGCCGCAGCCGCCGCGTCGCCTCGAGCCCGTCCATCTCGGGCATCTGCACGTCCATCAGCACCACGTCGTAGTGGGCGTGGCTCAGCGCGTCGAGCGCCTCGCGGCCGTCGGCGACCACGTGGGCCTCGAGGCCGAGCGTCTCGAGCTGGCGCACGACCACCTTCTGGTTGATCGGGTTGTCTTCGGCCACCAGCAGGCGCATCGCCGGGATGGTCGCCGAGATCGGGATCGGCGTCGGCAGCACCGACTCGGCGCCGAAGAGCCGGGCGAGGGTGCGCCGCAGCGCGTCGTCGCGGATCGGCCGGGTCAGCTCGGCGTCGGGCCCCTGGCGATCGGGCGCGCCGGCGCGCTCGGGGCGGCGGCGCAGGGGATCCATGCGCACCATCAGCGGCGCCCGCTCGCCGAGCCGCTGACGGATGGCGGAGATGATGCGGTCGCCGTCGACGTCGCCCATCACCCCCTCGATGAGCAGCACGTCCGGCGGCTGGCCGTCGAGGTGTTCGAAGAGCACCGGGCTCCAGGTGCTGCTGACGGCGAACATGCCCCATGTGCGCAGCCGCTCGGCGAGGCGTTCGCCGGCGAGCGGGTGCTCGGTGATGACCAGCGCCCGCCGGGCGGCGAGGTTGGCCGGGTTGCGGACCGCCGGCTGGGGCAGGCGGCCGAGCTCGACGTCGAAGCCGAAGGTCGAGCCCTCGTCGACGACGCTGTCGACCCACATGTCGCCGTGCATCAGCTGGGCCAGCCGCCGGCTGATGGCCAGCCCCAGGCCGGTGCCGCCGAAGCGGCGGGTGGTGGAGGCGTCGACCTGGCGGAACGCCTCGAACAGGCTCTCGCGCTCGTCGAGCGGGATGCCGATGCCCGTATCGCGTACCTGGAAGCGCAGCCGCACCCGCTCGCCCGTGCCGCCCTCGGCCGAGACGGAGATGTCGACCTCGCCGGTCTGGGTGAACTTGACCGCGTTGCTGAGCAGGTTGACCAGGATCTGCCGCAGCCGGGTGACGTCGCCCTCGACCCGCGCCGGCACGTCGTCGTCGAGGCGATAGAGCAGCTCGAGGCGCTTCTCGGCGGCCCGCGGCGCGAGCAGGTCGAGGGCCTCTTCGACGCAGACCCGCACGTCGAAGGGCACCGCCTCGAGGTCGATGCGCCCGGCGTCGATCTTCGAGAAGTCGAGGATGTCGTTGATGATGCCGAGCAGCGCGTCGCCCGACAGGCGGATGGTCTCGACGTAATCCTGCTCGCGGGCGTCGAGCGGCCGCTCGAGCAGCAGCCCGGTCATGCCGATGATCGCGTTGAGCGGCGTGCGGATCTCGTGGCTCATGGTGGCGAGGAATTCGCTCTTGGTGCGGGCGGCGTCCTCGGCGACCTTGCGCGACTGATCGAGGTCGGCGGCGTATTGCGCCAGCGTGCTCTCGGCCTTCTTGCGCGCGGTGATGTCGAACATGACCCCGTCGAGCCAGCGCACCCGGCCCCGCCGGTCGGAGACGCCCACCCCGCGGTCGTGGATCCAGCGGATCGTCCCGTCGCCCCGGCGGATGCGGTACTCGAGCTCGTAGGGCTGCTTGCGGGCGATGGCGCGGCCGACCGTCGCCCGCACGAGCGGGATGTCTTCTTCGACCATCAGCTCGCGGAAGTCGACGCCGCTGCGCCCCACGAGCCGGTTGAGCGGGATGCCGAGCAGCTCGCCGCAGCGGGGCGAGACGAAGACGGTGCGCCAGGTGCGGCGGAAGGTGCAGCGATAGACCCCGCCCGGCAGGTGCCCGAGCAGCGACCGCAGGTGCCCCGCCGACAGCTTCTCGGCGTGGCCGGTGCGCGGGTTCATCGGCACCTTGCGCACCGCGTAGACGTCGACCCGCCCCCCGTCGAGCATCAGCGGAGTGACCCGCACGTCCACCGGCACCGGGCCGTGGGCGGTGAGCAGGTGCATCGCGTCGTCGTCGAGGCTGACCCCGCCGCGCGAGGCGCCGCTGCGGGTGAAGAGCGGCGGATCGTCGCCGACGACCTGGTCCGCGGAGAAGCCGAGCAGCGCGCAGAACCCGTCGCTGGCGTGCACCACCCGGCCGCTGCGATCGAGCACGACCACCGCGTCGTCGATGGGCGCGAGCAGATCGGGCAGGTCGGCGCGGGTGGGCATGGGGGCGGCCGTCGGGTCCGTGGTTTCGCGGGTGTTCGAGTCCGGGAGTGACCTTAGCTCACATCGCTCAAAGGCGCACGGTTTCCGGCCGGTGACCCGGGCCGGCCCGTGCCGGGCTGTACCGCCGGGCGTCACGGGCTTGCGTCGATCGGCGCGCCTTGCGACGCTTCGCCCCGCGAGCGCCTCCCATGCGACAGGCGACCGCTCGCAGGAGATGCGCATGGCCCGTAAATGGGAAGAGCTGGCCGAAGACGACGGCTACAGCCTGGGGGACGCCGACGGCTTCCCCGACGCGGCTGACGTCGAGGCCGACGTCGATTACGAACCGCCGATCAACACCGGCTTCGGCCAGAAGCCAGTCCGGATCCCGCTGGTGCTGGTGCTGCTCGCGGCGCTGGGCGGGGCGATGTTCGCCGCGACCTCGACCGCCGACTTCGCCGCCCACCTCGACCGGCAGGTGCACTCGGTGACCTGCTCGGTGATGCCGGGCGGCGAGGCGGGCATGGAGAACGGCTGCAAGGTCGTGATGATGAGCCCCTACAGCTCGTGGTTCCGCACCGACTACTGGGGCGGCATCCCGATCAGCCTGTTCGCGCTGGCCGTCTTCTGCTTCCTGGCCTACCGGGCGGCCCACCTGGCGTGGAAGGGCGGCGAGGCGACCCGCGCCGAGACCGGCTTCCTGCTCGCGGCGACGGTGCTGCCGGTGGTCATGAGCGTCGGCTACGGCTACATCTCGTACAGCGAGGTGGGCGCCTTGTGCACCGTCTGCGCCGGCATATACGTCGTCTCGGGGCTGACCTTCGTCGGCGCGCTCGCGGCGTTCGTGATGAGCAGCTCGCCGCCGATGGGTGATCCCGACGGCGCGCGCCGCTTCGGCGTCGGCGTGCTCGAAGGCGTCGGCTTCGTGGTCGTGCTGACCATGGTCTGGCTGGTGTTCATCCCGCAGACCGAGGCCAATGAGCGCGGGGTCAGCGGCTGCGGCACCCTGGTGCAGCCCGAGGATCCGGCGGGCATCATGCTCGACATCGGCCGCAACCCGGGCAAGGCGGCCTCCATCGAGCTGCTCGACCCGCTGTGCCCGGCGTGCAAGGCCTTCGACGGGCGGCTGCACGAGAGCGGGCTCGACAAGACGCTCGACCTGCGGGCGGTGCTGTTCCCGCTCGACGCCGAGTGCAACTGGATGCTGACCGAGTCGCTGCACCCGGGGGCCTGCGCGGTCAGCGAGGCGATGCTCTGCGCCAACGGGCAGAGCGACGTGCGGGCGATTCTGCAGTGGGCCTTCGAGAACCAGGCGGCGCTGCTCGAAGCGGCCAAGGACGGCGACGGGCCGGTGCGCAGCCAGATCAAGGCCGCCTTCCCGGCGGTGGGCGGCTGCCTGGGCACGCCGGTGGCCCGCAACCGGGTGGTCAAGAGCCTGCGCTGGGCGGTGGCCAACGCGCTGCCGGTCATGACCCCGCAGCTCTTCGTCAAAGGCAACCGCCTGTGTGACGAAGACACCGACCTGGGGCTCGAATACACTCTGACCCGGATGGTGGGAGGCGCGAAGTGAACGACATCATGCGACGGGCGATCGTCGGCGTGCCGGCTCTGCTGGTGCCGCTCTTGATGGTGTCGAGCTGGCTCGGCGCCGCCGAGAGCCGGCTCAACGCCGCCGATTACACCGCCGAAGAAGAGGTGGCCATCGCCTCGGTGAGCGAGGACGCCTACTGCACGCCCAAGCTCAAGGCCATCGTGCGCCGGGTGGCCACCGCCTGCGGGCTGGTGGGCGCCAGCGGCCGCGGCTGTCAGCCGGCGGTGGCCAAGAACGTCGCCCAGCTGACCGACGACGAGTTCAACGCGCTGTTCCGGCCGCTGGAGAAGCGGGCGCACATCGTGCAGTTCGACGCCGACTCGGTCGACCTCGACCCGTCCGGCGTGCGCACCGTCGAGACCGCCTGGGCCGCGCAGCAGGGGGCGAGCTTCTTCTTCGTCGTCGCCCGGGCGAGCCCCGACGGCAAGACCGAGCACAACGAGAAGCTCAGCGCCGGCCGGGCGCGCAGCGTGCTCGGCCACCTCGAGCAGAAGTTCCGCGACCCGGACATCGCCAAGCAGGTCGGGCTCTTGTGGCTCGGCGAGGACTTCGCCCAGCTCGGCGAAGAGTTCTGCGGCTGGCAGCGCTCGCGCACCGAAGAGTGCACCGAGAAGGAGATCAACCGCAGCGCCTTCGTCGCCTGGATCGACTGCGCGATCTGACGTTGCGGGTATGGCATTTCGCATGCCATGCGGACGTGTAAGTATGGCATTATGGTGCCGTTTTGCGTGTCATTGACGAGTTTATGAGTCATCCGGGAGCCATCCCGATGCCATGGGAGACGCCATCGTGAACCGCACCTCGACCCGCGCCGCGCTGTTGGCCGCCTGGGCCGCCCTCGTGCTCGCCGGGCTCAGCCTCACCGGCTGCCCGAGCAAGGAGCCGGCGACGGCCCCCAAGCCCACCGGGCGCACCGCGGCGGTCAAGCCCAAGAAGAAGGGCGGCCCGGTCAACGACACCGGCGGCTTCTGCGAGGCGACGTGGCCCGCCGGCCAGCGCGCCTTCGAGTGGCCCGCCGAGCGCCCGCTGCCCGACGGACAGGTGCCGAGCAAGGCCCTGGCCAACGACCGCTGGACCTGGGTCAACGTCTGGGCCACGTGGTGCGCGCCGTGCGTCGAAGAGATGGGCCTGATGGCCCGCTGGGTGCGCGGGCTCGAGAAGGACGGCAAGCCGGTCGATCTGCAGCTGCTGACCATCGACAAGCCCAGCGAAGAGGCGGCGCTGAAGGATCGCATGGCCAAGGGCCTGCCCGGCCCCGTGCGCTGGATCCGCGGCGAGGCCGACTGGGAGGGGTTCCTCGATCTGCTCGGCGTCGACCGGACGTCGGCGATCCCGATCCACGCCCTGGTCGATCCCGCCGGGCACCTGCGCTGCGTGCGGGTCGGCGCCATCAGCGGGCAGGATTACGCGGCCATCAAGGCGATGGTCTCCGGCGGCTGACAGCCGCCGCGGCGGCCGCAGCCTGTGCTACGACGCCCACCGGGCGAGGGGAGCGAGCGACATGAAGTTCCTGCACTCGATGATCCGGGTCTACGACCTCGACGCGGCCCTGCGCTTCTTCTGCGACGGCCTCGGGCTGAAGCAGACCCGGCGCAGCGACTACGAGAAGGGCCGCTTCTCGCTGGTCTTCCTCGAGACCGGCGCCGACGACGACAACGCGCAGATCGAGCTGACCTACAACTGGGATCAGGACGCGCCCTGCGACGGCGGGCGCAACTTCGGCCACCTGGCGTTCGCGGTCGACGACATCTACGCCACCTGCGAGCACCTGCAGTCGATGGGTGTGAGCGTTTTGCGTCCGCCGCGGGATGGCCGGATGGCGTTCGTGCGCTCGCCGGACCAGATCTCGATCGAGCTGCTGCAGAAGGGGCCGGCGCTCGACGCCAAGGAGCCCTGGGCCTCGATGCCGAGCACGGGCAGCTGGTAGGCCGGCGAGCGGCTCAGCGACAGGGGTCGTGCGGCGGCGGGCTTCCGGGGGGCTCGGGCGGCTCGGGCGGCTCGGGCGCCTTCACCTTGGGTCGTGTTGGCAGGCTGATGCGGGCGACGCTGGCCATCGGCCACGAGGTGGCCGGGGTGATGCCAGCGCCCCGGCGGCGGCGTCGCACCCGATCGGCGTGCATCGACAGGCGATGACGGGCGCGCACGATCAAGGCGTCGGCGGCGAGGCCGGGCACGATCTGCAACTCGATCACGCTGTCGGCGGTCTTGCGGACCTGCCGCGGGCGCGTGCTCCAAGCGGTCCTGCTCTCGATGCGGTGCATGGTGGCCTCCGGGTCGTGGGCTGCGGATACCTTTGTATCCAGTGGCTCTCGGCGCCTGCGCTAGAGCAAGCGCGATGCCAGCCCCAAGAGCGCCTGCGCGGGCCCGTTTCGCGGGTTTTCTGCGCTGGAGGGCCACGCCGACGCGGTGCGTGTCTCGGGTGTGTCTCAGGCATTCTGTCTCTCGGCTGTCGTCTTGAGACAGATGTCGCGGCGCCGATTCGCGCGTTTTCTGTACCGCCCACGCCGCGCGGCCTAGAATCCGCCAGCACGATGAGCCCGTACTCGGACGAGCGGAGGGGAGCGATGGGCAAGGAGAAAGCGCGCGGACGGCGGCGAGCGGCGCAGCCCGACGCCATGGCCGGCCTGGCGGCGACCGGCGGCAACGTCGACAAGATCCGGGACATTCTCTTCGGGGCGCAGATGCGGGACTACAACCGCCGCTTCGCCCGGCTGGAGGAGACCGTCGAGCGATCGCTCGCCGATCTGCGCAGCGACGTCGACGGTCGGCTGCAGGCCCTCGAGACGTTCACCCGCAGCGAGCTGTCGGCCCTCGACGAGCGGCTGCGGGCGGAGAGCGGGGCGCGGTCCGACGACAGCCGCCGACTCACCCGTGAGCTGGAGTCGACCGAGCGTTCGTTGCAGCAGCGCCTCGGTGAGCTCGGCGATCGCAGCAGCCGCGCCGAGCAGAGCCTGCGTCAGCAGCTGCTCGAGCTGACCCGCACCCTGCGCGGCGAGCTGCGCGAGCAGCACGGCAGCCTGACCCGCACGCTGGACGACGCCGTCGAGAACCTGAGCGCCGACAAGGTGGACCGCGCGGGTCTGGCCGGCCTCTTCACCGAGCTGGCGCTGCGGCTTGACGACGGCCTGATCGATCTGGATCTGGGCGTCGCCGACGAGGTCGCCGAGGACGCCATCGACAGCGATGGCTGACGATCCGCCCGGCCCGGCCTCGGCCGTGCCGGGCGAGGTCTCCACGCGCGAGCCGGTCGAGCCGGTCGAACCCGAACGGGCCGGGCCTCGCGACGCCGCCGAGCCCCGTGACGCTGCCGAGCCCCGTGACGCTGCCGAGCCCCGCGACGACTACGGCGCGCTGCGCGGCCTGCTCGTCGCCCCGGAGCAGGCCCGGCTCGACGCGCTCGAAGGGCGTCTGGACGTCGATGACATCCGCGCCGACGAGGTCGCCCGGGTGCTGCCCGAGGCGGTGCGGCGGCAAGGGGACGATCCGCGCTTCGCGGCGAGCATGCAGCCGGTCGTGGCCCGCGGCTTCGACGACTTCATCGAGGCCGGTCAGGCGCGGGTCGTCGAGGCGCTGACGCCGGTCATGGGCGCGTTGATCCGGCAATGGGTCGCCCGGGAGCTCAAGACCCGGCTGGCCGAATTGAGCCGCCTGCTCGACCAGAGCTTCTCGCCTCGCTCGGTGGCCTGGCGGGTCGAGGCGGTGGTCACCCGGCGCTCTTTCGGCGAGATCGTGCTGCTGCGCTCGCTGCGTTGGCGGGTGGTGCGCGCGCTGCTGATCCACGCCGAGACCGGCATCCTCTTGCGCCATGTCTCCGCGTCCGGCGGCGCGGGGGCCGTCGAGCAGGATCCCGACGTGGTCTCGTCGATGCTCACCGCGGTGCAGTCGTACCTGCACGATGGCTTCGGGGCGGGGGAGGACGAGGCGGTCGAGAGCATCTCCATCGGCGACAAGACGGTCTGGATCGCCAATACGGCGCGCGCGGTGCTGGCCGTCGAGCTGGCCGGCGCGCCCGATCCCGCCTTCCGCGGGGTCATCGACGAGACGATGGACACCATCGACCAGCGGACCCATCGGCGGCTGGTGGAGTTCGAGGGCGACGTCGATCGCTTCGCCGACATCGAGCCCCTGCTGCTCGAACTCGTCGAGCGCTCGCCCGATCCGCCCGCGCCGCGGCTGTGGCCGGCGGTGATGCTGCTGCTGGCCGTCGTGGGTCTCATCGGCTACGCCGTCTTCGCCGCGTGGCAGGCGGAGTCCCGCTGGCAGATGGTGCTCGACGCCCTCGACCGCGAGCCGGGCATCGTGGTCGTTCAGGCCCAGCGCGACGGCGCGCACCACCACGTGCGCGGGCTGCGCGACCCGCTGGCCCGCTCACCGGTGTCGATCTTCGATGCGCACGGCCTCGGGCTGAACGAGTGGAGCGCCGACTTCGAGGCCTACCACGCCCATCACCCGGATCTGGTCTTGCGGCGGCTGCACATGGCGGTCGATGCGCCGGACGGGGTGGAGCTGGTCTTCGATCGGGGGACGGTGACCGTTTTCGGTGAGGCCTCCGCCGACTGGTGGCAGCGCTACGGGGCCATCCTGCCGCTGGTGCCCGGGGTGCACCGGGTCGAGAGCGGATCGCTGCGCATCATCGACGAGCGGCTCGATCGCGCGCGGCTGCTGCTCGACCCGCCAGACAGCGCGCAGCTTCGACTCGAGGGCGGCACGCTGGTGGTGACCGGCGAGGCGCCCGCGGCGTGGCTGGAGAGCGCGGAGCGCCGGGGCGTCGCCCTCGACGGCATCGACGCGGTGGACGTGACGGCGGCGGTGGACGCGCTCGACGCGGCCGAGGCGCGGGTCGAGGCGGTGGAGATCGAGTTCGGCCCCGACGTCGCCGAGCTGACCGCCGCGGGTGAGGCGATGCTGACCCGGACCCTCAGCGACATGGCTCGCCTGCGTCAGGCCCGCCCGTGGCTGCGCTTCGTCGTCGAGGGGCACGCCGACGCCTCCGGCAGCCCGCGGCGCAACGCCCAGCTGCGGCGGGCGCGGGCCGACGTCGTGGCCGATCGGCTGTTGACCGATCCGCGGCTGCAAGGGGCGGTGATGCGGCGCGCCGCTACGGGGCGCTCGGCGGGGCGGGTCGCGCGGATCCGGCTCGAGGTGCCGGGGCCCTGATGGGCCCTGATGCCGCCCACGGCCCCGTACAGGCCGGATCTCGGCGCCGCGGGCCGAGCGGGTCACATCGGCAGCTCGACCTCGACCGGCAGGCCCGGCTCCGACGCGCCGGGCAAAGTCGGTTGCGCCGTCCACGGCGCGCGGACCGGCTGCAGCCGCCGCACGGGCGGGGGCGGCAGGGGATCGAAGAGCGGCAGCGGATCGAGCTCGATCGACTGCGAGGCCGCGGGCTGCGGCCGCCGGGGCCGGCTCGGCTCGGACCCGCTGAAGAGCAGCTCCAGACCCCAGGACTCGGCGAGGCCGGCGTCGCGGGCGAGGCGCAGCGTCGTGCGCATCAGCTCGGCGGCGCGGTGCTCGAGCCGGGCGATGTGCGGCACCATCGCCTCGTCCACCGCGTCGAGGCCCTCGGCGATGCACGCCAGCGCGGTGGCCGTGAGCCGGATCTGTTCGGAGGCGGTCCACAGGCGGGCGGACAGGTCGTCGGGGTCGTGCATCATCGGTCGTCTCCGAGGCGTTGGGGCGTATTCGAGCGATGTTTTGCGCTGTGGGTTACGGCGGCCGCCGGTCTCTCGGTCTCGCCGCGTCGGCGTCGCGCGCCATGTGCCACTGCGGTACTGCACGCTGTATGCCATGTCTTGTTCCGGCGGCCCGTCCGAGCGCGAGGCCCGGATTCATCGCCCAACGGGCGCGGCGCGGCTGGAGACCGCGGCGGCGCGATCCGCCGGGTGCCGCAGGCCGCTGAGACGAGATGAGACGCAGCCGTTTCTCTGAGACGAGCCCGCCCCTGCCCCCGCGTCGGGGTGGATCGACGGCGGCCGGGGGAGTAGCCTGCGCGGAGCACGTCCGGGGGAGCACGGTGGCGATCTTCAAGAAAGTCGTGATGATGGGCAGCTTCGCGGTCGGCAAGACCTCGTTGGTGCGGCGCTTCGTCGAGGATGCCTTCGACGACAAGTACCTCAGCACCATGGGGGTCAAGGTCAGCCGCAAGCCGCTGACGATCGACGGCACCGCGCTGACCCTGATGCTGTGGGACATCAGCGGCCGGGAGGGCTTCGAAGGGCTGCGCCCGAGCTATCTCAAGGGCGCGTCGGGCGCGATCCTGGTGGGCGATACGACCCGCCCGCGCACCTTCGGCACCATCGACGAGGAGGTGGGCAGCCTCGTGCAGGCGGTGGGCGCGGTGCCCCGCATCATGTGCGCCAACAAGAGCGACCTCGCCCCGGCCATCGACACGGGCGCGATCGTCGAGCAGGCGGCCCGGCTCGACGCGCGCTGGTTCGCGACGAGCGCGCGCACCGGCGACGGGGTGGAGGAGGCCTTCGCCACGCTCGGCCGGGCCCTGCTGGCCAAGTGAGCCGCGAGCCGACGGGCGACGGGATCGGCTTCGACGGTCTCTTCGACGAGCTGTGTACCCGCCGTGGCATCGGCTGCGCGCTGACCGACGCCGCGTTGGTCGTGCAGGCCATCGGCGGCGCGCGCCACGTCTGGGGCACGCTCTCGGCCGGTGACCCGCTGACCGACGCGCTGCCCGAGCTGCTGGGGGCCGAGCAGGCCATCGAGGAGGCCGTGGCCGGCGGCGAGCCCTATGTTCTGCCCTGGCTCAATCGGACCGGGCCGAGCGGCGGGCAGCGGTTCTACGAGCTGAGCGTGCACGTCAAGAGCGACGATCCGACCGTGCGCGTGCACTGGCTGGTCGACGTGACCGGCGCGGGTCGGCTGAAGAGCGAGCTCAACCAGGAGCGCAACGAGCTGTCGCTCACCCGCGACGCGCTCGCGCTGCGCAACGCCGATCTGCAGCTCTTCCTGCGCGCGGCGGGCCACGACCTCAAGTCTCCGCTGCGCACGCTGGAGGGCTTCCTCGGCCTGATCGCCGCCGAGAGCGACTCGCCGCTCGTCGACGCCTCGCGCAGCCTCGCGGTGCAGCTCGCCGAGCTGGTCGAGGTGCTGCTGGACTACGCCCGCCTGGGTTCGACCGCCATCGAGAGCCAGCCGGTGTCGCTGTCGGCGGCGGCGCAGAACGCCGTCGATCGGCTGGCCCTGAGCATCGCCGAGCGCGGCGCGCAGATCGAGCTGCCCCCGTCGCTGCCGACGGTGCTGGGCGATCGCACGCTGGTCGGGCAGGTCGTCTACAACCTGCTCGACAACGCGCTGAAGTACTGCCCCGCCGATCGGGCGCCCATCGTGCGGCTCTCGGCAGAGCCGCGCATCGGGCGGACGGCGCTGATCGTCGAGGACAACGGCCGGGGGATCCCGGTCGAGTCCCGCCAGCGGATCTTCGAGCCGCTCGTGCGCCTGGGCAGCGCGGCGTCGGGCCACGGCTTCGGGCTGGCGACCGTCCGGCGCTGCGTCGAGCTGATGGGTGGGCGGGTGACGGTGAGCGAAAGCGCTGCGCTGGGCGGGGCCCGCTTCGAGGTCGAGCTGCCCGTCTGATCGCCAATCGCCAATCGCCAAGCGTCCGGGGGGCCGAGCGCGCCAGAGTCGGGGCACTCGGCGCCAGCGCCTTGTCCGGCCGCGGGCCATCCGGTAGCTCTGGCCGCCTCGCTGCGAGGATTCATGACCGACGCTCAAACCGCTCCCGCTGATGCCCCGGCCTATATCGTGCCGGGGGTCGTGCACCCCGACCGCCTGCCCGGCGAGCCCGATCGCGCGGCCTCCACGGGGCCGCTGGCGATGGCCGTCGCGGCTCTGCGCCTCGTGCTCATCATGGCCATCGGGCTCGCCCTCAGCCCCCTCTGGCTGCTGGTCCTGCTCGGCGCCGCTGTCTGGGGCCTGCCGCCGAACATGGTCCGCCCGGCGCAGGCGCTGTACTACCTGGGCCTCGTCTGGCATCGCGCGCCGCCCGAACCCGGCATGTCGCGCCTGCTCGAGGTGCGGCTCTCGGCGGCGATCCTGCGCACGTTGGCCCGCGCGCCGCTGCTGGGGCTGGCCTGGATGCTCGACGAGCTGCTCTACGGGCGGGCGCTGACAGCGGTGGAGGTGCGGGCGCCGATCATCAAGATCAGCGCGGCGCGCAGCGGCAGCACCCAGCTGGCGCACTACATCGAGCAGGATCCACGGGTGGTCTCGCCCGGCGCGCTGCAGATCCTCGCGCCCTACCTCTGGCTCTGGCGCCTCGCGGCGGCCACGGTGGGGCGGCTGGTCGACAAAGACACCGTGCGCGGCTGGTTCGAGCGCTGGATGCCGCTCGAGTTCACCGAGCGCCACGAGCTGGATGCCTTCGGCCCCGATACCTTCGAGATCGGCCTGCTCACCATGCACCTCAACCGCTTCGCGCCGTTCTTGGGGCCGCAGGTGCTCGTCGAAGAGCTGGGCCAGGGCGCGCCCGGCCCGACCACCGACCGGTTGATGACCGAGACCTTCGTCGCGCTGCTCGACCGCACGCTGCGCAAGACGCTGCTCTTCGCGGGCAACCGGCCCGAGCAGCGCGTCTTCGTCAAGGGGCACTTCCTCGCCGCCGCCGACGCGCTGGCCGCGCGGTACCCGGACGGCCGCTTCCTGACCATGACCCGCCAGCCCTCGAAGCGGCTGCGCAGCATGATCAACTTCCTGTGGAGCAACCCGATGGAGCCGGCGCTGGGCAAGCCGGCGTGGCGCTTCCTGGTCGAAGGGCTCGCCGAGACCGAGCGGCTCTACAACCAGCGCGAGATGCAGTGGTTCGGCCAGGCCGGGCAGACCGACGGGCCGCGGCGGCTGGCGCTGCCGTTCGACGCCTACGTGCGCGACCTGGAGTCCACGATGCGGGCGGTCTACGCCCATTGCTTCGACGAAGAGACCCTGCCCGACGGGGTGCCGACCGCGCACGCGCCGCGCGAGCGCAAGAACTACAGCGTCGACCGCAGCTTCGCGCAGCTCGGCCTCGACGGCGCCGCCTACGACGCGGCCCAGCCGGAATACACCGCCTGGTGCCGTGGCGCGGCGCCGCGCGATCAGTCGACGGACGCCACCTCGGCCAACCCTTCGCCGAACAGCGTCGCCCAGGCGTCGGCGGCGCGCTGACGCAGGACATCGGGCGGCAGGGCGGCGAGCTGGGCGAAGGCGTCGGCCACGGCGCGGTGATCGGGGCCGCCGAAGCCGTCGTCCAGCGGGCGATCGACCATCGTCTCGAACGCGATCATGGCCACATGATGTAGATAGCCGCCGCCCTGCAGGGCGAAGCGCACGAGGTGGATCAAGCCCACCGTCGGCGGCGCGTCGGGGCTCGTCAGCTCGGCGACGTAGGCCGACAGCTCGCGGTTGACCCGCTCTTGCAGTCGCGGATGGCGCCCGCCGAGGCGCGCGAGCACCGCCGACGACAGCGGCAGGTGCGGCCCATCGATCTGATGCTGCAGCTCGTGGCGGTCGGTGGTCGCGACGATGGCCGGGGTCAGGCCATCGGGCAGGGTGCGCAGCAGCTCGGCGAGCACCGCGCCGCAGCGGGCGAGGCCCGGGCCGGCGTCCTCGACCTCGATCGTCTCGCACAGCGGCGGCTCGGCCAGCGCGCTCTCGGCGAGCGAGGTCTCGAAGCGGCTCGCCTCGTCGAGGTCGACGAGGGCGAAGCGCTGCACGTCGCGGCTGAAGCCGAGCAGCCGGCTGCCGGCGTCGCGCACGTCGATGCGCCGGACGTGCAGGGTCGCGAACGGCTGGTCCTCGACGTCGAAGCGGCGGACCTTCTCGACGGCGAACGTGCGCATGCGGAAGTGGCGCCCGGGCCCGTCGGCGGTCTGGAAGGTGAAGACGGTCGGGTCGAGATAATAGGGCAGACCGGCGAGGCGGCTGGCCTCGTTGACCGCGGCCACCAGCCGATACCAGGTGCGGCCGGCGACGTGCAGGTCGCGGGCGCCGGCCACCATGTCGGCCAGGGCGCGCGCCAGCCCGGCGTCGACCGCCTCGGCCGCCTCGATCAGCGAGCGCCCGGCTGCCTTGACCCGCAGCAACGCGGTGGCCCCGCTGCCGGTGCGCGCGCTGCTATCCCAGGCGAGGCGGGCGCGGTTCCAGGCGGGCAGCTGCTCGGTGAAGACCGCGTCGGCCGGCGGCGTGCGCGGTCCGAGGGGCCACTCGACGCCCTTCTCCGGCGGTCGGGCCAGCGCGACGGTCAGGCCGACGACGAGCAGCATCACGCCGCCGGCGAGGGCCGCGGTCGTGCGCGGCGGCCACCCGGGCGGCGGCTCGACCCCGGGCGGCGGGGCGAAGGTGGCCTCGACGGCCGCCTCGAGGGCCGAGGCGAGCAGCGCGACGGTGGCGGCGAGCACGGCGATGGTGCCCAGGGCGACGAAGATGCTCCACCCATCGCCCGCGCCGGGCACGGCCCGGAAGACCAGCATCGCGATCAGCAACGGCAGGCCATAGAGGGCGACCAGCGCGATGATCGGGTGATCGTCCCGCGCCGGCCGCTTGAGGTGCAGCAGGCCGGCCAGCGCCACCAGCGCCGGCCACAGCGCCATCGTGCCCACCACGAGCATGCCCAGCTGAAAGCGCCAATCGGGCAGATCGCCAAAGGCGCCCGCGGCGCGGATGATCGTGCGGATCGGCGCCTCGCCGCGGCCGGGCCAGCCGAAGAACGCCGCGGCGACGAGCACCGCCGCGATGAGCAGCCCGTGCCCCGCGCGGCGGGCGTGGGCCTTGAAGGTCAGCGTCGCGCCGGCGGCGGTCGCCCCCAACGCGAGCAGGGCCCAGCCCTGGCGGGCGGTCACGCTCTCCGGCAGCCCGAGCGCGCCCCAGGCGGCGGCGTCGGCGCCGACGTCGATGACCAGGCGCATGCCGATCAGCGTGGCCAGGACGATCCAGCCCAGCGAGCCCGGGCGGCGCGCGCGCCAGCCGGCGACGGCGATCAGCAGGCCGGCGAGGGCCGGGGCGCAGACCGCCAGCAGGCCCGCCGGCGGCAGCTCGTCGGCCAGATCCCAGATGTACTGCGGGCGACCGGCGATGACCTCGTAGGGCAGGACCGAGCCCAGCGCGATGCCCGCTGCGGCCCAGCGGGTCCGGCGGCGCAAGCGGTGGGCGCCGGCGTCGAAGTCGAACGCGGTGTCGGCGGCGCTCACGGCGCCGGCACCGACGCGATCAGGCTCACCCCGCGGCGGCGGTTGTTGGGATCCTCACCGAGCTGCTCGAAGTAGATCCGCTCACCCTTGGGGCCGAAGACCGGGTAGCGATCGCGCTCGGGGTTGTCGGTGAGCACCTTCAGGCTGGCGACGGGATCCGCCGCGGAGAGATCGATCACCGCGATCTCTTCGTCCCGGCTGCCCGGCGGGTTGTACTCGAACGTCAGCCAGCGGCCATCGGGCGAGAAGCTCGGGGCCTCGACCCGCCGGGGCAGGGGCAGGGCGGTCAGCGTCGCCGGCTCGGCGCTCAGATCGAGCACCGCCAGCCCCGGCTCCGGCAGCGGCTCGGTATCGGCGGCCGGCGCTTCGTCCGCGGGCGACCCTGGCGAGCGGCTGCGCTGGACGCGGCGCTCGAACGCCACCCGCGCGCCGTCCGGCGACCGCCGCATCCAGCGCAGCCGCTCGCCGGGGGCGGCGACGTAGAGCACCGTCGGCTCGCCGCCGTCGACAGGCACGCGCCACAGGGTCTGGGCGGGGGTCTCCACAAAAGGCCGGACCGCCGGATCGACCGCGGGCTCCGCTGGGTCGGCGTTCTCCTCGTCCGACCCATCGCCCTCGTCATCCGCCTCGGCGCCCGGCGGCGCGGGCGGCGTCTGCAGCAGCAGCAGGCTCTTCGCGTCGCCCCAGGTGAGGCCGTCGTAGCTGCCCCCGGTCGGCGGCAGATCGAGCAGCGTCTCGCCCGCGCGGTCGAGCACCAGCACCCCCCGCGGCCCGCGGCGCTCGGCCTGGGCGAACATCGCCACCGCGCCCGCGCCCGGCGCCGGCTGCGCCTGGGTGAAATAGCGCTGCGGGTCGACGAGCAGCCGCTTCGCCTCGCCGTCGGCGATCAGGGTGGGGGCCTTGGCCCAGCCGAAGATGTCTTCGACAAAAGCGATCGACCCGCCATCCGGCGCGACCCGCGGGTAGCCGGGCACGTTATAGCCGGCCCACAGCACCTGCGCCTCGCCGCCACCCATCGGCCGCCACTCGACCGTCTCGAGCTCTTCGAGCATGCGCAGCTTGCGTCGCCGGGGAGAGAAATAGGGCCGGGCGGCCTCGGTCTTGACGCAGATCCCCGCGGCGCCGACCCCACACAGCGCGTCGTCGTCAGCGGTCGAGCCGTGGTAGGTGACCGCGACCGGGCCCTTCTCGTAGAGCTGCCGTCGGCGGCCGTAGCCCTCATAGGCCTTCTCGGCGGTGCTCAGCGCGCGATGCCGCTCGCCGACGAACTTCGACGCGCCGTTGAGCGCCGAGACGGTGCGCGCGTCACCCTCGAGCAGCGCCGCGAGCACCGGGTGTTCGAGCAAGCGCGGCAGGGCCTCGCCGAGCGCCAGCCGGCTGAGAGAGCCGCCGGCGAGCAGCGACATGGCGCGGGCCTTCTCCGGCGCGCCCGACCAGCCGCGGATATCACCGCTGGGCGTCGGCGCGGCGTCGTCGTCGACGTGGAAGACCTCGACCGCGCCGTTGGCCCGCAGCTCGATATAGCCATCGCCGACCGGGTGCTCGATGGCCTCGACCGCGATGCGCCCGCCGACCACGAAGCCCGCGCCCAGGCTGCGCGCGGCGGTCTCGAGATCGCCGTCGGCGCCTTCGAGGGTCGCGAGCACCTCCGGATCCCCCGGGCGGATGGGTATGAAGCCCAGCGACTCGAGCCCCTCGTTGAGGGTGTCGGCCAGCTCGGCGGCGGCCATCGAGCCCTCGAACCAATGACCGTCCAGCTCGATGGCCACCAGCACCGTGCGCGGGTCGGTGGCGCGCATCATCGACCAGCCCAGATAGCCCGCCCCGCCGAGCAGCGCGGCGATGAACAGCCACAGCGGCCAGCGGGCCGGGGTCACCGGCGGAAGCGAAGGCTCGGTATCGTCGAAGAGCGGCTCGGCGGATGGCTCGGACATCGGGGCTCCCGGGTCGGGTCGAACGACCCGGTCATACCACGCCGACCGGCGGTGAGCGACGCCCTGCCCGCGGCATCACGCCGATCGCCGAGCCGCCCCCGTCCGCAGGCGCGCGGCGCCCCATATCAACAGCCACCAGCCCCACGGTGCAGGGCCATCGCGGCCGGGGGTGACGCTGCAGCCGTCGTCGGCGGGCGGCGGGCAGTGGCGCAGGCGCTCGACGGTGGGCGCTTCGTCGGCGATGAGGATGGCGCACTTCTCTTCGGGCGTCCGCACCTCGAAGGGCCTGTCGTCGGTGGGATCGCAGGCGTCGCCGGTGCCATCGCCGTCGATGTCGCGCTGGTCCGGATCGGCGACGAGCGGGCAGAGGTCGCTATCATCGGCGACGCCGTCGTTGTCATCGTCCGCATCACACAGGTCGCCGAGGCCGTCGCGATCGTTATCGGTCTCGCCGTCGGGCTGCCGCGGACAGTCATCGATGTCATCGTCGATGCCATCGCCGTCGTCGTCGGCATCACACACATCGCCGGCGCCGTCGCCGTCGAGGTCGACCTGATCGGGGTCGAAGTCGAGCGGGCAGAGGTCGAAGACGTCGTTGACGCCGT
>JAUHXC010000086.1 GCA_030427205.1 bacterium | reverse complement strand
CACCGAGGAGGACGGCCGCGTCCGCCAGGATGTCGTCGAAGCCGGCCCGCAGCTCGTCGATCGGGATGATCTCGCCGAAGCCGCTCTCCTCGTACACCTGCAACAGGTGCTCCTTGAGCGCTTCGGGTGTCGGATCGGTCACCGGGACCAGCCCCTCCGGCTCGGTCTCGATCAACGCGTTCTTCATGAACTCGGCCTCCCGCCAGCAGTTGTACATCCAGGGTAGCGGGGGCATCAGGCGGGTATGACAGGCGCCCGTCGTTTTTTGCGCGATCGTCGTTTCTGAGCACGCCGCCCGTCATGCCGGCTCCCCGCGGGCCACTCGACATCGACAACCGCGTTGTCTCCGACGGTTGGCAAGCTGCGATGAAGGGTCTTGCAGAGAGGCCTCGATTCGTAGAAGAGCGCCCCGCTTCTTGCGCCTCTGGGCGGGTAATCGGCCTCAAGCCCGAGTTGATCCTGTGGATGACCTTCGCGCTGCGCCTCGCCGTGATCCTGAGTCCGGCCTTGAAGTCGACCCTCACGGTGCACCTCGTCGCCTTCCTGGGCCTGATCTTGGAGTCGATCCTCGTGGTCTGCGTCGTCGTCATCCTGGGCCCGACCCTGGGGTTGGTCCTCGCAGGAAGCCTCGTCGCGACCCTGACTCGGATCTCGGATCTCGGGAGATGGAACGGCTCGCCGTAACCGGGGCGAATACGACCCGGAGCGGGGGAGGAGGGCACCTTTCCGCCGCCCACGCCGCCGGGCGCCGCGTGATCGAGCGGGGTGGTCGGTCGGGGCGGCGCTGTGCCACTATGCGGTCGGACACGATCTGCCGAGGCAACCCGACTTGACGACCGACCCGCTCAGCGCGCAGACACCGCAGGCGCTCTTCGGCGCCGCTGCGGTCGGCGACCTCCGCCGCCTCAAGCGGGCCTACGCTAAGCTCATCCGCGTCTTCTCGCCCGAGTCCGCGCCCGATGTCTTCGCCCATGTCCGGCGGCTCTACGAAGAGGCGCGGGCGGCACTGCAGCGCGGCGCGGCGGCGGTCGACGGGGAGGGAGAGGGTCCGCCGCGCGCGGTGGTCGACCTCGGCGCCCTGCTCGGCATGGACCGCGCGTCGCTGGAGGCAGGCGGCTGGTCGCTGGTGGTCTCGCGCCTGTACGAGCAGGGCGGCCGGGCCCCCGAGATGGCGTTGGACGCCGCCATTGCCGCCTTGCCCGAGGGCGCTCGGGCCGACGCGCGCGGCGCCTTGCTGGCGGGCCTGTGCCACCTCGACCCGCAGCGCGCGGCCGAGACCTGGCGTCGCTGGCAGAGCCGCGCCGATCACACGCTGCCGGTCCAGGCGCGGGTCCTTCAGATGGCATTGGCCGATCTGCGCTGGCACCTGGCGCCCGTCGAGCTCGACCGACTCGTCGACGCGTTGCGCCGGGCGGATCATCCCTTCGACGACGGGCTTGTCGATCAGGCCACCGACCTGCTCTACGCGGCCCGCGCGGTGCGCGGCGCCCACCGCGTGCCCGCTGCGGTCCTGGACATCATCCGCACCGGCCACGGCGCGCCTCCGGTGGAGGCCGCCCGCGCGCTGCGCCGGCTCGTCGAGTGCGATGTCGACCTCGACGGCGCCCTGGCGCTGCTCGAGCGTGGACACCCCGGCCTCTACGCCGCCCTGTGGCAGATGTACGAAGAGGCGAGCGACCAGCGAGCGTACCTGTGGGCGTGGGCCTATCGCGGCGAGCCGCCCGACATGCCCGACCAGGCGCAGGTCGACACGGTGATCCGGACCAGCCTGCGGGCGCCCGACGTATCGCCGCCCGCGAGCGGGCGGGGGCTGCGTATCCTGAGCCGGCTGATGTACGTCGGTGCCGTGCTCATGCTGGGCGCGGCCATCAAGGCCCCCGTCGTCGGGCTCGCGACGGTGGCGCTGCTCGCGGTGGGCGGCTGGTGGATCGGCCGGCACGCGGGCGCCGCGGAGCTGCACTCGGATATGCACCACGCCTTGAACTGGCCGCGCATGACCAGCGAATGCGCCGCGGCCGGGGTGTGGCCACACGAGCTCGTCGCGGGGGTGTGGACGATCGGTGATCCGCGCGCGCGAGCGGCGCAGGTCGAGCCGGGCCTCAACGATCTGGTGTGGCTGATCGCCCAGATGACACCCGCGCATATCCGGCGGCTGGAGCGGCTGGAGCGGCGCGCGGCGGCCGAGGCCGAGCAGCTCGAAGCGCAGGGGCAATCGGGCGGGACGGGTCGATGAGCGCGCCGGTCGGCATCGATCTGGGCACCACCCACACCGTGGTCGCGGCGCTCGACGCCGATGGGCCGCGGGTCGTCCATGACGACGCTGGCGAGATCTTCCTGCCGAGCGTGGTTGCCGTCGCCGAGGACGGGACGTT
The DNA here is from genome assembly GCA_030427205.1 of bacterium. Taxonomy (GTDB): domain Bacteria; phylum Myxococcota_A; class Bradymonadia; order UBA7976; family UBA1532; genus JACKDM01. Next base: position 9,353 of record JAUHXC010000086.1, on the reverse strand, counting down.
GCTCGTCGGTGAGGCGGCTCGGGCCCGCCTGGACCATGCCCCCGAATACGGCGCCCGGTGCTTCAAGCGCGACATGGGATCCGACGCGCCGGTGGCGTTCGGCGAGCTGCGCCTGAGCGCCACCGAGCTGTCGGCGTTGGTGCTGCGCGAGGCCCGGGTGCGCGCCGAGCGCGGGCTGGGCCGTCGCGTGGAGCGGGCGGTGATCACGGTGCCAGCGTACTTCGGCGAGCCGCAGCGCGCGGCGACCCTGGAGGCGGCGCGGCTGGCCGGCCTGGAGGTGGTCCGCATGGTCAACGAGCCGACCGCCGCGGCGATGGCCTACGGCCTGGCCGACGCCGATCGGGAGCGGCGCTTGCTGGTCGTCGACCTCGGCGGCGGCACCTTCGATGTCACCGTACTCGAGGTCTTCGAAGGCATCGTCGAGGTCATCGCGACCGGCGGCGACAGCCGGCTCGGCGGCGAGGACATCACCACGGCGCTGATGGCGCGGGCGCAGGCGGACGGGGTCGCCCCGGCGGTACTGCGGGCGGCGTGCGAGGACGCCAAGCGCATCTTGTCGACGTCCCACGGCGCGCTGGTGCCGCTCGGGGGCGGCCGGCGCTTGTCCTTGACCCGGTCGGATCTCGACGCGGCCTGCGCGCCGTTCGTCGCCCGCATCCGGCAGCGCGTCGTCGACGTGCTACGCGACGCGACGCTGGCGCCGGCCGACGTCGACGAGGTGATCCTCGCAGGCGGCGCGACCCGGACGCCCGCGGTCATCGACCTCGTCGAGCGGCTGTTCGGCCGCGCGCCCACCTGCCGCCTCGACCCCGACCGGGTCGTGGCGCTCGGGGCGGCGATCCAGGCGGGGCTCGCCGGCCGCCACGCCGCCGTGCGCGAGCTGGTGGTCACCGATGTCCTGTCGCACTCCCTCGGCGTCGAGACCGCCCGTGAAGGCGGCCGCGATGTCCTCGACGGCTACTTCACGCCCGTGCTGCACCGCAACACCACGCTGCCGGTGCGGCGCGTCGAGCGATTCTGGACCATGCACCCGCGGCAGACCCGGCTGATGATCGCCGTCTACCAGGGCGAGCACCGCTACGTGCGCCACAACCGCTGCCTGGGGCGCTTCGAGGTCGTCGATCTGCCATCGGCAGAGGGTGAGGACGGCCGCCTGGCCGTCGATGTGGCCTTCACGCACACCCTCGACGGGCTGCTCGAAGTCGAAGCCCGGATCGTGGCCACCGGCGAGGCGCGGGCCATCGTCATCGACGCCCGCGCGGGCCACATGACCCCGGCGCAGCGCGCGGCGGCCCTGCGCCGCCTCGACGACCTCAAGGTGCACCCTCGCGATCTGCTGCCGAACCGGGTGCTGCTCGAGCAGGCCCTGGCCCGCCACGCCCGGCTCGACGCCGCCGGCCGGCGGTCGCTCGACGGGCCGTTGACCGCCTTCGAAGACGCGCTCGCCCGCGAGCAGCCGGAGGCCATCCGGGCGGCGGCGGCGCAGTTGGAGCACGTGTTGCGGGACGGGAGGCAGGCATGACGACGCCCCGGTTGTTGCTCGGCGAGATGCGGCAGCGCTGGACCGATCGACCCTCGAGGCCCCCGGACTGGTGGCATCTGCCGCTGCCCCCGTGGGCCCAGGACGAGCTGGAAGCCTTCGGCCACGGCCGCGTCGCGTTGCCGCTCTGGCAACGCGGTGAGATCCGCTGGGGTTGGATGCTGATGGCCCACGTCGACATCTACGCGCCGGGCGAGAAGGACCGGGCCGCCGGCGTGCTGTGGAGCCCCGACCCGCTCCTGCAGGACGACCCCGGGCTGCTGCAAGCGACCTGCGCGGCCTACTGGGTCGTCAAGAGCGGCGGGTTCTCCGATGGGCAGCCGCTGACCGAGGTGCCCGGCCTGAAGGGCTTCGTCGCCCACAGCCGCGACGAGTACACCCGCCGGGGCCGGATCCGCCTGCCGCCGATGATCGCCGGCGCGCGCATCATCTACGACGAGACGCTGATGCTGCAGCGCGCGCACCTGCCGCAGGGCCACCTGACCGGGAAGCTGGTGCCGCTGGTGGTCGACCCCTCGGCGCAGGTGCGCGCCGTCCGGCTCCTGCCATGCCAGATCTGGCCGACGCCGCTCGTCGAGATGTGGTCCGCGGGGTAACCGCTGCGGAACAGCGAATTGGAGCAAATTGGTGGCGACCATGTGTAGATGAAGCTCCAACCCGCCGCACGACGTCACCGATACACGATCGTGACCACATCCGTCGGACGCGTGCGAAGCTACCCGTCCCGCGCGAGCGCCGTGCAGGTCGGCCGGCACCCCTCGGTCGGGAAGCCCAGCCCGTCGATCTCGGCCAGCAGCGCCTGCACCGCCCGCCGGTAGCTCTCGACGAAGGCCCGGTACGCCGCGCGCCACTGGATCCGCTGCCGCCGTGTGCTCGCATGCACCGCCCATGCGGGGCTGCGCTTGCTCTCAACCGGACGACCGTGCGGATCAACCCGGATCTCGACCATATCGCTGCCGCGGTTCTGAGCGAAGTCTGCGGCCTCGCCCTCGATGATGTGCAGACCGGCCACAGCACGCCGGCAGGCCCCAACACCCGCGCCGGAGCGGATCTCTCGCCTCTGCGGGTTCGACCCCCTCTCGCCAGCGCGCTTGTCTCGCGCTCTGATTCAGGACGGTGTCGGCGGACGTGGTCGATGGTCCATGAGTTGCGACCGTCGTGCATACCGTGTGTCGAGGTCCGGCAAGCTGTCGATCACGCCCGGGTCATCGTCGTGGTCGTGTCGGGCGATCTGTCCCCCATGCTGACGGACGCGCTCGACTACGCGAACAGGGATGGCCGCCCACCGGTCGTTGCGTGCAAGGTGAGCCGCACGGAAAGCCCACTCCTGGAGACGTCGAGCCACAGCACCTGTGGTACCAGGGGGCAATGCTCAGCGCCGCCGCGCGGCCACAGGCAGCCGCAGTCGGTTCGAGGGGCCGGAGCGTGTCAGCATCTCATGGAGCGGGCCGAGACGAGACGGGCGGTCTCGGGTACATTCTCCCTATGAACAGCCGCATTGCCCACCCGAGCGTCGCCGCCTGCCTGTGTGGTCGGGGGTTGCTGACCGGGCTGGCCGTGGCCCCCACCGTGTGGGGGTGAGCCGATGACGACGAAATCGCCGCCTGGTCTTCGTGGTCGACGAGACGCGGACATCACGCGCGCTCTCGCACTCGAGGGCCGCTATGGCCGCGACCAACGACGCGTCGGCGACGTGGGCGTAGCGCTCGGTCGTCGTGATGGACGCGTGCCCGAGCAGCCGCTGGATGACCCGCAGCGACACGCTCCGAAGCACGAGGTGCGACGCGAAGCTGTGGCGCAGGTCGTGGACCCGGACGGCTCGGAGCCCGGCGGCGTCGAGCAGCCGCGCCAGGGCCTCGTTGACCCGCTGTGGGCAGCGCTCCACGGCTCCCTCGGCGTCGGGGAAGACCCAGCCTTGCCTGGGCCCGCCCTGTGCCCTCCAGCGGCGCAGAGCCGCAACCGCATCGGCCGTCAGGGGCACTCGACGATGGCGGTTGCCCTTCGTCGAGCCCACACGGCCCCGATAGACCGAGCGGCGAACGTCGACGGCCGGCGCGTCGAAGTCGACATCGCGCCATTTCAGCGCCAGAAGTTCGCCTCGCCGCAGGCCGGCGCGCAGCGCGACGGTGAACATGGCCGACCACTTCGGCTCGGGCCGCGCGGCGGTCAGCAGCCGCTCGGCCTCGGCCGGTCGCAGCCAGTCGAACTCGGGGGGCGGCACCGTGAGCTTGTGCATCTTCGGCACGGCGTCGAGCAGGCCCCACTCGACCGCGCACTTCATCAAGGTCGACAGCACCGCCAGATGCCCGTTGATGGTGCTCGGCGCCAGCCCCGACCCCTGCTTCTCGGCGGTGTAGGCGTCCAGGTCGTGGGTGGTGATCGCGTCCAGCCGCTTCGACCCCAGCACCGGCAGCAGATGGACCCGCAGGATCGACTCCTTGCGCACCCGGCTGCTGGGCTTGTTGCGCACCAGCACCCGCTCGGTGAGCCAGCGCACCGCGAAGTCACTCAGCCGGGGACTCGGGCCCGAGGAGGCAGTCGAGGTCGACAAGCCGACCCGCAGCTCGGCCTCGTACGCTTCCGCGCCGCGCTTCGTCTGCACCGGGCTGACCCGCCGGATGCGCTTGCCGTCGAGGGTGAAGTCGGCGACCCACTTCCCGCGCCATTGCTTCGCCGCCATCGGCGCCCCCTCTTCGCCGGCGAGCGGCGATCCACTGTTCGACGGCCTCGGGCTCGAAGCGGAGCCGGTTGGAGACCTTCAGGTGCGGCAGCTCGCCGCGAGCGACGAGCCGGTACAGGTGGCGGCGGCTGATGCGGAGCCGAGCACACACCTCGTCGGGTATGAGCAGCTTGTCCGACACCCGCGCCTCCCTCGCCGCGTGCCCTGGGAGTCGATGCGTCGCCGCGTCCGGTCCGAGGGCTCGGGATGTAGTGTACCCACCCCCTCCTGCCCACGGTCTGTCACCAGACATCTACCGGCCGGCGAAAAAGTGCGATGCAACCCGCCGAAGGCCCGGTGGCTGGTCGATCGAGCCCGATGGGCGGCGAGCGGATGCCGCGCAGTTGCCAACGTGCCGATGGGCGCAGGGAAGGCCCCTCTGTCGTGCGCCGCGCGGCGCTGATTCGTCGGACCTGTGGTGGTCTGCGCCCTATCGCGCGCGGGCGCACGATCGCGATCGCGCGCGAGGCCCGACGAAAACGCGCATTTACGTAATTTCAGGCACTTACGGGCCGAAAACCTCAGCCGAGCCTCGGGGTGACCTTGGCGGTGAGCCTCACCGTCACCTTGACCCCGACCCTCACGGCGACCCTCGCGGAGAGCCTCACCGTGAGCCTGGCTGCGACCTTCGCAGAGACCCTCGCGGGAAGCCTCACCGTGAACTTGGCTGCGACCTTCGCAGAGACCCTCGCGGGAAGCCTCACCGTGAACCTCGCCGCGACCTGGGGATGAACGGGGTTTTGGGGTCGAGCTGGCCCCGGCAACGGCCCCACGGGCTCCGAAACAGTGCGTTGCGCAGTCTGGAGGCCCCCGAGACGGCCTTCAAGGGCGCGTTCAGGCCCGAATCTGGGCGGTTGGGGTCCCGATTCGGGTGGAATCGGCTGCTCGGCGGGCCCGATCCCGAGAACGAGTGGTGTCGTCCGGGCCAAGGCGGTCGGGCCAGCCGTCCAAGCCCGCCCGCTGCCCTTCACGGACAGGGCGAGTGCCCAACACGAGCTGGCTGCAGGCCGGACGCGGGCCGTCGGTGCATCCCGGGCATGGTTGCCATCGATTCGGCTGGTGCTGGCGCCGCTGCGCGCGCGTGCTGGGCCCCAGCGAGAGCCGTGAGCAGCTCGTTGGGCCCGCCGGCTTCTGTGAGGGACCTCGGGGCTCTGCGGCGTCGTCTTTGCGCCGTAGATGCCGAGGCGGCGCGGACTGGACGGCAACGTGCCGATGTTCTGCGCCCCGTGCTCATGGGGTGCACGCCGGCGACGGATGAAGCCGGCCAGAGCCTTCGGCCCCTTCACCATGAGCGGGGTGATGCGCGGGCGATGCTCGGACGATACGCGGGGCGATGCTCGGACGATGCGCGGGGCGATACTCGGACGATGCGCGGGACGGACCGCGGGACGATGCGCGGGACGGACCGCGGGACGATGCGTGGAGGATATCGCTGCACCCGAACTCGGTGCCCCGAATGGCCCCCGCCCCGGATCGAGGCGACGGCGCGAGATCAGATCAGGTGGGGGTGGGTGGCCAGGGCCGAGCGCCGGCGGTCAGGCAGGCCGCTGGCCTCGCTGCGCCCTGGCGCTGGCCCGAAATCGCCGGAAACGGCGCAGTGGCGGACTGTCGGGCCAGCGGGTACCCAGATGCCCGCCAGAGTCGAACCAGATGCTCACCAGAAGACGACCAGTACAGCACCAGAAGACCACCAGAGCCGCGCCAGACTGAATCCAGAAGGTCGCCAGAACTCGACCGGAGCGGTGCCAGAGGCCCACGAGAGCCCAGCCGGGCATGGGCCGGGGCTCAGCGGGAGCCCCGCCGGGGCCCGGCCGGGGGCCAACCGGGGGCTTGGCGGGGCCCGGACGGCTGAATCGGCCGACGCTCTTGCTCCATTCGGTGTTCCGGGCCCGGTCGATGACGTCGAGCCGGCTCGCCCTATCCTGGTCGCAGGCTCGACCGGCGTGGAGGGCGATCGATGAGACGCGCGCTGCTAATCGTCATCCTCGCGGCGCTGGGGTGCGACCGCGAGATGGCGAGCATGATGGAGGGCGGGCCGATGGACGGCGGTCGCCCCGACGTCCTGGTCGGCATGCCCGATGGGATGATGCCCGACTTCGGGCCGCTCGACGCCGAGCCGCCGGACGTCGACCCCCCCGACGCCGACCCCAACGCGCTGCGCGTGAACCATATGCAGGTGCGCGGGACCAACAACAGCTACCACACGAACACCAACCCGTTCGATCTGGAGTTTCGGGACTACTACCACCTGCCGATCAGCGAGCAGGCGGGGGAGCAGGGCATCCGCTTCTTCGACTTTGATCTCGATCCCGATCGCGACGCTGGCCTCGTCCTCGAGCCCCGGGTCAGCGACGCCCTCGACATCGAGACGATCTGTGGGACGTGGTTTACCTGCCTATTCGAACTCGACCTCTGGATGGACGAGAACCCACAGCACGCGCTGATCGTCTTCTTCATCGCAGAGTCATACCGTTTCAACACGAGACCCGGTCTCTTCTTCCAGCTCGATGATCTTGAGCGGTATGCCGTAGACGCCCTCGGGCGCGAGCGGATCCTGAGCCCGGCCGACGTGCGGAGAGATCATCCCACTCTGCGGGAAGCCATTCGACAGCGCGGCTGGCCCGCTGTTGAGCAAACCCAGGGCAAGGTGATGCTCGTGCTGAACGATTGGGCTGAAGCTCGGGCACACTACCTTGAGCACGGAGGCAACGATCCCGACGACCGGCTGTTGTTCCTGATCGGCGACCCAGACCAAGCGGACGACCCAGACACGGGCGATGAGGTGGTCTTTTCGTTCGAGCCGGAGTTCGACGGGGATCCGTGGTATTTCGAGACCGATCCGACCGAGTTGGACCGCATGCGTGAACTGGCCGCCGCCGGCTATCTCGTGCATGGCGTCAGCGACGATCCTCAGATGATCGCTGACCTCCAAGCCGCCGGGGCCCACTTCATCGCGACTCGATACCCCGACGATGTCTTTGGTGAGATCCCGCCCGTCGGCCCGGTCGCGTGCAACCCGGTCACCCGCCTCGACGATTGCGACCCGGCTGAGTTCGAGGCGGTGCGCTGACCCGGTCGTCTCAGCGACAGAATCTGGCGCTGCCCGGCTCGACGGGACTGAACGCAACGGCCCAGGGTAGGATCCAACCGGGGCAATCCGCCTCGCATGCGGCGGCCTCGACCTCAGCATCGGCGCAGTCGAGGTGTGCGCAGGCATCAGCCACGCCGAAGCGTTCGAGAAGCCATACGTCGTCCCGGCTCAGGATGAACGCGTGGCGTCGGACGACGCGTTCCCAAGCAGCTTCGGTCGAAGGGTCGTATTCCACCATCGACACGCAGAGCGACGTATGGGGAGACTCCTCTCCGGTCCACTCCAACTCGATCGGCATGTCCCCAGCCCGGAGGCCGAGCCGTTGACCCGGCTGTCGGGCGGGCTCCGTCAACCACCATTGCTCATCCATCGCGAAGCGCGCCGGGCCGATCGCCAGCAGATCACCGCCACTCGCGCGCCGAGCCAGCGGGCCAAAGTAGGGGTTGCGGACCAACAGGTCGTAGCCGCGCCCGATGAGCTTCTGGCGAAAATCATCGGGCAACTCTCGCTCGCTGTCGACGCAGACCCCGGTCGCACGCAGAACCGTCTCACCGATGGACTGGCGGACCGGCCGCAGCCCGAGCGGCTCCTGCTCACAACGAGCGTGGTGGTGTGCTTCGACAGTGGCGTCGTACGGCATCGGCACGTCGTATGGCGAGTCGATCGTCACAGCGCACCGCAGCCCCAAGTCCTCGGCCTTGACGCTCGGCTCGATCGCGATCAACTGCGCGCCGGGCTGTCCAGCCGGGCTGAACAAGCTGCGCCCGCGGGCTATGCGAGGGATGTCGAAGTCTACAACGCTCGTCGGCAGCCCCCATGCGGGCCCATCCGCACCGGACACCCCCTCGGTCAGCCCCGTGACTGGATCGGCCATCCACTCGGCGACGTTGTCCGGGAGGTGATGCAGCGACTCCGAGCCGTTGAGAGCCCCGCCGACCACAAACACCCGCCCTGCTTCGCCCTTGACCCGGTCGAGATATAGATCGTCCGTCGGCTGGTTCAAGCACTCAGCCACCCACGGGACACGACGCGTATTCAGCGCCCAATCGCCACAACTCATCGGCGCCTCGAAGAGCGACCGCGGCGTGGTCGCCTGCGCTTCGAGCACCGCCCGCTCCCGCACGGTCGGCAATCGAGCCCCGAGCTTCTGGCAGGCGGTATACGCCTCGCACCAGTTCACCCCGGTCATCGGCTTCTCTGCCAGCAGGGCGGCGTTCGGCGATTTCTCTTCGTCGCAGAGTACGATGCACTTGTCGACCAGTGGCGCGTTGCAGTCGCACATCAACTCGCGAAACTGCCCTCGGCTCATCTCGCCGGTCATGATCGCGAAGTCGTAGGCGAACCGCTCGGTGATCGGCTCGGCGCAGGCGTCGATGTACTCGACCACCGCCGTCGCGCAGGCGTTCGCGTCGAGGCCGTCGTCGCACGCGGCCGCGTGCCCCGGGACGGTCAACCAGCGCACGCCGTCGAGCTTCGGCGGCTCGACGATCTCCGGCTCCCCGTCATCCCCAACCACGACCCGGGGTGGCGGGTCGAGCGCTACGCAGCCGTGGCCCTTGATCACCTCGACCCCGTCGGGCGGCGTCTCGCCCTCGCCGAACGCGACACACGACACCGCCCGCGGCTGGTCACCGGCCGCCACGCACCGCCGGTCAGCCTCGCCGCAGTGCAGCACCGTGTCGAACTGGCACGCCGTGCCCACGCAGGGCACGCCCGCCGGGCAGTCGTTGCCGCACGCACCGCAGTGCGCCGGGTTGTCCCAGACCAGCGTCCACTCGTCGCCTTCGTGGTTCGAGCAGTCGTGGTAGTACCTCGCGTCGATGATCGCGTGATCGAACAGCTCCGACGGAGATGCGCAGCCGAGCGCGAGCGCGGCGGCGATCAGCGCGAGGGGCAGCGGGCGCATCGTTCTCCCGGTACGAAGACTCACGGGCAGATTACCAGCCCCCCGCCCGTCCGACCACACCGGGTTGACGACCCGTGTCAGCAGCGCGATGCTCAGT
>JAUHXC010000050.1 GCA_030427205.1 bacterium | reverse complement strand
GCTGGACGAGGCGCTGCGCATCCGGCGGGAGGAGGAGTTGCCGGTCTACGAGAAGCTCGGCGACGTCCGCGAGCGCGCCGTCACCATGGGCAAAATCGCCGACATCCTGTATCGCCGTGGTGAGCTGGACGAGGCGCTGCGTATCCGGCGGGAGGAGCAGTTGCCGGTCTACGAGAAGCTCGGCGACGTCCGCTTGCGCGCCGTCACCATGGGCAACATCGCCGACATCCTGTATCGCCGTGGTGAGCTGGACGAGGCGCTGCGTATCCGGCGGGAGGAGCAGTTGCCGGTCTACGAGAAGCTCGGCGACGTCCGCTTGCGCGCCGTCACCATGGGCAAAATCGCCGACATCCTGTATCGCCGTGGTGAGCTGGACGAGGCGCTGCGTATCCGGCGGGAGGAGGCGTTGCCGGTCTACGAGAAGCTCGGCGACGCGCGAGAAGTCATGGTCGGCCGGGTCAACCTCGCGATCGGTCTCGTTCAGCGGGCGCGGCCCGACGAAGACCGCGACGAGGTCATCGGACTCATGGCATCTGCCCTCGCCATCGCGCGCCAGCGGGGCTACGCCGAGGCCGCACAGATCGCGGGTATCATGAAACGCATGGACTTCCCCGCCGAAGTCATCGATGGCATCGGGCGTGAGCCATCGACATGACACCTGCCCCGCGTGCCCGCACGCGGGAGGCGGCCCGGCCACACTCACTTCAGAGCAGACCCATGATCGAGTTCGTCACCGCCGGCCCTGACGCCGAGGCCCGCGCCGCCGAGATCACCCGCGCCCTCACGGCCGCCCTCGGCCATCGGCCCACGCCGCGCCGCACGGGCGGCGACGCCGGCACCAAAGGCCCGTTCGAGGCGATCACCATCGCCCTGATGATCCCCCCGGCGCTGGTCGCGACCCTCGACCTCGCCCAGCGCATCCGCATGCTCGACGTGGTCGAGCGCCTGCTCGGCGAGCTGCCCCCCGGCACCGTCGCCCGCCGCGGCGATCGGACCCTGCCGCTGACCCCCGGGTCGGCCCGCGCGCTGCTCGACCTCGTCGCCGACGCGCCGGTCGAGCCGCTGTACGACGTCTTCGTCTCGAGCGCGGCCGCCGACGACCGCGACGCCGAAGAGCTGGCGACGGCCCTGCGCTGGCAGGGGCTGAAGGTATTCTCCCGCGGCGAGCTGCTGCCCGGCGACGTCTGGACCGACGCCCTGTGGAACGCCCAGCGCACCGCCCGGGCGACGGCGGCGCTCGTCTCGGCGACGGCCGACGGGTACGCCGACGAGGCGCTGGTGTGCGGGCTCGATCTGAAGCGCAGCTGGGATCACGCGGTGGTGCCGGTGTATCGTGATGGGTTGCCACGGCGGCTGGATGACGTGCCGCCGGGGCTGCGGGCGCTGACGGCGATCGATCTGGCGGCGGTGGGCCCGGACGCGGCGGCGGAGGCGATCGCCCGGGCGTTGAAGGCCGGGTGAGCGCCCCGCGGCCGCGTCTGCGCCGGCCGAAGAGACCTCAGCGGGCCCGCAGCGACGCCAGCCAGTCGCGGGTGTCGATCCCATCCGCCCCATTGCCCGGGTGTACGGCGTCCTCGTCCGCCGCGTTGCCCGGGCCGGAGTCGGTCCCATCCGATGCGTTGCCTGGGCGGTTGTCGATCCCATCCGATGCGTTACCCAGGCCGTTGTCGATCCCATCCGATGCGTTGCCCGTGCGAACGTCGTGCCTACCCGACGCACCACCCGTCCCGCAGCCGAAGCCAGTCGGGACCAAGCCCTCGACCTGACGGGGCGTAGGTCCGTCGCGCAGCGACGCAGCGCGAGACGTGAGTGCCCATGCCCCGTGCCATGCGCGGCGCTCACTCCATGACCGGGATTGGACCCAGCGCGCCACTCCAGATGCACGAACACGCGAGGCAAAGCCGAGCCGCCGAGCGCAGCGCAGGCATGCGGGCTGGCCCGCACGGGTCGGAGCGAGAGCGCAGCGGCGAACGCAGTGAGCCCGAGCATCGAGCGGAGATCCCGCCCGAGCGCAGCGAGGGTGCCGGAGACGAGCACGGCAACGAGACACTGTTGGCGCGTTCCGAGCCGCCGAGAGCTGGATCGCCGCGCCCACCCTCAGCGTTGCCCACACTGTCGTCACGCCCGCCCTCAGCGTTGCCCACGCTGTCGTCACGCCCGACTTTCCCAACGACCCGCCAGATCGACCCGTCCCCGAGAAAGCCACGCCATCGAGCATTTCCCCGAACAGCGTCCCCGAGAAAGCCACGCCATCGAGCATTTCCCCGACCAGCGTCCCCGAGAAAGCCGCGCCATCGAGCATTTCCCCGACCAGCGTCCCCGAGAAAACCACGCCATCGAGCATCTCCTCGACCAACGTCCCCGAGAAAACCGCGCCATCGAGCCCTCCTCCGAACGGCGCCGCCCAGAAATCCTCGCCATCCAGACATTCTCCGAGCGGTGTGCCTCGGCCAGACTGGCCATCCAGTCCTTGCCGCGCAGGTGTGCCCCGAAACGGCTCGATGACGAGGGCCATCATGAGGAGATCTCCTCACCCGGGGGCTCGACGTCGAGCCTTTCTCCGGCAGGTGTGCTCCGAAACGGCTCGACGACGAGGGCCAGCATGAGGAGATCTCCTCACCCGGCGGCTCGACGACGAGCCTTTCTCCGGCAGGTGTGCCCCGAAACGGCTCGACGACGAGCCATTCGCCGGTAGGTGTGCCCCGAAAAGGCTCGATGACGAGGGCCATCATGAGGAGATCTCCTCACCTGGGGGCTCGACGACGAGCCTTTCTGGGGCAGTAGTTGCGCGGTCCTGCTGGACGGCCAGGATCTCTCGGGCAGGGGGACGGCCGATCGGCTCGACCGCGAGGGTTTCCGGGGGAGGTCGCTCGGCGAATGTCTGGATGCAGAGGATTTCTCGGGCAGAGGGATGGCGGATCGGCTCGTCGCTGGGATTGGTCGAGGTACACCTGTGCCGCGGGGCGGGCTGGGATGACGGCGTGGATGGTGGTGAGGGCGTGACGACAGTGTGGGCAACGCTGAGGGCGGGCGTGACGACAGCGTGGGCAACGCCCAGGGTGGGCACGGCGATCCAGCTCTCGGCGGCTCGGAACGCGTCAACAGTGTCTCGTTGCCGTGCTCGTCTCCGGCACCCCGGCTGCGCCGGGGCGGGATCTCCGCTCGATGCTCGGGCTCACTGCGTTCGCCGCTGCGCTCTCGCTCCGACCCGTGCGGGCCAGCCCGCATGCCTGCGCTGCGCTCGGCGGCTCGGTGCTGCGCACCCGGCCTACGCCCCGTCAGGTCGAGGGCTTGGCCGCGCCTCGCGTGTTCGTGCATCCGGAGTGGCGCGCTGGGTTCAATCCCGGTCATGGGGTGAGCGCCGCGCATAGCACGGGGCGTGGGCACTCACGTCTCGCGCTGCGTCGCTGCGCGACGGACCTACGCCCCGTCAGGTCGAGGGCTTGGTCCCGACTGGCTTTGGCTGCGGAGTGGGTGATGTGTCGGGTGGGCACGACGCTCGCCCGGGCGACGCGGCGGATGTGTCGGGTGGGCAGAACGCTCGCCCGGGCGACGCGGCGGATGTGTCGGGTGGGCACGACGCCCGCCCGGGCGACGCGGCGGATGTGTCGGGTGGGCACGACGCCCGCCCGGGCGACGCGGCGGATGCGTCGGGTGGGCACCACGCTCGCCCGGGTGGCGCGGCGGATGTGTCGGGTGGGCATGCCACCCGCCCGGGCGACGCGGCGGATGCGACGGACAGGCTCCACACCCGCCTGTTCAACGCACCCCAAACGCAGCGAGGCCGCCGACACATCTGCATCGGCGGCTTCGCTGACGCGAACCTCGGCTCAGGGGTCGATGGTGATGGCCATCGCCTGCACGATCTCCCAGCGCTGGTTGTCGCCGTAGTTCAGCTGCCCGTCGTTGTCGATGTCTTCGACGTAGACCAGCTGACTCTCGAGCCCGTCGCGCAGCGTGCACATGCCATCGACGTTGCCATCCTGCTGGGTATCGTTGAGCACTTTGATGAACGGCCGCCCGCCCATCACGCCGCAGGCGTGCACCCGGATGGCGTGGGCCCCGGTCTTGACCTCGTTGCCCCACATGTCGGTGCTGTTGAAGCGGTCGTAGGTCAGGGTGATGCCGGCGCCCTCCTGGATGCGGTCGCACAGCCAGTCGAAGGTGACCTCGGGGCCGTCCTGCCAGATGTCGACGTCCACCGCGCCGAAGCACCACGGGTCCTGCGAGCCCTGCACGTGGATCTCGAGCCGGTCTTCGTCGTTCCACAGCGCGAGGTACTGCGCCAGGCCGGCGTAGAGGCTCGAGTCGCCGTTGAAGTCGGGGCAGTAGCCGGTGCCGTTGCCGCTGCAGGTGCCGGTGGTCGGGCGCAGCATGCGCTCGTCGAGCTCCTCGGCGATGGACCACGACCCGCCGTTGCGCACCCCGCGGGTCGCCGTGTGCGGGGCGCTGAAGCCGCGGCTCGCGCCGAAGGTCTGGGCCATGTACTTCACCGCGTTGGCCGCCGCGATGGGCACGCACTGGTTGCGCGCCGACTGGATGTTGACCGGGTTGGGCAGGTGCACCGCCCAGTAGCCCTGCAGCGGGTCGGGCAGCTGCACGCTCGGGTTGACCGGCGGCGGAGGCAACGGGCCGGGGCCGGGCGCCGCGAGGTCGTCGATGGCGTTGGGCAGCGTCTGCTCGATCTTGGCGACCATGAAGCGGCTGCTCGGCAAGGTGGCCAGGTTGTCGAAGTCGGCGCGGTGCATCAGCGGCTCGGTGCTGAAGACGGCGGTGAGGTCGAGGGCCCGCCGCCCGCGGGTCGAGCCCAGGTCGAAGTAGACGCTGACCGGCAGCGCGCCGCCGTCGTCGACGATCTCGGCGTCGCGCAGGCTCGCCGGGAAGCTGTGCGCCGGCTGGGTATCGACCGGGATGTTCAGCGCGATCCAGGCGTCGCCGCGGCGCACGTTGACGAAGCCGGCCGCCTCGCCGAGGGCGCGCGAGATGCGGATCGGGTCGACCTCGATGCGGCCCCAGGCCGAGGTCTCGGCGCCGTTGTCGGTCTCGAAGACGACCTGGCCGATGGAGACCCCGTCGTCGGCGTCGAGCGGGAAGACGCTGACGCCGGCGGCGGGCTGGCCGGTCGGGTCGCCGGTGGTGGGGTCGCCGGCGGTCGGGTCAGCGGCGGCGGCCCCGGCGGTGGGGTCGTCGGCGGCGGCGATCTGGCCGATGAAGGGCTCCATGGTGAGGGACGCGGTCCCGGCGGTGCGGTCGGCCGACTGGGCCGAGGCGACGGTGGATGCACAGAGGGTGGACATCAGGGCGATGTTGCGCAGACGCATGGCTTTTCTCCGAGAGTGGCTGGCCGGTTTCTGTCGTGCCAGCGGGTTCGGTGAGGCTGTTCGCAGGCGGGGGCCAGGATTTTTCTGCGCGCAGATCTTTTTTTCGCGCTTTTTGTGAAAAGTGAACAGATACGAGCCTTTGTAGGCCGCCGCGAGCGCGGCCGGTGCGCGCCTCGGCCCGCGACCGGGCGAACGCGGTGTGGTATGAGCAGCGATGAGAAGCCCGCGCTGGAGGAGAGCCCATGACCGACCGCCTCGAAGCCGACGCCGAGCAGCGGGTGGTGGCGGCCATCGCCGCCGCCGAGCGGGACAACCGCGGTGAGGTGCGGGTGCACATCGAGCGCCGCGGGCGCGGTCCGGGGCTGCAGCGGGCCCGCCGCTGGTTCTTCGAGTTGGGCATGCACCGCACGGCGGCCGATACCGGGGTGCTGCTCTACGTGGCCGTCGGCGATCGGCAGGCGGCGGTGTTCGCCGGCGGCGCGCTGCACGCCGAGGTCGAGCCGGCCCGCTGGCAGGCGGTGATCGACGCGGTGACGGCGGGCTACGGCGCCGGCCGGCCGGCGGATGGCTTGTGTGATGGGCTGGCCCGCATCGGCGAGATCCTGCGCGAGGCGCTGCCCGGCGACGACGTACACGGCAACGAGCTGCCCGACGCGGTGAGCCGATCGTGATGCCATACCGGGATGCGATGGTAGACGCTATGCCGGGATGCCATGCCGGATGTCACTGGAGGATGCCATGAGTGATCGCGGCCTGCCATCGCAGGACCTGGACGATGTCATCGAGCTGGCGACCCGCCGGGCGGCGCGGCGGGACGATACGCTGTCGATGGACGAGGTCAAGCGCATCGCCGCCGAGCTCGACATCTCCGAGGCCGAGGTCGAGGCGGCCGCCGCCGAGCTGCGCCGTCGACGGCAGGCCGAGCGCGCCGCCGAAGGCGCCGAGCGGGTGCAGGCGGTGGCCCGGCGCAGCACCGCGCTGCGGGCGGCGGCGGCGGTCGGGGTGGTGCTCGCGCTGCTGGTGGCGTGGACGCCCCTGAGCCTCGGCGGCAAATACACGCTCGTCGAGCAGCAGCGCTCGGCGGTGGCCAACGCCATCGAGCGGCAGGCGGCGGTGCAGGCGCGCTACGCCGGGCGGGACGCCGATCGGGACGCCGACGCCGAGCTGAGCGGCGCCGAGAACCGGGTGCGCATCGCCGAGGGCCACTACGACGCGGCGGCGACGGCCTACAACCGCGCGGCGGGCGGCCTGTCGGGGCTCTTCGCGGGGCTCTTCGACTATCCCGACGCGGTGCCGCTGTCGGCGGACATCGACTGGGCCGCGGGGGAGTAGCGATGGCGACCGAGGTGAGCAGCGCGGCGCGCTTCCAGCCGTTCGACCCGTCGAAGGAGCGTATCCGCCGGGTGCTGGGCTGGCTGCTGCTGTTCGGCGCGATGGTCTGGCTGGCGGTGAGCGCGTTCATGGGGCTGGGCGGGCAGGGTCCGGTGCGCATCGCCGCGCCGGTGACCGATCTGGCGGGGGTCATCGGGCCGGGGCAGGCGCAGATGATCGACCGCGCGCTGCGGCGGCATCGGGCGCAGACCGACGTGCAGATGGCGGTGCTCACCGTGCGCACGACCGGCGGGGTGCCCATCGAGGACTTCAGCTATCGGGTGGCCGAGGCCTGGGGCGGCGGGCAGGCGGGGCGGGATTACGGGGTGCTCTTCGTGCTGGCGGTGCAGGATCGCCGCATGCGGCTGGAGGTCGGCCGCGGGCTCGAGGCGCAGATCACCGACGCCGACGCGGCCCGGTTCATCGACGAGCTGCCGCCGCTGCTGCGCGATGGGCGCTACGGCGCGGCGTCGGCCCGCATGGTCGATCGGGTGATGGCCGCCACCGGCGGAGACGTCGATCTGGAGGGCGACCTGCCGCCGACCACGGCGGGCGGGCTGCCGCCGGGGCATTCGGCCGGTACGGTCTTGGGGCGGGCCTTCTCCGACACCGCGCCGTGGCCGCATATCTTCCTGGTGGCCGGGCTGCTCATCGTGCTGGGGCAGGGTTTTAGACGGCTGGCGCTGCCCCGCGGCTTGCAGGCGGCGGCGCAGCGGGCGCGCTTCTACGACAAACTGCGCCTGTGGCCGCACATGGCGGTGGGGCTGGTCTTCGGCTCGGCGCTGGTGGCCGGGCTGGTGCAGTCGTTCGGGCTGCATGCCCGGGGGGCCGTGGTCTCGGTGCCGATCCTCGTCGGCTTCGCCGGCTTGCTCGTCGGTTTGCCCATCGTCGCGTGGGCCCGCCGGGCGTCGCGGCGGTACTGGCGGGTCCAGCCGCGGGGCTGCCTCGAAGGCGACGGCATGATGCGCCAGATCGATCCCGATGGCGCCGAGGGCGGCCTGAGCGCGGGGCAGCAGACCGAGGTGGCCATCCGCTCGCGGGAGTACGACGTCTGGCTCTGCCCCAACGGGCATCGGCAGGTGGTGGGATTTCGGGGGGATGATCCGGCCGACGAGTGCCCGCAGTGTGATTTTTGTACGCTGCGGCGCGGCGGCTGGGTCACGGTGCGCGCGGCGACGTACAACAGCACGGGGCGCAAGGAGCGCGACGTGGATTGCCGGCACTGCGGCTACGCCTCGACCGAGAGCGCGATCATCCCGCGGCGCACGCGCAGCTCGAGCAGCAGCAGCGGCGGCGGCTTCTCGTCGGGCTCGTCGGGCGGCGGCTGGTCGGGCGGCGGGGGCTCGTTCGGCGGCGGCGGCGCGTCGGGCTCGTGGTGAGATCGGCGCGCGATCGCGCCTGACCGCGGCCGGTGCCTCTTCCGTGGTTGGTTCGTCGCCCGAATGGGATATTCGGCGGGCTGCGACGCCGGGAGCGCACCATGCCCGAGGCCCACGCCCGCCGCGCCGAGCGACGGCAAGTCGACCCGCGCCGCGCGCACCGGCAACCGCGCGATGGGCGCGCTGCTCTCGCGCATGCGCGGCCTGCGAGACGCGCTGCCCGGCGAGGGCGGGCTGGCCGTGCGCCCGCCGGACGATCACTTCGAGCGTGAAGCCCATCGCCACGCCGACCGCGGCACGGGACCGACGGCGGGCTCAGCCGGCGAGGGCGCGGCGGACCATGGCCCGGGCCTCGGCGATGTCATCCGGGCGCACGTCGCTCATGAGCAGCGCCGCGAGGGCTTCGACGGCGGCGGCCTGCGCGCGGCGGCGGGCGAAGCGCTGGCGGGCGCGCTCGACGGTCGACCAGCGGCGGCCATAGTAGCGCCGGGCGTAGCGCGCCCGCGAGAGATCGGCGACGTGGCCGCCGCGCTCGCGCCGACGGCGGGCGGCGCTCTCGGTGGCCGGCGCGCCGGGCAGGTTCAGCATGGCCCAGTCGAGATCGTCGAGGGTGTTCGCGGCGTCGATCGAAGCGGGGGTCTGCGCCTTCATGGGATGCCTCCAGGGCTGTGTTCGAGACCCCTGCATGATCTCATTTTCGGCCGGTCGGGGCCAGCGATCGGCGGGCCTCTCCTGACAGTTCGGGTCAGCAGAGATCAATGCGCGCGGAGGGGGCGTTTCGCGGTACCCGGCGCGGGCCGACGACGTTGCCCCGTCTCGCTGTCGGGCGGGTCGACAGGCGCGCCGGGACGGCGCGGTGATGGCGCGGCGCCGGACGCCCGATCCTGACAGGTTCGGGCGCTGCGCCGGCGCGGTCACTCGGGCGGCAGGTAGCGGGTATTCTGGCGTCGACCGCGGCGCTTGAGCAGGCCCTTGGCGGTCCACCGCTTGAGGTGCGCGGTGGCCTGCGGCGCGGTGCAGCCGAGCACCTCGCGCACGGTGCGGTTGACGAGCTTGCCGTCGGCGTAGAGCCGCTCGGCGATGGCCCGGGGCAAGGCGTCGGGCATGGGGCGGTCGGTGGCCGGAGGGGCGTCGGTCGGGGCGGCGGGCGCTGCGCTGCGGGCGGCGAGCTCGGCGTCCTGCCGAACCATCTCCGCCTCGATCTCGGCGATCACGGCGTCGATCTCGCCCAAGGCATCATCGGATGACTCGTCGATGGCATCCGATGGCTCTTCGGTGCCATCGATGCCATCGCTGGAGTCATCGGCGGCGTCATCCATGCCATCATCGCTGCCATCGCTGGAGTCATCCAGCAGCGCCTCGTCGTCGGCCGGATCTTCCCAGTCGCCGACCTCGTCGGCGGCGCCGAGGGCGTCGTCGTCGGCGGCGAGCACCGCCTCGAGATCGGCCCGGGTCAGCGCGTCGACCGCGACTCGATCGCCGTCCACGGCGGCCTCGAAGAGCGAGCGCTTGCGCTCCTGCAGCTCGATGATCTTCTCCTCGACGGTGCCCCGGGCGACGAGCTTGTAGACCATCACCGGCTTCGTCTGGCCGATGCGGTGCGCCCGGTCGGTGGCCTGGGCCTCGACCTGTGGGTTCCACCACGGGTCGAGGTGGATGACGACGTCGGCCCCGGTCAGGTTGAGGCCCGTGCCGCCGGCCTTGAGGCTGATGAGGAAGACCGGCGGCCCGTCGGGGTCGTTCCAGCGGGCCTGCAGGTCGCCGCGCTTCTTCGTCGAGCCGTCCAGGTAGAGATAGTCGGCGGCGAGCGTATCGAGGTCGCCGATGACCCGCTTGAGCAGCGAGGGCCACTGGCTGAAGACCAGCGCGCGATGCCCATCGTCGATGGCCGCCGCGAGCGTATCGCGCAAGAGCGCGCGCTTGGCCGAGGCCTGGCCCGCGCGCAGCACGCCCTGCGCCTCGGGGAAGGGCAGGAGCGTCGGGTCGCACGCCGCCTGCCGCAGCCGGGTCAGCGCCTCGAGGATCTGGATGGTCGAGCGGCCGAGGCCCTGGCTGTCGACCTGACCCATGACCGTCTCGCGATAGCTGCCCTTGACCGCCTCGTACAGCCGGCGCTCGGCGGGGCCGAGGTCGCAATACAGCACCTGCTCCTGGCGCGGCGGCAGCTCGCTGGCCACCTCGCGCTTGAGCCGGCGCAGCACGAAGGGCCGGATGCGGCTGCGCAGGCGGGCGAGGGCCTTGGCCCGGGCGTCGGGATCGCTGTCCCGCTGGATGGGCTTGACGTAGCGATCCTGAAACGCGCGGCGGCTGCCGAAGAAGCCGGGCATCAAGAATTCGAACATGCTCCACAGCTCGATGAGGTGGTTCTCGAGCGGCGTGCCCGACAACGCGAGCTTGTGCTCGGCGCGCACGTCGCGGGCGGCTTGCGCGACCCGGCTGGCGGGGTTCTTGATGTGCTGCGCCTCGTCGAGCACCGCGTAGCGCCAGTCGATGCCGCACAGCGTCTCGGCGTCGACCCGCAAGAGCGCGAAGCTGGTGATGACCACGTCGACGTCGGTCGGCGGCGTGCCGCGCTTGGGGCCGTGGTGCAGGTGGATGCGCAGGTTCGGCGCGAAGCGGGCGGCCTCGCTGATCCAGTTGTGCACCACCGAGGTCGGCGCGACGACCAGCGATGGCTTGCCGCTGCGTGTGCGGCCCTTGGGCTGGTGGGTCTCGAGCAGCAGCGTCAGCGTCTGCAGCGTCTTGCCCAGGCCCATGTCGTCGGCGAGCACCCCGCCCAGGCCCAGCTCGCGCAGGGCGGCCATCCAGCGATAGCCGCGGTGCTGATAGTCGCGCAGGGTGGCCTGCAGGCCGGGCGGCGGCGCGCGCTCGGGCACGTGATCGAACTGGCGGATGCGCTGGGCCAGATCACGCCAGCGCTGGGCCAGATCGTCGGCGCCCAGCTCGGCGAGCAGGTCTTCGGCGACCGCGGCGGCGTGGGCCCCGACCCGCTTGCGCCGGCCGCGCATCTCGTCGAGCTCGACGAGCGCCTCGCCGTGCTTCTGCAGCCACGTCTCGGGCAGGCGGGCGACGCTGCCGTCCTTGAGCTCGACGTAGCGCCGGCCTTCCTTCCAGGTGCGCAGGACCTCGGCCCGGCTGACGCTGGCGTCGCCGATCTGGAAGGCCACCTGCAGGTCGAACCAGTCGATGCCCGATTGCAGCCGCGCCTGGGTCTCGAGGGTGCCCACCGGCTTGAGCTTGCGCAGGTCGAGGCTCTTGTCGGCGGTGATCTCCCAGCCGTCGAGCTGCGCGAGCCCGTCGAGCAGGAAGTCGTAGGCCACCTCGCCGCGCAACGGCGCGTCGGGCAGGACGGCCCGCAGGGCGCGGCGGGCCTCGCGCTCCTTGGCCCGGTCGCGGCGCACGAGCAGGCGGCGCTCGCGGAACGGCGGGCGGATCACCGGCGGGCTGCGCTCGTCGACCTCGACGGCGCCATAGGCGAAGCGCACCCCGACGCCGAGCGTGCCGCCGTCGTCGCGCAGCACCAGCCGCGGGGTGGGGGTGCCGTCTTCGAGGGGCAGCCGGCGGGCGCGGATCTCGATCGGGATCGACGTCGCGAGCACGAACTGGTCGACGAAGGCGTCGATGTCGCCGGCGGGCACCTCGGGCGGCGTGCGCTCGAGCAGGCCCAGCGCCTCGATGGAGACCCGCGGATCGAGCGGGCGCAGCCGCCAGCCGTGGTCGACGACGAAGCCGTCGCCGGCGGGGAAGATCGCCCGCGGCGCCTCGGCCCAGCGCAGGGCGAGGCCGCCGTGCGGGCCGTCGGTGACCCGCAGCGCGGTGCACCACGGCTGGGGGTCGATCTTCAGCGGGCGGTCGTCGAAGAAGACCTCGGTGACCTGATCGAGCGCGGCGAAGATGTCGCGCTCGATGCGGGCGAGCTCGTCCTGCACCCGGCGTGAGTCGGCGTAGCGATAGGTGGCGACGTGGTCGAGCAGGCGGTGCTGCTCGACGAGGCGCAGCAGGTTGCGATCGCCCTCGGCCAGCCCGCGCACTTTGTTCTCGGTGGCTTCGAGCGAGCGCGGCGCCCGCCGCGGCTTGAGCGGCTTGTTGCTGCGCCGGGACAGCGGCACGAGCTGGATCGAGACCCGGCCTTCGGCGATCTCGCTGTCGCCGGCGGGGCGGTCGTGCAGCACGACGCGGATCCAGCCGCCGGGGCGCTCGTCTTCGGCGGGGGCCGGCGGGCGGCCGGTGAGCGGCTCGAGGAAGCGGCTCCAGGCCGACGACATCAGCTCGGACTTCCAGCGCGGGTCGTGCCACGCGAGCGCGAGCGCGAAGGCGAGCCGGTGCACGCAGTCGATCTCGTGGCAGCGCTGGCAGTGCATGCGCAGCACGTGGCCGTGGCTGGCGTCGAAGTACGAGCCCTCGATGGTCGAGCCCTCGGGCGGCTGCCCCACGCTGACGTCGAGATACCAGCCCCGCGAGCGGACCTCGATGTCTTCGGCCAACGCGCGGATGCGGCCCCAGTCCTGGGCGTGCTCGGCGGCGATGAACGGGTAGCGGGTCAGGCTCTCGATGACCCACAGCGCGGTGTCGGCGCTGAGCCGGGCGGCGGGGGGCACGTCGAGGCGGGTGGCGCTGCCCGGGCCGTGGGGCAGCTCGATCTGCAGGGCGTCGTCTTCCATTGCGCGGGAGTCTGCCGCGCGGCGCACGGGGTTACAAGGGCGCCGCGCGGTGTGCCGTCGGGCGGTGTCGATGCAGGCCCACACAGGTTTTTTCGTTTTTTCGTGAACCGATTCGACGCTCGCGCCATACACGGGCGATGCAAGGCGACATGACCAGCGATTTTGGCGTGATGCTGTCGCTCGGCGCGGCCGACGGCGGGCCGGTGAGCGACGCCGTGCTCGCCGAGTGGGTCGACGTCCACGCGCCCCGCCTATACCGCGCGGCGGCGCTGCTGACGACCGAGGCCGAGGCGTCGGATCTGGTGCAGGAGACCTTCCTGATCGCCGCCCGCCGCCGCGCGACCTTCGACGGCACCTCGGCCCCGTACACCTGGCTCTACGGCATCCTGCGCAACCTCGTGCGCGACGGGCGCAAGAAGCACGCTCGGCGCTCGCGGCTGACGCTGGTCGAGCGGCGCCCGGCCCGTGATCCCGAGCGGCTGCTGGCCGCCGAGCGCGACCGGGCGCGGGTGCGGGCGGCGGTGCGCCGGCTGCCCGAAGGCCACCGTGAAGTGGTGGCGATGTTCTATCTCGACGAGCTGCCGGTGGCCGAGGTGGCCCGCCGACTCGGCCTGCCCGCGGGCACGGTCAAGTCGAGGCTGTTCAAGGCCCGGGCCAAGCTGCGCCGGGCGCTGGAGGGGGCGCGATGAGCCCGTGCGAGACCTTCGCCGAGCGGCTCGCCGAGTGGCTGCCCGATGGCGCCGGTGGTGACGCTGCCGGTGGTGACGCGGCGCCGTGGATGGCCCACGCCGATGATTGCGAGCGCTGCGCGGCGGCGCTGGAGGCCGAGCGGGCGGCCGAGGCCCGGCTGCGGGCCGCGCTGCACGCGCCGGTGCCCGAGGGGCTGGAGGCGCTGATCCATCGGCGCCTGGCCGAGCGCCCGAGCGAAGAGACGTCGCTTGCCCGACCCGCGCCCCGCTGGGCAGGCTGGGCGCTGGCGGCGGCCGCGGCGGCGCTGTTCGCCGTGGGCGGCTGGTGGGTCCGGGGCCCCGCGACCCCGACGCTCGAAGCGCTCATCGTCGAAGGGCAGGGCACGATCCTGCCGGCCGAGGCGCGCTCGGCGGCGCTGGCGAGCGGGCAGCGCATCGTGACCACCGAGGGCCGGGCGCTGGTGCGCCACGCCGACGCGCTGGTCTGGCTGGCCGCCGACAGCGAGGTCGTCGTCACCGCCCTCGAGCGGGGGGACGCGCCGGCTTTGAGGCTGGTGCGCGGCGGGCTCGACTTCGCGGTCGCGCCGGGGCCGCCCTTCGTCATCGACACCGCCTACGGCCGGCTGCGCGCGGTCGACGCCGGGGGCAGCGTGCGGGTCTTCGGCCCCGCATCAGCGACATCACATGACCCATCGAGGGAGGATGCCATGAACGTCAAGTCGATCGCCCTGGGCCTGGGGGCCGTCGCCGCGGCCGCCGCCGTCGTCGTCGCGGTGCAGTCGGGCGATGTCGAGGTGAGCAACGGCGATGGCCGGGCCACCGTGAGCGCCGGCGAGGCGGGCGCCGCGGCTGCGGGCGAGGCGCCGAAGACCGCCGCGCGGGTGACGGCGCTCGAGGCGCAGGTGACCGAGCTGCGGCGCGAGCGCGACCGGGAGAAGGCGCGGGCCGATCGCCTGCAGGCGCGGCTGAAGATGCTCGACCCGAGCGCGAAGGACGTCGCGGCCGACGCGCCGGCGACCGACGCCGCGCCGCGGGCGCTGGCCGAGGTCAAGGCCGACGTCGAGGCGCTGATCAAAGAGCAGGGCATGCAGATCATGGGGCTCGACGACGACCACGCGCTGCTCAAGGAGCTGGCGGCGATGGGCCCCGAGGGGGTCGAGATGCTGGGCGATCTCTTGAAGACCGGCGACGCGAACCAGCGCTTCGGCGCGGCCGCGCTGATGGAGAAGCTGCTCGATCCGGCGGCGATCCCGCTGCTCGAAGACGCGATCCTCAGCGGCGATAACGACGGCAACCTGCTCGTGCAGCGCATGTCGTCCCACGCGCTGGCCAAGATCGGCGGCGAGAAGGCGGTGCCGGTGCTCGAGCGGGTGGTGGCCGAGTCGGGCGAGTGGGGGGTGCGCACCAACGCCGCCTTCGGCCTGGCGCAGATGGGGCGTCAGTCGGGCATCGACTGGCTGCGGGATACCTTCCGCGAGACCGACGACGCGATGGCGCGCATGATGCTGCTGGGGGCGATGGCCCAGGTGGGTGATCCGAGCTACCTGCCCGACATGCACACGGTGCTGCGGGAGGAGACCGAGTACTCGCGGCGCTACGTGGCGGTCACCGGCATCGCCAAGGCCGCGCGCGAAGAGAGCCTGCCGGTGCTCGAAGCGATCATCAACGACCCCGACGAAGACAAGATGATCATCGCCGAAGCGCGCAAGGCCTACGACGAGATCAAGGGTCAGGACTGACCCGTCCGCCGCCCGCTCGGGCGGCGACGACCCGCCGGCCGGTTCGAGGCCCGCTCTGTATTCGAGACATTGAGAGCGTTCCCACAAACTCCGGCGCTTCGCCCAGCACGGTCCCGCTCGCCGATTTCAGCGTTGTTCGGCGCTCGGAATACTTCGAGTATTCCTGCGGCCTCACGCCTTGAACTCGGCGAGCGGCCCCGCACCGGGCTCGACCGTATTTTGTGGGCAAGCTCTCGAGACACCCGACCCTGGAGGCACCCGATGTTGAATCGAGATGTGTTCGAACCCGCCGTGCGCCGTGTGATCGTCGACCGGAGCCGGCTCGCCCCGCCGACGCGGCCGCCGACGCTGTACAGCCTCGCCGAGCGCATGAGCGCCTGGCTGGCGGCGGGCGTCTATCTGAGCGCGCTCATCGCTGGTGGTTGGGTTATCCTGCGGGCGCTCGCCGTGTGATGCGGGTGGCTTTGCCGCTCGCCGGTGCTGATGGCATCGAGGGCAGCGAGCCGAGCTCGGTGTGTTGCCTGTCGGTGCCGTATCAGCGGCCGAGGCCCACCTTGAAGTGGGCCATCGCCCGCATGTCGACCGGGCTGCTCTCTTCGTTGAACGCCTGCCCCCCGCGGGGATCGTTGAGCAGCATCTGGGTCACGAGCACCAAGCCGGCCTTGCGCCCGTAGACCCCCATGCTCGAGCCGAGGCCGCCGCCGAGCGTCAGCCGGCCTTCGGGCGTCATCGACGCCCGAGCGAACGAGCCGGCGAGCCACCCGCTGAGCTGGATCCGGTAGGGGATGCGCGCCGACGGGTCCGGCGGATCGCCTTGAGATCGTGCGGGCGAGGGCGCCTGGATCGATTCGAGCCAGTCGGTGGTCAGTTCGAGGTGGGCGTATCCCGCGCGAAGCTGACCGGTCGTCGGTTCGAACTCCCCGTAGACCTGCGCGTGGGCGCCTCGCAGCCGGTCGCCGCTCAGCACGAGCCGCTCGATGTCCACGTATATGGTGGGCAGGCCGGCGGTGGTGAGGTAGCGGCCGCCGACCGCGAGGTCCAGCGGCCCGAAACTCAGCGTGCCGACCCTCAACTCGACGTCGTCCACTTCGTCGTCGCCGACCTGCATGGTCACGCGCACGCCGTGGCTCGCCGCCGATACGAGCCAGCCCGATCCGTCGCCCGGCAGCGTCGCCTCGGCCAGATGGGTCCGCACCAGACCCACCTCGGCCCATTCGCCATAGCCGATGAATCCGCCGTAGGCGTCGTGCACCATCTCGCCGGGTCCGTCGCCGTCAGACATCGTCGAGCGCAAGACCAGCGCCCGCACGCCCAGATCGCCGATGCCCGCGTGGGCTTCTGCTCCGAAGCTGATCTCGGTCAGGTCCCGGCGCTCGTCGCTGTCGGGAATACAGTGCCTCCGCCCGCCGCTCGCGTGGCTGGCGAGGGCATAGGCCCCGTTGCGCACGACGCCGTCGCCGAAGCTGTGACGCCAGCGGCGTTGATCATCGTCGATGTGCAGCAGGTGGCGGTGCACCGTGCGCTTGATGGCCCAGCGCATGTCTTCGTCGAGCGCGCCGCACTCTTCGGCGAGGGCGGCGGGCGCGGTGAGCACGACGAGCAGACAGGCCGTGAAGCAGAGGCACACCCGGAAGGGGCGGCCGCGGGCGGTGTCGAGCAGGGGCGGGGCGGGCGCGGCGGTCATCGGTTCTCCTGCGTCGGTATGCGCGACTGTAAGGCAGTTACCGTGCCAGTGGCTGCTCGTCTCCGACCGGCCGGTCGCAGTCGCCGAGCCGTGGCGTTTCGTTTGCCGTCGCTCGCCTCGATCTCCACAATGAGGCCGCTGCCGGTGAGGCGGCGTCGGTTGATTCCGGGGGGATGATGAAGCCAGAGCACATATTGCTGATCGGGTTGATGACGGGGGTCGCCCTCGTGGGCTGTGACGACGGCGACGAGACGGTCGCTGACGCGGGCATGGGCGCCGAGGGCGAAGGAGAGGGTGAGGGCGAAGGAGAGGGCGAGGGCGAAGGAGAGGGCGAGGGCGAAGGAGAGGGCGAGGGCGAAGGAGAGGGCGAGGGCGAAGGAGAGGGCGAGGGCGAGGGCGAGGGCGAAGGAGAGGGTGAAGGAGAGGGCGCAGGTGTGCTGCTCGATGCCTTCGGCGATGGCTTGATGGATGCCTCCATCGTCGAGTGCACGCTGACCGATGGCACCACCACCATGTGTCATCAGTTGGTCTTCGCCGCCAACCCGACGCCCAATGGCCCCTACTGCCCGGCGACCATCGACGACATCGGCGGCCTGGGCATCTACGACGGAGACACCGACCCCGGCTTCCAGGTCATGAAGAGAGAGCTGTGGGAGGCGATGGAGGCCGACGGCTATGACATCGTCGACGACGACGGCAACGTGCGCATCGCCGATCCCGGCGCCGGCATGCCGGGGCAGGGCGGCGAGGGCAGCGGCTTCTGCCTCGAAGCGGCCCCCGATGACAGTTTGGTGGTGACCTATACCCTGCCGGTCGTCCCGACGATGGCCGATCAGCCGACGATGATCGACACCGTGCAGCCGTTCGGCATCGCGCTCGACGGGGTGCCTTTGACCGGGCCGCCGCCGTCGGTGGTGGGCGGCCCGCCGATGATGGGCGGCCCGCCGGGCGGTGGCCCGCCGCGCAACTTCAAGCAGATGGGCGGCGGCGGCATCCCGTCGCTCGATCCCTGCGGTGGCCACATGGATCCGGCGGGCTACTATCACTGGCACTTCGTGGCCGAGTCGATGACCGCCGTGCTCGACGCCTTCGGCATCGACGATGTCAGCTGCACCAACGTGCCCCAGCGGATGACCGGGCTCGTCGGCTTCGCCCGCGACGGCTACCCGATCTACGCCCCCTGGGGCGACGGCGACGCGGTGCCCGACGGGCTCGACGGCTGCAACGGCCGGTTCGGGGTCACGCCGGAGTATCCCGATGGCATCTATCACTACTACGCGCTCGAATCGGACGCGCCCAACCTGCCCACCTGCGTGGTCGGTCCGGCGGTGCGCAGCCCGCTGTCGGTGCAATGACCGGGTCGCGGTCGGCCCCGAATGGCGCGCTCGGCGTCGGGCTTCTCGGCGCCGCGTCGCCGCGTGGCTCTCGGGCGCTGCTCTCGGCGCTGCTCTCGGCGCTGCTCCTGGCCCTGCTCGCCTCGCCGGCCGGGGCCCACGATCGCGAGATCGCGACGTTCGCGCTGCAGCCGGTGGCGGCGAAGGCCGACGGGGTCGAGGCCCGCGGCTGGGTGCTCGAAGTGCACGTCGCGCGGGCCGCGTTGGACGCCGTGCTGGCCGATGGACCGGCCGAGGCGGTCGATCCGAAGGGATGGCGCGCGCGGGCGGTGGCCTACATCAAGCGCCATGTGCGCTTGCTGCGCGGCGAGACATCGCTGAACCTGGGGGCTGGCGGCATCCGCGTCGGCGGGCATCAGACCGATCTGCGGTTTCTGCTGCCCGAGCTGCCGGCGGCGGGCGGTCGCCTGAAGGTGCGCATCGACGCCTTCAGCGAAGACGGGCATCAGAGCAACGTGCTCAAGCTGCGCGGTTCGACGCCGCGCACGGTGGTGCTGACCGCCGAGAATGACTTCAGCGTCGAGATCGAACTCGTACGCTGACGGTCTCCTTACTCCGCGGGCGGCGGGTCGGGCAATCCGTCGGGTACGCCCACGACGCGCCGCGCGCCCGCCTCGCCCTCGAGGGTGACCGTGCCGCCGTCCACCGCGCAGAGCTGCTGGCCCGCGTTGGGCGCGACCGCTTGGGAACGCACGGTGTCGCCCTCGGTCTCGGTGAAGCGATACAGATCGACCGGGCCGAAGGGCGGGATGTCGATCACGTCGATGGTGCGGCCTTCGCCCGCCGGCAGCCGCACCCGCAGCTCGTCGTCGCGGCCGTCGCCGTCGGCGTCGGTCCGCACGTCGAAGCCCTCGTCGGTGACGTCGGCGATGCGCCGCCACGCGACGACGCCATCGCGCAGCACCGTATGCTCTTCACGGGTGCCATCGGGGATGGCCGTCGTGCGGACGCGATGCCGCTCGAACTCGGCCCCCTCCAGCCGCCAGACGAGGTCGCCGTCGCCCGGCGCGCCGTCTTCCGCCCGGCTCCAGCCGAGGCTGACCGTCTGCAGCTCGCCGTCGCCGACCCAGGTGCGGATCCAGCCGCTCTCGGTGGTGGTGTGTTCGACGGGCAACGTGAGGCCGACGTTGTCGTCGCCGACGCGCCACGCGGCGCGGAAGCCGCCTTCGATCGGGGTCACGTCCGCGGCCATGACCAGCGGTACGCCCGCCGGGCGCCCGTTGACGACCGCGTCCACATCCGCCGGCAGCGGCCCGAGCAGATCGGCACCCGGCAGCGGATGCAGCCACGTCAGCTCGCCGTCGGACAGGCCCGGCAGGATCGGCCCCAGGATGTCATCGAGGATCTGACTGGCCGGCGGCTGGCCGATCGCGTTGATGCGATCGAACGCGCCGTCTTCGGCATAGGTCAGGGTCACCTGCCAGTTGGTCAGCGGTCGGTTGCGGCCGTCGAGGTGCACGATGGTCGCGCCGCTCAGCCGGTCGGCGTCGTCGTAGGCCAGCGCCACCGCCCGCACCGCGGCGCCGAGCGGCGCCCCCGCGCGCGGCGGCGCTTCGTTGAGCACGAGCAGGCGGCCGTCACGGGTCTCGGTGCGCAGCACGGTGCCCGCGCCCGCGCCGCTGCGCGCCGTACGCCAGGTCACCCGCTCGTCGGCTTCGCTGCGGGTGGTGACCTCGAGAGAGCTCGCCGGTGTACCGCAGAGCGCCGGCTCCGTCGGGCTGCAGCCGCCGGCGGTGGCGGCCAGGGCGAGCCCGGCCAGGCATCGTGCCACATGCCGTGCGTCGCGAATCACAGCGCTCGCTGCCGAACGAGGTGATGCAGCAGCCCGGCGGCGTCCTGCGGATCGGGCAGGGTGATCGGGGCGTTGCGCCACCCGTGCACCTGCTGGGCGAGCTTCTCGGGATCGGTCGCCACCTCGTCCTGGCCGAGCTGCTCGGCGAGCGACAGCGCCGGCAGGACATCGCCATGGCGTGCGGCCTGGCCCACCGCCCGGAAGAGCTCGGGCGCCTCGCCGCCCAGGCCGGCCCGCAGCACCGCGAAGCGGTCGTTGCTGAGCACCTGCACATGATGGGCGACGAGCACCTGCAGCGCCTCGTCGAGCGCCTCGGCGGTGCCGCCGCGCACGATGGCATGGCGCAGCACCGCGCCGCCGACGTCGGCGGGCAGCGGCGTGACCAGCTCGACGACCTGCAGGATGCGCCAGAGCTGATCGGCGGTCGAGCCGCGGGCCATCGCGCCGGCCTCGTCCCGCGCCGGGCCCGGCCGGTGGCGGGCCTCGGCCAGCCAGCGCGCCCGCAGCACGGCGGCGTCATCGGTCCGCTCGACGCGGATCTGGGGCACCGTCGGCGGCAGCGCCACCAGCGGGTGCTCGGCGACGACGATCAAGCGGAAGTCGCCGGGCACCGGCAGCCGGAAGAGCGCGCCGTCGGGGTTGAGCCCGGTCAGGGCGCCGTCTTCGACCGCCGACGCGGCCCGGGACAGCCGGTCGGCCTCGAAGCGCTCGCCGTCGGTGACCACCAGCCAACCGCCGCGGCGGATGGCGTGGCCCCGCCCGTCGGGCCGCTCGGCGACCAGCGGGATCCGGCTGCGCGGCCGCGGCTGGTCGGGGCGCAGCGGATCGAGCTCGTCCCGGCGCCAGTTGAGCGCCGCGGTGCGATAGAGCCAGCCGCCGGCGGTCAGCACGCCGCCTTCGCCCCGCCGGGGGCCGCCGAGCAGGGGGCCGCTGTACGGCCCGCGCATGATCTGGGGGTGTCGATCGAACAGGGTCTCGGCCAGCAGCCGGGCCAGACGCAGCCCGCCGCCGCCCGCGGGCGCGACGAGGCAGACCACCGGCGAGACGAGCAGGGCGTGGGCCGCCTGACGCACCGTCTCGAGACGCACCGCGCTCTGCTCGGCGACGCGCGCCTCGCGCTCGGCGAAGCCCTCGGGGCGCTCCAGCGGCGCGTCGGGCCGCGAGATGGCGTCGATCAGCTTGTCGGTCAGCGCGCCGGCCCCGGAGCGCAGATCGGCCGGATCGGCCGTGAGCTGGCCGGCGAGCGCGCGCATGGTGGCCGCCCGCCCGTCGCGGGACCCGTCATCGCCCGCCTGCAGGCGGCGCAGCGTCTCGTGCACGAAGATCGGCGCCGGGATCGGATGCCCCGGCGGGCCGGCCAGATCGGGGTAGGGCAGCTGCGCGGGGCTGGGCGACGCGCCGTCGAGCCCCACGGCCGCCGGCGAGCGGGTCATCGGCGGCGGGAAGGCCATCGCGACCGGGTTGTCGTCCCCCGGGGCCGTCCAAAGCACCGGCGCGGCCCATGCGCCGCTCTTGTCGCCCTCGGTGGTGGCCAGGGCCTGACGCACCCGCGCCAGCGCCTCGATGACCGGCGCGCCCTCGGCCAGCGCCCGATACAGCTCGCGATCGATGGCCGCCGTCTGATGCGGTCGCAGCTCGACCTGATGCGCCAGCACCATGGCCGCGCCCGCCTCGCGCAGCCGGCGGCCGCTGTCGAGGTTGGTCTCGGTGCCGCCGAGCACCACCAGCCAGCAGCGGTTGTCGACCCCCAGCCGATCGGCGGGCACCGGGCCATCGTCGAGCAGGATGCGGGCGCCCGGCCCGACCCCTTCGACATGCACCAGGACCGCGCCGTGCTCGAGGATGCGCCGCAGGCCGGGTCCGGTCACCGGATCGGCGGGGAAGATGTCGAGCTGGGTCTTGCGCACCAGCCGCCGGGTCGAGGCGGTCACCGCGTCCCGCCGCGGCCCGCCGGCGAGGGTCGGGATCGCCATCACGCCGCGGGGCAGGATGCCCGGCCCGGACCACGGCCGACCGCCGATGCGCGCCATGCCGCCGCCGTCGATCGCCGGTCGGGCGCCGGTCTCGGGATCACTCGCCAGCTCCCACGGCCAGTCGGCGCGCACGTCGTCGGTCGACAGCAGCACCACCGGCTCGCCCTTGGCCAGCGCCCCGCGCAGCAGCCCGCCGACCTCGCCGGCGAAGAGGATCTCGCCGAGCAGGTGCCCCAGCCGGCTCGCCGAGCCATGCCCCGCGCGCACCGGGCGCAGCAGATCGTCGATCAACTCGGGGGAGGGGATGGGCGTGGTTGCCCGGGCGACGCGGGTCTGCGCACCCACATCGTGCTCGGCGCGGATCGCCAGGCGGCCATCGACCTCGGCGACGAAGACGGAGACGGCGTTCACGGGCTGCTCCTGCGCTGGTTGCGACCGCCGGAGGGTACAGCATGCCGATCGTCAGATCGACTCGGTCGCGTGGCGCCGGAGCGATCCCCCGCCCGTCACTCCAGCGGATCGGCCATGAACAGGCCCGCGCCCCCGCTGCTCGAGCAGCCGTCGTCCACTTCGCCGATACGCTCGTAGGTCGACATGACACCGTCGCAGTCCAGATCACCCCGGGCCCGCGCGGTGAACGTGGCCTCCGCGCCGCGCCCCGTCGAGACGTAGGTGTACTCGAAGTAGAAGGGCTGCTCGACGGCAAAATCGAGGCTCTTCCAGGTGGGCGCGCTCCAGATCTCGGGGCGGATCGGGTAGCGCGCGCTGTCTCCGTCGGCGCAGACCCGCGCATGCCAGTCCAGCGGCGTCGGGTCGACGGTCGCGGGGAATTGCCGGGGCAGGATCTCGCCGTCCGGCCCGAGGAACTCCGATGTGTAATAGGTCACCGACGCGTCGAAGATCCGGCGGATGTTCATCGTGGCTTCGCTGGTCTTGCTGCGCCGCTGATACTTCAGGAACGCCGGGACCACGACCGCCGCGACGAGCCCGAGCAGTACGAGCAGGATGATCGTGCTGATGAGCTTGTGCCCGCGGGATGCGGCCCGACGGCCCGGGCTGCGCTGGGTATCTGCTGGCATGGCGATCGCCTCCGGTTCGACGAGACGCGGCGCGCGTCGTCTATCGAACGGGGCAGCAAAGCAGGGGGTGTGCCATGTGGGGCCCGCGGTCGAGCGCACGGGCAGACGGGCCTCTGGGGCTCGTGGGGCGCCGACGTGGGTCGCCAGACTGCCGTATTGCGTCACCGGCCGCCGCCAGACTGCCGAATTGCGTCACCGGCCGCCGCCAGACTGCCGAATCGCGTCCTGGCTATTCTCGCGGCGCCCTCGGCGCGCGGCGCCTTCAGCCGCCGGCGCCCGCAGCGCGCAGCGTGACCTGCAGCATGCCATGCCCCATGCGGGTATGCCCGGCGATCGTCCAATGGCTGCGGGTCGTCAACCCATCGAAGAGGCGGATGCCATCGCCGAGTATGATCGGCACATAGGTCAGCACCATCTCGTCGACCAGCCCCGCGTCGAGGGCCTGGCGGGCGAGGGCCCCGCCGTCGAGGTAGACATCCTTCTCGCCCGCGATGCGCTGCGCCTCGGCGACGACCTCGGCGATGTCGCCGGCGATCGGGCGCACCGTCGACTGCGCCGTCGCCAGCGGCCGGCGGGTCGCGACGAGCACCGGCGTCTCGCCGTAGGGCCAGACACCCATGCCGGCGATGACATCGTAGGTGCGCCGACCCATCAGCATCGCGCCCACCTGACCCATGAAGGTCACGAAGTCCAACGCATCGGACGGCGGCGGTTCGCCCTTGCTCGGACCGTCACTGCTCTCGCTATCACTGTGCAACCACGACAGATCGTCGTCGGGGCCGGCGATGCAGCCATCGAGGGAGCAGCCCAGGTACACCCGGACCCGCGATGTCTCAGCCATGGTTCGCCTCTCGCGCGGTGGTCGATGAGCGTCCATATGCGTCTGCGTGATGTCGCGGGTCAAGGGCGTCGCCGGGGCTCGCCGCCCGCGGGATCAGCCGTCGCCCGGGGGCAGGGGACGCAGCACCGGCGGGTCGGCCTCGGCGTCGGCCGGCGGCGCGACCTGCGGCGCCTCGGCGCCAGCCTCCGCCTCTGCGCCCGCCTCGGCCTCGGCGCCAGCCTCGGCCTCTGCGCCAGCCTGCGCCTCGGCCTCGAAGCGGCCGCCGTCACCCTCGATCAAGTCATCGTCCAGCGAGCCGGTGGCCACGCCCTGTCGCCGGGCGCGCATGATCGCCGCGATGCGATCCTGCTGGTCGACCACCGCCGCCAGCAGCCGCTCGCCCTGCTCGGGCGCGTCGATGTACTGCGCGCAGATGTGGCCGATGACCGCGCAGGTGGCGACGTGCATCGTGCGCCGGGCGGTGTCGAGGTCGCCGCGGGTGACTCGGTCGCGGGCCGACAGCGCGGCGCGGTAGGGCCCGAGGTTCTCGCCGATGCGCACGACCCAGCGCCACAGACCCGCGGCGCGCACCGCCTGCTCGGCGGGGCCGGTCAGCTCGGCGTGCAGCCGCTCGACCCGCTGCAACTCGTCCTCGAAGGGGGCCCGGGTGATGGTGCTCACCTGGCCGGCGAAGTGAACGTCGATGATGCGTTGCAGCGTATCGGCGGCGGGGTCGTTGACGCTGCGCAGGTAGGCGATCTCGTCCACCATGCCATCGAAGAGACCGCCGATCGAGACATCCATGCGCTTGTCGGCGGCGGTCGCCTCGCCGTCGGCGCGAGCGGCGGTCTGGTTGCGGTGCTTCTCTTCGAACGTGGCCAGCCGCGTGGCCTGCAGCCGGGCGCGGCGGGCGAGGGCCACGAGGCGCGCGTCGTCGACGACCTGCGCCTGCGCGGCGACCTGCTCCATGGTGAGATCGGTGCGGGCCGAGCTCATGCGAGAGACGGAGAAGAAGCGGAAATAGAGATCCATCATGGTGGGTGCCTTTGCCTGTGGGCTCTGCCCAGGGGTGTGTGATGTCCGTGCGAAGACCCTTGCATTG
Organism: bacterium; assembly: GCA_030427205.1. Classification (GTDB taxonomy): domain Bacteria; phylum Myxococcota_A; class Bradymonadia; order UBA7976; family UBA1532; genus JACKDM01. The sequence continues at coordinate 47,214 of JAUHXC010000050.1, read as the reverse complement.
TCTCGCCGGTCACGCAATGGCTCCGTGGTACACAGAAACACGTACGTTCTTTTGTGACGGCGCGCGCCGCGACATTCGCGGGCTGTGCCACAGGCGCTCGACGCCAACTGCCGGGTCCTCGGCGCGTTCGATCGGCCGGCGACGCCGTCGACCGAGAGGCCGTCTGCGGCCGACATGTCGAATTTTCCACCCGGTGAGCCATGGGCGGAGCCTCACTGCCACGAATCTGCCGGCGGCGGGCCCGCGGCAGTTGCACACATCCCGAAATCCGACGCTTCGAGCCTCGGGTGGGACCTGCACAGGCGAGAATCCTCGACGCCCCGCGCCCGGGGCGGTGGCCACAGCCCGCCGATCGTCGCTGACCGGGGCCGACGGCGTGTGAACGGCGCGTGGCTCGTCTCACCGACCGAGCGCCGGCATGTGTTCGACTCGGTCCGTCGGCGGGCGAGGGCCCCGTGAGGACACTGTGGCACAGTCGGCGGGCGACGCCCGCGGCGTGTTCCACACGCCGTCGTCGTCGACGACGCGCGACCCGGCGTCCGATCGAACAGCCCCGACCTCTCGGCGCTGCGCCGCCGACGGCAGCGCCGGTCGCGCGCCGGCTGCCGACGACGATCCGCGCGGCGTTCGCGGCCGGCGAGGGCTCACCGGGTGGAGAATTCGAAGTGTCGGATGCGGCCAGCGCGCCGGTCGGCGGAGAATCCGGGCTGTGGCGTCGCCCCAGATCGTGGCCGCGGGCGATCTCGCGGCGTTCACTGCTCGCGTGGATCACGACGCGCGGGATATCGCGCCGTTCGCCCGCGCCGTCGAGCTCGACGCGACGCCCGCTGCGCCGTTCGCCCGCCGCCGCGCGCCCGTCCACGAGGATTTTGGACTGTCGGCGATCGCCCGCGGCGCGCCGCTCCAGGATTCGCGCCTGTGGGCTGCCCTCTCGGCGTCGCTGTGCCGCAGGTGGGCGATGTTCGCCGCAGGCGTGGTCGCGAGACGCCGTGACGCGCGCCGTTCGCGCGCCGCGGGCCGTCGCTCGGTGAGATCGTGCGCCGTTCGGACACCGCCGCGCCGTCGGTGGGCGAGGGCGCGCGCCTGTCGCGCTGGCGACGGCCGGGGTCTTGCCGGGCGTGGATGGGCGCGGGCGAGGCGCAGATCGGCGGCTACGGGCAGCGGTCGAAAGCCTGCCACGGCCGCCGCGGGTGGTGGCCCGCGAGGTGCTCGAGCTCGCCGATGGCGTCGTAGGCCGAGGTCAACAGCGACGTCGGCGGCGCGAGCCCCACGATGCGCCCCTCGGCGTCCGTCCTCACGGGCCAGCGGACCCGCGCGAACCTCCTGGGCGGCAGCCGCAGACCCGGCACGGTGATGAACGCCACCCATCCGACCGGGAACTGCCGTCGCCCGCCGGTCGATGCTGGCCCCCCGTCGGGCCTCGAGCCCGAACACCCCCTCCCGGGGCCCACAGGGCGTGTATTGAAGGAGCGCACCCCGCCTGATAGCGTCCGCCCACCTGTCGGCGCGGAGGTGCCCTCGATGGCCGGCGAGCGACCGGCGAACTCCACCGGTGCGCCCGCGGCGCGCACGCTGCTGCGCTGGGGGGGGTGGGCGCTCGCGCTGCATGTGCTGGCGCAGGGTTTGCTGCTGCACACCCTGGAGGCGCAGCTCGTGGCGGCGGATCCCGGCGGTATCGTGCGCTTCGCCTTCGCGGTGTTGGTGACCCATGTCTGTTACCGCCGCGCGCTGGCGGCAGGCAGCCGGCGCAGTGTCTGTGAGGTCACCGCGCTGTGCGATCGCATCCATGGGCGCATGGCCCTGCTCGACCTCGACCGCTTCGAAGCGCTGGAGCGCGACGTGCCGCTGCGCGCCTTGCTGACGGGCGAGCGCGACGTCGCCGCCGCCCGCGGCACGCTGGCGGTGGAGCTGACCGAAGGCGTCGCCGTCTGCGCACTCGTGGGCCTCTACGCGATCTCGATCTCCCCCGTCGGCGGGCTCGCCATCACCGTCGGCATGCTGCTCAACGCAGCCCAACTCGCCGATCACAGCCGACGGGCCCGCCGACTCTTCGGGGCGAGCCGGGACGAGCGCGACGCTCTGAGCACCCGGGTCGATCAGCTCGTGCGCGGCTTCGCGGCCATCCGCCTGCACGGTCCACGCTCACGGGCCATCGGCGAGCACTACCGCGGGCTGGCCCGGGCGGTGCACGCCCGCTATCGCGAGACGCTGCGGGCCTTCTTCACCATGAACGCCCACGGCCGGACCGGCTTCGCCATCGTGCTGGGGCTGCTCACGTTCGGCCTGCCGATGCTCGGCGCGCGTCCCGACGGCGACCTCGCCGGGCTGTTGCTCTGCCTCTTCTTCGTGGGCGGTCGCGTCGGCAACATGCTGATCCTGCTGCCCGAGAAGATCCGCAGCGACGCCGCGTTCGAGCGGCTCGGCGACCTCGACGCGCGCCTTGCCGCGGAGGGGGTGGCGCGAGCCCCCGGGGGGGACACGCACCCCGGAGCACGTGTCGCGGCGTTCGAGCCGGCCGACTTCTCGACCATCCACCTCGCTGGCGTATGCCATCGCTACCCCGACGGCTTCGCCTCCGGGCCCTTCGACCTGCGGTTCGCGCGAGGTGAGCTGGTGCTGCTCACCGGCAGCAACGGCAGTGGCAAGTCGACGCTGCTCAAGCTGCTGCTGGGGCTGTATCGTCCCGAGAGCGGCGTCATCCGGCTCGATGGTCGGGTGGTCGGCGACGGCGAGCGCCCGGCCTACCAGGCGTTGTTCAGCCCCGTGCTGGCGAACTTCGCTGTCTTCGAACGGCTCTACGGGCGGTCGGGCGTCGACCCGGCGCGGGTCAGGCGGCTGCTCGCCGAGTTCGACCTGCAGGGCGCGGTGCGCTACGTCGACGGGCGCTTCTCGACGGTGCGGCTGTCCACCGGTCAGCGCAAGCGGCTGGCCTTGATCGTCGCACTGCTGCGCGATCGGCCGATCCTGGTGCTCGACGAGTGGGCGGCTGACCAGGATCCCGGCCACCGGGTCGACTTCTACCGACGTGTCCTGCCGGCGCTGCGGGCGGCGGGCAAGACGGTCATCGCCGTCACGCACGACGACGAGTGGTTCCACCTCGCCGACCGCCGCATCCACCTCGTCGACGGGCGGGTCGCGCGGTGAAGCTCGAGATCGATCCCCAGCAGCGGGCGCGCGGTGCGCGGCTGGCGCTCATCGCCGGGGTGGGCAACGTCGCGCTGGGCCTGCTCATCCCGGTCGCCACCTTCGTGGCCTACCACGCCGTGACGACGGCCGGGCTGGCGATCTGCGCCCTGGCCTACCTCGCGCTCATGATCACGTCCCACTGGACCCGGGTGCGTCACGCTGCCGAGTTCGCCGTGCTGTTCGACGCGGTGATCACCGACCTGCGCGTCCGACTCTTCGACCGCGTTCGCCAAGCCGAACTGCGCGCGGTCGAGCGCCTCGATGGGGTCGAGCGCGTGATCCGGGACGTGGAGTGGCTCGCCGACCTGCCCATCAAGCTGCTCGATACGATCCGCCGCGGACTGAGCATCGGCAGCAGCTCACTCTACATGCTGGTGCTGTCGGGCTACGGCTTCCTCGTCTGGGGGGCGGCGGTCGCGCTGGCCGGGCGCCTCCTGCCCGCCGCGCTGCGCGAGACCGAGCGTGCGCAGGGCGAGTTCGCAGACGCCGCCGACGAGATCGACGCCCACCTCGGCCGAGCCATCGCCGGCTTCGCTCAGCTCAGGGTCGACGCGACGGCCCGCGCCGGCCTCGCCGCCGACCTGCGTACCGCCTCGGCCCGTTGGGGCCGGGCGCGGGTCCGGGTCGACGACGCGGCCAATACGCTCGGCATCCACACCCAGGGGCTCGTGCTGGCTGCGATGGGCGTCATCCTCTTCAGGTTCAGAGACAGCATCGACCCGGCGACCCGCGGCGCGTTGATCTCGATCATGTTCTCGCTGAGCCTGGGCTTGCTCTTCCTGCTGCGCGAACTGCTCGCGCTCGAGCGTGTCGGGGCGACGTGGCGCCGGGTCGGTGGGCTGATCGAGCAGTTGCCACCGACCCCGGTCGACCGTCGCCCGCCGGCCGCCTGGGACCCCATACGGATGCGCGACGTGCGCTTCGCCCGCGGCGATCGCTTCGCGTTGCACATCGCCGACTTCACCCTGCGGCGGGGTGAGCTCGTCTTCGTCGTCGGGCCCAACGGCAGCGGCAAGACGACATTGTTCCGGCTGCTCACCGGCCTCTACCCGCCCGACAGCGGGCGCGTCACCCTGGCCGGCGCGCCGGCCGACCCCGCCCGCTTGCGACCTCTGTTCGCTGCCGTCTTCGCCGACCACCCGATCTTCGACCGGCTCTTCGGCGTGCCCGTCGACCCCGAGCGACTCGAGGCGCTGCTCGAGCGCTTCGGGCTCTCCGATCACGTCGAACTCATCGATGGGCGCTTCGTCGGCCTCGGGCTGTCGAGCGGGCAGCGCATGCGGCTGGCGCTGGTCGTCGCGCTGCTCGAAGACCGGCCGATCCTGGTGCTGGACGAGTGGGCCGCCCACCAGGATCCGGAGACCCGTCGCTGGTTCTACACGTGCCTGCTGCCCGAACTGCGCGCCGAGGGCCGGACGATCATCGCGATAAGCCACGACGACCGGTACTTCGACGTCGCCGATCGGGTCGTGCACCTCGCGGTACACACGGCAGCCGAGCGCCGGTTCGCGCAGCTCGCCGGGTCGGCCGCAGACCCGGAGGCAGGGGGGGCCTGAGCGTGGTCTGCCGTGGTCGACGGGTCGACACGCAAGTCGGCGGCGGCGCCGACTTGCTTCCGGTGAGGCGGTCAGCTAGGTTTGTTCTCTTCGGGAGACCATGTTCAGCGGTAGCTACGATCCGAGCGATGTCGAGTTCCTCGTCAAGGTGCTCGACATCCCACCGACCGAGGTCGACGAGTACGAGCGGGCGATCCAGCGCGACGGGTTGCACTACTCCGAGATGATCCCGCGGGAGTTCGCGCCCTCGGCGGCGTATGTCGCCCACTTTCGCGACCTCGTCGAGCGCAACATCGACGTGCTCGCCCGCGACGTGCGCACGCTGGCCCACCACATCGCCGACCGCGCGCGGCGGCCCATCATCGTCTCCTTGATGCGGGCCGGTACGCCCATCGGGATCTCCCTCAAACGCGCGCTCGACCGGCTGTGCCCCGCGCCGGTGCCGCACTACAGCGTCTCGATCATCCGCGACCGCGGGCTCGACGTGAACGCCATGCGTCACATCATCGAGGGCGAGAGCGCGCGGGCCGGGCGCACTCGGCGGGATATCGCCCGCGACGTCTTCTTCGTCGACGGTTGGATCGGCAAAGGGACCATCGCCCGCGAGCTGCGCCGGGCGGTCACCGAGGCCAACCCCCTGCTCGGCGTCGAACTGTCGGGGGCGCTGTACGTGCTCAGCGATGTGACCGGGCACGCCGACTGGTGCGCCTCGCGCGACGACTACCTCATCCCGTCGTCGGCCCTCAACAGCACCGTCTCGGGCCTGGTGAGTCGCAGCATCCTCAACGACAGCCACATCGACGTGGCGGCCGGTGACTTCCACGGGTGCTGCTACTACGCGGAGCTCGCCGGCGACGACCTGTCTCGGTGGTATGTCGACCGCGTCGCCGCACACGTCGTCGCCGGGCACGCGCTCGCCCCCGGCTTCGGCCATGACCCGGTCGCGACCGCGCGCACAGCGGCCTGCCTCGCCGCGCTGCGGGTGCGCTACGGGGTGCGCGATATGAACATGCTCAAGCCCGGCATCGGCGAGACCACCCGGGCCCTGTTGCGTCGGGTGCCCCGGCTGGTGGCGGTCACCGATCGCGAGGCGAGCGATTTGCGCCACATCTTCCAACTCGCCGAGCTGCGCGGCGCCACCGTTGTCACCGACCCCGATCTGGGTCCCTATCGCTGCATCGCGGCCATCGAGGAAGACATTGAAAGGTGACATCGTCGACCTCTCGACGAGCACGATCGACATGTCGTTGCGGGTCAGCGACGGCCAGCGGTTCCACTCGAACATCCGGCTGCTCGTGCGCCACGGCAACCCGCAGCGGCGCAATCTGCTCGTCGCTCGGGGCATCTTCAAGTACGACTGTGAGCCCCTCGACGCGTTCGAACAGACCTGCGCCGAGCTGGCCGCGCTGGTGCCGCCGGGTTTCCCGCCGTGCGTCGTCATCGGGCTGACCGAGGCGGCCGTCGGTATCGGCTTCGGCGTCTATCGCCACCTCGGGGCGCGCGCGCTGGCGTATATGTGCACGACCCGCGCCGCCGCCCGGCGGCCGCTCATCGAGTTCCGCGAGCCGCACTCGCTGCACCCGTCGCTGGTGCTCGATACGCCGCGCGCCGCGCTGCAGCCCATCGTCGATCGTGCGCCGGCCCTGCTCGTCGTCGAAGACGAGCTGACGACCGGCGAGACGATGTCGCGGCTGCTCGACGCCCTCGGCGCGGTCTTCCCTGCCAAGCAGATCGCTGTCGTCACCTGCCTCGACCTGTCGGCCCGCGATTTCCCTGCGCCGGTGCACAGCCTCGTCAACGGGCGCATCCTCGGGCTGACAGAGCAGCGGCCGCCGGCGGTCGAGGTGGCCCCCATCCGCCACTTCCCGACCACCGCCGCGCGCGGCCTCGTGCACGCGCCGGTGCCTGCCGACGTCCTGGCCGACGTCACCGCCGGCCGGGTGCTCGTTCTCGGGTGCCGCGAGGCGGTGGTGCACGCCATCTCGCTGGCGCAGCGGCTGGCGCGACAGGGCGCCGAGGTCTGGTGCCAGACCGTCTCCAACATCAGCATCCTCGAACCCGGCCGGCGCCGGAGCTCGATCCAGATCGACGACCTCGGCTTCTGCCAGCCGATCGACGCCGATCGCTGGTGTCACGTCGTCATCGTGCACGAGCGGGGCGCGGCCACCGTGGATTTTCACGATCGGCTCGTCCGGGCGCTCGCCCTGCCGCCGCGAAAGGTGAAGCGACTTGTCGTTGACGTCCCCGTCGATTGAACTGCTCGACTCCACGCTGAGGGACGGTGAGCAGACGCCGGGGGTCGCGTGGCTGCCCGACGAGAAGACCGAGATCGCCCGCCACCTTCTCGACGACCTCGACGTCGACGCGGTCGAGGTGGCCACGATCAGCGCCGACGCACCGCTGGAGATCGCCGCGAGTGCCCGCCTGCTCGAGCGGCCGGGATACGCTGACCGGCTGGAGTTCCTGTGCCTGCTGCGCCGCCGGGATGTGGCGGCGCTCGCCGACATTGGCGGGCGGGTGGTCAACCTGCTGGCGAAGGGCAGCACGGCCCATTGCACCGGGCAGTTGGGGCAGACCCCGGCGCAGCACATCGAGCACCTCGCCGCGCTCACGGCGTACGCCCGGGGCCGCGGCCTGAGGGTCAATGTGTACCTCGAGGACTGGTCCCGGGGCTTGCCCGCCGATCCGGATTATGTGCATGCCCTGGTCGAGGGCTTTGCGGGCGAGGGGCGGATCATGCTGGCCGATACGCTGGGCGTGCTCGCGCCGACCCGCACCGGCGAGATGGTGGACGCGATGGTCCGCCGGCACCCCACGCGGCGGTTCGACTTTCACGGGCACGACGACTACGGCCTGGCCACCGCCAACGCGCTCGCGGCGGCAGGCGCGGGTGCGACCCGGCTGCACGGCACCGTCAACGGCCTCGGCGAGCGCACCGGCAACGCCTCGCTCTTCGAGATCGCTGTCGCCTGCCGCGACCTGCTCGGCGCCCGGACCCGCCCGCGCGAGGCGGCGTTCGCTCGGCTCAGCGCGCTCGTCGCGGCCCGCTCGGGGCGACCGGTGGCGGGCAATACGCCCATCGTCGGCGAGTGCGCCTTCACTCACACCGCTGGGGTGCACGCCGACGGCGACCTCAAGGGCGCGCTGTACCGCTCGACGCTCGCCCCCGAGCGCTTCGGCCGCCGGGTGCGCTACGCGCTCGGCAAGCACAGCGGGTCGGCCTCGGTCGCGCTGGCGCTGCGCGCACACGGGGTCGATACCGACGGGCTCGACCTGCGGACCCTCACCGATCGCGTGCGTGCCCTCGGCGCGGCCAAGCAGGCGGTCGACCTCGCCGACCTGCTGCACGAGAGGGAGATCCGATGAGCATCGTCTACTTCGCCGACCTCGACGACAGCCTCTTTCAGACGCAGCGCAAGTGCCGCCCGGACGCTGCGGTGATCGCGGCGGATGATGGCAGCTCGCGGTCGTATATGCACCCCGAGCAGGTGCGCCTGCTCGCGTGCATGCGCCAGGGGCAGGTGGTGCCGGTGACCGCGCGCACGCTGGCCGGCTATCGGCGGGTGCACATCACCGCCGGCTGCCGCTTCGCGTCGGTCTACTTCGGCGGCATGATCCTCGTCGACGGTCAGGTCGACCGGGACTACGAGGCCACCGTGCGGGCGCAGCTCGCGCCGCTCGACATCGCCGGCTTCGCCCGCTACCTCGGCGAGGCGACCGATGGGCGCTTCCGCGCCTTCGATACCGATGGCTACTACGCCACCTTGCGCTACCACGCGCGAGAAGGACACGCCGAGCCGCTCGCCGAGGCGCTCGACGCGCTCGACGTGCCGCCGGGTTTCGAGGTCTACCACCACGACTACCAGCTCGTCTTTCTGCCCTCGTGCATCACCAAGGCCCGCGGCGCGCGACACCTGCTCGATCGCATCCGGCCCACTCTCGCGATCGGCATCGGCGACCGGCTGTCCGACCTGGGCTTCATGGCGCTGATGGACTACTGCATGTTCCCGGCGAAGTCGGACATCGGCCGGTCGTTGGCGCAGACGTCGCCGGGCATCACGCCCGCCTGATCACGCGCCGCCTTCGGCGCATGTGGCAGCCTCGCAGCATCGGCGGGCCAGCCGGCGGCTACGGGCAGCGGTCGAAAGCCTCCCATGGCCGCCGCGGGTGGTGCGCCGCGAAGTGCTCGAGCTCGCCGATGGCGTCATAGGCCGAGATCAACAGCGACGTCGGCGGTGCGAGCCCCACGATGCGCCCCTCGGCGTCCGTCCTCAAGGGCCAGCGGACCCGCGCGAATCTCCTGGGCGGCAGCCGCAGACCCGGCTCGGTGATGAACGCCCGGTGCACATCGAGCGGCTCCGTCTCGGGCAGGACGAAGATCATGCGGTTGAGGGCGTAGAGGTTGTATTGCAGCCGCAGCCCGTCGCCAGCGCTCGCCGCTCGGTCGAGCGCGCGGTGCATGATGCCATCCTACATCGGCAGGGCGCTCGGGTGCCTCCGCGCTGCCCGCCGTGTGATAGATGGCGAGCCGACGGATCGAGCCGGCGGCGGGCCGGCTCACTGCGCGGGCGGCCGGTGGATCTCGATCTGGCGCGGGTCGCAGCCGGCGGGCGCGGAGACCGGGTTGCAGCTCACCGGCCAGCCGGGGGCGTCGACGGGGCCGGGGAAGATGTCGGCGGGGTACTTGCTGCTGATGAGGTGCACGCCGGCCGCGGCGGCGCGGGCGTAGCTGTCGGCCTCGTGGGCCGGCGCGCGCACGATGTAGCCCCGCTCGACCAGCTCGCGGGCGCGGGCTTGCTGGGCGTCGGTGGTGATCTCGTCGAGCATGGCGAAGGCGGCGTCGTCGGCGGCGAGCTCGTCTTCGCTGGTGCCGTCGGCGTAGACCCAGAGCAGGCCCTGCAGGGCCTCGACGTTGCCCCAGCCGGGCCAGTCCCGGTTGGGCTCGCGGGAGGGCTCGTCGTAGAGCACGAAGATGAACTTGCCGCGGGCGTCGTCGAGCGCGGGCCAGCCGTGCCGGGCGAGCCGCTGGCGCAGGGTGAGGTCGGGGTGCTCGGCCAGCGCGTCGCCTGGGGTGTAGATGCGGTCGCGGGTCATCTCGCGGTTGAGGTAGTACTCGAGCCGGTCGAGCGTGCCGTAGATGTCGGGCATCATGCTGCTGGTCTGCTGGAAGAGCACGACGATCGGCGCGTGGTTCGGGTGATCCTCGGACCACGCGGCCATGGGCGCGAGGCAGTCGGCCAGGTTGCCGCGGCAGCGGCTCTGAAAGTCGCCAAAGCTGTTGTGATAGACCGCGTAGACCCCGCCGCCGCTGGGGTTGTAGTCCAGGTCGAAGTCGAAGTGGCGCCAGCCGAGCGTATCGAGCTGCGTATCGAGCGGCGGGTGCTCGTAGTCGTGGCCCAGCAGTGGGCGCTCTTCGGCCAGATGGTAGCTGCGCCATGAGCCGCGGGCCTGCATGTCGGCGAGGGTGAGCGGCGGGCCGTCGGGCGGGTCGAAGTCGGGGAGGATCGCGGCGTCGGGCGGCGGCGGGTCCGGGCGGATGGCCGCGTCCATGGAGCCGGGGCCGCCGCCCATATTGTCCATCATGCCGTCATTTGTCGGGGCGCAGGCGGCGCACAGCGCGAGCGCCGCGACCTGCGCGATCATGCGTCGAGGGCCGCTCATGCTCTTGGACTAGGGGATGAGGGCGGGCGAGTGTCCGAAACGCGCCTTCAAGGGACGCTCAGGCGGCGGAAGCCGACATGCATCGGCACGCGCCACGCCTTGCACGCCTCGGCGCAGCGCTCGCCCTCTTTGACCGGGCTCGCGCAGCCGAAGGCGGTGCAGGCGGCGTCGGTGTGCTGGCTGGCCTCGGGAAGCTTGTTCAGGGCGGCGCGCGGGATCTCGACCTCGAACGCCCACACGACGAGGTCTGGGTCGGCCGGGCCCAGGCAGGAGCCGCCGGGCGGAAGAGCCTGCCCGGCGAGCGTGTGGATGATAGCCTCGCCTTCATCCGGTAGCTCGACCGCCCATGGCCACGGCCCACCGAGATCGAAAGCGCAGTCCTCGGACGCGCAGCGGCCTCGGTGATAGCTCTCCAGCGGCGGGTGGTCGGCCAGCCACAGCGCCTCGACCCCCGGCACCAGCCCCGGCGCTGCCAAGATCACCGCGCTGCCGCTCTGGGTGCGCTCGATGTTCAGCAGCAGCGGTCGGACGGGCCAGGTGAGCCGCTGGGCGAGCACGCGCATCGGCTCGGGCTCGAATGGCGAAGCGATACAGGCCTCCACCGCCTGACCGAGCCAGTTCGGCGTGCGCCGGGCGATGGCCCCGGCGACCGGCCAGCGCTCGCAGCGCCCGTGCTGGTCGGCGGCCAGGGTGCGATCGTAGGGCACCGTCTGCGGGTCGGGCACCCGGGCCGAGCGGTTGTAGATCTTGGGCTCGAAGGTGCGCGCGCAGCGCACGCCATAGTGCGGCACATGCACCCCGGGGTCGGCCCACTGCCGCGCCCGGGGCGAGGCGGCGCCATATTCGCTGCCGAAGCCGCCGCCGCGCAGGATGCGCGCCCGATACGGGTCGTGATACGGCGCCGGCACCACCGGGTCGAAGGGGGTGCTGTAGCCCCACGTATCGCCTTGACAGCCGATCCACGGCAGCTCGCAGGGCTCGACGCGCGCGTCGAACAGCCACTCGGCCATGTTGCCGCCCACGTCGTAGACCGTGCTGATGTAGCCGTTGCCCTTGTCCACGTGCCCGCCGGGCTCGCCGACCGTGCGCGGCCCGTCGGGGCTGCACTCGGGTACGCGGGCCTCGGTCTCGCCGCAGGCGCCGTCGACCGTCTCGAACGTCGGGGTCAGGTGCCCGCCGAAGCCTTGGATCCACTCCAGCTCGGTGGGCAGCCGCTTGCCCATCCACTGGCAGTAGGCGTAGGCGTCGCACCAGTCCAGGTAGCCGGCCGCGGTCTCGGGGTCGGCCTCGCTCGCGCACAGCGGGTGCGGGCTGCCCAGCGGGCGCTCACACTGCCCGGTCTCGTCGAGCCAGCGCCGCACCTGCCCCACCGTCGCCTCGCGCCGGTCGACCAGCGCGTCGTAGGTCATCACCGCGACCGTCGGGCCGCTGGCGTCGGGCAGGCCGGGGTAGGCGTCGAGCGGCACCCAGGTCGGCGCGCAGCCGTGGGACGGGCTCACCCCGTGGCACTCGGGGTGGCGCACGGCGGCCACCAGCGTCTCGCAGTGCGGCCCGTCGTCGATGACGCCGTTCTGATCGTCGTCGATCCCGTTGGTGCAGTCGACCTCGGGGCCCCGCTTCTGCCGGCCGGGGTAGCCGCCCGATCCGCGATCGGCGCCGGTCAGGTCGGGCGCGGGCGGGTAGACGCCCTCGCAGCGGCGGCCGATCGTGAGGTCGACGCAGCGCACGTCGAGCGCGCCGGGCGGTAGCGCGCACGGGGCGCCGGCGCAGCTCAGCCGGCTGACCGCTGGCGGCGTGACGTACAGCGCGCCCTCGGGCCCGTTGACCCGATCGGGGTGCTCCGACCGGCCCGGTACGATGGGTGGCCGGATGTCGATCTCGGGCGGCACGATCTCGTCGACGCGCAGGTCGCAGTCGTCGTCGACGGCGTTATAGGGGATCTCCGGCTCGCAGAGCTGGCAGGTCTCGGCGTCGTCGCCGCGGCACTCGCAGCCGTTGTACGGTTCGCCGTCGGCGTCGATATAGCCCGGCACGCACTCGACGCCGGGGCCTATGAGGCAGCCGTGGTCGCAGTGCTGATCCTCCGCGCGGATGCCCGGCAGCATGCACCTCCGCCGGCAATACACGCAGTGCAGCGGGTCGCGCATCCGGTCGGTGATTTCGTCGGAGTCCGGCTCGCACGCGTACATGATCGGCTCGTAGGGCCCGTTCAGGCAGCCGGACAGCGCGAGCGACGCGCCGAGCGGCAAGGCGAGCAGCAGCAGGCGAAGGGTGCGCATGGGCCCTCGGTATAACACGGGGCCGAGGATATCACTGGCGGTGGTGGATGGCTACAGGGCGGCGCGGATGCGCGGGGGGCGGGGATGGGGCGATCGTCGCCGATCGGGCAGGAAGTGGGGCGGTTCGCCCCGGGGTCGCGGGCGCCTTACAGCCCCGGGCTCTTGGTGGTCGGCACGGCGCCATAGCGCCGCACGATGCGCCGCACGGCCTCTTCGGTCTCGCGGTGGCCGACCTTGAAGGTGACCAGCATCTGGCCCCGTTTGAGGTGGCGGGCGAGGGCGCCGAGCGAGCTGTCGAGGCGCCCGGCGCCGACGATGGTGCCGAAGATGGCGAAGATCGAGCCGAGCACGGCGCCGAAGATGGCGCCGGCGCCCGGTCCGCCGGAGATCAGGCTCAACGGGCCAGCGAGCAAGGCGCCGAAGAGCGCGCCGCCGATCACGCCGACCGCGAGGCTGCGCCGCAGGGCCGGGCCGGCGTCGGTCTCGACGAGCTCGCGGGCTTTGAAGCGCCGCCCGTCCCGCGCGCCGTGGGTGATGACCCCGTCGATGTCGGGCTCGAGCTCCTCGCGGGCGAGCACGTCGTCGATGGCGGCGCGGGCCTGGTTCTCGTCGGGGAAGAGGGCGAAGACGGCGTTCATGAAGACTCCTGGGGTGCAGGGCCCGCGGGCGGGCCGGTTGTCGGTGACGGTCATACCGGTTGACGGTGACGGTCATACATGTATGCAGGCCCCGTGCCAGCGCCCGCCGACGGTGGGCTTCGGGGCCATGGGACCGGCCGCACCCCGGGCCACGTCGCGTATGGCTTCGCCGCCCGGCTTCGGGTAGGCTGCGCGGCCATGAACGCACGCGCTTTCGACGACGATCGCTTCGGCGCCTTCCGCGCCGTCCCCCGCACCGGGGTCATCTACGTGATGACCGAGGCCGCTCGCCACGGCTACACCGGCGGGGATCCCGAATGGACCAACCTCGGGCAGGGCCAGCCCGAGACCGGCGATCTCAAAGGCGCGCCGGCGCGCATCGAGCAGATCCCGATCGGCGTCGACGACATGGAGTACGCGCCGGTGCCGGGCATCATCGAGCTGCGGCAGGCGGTGGCAGAGCACTACAACCGCATCTATCGCCGGGGCATGAAGTCGCAGTACACCTACGAGAACGTCTGTATCTCGTCCGGTGGCCGGGCGGCGTTGACCCGGGCGGCGGCGGCGCTGGGCGAGATCAACCTGGGGCACTTCCTGCCCGACTACACCGCCTACGAAGAGCTGCTGTCGATCTTCCGGGCGTTCAGCCCGATCCCGATCCTGCTCGACCCGGTGCGGGGCTACGACTTCTCGCTGCGTGAGCTCGAGCGCGAGGTGCTCGGGCGGGGGCTGTCGGCGCTGCTGCTGTCGAACCCGACCAATCCCACTGGCAAGCTGGTGGCCGGCGACGAGCTGGCCGGCTGGGTCTCGATCGCCCGCCGGCTCGACTGCGCGCTGCTGCTCGACGAGTTCTACTCGCACTACATCTGGAACGAGGCCGCCTTCGGCGACGGCCCGCCGATGGTGAGCGCCGCGCAATACGTCGAGGACGTCGACCGCGACCCGGTGATCATCTTCGACGGCCTGACCAAGAACTGGCGCTACCCCGGCTGGCGGGTGGCGTGGACGGTGGGGCCGAAGTCGGTCATCGCCAACCTGGCGAGCGCGGGCAGCTTCCTCGACGGCGGCGGCAGTCGGCCGCTGCAGCGGGCGGCGATCCCGCTGCTCGAAGACGATCACGTGCTCGCCGAGACCCGGGCGCTGCGGCGCACCTTCCGCGGCAAGCGCGACATGATGATCCGCCGCCTGACCCGCATGGGGGTGCACATCGACCGCGAGTCGGAGGGCACCTTCTATGTCTGGGGCGATGTGCGCGACCTGCCCGCGGGGCTCGACAGCGGCATGAAGCTCTTCCGCAAGGCGCTCGAACACCGGGTCATCTGCGTGCCCGGCGAGTTCTTCGACGTCAACCCGGGGCGGCGACGGGCCGATCGGCCGAGCCGCTTCCGGCATCATGTGCGGTTCAGCTTCGGGCCGGGCCGCGATACGCTCGAGCGCGGGCTCGATCGGCTGGCGGCGCTGATCGACGGCGCCTGAGTCCGGTGGCGCCTGAGCCCGGTGGCGCCTGAGTCCGGTGGCGCCTGAGCCCGGTGGCGCCTGAGTCCGTTGGCGCCTGAGTCCGGTGGCGCCTGAGTCCGGGGGCGCACAGCCACGAGAGGGGGAGCCATGCGGGTCGGACGGATATGGGTGCTCGGTCTGGCCCTCGCCGCGTGTGACGCGCCCGGCCATGGTGCGCCGGATGCCATTGATGATGCCATGGATGCCATGTATGCCATCCCGGATATCATCGAGCATGCCATGGATGCCAGCCCGGATGCCATGGACGCCCGTTCGGATGGCATGGATCCCATGGGCGGCACACTCGACGCCGCCGCTGTGGCCGACATGGGCCCGATCTTCGCCGCCCGCCCGCGTAATCCACCGGCCGCCGAGCTTCAGGCACCCCGCGGATTCACCACCGCGCGGGCGCTGATCCACATGCACAACGTCTTCAGCCACGACGCCTGCGACGGCATGCCGCTGGCCGAGGACGGCAGCCCCAACGCCCCGTGTCATCAGCGGTTCCGCGATGCCATGTGCCACAACCGGCACGACGTCGTGCTGCTGACCGACCACCCGGACTCCGTCGCCGAGCGCGATCTGATCGAGGCGCTCTACCACCGCCCCGGGGATACCACCGAGACCCTCGACGGCGCGCTGGTCGGCAACCGCATCCACTGCGAAGACGGGCACACCGTCTGGCTCGCGGCGGGCAGTGAGGGCGATCTGATGCCGGTCATGTTCCGCGAGATGCCCGAGCCGGGGCTGTTGCGCGATCGCTCGCCGGAGGGCATCGCCCGGCTCAAGGCCGAGGCGGGGGCGCTGGTCTTTCAGGCCCACATGGAGCGCTTCGACGGGCCGACCGCCGCCGCGTGGGATCTCGACGGCCACGAGATCTACAACATCCACGCGAACCTCGATCCCCGGGGCACGGTGCTGGGCACGGTCATGCCCGACGTGGCGCGCCTGCTCGGGGCCGGCTTCGACGGGCCGCACCCCGACCTGTGGTTCAGCGGCATCTTCCGCCCCGGCGAGGCGGCGCTGAGCACCTGGGATTGGACCATCGCCCGCCGGCGCATGCTGGGCTTCGCCGGCTCGGACACCCACGAGAACGTGCCGCTGCCCATCGAGACCGGCGACGGCGAGCGCATCGAGAGCTATCGCCGCATCGGCGGCTGGTTCAGCAACCGGCTGCTGCTCGACGGGCCGGTGGGCTACGCCAGCGTGCGGCGGGCGCTCGAAGCCGGCCGGCTGTACGTGGTGCTCGACGCCTTCGGGCTGGTCGATGGCTTCGACATGCACGCCGTCGACGGCGCGGGCGCGGTGATCGAGATGGGCGGCGAGGCCGCGTTCGCCGACGACATCGAGCTGCGGGTCACGGCGCCGCGCGCGCCGGGCGAGGGCCGGGCCGAAGACGGCGCCCTCGACGAGGCGACCGTCGAGCTGCGGCTCTACCGGGTCACCGAGGACGGCCGGGCGCTGATCGCGCAGACCACCGATCCGATCCTGAACGTGCCCGCGCCCGGGCCGGGGGCCTATCGGGTCGAGGTCTGGCTCACCCCGGCGCAGCTGCGGCCCGAGATGGGCGTGCTCGCCGATGACTTCATCCGGCATCAGGTCTGGGTCTATGGCAACCCGATCCATCTCTGGCCGCCGGCCGAGGCCGAGGCATTGTAGTTCGGCGCAGGGGCGGGCACCCTCGGGGCCTCGAAGCGAGGAGGCGCGGCCGTGGCGATGATCCCCGAGACCCGATTCTGCGAGACCGCCCGCGGCGCGCTGGCCTACACCGACACCGAGGTCGGCGAGGTGCCGGCGATCTTCATGCACGGGCTGCCCACGTCGAAGGCCATCTTCGAGCCGATGCGCGCGTGGCTCGACCCCCGCTTTCGCGTCATCACCTTCGATCTGCACGACTACGGCGAGTCGCAGACGCTGCGCACGCCGACGACGCACGTCGAGCGGGCGCAGCACCTCGACGCGCTGCGGGCCCACCTGGGGCTCGACCGCTTCGTGCTGGTGGCCCACGATCTCGGCGCGTCGGTGGCGATCGACTACATGGATCAGTTCGGCGAGCGGGTCGACAAGCTGGTGATCATGTCGCCGCCGGTCTACCCCGACTTCGACGAGCCGGCGGTGGTCGATCTGGTGCGGCTGCCGGCGCTGGGCACGTTCTTGCTCTTCGCCGCGGCCGAGCAGCTCGTCGACCGCAGCGTGCGCCGGGGCATGAGCCGCCCGGCGCGCTATACCCCGGCCATCTCGGGGGCGCTGCACCGGGCCTACGCCGGGCGCAAGGGGCGCATGGCGCTGATGCGCAACCTGCGCTGGGGCACACCGAGGAAGACCTTCGCCCGCTACCCCGAGATCATCCGGGCCATCACCGCGCCGACGCTGGTCATCCAGGGCACCGAAGACCCCTATATTCCGCGCAGCCAGCCCGAGCGCATGGCGCGGGACGTCGTCGGCGCGCGCCTGCAGTGGATCGAAGGCGCGGCGCACTTTTTGCCCATGGACGCGCCGCGGCCGGTGGCCGAGGCCATCGGCGAGTTCGTCTTCGGTTGAGCCGGGTCGCTCGGGGGCCGGTGAGCGGGTCGGGCCCACATCTGCCGGGCCCGGGTCTCGATCCGAACGCGCGGTGCCCGTATCCTGCCTGCTCTTCGCATGTGCCGGGAGGGGCAGATGATGCGCGAATCGTGGCGGCCGTCTCCGGCTGTTTCCTGCTGGCTGTGTACGCTCGCCCTGCTGGCCTTCGCGGGGTGCGACGACGACGAGCCCACGCCCGTGGATGGTGCGGTGCTGCCCGAGGCCGGCGTGATGGGCGATACGTCCGTCGACGGGGCGCCCGACGCGGCGCCCGACGCCGAAAACCGCGCCGACGAGGGGCCCGCGGTCGACGCCGGGCCCGACGCCGCGCCGCCGCTGACGCCCGCGGAGTCGCCCACCGCCGGCCCCGAAGACCTGCCGGGTATCGCCGACCTGACGCAGCCGGCGCCCGCCGGCACCGCCCGCGCGGGCCGGGTCGACGCCGACGACGAGCGCATCACCGGGGTCGAGGCCCACTGCCGGGTCGGCGACTTCCGCCTCGACAACGCGGTGGTCGCGCTGTGCATCCAGGCCGAGCGCAGCTACGGGCAGTTCACTTTCGCCGGGGGCAACATCATCGACGCCATCCGGGTCGACCCGGCGGCCGACGACTGGCTCGACGGCGACTACTTCCGCGAGGCGATCCACACCATCAGCCTGGGCGAGGTCTCCGTCGAGCGCATGGGCATCGTGCGCGACGGCAGCGACGGCGGGCCGGCGATCATCCGCACGATCGGCACCGCCGGCGGCATGTTGATCCTGCAGGGCGTGCTGCCCGGCTCGTTCGTGCCCCCGCCGGTGCCGGTGGTCACCGAGTTCCGCCTCGCGCCCGACAGCGACGCGGTCGAGGTGCTGACCTGGGTCGAGGGCGTCGGGTCCGTCGCCCGGGTGCGGGTCGCCGACATGCTCTACTTCGGCGACCAGACGCGGGACTTCCCCGAGGGGCTGCTCCTGAGCGATACGCCGGCGCTGCTGGCCGCCGAAGGGCAGGGGGTCTCCTATGGCTGGAGCCGGCCCGGCGGCGCGCTGGGCCTCTTCCCGCTCGTCGGCCTCGACCTGCCGGTCATCGCCACCCAGACCGACCAGGTGGCGCTGCGCCCGGTCGATACGGCGCTCTTCCGGCGCACGCTGCGCATCGGCACCGGCGACGTCGAGAGCGTGCGCGCGCCGTCGGCCGAGGCGGTCGAGCTGCGCATCACCGGTCCGGCCGGCCTGCGCCTCGACGTCGAGGGGCCCGAGTCGACCCGGGCGCTGCTGACCGACGCCGGCGCCCGCACCGTGCGGGTCGTGCCCGGCACCTATACGTTGACCGCCCACGGCTGGCCCGGCGGCGCCGCGAGCCAGGAGGTCGAGGTCGGGCCCGACGGGGCCGAGGTGGCGTTCGCCGCGCCGGCCCCCGCCCGCCTGAACATCAGCGTGCGCGACGACGGCGGGCAGGCGCTCATCGCCCGCCTCGATCTGGCCGGGCCGGCCGGGCAGCGGCTCTTCGTGCGCGGGACCCGCAGCGTCGAGCTGCCCGCCGGCGCGTGGACGCTGACCACCAGCCGGGGCTGGCATTACACCGTCGACCAGCGCGCGGTCGAGCTGGCGGCGGGCGAAGCCGTCGACGTCGAGGTGGCGCTCGAAGAGGTCATCCCGATGGAGGGCTGGGCCGCCGGCGAGTTCCACCAGCACGCCTCGCCGAGCCTCGACAGCGAGGTCCCGGTGCTCGACCGGGCCCTGGCCAACATCGCCGAGGGGGTGCAGTTCATGGTGCCCAGCGATCACGACGTCATCTACGACTACGCCGGGCTGGTTCAGCGGCACGGGCTGGCCGACGAGCTCGCCGTGCCGTTGCCCGGCGTCGAGATCTCGCCGGTCTTCACCCACATCGGCGCCTACGGGCTGCCCTACGACGCGCACGCCGGCGCCGGCGGCGCCCCGCCGCTGCCGGTCGAGGAAGGCGGCCGCTGGCGCAACCGCACCGTGCCCGAGCTGGTGGCCGAGGCCCGGCGCCGCGGCGCGCGCCTCATCCAGATGAACCACGCGCGGGAGGACTCGGGCCTGTTCGTGCACACCGGCTACAGCCCCGACTCACCGATCGAAGACCTGCCCGCCGACCGCTTCACCGCCGACTTCGACTCGATGGAGATCAACAACCGCACCCGCGATACCTGCCGCCTGCTCGCCGACTGGATGGGCCTGCTCAACCAGGGGCTGCGGGTCACGGCGGTGGGCAACTCCGACAGTCACAACGTCGGGTCACCGGTGGGCTACCCGCGCAACTACGTGCCGACCGCCGCGGCCGATCCGCGGCGGGTGACGGCCGACGAGATCGTCGCCGCGGTGCAGGCGGGGCGGGTGACGGTCGGCGGCGGTGCCGTGATCGATCTGCCCGACGGCCCGCAGCCGGGCGAAGAGCTGCAGATCGATGACGGCGTCCTGCCGCTGCGGGTGCGGGTGCGTACGCCGCCCTACGCCGCGGTGCAGCGGCTGCTGGCCTTCGTCAACGGGCGCATCGCGCTCGAGGTGCCCGTGGAGGCGGCCGTCGAGGACATCACCGACTTCGACGGGGTCATCGAGGTGCCGGTCGAGCGCGACGCGCACGTCATCGTGCTCGCGCTCGGCGACGACAGCCTGGCCCACATCGATCCCGGCAGCCCGGTGTTTGCGCTGAGCAACCCGCTGTGGATCGATCGGGATGGCGGCGGGGTGACGCCGGCGGGGCCCGTGCCCGTCGACATGCTCGATCTGCCGATGTGTGACTGATTGAGACATTGTGTCCCGTTCCTGTGCTGTCATAGGCTGTAATGCCCCGTGAGCGCTCGACCGTGTCGATACGCGACGGGTTGGTGCAGAATGAGCGCATGGCGTCAGACGACCGAGAAACGTTCAAGGAGGACGAGGGGGGCCGTGGCTCGCGGCCAGGGGCCCTGCGGCCGCTGATCCGGCTGACGATCCTGTGGCACCCCGACGTCGATCGGGTCGGCGAGGTGTCGATCCTCGACGGGGGCCGGGTCGAGGTGTCGCGGCACGGGCAGATGTTCGCGCCGATCGACGGCGGCGTCCGGCGCACCCTCGAGACCTTCATGGTCAGCCGCACGCCCATCGTCTTCGAAGTCGGCCCGGCGACCGTCTCGGTCACCGACAAGGGCCACTCGAAGGTGTACATCGACGGCAAGCGCGTCACGCAGTGGCCGGTGTACTTCAGCCGCCGGCAGCTCGCCGCCGGCATGGTGCTCATCGAGATCAACCGCCGGGTGCTGCTCGGCCTCGACGCGGCCCACCCGGTGCCCGCCGCCCGGTCGCGCCACGAGATGGTGGGCGACAGCGTGGCGATTCGCCGCTTGCGCCTCGCCGTCGACGAGGTCGCCGCCGCCGCCGGCCCGGTGCTGGTGCAGGGCGAGACCGGATCGGGCAAAGAGCTGGTGGCCCATGGCATCCACCGGGCGAGCGCCCGCTGGGAGCAGCGCTTCATCCCCCTCAACTGCGGCCAGCTGCGCGCCGAGCGCATCGCGTCGACGCTGTTCGGCCACCGTCGGGGGGCCTTCACCGGCGCGGCGGTCGACCACCTCGGCGCGTTTCGTGAGGCGCACGGCGGCACGCTCTTCCTCGACGAGATCGGCGAGCTGCCCGACGAAGCCCAGCCGGCGCTGCTGCGGGCGCTCGACAAGGGCGAGATCATGCCGCTGGGGGCCAAGGGGCCGGTCGTGGTCAGCACCCGGGTGATCGCCGCGACCGACGCCGACCTGCTGGCGCGCACCGAGCGGGGCACGTTTCGCAAGGCGCTGTACTATCGGCTGCACGCGCTCGTCGTCGACGTGCCGCCGCTGCGCGCCCGCCCCGACGACATCCCGCGGATCCTGCTGTACCGGCTGCGCCGATCGCTGGGTGCCCGCGGCGCAGCGCAGCGACTCAGCGCGGGCAACGAGTCGGGCTGGCCCTGGCTCGACGCCCGCATCGTGAGCACGCTGGTGCGCCGACCGTGGCGGGGCAACGTGCGCGAGCTGTTGCACTTCGCCGACAGCCTCGCGATGCGCGGCGCGGGGGTCGAGCAGGTCGACGAGCAGCTCATCGCCGAGCTCGACCAGCGCCCGACGGCCACCAGTCAGGCCAGGTCGACCCACGGCAGCACCGCCAGCCACTCGACCTCGTCCCAGGCCTCGGGCCCCCTGCCGCAGCCGGTCGTGACCATCAGCAGCGACCCGCTCGCGCGCGCGCTGGCGAGCCGGTCCGATACCGGGCCGCTGCCGCCGAGCCCCCAGGCGCCCGGCGCGGGGCTGCACGTCTTCGAAGATCCAGTGGTGATGGCCGGCTCCGACGGCCGCGGGTATACCCGAGCGGGCCTGCTCGAGCTGCTGCGGGAGCACGGGTGGAGCATCCACCGCACCGCGCGGTTGGCGGGCCTGCCCAAGACCTCGCTGAGCCGGTACGCGGAGCAGGTGCTGAAGATCGCGCCCGTCGCCAAGCTCGACAAGCCGACCCTCGAGGCGCGCCTCGCCGCGGCGGGCGGTGACGTCGAGCGGCTGGCGGCGGAGATGCGGGTGACGCCGCGCGCGCTGACGCAGCGGCTGCGCGCCCTCGGGATCGGCTACGACGAGCCCGCGCGGTGAGCGACGCGGACGGGCAGGATCCGCCGGCGGCTGATGGTCGGGCCACGTTCGTCCCGCGGGGCACGACGGTCGACGAGCGCGTCACGGGCTACGGGCCCGAGAGCCAGGCGACCGGCGGCGGGGGCGGGGATGGCGGGCCCGGCGGCGGCGGTTCGGACGATGAGCCGCCCGAGCCGCCCGCGCTGCCCGGGGGTCGCTACCGCATCCTGGGCTTGATCGCGCGGGGCGGCCAGGGCGATGTCTGGCGCGTGGCCGACGAGTGGGTGGGCCAGGATCTGGCGCTCAAGATCGTGCGCGCGGGGGCGAGCGAGAACTCGGTGGCCCGCTTTCGCGCCGAGATTCGCCGCACGGTCCAGCTGGCGCACCCCGGGGTGGTGCCGGTCTTCGATCAGGGCGAGGTCGACGGGCGCCCGTGGTTCGTGATGCGCTGGGTCGACGGCGAACACCTCGGTGACGTCGTCCGGGCGATCTACACCGGGCAGCGCCCGCGCAACCTGCGGCGGCTCGTCGAGCTGTTCGTCGGGCTGTGCGCCGCGGTCGACCACGCCCACATCGAGCGTATCGTGCATCGCGACCTGACCCCGCGAAACGTCATGGTCAGCGCCTTCGACGAGCCGTTGGTGATGGATTGGGGGCTCGCCGAGCGCCTGCCCGAGCGGCCGCGGCAGACGCCGCCGCGCAGCGGGCGCCCGCCGGGCACGACCGGCTATATCGCCCCGGAGTGCTATGCCGATCCGGACCATATCGACTGTCAGGTCGACGTCTTCGGCCTCGGCGCGACCCTGTTCAAGGCGCTCACCGGCCAGCATCCGCCCGACCGCCGCGCGCCGACGCGACGGGACTTTCCTCCGCGGTGGGCCGACGGACAGCCTCTGCCGCCGCCGCTGGTCGAGATCTGCCTGCAGGCGACCGCCGCCGATCCGGCGTGTCGGCTGCGGTCGGCCCACGCGCTCGGTCAGCGGCTGCTCGACTGGCTCGACGGCGCTCGCCGGCGCGACGAGGCGCTGGCCCTGCTCGAGAGAGCCCGGTCTCTGCTCGACGACCTCGACGCGATGCGCGCCGACGTCGTCGAGCGCTGGCAGCAGGCGCGGCTGGCCCGGCTGAAGGTGCCCGATCATGCGCCGGCGACGGAGAAGTACGCCGCCTGGGATCTCGAAGACGAGGCTCGGCGGCTCGAGGAGCGCCTGGCCCACGTCGAGATGGAGTTCGAACGCCTCGCCGGCGCCGCGCTGACCCGGGTGCCCGATCTGCCCGAGGCCCATCGGCTGCTCGCCCGGCACCACCGGGCGCGGGCCGAGGCCGCCGAAGACCAGGGCGATCGCGCCTCGGCGCGGCGGGCCGAGGCGCTCGTACGGCTGCACGATCGCGGGCAGCACGCCGAGTGGCTCGACGGGATCGGGCGGCTCGATCTGGTGACCGAACCCCCCGGGGCCCGGGTGACGCTGCATCGCTTGATCGAGGTGCGCCGACGCCTCGAGCCGGGCCCGGGCGAGGTGCTGGGCAGCACGCCCATCGAAGGGCGACGCCTCTCCGGCGGGCGTTATCTGGCGGTGATCGAGTCCGCCGGGCGCCCGGCGGTGCGCTACCCGGTCAGTATCGAGCGCGGCGAGCACTGGCGGGGTATCGCGCCCGGCGAAGACGCGCCGCGGCCGATCCCGCTGGTGACGCCGCCGACGGGCGCGGTCTATGTCCCGCCGGGCTGGGCATCGCTCGGCGGCGATCGGGAAGCCCCGTTCTCGCTGCCCCGCTGTCGGATCTGGGTCGATGGCTTCTTCGTGCAGCGGTTCTCGGTGACCCATCGCCAATGGATCACCTTCCTCGACGCGCTGGCCGACCGGGCACCGGACGAGGCGTCGCGCCACGAGCCGCGGGCGCCCAACGGGCAGTCGCTCTATCACCGCGAGCCGGACGGGCGGGTGCGCGTCGTCTCGAATACCAACTGGCAAGACATCGATCTCGACGCGCCGGTCTTCCTGGTGTCGTGGGAATCGGCGGCGCTCTACGCCCGCTGGCTCGCCGAGCATACCGGCCACGCCTGGCGGCTGCCGACCCACTGCGAGTGGGAGAAGGCGTCGCGGGGCGTCGACGGCCGGCTGTTTCCGTGGGGGGACGAGGCGGAGACGAGCTGGTCGGTCACCGCCGCGTCGTTCGACGGGCTGGCGGTGCCGCTCTCGGTGCACGCATGCCCCGAGGACGAGAGCATCTACGGGGTGCGGGGCACGGTCGGCTGCATCCGCAACTGGTGCATCTCGAGCTATCGCATCGGGGTGCCGGCGGATCGCCGCGACCGCATCCTGCCGCCCGAGGGCGATGAGCGGGAGGTGCGCGGCGGGGCGTGGTCGAGCATGCCTTTTCTCTGCCGACCGGCCGCGCGCATGTCGAGCCGGGCCACCGATCGCTTCCGCGCGATCGGGCTGCGGCTGGTGTGCAGCGTGCCGGCGGCCCCTGTCAGCGCGTGACGCGACCCGCTCAGTGCGGGTTGTGATCCTCGACGTAGTCACCGCTGATGCCGGTGAAGGTGGGCGTATAGTCGAGGGCGTACACGCTCGCGCCGGGGTTCTCGAAGTCGGTCTCGAGGTCGTCGACCATCAGGAAGGTCAGCGCCGTCAACAGGCAGTTGACGCTGCAGCTCGTCTCGAGCTTGAAGCGCAGCATGAAGTCGACCGCGCTGTCGGAGGCCCGGGTGAAGGTGTGGGCGTCGCCGTAGGTGGCGTTGCCGGTGAGCGTGGTGCTGCTGTAGCTGGTGAACAGCCCCGAGGGCAGGTTCTCGACGCCCTGGTCGACGAGCTCGACGCCCTTCTGCAGTTCGGCGGCGTCGACCTTGGATTCCGCCCGCCAGACCGACTCGCCGCCGCCGAACCAGACGGTGGCGAAGTGTACGTTGGCCCCGTCGGGGTCGGCGATGACATCGAAGGTGCGGGTCTCCTGGCCGCCGCTCATCTGAGCCATCGCCGGCGCGGCGAGGGTGACGACGAAGAAGGCGGCGAGCAGGGCGAAGCTACGGCGAGCGAAGAGGGCGATATGGGTACTCATGGCACACGTCTCCCGTCGGATCTGTGCGATCCGGGCAGTCTTTGGGTGTTGCTGACTGCGCCGATGCCATCACTGACAGGCATCCAGTCATGGACGCCTGACTCGACCCATGGGTGGGTATGCCATCGGATGCCACGCGCGCCATGGCATCCGGGGCCTGAGTGTCAGTGATTCTCGGCGACGGGAAGGTGTGATTGCATGGGGTGTGCCATACCCCGATGACCCATCAGAGGCTCACAAGAGTCTTATACCGGGGGATGACTCGGTCCAGGTCGCGGGTGCGGTGGCCCGAATTCGGGCCACGGTTCGGCCTGTGGGCCGAAGACGGCGTCCTGGAAGGGGGGCGGCCCGCGGCGGTGGCGGGCGGCGGCGCGCAGCCGCAGGGGAGGATGGGGGCCGGCGGGCGCCGACCCGGGCTCAGCGCCGACCCGGGCTCAGCGCCAACCCGAGCTCAGCGCCGGCGGCGCAGGCCGATCAGCCCCAGCAGGGCCAACGGTGCGAGCCAGCCGTGGCCCCCGCCGGGGGTGGCCACCGTGCAGCCATCGCCGCGGCCGCTCCGCGGGCTCTCGACGACCATGAGGCCCATGTCGGCGGCGGGCTCGGGTTCGGGCTCGGGCTGCGGTTCGGGCTGCGGTTCGGGCTGCGGCTCGGGCTCGGGCACGTCGCACCAGCGATCTTCGCCGCAGGTGATGCCCTCGTCGCAGTCGTCGTCGTCGAAGCAGCGGCTCTCTTCGGCGCAGCGGAAGGTGCTCGGGCAGTAGCCGCGGCTGGCGTAGTCCGGGTTGACGCAGTGGTCGCCGGCCGGGCCGGGCAGGTTGGCGCAGACGGTATCGGCCGGGCACTGCTCGGGGTCGCCGCGGAAGTCGCACGGCAGCATGCACTTGGTGCCGCGGGGGGTCTCGACGCAGACGCTGCCCTCCGAGCAGTCGCTGTCGTCGCCGCAGGTCACGCAGGTATCGCAGCCGCCTTCTTCCCGGTCGGCGGCGCACATGCCGTCGATGCAGAACAGCCCGCCGTTGCAGTCGGCGTGGGTCTCGCACGGCACGTCGCGCTCGGCGTTGGGATCGGGCACGCAGTGGGGCAGGTAGTTGCTTTCGAAGCGGTTCTCCACCGGGTCGCAGATGATGGCGCCGCGGCCACGGCGGCACGCGACGTAGCTGCAGATCATACCGTCGGGGCACGACCCGGCCTCATCGCCGAAGCACTCGCACGAGCAGAAGGTCTCGCCGTCGCCCTCGACGGCCACCTGGCTCTGGCAGCGCACGTCGCGATACGGGGCCCCGCACTCCTGGTTGCCCGGCACGCAGGCCATCGGCGCGGCCGGGTCGAGGGTGCGGCAGTCGAAGCCGAAGGGGCAGTCGTCGTCGCTCTCGCAGTGGTTCGAGCAGACCCGGGAGACGTCGAAGTCGCCGTCGAAGGCGTCGACGCACACGTCGCATTCGGCGATACACGGCTGGCCGGCATCGGTGGGCGCCGGGCGGGGCAGCGCGCAGCCGAGGACGCCGTCGGCCTGCTCGAAGCAGCGGGTGGCGCCGGGGCAGTCGTCGTCGATCTCGCACGCGGTCACGCAGCGGTCGTCGATGCAGCGCGGGCAGTCGTCACCGCACGCGCCGGCCACCGCCGGGGGCTCGCCCGCCGCCGCCACCGCCCGGGCGGCGTTGATGCGCCCATAGCCGAAGCCGATGCTGTGGCCCTGCTCGTCGTACTCGAACTCTTCGGCCAGATCGACGCTGTCGCCGACCACCCGCGACCAGTCGTGCTTGTCGGCGCGGATCTTCTCGGCGGTGGTCTGCATGAGCAGCCGCACCTGCTGCGCGGTCAGGTCGGGGTTGGCCGAGAGGATGAGCCCGGCCAGGCCCGCGGCGACCGGCGAGGCGGCGCTGGTGCCGCCGAAGCCGTTGGTGAAGTCGCCCGGCCCGTAGCCCTCGGGGCCGACGAAGTCGGTGGTGCCGATGCCCGGCTCGTCGTCGAAGCAGCCCTGCGAGGGCGCGGCGATGGCGATGACGTCGCCGTAGTTGCTGTAGCAGGCGAAGTCGTCGACCCGGGTCGAGGCGCCGACGGTGATGACCCCGGGGTCG
The DNA here is from genome assembly GCA_030427205.1 of bacterium. Lineage (GTDB taxonomy): Bacteria > Myxococcota_A > Bradymonadia > UBA7976 > UBA1532 > JACKDM01. Next base: position 20,132 of record JAUHXC010000050.1, on the reverse strand, counting down.
GTGGCGTAGGGGTTGGCGCTGGCCGGGGTGAAGTAGTCATTGCCCGCGGCGAACAGCAGCACGACGCCCTTGCCGTCGCGGCCGTTGGTTGTGATGTCGAGGAAGACCTCGCGCTCCCCCTGGCTGAGCGGGAAGAAGCGGGTGATCGAGGGGCCCCACGAGTTGTTGATGACATCGACCCCGGCGTCCGCCGTCCGGCGGAAGGTCTCGGCGTTGCTCAGGCTGCGGAAGCCGCCCGGGCCGATGAGCCGCACCAGGAAGAGCGAGCACTTGGGGCAGACGCCGCTGCCGAGCACGCCGTTGTCGCCCCGCCCGGCGGCGACGCCGGCCACCGCGGTGCCGTGGCTCTCGCGATAGGGAGCGTCGTCGCTGCAGCTGCCGGCGGGGCCGAGGCCGTCGGGGCTGCTCGAGCACTCGGCGGACGGGTCGTCGTCGGGGGCCAGCGCGTCGAAGCCGCCGACGACGTTGTCGACCAGATCGGGGTGGTCGACGTCGTAGCCGGTGTCGAAGATGCCGACGACGATCTCGGGCAGCCCCTGGGTCACCGCCCAGGCGCCCGGCGCGTCGATGCTGCCGGCCCCGTCGGGGGAGTCGAGGTGCCACTGCTCGCCGACCCGCGGGTCGTCGCTGATCTGATGCACCACCGCGTCGCGGATGAGATCGGGCTCGGCCCAGACGATGCCCGGCCGGCCGCGCAGGGCCCAGGCGGCGCCGATGGCGTCGCCGTCGAGGGCCTCGGCCCACCAGACGCCGGGCAGATACGACGGCGCGACGGGCCGCACGCCCAGCGCCGTCATCACCTTGAGGGCGGCGTCGGACTCGACCTTGACCGCCAGCCGATCGTCGAAGAAGCCGCGGCCGCTCTCGCGGGCGAAGGCCGGCCAGTAGGCCTCGGCGATCCGGTTGCGCACCAGCCCCTCGCCCAGCTCGCGCAGGATCTCCGCGTCGACGCCGTGCACCTCGATGGCGGTGCGCCCGGGCACCAGCGGCTGAATCCGGGCCAGCGTCGCCGCCGGCCGCAGCTTGCCCAGCACGTTGGCGATCCCGTGGGGATCGGGCGCGTCGGCGGCGAGCAGCAGCCAGTCGTCGGCGAGGTCGGCGGAGACCGTGCGGTCGCCGTTAGGATACGATCGCCAGTCGTACGGCGAGGCGGCGGCGGTCAGCGGGATCAGCAGGGCGGCGGCGGTCAGCAGGGCGGCGAACGCCCCCGCTGTGCGGGGTCGGGTCGGTCGAGACGGCGCGGTGAGGCGGCTCAAGGCATTCTCCGGGTCGGCGGTTCGCCGCGCGCGGCGGCGGGTGCGGTTCGCGATCGGCGCGCCCCGACAGCAACATTCGGGCCAGGGCCGGCGGCGCGCGCGGGCCACAGCGACGCGTGCAGCGCGACCGCGATCCGCAATCGTCGGGGGTCGATCGACGGGCACGGGCGGCGGTGGCCCGTCAGCGGCTCTGCCGCGCGGCCCACGCTTGCTGTACGATGCGTCGTCGATCACGTCGCGGGGCCCGTGTGAGTCGAGCGCGCTTCAGCCTGGGGGACTTCGATCTCGAGCGGCCGGTGGGCCAGGGCGGCATGGCCGAGGTCTGGCTCGGCGTGCACCGCACGTTGGGCCAGCAGGCGGCGATCAAGGTGGTCAAGGGCAGCATGGCGCACGAGGCGCGCTTCGTGCGTGGGTTCTTGCGCGAGGTGCGGGCGGTCGCCGGCCTGGACCACCCGGGGGTCGTGGGCGTCTTCGATACCGGCCGGGTCGACGGGGCGGCGGCGGCGGCGTCCGGCGGCGCGCTGGCCGAGGGCAGCCCCTGGTTGGCCATGGAGTACGCCGCGGGCGGCGATCTGTCGACGATGCCGACGCCGATGGCCTGGGGCCGGCTGCACGGGCTGCTGCTCGAGGTGCTCGACGCGCTGGCCCACGCCCACGCGCGCGGCGTCATCCATCGCGATCTCAAGCCGGGCAACATCCTCGTGCGGGCCGAGAGCGGCCGGCGGTTGATGCTGACCGACTTCGGCATCGCGCACATCGTCGAGCCCGGCCCGCAGAGCGGCGGCGTCGGCACCGGCTCGTCCGGCACGCCGCACTACATGGCGCCCGAGCAGATCCGCGGCCATTGGCGGGATTACGGGCCCTGGACCGATCTCTACGCGCTGGGCTGCCTGGCCTACGAGTTCGCCTGCGGTCGGCCGCCCTTCGACGGCAAGAGCGCGGTGGCGATCGCCATCCAGCACGTCTCGGCGCCCGTGCCGTCCCTGGGCGAGACCCGCGACGCGCCGGCGGCCTTCGAACGGTGGGTCCAGCGGCTGCTGGCCAAGGACCCGCGCGACCGATTCGAGTGCGCCGCCGACGCCGCCTGGCACCTGGCGCGGCTGCCGGCGCCGCGCTCGGTCACCCGGATCCGGCCCAGCGCCGAGCCCGGCGGCGAGCGGCCCACGCTGGCGACCCGGCCGATGAATACGCTCGCGGTGCTGGTCGATACGGCGATGCTCGACGCGCTCGTGCCCGTCCGTCCGGCGGCGTTGGCCGACACCGACGATGCGCCCGACAGCGACGATGCGCCCGACAGCGACGATGCGCCCGCCACCGGCGATGCCAACGGGCTCGCCAGAGATGACGCCGACCGGCCCGCCACCGATGGCGCCGACGAGCCCGCGCTGGCCCGCCGTACCACCAGCCGGCCGCCGTCGCTCGGGCTCTCACGCGATCTGCCGCTGACGCCGACCGAGGCCCACGCCCCGCCGCCGATGCCGCCCTCCTGGCGTCTGCCCGACGGCGGGATCCCGGCCCGTCGGGCGCTGGGCACCGGGTTGTTCGCCGTCCGCGAGACGCCCTTCGTCGGCCGCATCGCCGAGCGCGATGCCCTGTGGAGCGCCCTGCGAACCGTCCGCCGCACCGGCACCACCCGCATGGTGCTGCTCGAAGGCCCCGACGGCAGCGGCAAGAGCCGCCTCGTCGACTGGCTCGCCCGCCGCGCCGAAGAGGTCGGCGCCGGGATCACGATCCGGGCGGGGCACGGCCCGGTGCCATCGCCTCTCGACGGGGTGCTGGCCGCGATGCGGATCTGGTTTCGCGGCGCGGGGCTCGAGCGCCTCGACCTGCGGGCGCGTATCGAAGAGCGGCTGCATCGCATGATGCCGTTCGTCGCCGCCGATGGCCTGGCCGAAGCGGCCGAGGGGCTCGCGGCGCTGCTCGATCCCGACCCCGAGGCGCCGGGGCGGCCGCGCAATCCAGCCGAACAGCGGACCGCCACGGCCTACTGGCTGCGTCAGGCGGCCAGCCGACGGCCGCTGGTGCTCGTGCTCGACGACGCCCACTTCGGCCCCGACGCGCTGGCCCTCGTCGAGCACCTGCTGAGCGACCGCCGGCAGATGCCGATCCTCGTTCTGGCCGGCGTCACGCCCGAGCTGCTCGCCGGGCGACGGACCGCGGCGCAGGCGCGCGATCGGCTCGCGTCGCGGGACGACGTCGAGATCCTGCCGGTCGGTCCGCTGCCCGCCGCCGAGCACACCGCGCTGGTCAGGGCGCTGATCCAGCTCGACGAAGACGCGGTGGACGCGGTGTGTCGGGGCACCGGCGGCGATCCGTGGTTCGCCGAGCAGGTGGTGGCCGATTGGATCGACCAGGGCGCGCTCGAGCCCGGGCCGACCGGCTACCGGGTGATGCCCGATCGGGTGCCGCCGGACCTCGACACCCTGGTGCGCGCCCGGCTGGCGCGATTCGTCGACGGCACGGCCGATCCCCGGGCGACGTGGTCCGCGCTGTCGGTCGCCGCCGCGCTCGGGGTGACCCTGGTCGGCGAGGAGTGGCGCCGCGCGTGCGCGATGTTCGGCGCGCCGCCGCCGGTCGACATCGAGGCGGCGCTGCAGGCGCGCGGGTGGATCGTGCCGCTCGGCGAGGGCTGGGGGTTCGCCCACGCCGCGTGGCGCCGCGCGCTGGTGCGCCGGGCCCGCGAGGCGGGCACGTGGCCGGCCCTCAACCGCGCGTGCGCCCGGGTGCTGCGGCCCGATCGGGACTCGGCCGTCGGCTGGTCGCGCGTCGCCCGGCATCACCTGGAGGCCGGCGAGCGCAGAGCGGCGGTGCTGGCCGCGGTCGAAGCGGCGGCGGCCTGGCTCGAGATGGGGGACTACCACCGGGTGATGGCCATCGTCGCCGAGGTCTCCGAGCGCGCCGATACCGCGGGCATCGAGCCCGACCACATCGTGCGGGCCCGGGCGATCTGGCTCGAAGCCGACGCCCTGCGCTACCTGGCCCGCTTCGAGGAGGCCCACCGGGCGCTCGATCGGCTCGGCGGCTTCGCGCAGCCCGAAGCCCAGGCCGAGCTGCGCCGCATCCGCGCCGGGGTCGTGCACATGCAGGGCCAGCTGGAAGACGCGCAAGCGCTCTACGCGTCGGCGGCGGCCCGCTACGCCGCGATCGGGCGACCCCTCGGCGAGGTGCGCAGCCGCCACGGCGCGGCCTGGGTCGAGACGACCCGCGGCTGCTTCGCCGAGGCGGCGCGCATGTTCGAAGACGCCGCCGAGCGGGCGCGGCGGCACGGCTATACGCTCGACGAGGCGTGGTGCCTGCACGGCATGTCGTCGGCGCAGGTGTTTCGCGGGCTGCCCGGCGCCGGCGAGCCCGCCCGCCAGGCGCTGGAGATCTTCCTGCGCTTCGGCGCGCGGGCGGGGGTCGCCGCCACCCGCATGTTCGTCGGCGAGGCGCTCGGCTTCGAGGGGCGCTACGCCGACGCCCGCAGCTGGTTCGCCTCGGCCATCGAAGAGTGGCAGGCCCTCGAGTCCAACTTCACCGGCCTCGGCTGGACCGGCTTCGGCTTGATGTGCCTCGAAGCGGGCTGGCACGCGGCGGCGGCCGATGCCTTCGTGCAAGCGGGCCGGGTGCCGCCGGCGTTTGCGATGTTGCACACCGTCGGCGTCGGCCTTGTGCGCGCCCGCGAGGGTGACCTCGAGCCGTGGCGCGCTGCGGTGAGCGACGCCCCCGAGCGGATTCTCAAGCCGCCCCGCCTGCGGCGGCAGTTCGTCGAGCTGGCCGAGAAGGCCGAGGCCGCGGGGCTGGCGGCCACCGCGCGGCAGACCTGGCGCTGGGCGGCGTCGGCGTGGCGCGAGCTCGATCCGCACGAGGCTGCGCGCTGCGCGGGCCGCGCCGAGGCATTGCATGGCATGTCCGATGAGTGATCTCATGATACCCGCCGGTATGCCATTCGCGCGATGGCATAGTCATCGCGGCGATGACTATGCCATTACCGATACTCTTCGCTTCGTCCCGCCGTCACCTGGAGTCCACCCATGAGTCAGACATCGCTCGCGCCCTTCGCGCTGGTCACCGGCGCCAGCGCCGGCCTGGGCCTGGCGACCGCCCGCTGCCTGCTGGAGCGCGGCTGGCAGGTCGTCGGCGCCTCCCGCCGCGCGGCGCCGATCGACCACCCGCAATACGCCGACCTGCGCACCGATCTGGCCGACAGCGCCGGTCTGGCCGACGCCTTCGAGACCGCCTGGGCCGAGCGGTACGCGCTCGCGTCCCGCCCGCGGGTCGGGCTGGTGAACAACGCCGCGGTGCTCGGCCCGGTCGGCCCGATCTCGACGGTTGATCCCGTGGCGCTGACCCGGGCCCTGGCCATCAACGTCACCGCGCCGGCGTGGTTGACGGGCCGCTTCGCCGGCTGGGTCGGCGGGGTGCCGCTGCGGGTGGTCAACGTCTCGTCGGGCGCGGCCCACAAGCCCTACGCCGGCTGGGCGACCTACTGCGCGAGCAAGGCGGCGCTGCTGCGGCTCGGCGAGACCGTCGGGGCCGAGGTCGAGGCGATGCCCGCCTTGCAGGGCCGCGATGTCGCCGTCGTCGGCTTCGCGCCGGGCGTCGTCGACACCGCGATGCAGACCGATATCCGCGGCTACTCGACCCGCGAGCTGCCGATGGTGCAGCGCTTCCTCGACCTCAAGGCAGACGGGCACCTGCTGCCGCCCGAGCTGCCCGCGGCGGCGATCGCCGATCTGCTCGCCCGCGACGACCTGCCGCGCTTCCACGAGACCCGCTACACCGGCTGATTCGGCCGAGCGCGCGCGGGTGTGTCAGGGGCAGCCGATGCGCATGCAGCAGCCGAACGCGCAGAAGACGGTGCCATCGTCCACCTCGCGGGCGGCCGCCGCCTGCTGAGCGTCGGCGGTGAACTCGGCCCCTTCGGCGCCGAGGATCACCGACGCCCAGCCGGAGCACTCGCGGTTGTCGATGAAGTCGCAGCCCGGCGGCGCGGGGCCGACGGTCGCGCCGGGGGTGGTGCAGGCGCACGCCCCGCCGTTGCCCGCGGGCGTGCAGATCCCCGCCTCGCATACGTTGCCCGCGGGGCACGGCTCGACCCGCTCGACGCATTGCAGCTCGGCGTCGCAGGTGAAGACCCGGATGTCATCACCCGCGCAGACCGGCACATCGCACGGCGCATCGGCGGCGAGGCAGCGGCCGGAGCGCGGCACGCAGACCCCAGCGTCACAGACCGCCTCCGCCGCGCATGGGGTCCGGACTTCCTGGCAGCGGCCGGCGTCGTCGCACGCCCTGGAGATCACCGTGTCGCAGGCCGTCGGGCGGCAGCTGTCTCCCGGGCGGCGGCAGGCGTCCTCCGCGTCGAGCGGCCGGCATTCGCCGCCCTGACAGAAGGTGCCCTCGGGGCAGGGCGCCGCGGCTTCGACGCAGTCGAGCCCGGCGTCGCAGGTCGCTGCGATGCGCACGCCGTCCCGACAGAAGGGCGCATTGCAGGTCTCGCCCGCCGCGCCACATTCGGGGGTGAGGACGGTGCAGCGATCGCCCAGGCAGCTCTGGCCGTCGGGGCAGGGCCGCGTCACGTCGACGCATTGCAGGTCGGCGTCGCAGGTGGGGCTGGCGAGCAGGCTGTCGTCGAGGCAGAACGGCGCGCCGCAGGGCGCGTTGGCTACGGGGCACAGCGGCGGATCGACCACGCAGACCCCGCCGCGGCAGGTGTCCGGGCAGCGCTCGCTGCGGGGCAGGCAGCGGCCATTGCCATCGCAGGCGAAGGTCACCACCTCGTCGCCCTGGCAGCGCGGCGGGCCGCAGGGTTCGCCCTGCTCGGCGCAGAACTCGCCGTCGTCGACGCAGAAGCCCTCGCGGCAGACCTCGCCGCCGGTGCAGGCGTTCTGCACGGCGACGCACTCGAACCCGTCGGCGCCATCGGGCAGGCAGACGAAGCGGGTCCCGACGGCGCCGGCGCACAGCGGCGCGCCGCAGTCCTGGCCGGCGGACTCGCACGGGTCGGAGACCTCGTCTTCGATACAGCGACCGACCGAGCACACCGTGCCCTCGTCGCAGCGGCCGTCGTCGGGCTCGCATTGCCCCTGCCGGCAGTCGAACTCGACCGGGGTGCGCGCGTCGAGGCACGCGGGCGGGTCGCAGTCGTCGTCGACGCGGCACTCGGCGGTCAGGCACCGCCCGCCGTTGCAGACCTCGTCGCCGTCGCATTCGGTGCGCCGGGGCCGGCACTGCAGCGCATCGTCGCAGACGAAGTCCACCTGGAAGACCCCGCGACAGATCGGATCTCCACAGCGCTGCTCGGGCACGAAGCAGGGAATATCGGGCACGCAGACGCCCTCCCGGCACTCTTCGTCGGGGCCGCAGGGCACCAGCTGCTCGCCGCACGTCAGCCCGCCCTGTGGGTCGCGGCCGCAGACGACGTCGACCTCGCTGTTGCCGACGCATGCCGGCAGGCTCGGACACGGCTGGCCGACCACGGCGCATTCGAAGGTCGAAGGGTCGAGCACGCAGCCGCCGCCGTCACAGGACGTGCCCGGCGGGCAGGGGGCGAGCTCGGTGCGGCAGATCAGATCGGCGTCGCAGATGCCGAGCGATATGGCGTTGCCGTCGCAGACGATGGGCCCGCAGAGCTGTTGCGCGGCGGCGCACTCCTCGGAGACCGGCAGGCAGACCCCGCCCTCGCACCGCCCGCCCGAGCCGCAGGGGATCTCCCGATCGACGCAGATCAGATCGTCGCTGCAGGTGGGTCGGGCGAGGGCCGCCGGGCCGGCGCAGGCGACCTCACCGCACGGCGCGCCGGGCACCGCGCAGGGGGTGCCGGGCCGGCAGGCGCCGCCCACGCAGACCTGATCGCCGCCGCAGGGCTGCTCGAAGCGGCGGCAGCGCAGGTCGGGGCCGCAGCGGAAGTCGATGAGCGTATCGCCGCGGCATTGAGGCTCGGCGCAGCGATCGCCGAACGCGGCGCAGGCCCGGCCCGGCGAGAGCTGGAAGCAACGGCCGCCGTCGCAGACTTGATCGTCGCCACACGGCAGGCGCTCTTCGACGCAGACGAGATCGTCGTCGCAGCGCCCGAGCACCCGCACGTTGCCGTCGCAGAAGTCGACCTGGCACCGAGCGCCCGCCGCCGGGCATTCGCCGAAGCCCGGGCTGCGGCAGCGGCCGCCGCGACACAGCTCGTCGGGCGCGCATGGGTCGGCGAAGGGCTGGCACCGGCGGTCGTCGTCGCATTCGAACCTGACGGCGGTGTCGCCGACGCAGATGTCATCGCCGCAGGGGTCCTCGTCGTTGATGCAGAAGCCATCGTCGAGTACGCAGAAGCCGTCGCGACACGTCTGTCCGCGGGCGCACGGCGCGCGGGTCTCCCGGCATTCGAGCGGACCGTCGGGCGCGTCCCGCTGACAGGTGAAGCCGACCGCCACGTCGAAATCGCAGGATCCCGAGCCGCACGGCTCGCCTTCGATCCGGCACTGCTCGACCACCTGCAACGGGCCGCAGCGGCCGCCCTGGCAGACGGTCCCATCGGGGCAGGGATCACTGGTCGTGCTGCAGACGCCGTCGAAGCAGCGCGGGTCGCTGAAGAAGCGGATGTCTTCGCAGACCGGTCGCCCGCAGTCGGCGGCGACCTCGCAGGCAGCCTCGACGCACGCGCCGCGCAGGCAGGTCCGGCCGCCGGTGCATGACGCCGATCGGGGCCGGCAGCGCAGGTCGGCATCACAGACGAAGCGCACCGCGTCGCCGCCCACGCAGCGGGCCTCGCCGCAGGTCTGGCCTTCGGCGAAGCAGGCGCCGTCGGGCGTGCAGCGGCCTTCGCGGCAGGTCTCGCCGTCGCGGCAGGCACGCTGCGTCGCGGCGCACGCGAGCCGATCGTCGGCGCCGAATGCGCACTGCACGACCACCTGGGCGTCGCCGTCGCAGCGGGGCGGCTGCGCGCACGACTGACCCTCGAAGTCGCAGGTGAAGCCCGACGGGTCGGGGGCGCAGAGGCCGTCCTCGCAGGCGGTGCCCGCCGGGCATTGCACCCGCGTGGGCACGCATTCGAGCGCGTCGTCGCAGATCTCGATCTGCAGGGCGTCGCCGGCGCACTCGACGCCGCCGCAGGGTTGATTCGGGGCCTCGCAGAGCGGCGAGACGGCCACGCAGCGGCCGTCGTCGCAGCGCAGCCCGGAGCCGCAGTCCACCGCCTCGTCGACGCAGCGCAGATCGTCGGTGCGTCGCCGGCGCAGGCTGGCTCACCGCAGCGATCGCCGGCCACCGGGCACTCGGGCTCGGCCGCGCAGCCGCCGCCGATGCAGCGCTGCGCGTCGGGGCATGGCGTCTCGACCCGCTGGCAGCGCAGGTCGACGTCGCAGCGGAGCTCGACGCGGGCGGCGTCCTCGCAGACCGGGCGGCCGCAGATGTCACCCGCGGCGCGGCAGGGGAAGTCGGGCGCAGCGGCGTCTGGGGTCAACTCGGCGTCCGGGACGGCGACGTCGGGCAGAGCCGCGTCGGGCAGAGCCGCGTCGGGCAGAGCCGCGTCGGGCAGAGCCGCGTCGGGCAGAGCCGCGTCGGGCAGAGCCGCGTCGGGCAGAGCCGCGTCGGGCAGAGCCGCGTCGGGCAGAGCCGCGTCGGGCAGGGCTGTGTCGGGCGCGACCACGGCATCGGGCAGGGTCGCATCGGCAGCGATTGCGGCGTCGGGCAGGGCCACATCGGCAGCGAGCGCGGCGTCGGGCAGAGCCATATCCGCTGCGGTCGAGTCGACGACGGCCGAGTCGAGCGGAGCCGAGTCGAGCGGAGCCGCGTCGCGCGACGACCCGTCGGGCGGCGAGCCATCGACGGGTGAGAGGTCGGCCTGCCCGGCGTCGTCGGCGACCCCGACATCGGGCCCTTCGTCGATCTCGCAGGCCACGAGCCCGCTCCCGAAGACCAGCAGCGCTGTCAGAAGGCCTCGCATCGCTCCCCCCCTCTGCGAATCACTTCAGCGGCGCGCCGCGCCGGATGGACAGCGCGTCAACATCCAGTGATAGGACTTCCCCGGGCGGCGGGCTCATCGATCCGAGTGATGGCTGGCATATTCGCCGTCGATGCCATCTCTCGATGCCATCGGCGATGGCATCGCCGACGGGCCGCCATCAGCCCTCGCCGACCGCCTCGCGGATCTCGTTCTGGCCGGCGGTCGTCAGCCGCAGGTTCTCGATGTGTTCGCCGAGGGAGGCGGCGGTGCCTTCGGCGGAGGCCGCGGCGACCAGCGCCGCGTCGGTGAGCTTGTGCAGCTCGTCGGCGATGCGCCGCATGCCGTCGAGCACGGGGCCCGCGTCGCTGCGGTCTTCGCGCCGGACCATCGTATCGGCGACCAGGGCCCGCCGGGCGAGGGTGCGTATCGCCCGATCGACGTCTCCGCGCAGGGCGACGGTCGACTGCCCGCTGGCTTCGAGCATGCCGTTGTCGATCAGCCGCTCGAGCGCCTGGACGTCGGTCACCGCGCGGTCGAGGATCTCGCGCACGGCGTCGACCAGCTCGGCGGGCAGGGCGCCGATGGCGGCGACGGTCTCCGCCGACAGGCCCAGCGGCGGATCGGCCGCGGCTTCGGCCCGCTCGCGCAGGTTGCCGCGCAGCGCGATCAGGCCGCCGATGGGACCCGACGCGGCGAGGAGCGCCGGCAGCACCCAGCCGTTCTCGCCGTAGTAGAGAAACCAGCCGAGGCCCGCCAACACTCCGCCGACGAGCATGGTCCGCAAGGCGCCGCGGGCGGTCTTCTCGTCGCCCACCACGCCGGAGACGATGAACAGCCCGATGGTCAGCACCAGCAGCCAGCCGAGGCCGGCGAGCGCCGCGCTGAAGAGCCCGGCGTCGGTGCCCCACCACAGGCCGAGCGGCAGGGCGAAGAACATCGTCAGCACGAACCCGCCGACCGCGGCGCTGCCCGGATCGTGCTCCTTGGCCTCGGCCAGTCGGGTGCGCAGGGTCGCCAGATCGTCGATCGGGGCTGCGGGGGTGGTCTCGTCGTCATCGCTCATGCCCGGGACGATACACCGGGCTCAGCGCGGGGTCGACGGCGCCGGTGAGGTGGGCCTGCGGTCGCCGGTCACCGGGACCAGCTCGCCGCTGGCGATCGAGCGGCGCAGCGACCGCCGCATGCGCTGCGCCTGATCGGGATCGAGGGTGGGCAACCCCAGCCCGGGCACATAGCCCACGAGGTTGCCCGGTACGTGCCGGTGCTTCGGGTTGCCGAAGAAGTGCGCCAGCTCGTGGGCCAGGATGCCCTCGGCGGCGTAGGCGGCCATGATGATGCAGCGCACCCGCGCGCCGCCGTGGCGCGCCTTCCAGTGTACGCCGCGGCGGATGCGGCCCGGCTCGTGGATGTCCATGAGCGTGCCGACGACGAAGAGGTTGACCACGCCCCGCTCGACCTGGCGGGCCAGCGCGTTGCGGTCGGCGCGCACCATGGCATCGGTGGGACCGGCGAGCGGGCGGGTCTCGCCGAGCACGAACTGCAAGTCATAGGGCGCGAAGATCGCGTTGGCCCGCTCGACGCGGGCGACGAGCCACGCCCGATCGACGACCGGCGCGCCATCGGGCGCGGCGACGAAGGGGCGGATCTCCACGGTGGTCGTCGCGGCCGCGGCGCCGCCGACGCCGAGCAGCATCAGCGCCATCACCAGCCATACGACTGGCGCCCGGCGGGTGCGATCAGCCCTCATCCACGGCCTTCGCGGCGGCGACGCGCCGCCTGGCCACCTGGTCGCCCAGCTTGCGCAGCGCCGCCCGCCGCAGGAAGTCGGGCAGGTGCCTCAGGGTGCGCATCATGCTGGCTTCTTTGTAGACCAGCGTGCGGAAGCGCTGCTTGTCGATGGCATCGACCACCGCCCCGGCCACGTCGGCCGGCGTGCGCCCGGCGGCGTCGGCGTCGGCCATGAGCCGGTCGCCGAGGGCCCGGTCGACGGCGTCCTCCGCCCGGCCGTTGCTGACGATGCCGGTGGGTACGAAGCCGGGGCAGATGACGTGGGTCATCAGCGCGTCGTCGTCGAACTCGAAGCGCATGGCCTCCGACAGCCCGTACACCGCGCACTTGGTCATCGAGTAGGCCGGCATCGTGAACAGCCCGTTGAGGCCCGCGGCGGAGGCGATGTTGACGATATGGGCCCGCCCGCCCGCCGCCTCCATCGCGCGGCCGAAGAGCGCGATGCCATAGCAGACGCCGAGCACGTTGATCCCGGTGATCCAGGCCCAGTCTTCCGGCGAGGTGTCGATGCTGCGCGCCGAGACCGAGACCCCGGCGTTGTTGACCAGGATGCGCGGCGCGCCGAAGCGCTCGAGGATGTCGGCGGCGAAGGCGGCCATGGCTTCGCGATCGGCGACGTCGACCACCGCGGTGTGCACAACCGCGTCGCCCAGCGCCGCGCGCTGCGCCGCCAGCCCGTCGCCGTCGATGTCGGTGAGCACGAGCCGCGCGCCGCGCGCCGCGAAGGCCCGGGCCATGGCGGCGCCCAGGCCGCTCGCGCCGCCGGTGATCACCGCGATCTGTCCGCGGAAGGGGTCTGCGCTCATCGGATGGCTCCGGGGCGTGGGTGAGCGGCGAGTATCGATCCTGCGCTCGCTGGCCGCCAGTGTCGCGCGCGGTCAGCGGGCGGGCGCGTCGACGTGCAGGGCGACCGCGTCGAGCGGGCCGATCGTGATCTCGGCCCAGCCGTCGGCGTTGACCACGATCGGCGCCGCGCAGTCGGCGGCGAGCACGTCGCAGTAGCGGCCCGGCGGCAGCCCGGTGTCGAAGAAGCGGGTGATGGTCGGGTCTTCTTCGCGGTTGATGACCACGTATCCCCGATCGCCGCGGGCGAAGGCGATCTGGTCGTTGCCGTTGCTCCACCAGCGCTGCACCGGCATGCCATCGGTCGTATTGCGGAAGCGGACCATCGCCCGGATGGCCGGCCAGCGGTGTTCGCAGATCCAGCCGTCGCCGCAGTCGTCGCCGGGCGGCGCGGCGGTGGTCTGCCCTTGCGCGTCCCGCGGCGGGCCGTGGTCGCCGTCGCGGATGGCATAGCTCGACATCACCTTGGGATCGCCATAAGGCCAGGCGAGCATGAAGACATTGGCCACCCGATACAGCGCCCGGCGGCGATGGGTGATGGGATCGCCGACGCCGTGGCCCCGCTGGGTATCGTGGTTGTCGATGAAGACCACCGCCCGATCGGACGGCACCATGCCCCAGGCCTCGCCGAACTGGTCGAGCCACGCCAGCTGCCCCTCGGTGAAGACCCGGGTCAGCTCGAGCCCGTAGCGGAACTCGGTCACCCGGCCGACGCCGAAGTACTCCTCGGCGGTCACCACCTCGGCGTCGTGGGTATCGACGACCTCCTGGAAGACATAGCGCGCGCCGTCGAGCGCGCCGAAGATCGCTTCGAGGTCGGCGGCGGCCATGTGCTTGGCGGCGTCGACCCGGAAGCCGGCGACGCCGCGGTCGAGCAGGTCTTGCAGGTAGGCGGCGAGCTGCGCGCGCACATAGGGCTGCCCGGTGGCCAGATCGGGCAGGGTCGCCAGCTCGCAGGTCTGGATCTCGCCGCGGTCGGCCCAGTTCTCGATGCCCCGGCGGCAGTTGTGGAAGTGGCTGTCGTCGTACAGCCCGGGGTAGCGATAGCGCTCGAAGCGGGTGCCGTCGACGCCGAGGCCCGGGGCGAACGCCATGTGGTTGATGACGGCGTCGACCAGGATGTCCACGCCGGCGGCGCGGCAGCGGCGGACCATGTCGTCGAAGGCGGCGCCGTCGCCGCTGCGGCCGGCGAGGCGATAGCTCACCGGCTGGTAGCGCTCCCACCACGGGTTGCCGTCGATGAGGCCGTATTCCTGGGGCGGCGAGACCTGCACGGCGCGATAGCCCGCCGGGCCGAGCACGGCTTCGCACTCGTCGGCGATGGCGTCCCAGCGCCACTCGAAGAGGTGCACGACGACGCTGCGCGGGCCCGCGGGCGGGTCGAGCCCGGCGTCCGGATCGACCGCGGGCTCGGCGTCGCCGGCATCGGGGGCCGCGGCGTCTGCCGGCATGGCGTCGGCGTTCGCACCATCGGATGCCATCCCATCAGATGCCATCCCATCGGATGCCATTCCATCGGGTGCCATTCCATCGGGTGCCATTCCATCGGGTGCCATTCCATCGGGTGCCATCCCATCGGGTGCCATCCCATCGGGTGCCATCCCATCGGATGCCATCCTGTCAGATGCCATCCTGTCAGATGCCATCCTGTCAGATGCCATCGCGTCCGCTGGTCTCACAGCGTCGTCGGCCTGCGGGCCGTCCGTGCCGGGCTCATCACACGCGAGCACTGTCATCGACAGGGCCGCGGCCAGCAGCCAGTCGGGCCGGGGGGTGCGCAGCGTCATCGGACCACCAGTCGCAGGTTCAGCGTGCGTTCGTCCTCGAATCGCTCGAGCGCGGCCGCGGACACGGCGTACATCCGCGGGATCAGCTGAGCCGCCATCTCGGAGTCGATAGGGATCGGCGTCGGCTCGGGCGCGGCGCTCTGCGCGATGCCTGGGCTCTCGGCCGGCGCGCGCGTATCGCTGAGCTGCGCGTCGACGCCGAGCGGCCCGCCGGCGGCGGTCAGGCGCAGGGTGAGGGGAGAGGCGTCGGTCTCGAAGGCCACGCTGTGCCGCACAGGCAGCTGCCCGCTCGCGGCGGATTGGCCGGCGAGGTAGGCGTCGAGGCGCGCGCGGTGCGCCGCCAGGCGAAGCGCGGCGACGTGCAGCGCCCGCTTCGCCTCCAGCCGGGCCGCCTCGGCGCTCCACAGCTCTTCGTGTGCGCGGCGGTTCGCCATGACCGCCGCCGCGTAGACCACCTCCGTATCGAACGCGTATTGCCAGGCCTGGGCCTCGGTCTCATCGAGCTGGTTGTTGACCCAGTCCTTGAACGCCGCCACCGCGATGTCGACCGCGACGCCTTTGCCGACCTCGGTCAGAAAACCGCGCCCCTTCAGCGTCTTCCGCTTCTCGAGCGCTTCGTCGAGCAGGTCGCCCGCTTTGCGACTGGCCTTGTTGGCCTCGCGCAGCCCGGCGCGATCGCTCGCCAGCCGCCTCTTCAGGCGGTCGACGGTCTCTCGGCTGCTGTCGAAGTCCGCCCGCGCGCGCTGCAGGCCCTTCTGCGCCCGCTGCACCCGCGCCGGGTCCACCTGCTCGGCCCCGCGAGCCGCCGCCAGCTCGCGCTCCCAGTCGCCCATGATGCCCTGGTGGGCCGAGGCCCGGGCGCGCAGCGTATCGATGACCTCTTCCCGCGGGGCCAGCCCGCCGGTGATGTTCGGCTGCGGACCCAGTCGGGCTTCGAGCTTTCGCGCCCGCTCGATGGCCGCGCGGCGCTCGGCGTCCCGCGCCGGTATCTCGATGTGATCGACCTTCCACTGCCCATAGGACGCCATGCCGGTCGCCTTGAGCGTCGAGATCGCGACCAGCTCGGGCGTGATGCTGCTGTGGTACGGCACCTCGATGCCGCCCTTGGCCGGCGTCCGACCCGCGTCGGTGGTGCGACCGGCGGCCTGGGCGCGGGCCTTCTGGGCGTAGACCTCCTCGAAGCTGTCGCGCAGCGCCGACTCGTCGAACATCTGCGTCTGCTGCCTGCCGCCCTGAGCCGCGAAGCCCAGCAGCTTGAACGCGCACTCGTAGGTCAGGTTGAGCGCGCCCGACTTGGCGGCCCAGCCGAGCTCCGCGACGTCGACGGCCCAGTGCAGGCCCTGGCGCAGCCGGGCGTTGAAGAGGATGGTATCGGCGACATCCTCGCCGGCCTCCTGCGCGCCGTCGAAGGCGTCGAGCATGCGCCGGCGCGCGCGGGCGCGGGCATCGGCGCACGCCTGATGTATCTCGCGCGCGTCGTCGAGATCGCGCTGGCGCGCGTCGCGGTCGCTCTCGGCCCGGGTGAGCACGGCGCGAAAGTGCTCGACCAGCGTCGGATCGGGCGCGGTGCCCGCGTCGAAGACGACCCCGTCGCCGGTGGTGAACTGGGCGTGCACCAGCCGCGGCCCGCGCCCGTCGAGGCCGTCGGTTCGGCCGCGGGCGATGGTGGCGGCGGTGCGCGCCATGCTCAGGTCGAAGGCCACGTCGCGCAGGTCGTCCCGCGCCTCCTGCTCGACGCGCGCGGCGGCGCTGAGGGCGCGCGCGGCGGCCTGCCTCTCCTTGGCGTAGGCGGCGATCTTCGTCTTCGTTTCGTTGAGCGCGGGGTCTTGGGTGAGGGCCGCCCGGATGGCATCCGACGCTTCGCGGATGATCGTGCGATAGGCCTCGATCTCGCGCTTCGACTCGGCGGGGGCTGGCCCCGACTGTCCGGGGGCCTTCAGCCGCGCGCGGGTGTTTCGCAGCGCCGCTTCGTTGTCCAGCAGGTGCTTCTCGATGTTGCTGAGCGGCGGCTGGCCCCGCAGCTGGCCCAGCCGGGTCTCGACGGCCTCGATGAGCGCCCTGCGCGTGCGGTTGATCGACGTCAGCGCGGCGTCGGCCCGATCGAACGCGGCCTCGGCCTCGGCCTGGGTGGCTCGGGCGCTCTCCAGGCGGTCTTCGAGCGCCGTGACGTCGCCGATCCGGTCGTCGCGCAATGACTGCAACGGGGCGATGGCCTGGGCCCAGCGACGCTGCGCCGCGGTCTGGTCGACCTCGACGCCGACGATGGTCAGCCTGCGCGTATCGTTCCGGGCGTCGACGACGACGCGGGCGGTATGGCCGAACGCGCTGGCGGTGACCGTCGCGCCCGGGGCGACCCGGACGACGATCGGCGGCTCGCCGGCGATGGGCAACGCCGCGCTGCCCGGCTGTTCGCGGCCCGGCGCATCGCGGTCGTGCACGCGCACGTGAATCGGCGGGCCGTCGCCCCGCAGCAGCACCGCGCCGGTCTCGATGTCGACCGGTCGCTGGTTGCCGGGCCACGCGATCAGCGCTTGCAGCGTGTCGATCACCGATCCGCCGTGCTGCAGCCGCGGGGTCAGCGTCGCGCCCGAGGTCACCCGCTGCGGATCGGGGCCGTCGGGGCCGACCCAGCGGATCGGGCGGTCGCTGCGCTGCGCCGAGAAGACCGCGGGCCGCGGCACGACCTCGACCGAGAGGCCGCCGTCCTTGCGATCGGCGACGTACCAGAAGTCGAGCCAGCGCCCGCGCAGCGTATCGCCCTCGACGCTGAGCTCCAGCCGGCGCACCAGGGCCCGGCCGTTGGCGATCTGGCGCACGTCGTCGTCGATGTAGAGCAGCCGGAAGTCACCCATGCGCCCGCCGGTGACGTAGCGCACCGGCAGCTCGAGCTTCGCGCCGTCATCGGTCGCGACGCCGCGCCACGTCTGCACCGCCGACGCCGCGAGGAAGTCGCCGCGCCCGTCGAACATGCGCGCGGTGAGCGCGTTGCCGTCGCGGCGTACGACCATGGTGAACAGCGGCGCGAGGCTGGGGTTGCCATCGGGCCGGACCTGGCGCTGCAGCTCGGCGATCCAGATGCCTTCGACCGACACGTACGCGCTCCGCGGCTCGGGTGGGCGCACAGTAGAGCATGGGCGGCGATGGCGTTGAAGGTCTGGGTCAGACAGCGCGATGGATCGGGATGCCCGTGGACCCGAGAGCGGTGGCATGGGCCGGAGCTCTGGTATTGGCCGCGCACGCGGTGTACCACCGCGATGGATCACAGACTCGAGGGTGCCATGGATCTCGCAGGCAAGGTCGTCATCGTCACCGGGGGCTCGGCGGGGGTCGGCGCGGCCACCGCCCGACAGCTGGCGGATCGGGGGGCGAAGCTCATGCTCGTCGCGCGTGGCCGGGGCCCGCTCGAAGCGGTCGCCGCCGAGCTGAGAGGGCGCACCGCGGTGTCGATCTGTCCGTTGGATGTCATCGACGCCGACGCCTGCGCGGCGATGTTCGAGCAGACCGTCGCCGAGCTGGGCCGCGTCGACGTGCTGATCAACAACGCCGGCGCCCACGCCCGCGGGCCCCTCGAGGCGGTCGAGGCCGAGCGGCTGGCGCGCATGGTCCGGGTCAACCTGGAGGCGCCCATCCGCCTGAGCCGCATGGTGCTGCCGTATCTGCGCGATGCGGGGGGCGGGGCCATCATCAACGTCGGCTCGCTGGCCGGGCGCACGCCGTTGCCGGGCAGCGCGACCTACGGCGCGACCAAGGCCGGGCTGCGCTCGTTCAGCCACGCCCTGGCCGACGAGCTGGCCGACAGCGGCATCAAGGTGGCGCTGGTCTCGCCGGGTCCGATCGACACCGGCTTCATCATGGACGAGCTGCATACGGTGTCTGATCTGACGCTGTCGCAGCCGATGTGCACCGCCGACGACGTGGCCCGGGTCATCGTCGATCTGCTCGGTCCCGGGGCGACCGTCGAGCGGCCCATGCCGCGGTCGAGCGGCGTTCTGACGATGGTGGCCTACGTCGCGCCATGGCTCGTCAAGCCGTTCCGCCCGCTGCTGCAGCGCAAGGGGGCGCGCGTGCGGGCGCGGATCATGAGCGCGCGGGGCGACGAATCGGGTTGAGCGTGCGCGGTCACCGACGCACCGGACCGTCCGATTGTCCCGTACCCGGGTCAGCGGATAGGCTGGATCGCGCGCGCCGTCGATGGCCCCACGGTTTGACCGCGACGCGATGGAGGAGGGGATCGTGCCTTGGATTGATGACCGTTGCAGCCGTGCATGCTGGGTGCTGATGGCCTGCGCGTTGGCTCTGGTTGCCTGTACGCCCACCGGCGGCGTCGGCGGCGGTGGCGACGCGCCCGACGCCGCGCTGCGGACTGACGCCGCCCCGATTCCGGTCGACTCGGCGTTGCCCGAACCGGCGCCGGAGCCCGCGCCAGAGCCGGCGCCTGAACCTGCACCCGAGCCCGCGCCCGAGCCGGCGCCCGAGCCCGCGCCTGAACCGGCGCCCGAACCCGTACCCGAGCCAGCGCCTGAACCCGCACCCGAGCCAGCGCCTGAGCCCGTACCTGAACCCGCACCCGAGCCCGCGCCCGAACCCGCGCCCGAGCCCGCGCCAGAGCCGGCACCCGAACCCGCGCCCGAGCCCGCGCCCGAGCCGGCGCCTGAACCCGCACCCGAGCCCGCGCCTGAACCCGCACCCGAGCCTGCACCAGAGCCAGCGCCCGAACCGGAGCCGGCGGGCGATCTGACGTGCGCCGAGCTGAATACATGCCTCGGCGAGTGTGCGCCGGACGATGGGTTGTGCCAGCAGGGCTGCCTGGACGCGACGTCGGTCGAGGGCCGGGATGCCTTCGAGGCGATCTTCACCTGCATCGAACTCAACGGCTGCGTCGACGCCGACGGGACGCTGATTCAAGCGTGCTACGAGGCGGCGTGCGCGGCGGAGTTGGAGGCCTGCTTCGGTCCGCCGTTGCCCGAGCCGGAGCCGCCGCCCGAGCCGGAGCCGGCAGGCGATCTGACGTGCGCCGAGCTGAATACATGCCTTGGCGAGTGTGCGCCGGACGACGCTTTGTGCCAGGAGGGCTGCCTGGACGCGACGTCGGTCGAGGGCCGGGATGCCTTCGAGGCGATCTTCACCTGCATCGAGCTCAACGGCTGCGTCGACGCCGACGGGACGCTGATTCAAGCGTGCTACGAGGCGGCGTGCGCGGCGGAGTTGGAGGCCTGCTTCGGTCCGCCGTTGCCCGAGCCGGAGCCGCCGCCCGAGCCGGAGCCGGCAGGCGATCTGACGTGCGCCGAGCTGAATACATGCCTTGGCGAGTGTGCGCCGGACGACGCTTTGTGCCAGGAGGGCTGCCTGGACGCGACGTCGGTCGAGGGCCGGGATGCCTTCGAGGCGATCTTCACCTGCATCGAGCTCAACGGCTGCGTTGACGCCGACGGGACGCTGATTCAAGCGTGCTACGAGGCGGCGTGCGCGGTGGAGTTGGAGGCCTGCTTCGGTCCGCCGCTGCCCGAGCCGGAGCCGCCGCCCGAGCCGGAGCCGGCGGGCGATCTG
>JAUHXC010000100.1 GCA_030427205.1 bacterium | reverse complement strand
CACCCGGTGCCAGGTGGCGATGAACCGGCCGGGCAGTCCGGCCTCGGGGTCGGCGGGCAGGCTGGCGTAGTAGGTGATGGTCGGGTCGAGCTGGCCTCGCTCGAAGTCCCCCAGGTCGGAGCTGTGGTGGAAGGGTACGATCCGCCGGAATGAGAACCCGGCCGCGTTGAACGTCTGGGGGATGGGCATCACGACGCGGCTGTCGCCGTATTCGAATGAGAGGCTGCCGCGCCAGTTGACGAAGAGGGTGAGATCGGGCGCGTCGGTATAGAAGGCCAGCCCGTCGGGGAACGCTGCGGTGAGGTCCAGCTGGCCGATATCGCCGTGGGGATCACCCAGATCGACCGGGCCGCCCAGACCCTCGATCAAGGGCGCGCCGTCCTGTGCGTAGACCAGGGGTGTGCCGACCAGGGCGGCGATGATGAAGACGAGGCGGGTCATGGCAGGCTCGGCCTCCGGAAGTCGAATGCACCCGGCGGGATGTAACGGTCCTCGAACTGCTCGATATCCCGCCGCACACCGATGAGGTCGAGGTCGCCGTCACCGTCGGCGTCCGAGTCGCAGGCGTCGCCCAGGCCGTCGCGGTCCCGGTCGTCTTGCCCGGGGTCCGGCGCGGTGGGGCAGAGGTCGAGGAGGTCACCGACGCCGTCGCCGTCTGCGTCGCGCTGCCACGCGCACAGGTGGCGGCAGGGGGTCGTCGGCTTCAGGTCGCAGGCGTCGCCGATGCCGTCGCGATCGGTATCGCGCCGGGCCGGGTCGAAGACGAAGGGGCAGGTGTCGGGGCGCAGCGGCGCGCGCAAGCGGGCGGCGTCGTCATCGCCGTCGGGGTCGAGATCGCAGGCGTCGCCCCGGCCGTCTCCGTCGAGGTCGCCATTGGCGCTGCTCGGGTCGAGCGGGCAGCGGTCGACCACGTCGGGCCAGCCGTCGTTGTCGTCGTCGGGGTCGCAGACGTCGCCGCGCGTATCGCCGTCGTTGTTCAGCTGCTGCGGGTTCACCATGAGCGGGCAGTTGTCGCCGTCTCGAACGCCGTCCTCGTCCGCGTCGGCATCACACACATCTCCGGTGCCGTCCCCGTCCAGGTCCTCTTGCAGCGGGTTGAAGTGCCGTGGGCAGTTGTCCGCCGCCCGCCAGCCGTCGGGTCGCCTCGGCGTCCGGCCATCCGCTTGCACATGGTTCGGCTCCAGCTCACCCATCACCTCGCCGCGGTCGCCCACCTCGATGATCCACGCGCCCGCCTCCCCGTCGCTCGACCCGTCGAGCAGCAGCTTGGCCCGCCCGCGCAGCGCGCCGTCGGCCAGATCGGGCAGCAACTCGAAGGCCGTGTGCGTCTCCCGGCCGGTCCGCAGCCGGAATCCAGCCCGCGGCTCGACCGCCAATGTCTCGCTGGGCAGGTGCTGATAGCGAAACTCGATCCGCTGCACGACCGCCGCCGCGTCCCAGGTCAACGTCGCGCTGAACCGCGCCCGCTCATCGGCGGGGCAGTCGGCGGCCGGCATCTGGCGCCATGTGATCGTCAGGCTGTTGGGGGTCACGGTCTTTTCGACGATACCGCTCGGCCCGTCACCGCACGCGTCGAGGGCCAGCGGCGCCCAGAGCGGCGCGATGACCGAGGCCATCTGCAGCCCGTCGAGGGGCTGGAAGCCGTCAGCGTCGAAGCCGAGCCCATCGAAGGCCAGGATCCCTTGCGGATGCACCGTCATGTCGGCGACGGCCCGACCGCCGAGCGTCAGCCCGTCGGGCAGATCGCCGTGCACGCCGTCGGTCGTCAACGTCCACGGCGGCGCGACCGGTACGCCGGCGGCGTCGGTCGTCAGCGGCGTATCGCCATCGGGCACGTCCGCGGCGTAGCCCGTCGCGAAAGAGAAGAGAGCGGTCATCAGGATGATCGTGCGCATTTTGGCTGCCCTTCGCCAGCGAGTCTGCCCCCACGGATTCGAGATCCGCGATCGGCAGGGTAGCAGGGCGGGGCCGGCTGACCAAGCGCTGGCGCCGGTCCCGGGGCCGGTCGTGGACGCGGTGGGCGTCGTCGGATGTGCGGTCTCGCGCGAAAGAGTGCTGTCCATGGGGTCCCCCGGAGGCCTCGCCGCCGGATATCGGCGGCGTTGTACGGCCGCGATCATAGCGGCCCGCGGGGCAACTTGGGCTCCGAGTTGCTATCAATTCTTACAGTCTTGGCCCAATGGGTTGATCACACATCGGAAAATCGATCGAAGATCGACAGGCCCCGGCGTCACGCCATGCGCGGGTCGGCCTCGCGGGCGGCTTTGTCTTCCTGCCCCAGCGCGTCGAGCACGTCCATCACCGCAGCGGCTCGTAGCCGGCGCGGCGGCGGGCGAGGCCGAAGAGCATCAACAGCCACCACGGGCCCGCCGGCGCGGTGCCCGGCGCGGCGGCGCAGCCCTCGTCGGCCGGCGGCGGGCAGTGCTG
>JAUHXC010000049.1 GCA_030427205.1 bacterium | reverse complement strand
GCGGGTCAGCGCCACGAGCCGATCGATCTCGCCCACGTCGGCGACCGGCCCCGCGCTGAGGCCGAGCGCCGACAGCGGCGGCGGGTCGCGGTGCCTCACCAGCGCCGCGAGCGCCGCGTCGGTGTGGCCGATGGTCAGCACCATCTCGACGCCCAGCGTCGGCTGCGCGCGCAGCAGGGGGTCGATCAGCGCGCGGTCGCTGGCGCCGATGCGGATGTCGGTGTCGGCGGTGATACCCACCGCGCCGACCCGCTCGACGATCCAGGGCAGCGCGCCGTCGTCGCCCGGCTCGCGGCCGATGACGATCGTATCCCGGCGCATGCCGTACCACGCGTCGGCCTCCGGGTGGGCGGCGACCACCGCGCGCAGGCGCCCGCCGCGCCACAGCCCGTGCACCGCGCCCGAGACCCGCGCCCGGCAGAGCGTCTCGGTGAGCCGGCGCCGCAGGAACGGCGCGACGTCCCGACGCAGCTCGGGGTGCACCGCCAGCGAGCGGCGGGCGAGGCCGATCCAGCCGTCGAGCAGTGTTCGGGCGTCGGGGCGCATGATCTCGCTGTACCGCTCCTGGCGCGGGCGGGCAAGCGGCGCGCGCCGGCCCTCGGCTTCGGTCGCTCATTGCGCACCGGCGGCTCGAAACGGCGCGCCGGGTGCGCTAGATTGAGCCCCGTGATCGACCTCTCTGCGATTCTCAAAGTGGCCGTCGAGAACGGCGCCAGCGACGCGCACCTCAAAGCGGGCCTGCCGCCGCTCTTCCGGGTGTCGGGCGGCCTGGTGCCGCTGCGCAACGGGCCGCGGCTGACGCCCGAGCTGTTGACCCGGTTCTTCAAGGAGATGGCGCCGCAGCCGGTGCGCGACGAGATGCAGCGCAACCGCGAGGTGGACTTCGCCTTCGCCGCGCCGACCATCGGGCGGTTTCGGGTGGCGGCCTTTCAGCAGCGGCAGACCCTGGCCCTCGTGCTGCGGGTGGTGCCGTCCGAGATCCGCTCGATCGACGAGCTGAAGCTGCCGACGGTCGTCAAGCGCATCGCCAACGAGCAGCGCGGGCTGGTGCTGGTCACCGGGGCCACCGGCTCGGGCAAGAGCACGACGCTGGCGGCCATTCTCGAGCAGATCAACAATCAGCGCACCGCGCACATCCTCACCATCGAGGATCCGATCGAGTTCATCTTCCAGGACCGCCGCAGCATCATCAATCAGCGCGAGGTGGGCCTCGATACCCGCTCGTTCGCCCGGGCGCTGCGCTCGGCCTTGCGGCAGGACCCCGACGTCATCCTCGTCGGCGAGATGCGCGATCAGGAGACCATCGAGACCGCGCTCACCGCCGCCGAGACCGGCCACCTGGTGCTCAGCACCCTGCACACGGTGGACGCGGCGGAGACCATCAGCCGCATCGTCAATACCTTCCCGCCCCATCAGCATCAGCAGATCCGGCTGGCCTGCGCGGCGTCGATCCGGGCGGTGATCAGCCAGCGGCTGCTCAAGCGGGCCGACGGCCGCGGGCGGGTGGCGGCGCTGGAGGTCATGCTGGCCACCGCGCGCATCCGCGAGCTCATCGCCGAGGAGGGCCGGCTGCTCGAGATGCGCGAGGCCATCGCCGAGGGGCATCAGCAATACGGCATGCAGACCTTCGATCAGGCGCTGATGGCGCTGCTGCGGGGCGGCATGATCTCCAAGGACGAGGCGCTGCGCAATTGCACCAACAAAGACGACTTCCTGTTGCGGCTGGCGGGGGTCTCGGGCACCAGCGATGTCTCGTGGCAGGGGTTCGATCAGTGACTCGACCCGCTCGCTCGCCGTACCGCTTCGCCGCGCTGCTCTTCCTGCTCTGCCTCGCCGTGCCGCTCGACGCGATGGCCGCCGATCTGCGGGTCGCCATCGGTGATCTGGCCGGCCGCGGCACCGGGCGCAAGGCGCTGATCAAGTGGCAGCGGGCGCTCAAGAGGCTGGGCGGCATCCGCATCCAGTCGACGGGCGATTTCAAGAAGCAGGCCCGCGCGATGCAGGCCCAGGACATCATCCCCCAGGACGCCCGCGCGCTGACCGACGTGGCGGCGGTGCTCGAGGTGGACGTCGTGGTCTACGGCTCGGTGGTCCGGGCCGATCAGCGCACCTGGCCCGGGTCGCGCGGCGACGATCGGGTGATGCTGGTCTCGATCTACTCGGGCAAGGACGGCCGCTTCATCGCCGAAGAGGTCGTCGAGGTGCCCCGCGGGCGGCTGACCAACACGGTGTGGCGCAAGGCGGCGGTGGCCGTCGAGCCCTATCTGGGCGAGGCCTCGGTCGAGGCGGCGCCCGAGCCGGCGATGCGCTTCGACGCGGTGCCCGTCGACCCCGAGCCGCGGCCCGAGGTGCGCGAGCGCACCGAGACCCCCGAAGACTACGCGCCCGGCGCCGGCGAGTTCCCGCTGATCCGGCTGCACGGCGGGCTGGCCCTGCTCTCGCGGGACTTCGACTACACCGCCGCCGCCGAGTCGCCGCTGTTCGCCGAGGGCGGCATCCAATACGCGTCGGCCATCGTGCCCGGCTTGGCCCTCGACCTGGAAGCCTACCCGCTCTCGGGCCTGCTCGACGGCGCCGGCCGCGGGCTGGGGCTGGGGCTGCGCTTCGAGAAGGTCTTCCTCGAGACCGAGCAGACGGTGACCGGCCCCGACGGCGAGCAGGTCGTCACCACCCTCGAGACCAGCCACAGCCACGTGCTGCCGCGGCTGCTGTATCGCTATGTCTTCGGCGGCGGAACCGAGCTGGTCGGCCACCTCGGCGTCGGCTTCCTCGGCTTCGAGATCCAGGAGAACCCGGAGTACAACGGGGTCAGCTACACCTACCTGACCATCGGCGCCGGCGGGCACATCCCCATCGGCTCGCCCATGGTCGCCGTCGACCTGCGCGCGGCGGTGCTGCCCTATGTCGGCGTCGGCGATACCGTCGACGAGCTGGGCGCCGAGGCGTCGAGCTTCGGCTATCGGCTCTACGGCGGCGTGGCCTCGGTGGTGGGCGCCATCAGCTTGCAGATCGGCGTCGAATACACCGGCATCAGCACCGAGATCACCGGCGAGGGCCGCGGCGGCCGCCAGGGCACCTCGTCGGCGGATCGCTACGTCGGGGCGCGCTTGATGGGCGGCTACCGTTTCTGACACAGTCGAGTGCACCGACGAACGGACGCCCGTGGACATCGATACGCTCATCGCCGAGGTCGGCGCGCAGGCCATCGCCCGCTTCCGCCGTCCGCTCATGGACCGCGCCGCCGCCGAGCGGCTGCTCGATGAGCTCAGCGAGGCGCTGCCCGCCGCGCCCCCGCCGGCGCGGCCGACCCCCCGATCCGTCGTGCGCTCCGCGGCCCATCCCCGGCTCGGCGCTCATCTCCGGCGCGCGGCGCCCCGACCCGCTGACCGCCCGGCACCGTCGAGCGGGCCTCCGCCGGCCGATGACGACCCGCCGCCGCTGACCGCTCAGCCGGCAGCCATCGACGACTCCGCCGATCGCAGCGGCCGCGCCCGCGAGCTCAAGGCCGCCGCCCGGCGGGTGACCGGCGGCCAGCGCCCGGTCCGGCGCGTGCCGCCCAAGCAGCGGGATACCCTCGACCACGTCACCGATCCCTTCCTCGATCAGGAGCGCGCCATGGGCGGCGAGCGGCGGCGCGCGCCGGCGCGATCGGCCTTGCTGCGCCCGCCGAGCCGCCCGCTGCCCCGGGTCGCGATCACCAGCGCGCCGCCCGCGCCGAGCCCGCCCGAGTCACCGACCCGCGCCGCCATGGGCGCGTTGTTCGAAGAGGGCGACAGCACCGAGGGGCTGGTCTTTCTCGGTGACGAGCCGGACGCTGGCTTCGAGCGGGCGGGCACCGATCCGACCATGGCGCCGCTGCCCGGCGACGACGAGGCGCCACCGGAGAGCATCGAGCGCACCGCCGACAACCTCGACCCGCCGGGGCGCGGCACGACCGTGCCCGACCTGCGGCCGCAGATGCCCGAGATCGATCCGCCGACCCGCGGGGTGACCCTGTCGGACCACGGGCGGCTCGACGCGCCGCAGCTCGCCGGCGCCGAGGAGCCCATGCCGATGGATGTGCCGGCGGCGCCGTTCGGCTTTGGTCCGGGTGATGCGGAGCCGACCCGCACCGAGCTGACCCGGCCCGAGCAGAGCCCACACGAGCAGAGCCGATACGAGCAGAGCCATCCCGAGCAGGGCGATCCCGAGCAGGGCCGGCCTCGGCAGAGCGCCGAGCGGCCCGCGCCCGAGCGTCACGCGCCGGCCCATCTGAGTGAAGAGGTGGTGGTCAGCAGCGTGCGCAAGCTCTTCCGCCGCTGATGATCGACCCGCCGCGGGCGCGGCGGGTGGGTCGCTCAGGCGGCCAGCGCGCCCCAGCGGGAGCGATCGCTCTCCGCCTTGAGCCGCAGCCGCGCGCGGTGGAAGCGGCTCTTGAGCGCCGGCAGCGAGAGGCCGGTCTCGTCGGAGATGCTCTGCAACGACAAGCCGTCGACGAAGCGCCGCACGAAGAGCTCGCGGTCGCCGTCCCGCAGGCCTTCGAGGAAGCGATCGGTCAGCTGCAGCAGCTCGCGATCGCCGGCGAGCTTCTCGGGGGCCGGCCCCTTGGCGGCGGCGAGCGGCGAGAAGATCTCCGGCGTCGGGATCAGGCGCTTCTCGCGGCGGTGCTTGAGCAGGGCGGTATTGACCACGATCCGGCAGAGCCACGAGCCGAAGCGGGCCTCCGAGCGGAACTGCTCGATGCGCCGCAGCACCTGCACGCAGGCCTCCTGGGTGACGTCCTGGGCCTTGACCGGATCGCGGGTCACCTTCAGCGCGAGGTGATACATCTGCTGGTAGTGCGCGCCCAGGAGTCGATCGAGCGCGCGCACCTCCCCCGACTGAGCGCGGGCGACGAGCCTCTGCTCCTCTTCGAGGGTGAGCAGCGGCTGATTGTGCGTGATCATCATCGGTGCACCTCGTTTTTGTCTCTCGGTCGGGCGTCAGTCGTCGCGGTCGCTGCCGATGCGGCGGCACGGGTCGTCGCGGTTGATCGGCGCCTGCGCGGTCAGCCCGGCCACCATCTCGGGGAAGTCGTCCCCCACCTCGGCGATGCAGCCACGGCAGCACTCGGGCAGCGGCGATCGCTGGCAGCCGTGACAGCGCTCCATGTACTTCAAACCGGCTTGCAGCCCCTGCTTGAGGGCCTCGAGCCGTCGGATCTGGGCGTCGAGCTCGACCAGCCGCGTGCGGTATTCGCTGCGCAGCACCGACATCGCGCGGTCGCCGTTGACCGCGGCGCCGATCTCGTCGAGCAGGCTCTGGATGTCGTCGAGGGACAGCCCCAGCTCGGAGAGCTTGAGGATCCACCGCAGGCGGGTCAGCGCCGAGTCGCCATAGAGCCGGAAGCCACCCGGGCTGCGGTCGCGGGGCACGATGAGCCCCTTCTGCTCGTACAGCCGCAGCGCGCGGGGCGTCTTGCCGACGGCCCGGGCCAGCTGACCGATGGTCATCCGGCTGTCGTCGCTGTCGCTGCTGCGGCCCATCCGCTGAACCCTTACCTTAACGTTAACGTCAACGTCAGGGATGAACGTAGTGGGACGCTCACCCGAAGTCAACGTCCATCTGCTGCAACATTGCGTTCCTGCTGAGCACCGCCGGACGGCACAGCGGCGGTACAGCGGCGGTACAGCGGCGGCGCCTGCAGCCGGCCTGCTGACGGCGGCGCCGACCCGCGCGGCGCCGGCGGCTCGGCGGCCGTCAGAGGTACTGTTCGATGGTCTTGATGACCTCGAGCCGGTCGACGAGATCCTGGATGTAATCCAGCCGGTCGACCTGGATCACCAGCGTCGGCGAGCGGTCGTAGCGCTCGAACCACTCTTCGTAGAGCGTATGCAGCCGCTTGATGTAGCGCAGGGGGATGTCCTGCTCCTCGGGCCGCCCGCGGAATTTGATGCGCCGGCGCACGGTGCGCACCTCGGCCCGCAGGTAGATCATCAGGTCGGGCGGCCGCAGGGTGCGCACGATGGCCGCGTACAGCGAGCGATAGGCCCGGTACTCGTCGGGGCTCATCTTGCGCGAGCGGTACAGGTTCTCGGCGAAGATCTCGGCGTCTTCGTAGATGGTGCGGTCCTGCACCACCGTGCCCGGGTGGTCGGTGAGCTGCTGATGCAGCCTGAACTTGTGGGTGAGGAAGTAGATCTGGCTGTGAAACGCCCAGCGCTTCATGTCGTCGTAGAACGGCGTCAGGAAGGGGTTCTCGGCGTTGGGCTCGTGAAACGGCGTCAACCCGAACCGATAGCGCAAGAAGTCGGTCAGGGTGGACTTGCCGGCGCCGATGTTGCCGGCGATGGCGATGTACTTGCGCGGTCCGGCCACGATCAGGGCACCTGGCAGGTCGGGAAGCCGGCGGCCGCGTCGGGCAGGCAGACGGTGCCCGCCTCGCAGTCGGCGTAGGCGAAGAGCTCGGGGCCGCACTGGCCGCCGGGCGGGTAGGTGGCGGCGACGTTGAGCCGGAACGGCCCGCTGCCGCCGCCGAAGCCGTCGACCACCACGAAGACGTCGCCGCCGCCGGGCCACTCGAAGTCGACGCGGCTCTGCAGGCCGATGGCGTCGTCGTTGCAGCCGAGCTCGCTGCTCTCGGGCTCGCAGAGCGGCGGCTCGGGCTCGGGGCACGGGATCTCGGGGGTGCACGTCGAGCGGGCGAAGAGCGCCGTATCGTACAGCGAGCCGTCCGTATCGACGACGACCCGCGCGGGGTAGGGCATCGCCACCCGGTACATGAAGTCGGGCGCGTTCTGGAAGGTGCAGCTGCCGATGTGCTCGGCCGGCCGACCCTCGGTGCTGTCTTCGACGAAGTCGAGGTCGGTGGGGAAGGCCGGCTGCTCGACGTCGCACGGCCCGATCTCGGTCTCGTCGCTGGCCGCGATGCAGCCGTCGTCTTCGGGGAAGTCGATGCGCCCGTCGCCGTCGTCGTCGACGCCGTTGCCACACAGCGGCGGCGGCTCGGGGGTCTGCTCGAGCGGATCGTTATTGGCGGTGCAGCCCGGGTCGAACGGGTAGTCGGTCCAGCCGTCGCCGTCGTTGTCCCGGCCGTCGCCGCACTCGGGCGGGTTGAACTCGCTGGCGTCGAGCGCATCGATGCAGCCGATGTCGGCCAGATCGATCAGGCCGTCGCCGTCGTTGTCGCAGCCGTCGCTGCACGCCGGCTCGACCACGTCCTCGGTCGGGTCGACGTTGCACGCGCACTGAAAATCGCGGTTGGGCCCGCTGAAGCCGTCGCCGTCGCGGTCGAAGTCGATGCTGCCGTCGCCGTCGTTGTCGATGCCGTCGCCGCAGTCGGGCCCCTCGAAGTCATCGGCCGCCGCCGCGCATTGCGGGTCGTCGGGCCAGTCGATCGAGCCGTCTTCGTCGTCGTCGAGGCCGTTGCCGCACTGCGGCGCCGGATCGGGATCGGCCTCGTCGCCGTCGGCGTCCTCGGTGCAGCCCGGATCGGCCGGGAAGTCGATGCGCCCGTCGCCGTCGTTGTCCTCGCCGTCGGCGCACGCCGCCTGGGCGCAGCGCTGGCCCTCCGGGGTCTCCTGGCAGTTGAGGCCGGGCCCGCAGGTCCACTGCCCGGGCGGCCCGCAGTCGGCGCCGGCGGCCAGCTGCGACTCGATGCGCATGCGCCAGATGCCCCGCGAGTTGGGCGTGCCGTCGAGCACGACCCAGATCTCTTCGCCGGGCGCGAAGGGCCCCTCGAGCACGAGCCGGGCGTCCAGCGCGGTCCCGCTGTTGTCGTCGCAGCCCAGCTCGGCGCCGCCGCAGCCGTCGAGGGCGTAGATCACCGTATCGAAGACGCTGTCCCGCGCGTCGAGCACCAGCCCGTCGAGCGGCCGCCCCTCGCCGACCCGCCACACCATCACCTGCTCGCGGCTCGAGCCGGTCGCCTGGCAGCTGCCTTGGAAGTCGTTGCGCAGCTCTTCGGTATTGCCCGCCGTGCGCACCTGCCCGGTGATGTCCCGCGGGGCGGTGCGCGGGCACGGGTCGTCCTCGTCGGGATCGGCCGCCCACAGGCAGCTGAGCACGTCGTCGGGGTAGTCGGTCGCGCCGTCCTCGTCGTTGTCGACCCCGTCGCTGCACGCCGCCGGCACCGCCGGATCGGTCTCGTCGGGGTCGTCCGGCTCGGCGCAGCCGGGGTCCTCGGGGTAGTCGATCAGCCCGTCCATGTCGTTGTCCTGCCGGTCGCGGCAGGCGGCGGTATTGAACTCGCTGAAGCGATTCGGGTCGCCGTTGCAGCCCGGATCGTCGAGGTCGATGAGGCCGTCGGCGTCGTTGTCCCGGCCGTCGCTGCAGTCGGGCGGCCGATCTTCGTCGTCGTCCGCCGCCGAGAGGCAGTCGCGGTCGTTGGGATAGTCGATGTCGAAGTCGAAGTCGTTGTCCTGGCCGTCGCTGCACTGCGGCGGCTCCTCGGGGTCGGTCTCGTCGTCGTCGGTCGGGCTCTCACAGCCCGGCTCGTTGGGGAAGTCGGCGAGCCCGTCGAGGTCGTCGTCGATGCCGTTGGCGCACAGGGCCACCGTGCAGGCGCCCTCGCGGCAGATGCGCCCCCGCCCGCAGCCCCGCGCCGGCGTCGGCTCGCCCTCGACCGGCGCGATACACGGCGCCCCGTCGGGCACCTCGGCGCGCACGTTGAGCACGAACGGCCCGGCGGCCTCGGCGAAGCCGTCGACGACGATGAAGTAGTCGCCGAGGGCCGGCTGGTCGAGGATCACCTCGCTGGTGGCCACCCCGTTGCCGATGTCGTCGTTGCAGGCCAGCTCGTCGAGGCCGGCGCAGTCGGCGTAGACCCCCAGCAGCGTATCGAAGCTCGTGCCGCGGGTGTCGATGCGCAGCCGATCGGCCGGGGCCCGCAGGGTGAAGAGGAAGACCTGCTCCGGCGCGAGGTTGTTGCGGCAGGTGCCCCGCTCGGCCGGCCCGCCGGTGGTATCGCCGGTCACCCGGCCCAGCCCGCTGATGTCGACGAACGCGCCCGCGCCCATCGCGCAGGCGCTGGCCTCCGACGGGTCGTCGGGGCCCGCGCAGCCCGGGTCGTCGGGGTGATCGATCAGCCCGTCGCCGTCGTTGTCTTCGCCGTCGGCGCACGCCGCCGTCGCCGGATCGGCCTCGTCGTCGTCGACCGCGTCGGCGCAGCCGGGATCGGCCGGGTAGTCGGTGCGGCCGTCGCCGTCGTCGTCGACCCCGTTCTGGCAGGCCGGCGACAACGCCATGTCGGGCGCCATGTCGGGCATGGGCGGCGCCATGTCGGGCAGGGGCGGCGCCATGTCGGGCAGCGCGCGATCCATCTCCGGCGGCGCGGCGTCGACCGGCGCCATGTCGGGCGCCATGTCGGGCGGCACGATGACGAAGACGTCGGGGGTCGGCTCCTCCGGCGTATCGTCGCAGCCGAGCGTGGCGGTCAGGGCCAGGGCGGCGAGCAGCCACGGCGCAGAAGACCGCAGCGCGGCAGACCGCAGCCACCAGGGGCCCGTCGAGGGTGAATCAGGGCGCATCGCTCTCTCCCCAGAGGCGTCGAACCGGTCGTTGATCAGGGTGCGGAAAACATTCTCCCGTCGCCCCGCACGGTCCCACGAGCCGATTTCGGCGTTGCGAAAGCTCGCGATATCTTTGGATATCCCTGCGCTGTCGCGCCTTGAACTCGGCTCGCGGCCCCGCACGGTGCTCGGTCCGAAGTATTTCCGCACCCTGCTATACCGCGCGGGCCGGGCGATTGTCAGCCAGCGTCGCGCGCGTCCGCCAGCGCCGCCGGCGGACCGTCGAGCCCGTCGAGGGCCCAGGGGTTCTCGAAGACCTGCCGCACCACCCGGGCCAGCACCGCCCCCTGCGCCCCGTCCATGAAGCGGTGGTCGATGGTGGCTGTCAGCGTCAGCCGCGGGCGGATGGTCGGCTGCCCGTCGAGGGCCACCACCCCGTCGTGAATCGCGCCCATCAGCACCAGCACCGGCACCCGGGCCCACGGCGTATGCGGCGCGAAGGCCTCGTCGAGCCCGAAGACGCCGACGTTGGTCAAGATGGCGCTGCCGAAGGGGAACTTGCTGACCTTGGCGAACTTCATGCTCCAGCCGAGGCCGCTGGTGATGAAGGCGGTGGCGTACAGCAGCGGGCGGATGAGCCACGTCGGCAGCGCCCGCATCAGGCCCTTGCTGTTCTCGAACTCTTCGTCCTCGCCGCCGCGGACCCGCTCGGCGCCGGCCCGCAGCTCGGCGGCGATCTCGGCGACCGACTTGCCGTCGATCTCGCGCACCTTGACCTTCGCCAGGTCGACGCCGCCCTCGATGACCACCAGGAAGCTCAGGTCGACCGTCTCGAACGGCACGAAGCGGCCCAGCACCACCCGCCCGTTGAGCCCCGGCGACTGCGCCAGCGCCATGCCCACCGCCTTGCCCACCAGGTGGGTGATGGTCACCTTCTCGCCGGTGGTCTGGCGCACGTGCTCCAGATAGGCCAGCGCCTCGCCCACGTCGAGGGTCAGCTTGCCGTAGATGTTGCCCTCGCGGGGCGGCGCCCAGCTGGCGATGGCCATCTTGCGGCGGGTCGACATACGGGCCATGGCGGCTCTCCTGCGGTCGCGCCCCGAACGGGCATGCCGCAGCATACAGCCACCCCCGCGCGGCTACGACCCCAGGACGAAGAAGAGGATCACCACCACCACCGCCGCCACCGCCAGGATCGCCAGGATCATGTTCAGCGCCCACACCACGAACGCCGCCGGCATCAACAGCAGCGGGATGCCCACCAGACCCGCCGCGAAGCCCAGCCCGTAGCGCAGCAGGTCGCCGCGCATCGCCGGCCACAGCCCCAACGCGCGGCTGTGGCGGTCTTCGGTCAGCGCCTTGGCCTCTTCGAGCATGCGCACCGCCGCGTCGGGGTCGCTCGGGCCGACGGTGCGGGCCATCTGCCGCAGCCGCTCGATGCGGTCGGCGTGCAGATCGGCGGTCAATTCGACCCGGCGGGCGTGGGCGATCCAGGCGTCGAGCGCCGTCACCTGCGCCGCCGGATCGCCCGCCTGCTCGGCGACCTCCACCGCCTGCCACAGCGCCTCGGACTCTTCGAACAGCGCCTTGCGCTCGGCCCGCCGGCGGGCGACGGCCAGCTCTTGATCCAGCCCCACCTCCCGCGCGCGCAGGGCCTTCCAGCACAGGGCGAAGCCGGCCGGCGGCAAGGCGAAGGTCACCAGCCACCAGACGATGCCCGCCCCGGCGAAGGCCGGCGTCGGCTGGCCCCGCAGGTCGAGGTCGCCCGACAGCGCGCCGAAGTCGAACCAGAACCAGGCGCTCGCCCCGGCGGCGGCGGGCAGGACCACCATGCACAGCGTGGTCAGGCCGCCGACGAGGGCGCCCCAGGTCGAGAAGCGGCGGAACAGCGGGCGGGCCATGGCGACTCCGGTGGGTGAGATGCCCCGAGTCTAACAACCTGCGCCGCCGATGGATGCCCCGGGTGACCTTCGGCGCCCCCATAGCGGCCTTCACTACGGCTGACGCCCGAGCGGAGGGCTACGGTTGGCACGGCCGCCGCGCAGGCGTAGGCTCGACGTCACTGGAAATACACGGACGGGTGACGCGCCGTGAACGACGCCCAGAAGTGGGTCGAGCTGGCCCGCCTGCGCCAGAAGGTGCAGGCTCTCGAAGACGATCTCGGCCTCGAGAACCCGACCTTCGAACCGGGCACCGGCCAGTTCGACCTCGACATGGCCATCCAGGCCCTCGTCGCCGAGCACGCCACCGACATCATCTCGGTGCACGCGCCCAACGCCGACATCCAGTTCATCACCCCCTCGGTCACCCGCAACCTGGGCTATCGCGACGACAAGCTCATCGGGCGCAACGCCTACGACCTGGTTCACCCCGACGACATCGACGAGGTCGCCGGCCACCACGCCCGCCTCGTCGACGGCCCGCAGACCATCGAGTACCGGGTGCGCGCCGCCGACGGCGACTGGCGCTGGGTCGAGACCCGGGCCCAGGCGCTCATCGTCGGCGCCCAGATGAGCCGCATGGTCTGGATCACCCGCGACGTGCACCAGCGACGGCTGGCCCAGGCGGCCCTCGAACGCAGCAACGCCGACCTGCGCCACTTCGCGCTCGTGGCGGCCCACGACCTGCACGAGCCGCTGCGCATCGTCGCCAGCTTCGCCGAGCTGCTCGGCAAGCGCTATCGCGACGCGCTCGACGCCCGCGGGCAGGGCTACCTCGACTTCATCGTCGACAACGTCACCCGCATGCGTGGGCTCATCGACGGGCTCTTGCAGTTCACCCGAATCGAGGTCCAGCGCCCCGACTTCGACGCCATCGACGTCGGCGAGGTGGTCTCGACGGTGCTCACCGACCTC
Source organism: bacterium (assembly GCA_030427205.1). Taxonomy (GTDB): domain Bacteria; phylum Myxococcota_A; class Bradymonadia; order UBA7976; family UBA1532; genus JACKDM01. The sequence continues at coordinate 63,555 of JAUHXC010000049.1, read as the reverse complement.
GGCTCGGCCCTCGACGGGGCCCACGTCGACGTCGGCGCGCTGCCCCGGGTGCGCGCCGATCGCATCCAGCTCGCTCAGCTCTTCCGCGAGCTCGTCGGCAACGCCATCAAGTTCCGTCGGCCCGAGGTGCGCCTCGAGATCCACATCGGCGCCGAGCGCAGCGCAGACGGCTGGCTGCTGCGGGTCGCCGACAACGGCCAGGGCTTCCCGGTGGACGACGCCGACCGGGTCTTCGACATGTTCGAGCGGCTGGTGGGGCTCGACGTGCCCGGATCGGGCATCGGGCTGGCGGCGGCCAAGCGCATCACCGAGCGCCACGACGGCGCGATCTGGGCCGAGCCGATGCCCGGCGCGGGCACCACCGTCTTCGTGCGGCTGCCGGCGGACGGCGACACCCTGCCGGCGGTCAGGCCGATCCAGGGCGCGCGCGACGAGTCGGACACCGACCCCGCCGGCTGACCCCGCGGGGGATCAGTTCTTCTCGCGCTCTTCCCAGTTCTTCTCGTCCTGCAGGCGGAAGGCCTCGAGCATCATCATGCCCGTATCGAACAGGATCGACGGCGCGTCGGGCTCGTCGTCGTCGGCCTCGAAGGCGAAGTGCCCGTCGGTCCAGGCCAGGATCTCGCTCACCGCCTCTTGAATGTGCCCGTCGAGCACCGGCCGCAGCGTGGCCGCGTCGATGACCCCCTGCTCGATGAGCACCTGACCCAGCGGCACCACGCCGCCGCGCATCTGCCGGGTCCGCCGACCCTCCTCGACCGTCGCCTCGTCCAGGTGGCCCTCGGTCACCAGCCGCTCGCCGAGCCGGCTCGTGCCCGAGGTGCTCGCCCCCGCCAGCCGCCCGCCGTGCAGGTGGATCTCGCCCATGCGCCCCTCGGAGATCAGCCGCAGCATGCCGGTGCGCTGGTTCATGCGCAGAAACTCGAGCAGGTCGGGCACCTGGAAACTGCGCAGGTTGCCGGCGAAGGCCGAGTCGGCCCCGGCCAGCGAGTGATCCAGCGACTGCTCGATCGACGCCATCGGATCCTGACCCGCCGCTTGGCGGGCCTTGCCCAGCAAGCGCACCAGCGGCCGCTCCTCGCCGAAGCGGGCGATGCCGTCCTCGGCGACGTCGATGGCGTCGTCGGGCCGATCGAGCGCCAGCAGCGCCTGACCCAGGTCGACGAAGACCGCCGCGTCCTCCGCTTCGGGCAGCGCCTCGCGCAGCAGCGGGATCGCCTCGTCGTACCGCTCGTCCTCCCGCAGCAGCCGCCCCAGCCGCGCCGCGTCCCGGGCCTCGCGCCCCTGCAGCCGCAGCTGGCGCAAGGTCGCGATCGCCGCCGCCCGCTCGCCGGCGCGCACCCGGGCATCGATCAGCAGCTCGAGCACCTCCCGATCGGGGTGATGGCGGGCGATGCCGTCGAGGGTGCCGATGGCGTCGTGGGTGAAGCCGGCGTCGAGCAGCAGGCGGGCCAGCCGCAGCCCCAGGCCGCGGTCGGTGGGCGCCGCGGCGCTGCCCTTGCGCAGCACCGCGAAACCCTGGGCCGACTCGCCGCGGGCCAGGTGCAGATCGGCCAGCAGCTGCCAGGCGGTCACCTCGGCCGGATGGGCCTCGGTCACCACCAGGAGCTGCTCGCGGGCCTCTTCGTGGCGCTCGAAGGCGACCAGCGCCCGGGCCACCGAGACCCGCGGCGTCGGATCACCCGGCGAGAGCCACACCGCCACCGCGAAGAGGTTGGCCGCCTTCTCGGCGTTGCCCTCGGCGAGCAGCGCGTCCCCCAGCCGCATGTGGGCCGCCGCCGAGCTGCGGTCGGCGACGACCGCCTCGACGTACATCTGGCGCGCGTGGTCGGGCAGCGACAGCCGGGCGAAGAGATCACCGATGCGCACCCACTGCGCGGCGGAGGCCACCACGCACTGCGCCGCCGCCTCGGCCGCTGACAGCGCCTCGATGCGCTGCCCCTCCTGCAGCCGGGCCTCGGCCAGATCGCACCAGACCTCCGGGTCTTCGGGCGTCGCCCGCGTGCGCCGCTCGAGGGTCAGGATGCGGTTGATCACCGGCACCCCCCGATCGGTTGCCGCCGCGTCATACCTCGATCACCGGAAGCTCGCCGGCGACATACTGCCGGCGGGCCTCGGCCCGACGCAGCTTGCCGCTCGTCGTCTTGGGCGTCGCGCTCTTCTCGATGATCACCAGCTTGTTGGGGGCCAGGCCCACCTCGCGCTTGATCGCCTTGCTCACCTCGCGCTTGATGCGCTTGAGCTCGTCGGGCGTCTTGAGCCGCGACTCGAAGACCACCACCAGATCTTCGGTGCCTTCGGCGTCGTTCTCCACGCCGAAGGCGGTCACGCAGCCCGCGCGCACGCCCGCGACCCCGGTCGCCGCCTTCTCGATGCTCTCGGGCTGATAGTTGCGCCCGGCCTTGATGATGATGTCCTTGCTGCGCCCGTAGACGTACAGCCGGCCGTCGGCCACATAGCCGGTATCGCCGGTGTGCAGCCAGCCGTCGCGCAGCAGGTTGGCGTTGGCCTCGGCGTCGCCGATATAGCCCGGGGTATTCGAAGGCCCCGCGAGCTGGATGTGCCCCTGATGCCGCTCGGGCAGCGGCTCGCCGGCGTCGTCGACGATGCGCAGCGTATGCCCCTCGAAGGGCCGGCCCACCGCCACCACCCGCCGCGGGCGCGCGGTATCGGGGCCCGCCGGATGGGCGACGCCCTCCGCCGACAGCCGCTCGGCGTCGATGACGTCCCAGTGCGGCTCCTCGCTCGGATCGGGGAACGTCGCCGCCAGCACGCACTCGGCCATGCCGTAGACCGGCGACATCGCGCCGCGGCGGAAGCCGTGCGGACCGAAGCGCGCCTGCCACGCCTCGAGGCTGTCGGCGTGGATGAACTCGGCGCCGTTCTGGGTCTTGCGCCAGCTCGACAGGTCGAGCCCCTCGATGTCGGCGTCGGTCAGCCGCTGCGAGCAGATGTGATAGGCGAAGTTGGGCGCCGCGCTGTGCGTGCCGCGGAAATAGTGGATCGCCCACAGCCACGAGCGCGGGGTGAAGATGAACGCCAGCGGCGACATCAGCACCGAGGGCACCCCGTGCAGCAGCGGGATCTGCACCCCCGAGATCAGCCCCATGTCGTGGAAGAGCGGCAGCCAGAAGACCCCCACGTCGGTGCCGTCGACCGCGAGGTTGTCGGCGATGCAGCCCATATTGGCCATCAGCGGCCCCTGGGTGATCGCCACCGCCTTCTGGTGCGAGGTCGTGCCCGAGGTGAACTGCACGTAGGCCAGATCATCGTCCTTGGGCAGCGGCGGGTCGAAGTGGCGCGGCTCGGAGAGCTTGTTGGGCATCAACAGCGCGCAGCTCTTCGCGCTGCTGACCGGCTCGCGGGCGGCGAGGGCCACCATGTTGTCCACGAGCACCGCGCGGGCGTCGACGGTCTCGATGGCCCCGGCGAGCTTGCGGCTCCAGATGGGCACCTGGGCCGCGCCGAGGGGCAGCGACTGCATCACCGGCGCCATGCCGGCCATGCCCGCTCCGTAGAACGCCGCCACCAGCTTGAAGCAGGTGTCCATGCTGATGATGACCCGGTCGCCCGGCGTCATGCCCGCGTCGACGAAGGTCGCCGCGAAGCGCTGCGACTCGGCGAGCAGCTCGGCGTAGGTCACCGACGCGGTCTTCGTATCGGCGCCGACGAAGAAATAGGCCACGTCGTCGGGGCGCTCGGTGCCCAGCTTCAGCACCGCCTCGGCGGTGGTGCGAAACGGCATCTCGACCCGCGGCGCCGCGTCCTTGGGCATGCCGGCTCGCTGGGGATGCACCCCCACGCCCGGGCCCAGGTAGACCTTGTCCGCCTCGCTCGCCCGCATCGTATGGGTCGGCTTCAACGGGTCGCTCGAAATCATCGTCCCCCCTCGGGAGCGTCCGCCGAGCCGCCTCAGAAACGGATCAGCGTGCTCTCCATCGTCAGCCCCGGGCCGAAGCCCGTCAGGACCCCGTAGTCGCCGGGGGCCGGGCGGTCGGTCTTCATGATCTCTTCGAGCACAAGCAAGATCGTGGCCGACGAGCAGTTGCCATAGTTGGCCAGCACATGCCGGCTCGCCCGCAGCTGCGCGTCGGAGAGCCCCATCTCCTTGCCGATGAAGTCGACGATCTTGGGCCCGCCGGGGTGGATACCCCACCACTTGAGGTCGCTCAACGCGATGCCCTCGTCGGCGCACAGCCCCTCGATGAGCGGCCCGATCTTCTCGCCGAGGATGAACGGCACGTACGGCGACAGGGTCATGCGGAACCCGGTGTCGGTGATCGTCCAGGTCATCATCTCGGTGGTCTCGTAGACCGTCTCGGTGCGGGTGCGCAGGATGACCGGCCCGCCGCCCGGCTCGTCCACCGAGCCGAGGATCATCGACGCCGACGCGTCGCCGAAGAGCGCGTGGGTCACCACCTGCTCCCGGGTGGCCTCGGGGCGCAGGTGCACGGTGCAGACCTCGGTGGCGTTGGCCAGCACCAGCTCGCCGGGGCGGGCGTCGACCGCGTCGAGGGCGGTCTTCATCACGTTGAACGCCGCGTAGCAGCCCATGTGCCCGATGAAGGTGCGCCGCAGCGACGCGGGCAGGCCGAACTCACCGGCGAGCTGCAGCTCGGGGCTCGGCCCCACATAGCCGGTGCAGGTCGCCATCACGAACGAGCCGATGCGGCTCTTGTCGACCTGCTCGAAGAGCCGGGCCATCAGCCGCCGGCCCATGTCCATCGTCGACTCGGCCCACAGCTCGACCCGCTCGGCGGTCGTCAGCACCCGTGTCGCCAGCTGCTCGGGCGTCCAGGAGGTGAAGCGCTGCTGCACCGTGGTGTTCATGAACAGCTTCTCGGCATCCGGGATGTCGGCGTACCACTTCGAGAAGACCTGATCGAACAGCTCGCGCTGACTGTATGCCACCGGCGGCGTGGTGGTCTCGATCGCCAGAATGCGGGCGGGCATCATCCCTCCTGGGGTCGAGCCGAGGTTATCTCAATCGGGTCGGTCTGGGAACGTTGTCCGTGAGTTTCTTGAGTTTCGCGGGCCGCGTCCACCGACTGCGTCGCCGTCATGAGCGTGTCGGACGCCGTCCATCAAGAGATACGTCGAAGCCGTCGATCCGTTGCAGGGGTCGTCGCATGCCCGGTGGATCGGGCGGGCGCGCATGGCGGCGCGTCGGGCGGCGGTGCGGGCTGTGCAGGGGAGGGCGCGGCCAGGGCGGCCGGGAGGTCAGGCGGCCCGGGCGGCGAGGCGGTCGGCGATGAAGGCGGCGAGGCTGCCGACGGTGTCGGTGCCGCTGTTGCTCGCCGCGATGAACCACGGGGCCAGGGAGACGTGACCGAACTCGGCCTTCACCGACGCGAAGAGCGAGGTCAGGGTCAGCGAGTCGAGCCCCAGGTCGCCGGTCAGCGAAGCGTCCGACGGCACCGTGCCCAGCTCGGGGCAGGCGGCGAGGATCTCTTCGGCGAGCAGCGCTTCGATGGTGTGGGCGTTCATCTCGACCTCCGTATTCGCCATGTGAGCTATGCGGATCTCGTGCCAATCTTTCGCGACACCGATCAAAGGGGTCTGCGTACGCTCTCGGCGGATCTTCACACGTCGACTGTGCGGGTTTGCCCATGTTGGCACACATGGGGGCGTGCAGATGTGTGCCAGATCGACGCAGGCGCCCGACTACTCGTCGGCGGGCAGGCGGGTCCAGCGGTACCAGTAGCTGCCGGTCACCGTCGCGCCCAGACCCACCACCACCAGCGCCGGCCAGACCGCCGCGCTGCCCCGGGCGTCGATGCAGCGGCCGTCTCCGGCGCGGGTGATACAGGTCGGGCTGACCACGGTGCCCACCAGCCCGGCGATCACCAGGGCCGCGCCGGTGCCGATCAACAGCTCGGGCCAGACGTGGTCCGGCGGCGGGGGCGGGATCAGGCGCGGATCGATCGCCACGTCTTCGAACGCGCCGATGGCCCGCAGGCGGTCGCCGAGGCTGTCGGGCCCGTCGGCCGACGCGCGGGATGCGGCCGTGGATTCAGCGCCCGGCAGCGGGGCGGGCGGCGCCGAGCGGGCCGACGTCGAGAGCCCGATCTGGCACAACCCCATGATCAAGCAGCTGATCTGCGCCCGCCCGAGGCGGAACGGGGCGCGGGGGCGCTGCCCCGGGGCACGGTGTCGCGGCCGGTCGGGGGTAGACTGATTTCGGTCTCGCGACCGGGCCCATGGCAGGCGGCCGATCACGGGGTCATCTCGAAGCTGCCGGCGGGCGGCACGTCCAGATCGACCGGGCGGGCGCAGTCGAGGGGCCAGGTATCGACCAGCCGCGCCTGCTGCACCGCCTCGAGGCTCGCCAGCCGCGCCGCGCGCAGCCGGGCCCCCTTCAGCGGCTCGCGGGCGATCACCAGGGCGTCCTTGAAGAAGGCGTAGGCGAAGCGCTTGCCCGGCGAGCGCTCGCCCAGGGCTTCGAGCGCCGCCCGGATGCGCGCCGGCTCGAGCACCAGCGAGCCGAACTCGGCGCCGACCATCAAGAGCGCGTCGTCGGCCTCGGGCAGCTGGCGCACGAGCAGCGCCTTCTCGCTCGCCCGCTGCAGGCCCTTGCGGTACTCGGCCTCGAGATCGGTCAGCTCGACGCCGGGGGTCGGCTCGATGGGCGTGACGTGCAGCGGGCACTCGAGGGTGTAGTAGACGACGTGCTGGCCGATCTCCATGCCGGCCAGCATGCGCGGGTCGACGCCGAGCAGGGCCTTGGGGCGGATGACCTTGCCCACCCGGCCCGGCGCGCCGCACACCGGGCAGGTGTCCAGCTCGAGGGGGCGCGGGTCGAAGCGCTGCGTCTCCGGGTCATAGCCCAGGATGTCGAAGAGCAGGCCCTGCCGATTCGAGCCGTCTTCGAGGCTGCGGCCGACCATGTCGATCAGCGAGCCGCGGGCCACCGGCAGGCCGGCCTCGTCCGCGACCACCAGCACCACCCCGTCTTCGACGCTCAGGCGGTAGTCGCCGTCGGCGAAGTGCTCTTCGGCCAGCCGGTACAGCCCGTGGGCCTCTTCGAGGGTGATCGCCATCGGCTGATAGAAGTCGAGCACGCCCTCGGTCAGCGTGCGCCCGGTGTGCAGCGTGCGCAGCCAGGGATAGGCGAAGTCCATCTCGACCCGCAGCGGCCCGGCGTGCAGCGCCACCCGGATGTCGCCCTCGGGGTCGACCCACTCGACCGCGATGCCGCGGTGCTTGGCCATGTCTTCGATCGTCGCCAGGAACTCCGAGGCGTCGGCCAGCGCGAACAGCTCGACGGTGCCGGCCTCGACCGCGGCGGCGGCGCTGCCGAGCCATTCGCCGTAGAGCTCGCCGACGAAGGGGTAGCCCGCCGCGTCGGCGCCGCCGAGGAACTCGAGGGTGTCGAAGCGGCCGACGTCGAAGCGGCTGAAGGCGGCCTCGAGCTCGGGATCCTCGCGCGCGGAGGGATCTGTATCGCCGGGCACGCCCGCCCGCACTCCGACGACGTAGCCCGCCTGCACCTCGGCCACCGCCAGCCGGCCCGTCGCCGCGTGCTGCTCGACCAGCCAGCGCCAGCCGGCGCGCAGGTCGTAGAAGGTGCCGGTCTGGTCGCGGAACATGCCCGCGTCGCTGGGCAGCTGCAGCTGGTCGACCTGCCCGCGGCCGTTCATGCGCCAGGCGCCGATCGGCCCGCCGCTGCGCTCTTCGGCGTCGGCGGCCTGCTCCGAATCGGCGGCGTATTCGATGCTGTAGTCGAAGCCCACCTCGGGCAGATACATCGCATACAGCCCGGCCAGCGGCCGCAGGTCGAGCCCGGCGTGTTCGCCGGAGAACGTCTCGCCCGGTCGCCACCAGTCGCGGGTCAGCCGCTCGATGAAGGCGTCGATCGGGCCCTCGGTGCGCGGCCCCATGTACAGCGTGCGGGTGACCACCGTGCGGCCGGTCTGCGCGCAGCGGTAGAGCACCCGGCCCTCGCCGAGCACGTCCAGCCCGCCCTCGCGCACCTCGCGCAGCCGGTCGCGGTGGAAGCCCACCCGGAAGCGGTTGATCAGAGCGACGCTGTCCAGGGCGGCGCTGTCCAGGGCGGCGTCGGGGGAAGGGGCAGCAGCGTCGGGGGACGGGGTATCGGCGTCGTCGGATCGGGCCACGGGTGCTCCTCGAAAGGCCATGTCGGCGCACACCATAGGGACGGTGTCCCCCCGGCGCCAGTGCCCCGCGCGCGCAGCGGCCGCGGTCCGGCTTGACACCCCACCGGCCCTGCGCGTAGGTTGACGCGCTTCTCAGCCTTGGGTGACGACCCGAACCGCCTCATAACCGCAGCGCTCACGGGGGATTCGATGGCCCGCAAGATCGGGATCAATGGTTTCGGCCGCATCGGCCGCATGGTGTTTCGCATCCTGGAGAACGACCCGACCCTCGAGGTCGTGGCGATCAACGATCTGACCGATCCGGCGACCCTGGCCCACCTGCTGAAGTACGACTCGGTGCACCGCACCTTCGACGCCGACGTGAAGGTGGTCGACGGGGCCATCGTGGTCAACGGGCGCACCATCCGCACCACCGCCGAGCGCGACCCGGCCGACCTGAAGTGGGGCGCGGCGGGCGTCGAGCTGGTGCTCGAGTGCACCGGCGTCTTCCGCAACAAGGAGAAGGCCTCGGCCCACATCGCCGCCGGGGCGAAGAAGGTGGTGATCAGCGCGCCGGCCAAGGGCGGCAGCATCGACCGCACGATCGTCGTCGGGGTCAACGACGGCGACCTCGAAGACGGCGACACCGTCGTCTCCAACGGCTCGTGCACCACCAACTGCCTCGCGCCGGTGGTCAAGGTCATCGACGACGCGTTCGGCGTCGAGCGCGGGGTGATGACCACCATCCACAGCTACACCAACGACCAGCGGGTGCTCGACCTGCCTCACAGCGACCTGCGCCGGGCGCGGGCGGCGGCGATCTCGATGATCCCGACCAGCACCGGCGCCGCCAAGGCGATCGGGCTGGTGCTGCCCCACCTCAAGGGCAAGCTCGACGGGCTGTCGGTGCGGGTGCCGACCCCCAACGTCTCGCTGGTCGACGTGGTGCTCGAGGTGAAGGGCGAGGTCAGCGTCGAGGCGATCAACGGCGCGCTCGAGAAGGCCGCCGACGGCCCGCTCAAGGGCATCCTCGGCTTCGAGACCGCGCCGCTGGTGAGCACCGACTACATCGGCTCGCCCTACAGCTCGGTGGTCGACGCCGACAGCACCAAGGTCATCGGCAGCATGGTCAAGGTGCTGTCCTGGTACGACAACGAGTGGGGCTTCAGCTGCCGGATGGTCGATCTGAGCAAGCTGCTGCTCGGCCTCGAGCGCTGAGGACGACGCCATGGCCCGCCCCCCGATGACCCTGATCGACAAGCTGCCCATCGAAGGCAAGCGCCTGTTGATCCGGGTCGACTTCAACGTGCCGCTCGAAGGCGGCCGGGTGGCCGACGACAGCCGCATCCGGGCGGCGTTGCCGACCATCCGCCACGCCCTCGAGCGCGGCGCGCGGGTGATCCTCACCAGCCACCTGGGGCGGCCCAAGGGGCAGGCCAACCCGGCGCTGTCGCTGGCGCCGGCCGGCGAGCGGCTGGCCGAGCTGCTCGACATGGACATCCCGCTCACCGATACGCCGGTGGGCGCGGCGGCGACCCGGCTGGCCAAGGATCTGCGCGACGGGCAGCTGATGCTGCTCGAGAACATCCGCTTCCACGCGGGCGAGACCAAGAACGACGACGGGCTGGCCCGCCAGCTCGCCGCCCTGGCCGAGCGCTACGTCAACGACGCCTTCGGCACCGCGCACCGGGCCCACGCCAGCACCGCCGGCGTAGCGGCCCACATCCGCGACAAGGCGGCCGGCTTCTTGATGGCCCGCGAGATCGACGCGCTGTCGCGGGTGCTCGACGCGCCGCGGCGGGGCTTTGTGGCCGTGCTCGGCGGGGCCAAGGTCAGCGACAAGATCGCCGTCATCGAGAAGATGCTCGAGCGGGTCTCGACCCTGCTCATCGGCGGCGCGATGGCCTATACCTTCCTCGCCGCCAAGGGGCACACGGTCGGGTCGAGCAAGGTCGAGGGCGACCGCTTCGATCTGGCCCGCGGCCTCATCCGGGCCGCCGAGAAGCACCAGGTCGAGCTGCTGCTGCCGCTGGACCACGGCTGCGCCGAGGCCTTCGACAGCGCCGCCGCCCGCATCGCGGTGGACGGGGTCGGCATCCCCGACGGGCGCATGGCCCTCGACATCGGCCCCAAGACCGCGAAGCTCTACGCCGAGCGGCTGGCCGGGGCGAGGACCATCTTCTGGAATGGCCCGATGGGCGTCTTCGAGTTCGACGCGTTCGCGACCGGCACCCGCGCGGTGGCCGACGCGGTCGCCGACTCGGCCGGCTGGTCGGTCGTGGGCGGCGGTGACTCGGTGCGCGCCGTCTCCGAGAGCGGCCGGGCCGACGACATCGGACACATCTCGACCGGCGGCGGGGCGAGCCTCGAGATCATCGAGGGCCGCGCGCTGCCCGGCCTGACCGCCCTGGGCATCCGGAGGAGCTGATGAGCCGTCGCCCGATCATCGCCGGCAACTGGAAGATGAACCTCACGGTGGCCGAGGGGCTGGCCCTCGCCAGCGGGGTGCGCGACCGCTGCAACCGCTTCCGCGGGATCGACGTGGTCGTCGGCCCGGCGGCGATGGCCCTGCACCCGATCATCAAGCGCCTCGACGGCAGCGCGATCGGCGTCGCCGCACAGAACTGCCACTGGGCCGACAAGGGCGCCTACACCGGCGAGCTCTCGCCGGTTCAGCTGGCCGAGGTCGGCTGCACCCACGTCATCATCGGCCACAGCGAGCGGCGTACGCTCTTCGGCGAGACCGACGAGAACGTGGGCAAGAAGGCCCGCGCGCTGCACGACCACGGCTTGATCCCGATCATCTGCATCGGCGAGACCCTCGCCGAGCGTGAAGCGGGCGCGACCATCGACGTGGTCCGGCGCCAGCTCGACGCGGCCATCGCGCCGCTCGAGGGCGACGAGCTCGCCCGCAGCGTCGTGGCCTACGAGCCGGTGTGGGCCATCGGCACCGGCAAGACCGCCACGCCGGAGCAGGCTCAGGAGGTGCACGCCGCCATCCGGGGCCGGCTCGCCGAGGCCGCCGGCAAGGACGTCGCCGAGCAGGTGCGCATCCAATACGGCGGCAGCGTCAAACCCACCAATATCCGCGCCTTGATGGCGCAGCCCGATATCGACGGAGCCCTGGTCGGCGGCGCGAGCCTCGACAGCGACAGCTTCGCCCGAATCGTCTCCTTCAAAGAGGACGCCGACTGATGCTCGAGAACATCGTAACCCTGCTGCACATCGTCATCTGCATCGCCATGATCCTCGTGATCCTGCTCCAGTCCGGCAAGGGCGGCGGGGTCAGCGCCGCGTTCGGCGGCGGCGGCGGGCAGGCCCTCGGGCAGCGCGGCGCGGCGACCGTGCTGGGCAAGTTCACCGCGTTCGCGGCGACCACGTTCATGATCACGAGCATGGTGCTGGCCATCTACTCGACGCCGTCGGCTATGGACCAGACCCTGCGCGACGCCGAGGAGCTCGGCGGGGCTGCGCCGGTCGAGGCGCCGGCCGCCGATACCCCGGCCGCCGATGCCCCGGCCGCCGATGCCCCGGCCGCCGATGCCCCGGCTGCGGGCGATACCCCGGCCATGCCCGCCCCGGCGGGTGATGCCCCGGCTGCCCCGGCGGGCGACGCCCCGGCCGCGCCGGCGGGCGATGCCCCGGCTGCCCCTGCGGGTGACGCCCCGGCTGCCCCTGCGGGCGATGCGCCGGCTGCCCCGGCAGCTCCGGCTGCGGGTGATGCCCCGGCCGCGCCGGCGGGCGATGCCCCGGCTGCTCCTGCGGGCGATGCCCCGGCTGCGCCCGAGAACCAGTAGGCGTCAGCCCACGGCGCCGCGGTCGAGCCCTCGGCCGCGGCCGTCGAGGTTCGGGCAAAGAAAAACCCCCGCCGGCCGAGCCGACGGGGGTTTCTTTGTGCGAAGAGGGGGAGTCGAACCCCCACGCCCTTGCGGGCACTAGGCCCTCAACCTAGCGCGTCTACCAGTTCCGCCACCTTCGCGAAGCGGGCTCGGTTTATCGCAGAGTCGAGCGAAGCGGTCAAGTCTCGGATGATCATTTTTCGAAGACCTCGCGGGTGCCGCCGACCCGCGTCCGGTCAACGGCTGGGGGATCGGTCGTATGGCCCGGAGAGCGGCGCCCGATCCTTTGCCTGAGGGCGGGTGGGTGCTATACAGATACGGGCTGTTTCCGCCCCGATCCGAGGGACCGCGCGTCGATGATCTTCTGCCCGCATTGTCAGGCCGTCAACGATGACCGCAAGACCCGCTGCGTGAGCTGCGGGGAGAGCCTCTTCGACGACCCGGCGGCCATCGGTGATCCGTATGTCGGCCGTCAGTTCGGCCGCCGATTCACCCTCGAGCACATCGTCGGCTCGGGCGAGATCGGCATGGTCTACCGGGGCACCGACGCCAAGACCGGTCAGGCGGTGGCGGTCAAGATCGTGCACGGCGACGTCGCCGAGGTGCACGGCGACGAGCTGCTGCGCTGGGCCCGGCGGGTGGCTCAGATCCGTCACGCCAAGGTGGCCACGGTGCTCGGCGCGAGCCGCGAGGCCGACGGTACGACCTACATGGTCTCGGAGTTCATCGAGGGCGAGACCCTGCGCGCGCTGATCGAGCGCACCGGCCCGCTCTCGGCCCGGCGGGCGGCGGACATCCTCTTCCAGCTGTGCAACGCGCTCGCGCCGATCCACAAGGTCGGCCGGCCCCACGCCAACCTCAAGCCGGAGAACGTCTTCCTCGTCGCCGGTCAGAAGGGCGACTTCGTCAAGATCACCGATACCGGCTCGCCGGTGCTCTTCGGGGTTCACGAGACCGAGCGCGGCCAGGTGGTCATCGGGGCGCCGAAGTACTTCAGCCCCGAGCAGGTCAGCGGCGCCGAGGTGGGGCTGGCGTCGGACCAGTTCACCGTCGGTGTCATCGGCTATCAGCTGCTCAGCGGCGCGCTGCCTTTCTTCGGGGCGACGCCGGCGCAGCTGCTCGACGCGGTGCGCAGCGGTCAGCCGACGCCGATCGCCGAGCGGGCGCTCACGACGCCGCCGGCCCTCGCGGCGGTGATCGAGCGCTGCATGGAGAAGGACCCGGCGAACCGGTTCCCCGATCTGCGCAGCCTCGCCCGGGAGATCGCCCGGGTCATCAAGAGCAAGCCGCAGCCGGCCCGCAAGAAGCGGCCCTTCGGCGCCGGGCTCGATATGTCGACGGTGGTCGCCCGCCCCGACGAGATCCCCGACCTGAACCAGTTCGCGCCGCTCGGATCGGCCGGCGGGTTCAGCGCGGCCGACGCCGAGGCGACGGTCATGCAGCCGGTGCCGGAGGACATCCAGGCGCTGCTCGACGACGCCACCCCCAGCCCGCTCGCCGAGCCGACACCGGGGCCGGTCGACGATCTCGATCTGGACTTCGACGACGAGTTCGGCGGCGTGCTCGATCTGGACGCGGCGCTGGCCGATGCCGCGGCGTCGATCGAGCCGGCCGCGGCGCCGTCTCTTGCGTCGTCGCCGCCCGCCGCGCCGTCGCTGCCCGAGGTGTCGTCGCCGCCCAAGGCGCCGGGCGCCGCGATCCGCTCCCGCTCGACCGCGCAGCGGGTCTCCGGGCCGGGCGGCCTGGACAACGATCTGGCGGCCTTGATGGCCGAGGCCGAGGCCGAGCTCGACGCCGAGTCCGGCGGCCCGGCGCCGCGCTTCAACCCCTTCGACGACATCGAGCCGCAGACGCCGATCCGCTCGACGCCGCCGGCGCCGGCTCGGATCGCGTCGACGCCCCCGAAGACCGGCGGGGCCTCGATCGCGCCGCGGGCGTCGGTCTCGCAGCCGCTGCGGCCCGACGACATCCTCAACGCCATCGGCGAGTCGCTCGATCCCGGCGGCGCGCCGCGGGCGTCCCGGCCGTCGGATGCGGCGAGCCCGCTGGCCACCGCGGCCGACTTCACCCGCCTCTCGGTGCCGCCGCGCGAGGTGCCTACGACGGGGCGTACGCCGGCGTCGACCTCGGGCCCGGTGGTCTCCGCCGGCGGCCGCTCCTCGGGCTCCAAGGCGGGCCTCGTGCTGCTGTTGATCCTGCTGCTCGCCGGCGGCGGCGCGGCGGTGTGGTTCCTGGTGCTGGCGCCTCAGGAGACGGGCGATCCAACGCCCCGCGGCGCGAAGCCGACCGCAGCGAAGGAGAAGGCCGACACGCCGGAGACGTCGGCGGCGGAGAAGGCGGCGGCGGAGAAGGCGGCGCCGGAGAAGGTGGCGGAGAAGGGCGGGCCGCCGGCGGCCGAGCCGATGGTCGAGCTGGTCACCGATCCGCCGGGCGTGGCCGTCTTCGAAGGCGAGGAGAAGCTCGGCGAGACGCCGCTCGAGCTGCCGGCCGGGGCCGAGAAGCGCGCGCTGCTGCTCAAGTTCGAGGGGCGCCCCGATACGCCGTTCGAACTCGATCCACAGACGATCGAGGCGCCCGAGGACGGCGGGCCGGCGCGCATCACCGTGCCGCTCGCCGAGAAGGTCAAGAAGCCGACGGAGGCCAAGCCGCCGCCCAAGCGCCGCCGGCGCAACCGCAAGGCGCCCGATCCGAGCAATATCCGCGATCCGTTCGCCAACCCCTGACGGCGTCGAGCCCCTGACGGCGCCGATCGCACATGGTGCCGAGCCCCGGCGGCGCGCGCGGTCGGCGGGACCGTCGGGATCCCGACGGTGCGCGGCACGCCAATTGGCGGCGACCGGTGCGTTGCGGGTAGTCTTCTGGCGTTCCGAGCCGTGCGAGAGGTGACATGCGAGGCGTTTGCATGGTCCGCAGCGTGATGCTGGTGGCGGCGGTCTTGACCGCGCTGCCGGCCATGGCGCAACAGAGCCCCCGTGAGCAGGCCAAGGCCTTCTTCGTCGAAGGGCGGGCGAAGTACGCCGCCGGCGAGTTCGCCGAGGCCCTCGACGCCTTCCGGCAGGCCAATACGCTCGCGCCCCATCCGCTGATGCTGTTCAACATCGCCCAGGTGTTCGAGGCGATGGACGATCTGCCCGCGGCCATCGAGCAATACAGCCAGTATCTGGCCACCAACCCGAGCGACGCCGCGGCGGTCAAGGCCAAGGTCGGCGCGCTGCAGGCGACCCTCGAGAGCTGGCCGGCGGTGCAGGTCGAGACGATGCCGCCGGGCGCCGCGGTGCGGGTCGGCGCGGCGAAGAACCCCGCCCGTGGTGAGACGCCGCTGACCCTGCGCCTGCCGGCGCGGGCCCACACCCTCTACCTGACGCTGCCGGGCCACGAGGCGGCGCAGCGGCCGATCCAGCTCAAGGCCGGCGATCAGAGCACGCTGACGGTGGTGCTGGTGCCGATCAAGCCGGTCCTGCGGGTGGTGACGACGCCGCCCGGGGCGCGGGTGAGCATCGACGGGGCGGCGGCGGGCCCGACGCCGATCGATCACGCGGTCGACGGTGGCGCGCGGACGGTGCGGGTCGAGCTCGACGGCTTCGAGCCCATCGAGCGGGCGGTCACGCTGAGCGCGGCCCATACCCGCGAGGCGCCCTACGTGCTCGAGCTGGCTCTGGAGAAGGCGGTGCCCCGCGGTCAGCTGGAGCTGACGGTCACCCCGGCGGGCAGCGAGGTCTTCATCGACGGCAAGCTGCAGGGCAAGAGCCCCCTGGGCGGTCCGCTGCGGTTGACCGCCGGCCTGCACGAGGTGCAGGTCCGTCCGGCGGGCGGCGGCGAGGCCTACAGCGAGATGGTCGCGATCGAGGCCGACAGCACCGTGCGCACCGAGATCTCGCTCGATGGCGGCGTCGACCTGGGCACGGTCGGCCTGATCGGCATGGGCGTGGGTGGGCTGGCGGTGGCCGGCGGGGTGGTGACCGGGTTGTTGGCCTATGGCGCCAGCGGCGAGCTCGACGACTGCCGGGCCGACCCCGCCTGCGAGCGTACGCAGCAGGAGGTCGACCTCGCCGACGATGTGCGCAGCCAGGCGGTGCTGACCGACGTGCTCATCTGGTCCGGGGTGGCCATCGCGGCGGGCGGCGCGGTGCTGTACATCCTCGACGCCGACGCGCCGGCCGCCGTGGACGGACAGGCCGAGCAGGCCTGGTTCGTCGCGCCCACGGATGGCGGCCTCACCGCGGTCGGGCGCTTCCTTTTCTGACGTCGCTGACGTCTGTTCATCCCATCGACCGGCACGCGGCGGCCGGCACGAGACGGGGGATATCTCATGGTGATGCGTAGGGGCGCTGCCCTGCTGCTCGTGGCCATCGGCTGGGGAGCCGCTGGGTGCAGCGTGCTGCTCGATCCCGACAACTGCAGCAGCGACGACGAGTGCAACGGCGGGATCTGCCAGGAGGGCATCTGCGTCGGCGGCGGCGAGGTGCCCGCCGACATGGAGCCCGAGCCCGACAACCGGGTCGACCCGCCGGATGTCGCCGTCGACATGGCGCCGGACATGCTGCCCGACGTGGCGCAGCCCGACGTCGGGGTGGACATGGCGCCCGACCTCGCGCCGCCCGATCCGATCGGGCCCACCTGCGGTCTGACGGCCGATCCCGACGGCGAGCGGCCGACCGACGCCGACGAGGTCAGCCTGACCGCCGAGGTGACCGACCTCGACACCGCGCTCGACGCCTTGACGGTGACCCTCGGCGGCGAGCCGCTGCCCCTCGACGGCGAGTCGACGGTGACGACGCGGGCGCTCGACGAGGGCTCGAATCGCTTCGTCTTGCGGGTGGTCGACCCCGACGGGCTCGAGTGCGAGGCCGAGGTGACCGTCGTGCGGGATACCACCCCGCCGGTCATCGAGGAGCTGATCCCGCGGGACGGGGCCGACCTGCTGACCGCCGATCCCGAATTCGTCATCTCGGGTCGGGTGGTCGACGCGCACTTCACCGTCGGCGGCCCGGCGCGCCTCGTCATCGAACAGGACGGCGATGCGATCGAGCCGACGGTCGATTGGGATGGCCTCGAGTTCAGCTTCGCCGTCACCCTCGAAGAAGGGCAGAGCGAGGTGACCCTCAGCGCCGTCGACGACCTGGGCCACGCCTCGGACACTGCGACCTTCACCGTGCGGCTCGACGCGACGCCGCCGATCGTGATCGTGGACTCGCCGCCGCCCGACGCCGAGGTCTTCGAAGACCGCATCGAGGTCCGCGGGCGGATTCAGGACGACCGTCAGCCGGTGCCCGGCGGCAGCTACGAGATCCGGATCGAGGCCGCCGGCGAAGACCCGGTCGAGATCAACGGGCTGGCCGACCAACAGGGGGCCTTCACCCGGCGCATCCCGCTGTTCGAGGGGGAGAATACGCTGACCATCGTCGGTCAGGATCTGGCCGGCAACTCGGGCCAGGTCGTGCGCCGCATCACCCGGCTGCCGGCCGAGCCGTGCGTGACCATCACCGCGCCCGTCGACGGCGGGTTCACCCGCGAAGCGCAGATCGACGTGGCGGGCGATGTCTGCCCGGCGGTCGATCGGGTCGAGGTGCGGGTGGACGATGGCCCGCCGATCGCTGCCGAGCCGGCCGCCGAGCGCTTCCGGGTGCAGGTCGAGCTGCTCGGTGGCGGGCAGCACACCATCCGCGCGACCGCCTTCGCCGGCGAGAACGACGCCAGCGATACCATCGAGCTGGTGCTCGACGAGACCCCGCCCACGGTCGACATCACCGAGCCCGCCGACGGCGCGTGCACCAACGCCCGCGAGGTGCGGGTCTGCGGGCGGGTCGCCGACGTGGAGAGCGGCATCGAGTCTCTCGTCCTCTTCGCCGACGACGAAGAGAACGCCGTCGACCTGCCCGCGGCGGGCGGCCCGTTCTGTCAGGACGTGCGCGTGCGTGAGGGCGACGGGGTGCCCATCCTCGCCGAGGTGCGCAACCGGGCCCTGGCCCGGGCCGAGGCGAGCATCGATCTGCGGGTCGACCGCGACGCGCCCACGGTCTGCATCACCCGCGACGGGCAGTGCCTCGACTCGGCGCTGCGCCCGTGGTTCGGCGTCGACCAGGCGGGCCGGGTGACGCTGCCGGGCCGCGCGGAGTGGGGCATCTGCGCCGTCTCGAGCCTCACGCTCGAGGGGCTGGCGGTCAACGTCGGCATGGACGGCCGCTTCCAGACCGCCCGGCCCTTCGCCGACGGGGCGCAGGCCATCGAGATGGTGGTGCGCGACACCGCCGGCAACAGCGACGAGGTGCCCTTCGTCTTCCGGGTCGACGGCACCGAGCCCGTGCTCGACGCCGTCACGCCCGACCAGGACACCTTCACCACCGAGGCGCAGGTCCGCTTGGAGGTCGAGATCAGCGACGCCGCCTCGGGGCTGGTCTCGATCTCGATCGGCGGCCAGCAGGTCTTTCAGGGGCCCGGGGGGCAGAACGAGGGCAGCGCCGACGAGGTCGCGGCCCGGGTCGTGGCCCTCGAGGAGGGGCTCAATACCTTCGAGGTGGTGGCGACCGACTTCGTGGGCAACCGGCTGACCGAGACGGTGCGCATCTGGCGCGATACGGCGCCGCCGACGGTCGAGCTGCTCGCGCCGGCCGACGGCCGCGCCGCGCCGATCCCGCTGGTGGCCGCCGGCACGATCGACGACGGGCCCGGCGGCAGCGGCCCGGCGTCGCTGACGGTCAACGGCGTGCCCGCCGAGATCGACGTCGAGAGCGGCACCTGGCGCGTCGACGACGTGCCGGTCGATCCGGCCGAGCCGAGCATCGTCATCGAGGCCGAAGATGCGCTGGGCAACGCGTTGCCCCAGCCCATCGTCCGCCCGGTGACCGTACGCGAGTTCGGCAGCAACCCGCCCGAGGTGGACGGTCTGGTCTTCGAAGGCGCCGTGGGCTGGCTGGGCGTGATCGACGTCGACCTCGACGGCCTGCTCGACGTCGTGGTGCTCGGCGGCGCGCCCGAGGTCGGCTCCCAGATCTTCCGCCAGGTGGCGCCCGGTCGCTTCGAGGCGGCCGACGCGGCCGAGGTGGGCCTGCCCGAAGGCATGACGGTGCGCGACGCGGCGGTGGCCGACCTCGACGCCGACGGGGACCACGACATGGTGATCGTCGGCGTGGGCCGCACCGCGGTCGTGCTGGGCAACGGCGGCGGCGGCTTCGGCCTCGTCGAGAACGCGCGCATCCCCGGCAGCGCCGACCCGCAGGGCCTCGCGCTGGGGGATATCACCCGCAACAACCGCCTCGATCTGATCGTGATGGCGGGCCCGGCCACCCGACTGTATCTCAGCGCCGGTGACGGCACCTTCGACCGGGAGCCGCTCGATACCCTCGGCCTCGTCGGGCTGCCGCAGCATCGCGCCGCGCGCATGCTCGACATCGACGACGACGGCGTGCTCGACGTGGTGGCCGTGGGGCCGAACGGCACGTCGGCCTGGCTCGGCGAGCTGCTGGGGCCGTTCTCGGCGATCGGCCCCAACGCGGGCTTCGTCGACGCGGCGGCGGCCACCGCCTTTGCGCTCGACGCCGACCGCGACGGCCTGCTCGACCTGTTGACGGTCGGCCCCGACGGCGGCCGCTTCATGCTGGGCGACGGCGCGGGCGGCTTCGTCGAGTCGGCGCGGGGCGTGCTCAACTGGCCGCCCGACGTGCGGGCCTTCGAGCGGCTCGACTTCGACGGCGATACCCGCGACGACCTGGTGAGCTGGGGCGGGCGCCTGCGCATCTGGCGCAATACGGCCGACGGCTTCGAGCAGGTCGACCCGGTCGCCGCCGGCGCGATCGACGACGTCGAGCGGCCGATCGAGCACCTCACCGTGGCCGACTTCGACGGCGACGGCGACGACGACCTGCTGCTCAGCGGCCCCGATGGGTTGCGGTTGGTGCGCTCGAATCGGGCGGCGACCGACGCGCAATACGCCTACGTCGGCCTCGACGTGCGCCGCGCGCTGCCGCCGCCCGGCGCCGCCGGCCCGCGGGACGGGTGGGGCGCCCGCATCGACGCCGATCTGATCGGCGGCGACGACGGCTTGCCCGAGCGGGCGCTGCTCGCCCGGGTGATCGGCACGACCATCGTGACCGTCGGCCCGGTCGACTCGATCGGCGCCGCGGTGAACTACATCGATCTGGGCGGGGTCGGCCAGCGCATCCGCACCCTCATCGAGCTGGTCCCCGGCATCGTCACCGAGGTCTTCGCCCGCGAGGGCGCCGACTGACCGTCAGCGAGGGGCCGAGCGGCCCGCTGCTTCAGTCGGCGTCGTCGTCGAGCAGGTCGCTCATATCGGGCAGGTCGACGGGCGGCGGCGGCGGCAGGTTCGACTTGCGCGCCGCGAGCACCTCGACCTCGTAGCTGACTTCAGTGTCGTGCAGCGGATGGAGCAGCAGCACCGTGACGCCGTCGTCATGGCGCTCGCTCACCTCGAAGATCACCGGGTTGCCCTCGGGCCCCTTGGCCTGGAAGCGGTCGCCCACATCGGGCTTGACCCCCTCGGGGAACTCCTCGAACAGCACCCTGCGGGTCGGCGCCGCCTCGCGGGGCACCAGCGCGCCGGCGGGGATCACCCCCTTGCGCGTCTCGCCGACCTGCATGCCCTCCATGGCCGCAGCCAGCCCCGGCAGCATGCGCTGCGATCCGAGCTTGAACGTGATCGAGCCTCGCTCCTTCGACGACTCCAGCACGGTCCCGTCGGGGCCGCGCAGGGTGTAGTCGATGGTGACGATCTGGCCTTCTTCGATGCGCATGGGCGCCCTCACCGTCCGCGTTTGGCCGGGCCATTATATCCGGTTTGCGCGGTCAGGCGAGCGGCTTGTGCCGGCGGGGGCCGGGCGGCGGCCTCACGGCGCGGCGCGGCGGGGCGGGGTGAGCGGGCCGGGCGGTCTGCGTCGCCCGGCCCGTGCGCTCACTGATTGCACTCGGCCGGGTTCATGAAGTCGGGGTTCGGGTCGCGGTTGCTGCCGTCCTCGTTGGGCGGCTCGCCGATGAACAGGATCGACGAGGCGTCGGCGTCGAACGCGAACGGGTAGGCGTCGTTCTCCCCGTCGCCGTCGGTGTCGATGTTGAGGTCCTCGGGGCTGAGCAGGTCGGTCAGCGCCAGGGTCGCGCCGTTGCCGAGCGGGAACTGCACCCGCTCGGCGTCGGTGTGCAGCAGCGAGCCGCTCAGGCTGGCGCGCAGCACGGCGTCACCCTGCTCGTTGCGATCGGGGGTCAGGGTCAGGTTGACCGTGGTCACGATCTGGCTGATGCAGTTGACCGTATTGCCCTCGCCGTCCTCCACCTGGCCGGTGGGCACGTTGAGCAGGAAGGCCACCTGATCGTCGGGCGTCCAGTGCAGGCCGTCCTCTTCGGTGTCGCGCCAGAAGCCGTAGAAGTTCTGCACCGGGTACTGGCCCAGGTAGTCGTACTCGTTGTTCCGGAAGCCGCCGTTGCCGATGTACCAGAGGAACTGGTTCATGTCGTCGTAGCCGCCCGGCTCGATGAGCAGGTTGAGCAGGTTGTCGTCCACCGCGTCGCCGACGAAGGTCTCGATGAGCTCCGCCGAGCCCGCCGGCTCGATGACCCGGATGGCGTCGACCACGAAGGTGTCCGGCCGCAGGTCGACGCGGCACTGCTCGCCGAGGCAGCGCCGCCAGTCGGCCTCGCAGTCCTCGTCTTCGACACACATCGGGCCGGGCATCACCAGCGGGTTCGCGTCGGGGATCATGTCCGGGATCATGTCGGGCATCATGTCCGGGATCATGTCGGGCTCGGCGTCGATCACCGCATCGGGCTCGGCGTCCATGACATTCATGTCGGGATCGAGCATGTCCGGCTCGGGCTCCGGCTCGGGCTCGGGGGTGACGGTCATGTCCGGATCGGGGGTGGGGTCATTGGCGCCATCGTCGCACGCCGCAAGCAATGCCACGCCGGACAGCAGGATGGGAACGATGCGTCGGGAGTACGTCATGTCCGCCTCTCGGGTCGAGGGTCTGAAGTTGCACGCAAACACGAAGCAAAACCCGGACCACGGTCGGCAGTCAACCGTTCGCGGATGTGCAGAGCTGGCCGGAGCCTGTCAGAGGCAGAATTGCGGGCGGGCGTTGGGGTCTTCGTAGGGCGCCTCGGAGAGCGCGACCGACTCGGCGCTGCCCTCGAAGACGAAGACCCACGCGTCGGGCACCTCGTCGCCGTTGAGGTCTTCCACATCGGCCGGGTCGGGCGCGTCGTCGCCCGTGCCGTCGAGCGGGATCTCGCCCTGCAGCAGATCGTAGAGGGTATTGCCCTGGATGGTGATGTTGCGCGCCGCCTGGGTGCTGAGCGTGGTCGACAGCCGGATGAAGGTCTTGGGCTGGCCGTCCTCGGCGACGCCGGTGACCGTCTTCCTCAGGGTGTCGTCGATGGTCGCCCGGATCTGCACCCTCACCGCGAGCGTCAGCTCTTCGTAGTTGCAGGTATTGGCCGGCGGATCGTTGCTCTTCTGGATGTAGATCTGCGCGTCGCCCGACTGCAGCGCGAACTCGGGCACCTCGCAGCGGTGCTCCTGCTTGTCGTTGCCGATGTCGTAGGACTCGCAGTCGTAGTCCCCCGTCAGCTCGGCGCCGGGATAGCTGGGGAAGCTGGTGACCTGGCGGAAGCGCTTGATCAGGTCTTCGCTCGACGTCTGCTGCTCGCCGGCGCGCTCGCCCTGCACCACCCACACCTTGCCCGAGTCGAAGTAGGTCAGCAGGTGCAGCCGACCGAACGAGATCTGGGACTGCATCACCGTCTCGACGATATTGGCGATCTGCGGATCGAGGGGCCGCGTCACCTGCAGATCGGTCATGCGCAGCGTCCGCTCTTCGGCGCCGACCTCGCAGAAGCCGAGCGCGGTATTGCACCGGCCCCAGCCGTCGGGCGGCCCGCAATCCAGGTCGTTGAGGCAGGTCTGGTTGATGGTGTTCGACGGCGCGTTCTCGGGGATGTTGTCGTCCGCGGGCGGCTGCTCCGGCGGGTCGGGCTGCGGGTTGGTCTTGTCGTTGAGCGACGTATTGTTCCCGGCGTTGTTATTGGCGTTGTTGTTGTTGGCGTTGTTGTTGTTGTTGGCGTTGTTGTTCGTCGCCGGCTCGGACGTATTGGGCCGGCTCTCGAGGTCTTTCTTGTTGTTCCTCGCGTTGGGCCGCGCCGCGCCCGCGGGGTTGCCCAGGTTGAGGTTGTTGGGGTTGACCGTGCCCAGCCCGCCGCGGGGCATGTTGCCCGCGACGCCGTCGCTGGTGCTCAGGCCGTCGGCGAAGGGCTGCAGGTCACGATTGATCGGCGAGCCGCCGGCGCCCGGTCGGCCCTGGCGTCCCTTCTCGACCTTGATCTCGGCGCCGTTGGGCGGAACGAGCACCGAGTAGAAGACCTGCTCGAGCCCCAGCACGACCACCGCGCCTTCGGTGCGCTCGCCGCGGAAGATGAGGTAGCCGGTGCCCGAGCTCTGGTCAGGGGACTCTGCGGAGTCGACCGCCTCGAAGCGCACCGGTGACGAGACCTCGTAGACCTCGGCCTTCTCGTCCTCCTGCCACAGCGCCGAGGTGATGTCGGCGCCGACCCGGGCGACCTCGCGCCGCGCTTCGCCGCCATCGAGGTCGAAGACGACCCGGACCGGCGCGTCGCGCATCACCGACTCGGCCGAAGCCGCGGTGAGGAAGGCCGCGAGCCGCTCCGCTTCGAGTCGGCACTTGCGATCGTCGCTCGGCAGCAGCACCGCGAGCAGAACGGCCATCAACAGCCCGGCGATCGCGAGGACCACCAGCGTCTCGACCAAGGTCAGACCATGACTTCGACGTCGCATCTTCGGAGCCTCCAGCGCTGTGATCAGCGCGTCGCCGGGCCGCGCCGCGCCCCGCCGGGCGCCGGCGACCGGCACGTCGCGGCCAGCATACCGCCAACCCCGACGACCGGACAAACCGCGCGCGTCCGGCGACCGGCGCGATCGGCTCCTCGGCGAACGCTCGGCGGCTGTGCGAACTTCCGCGCGCGCCGCGCGCAGGGGGTGCAGTATGGCCGCGCGCCGAACCATGCAGTGAAAACGCGTATCAATTGCCTCTGGCGGCTGCCTGCGGCCGCGGCTAGGGTCGGCTGGGATGACAGCCCGCTCGATCTGGAGGATGCATGACCCTCGCCGAACTCGCGCCCGGTCAGCGGGCGACCTTGTCCGCAGTCGGGGGCGACCGCGCCTTCCGCCGCCGCCTGCTCGAGCTCGGGCTGGTGCCGGGCACGGTCGTCGAGCTGCGCAAGGTGGCCCCGCTCGGTGATCCGCTCGAGTTCGCGGTGCGCGGCTGCAACCTGTCGATCCGCAAGCGCGAGGCGGCGGCGATCGTCGTCGAGCGGGCGTCGACGTGAGCGGCGAGGCGCAGCGGCCGCCGCTCGTGGCGCTGGTGGGCAACCCCAACACCGGCAAGACCACGCTCTTCAACCGCTTGACCGGGGCCAACGCCCGGGTGGGCAACTACCCCGGCATCACCGTCGAGCGCACCGTCGGGCGCATGGCCCTCGACACGCGCGACGTCGACGTGGTCGACGTGCCCGGCACCTACAGCCTCGCCGCGCGCAGCGCCGAGGAGCAGATCGCCATCGACGCGCTCATCGGTCGCCACGGGCTCGACGCGCCCGATCTGGCGGTGGTGGTCGTCGACGCCTGCAACCTCGAGCGCAACCTGTACTTCGCGCTGCAGGTCATCGAGCTCGGTCGGCCGACGCTGGTGGCGCTCAACATGGTCGACGCCGCCGAGACCGCCGGGGTGCAGGTCGATACCGACGCCCTGGCGAGCGCGCTCGGCGTGCCGGTGGTGCCGGTCGTCGCGACGCGGGCGGCGACCCTCGATCGCCTGCGGGCGGCCATCGGTGAGGCGTTGACGACGCATCCCCGCTCCGAGCGCTGGCGCTGGACGCCGTCGGCGGCGCTCGAGGCCGATCTGATGGCCCTCGACGAGGTCCTGGGCGACGCGGTGCCGCCGCGGGCCGAGCCGCAGCTGCGGCGGGCGGTGGGGCTGTGGGCGTTGATGAGCATCGACGTCGACGACGAGCTGACCGACGCGCCGGCCGATCTGCGGCTGCGGGTGCTCGATCGCCTCAAGCGGGCCGGCGAGGCGGGCCGTGACGTCGACGGCGAGATCGTCGGCGCGCGCTTCGCCTGGATCGACGCGCACGCCGGCGACTGGGTCACCCGCACGGCCGTGCCGCGCAGCTGGACCGACAAGGTCGACGCGGTGCTGCTCAACCCGGCGCTGGGCTTCGTGGTCTTCATCGGGCTGATGTTCGTGCTCTTCCAGGCGCTCTTCGCGTGGTCGGATCCGTTCATCGGGCTGGTCGAGGACGGCTTCGGCGCCCTGTCGGGCTGGGTGACGGCGACGCTGCCGGCGGGCCTGTTCACCGATTTTCTGGTGGGGGCGCTCATCGGCGGGGTGGGCAATGTGCTCGTCTTCCTGCCGCAGATTCTCTTGCTGTTCTTGTTCATCGCGATCATGGAGGACAGCGGCTACATGGCCCGGGCCGCCTTTCTGATGGATCGCATCATGAACCGCATCGGGCTGCACGGGCGGGCCTTCGTGCCGATGCTCTCGGCCTACGCCTGCGCGGTGCCGGCGATCATGGCCACCCGCACCATGGAGCGCCGGCGCGATCGATTCTTGACGATGATGGTCCTGCCGCTGACCACCTGCGCGGCGCGGCTGCCGGTCTATACGCTGATCATCGGCGCGGTCATTCCGGCGAGCTATGTGGCCGGCGTCTTCAACGTGCAGAGCCTCACGATGGTGGCGCTGTATTTCTTCGGCATCGTGATGGCGCTGATCGCCGCGGCGGTGCTGGGGCGCACCGTCCTCAAGGGGCCGCGGGTGCCGCTGCTGCTCGAGCTGCCGCCGTATCGCATGCCCGACCCGCGCTCGGTGACGCGGCTGGTGCTGTCGCGGGGCAAGGTCTTCGTCACCGAGGCGGGCACGGTGATCCTGGTGTGCACCGCGGTGCTCTGGGGGCTGCTGACCTTCCCCCAGACCTCGCCCGAGATCGACCGGCTGACCGCCGAGAAGACGAGCATCGAGCTGGAGCACGGGCCCGGCGCGCCGTCCATCGAGCTGCTCGAGTCGCAGATCACCGGCGAACAGCTGCGCAACAGCTACGCCGGGCGCATGGGGCACGCCATCGAGCCGATCATCGAGCCGCTGGGCTACGACTGGAAGATCGGGGTGGCGATCATCGGCGCGTTCGCGGCGCGTGAGGTCTTCGTGGGCACGCTGGGCGTCGTCTACAGCGTCGGTGAGGTGGACGAGGAGAACCCCGGCCTGCGGGCGGCTATTCGGGAAGAGAAGACCGCCATGGGCAAGCCGCGCTACACGCCGCTCATGGGGCTGTCGCTGCTGGTCTTCTTCGCGCTGGCCTGCCAGTGCATGTCGACGCTCGCGGCGGTGAAGCGCGAGACCCGCAGCTACCGCTGGCCGCTGCTGATGTTCGGGTACATGACCGCGCTGGCGTGGGTGGCGGCGTTTGCGGTGTATCAGGGCGGCAAGCTGCTCGGGTTCTCTTGATGGGGCGCGGGTGAAGCCGCGCGGTCCGGGTGGTGGGTGAAGCACCGCGGGCCGTCCGGGCGATGGCCCCTCTTCGCCCTGCTTCGGCTTGGGCAACGCTGTAGGCATCGATCTCCAGGAGTCGTTGTGAGCGGGAGCGATCGCTGCGGCCGGGGCCTGCAGACGGGCGGCGAGTGGCCCTCGCCCGGCCGGCCCGCTCGGTTGTGGGAGGGGGACGGGGCGAAGGGGTCGTCGGGCAGGGAGCGTGGTGAAGGGGTCGGATTGGTGGTGGGTGATGACGAACCGGGGCTGGGGGTGGGCCCGGTGGTGAGTGGGGGAGAGGGATCGGGAGGGAGTGAGTGGGAGCCGGGAAGGAGGGAGAGAAGGGAGGAGGGTCAGCTGGCCTTGGCCAGCTCCTCGCGCAGGGCGGCGGCGGCGGCGGCGAGCTGCTCGGCGCTGCGGGAGAGGGAGCGCACGGTCTCGGGCCAGTGATCGTCGGCCAGGGTGCTCCAGGCGCGGTTGACCCAGCGCTCGCCGCCGGAGAACGGGCCGAAGACGTTGGCGAAGCCGCCGAGGCCGATGCGGTTCTGCAGCTGATAGCGCGCCTCGACGATGGGGGCGAAGCGGGTCAGCTGCAGATCTTCGATCTCGCCGTGGATCGCTTTGCGCTCGGCGGGCGAAGGGTCGCTCAGGGCGTTGGCCCGGTCGGAGAGGGCGCGGACCTCACGGGCCAGGTTCTCGACGGCGACACCGAAGTCGACCCGGGTATCGCTGCCCGGCTTGTCGTCGCTCAACTCGGCCTTGGCGGCACGGCGGCCGAGCACGGCGCCGATGACGATCAGCGCCAGCCCGCCGAGGAAGGGCATGCCCGCGAGCGAGAACCAGCCCGAGAGGCGGGTCTCGGGGCCGGGCAGGGCGGTGGAGGCCACCCGGGCCTTGGGCTCGACGGTCTGCGTGCGCAGGGCGAGCCAGCGGTCGCGGGCTTGCTTGGGCGCGCCGCTGAGCGACTCGGTGGTGGGGCCGACCTGCGCGAGGGCGGCCTTCTCGGCGGCCAGGGCCTCGTCGTAGGTGGGCAGCCTGGTCTCGGCCTCGGCCTTGTCGTCCGCGGCGGCTTCGGCGCCGTCTTCGGCGGCCTCGAGCGGCGTATCGGCCGGCTTCTCGGCGACCTTCTCGGGCGGCGCGCACTCGCCCTTGTCGAGCTTGGCCGCCTCGCGGGCCTGACAGTAGTCGGCCCAGGCCTTGTCGGTCTGGCCCTGCAGCAGCTTGATCTGCCCGTCGAGGCGGGTGCGATCGTACATGTCGTCGCTGAGCCGCGCGCCGAAGGCGGCGCAGATGCCCACGCCGACGGCCAGGATGATGATACCGATGGCTTTCATCTGTTCCCCCCTCAGCCCAGCGCCAGCTGGATCAGCGTGGCCCCGAGGTTGGTCAGCGCCTCGCCGATGATGAACCCGGCGGCGATGGGCACCAGGGTCGAGCCGATCCAGGCGTCGCCCTTCTTCTTGCCGAGCGCGATCGAGGTCAGGCAGCCGAAGCCGTAGGTCAGGGTGATGGAGAAGGGCAGGTACATCGCCAGCCCCACCAGCACGCCGAGGCCGGCGATGGGGAAGACGCCGAGGCCGAGGCCGATGGCCAGCCCGCCGGCGTACTTGTCGAGCGGGGCCGCCCCCTGGCCGAGGCTCTCGATGACCCCGGCGAGCGCGGCGCCCTGCGGGGCCGACAGCTCGGGGTTCGAGGGGCCGAAGCCGCCGCCGTCACCCCACAGGAGGAAGAGCACGCCGACGGCGACCGGCACGCCGATCCAGCCGACGGCGAACTGGGCGATCTGCTGCTTGCGCGGGATGGCGCCGACGAGGTGCCCCGATTTGAGGTCGCTCATCATGTCGGCGCACTGGCCGATGCCGATGCAGACCGAGACGCCGAGCACGATCGAGGCGACCGCGTTGCCGTCGGACATGAAGAACATCAAGGTGACGCCGATGAGCGACATGCCCGAGAGCGGCGAGATGTCGGTCATGCCGGTGGCCTGGGCCACCACGAGGCCGGCGAGCGCCAGCCAGATGGTGCCGACGATGGCGATGCCGATGCCTTGCAGGACGCTGATGTCGCCGCTGGAGAGCATAGCCGCGCCGAACAGGATGACGATCGCCCCGCCGATGCCGATGTAGAGGATGGTCGGGCTCATCTCGTCGCTGCCGCCGCCCGTCGCGCCGGCCTTGGCCGCCTGCGAGAGGCTCTTGAGCGCGCTCTTGAGCGCCGGCAGGCTGGCGAAGACCCCGGCCAGCGCGCCGCCGACCAGCACGCCGATGCCCATCGGGCGCAGCATCTCGCCGTAGACCATGCCCGACGTCCAGCCGTCGTAGCCGGCGGGCGCGTCGGTGAAGCCGAGGGCCTCGGCGGTGGGCACCCAGCCGGTCAGCACGACCGAGGGGCTGATGACCCACCACGCGAGCACGCCGCCGAGCACGAAGGGCAGCCCGCCCTTGCCCGAGAGCAGCCCGGCGCCGACCGACGCGAACGAGACGTAGATCGCCAGCGGGAAGTAGACCGGCAGCCCGATGGGGCCGCCGACGTCGATCTCGTGGGGCAGGATGTGGAAGTTGGCCAGCACGTGGATGCCGGTGGCCAGCAGCGCCCCGCCGATGAGCAGCTTGGCCTGCTGCGCGCCGGCGCCGGGCGACTTGAGCAGGCTGGCGACGGCGATGCCGCTGGGGAACCGCAGCCGCTCGAACTCGATCATCTGCTTGCGCAGCGGGATGATCACCGCGACCCCGAGGAAGGCGCCGCCGATCGCCGCCAGGATCGCCGGCATCGCCTCGACGGTGATCTCGGTGTCCGTCGCGCTGAGCAGGAACAGCGCCGGCAGGGTGAAGACGATGCCCGAGGAGGCGTTGTTGACCCCCGAGGCGACCGTCTGGTTGATGTTGTTCTCGATGATGCTGCCCTTGCGCAGCACCCCGCGCAGCACCGCGAAGCCCAGGATCGCCGCCACCGTCGAGCCGGGCAGGGTGAAGCCCAGCTTCAGGCCGATGTAGACGAAGGCCGCCGTCATCACCATGCCGATGAGCACGCCGAAGATGACGCTGGCCGCCGTCAGTTCGCGATAGGGCGCGACCCCTCCCGGGGGGCCGCTCGAGTGGTCCGCTGCCATTGATCCCTCCCAGATCGTCGGGCACCCCGCATGGGTACCCCATCGCAGCGAGGGTGGCAATCCGGTGACAGCATCGGCGGCGGCGCCGGGCGGCGCGGTGTCGTGGGCGGGCATGCTTCATACTGGCCGCTGCGCCGTCGTCGCCGGGCCGTGCCACGGCCTGGAGCGGGTCATCGCGTGCGCCGGCGGCCCGTGCCACGGGGCGCGATCGCGTGCGCCGAGCGCCGCCGCCCTGTGCCACGGGGCGCGATCGCGTGCGCCGAGCGCCGCCGCCCTGTGCCACGGGGTGATTTTCGAAGGGGCGCGCGTCCGTCAGCTCGGTTTCACCCGCCGATCGACCGCGTCATCCGTCCGCGGTCCGTCCCACGGCCCGATATCGGCCGCCCCATGCGCCCGCGGGCCGTGCCACGGGCCGCCGGGCGACCCCGGCTGCCCCGTTCACCCTGTGCCACGGCGCCTCCGGCGCGTGCTCGATGCGCCCGCGGGCCGTGCCACGGGGCGGTCGGCGCGTGCCCGATGCGCCCGCGGGCTGTGCCACGGGGTGGTCGGCGCGCCGTGGATCACCCCGTGGCACGGCCCGCGGGCGCATCGAACGCGCGAATCCGAGCCGTGGCACAGGCCGGCGTCGGGTCTCGATGGGCGGCGGAGGGTCGTGGCACGGCCTGCGGGCGCACGGGTCGTCCGATCGCGGCCTGTCGCAGTGTTCGGGCGCGCGTGCGCCTTCGAAAATCGGGTCGTCGGCCCTGCTCCGGGCGCGTGCCCCTTCCGAAATCACCCTGTGCCACAGGCCGTCGTTGGCCTTCTGGTCCGCTGCGCCGGGCTCGTCTATCCTCGAATCGGTCTGCCCCGGAGCAACGACAGTGTCCACATCCCCCGACTGGCACGCGCTCGACGGCGCCGACCGGCGCCGGGTCGCCGACGACGTCTGGCGCCTCGGTCACGACGGCCCGCACGACGCGGCGCTGATCGTGGGCTTCCCCGGCGTGGGCAAGACCCACCTCGCCGAAGCGCTGCTGGGCGCCGCCGAGGACGCCGGCCGCCCCACCGCGCTGATCACCGCCCCGCCGCCCGAGACCGCCGACGTGCACGGGGTGATGGTCGCCGCGCTGGCTGATGAGCTGCGCGCGCACGATCCCGCGCTGGCCGGGCGAGTCGCGGCCGAGGACACCTTCAACGGGGCGCTGGGCTTCGCGATCCGGGGCGGCGCGTGGGTTGTGGTCGACGACATCCAGCGGCAGTTCCCCGGGGGCAGCCGCCGGCTGCCGGAGTGGGTGAGTCGGACGCTCAAGCGCAAAGGCAAGCTGGCCAAGGCCGCGGGTTGCCTGGTGCTCGTCGCCAACCGGAGCCCCGACGTGGGCCCGCGGGCCGGGCAGATCCGCAAGCTGAGCCTCGAGCCGCCGGCCGTCGAGGCGGCCGGCGCGATCCTCGACGGCGCGCTGCCCCGCCCCGACGCCCTGCCAGCGGCGCGCCGGGTCGAGGTGATCAACCGCCTGGGGGCCAACCCGCGGGCGCTGACGCTGCTGGCGCAGCTGCTCGACACCTACACCGTCGGCGATCTGCTCGGGCCGCCGAAGCCGGACGCGCCGCTGGAGCGCGATCCGACGCTGGTGCGGGCGATCGAGCGGCAGATCGTCGGCAAGGCCACGGCCGATCTACCGGATGAGGTGCGGGGTTGGATGCGCCTGCTCACCGCGCTGCGGGTGGACGCCGAGGTCGAGCTGATCGCGGCCATGGCGATCCCGGCGTCACCCGGCGGGCCGCCGCGGAAGGGGGCGGCGCCCGAGATAGACTGGAAGGCGGCGCGCCAGACGCTGCGCAATCGCTACTTGCTGCGCATCATCGGCGGCCAGCGGGATCGGCTGCATCCGCTGGCCGTCGAGCTGGAGCGTCCGCGGCTGCAGGCCGACGCGGCGGCGTGGGCCGAGGCGCACCGCC
Source organism: bacterium (assembly GCA_030427205.1). Lineage (GTDB taxonomy): Bacteria > Myxococcota_A > Bradymonadia > UBA7976 > UBA1532 > JACKDM01. Next base: position 32,027 of record JAUHXC010000049.1, on the reverse strand, counting down.
GCGCCGGCTGGTGGTTCGCCCGGCCGCTGCTCGCGAAGCGCGTCGAGGTGCACCCGCCGCGGCTGGAGGAGGCGCGGCATCACTTTGCGCAGGCGGGAGATGAGGCGGCTCTGCAGCGGGTGCTGGCGACGGCCGGCGCGGCGCTGGGTCGTCGATTTGGCTATGGGACTCCGATGCCCACCGACGACGCGGAGCGCGACGCGCGCATCGCCCTGCTGTCGGCGTGGCTGGATCGGCCGGGGCCGGTCGGTGCGGAGTATCACTTGGCCAGGCTGCTGGCCGCGCGGGGCCGCCCGGCCGATTTGTCGGCTGCTGTCGAGCACGCCCGCCGTGGCACCGTGGGGGCTGACTTTCACACGCCATGGCTGCTGTGGGTCGAAGTCGTGGCGCAGGTCGAGGGTGCGCAAGCCGGGATCGCCGCGGCGCGGGAGGCGATCGGGAGCGTCGCGCCGAACAAGAACCTCTTCTCGCTCTACCAAGCGGCGGGTGAGCTGTTGGCGGGGGATGGGCGGGTGGACGCGGCGGTCGCGCTGTTGCGCGAGGGCATCGGGAAGATTGATCCCCAGCACAGCCTGTTCTCGCTGTATCAGGCAGCGGGCGAACTGCTGGTGGGCGAGGGACGGGTGGATGAGGCGGTCGAACTGTTGGGCCAGGGCATCGGCAAGGTCGACCCGCAGTACAGCCTGCACTCGCTGTACCAAGCGGCGAGCGGCTACTTGGCCCGCTCGGGGCAGGTGACAGCGGCTCTGTCGATCCTCGAAGAAGGAGCGGGTCGGGTACCGGCGGGGAGGGGTAGCGGTGCTCGGCTTGCTGAGGCGGCGGTCTTGATCGCGACAGCTGCCGGGCAGCGCGGTGAGCTGCTGCGTCTGCTCGCAGACGGCCTGAAGCAGAGCGTGGCGGAGGGACCGGGTTCTTTGGGGCAGAGCCTGGACGCGATGCTCGTCGGTGATTGGGCGAGGGCGACGGAGCTAGCGGCGGCCGGACGTTTGGCCTATCCGTCCTACCTGCCCCTGGCCTGTATCGAGGCGTTGGGGCATCTCGGCACCGATGATCCGCAAGCGGCGCGCGGGGCGCTGGATCGATTTCCCGGTGGAATGCGCCATGCGCCATCGAACCCCCTTACATGGCTCTCTGCTGCCATCGCCGTGGTGGCCGGCGATGCGGCGACCGCCCGAGAGCGGTGGGCGATCTACACCGACGACCCCAGCGCCACTGCCCCCGACCGCGCGGCGCTGCTGGCCGCCTGGTCCGCGCCGTTCCGCCTCGGCGAGCTGCACCCGGCGTTCTACCATCCGATCCTTCCGCGCGCCCTCACCGGTTTGCCCCACGACCTGCGCCGGCCGCCGCACGGCCCGCCGGTGCCGCTCGGCGGCGGCGCGGCGGCCGTCGCGATACCCGCGTTCACCCCCGAGGCGGCCGAGCTGCCCCCGCCGCTTGTCCGCGCGCTGCGCAATGGCCGCCTGATGCCGCTGGTCGGCGCCGGCCTCTCGCTGGGCCCTGACGTCGTCGGCGGCTTCCCCAGCTGGAGGGCCTTGCCGGCGCGGCTGCTCGACGCGGGCGACGCCCGCTGGGTCTGGCTGAGCAACGATGATCGCCAGTCGATGCAGCGGCTCTTCTTGCAGGACGACCCCGATACGCCGGGCGAGCTGCGGCCGCGGCCGATGCTGCTCGCCGACATGCTGCGCCGGCTCGACCAGCTCAAGGACCGGCTCGGTGCGGACTACCCGGCGGCGCTCGACCAGATCTTCCGCCCGCCCGACGCCGCGCCCGGCGCGACCCATCAGGCGGTCATGGCCCTCGGCGCGCAGGTCGTGCTGACGACCAATTACGACCCCCTGCTCGAAGCGGTCGAGGGCCCGCCGACCCGGACGGTCTACACCTGGAAGCAGGCCCAGAAGGCCCTGGCGGATATCAAGAGCGGGCGCAAGGTGCTCTTCAAGGTGCACGGCACGGCCGAAGACGCCGACTCGGTGGTGATGACGCTCGACGAGTACGGGGCGGCCCACGGCGACGCGTCCTACCGGGCGGTCATGGGCCACCTGCTCGTGGATCACTGCGTGCTCTTCGTGGGCTACGGGATGTCGGACCCGTACGACCTGGATCTGCTGCTGGGCCAGAACGTGGCCGACTTCGGCGGGGCCGTCGCGCTGCACTTCGCGTTGCTGCCGCGCCTGGACGACGCCCAGGCCGAGCTGGAGCGCGCCGACAAGCTGCGGCGCGAGCATCGCGTGGTCGTTTTGCCCTACACGGTTGGCCCCAACCACGACCACGGGGCCGTGCTGGCCACGCTGCGCGCGCTCGCCGAGGCGGCGGGCTGAGGGCGCGGGTCGCGTCAGCGGCGGGTCAGTTGACCGACGGGCGGGGGCGGATGCGCGCCATCACCTGCACCTGACCCATCGAGACGGTGTCGCGCTCTTCGTCCATCTCCGGGTCGAGGCGGCGCTCGATGGCGGCCAGCTCGGCGCGCACCTCCTCGGCGCTCAGCGGGCGGTCGCCGGGGCGCTTGGCGAGCAGCTGCATCACCAGCTTCGCCATCGCCTCGTCCAGCGGGTTGGCGGCGCGCTCCTGGATGGGCACGGGCGTCTCGGAGACGTGCTTGACCATCTCGGCCATCGGCGTCGGCGCCTCGAAGGGCGGGCGGCCGCTGAGGCATTCGTAGGCGATGACCCCCAGGCTGTAGAGGTCGGTGCGCCCGCTGACGGGGCGGTCGAGGGCCTGCTCGGGCGCCATGTAGCGCGGGCTGCCCATCAGGTTGCCCTTCATCGTCAGCCGGCTGCCCATGCGCCAGCTGGCCAGGCCGAAGTCGAGCACCCGCACCAGCACCCAGTCGCCGCGCTTGCCGTCGATGGGCTCGACGGCGATGTTCTCCGGCTTGAGGTCGCGGTGGATGATGCCCTGGCGGTGGGCGGTGGCCAGCACGTCGCAGACCTGATCCATGATGCGCAGCACCGTCAGCGGCGCGAGCGGGCCCCGGGAGAGGTGGTCGGCGAGGGTGTCGCCGCCGATGAACTCGGTGGCCAGATAGGGCGTGCGGCCGTCGACGACCCCGTAGGCCACCAGCGGCAGCGCGTTGGGGTGATCGAGCGCGGCGATGACCTCCGCCTCGCGGGCGAAGCGGCGGGTGCGCAGGCTCTGGCTGGCGTCGTCGAGGCCGTGCAGCACCTTGAGCGCGACCGGCTCGCCGGTGGTGCGGTCGATGGCCCGGAAGACCCCCGCGGTGCCGCCGACGCCGACGAGGCGCTCGACTTCGAATCGATCGTCGATGACCCGTCCGATGAGGACCTCGAGGCCGTGCTGTGGCTGCTGCATGAACTCTCCTCCGGCTCGCCGCTCCCGCCGCCCCGGACGATCTCGACCCTAGTCGATGTCGTCGATTCGTGCGTCAGGGGCTTTCCTCAACCGATGGCGGCATTCGGTCATATGGAAACGCGGGCGATCTCTTTCGAGCGCGCAGCGGTCTCCACATGTTCGATGTGCTCGGCCGGGCGCGGCCGTCAGCGGATCAGGGTGCGGCTGTGGGCTTCGACCCACGGGCGGGCGGCGCCGTCGTCGTCGTGCACCGTCACGAAGCGCGCGTCCAGCCGGCGGCGGCTGACCTCGATGACGATGAAGCCGCGCTCCGAGGCCTGCCAGATCGCCGGGTTGTCGCCCTCGAGGTCGGTGGTCGAGGCGCCCGATCCGGAGACGAAGACCGCGGTGCCGTCGAAGTCGCCCTGGTCTTGCAGGCTGTGGTCGTGGCCCGACAGCAGCACGTGGAAGTCGCCGATGACGTAGTCCTCGAAGAAGTCGCGCAGGGCGGTGCCCGAGCCGATGAGGCCGTCGATGAAGACGCCGTCGTAGATGCCCGCGTTGCCGTGCGGGCCGTTGGAGATATAGGGGTGATGCCCGAACGCGATGCGCCACGGGGCGAGCGGCGCGTCGGCCCATCGGGGCAGGGTGTCCATCTGGTCGTCGGTGACCTCGCCGAAGCCGGTCAGCGCCTCGACGAAGGGCAGGTCGCGCCAGAAGACGGTGGCGGTGTTGAGCGACACGAGCTCCGCGGGGCCCTCGGCGAAGCGGTAGAAGAGGTCGGGCATGCGGAACTTGTCCTGCACCCGGGCGTAGGCCAGCTGCGCCTCACCCCGGCGGGGGTCGATGCCGATGCCGCCGGCGAGCTCCTGCAGGATGGGCGGCGCGCCATAGTCGTGGTTGCCGAGGCTGGCGTAGAAGGGCAGGTCGACCTCGGCGTAGGGCTCTTCGAACTTGGTGATCCACTGCGGGTCGTTCTCGTCGTCGCAGCCGGCGTCGTAGATGTTGTCGCCGAGCATCACCACGAAGTCGCAGCCGCCCCATTCGGCGCAGACGTCGACGATCGCCCCGGCGACCCGGCGCTGGCCGTCGTTGCCTTTGCCCACGTCGCCGATGGCCACGAAGCGCACGAAGTCGGGCTCGGGCTCGGGCTCGGGCTCGGGTTCGGGCTGGGGCTCGGGTTCGGGCTGGGGTTCGGGCTCCTGGGGCTCGGGCTCCGGCTGAGGTTCGGGCTCCTGGGGCTCCGGCTGGGGTTCGGGCTCCGGCTGGGGCTCGGGCTCCTGTGGCTCCGGCTGGGGCTCGGGCCGAGGCTCGGGCTCCTGCGGCTCCGGCTGGGGCTCGGGCTCCTGGGGCTCGGGCTCCTGAGGCTCGATCTGGCCGCTGGTCGCGTCGCTGCCGCCGGGCGCGGGGGTCTGCTGGTCGTCGCAGGCGCCTGCGATCAGGCCGCAGAGCAGAAGGGCGAGGGCGCGCGGTGAACGCATGGCATCCTCCGTCGGGGGTGGGGACGTCGGCTCAGCTCGGCGAGCTGCGGGCGATGCGGAAGCCGAGGGTGGCCAGCACCCGGTCGGCGGGCTGAGAGAAGCGGCTGGCGGCGCGGCATTCGGTCGGGCCGCTGGCCCAGTGGCCGCCCTTGATGATGCGCTGATCGGCCCCTTCGAGGCGGGTGCTGGTCCACTCGCTGACCCCGCCGGCGAGGTCTTCGACGCCATAGGGGCTGACGTCGGTGGCGAAGACGCCGGCCGGGCCGCGCTCGGGCGGGCCGGGCTGGCTGATGCCCATGTGGCAGAACGTGGGCTCCCAGGTGTCGCCCCACGGGAAGAGCCGGCCGTCGGCGCCGCGGGCGGCTTTCTCCCACTCGAGCGCGGTCGGCAGCCGGTGCCCCGGGCCCTGGGTCTCGTCGAGCCAGCCGCAGTAGGCCTCGGCGTCCTCGTGGCTGATGGCGACCACCGGCCAGTCGGGGTGCCAGGCGACGCCGTGGGCGTCGCGCTCGGGGATGGTGAAGCGGCCCATGTCGTCCATCGGCCACAGCGGCGGCCCCGCGGGGGTATCGCGCGGGGCGCGGCGGGCGGCGATCGCCGGGGACTTCACCTGGGCCAGATGGTGCAGGAACTCGCGATAGGCCTGGGCGCTGACCGGCCGGCGGGCGAGGAAGACGTCTTCGAGTTCGACGGTGCGCGCCGGGCGGGCGAACTGGGCGTACGGGTCGCCGCCGAGCCGGGCCGGGCCGCCGACGATGTGCACCATGTCGGCGCCGCGCACCTTGTCGGGGAAGAGCCGCAGCCGCATCCGCAGGACCTGCTGCCGGTTGACGGCGATCGGCGCGCGGGTCGTCAGCCCGGGGCCCTTGAGCTCGATGAGGTAGCTGCCCATGGGCATCGGGTCGATGACGACCGGCGTCTGGCCCAGGTTCTTGGCCTCGGCCGGCTTGAGCACCCGATCGACCGCCCGGTAGGTGTACAGCTTGGCCTGGATGTTCGACGGCAGGGTCTGCAGCTCGAGCCGGCCGTCGCCCTTGAGCTTCACCGAGAAGGTGCCGGCGTCGGTATCGAACGCCCGCACGAGGTGGGCGTAGTGCGCCATCTGGATCTGGTCGCGGTCGCGCTCGGCGGTCTCGAAGGCGCTGTAGTAGAGGGCGGCCAGCGCCCGGCGGGCGTCGGGGTGGTCGCGATCGGTCTCCAGGGCGGCGTGATACGAGGCGATCGCCTCGGAGAGCGACTGCGCCGCCTGCACCCGGGCGACCCGCTCGGCGTCTTCCTGGGCCCACAGCCGGCTGCGCTCGGCGGCGGGGGCCCACGGGGCCATGCGGGTCCGCATCTTGGCCGTCTTGCCCTGCAGCAGGCGGTGCTGCTCGCACTGGGCGTAATACGACTCGGCCGCCGCGGTGCCCGCGTCGAGCAGCCGGTCCCGCTCGCCGGCGCGCCGGGCGCGGTCCTGCTCGCCTTCGAGGAAGCGGTCGATGCGATCGGCCACCTCGCCGGCGGTGCGCGGGCGCAGCCCCGGGTCCTTGCTGAGGCATTGCAGGCACAGCTGCTCGATCGCGTGGGGCACGCCGCGTTCGGTCGCCTTGAGCGACGGCGGGACCACCTGCTGCTCGATGACCGCGGTGCGCACCGCCCGGGCCGTGGGCCCGTCGAAGGGCGGCTCGAGGGTCAACAGCTCGTAGAGCACCGCGCCGAGGCTGTAGATGTCGCTGTGGGCGCCGAGCGCGTCGATGCGCCCCTCGGCCTGCTCGGGCGGCATGTACTGCGGGGTACCGGTGACCTCGCCCGAGCGGGTCTGGAAGCGCGAGGCGCCCTCGCGGGAGGTGTTGATGGCCGGCCGCTCGCCGGAGGGGCGGTCGCCGTCGGTGGGCGGGTCGACGTCGATGGCCTGCTCGAAGGGCTTGGCCAGGCCCCAGTCCATCACCGTGACCTCGCCGAACTCGCCCAGCATGATGTTGTCGGGCTTGAGGTCGCGGTGCATCACCGCGCGGCTGTGGGCGTAGGCGATGGCCCGACAGACCCGGCCGAAGACCGTCAGCAGCCGCACCCGGCCGAAGTGACGCACGGTGGCGCCGTGGCCTTCGCGCAGCTCTTCGATGACGTCGCGCAGGGTGCGCCCCTCGATGCGCTTCATCGCGAAGAAGAGCCGCCCGTCGCCCAGCCGGCCCAGGTCGTAGACCGGCGGGATCGACGGGTGCTGCAGCTGGCCGGTGACCCGGGCCTCGTCGACGAAGCGCAGGCGGAACGCCGCGTCGCCCTGATCGTCGTCGTGCAGCAGCTTGAGCGCCACCGGCCGTTCGAGCGCCAGATCGCGGGCTTCGAGGATCTGCCCCATGCCGCCCCGGCCCAGCTCGTCGCCGATGGCGTAGCGATCGGCGCCCACCGGCAGTTCGAAGTCGTCCTTGGAGTCCGCCGGGCCGCCGCCGCTCGGCGGCGCGGTATCGCCCCACTCGTCGTCCAGCGCATCGGCGGCGTCGGCCGGCGCCTCACCGGCGGGCAGCAGGGTATCCCGCAGCACCGACGGCGGCAGCGGCGGCGGGCCCGGTCGCCGGGCGGGGGCCTCGCCGGACAGCGGCGGCGGGATCTCCGGCACCCGGGGCGTGATCCGCCGACCGCCGGTCAGCTCGCCCAGCACCCGCGGCATCGCCGGGCGGGTATCGTTGATCTCGTCGGGCGGCTGGGACGGCGGGCGCGCGCGCGGCGCGGAGATGCGGTCGATGACCCGCGACGCGGTGCCCGGCGCGGGCGGGGAGTCCATCTTGACCGTCGGCCGGTCGTCGACCCAGCGCGGGGCGCGCAGCGACGGCGGCGGGGGCGGCGCGGGCGGCGGCGTGCTGGGGCGGTGCTCGAGGGTGTCCCGATGGCCGATGCCGCCGCCGCTCGGGGTGCGCAGGGCCGGCATCTCCGAGCGGGCCTCGACCGGGTGCTCCGCCCGGCGGCGGCCGGTCATCGGCTCGGGCGGCGCGTCGACCATCGAGTCGAGCAGCGAGTCGGCCAGCGAGTCGTCGGGGGTGCCGTAGCGCGCTTCTTCTTCGGGGTCGCCGACGGTCGGATCGGGCATGCCCGCCAGCCGGGCCAGCGACTGCGCGTCGGGCGCCGAGACCCGCCCCGCCTCCAGCGCCGTATGCAGCAGGGTCACCCCGCGCTCCCGGCTGCGCCGGCGCAGCAGCACCAGGTCACCCAGGCGGATCCGGGCCCGGGTCTCGAGCAGGTCGAAGAGCCGACCCTCAAGCTGCTTGTCGATCGCGTGATCCGCCATCACCCCGTCCGTACCGCCGAGCCGGCCCCGGCGTTCGAGCGCCGGCTCGTTCTCTCTACATACGCGGGTCCCGGCCCGGATCCAAGGCGCCCGTCGGACCGCTCCACACGGCCCGCATATCGGCGACTCAGTCGGGCGTTTCCAGCTCGACGATCTCGATTGTATCGCTGATCTCGACCGTCGGCGCGAGCATGCGCGAAACCGAGCAGTAGGTGTCCGCCGACAGCCGCACCGCCCGCTCGACCGCCTTGGGCCTCAGCCCCCGGCCGATGACCCGGTAGGTCAGCGCGATGCGGGTGAAGACCTTCGGCGGGGTCTCCGCCCGCTCGGCCTGAGCCTCGATGACCACGTCGACGACGTCCTGCCGCTGCTTGCGCAGGATGCTGACGACGTCCATGCCGCTGCACGCGCACAGGCCCTGCAGCACCAGCTCCATCGGCCGCGGCCCCAGGTTGCGCCCGCCGATGGCCGGCGAGCCGTCGATCACCAGCCCGTGACCGCTGTCGGCCTCGGCCATCCACGCGACCCCGTCGACCAGCTTGATACGCGCCTTCATCGGACCTCCGCTTGTCAGCCGGCTCACATTGGGCCAACCTCGGCGCCCTGGCAAGCACCGACGGATCTGCCGATGAACGCCCCCGAGACCGCCGCACCCACCGAGACCACCCGCCGCAGCCTGCGCCGCTGGGCCATCGCCGAGGCCGTCGGCGGGCTGCTGCTCGCCGTCGTCGCCATCGCGCTGATCCCGTGGAAGACGCCCGCGATCAACGGCCTCATCCTGGCCTACGCCGCGCTGCACCTCGCCGCCGGGCACGGGCTGTGGCGCGGCTGGCGTCTCGGCTGGCGGCTGGGGGTCATCGGCGGCATGGTCGGGCTGGTGCTCGGGGTGGCGCTCGTCAGCGCCCTGGTCGCGTCGTGGGCCTATCTGCACGCCATCTTCGGCGACTTCGGCCGCGGGGCCTCGATCGCCGCGCTGCTCTTCGCCAGCGTCGCGGTGCAGGTGCTCGGGCTCTACCCGGCGCTGAAGCTGCACGGCCTGCTGCGCGCCCCGGTGCGCGAGCAGATGGCCGGCAGCGCCCGCTGGATCCGGGTGGTCTTCGGGTTGAGCGCGCTGCCCCTCGCGCTCGGGATCGCGATGCACGTGCGCCACGACCTCGACCCGCTTCCGCCGGTCTCCGCCGAGGTCCGGGCCCAGGCCCTGGCCCATGTGCGGGCCGCGGTCGACGGCAAGACGCCGCCCGCGATGCCGGCCCTCGCCGGGGTGCCGCTGGGCCCCGGCCCGCTCTACGCCACGCTGTGGGTCGACGGCCGCATCCGCGCCCGGGTCACCGGCGAGGGCGACGATCTGGCCCAGGCCGTCTCCCGGGCGGCGCAGGCCCTCGCCGGGCACCCCAAGATCATGGGCCGCACCGGGCTCGGCGGGCGCATCAAGCTCGACCGCACCGTGGCCGCCGCGCCCATCGTCTCCGAGCTCGCGCCCATCGTCGCGCTGTCGATCAACCCCGGCCTCGACGGCATCCGCCGGGTGCTCGGCGACGCGCAGCGCACCCGCCTGCCCGACGATCTGGTCAAGGCCCAGCGCTTCGGCCTCGCCCCGCTCGTGCCCGGCATCCGCGAGCTGCGCCTCGGCCTCGACGCCACCGCGGTGCTCGCCCGCCTCGGCGAAGGCGGCCGCCTCGAGCGCATCCGCACCGAAGGCTGGGTCGAGTCCGCCGACCGGGCGCGCGCCCTGCCCACCGAGCGGGGCAACGTGCCGCCCGCGGCGAACGGCCCCGACGAGTGGCGCCGGGCAGCCATCGACGGCGGCGACTTCGTGCTGCGCCAGATCCGCCCCGACAACCGGTTCCACTACCAGTACTTCCCGCTCAACGACCACCACCCCGAGAGCGACGAGTACAGCGTGCCGCGCCACGCGGGCACCGTCTATTCGCTGGCGCTGCTCTACGGGCTGACCGGCCTCGAGCGCTTCAAGGTCGGCGCCGAGAAGGCGATGAGCTGGCTGGTCGACAACCTCGACCCGTGCGGAGACGACGGCTACTGCGTCACCAAGGCCCGCGGCGACTTCGCCGACCTGGGCAGCAGCGCGCTGACGCTGGTGGGCATGATCGAGTACCAGCGGCAGACGGGGGACGCGCGCTACGCCGACGAGGCCCGGCGCATCGCCGCGTGGATCCGCAGCATGCAGAAGCCCGATGGCGACTTCTATCACAGCTTCCACGTGCCGGTGGCCGCCCCCGACATCTTCGTGCGCAGCATGTTCTACAGCGAAGAAGCGGCGCTGGCGCTGGTGATGGCCCACGAGGCGCTGGGCGACGCGGTCGACCTGCAGGCCGCCGAGCGGGCGCTGGACTACCTGACCGGGCCCAAATACGACGCCTTCTTCCTCGGCTGGTTCGTCTACGGGGCCGACCACTGGACCTGCATCGCCGCCGAGGAGGCCTGGCCCCGGCTGAAGAAGCCGCGATACCTCGACTTCTGCAACGGCTACGCCGAGTTCGTGCGCCGGCTGCAGTACGACGCCGCCGACTGGGACAATACCGACTTCGATGGCCACTACGGCTTCAGCGGGCTCATGGTGCCCCAGGCCCCCGGCGCCGCCGGCTTCAGCGAGGCGATCATCTCGACCCGGGCCCTCGCCCGGCACCACGGCCGCGACGACCTGCTGCCGGCGCTCGACGCCCAGATCGCCGCGGCCATGGACGCCCTCGCGCGCGAGCGCGTGCAGCCAGACAACGCCTGGATGATGCCCGACCCCGACGCCGCCCGCGGCGGCATCCGCCGCTCGCTCGTCGAGCAGGAGGTCCGCATCGACTTCACCCAGCACGCCCTCAGCGCCTTGATCCGCGCGGCCGAAGAACTCGACCCGCGGGTTGAACCGCATTGATCCTCGTGCAGCGGGGCTGCATGATTTGCACGCTGACGGAGCGACCCCGGTGCTTCGATCCGCATCCTCGACTCCTCCGGTACGGCCTGGAAGGCCATCCGCGGGCGCGTCGAGGGTCGTGAGCCCCCGACAGCCCGCTGCCGGCGCACCGCTCGGCGAACGAGCGGGTCGAAGCCCTCGAAAAATCGGGCTGGGGACTTGCGTTTTTGACCCAAAAGCAGCTTTATGCCGCCTGATTGTTGGGAGGTCCGCGAGGAAGGCCGATGGCTGTACACGTCCTCAAGAAGGGACTCGATCTCCCGATCACCGGTGAACCGAAACAGGTGATCGAGGAGGGCCCGACGGTGACGCGTGTCGCTGTCATGGCCGACGACTACCCCCTGATGAAGCCCCGCATGCACGTCGTCGAAGGCGACGAGGTCAAGCGGGGGCAGATCTTGTTCGAAGACCGCAAGGCCGAGGGGGTGCGCTTCACCGCCCCCGGGGCGGGCAAGGTGGTCGCGGTCAACCGCGGCAAGCGCCGGGTCCTGCAGTCGGTGGTCATCGAACTCTCCGCCGACGACCGCAAGGGCGCCGGCCCCCAGGTCGAGCTGAAGCACTACGCGGCCGACGCGACCGGGCAGGCCCTCAAGGACCTGCTCGCCGAGTCGGGGCTGTGGACCGTGCTGCGGGCCCGCCCGTTCAGCCGGGTGCCTTCGCCGACCGAGAGCTGCGCGGCGCTGTTCGTCACCGCGATCGATACCCACCCCTGCGCCGCCGACCCGGCGGTCGTGCTGAAGGGGGCGGAGGACGACTTCAAGCGGGGCCTGACGGCGCTCAAGACCCTCACCGAGGGCAAGACCTGGCTCTGCAAGAAGGCCGGGGCCAAGATCCCGACCGTCGAGGGGGTCACCGTCGCCGAGTTCGACGGCAAGCACCCCGCGGGCCTGGTGGGCACCCACATCCACCTGCTCGAGCCGGTCAACCGGGCCAAGATCGTCTGGCACATCGGCTACCAGGACGTGGTCGCCGTCGGGCGGCTGCTCGCCACCGGCAAGCTCGATACCCGCCGGGTCGTCGCGCTCGGCGGCCCGACGGTCAGCAACCCGCGGCTGCTGCGCACCCGTGACGGCGCCTGCATCGACGAGCTCGTCGACGGCCAACTCGCCGACGTCGAGAACCGGGTCATCTCCGGCTCGGTCTTCGGCGGCCGGGCGGCCCAAGGCGAGATCTTCGGCTACCTCGGGCGCTACGCCAACCAGATCACCGCCATCCGCGAGGGTCGGCAGCGGGTCTTCTTCGGCTGGGTCAAGCCGGGCTTCGACCAGTTCTCGGTCGTGCGCGCCTTCGCCTCGCGCTGGTTCGGCGGCGGCGACAAGAAGAGCAACTACGACTTCGACACCAATACCAACGGCTCCCATCGCGCCATGGTGCCCATCGGCATGTTCGAGCGGGTCATGCCGCTCGACATCATGCCGACGTTCCTGCTGCGGGCGCTGGTGAAGGACGACATCGAGCGCGCCGAGCACCTCGGCTGCCTCGAGCTCGACGAGGAAGACCTCGCCCTGTGCTCCTTCGTGAGCCCGGGCAAGGAAGACTTCGGTGTGGCGCTGCGCCGCAACCTCACCGAGATCTGGAAGGAAGGCTGATGAAAGCGCTGCGCGACTTCCTCGACAAGCAGGCCCCCCTCTTCGAGAAGGGCGGCAAGTTCGAGGACTTCTACGCCTTCTACGAGGCCAACGACACCATCTTCTTCACGCCGGGTGACGTGACGAAGGGCAACGTGCACGTGCGCGACGCCCTCAACCTCAAGCGCATGATGATCACCGTCGTCGTCGCGCTGCTGCCCTGCGTCCTGATGGCGTTCTACAACACCGGCTACCAGGCCAACCTGGCCATCAGCCAGGGCGCGACCCCCCTGCACAACTGGCAGGAAGCGGCCTATATGTACCTCGGGCTCGCCTACGACCCGACGAGCATCCTGGCCAACGTGCTGCACGGCGCGCTGTACTTCCTGCCGGTCTTCGCGATGACCTTCCTCATCGGGGGTCATATCGAGGTCGCCTTCGCGCTCGTGCGCAAACACGAGATCAACGAAGGCTTCCTGGTCACCGGCTTCCTGTTCCCGCTGACCCTGCCGCCGACCATCCCGCTGTGGCAGGTCGCCATCGGCATCGCGTTCGGCATCATCGTCGGCAAAGAGGTCTTCGGCGGCACGGGCATGAACGTGCTCAACCCGGCGCTCACCGCGCGGGCGTTCCTCTTCTTCGCCTACCCGGCCGAGATCAGCGGCGAGGCGCCGTGGATCGCCGCCGATACCAGCACCCTGCCCGACAGCATCTCCGGCGCGACCGCGCTCGCTCAGGCCGCGTCGGCCGACCCCGGCGCGATGCCCTTCACCTGGGACACCATGGGCAACGAGGCCTTCATGGACGCCTTCATAGGGCTCATACCGGGTTCAATGGGCGAGACATCGGCGCTCTTCTGCCTCATCGGCGCAGCCATACTCGTCTTCACCCAGATCGGGGCGTGGCAGACCATGGTCGGCGTCGTCGGCGGCACCGTCGTGATGGCGACCCTGCTCAACACCATCGGCAGCGACACCAACGCCATGTTCGCCGTGCCCTTCGTGTGGCACTTCGTCATCGGCAGCTGGGCCTTCGGCGCGGTCTTCATGGCCACCGACCCGGTCTCGTCCTCGTTCACCGACAAGGGCAAGTTCATCTACGGGGCGCTCATCGGGGTCATGGTGGTGCTCGTGCGGGTGGTCAACCCGGCCTATCCCGAGGGCATGATGCTCGCGATCCTGTTCATGAACATGTTCGCGCCGCTCATCGATCACTACTTCGTGCAGGCGAACATCAAGCGGAGGGTGGCGCGTGCAGTATAGCAGCAAGTACATCATCGGCTTCGCCGCCGCGCTCTGCCTGGTCTGCGCGATCTGCGTGGCGGGGCTCGCCGTGGCGCTCAAGCCGCAGCAGGAGCTCAACAAGGTCCTCGACCGCAAGGAGAAGGTCCTGCAGGTCGCCGGGCTGCTCGACGAGGGGGCCAAGAAGCCCGCCGCCGAGATCCAGGCGCTGTTCGAGGCCAACATCCGGTCGCAGTTCATCGACCTGGAGACGGGGGCGCGCCTCGACGACGCGCAGCTGAAGGAGCGGGGCATCGACCCCGGCAACTTCGACCCGCGCAAGTACCTCAGCGAGAACGGGGTCGACGTCGAGAAGAACCCGGCCGGCGTGCCGGAGATCCCGCCGGTGGCCGAGGTCTACGAGGTCATGCGCGGCGAGTCGGTCAGCGCGATCATCCTGCCGGTGCACGGCAAGGGGCTGTGGTCGACCATGTACGGTTACGTCGCGCTCGCCGACGACGGCAACACCGTCAAGGGGCTGACCTTCTACGAGCACGGCGAGACGCCGGGGCTCGGCGGCGAGATCGACAACCCGCTGTGGAAGAGCCTGTGGCCCGGCCGCAAGATCTACGGCGCCGACGGTGAGCCCGAGATCATGGTCATCAAGGGCCAGGCCGGCCCGCCGGACGTCGCGCCCTACGAGGTCGACGGGCTGTCCGGGGCCACGATCACCGCTCGGGGCGTGGGATACCTTCTTCAGTTCTGGATGGGCGAGAAGGGCTTCAAGCCGTTCATCGAGAACTTCCGCAAGGGAGGGGCATCGTGAGCAAGTCGCGCGAGGTCATGCTTGACCCGCTGTTCAACAACAACCCGATCTCGCTGCAGGTGCTCGGCATCTGCTCGGCGCTCGCGGTGACCACCAAGCTCGAGACGTCGGTGGTCATGTCGCTGGCGGTGATCGCGGTCATGGTGGGCAGCAACGTCTCCGTCAGTCTCCTGCGGAACCACATCCCGCCCAGCATTCGCATCATCGTGCAGCTGACGATCATCGCGTCGCTGGTGATCATCACCGACCAGGTGCTCAAGGCGTACCTGTTCGACATCAGCAAGCAGCTGTCGGTGTTCGTCGGGCTCATCATCACCAACTGCATCGTCATGGGCCGCGCAGAGGCCTTCGCGATGCAGAACGGGCCGAAGATGAGCTTCTACGACGGGCTCGGCAACGGCTTCGGCTACAGCATCGTGCTGCTCTTCGTCGGCTTCTTCCGCGAGCTCTTCGGCAGCGGCAAGCTCTTCGGCATGCCCGTGCTCGCCTCGGTCAACGAGGGCGGGTGGTACGTGCCCAACGGCCTGATGGTGCTCGCGCCCGGCGCGTTCTTCCTCATCGGGGTCTTCATCTGGATCAACCGGGCCTGGAAGCCCGATCAGGTCGAAGCCGAGTAGGCGGGGGGACACGACAATGGAAGAGCTTCTCAGCCTCGCCACCAAGGCGATCTTCGTCGAGAACATGGCCCTGGCCTATTTCCTGGGCATGTGCTCGTTCCTGGCGGTTTCGAAGAAGGTCGAGACCGCCGTCGGCCTCGGCGCGGCGGTCACATTCGTGCTCGCCGTCACCGTGCCGCTCAACAACCTGATCTACAACTACCTGCTCCGTGAGGGCGCGCTGGCCTGGGCCGGTATGCCCGACATGGACCTGTCGTTCCTCAACTTCCTCGCGCTCATCGGCAGCATCGCCGCCAGCGTGCAGGTCGTCGAGATGGTGCTCGACAAGTACGCCCCCGCGCTCTACTCGGCGCTGGGCGTCTTCCTGCCGCTCATCGCGGTGAACTGCGCCATCCTCGGCGCATCGCTGTTCATGGTCGAGCGAGACTACAGCTTCGCCGAGAGCACGGTGTTCGGCATCGGCTCCGGCATCGGCTGGGCGCTGGCGGTCATCGCGCTGGCGGCCATCCGCGAGAAGATGCGCTACAGCAACGTGCCGCCCTCGCTGCGCGGGCTGGGCATCACCTTCATCGTCACCGGGCTGATGGCGATCGGCTTCATGGCCTTCGCCGGCATCCAGCTCTGACTCCGGAGGACTGACCAATGGAAACCGTCATCGCAGGCGTCGCCGTCTTCCTCGTCGTGGTCATCAGCCTCGTCGTGGTCCTGATGGCCGCTCGCAAGAAGCTCGTCGCGTCCGGCGAGGTCAACATCGTCGTCAACGGCGAGGGCGACAAGCCGATCAAGGCCGCGGCGGGTTCGAGCCTGCTCAATACCCTCGCCGCCCAGAAGATCTTCATCCCGTCCGCCTGCGGCGGGCAGGGCACCTGCGGCGTGTGCAAGGTGCACGTGCACTCCGGCGGTGGCGCCATGCTGCCCACCGAGAAGGGGTTCATCAGCCGCGGTGAGGCCCGCGAGGGCTGCCGGCTGTCGTGCCAGGTGAAGGTCAAGGAAGACATGGAGATCGAGGTCGAACCCGAGATCTTCAGCGTGCGCAAGTGGCAGTGCAAGGTGCGCTCGAACCACAACGTGGCCACCTTCATCAAGGAGCTCATCCTCGATCTGCCCGAGGGCGAGAGCGTGCCCTTCCGCGCCGGCGGCTACATCCAGATCGAGTGCCCGCCGCACACGGTGCACTACAAGGACTTCATCATCGAAGAGGAGTACCGCGGCGACTGGGACAAGTACGACATGTGGCAGTACGTGTCGGTGGTCGACGAGACGGTCACCCGGGCGTACTCGATGGCGAATTATCCCGAAGAGTACGGGATGATCATGCTCAACGTGCGCATCGCCTCGCCCCCGCCGCGCATGCCCGACGTGCCGCCGGGCATCATGTCGTCGTTCATCTTCGGCCTCAAGCCGGGCGACGAAGCCACCATCTCGGGCCCCTTCGGCGAGTTCTTCGCCAAGGAGACCGACAACGAGATGGTCTTCATCGGCGGTGGCGCTGGCATGGCGCCGATGCGCTCGCACATCTTCGACCAGTTCAAGCGCATCAAGACCGACCGCAAGGTGACCTTCTGGTACGGCGCGCGTTCGCTGCGCGAGGCGTTCTACACCGAGCAGTTCGACGAGATCGAAGAGGCGTTCGACAACTTCGAGTGGACCCTGGCGCTGTCGGACCCGCTGCCCGAGGACAACTGGGACGGCCCGACCGGCTTCATCCACCAGGTCACCCTCGACCGGTACCTCTCGAAGCACCCCTCGCCGGAGGACGTCGAGTACTACCTCTGCGGCCCCCCGATGATGAACACCGCGGTGATCAACATGCTCACCGACCTCGGCGTCGAGCCGGAGAACATCGCGCTCGACGACTTCGGCGGCTGACGGCAGCCGACGGGCGTGGCCCTGCGCGGCCGCGGCCCCCATCCCCTGCGTTCTCTCCTTCCGGCCGACCCCCCGCTCGAGCGAGGCGCCATGTCTGCCCCACCGCCCACCGACGCCCCCTCCGTGCTGCGCCGTTGGATCTTGCCCGGTCTGTTCGTGCTCGGGCTGTTCGTGGCGGTCTTCGTGCGCCGCCCGTCCACCGACGACCCGCGGGCGATCACCGAGATCAACGGCCTCACCATGGGCACGACCTACGCGGTGAAGGTGGTCACCGGCCCGATCGAGCCCGACGCCCAGAAGGCGATCCAGCGCGACATCGAGGCCACGCTCAAGGCGGTCAACGGCGAGATGTCGACCTACCAGGACGACTCCGAGCTCTCGAAGCTCAACGCTTCGACCAGCACCGACGCGCAGCCGGTCTCGGCGCAGCTGCACGCCGTCTTGCGCGAGGCCCTGCGGATCGGCCGACTCAGCGGCGGCGCCTTCGACGTCACCGTGGGCCCGCTGGTCAACGCGTGGGGCTTCGGCCCCGAAGGCCAGCAGACGCCGCCCGACGCGGCGACCACCGCCGCCCTGCGCGAGCGGGTCGGCCTCGATAAGATCCTGCTCGCTGAGGGCGTCGTCGCCAAGGCCCGCTCCGACGTCTATGTCGACCTCTCGGCCATCGCCAAGGGCCACGGCGTCGACCGGATCGCCGAGACCCTCGAGGGCCTGGGCTACGCCGAGTACCTCATCGAGATCGGCGGCGAGCTGCGGGCCCGGGGGCTCAACCACGCCGGCCGGCACTGGCGGGTCGGCATCGAGAAGCCCGACCCCGACGCGCGGGCGCTGATGGAGGTCGTCGCGCTCGACGACGCCTCGCTGGCCACCAGCGGCGACTACCGCAACTTCTACGAGAAGGACGGCAAGCGGGTCTCGCATACCATCGACCCGCGCACCGGCCAGCCCATCGAGCACCGGCTGGCGTCGGTCAGCGTCATCCACTCGAGCTGCGCCACCGCCGACGGCCTCGCCACCGCGCTCAACGTGCTCGGGCCCGAGGCGGGCTTCGCGCTCGCCGTCGAGCGGAAGCTGCCGGCCCTGTTCATCGTGCGCGGGGCCGACGGGCGCCACACCGAGAAGGTCACCGCCGAGTTCGAAGCGATCCGGCAGGCGACCGCCGCCGAGGCGCCGGCATCCAATACGGCGCAGTAGGCGCTACAGCAAGCGTTGGTCGGAGGGCCGTCCTGCTATATTGAGCGGCCAGCCGTCGAGGCGCGCAGACTGGAGGTCAGCATGAGCACCGTCATCGCAACCATCGCCTTCATGGGCATGTTGATGCTCGCCATGGCCGTCGGCGTGATCTTCCGCGGCAAGGCGCTCAAGGGGTCCTGCGGCGGCATCGGCGGCGAGTGCCTCTGCCTCGACGCCGGCCAGCAGGGCGCCTGCGCGATCAAGGGCCGCAAGTACGACGACGACGAGCGGCCCGACATGAGCGCGAGCCAGGCCGACGACGGCGTGCTCGTCTACCGCTGAGACCGGCCCGCCGCCTCAGGGCGCCATCACCCGCAGCGGCAGCTCCACCGACCCCACCCGCGCCCCATCATCGGCGATCGCCTCGATGCGCAGCGGGCCATCCCCCGGCTCGACCTGCACCGTCAACCGCCAGCGGGACGCATCGATCCACGCCAGCGTCGACGGCGCGCCCACCACCCAGATCGTGCGCACGTCCAGCCAGGCGCTGCCATCGACGACCAGCTCACCGGCGGGCACCGCGGCGCCGGGCAGCGGTGACTCGACCGCGAAGGGCACCGGCGGCACGGCGCCGTTCACCCCGTCCGGCGCCTCCTCGAGCACATAGCGCGCCCGCTCGGCGACGAACCGCAGGTGACCGGTGAAGTCCTGCCGCGGCAGCAGCTCGCCGAGGCGGTCGGCCCACGGCGCCAGGTGGTCGCCGTTGTAGACCGTCGCGATCATGCGCTGCAGATGGCGATAGAACGCCCGGCGCCGGGCGGGATCGCGAATGAGCCGGCGCAGGTCGCGATTGGCCACCACCGCCCCCCGCGGGTCGCCGCGGAAGAAGTCCAGATCGTGCGGGAAGAACAGCACCCGCCCGTCCGCCGGGCGCACGTAGAACTGCACGTTGTGCTGGGCCCCGGCGGCGTAGTGATCCACCGCGCCGACCAGGGTCGAGAACGCGAACGCCTGCAGCCACTGGTCGACGTCGATCACCGCGCCGACCGCCCCGTCGAACTCGGCGTCGGGCAGGCCGAACACCTGCGCGAAGGGGATGACGCCGCCGAAGTCGTCCCGCTCGCGGTTGTTCTTCACCTGGAAGACATGGCGGTACTGCTCGGGGTCTTCGCCCAGGTCGCGCAGCGGCGTGCCGACCACCCGATCCGGCTGCGGCCGCTTGCGGCCGGTGGGCGTACCGTCGTCGGTCGTCGTGGGGAAGTACACCAGCTCGTACTCGAAGAGCATGCCGTCGCCGCCCGACTCGAAGCGGTTGTCGAGCAGCAGGTTGCCGAAGCGGGCCAGCTGCAACGCCACCGGGCCGGTATGGGCCGGCCGCGGCGCGATGAGGTAGCCCGGGTCGTTGTATTCGGCCGACGGCAGATCGGCCGCCACCGAGAAGGCGTCCACCAAGAGCTCCCGCTGGCCGAAGCGCGTGCCCTCCGAGCGATCGAGCGAGACCGACGGGTAGACCCCGCGCAGCGGCCGCGCCGGGTCGAACTTCAGCGACAGGCCGAAGCGGGCGTCCGTCGGCCGCCCGCGCTGGCTGCCTTTGGCCCGTACGCCGACCCCGTAGAGCACCGTCGACTCGTCGACGACCACCGTCGCGGTCTGGCGGTGATTGCTCATCAGCTCGGTCGGCCGGTGCAGGCGCTCGACGTCCTCCGCCGTCATCAGGACCCGCAGCGTGGTCAGCCCCGCCGCGGCGCCGGCCGCCGCGCCGTCCTGCACCCGCACCAGCGCCCGCCCCGCCGGACCACCGGCCGGCCACAGCCCCACCGCGCCGCCGCCGTCGACCGCCTCGACGAAGACGTGGATCAGCGCGCCGGCCGGCTGACCGGGCACATGGCCCTCGAAGCGCCCGGCACCCACCGGCGTCATCTCCACCGCGGCGAAGGGCGCGCCGTCGAGGGCCCACCACAACGTGAGCCGCTCGACCCCGTCGGGATCGTGCGCCACCGCCGCGACCCGCACCGGCTCGCCGGCCGCGGGCACCGCCGGCGCATGCCCCGCGTCGACGAAGGTCGGGCCCAGGGCATCTGCGAAGCCATTGGGCTGCCCCGGCGTACCGAAGCGCGCCGGCCGCGTCAGCCGGGTCGTGCGCGGCAGCCGGTTGAAGTACAGCCGCGTATTGAGCTGATTCGAGCCGGCGAGCCAGCGCGCCCGCAACCGGATGCCATAGGTCAGCCCGTCCTGCACCTGCGCCCCGTCGAGCAGCGTCGTCTCCAGGTGGTTGTGCATGTGCTCGGCGGCGCCGCTCGCCCGCAGCCACAGCACGGTATTCGTCGGATCATCCAGATCGGGCACCTGCTCGACCGCCCCATGGGTGCCCAGGGCCCGCCAGCGATCGAGGCCGGCCTCGAAGTCCTCGTCGACGAGCAGCCGCGCCGCGCCGTCGGGGTCTTCGACGACCTGGATGTCGTCGAGCAGCACCGCGCCGCCGTCGAGCAGGCCGACGATGAACTCGTGCCACTGATCGTCCGGCCCGACCGCGCTCGGGCGGGCCTCGCCGCGGTACTCGATCACCTGCCACGGGCCGGCCTCGCCGCTCGTCGACCACGCGTCCGGGCTGCCGTTGTCGGCGTCGACGTCGCGCAGCGCGAGGCTCGGCCCGGAGCCGTCGGGCTCACCCGGCCAGCGACCCCCGTCGAAGAACCGCAGGTCGTCGACCACCGCCCCGCAGCCGTCGAGCAGCCGCAGCCGCTCGCCGCGATTCGACAGGCCGCCGCGCCAGGGCCCCAATACCGGCACCGCGGGCCAATCGCGGGCGAACGCAGCGGGGTCGTCGGCGACGACCAGCGCGCCCCCCGGCGGAATCGACGTGCCCGGCGGAAACCCGAACCCCACCCCGTCGACCAGGGCCCAGTCGGTCAGATCCACCGGCCCGGGGCTGCGATTGTGCAGCTCGATCCACTCCGCGGGCGCGGGCGCCGCCACATCGAGCGGCGCGGGCGGGTGGTACATGATCTCCGAGATGACCACCGCGCCGGGCTCGGCGGGCGGGCCGGCGAGGGGCAGCGGCGGCGGCCGCTCCGCGCGCAGCTCGGCGGCGAAGCGCAGATCGGGCCGCGGATCGTCCGCGGCTTGCACCAGCAGCACCGCGAGCACGTTCGGCCCTGCGACGAGCGCGTCGGTCGCCAGCTCCACCGTCGTCGGCCCCGGCGGATCGATCGCCGCCGCCGCCCGCGTCGCCCCGTTCACCGGCCCCGGCGCCACGTTCTGGCGGTGCACCTCCTGCCCGTTGAGCCAGACCACGGCCCCGTCGTCGGCGAGCAGGTCGAGCAGCAGCCGGACCTCCGCCGGATCGCCCGCGTCGAACGTCGCGCGCAGCCAGAGCGCCGGGTGCACCGCGTCCAGCGCCGTGAGCCCGGCCGGCCCCAGCAGCGGCGCGCGGGTGCGCAAGAGCGCGAAGGTCTCGCTCTGGTTGGTGATCGAGTCGGGGTCGAACGTATCGAGCCAGACGTAGGCCGCATCGACCGCGAAGGCCCCGTCCAGCGCCCGGTTCCACGGGGCCTCGCTCAGCGCCCGCTGCGCCGTGGGCGCCGCCCATTCGCCGTCGGCGATCAGCGGCAGCAGATCGGCCGGCGCCGGCGCCACCGACGCCAGCCCGCCGCCCGGGTTGGCGCCCGCGGGCCCCAGCACGGCCTCGAAGCGCTCGATCGAGGTCCCCCGGTCCGGTCGGCCGTCGATCGCGTACTCGCCGACCACCATCTGCGGGCTGCCGCTGTCGCCCGGCGCCTCCCACGCGGCGACGTACAGATGCTCGCCGGCAGACGCCACGAACGGAAAGTCCTCGGCGCTCTGCCAGTCCCCCTCGGCGTCGCGGCCCAGCAGCCGCAGCGCTTCGCCGCCCGCGCCGCCCACGTACAGCGCGAAGTGATTGTCGGCGCTGAAGCGCGCCGTGCCCGCGGCCGGCGGCGGATCACCCACGAACAGCGGCGTCGCGCCCGCGGTCCAGCCGTCGTCGTCGAAGTCGGCCGCCTGCCAACCGGCGCCCGGATCGGCCGCGACGAAGCGCCACGCGTGATCCGCCGGCACCAGCACCTCCCGCGCCGGCCGCCTGTCGTCTGCGTCCGGCTCGGCCACGCCCGGCGTCCCGCCCGGCGCGCCCAGCGACCAGTGCTCGGCCAGATCACTCTCGGCGACCGGATCGCGTTTGGTCAGGCTGCGGCCGTCGGCGGGCACCGGCCACGGGTCGCCGGCCGTCCAGCGCACGGTGTCCATGCGGCGGCCGCCGCGGTCGTACAGCTCGAGCCGCTCGCCATCGGCGTCGAGGCGCCCGGCGTAGGGCCCGAAGACGGTCGCCGGCAGATCGGCCAGCAGCGCCGGGGCGCGGGCCACCAGCCAGCGGGCGCCCGGCGGCATGCGCGCCTCGGGCGGGAAGGTGAAGCGCACCGCGCCGTCGAGGCGCCAGCCCGCCAGGTCCACCGGCAGGCTCGACGCGTTGTAGAGCTCGATCCACTCGGCGTCGGGCTGCCCCGGTGAGTCGAGCAGCAGCTCGGCGAAGACCACGACCCCGCCCGCCCGCGAGCGCCCGCGGGACCAGACCGCCGGCGCCTCACAGGGTGGGCCGCCGTCGGGCACCGCGTCTGGCGCCGCGGCGTCGGTTGACGGCATGCCATCCAAAGAAGGTATGGGTATGTCATGTGGCATGCCATCGGGGTGGCTGTCGGGCATGCCATTCTGCATGCCATCCGGTGTGTTGTCTGGCATGCCATCGATGGTGCCATCGAGCATGCCATCGAACATGCCATCTCGAATGCCATCGCGACCCCCGTCCGCCGCCCGGCCGGGCATGGCGTCCCGCGGCGGTGATGCGTCCGCGGACCGCATGTCGGCCGGCGGCGCGTCGACCGCCGCGCCGCTCGATGTCGACGGATCGTCGCAGCCGGCCACCCCGATCGCCACGAGCAGCCACGCCGTCGCCCAGACGCGCCCGTGGGTCCCCCAACCGATCATCGCGTCGACCCCCACCGCCTCGACGCCTCTCCGCGAGCGCGCCTCGGCTCAGGATAGCGCGGCGCGCCACCTCGATGTCACGCGGAAGTCATGCGGTCGTCGCTGAGCCGACTGGCCGAGCCGTGCGGCCCGGCCGACCGGCTCATCCGACCCGCTCACCCGACCACGGTCACCGAGAGCCGGCGACGGTGGGGCGCGGTGCGGTGCTCCCAGAGATAGACACCCTGCCACGTCCCCAGATCCAGCCGGCCATCCACCACCGGGATCGACAGGCTGGTGGCGGTCAATACGCTGCGCACATGGGCCGGCATGTCGTCGGGCCCCTCGGCGGCATGGCGGAACATGCGGTCGCCATCGGGCACCAGCCGGGCCATGAACCGCTGCAGGTCACCGCGCACGTCGGGGTCCGCGTTCTCGTTGATCATCAGCGACGCGCTCGTGTGGTGCACGAAGACCGTCGCCAGGCCGGTCGACACCCCCGAGCGGGCCACGACCTCGCTCACGGTCCGGGTCACGTCGATCAGCGCCCGCCCGGGGGTCGAGACCCGAAACTCGTCACGAAAGACCATCGCTCACTCCTCGTCGTCGGCGCGCGAAGACGATGACCCGCCGCCCCAGCTCGGCACGTCGATCGAGCTGCCGCCGGGCGGCAGGGGCGAGCCGCTGCCGCTCTCGATCTCGCCCTGGGCGACGTCGGTGAAGAAGCCCATCAACAGCCCCAGCGGCGCGAAGACGACCGCCGTCACCAGGGTGATCCACGCCGCGACCGGCACGAAGCCCGGGCGCAGATCGGCCATGCCGGTGGTCCACAACGGCAGCGTGAAGCCGCTGATGATGAACCCGCTGAAGCCGCCGGCGACCACCGCGACCAGGGTCATGATCAGCGGCCCCGATGGGATCAGGTTCTCGAACGGGCCCTGCTTCTCCAGCGCCAGCGCCGCCCAGCAGGCCACGCAGAAGGCGACCCCGGCGATCGCGCCGCCCAGGGCCAGCCCCTGGGCGTGGGTCCAGAACGCCCACTCGTCGTAGACCTCGCGCCACGGGGCCTCGAGCAGCGTGATCGCGACGCCCATCGCGGCCCCCAGGCCCAGCCGGATCCACCGGCGCGCGCGGCGGGTGGGCGTCGTGCGCAGCCGCAGCCGCGCGTGAAACACCACCACCAGCGGGGTGAGCAGCACCGCCGGCCACAGCGGCAGGCCCAGCGCGTCGTTCATGAAGACCAGCGCCGCCCCCAGCGGCAGGCCGACCACCGTCGCCGCCAGCAGGTTGCCGCTGGCGTAGCGCAGCCAGGGGCGCTTGATCCGGCGATTCATCATGCTCTCCTCTCGCGACCGCCTTCGAACCCGGTGCACACGGCAGGCAAACGCGCGACCGGACGATGGGCGTCACGTCGTCAGTTCGGGCCGCCTTCATCCGGGAATCATCGAATGTCTCGAGCGGCGTCGGATGCGGCTGCACTCGTAGCATCTTCGAGCGAGTACGCGGTCGAGAAGATCGTCGTCGACCATGAGGATCGGGCCGAATCCGAGGGGTCGCTGCACCCTTTCGAGGGTCGATCGTCTCCGTCTGTCCAGCCTGGCAGAGACATCCCGGACTCGGGACACACCGCCCGCGACGAAACTGGACCGAACGTAGCAAGACGAGTCCGTCGACTCGACCCGGGTGTGCAACGACTGGCCGCCCTCTTCGAGAGTTGGGGACCGTAGCCCGCCCCCACGACGCGGCAGGGACGGCCGTACACCGGAAGACGTATCCCAGCGTATCGCTGAGACATTATTGAGACGCCTGAGCCACGGCACCAGCCGGTAACGCCCGGAGGTGCCGAAGCGGTATCGGTTGGCCCGAGGCTTGCTCTGGAGTCGTGCACAACGGCGAGAGTGAGGACGCCATGCCGGCTCGACCGACTGAACCGCTCGCGGGTTTGACCAACAGCACGGGCCACTTCGAGGACCAGTGCGACCTCGGAGCGATTCTCGGAGAAGGCGGCATCGGCTCCGTGCGTTGCGGCCACCAACGCCAGCTCGGGCGCAGCGTCGCGGTCAAGACCGTCCGTGGCTCGGCGCAGGTGCTGGTGCAAGAGGCGGCCGCGACCGCAGCCGTCGCCGGGCCAGGTGTCCCCGCGGTCTACGGCATGGGCCACGACGACCACGGCCAGCCCGCTCTGTTCATGAGCCGCGTCGAGGGCCGCGACTGGCGCAGCCTCATCGGGCCGCGAGGCAGACTGCTCGCGCCGGCGAGCGCGCGCCGCGACCCGCTGGACTGGCACCTCGGCGTCCTGCTCGCTGTCGCTGCCGTTGTGGAGCGGGCGCACGCGCGCGGCATCATCCACCGGGACATCAAGCCGGGCAACGTGCTCGTCACCGGCGACGGGGCCGTCTCGCTGATCGATTGGGGTCTCGCCGCGGCGATCGACGACCGCAACCCTGCGCTGCGCCGTGTCGACGACATCCAGAACATCGAGGGCACGACGGGTTGCCTCGCGCCCGAGATGGTCGCCGTGCGCAGCCGCCTCATCGGCACTCACACCGACGTGTTCCTGCTCGGCACCTGCCTTCACATGCTGCTGACGGGCCATGTCCCGTACCGAGGTGCTGACGTCAAGGCGAGAATCCGAGCCGCGTTTCGCTGCGAGACCCAGAGCTACCCGGCGAGCGCGCCGGCCGCGCTCGTCGCGATCGCTCGGCGAGCGATGAGCCGCAAGCCGGGTGCACGATTCCCCAGCGTGGCAGCGTTCCGCGCGGCGCTCGTCTCTTTCCGGGCGGCTCGCAGCGGCCAGCGCAACCTCGCCCTCGCGCGGGACACGATGCGGGCGTTGGAGGAGGTCTGGCACGCGGGCGCCCCGGGCGACGTCGACGAGCTGTGGGGGCGTGCCCGCCGGCAGCTGGTCGACGTATTGCACGTCGATCCGTCGAGCGACGAGGCGATGGCGCTCCTGCTGCTCGGCCAGAAGCTCCGCGCAACGGTCGCGCGGCTTCCGGTCCAGGCCGCCGTTGCAGATCTCGAACCGCCCAGCGCCTGCACATCGCGTGCGGCCCGGGCAGGCTGACCCACACGGGATCTGCGCCGCTGCTGCTGGAGAGCAACGCACCCGCCCCGCGGGCACCAACGGCATGGGCGAAGCATCCGGCCAGCCTTGGCAAAGCCGAAACGGAGCGTCATTTCGGGCAACTGCTACGACCTGTCAGGCACACCTCGGTACACCGAAGAGTGGACGGCATCACCAACGGGTAACACCATGGCAACATCTCAATCCTCGACCGCGGACGACGGGACGGCCGGTATTCACCAGGACCTGCTCGATGTCGTGAACCAACTCACTCGGCCGGTCCTCCTCTTCGGGCACGCACCGCGCTCGGGCAGGCTGATCATGCTCTGCGCGAACCCAGCGGCCGAAACCTGTTTCGGCTGGGCCAGGCCCAATGAGCGCTGGCCCAACGGCGCTCCAGATTCTGTCCGGGGACTTGTCGAGCGGAGTCTGAAGGAAAGTCGGGCCCTCGCGGACGAGCTGAGCGACCTCGACGAGAACGCCAGCCGGTTCAAGGTGGAGACGGCCGTCGTGAGGGGCCGCATCGTGATGGTGACGATGGACAGGATCCACACGAACCGCTCACAGCTCGCTATCAACCGTCTGATGCTGGGACTGCTCGATGACATCGAGGGCGTCGTGGCGGTGTGCCGACTGCGGCCCGGAACGGACCTGTTGGACGCGCAAGTACTCATCGGCTCTGCGGGCTTCCGACGTATGGCGACCGGGCGGCGGCCGGGAGGTCACAGCCTGAGAGACATCACCGAGGCGCTGTTCACGACCTCCGCTCTCGACCACTTGAAGGCCTTGCAAGGCAAGCCGGGCCGCGTCGTCTGGCGAGCGAACAGCGGAGCGCGCGCCTGGCGCTGCATCGCGCAATCGGTCGAGGGATACATCGCGTTCGCGTTCGAGGATCTGTCCGAAGCGGCCCGCCTCATGGAGACCGTCACGGCTCAGGCGCAGTTGCTCGCAGCGGCACGCCACGACGGGTTGTATGTCCAGGCGGCGCTGTCGAAAGTGGTCGACGTCCTTCTACCCATGCAGGCGGAGTTGAATCGCACCGCGCACGATGCCCTCATGCAAGGGCAGTACACCCACGCGGTCGACGCTACGGCGTCTTCCGCCGACCTCAATGAGCAAGTGCGGGGCCTGCTGTCGTCGCTCGCGACATTTCACCGGATAGCGGACAGCGCGACGACGAATGCCACGGTTCACCTCGACGAGATCGCGGACGCCGTGGTCGCCCAGGAGTCGGAGAGTATCGGCCCGACCGACATATCCATCGAGCGAGGTCGCCTCCCCGTGATCTGGGGCAGCGAAGCCTTGCTGGCTCTGATGCTGCGGCACCTGATCCGAAATGCCATCCAAGCCAGGCGGCGAGATGCCCCGAATCAGATCCGCATCAGCTCGGAGCGCATCGACGGTGGTTGGCGGTTGTACGTCGACGATACGGGCGTGGGTATGAGTTTCGTAGACCGGAATGCGGCCTTCGATCCGCTGCACGCGATGCCGTTCCGCAAGAACCCGGGGAGCGGGTTCGGCCTCGCGATCTGCCGGCGTATCGCGGAGTTGCATGGCGGCGCGATCGGCATCGACGAGAAGGATGGAGCCGGCTGCCGCGTCTGGGTCGACCTTCGGAGCAAGTAGGACGGGCCACGTCTCGGCCAGGACCAGTTGGCGTTCGCCTGCTGCGACGTCCACCGCCGACCGCTCATCCAAGGCACCGAATAGGGTATCCCCCGACTGCAAAACCGTTCGCTCCGGAGTAAGGTGCGCGCATGGTCTCCGGTACGGACGGAGCGGCCTGGGCCGGAGACGCTGCAAACCCGAGGTGGCCCGGACGACAGGTCGCCTCGAACCGGAAGACGATGACGCATCGCAAGCGGATCGATCACCTGCCCGGGGACCGGCGGCTCACGGGCGTGAACAAAGCCCTTTTGAGCAGCGACTTCGACGACGTTCTGCAGTCGATCGTGGTCGATGCCGCCTCGCAAGTGGGCACACCGATCGCGTTGGTGACACTGGTGTTGCAAAACATCCAGCTGTTCCGGGCTCACCATGGGCTGCCCGATGACCTCGCGGACGTCCGGGCGACCGCCCGTGACGCGTCCTTCTGCCAGCTCGTCGTGCGAGACGATGACCTGCTCGAAGTCTCCGACGCGGCAGAGCGCGAAGATATCCCGCAAGAGCTGGTCGAGCGATACGGCATTCGCGCTTACCTCGGGGCGCCGATTCACCTCGCGGGGCAGCCGCTGGGCAGCCTGTGCGTGATCGACACCAAGCCACGGAATTTCACCGTGGAAGACCGAGCGCTGCTCCGGATGCTCGCCCAGGAAGTCGATGCCCGAATCCACCAGTGGAGCACGGCCGCGACGTCCAACTCGGTCGGGACCGTTCGAGCCGCGGTGGGCCCGGTCTTCGCCGAGATGCGAAACCACCTCAGCCCGTTGGCCTTCATCGGCAGCGAACTGAGGATGACGACCACCGAGCTCGATGTTCAGCTGCGTGGCCTGAGCTTCGGGATGCACGCGGTGCTGCCCGACGCGGAGAGCGTGGAGCGTCTGCTGCAAAGGTACGAGCGCGCCGCAGACTGGTCGGAGCGCGCGGTCGCGGGCCTCATCTCGTGCGTCGATCTGCTCGAAGGGCTCGCCGACCTGCGCAGCACCGCCACCGACGCGGCCGACCTCGTGCAGCGTGTCGACGGGCTGTGCCGACATCTGAGTGAGACCGCGGGCGGCTTGCACTGGAGCGATCCACCGCCAGGCCTCCGCGTCGAGCTGCCACTGGCCATCGCTGTGGTCGTCACGGCTTCGCTGCTCAACCGCCTCCTGCTGCGCATTCGGTCGCGCACGACCGAGGGCCTGCAGTGTCGTTTGTTGGCAACCGATGAAGTTCTGCTGGAGTGCCAGTCCCCCGCCCTGGATACGGACGACGTGAGCGCACTCGTGAACGAAGCCAGCGCCCTGGCCGGACAGATGACGATGACTCAGCGCATAGGCGTCAGCGGCACGGCTGGCTGCCTGCGCATCCACCTGCCCCGCGCCGTATCGACACCCGAGGCGGGGTAGCCGCGACTGCCGGTCATGGGACTACGGCTCGCGATGGCCGGGATATACGCCGGCCCTCGCTGATCCGCCGAACCTGGTTGCTCGGGCTCGCGTCCAGCCCTCCCCGCCTACCGCGTGGGCAGAGATCGCCGCCCGGTTCATCGGGCTCATCATGCCGGGGCCGAGCCAAGCGGTCCTGGGTGTCGATCGGGTTGCCCGCCTCGTCGACGCTCTCGAGTCGAGTCGCCCCCTCTCGAGGCCGACGCCGAGTTGTCAGGGCATAGTCCTCTGCATCGGGCTTGATCGTGCGAGCACTTCATAGGTTCCTGGAACGCCGATGAATGTGTCGACAGCAGCCTGCCACGCCGCACATGTGATCCGACCCAGGGCAGCCACATGCCTACCGGTTTCGGAATGCGGGCGGTACTCGCGCAAGCCGGATGATATCTCGGTTCAGCGACGGCGTGCATGCAGCCGGCGGACGAGGTCGCGGCCCGCGCGTCCGTCGTGATTCGTAATCAGCCGAAGCAAAGCGACGTCGCCTGCGGGCTGGAAGTGCAGGTTGACGCCGTTCGCCAGAAAGACGACCGATTCGTCTTCTCGAGGGTCATCCCCGTAGATCGCCTCGATCTCCACGCCCGCAATGTGGCTGGCTCGTTCGACATCGGTCAGATACGCGAAAGGCAGGCGAGCGCGAATCGCCTCGCTGTCATCCTGCGGGTCGAGATTCGAGAGTTCCGGCGCGATCTGGAGTTGGTCCCCGGTGAGCTTTCCGTCTGGACCGACCATGAGCTCCAGCGACCAGAGCGGCCCATCGAAGCACAGTATGCGGTGGGCCTCGCCCTCGACGCTGTCGGCCTGCGCGGCGAGCGCCTCGAAGCTTTCGGGCCGCTGTCCGGGCAATCCCTGCCACCCGCCCGAGCGAATGTACTCGGCAGCGGTGAACGTGCGCCACGTCATCCGCGTAGTCCCATGGTCCTCGTCCGAACCCATCAAGGCTTCGAGGGCAGTGAGTGGCTGCTCTGTGTGTCAGCGCGATCGAGCAATGACCACGCGAAGCCACCTGCAGCGATGTGCCAGACTGTGCCAGAGCGGAATCACCCTCAATCGCATGCGGGGCAGTTGTTCGTCAGACGCAAACAGTTCGACTCCTGCCATCGCCGGTGATACGGACCACGGTACTCGAACCGGCTCTACGTCAAAGGTTTCACTACCCGTCATATGCATTGTATCCACTGGGTGTATCGTGTCCGGGCGCTGATGACCCTCAGGCTACTGGCCTTGCGTATGATCATCAGTTGCGGTTCAGGATCTCCTATGAGGCCAGACCCGGCTCGGCTCATCGTAGAATGTCATCGTCAGCCGATCTGGCAGACTCGGGCGATCACCCAACTGCTCGGCTCTTCCTCCATCTCAGTCCCCGAGCGGCTCTCCCAGAATTCGAGGGCTGCCCCGTAGCTCCGAAACAAACCGAACGTATTCAGCCACTTGGCGTCGAAGTGCTTGGTCGAGGTGCGGCCGAGTTCATGTGGTATCACCGAGTGCCCCCCGTCGGCGGGGCCGATATCCCATCCGAGGCCGTCCCCGGACGATTGCAGGTCGTACTGAAGTATCGTCAATTCTGTGCCCGAGCGCGCTGCACTGTCGGCGAAGTCGCGTGCCGTAGACTCTGATGGGCAGAGGCGGAACCATTCGTCTCCCGTGAGCGTTGGAATCAGAAACCAGTCGAAGATGGCCTCTACTCGGCGAAGGGTCTCGGCGTCGATTCCTTCACTGGGCCAATGCTCGGCTCCCAACCCCAGTTGACCCAGGGCAACATGAGGATTGCTCGTTCGCCTCGACGATGTGAGTGGCCACGGTCGAGAGGCAGAGTACCACTTCGAGATGGAGGTCATGGTCGGTAGGTTGCGGGGTTGGTCGTGTCGGTGATGACGTTCGAGCCCGCTGGCGGTGTATAGCCGGCTGGTACTGGAACATGTTCACCGTTGATGTGGATATGGCTTGCATCCGGGCCTGCGGCAACGGGTCCGTAGCCATGCGCCCCAGTCAGATCGGCCGACTTCGCCCTGACCGGTACACCCGTCTCGTTGGCCATCGAGATGAGGGCGTCAGCCTCACCAGCGCTCAGCGGGCCCTGGCCTCTGGGAACGCGGGTCGAAGACTCTCTTGCCATGCTGATGACGGCCTGCTGATCGTCTGTAGGTCGTCCCGACTGATAAGCTCCGAGCTTGTCGGGGCACCGTGCGAGTCCCAGTGGATCGGCGAAGGCGATGGGGTCTGGCGGGTAGCCGTACTCATTGTCGTTGCCGAGGATACCCAGTGGATCCGTTGTTATGAACCGAGCGTCATCGGGGTCATAGACCCGGAAGCGGTGGTGGCAGAACCCGGTGGCGCCGTCGACGACCTGCCCCGCCATACGCAGGGGCTGCGTGCCGGCCTCGGGACCTTCTTCGCGATAGCGGCCGTACGGATCGGCATGGCCGACCCAGAGATCCGAGCCATCGGCGGCGGTGAGCCGGACGACGGCGCCGCGCTGGTCGGTGGTGTAGTACTGGACCTCGCCCTGCCCGGACTCTGGCTGTTCGCGGTCGCCGCCGCGCACCAGGCGGAAGAGCGGGCGTTCGAACTCGGGGTCGTAGGTATAGGTCTCGTCGCGCACGATGTCGCGGGTGGCCGGGTCGCGCACGATGCGCCGCGCGAGCCGATCGCCGTCGTAAGCGAACTGCTCGACGC
>JAUHXC010000048.1 GCA_030427205.1 bacterium | reverse complement strand
CGTGGCGCGTCCGACTGCGGCGATGGCTCGCGACCTGCTCGATACCGCGCCAGATCTCGACCCGCTCGTCGATCACCCGGACCTCGACCGCCTCGCCGATGAGCCGGATCGGGGCCGAGTAGGCGTGGGTGTCGACCTGCACGCAGCCGTCGCTGCCGACCTTGCGCTGCAGGCTGCGGGCGGGGCTGAAGCCGGGGCGGTCGATGGGATTGAGGGCCAGGGCTTCCTCGCGCTCGAAGCGATCGATGGGCCGCTCGTGGGTGGTGCCGTGGGTGCGCACGTCGGCGATGTGTCGCATCCAGCGATCGAGGTGGGCCTCGAAGTGCTCCCAGGACTCGAAGCGATGGCCGGCGATGGCGTTGCGCTTGACGTATTGCACCGCGCGCTCGTCCTTGCCCTTGGTGCGTGCGCGGTACGGCGCGCAGGCCCGCGGGGCGACGCTCCAGTGCTTGCAGAAGGCGGCGAAGGTCGGGTTGAACTCGACCTTGCGGGTCGCCGGATCGTGGTGGCTGACGAGCGCCCGGGCGTTGTCGACGAGCAGCTCGAGCGGCACTCCGCCGAAGTGGTGGAAGGCGCCCTCGATGGCGTCGAGCCAGGCGCTCTGGCGCTCGTGGTCGAAGGCGCGCACGTAGATGCGGCGGGAGTGGCCGAGGGTCAGCACGCACAGCTTCGCGACGACGCGCTCGCCGGCGATGGTGACCCGGGCGGTGGTGAAGTCGACCTGGAGTTGGCGTCCGGGCGGCGTTTCGAAGCGCACGGTGGCTCTGGCTTCGGCTTCGAGGCGCTGGCGGACGGGCTTCACCGCGCGCTCGACGGTGCGCAGTGAGACGTGGATGCCCAGCTCGTCGGCGAGGTCCTGGCGGACGACCTCGGCGTTGCCCTTGTGTTGGAGCAGCCGGGCGGCGAGCCAGTCGCCGAGGCCGTCGAGCGCCTTGGCCCGGCCGCTGCCGGCGTAGGGCGCCGGGCCGCCTTGCTGGACGTAGCGCCGGACCGTGTTGCGGGCGACGCCGAGTTCGGCGGCGATGCGCCGCAGCCCCCAGCCCCGCCGGTGGAGTTCGAGCATCACGACCACGTCGTGAGGCGGCTTCATCTCGTGCACCTCCGCGCCGTTCTGCGCGTCTCGGAGGTGATCAGGATTCGGGTTTGCGTTCACCCCGTTTCTCCTCTCGGAGGGGGTCAGTTTTCGTGTCGCCAGGGGGTCAGTTTCTCGTGTCGCCTGACAGCGGAGATCCCGCCCGAGCGCAGCGAGGGTGCCGGAGACGAGCACGGCAAACACAAACAACCATCCACGCCCCGAGGCATCCAAGACGCCCGCCGAGCCACCGCCTCACCCAAGAGGCCCGCCGAGCCACCGCCTCACCCAAGAGGCCCGCCGAGCCACCGCGTCACCCAAGACGCCCGCCGAGCCACCGCGTCACCCAAGACGCCCGCCGAGCCACCGCCTCACCCAAGACGCCCGCCGGGCCACCGCCTCACCCAAGACCCCGCCGAACCACCGCCACGCCTCGCGTCCCGGCCTGATCGAAGCAGCCCCCCGATGTGCGAGATCATCCCATTTCTGACTCGTTCTTGGCCCGATTCGACGAATCTGGCCCCAAACCGACGCTATCTCGAACCAAAACGGCCCTTTTTTCGACGATTCCACACGCAGCGGACCCAAATCGCCTTCACGGCCGCGACAGCCGATCGCGCAGCGCCCG
The DNA here is from genome assembly GCA_030427205.1 of bacterium. GTDB lineage: Bacteria > Myxococcota_A > Bradymonadia > UBA7976 > UBA1532 > JACKDM01. The sequence goes on along the minus strand of JAUHXC010000048.1, from coordinate 76,902 downwards.
AGCCGGCCGAAAGCCGCAGCGGGGACCCCGAGCGCCCGCCCGCGCGGTGAAGGTCCCGAAGCCCGGCCACGCGCAGCGGCCGTCGGCGGCGAGCGCCGTGGCGATCTGCTCGGCCACCTCGTGCATCACCTGCCCGATGAACTTGCGCGCGTGCCGCTCGCCGGTGGCCCGCCAGACGTGGGCCACCAGCGGGTCGCGGCCGCCGGGGTCGTCGAGCTCGACCGGGCGGCCGGCCAGCCGCGCGAGCAGGACGCCGTCGGCCGACAGGCGCACGCTCACGCTCGGTCCGGCCTGCACCGGCTCGCCGGTGCGCGGGTTGCGGGCGCGCCGCGGCGGTCGGCGCTCGACGGTGAGCAGGCCCAGGCCGGGTAAAGCCTGCCGGCCGGCCACGGCGAGCCCCTCCGCCGCGCCGTCGAAGAGCGCGTCGAGCAGGCCCTGCACATGACTGCGGGCCAGCTCGGGGTGGCGGGCGGCCAGTGTGGCCACCAGGGCGCGCTTGCTCATGATCACCTCCCCTGCCGCCCGGCGGCGCGGGCGTTGCGTTCGCCGGGCGCAGCGCCGATCATCGGCGCCCGAATCATCACCCGCGGAGCGAGCGATGCGCATCCTGGTCACCGGCGCCGCCGGCTTCATCGGTTCGAGCGTCTGCGACCGCCTGCTGGCCGACGGTCATCAGGTGCTCGGCGTCGACAATTTCAACGCGTTCTACGACCCCGCGATCAAGGCCCGCAACATCGCCGCGGCCGAGAAGCACCCCGACTTCGAATGCGTGCGGGGCGACATCTGCAACCCGCGCACCGTCGCCGAGGCCTTCGAGCGCTTCGCGCCCGAGCGGGTGATCCACCTCGCCGCCTGGGCCGGGGTGCGGCCGTCGATCCAGCATCCGGCGATCTATCAGCGGGTCAACATCGAGGGGCTGATGGTGCTGCTCGAGCAGTGCCGGGTCTCGGGGGTCGACCGCTTCGTCTTCGCCTCGTCGTCGTCGGTCTACGGCGCGCGCAAGACGGTGCCGTTTCGCGAAGACGACCCGGTGGACAACCCGATCTCGCCCTACGCGGCCACCAAGAAGGCCGGCGAGCTGTTGTGCTACACGTGGCATCACCTGCACGGGCTGCATACCCACTGCCTGCGCTTCTTCACCGTCTACGGGCCGCGGCAGCGCCCGGAGATGGCGATCCACAAGTTCGCCCGGCTGATCGACGGCGGCGAGACGCTGACCCTCTTCGGCGACGGCACCAGCAGCCGGGACTACACCTATATCGACGACATCGTCGACGGGGTGGTGGCCTCGGTCGAGCGGGTCTGTGGCTACCGCATCTACAACCTCGGCGAGTCGGAGACGACGACGCTGGTCGAGCTGGTCGATCACATCGGCCGCGCGCTGGGCAAGACGCCGCAGGTGCAGCACGCGCCGATGCAGCCGGGGGACGTGCCGCGCACCTTCGCCGACGTCTCCCGCGCCCGGGCCGAGCTGGACTACGCGCCGCGTATCAAGATCGCCGAGGGCATCCAGCGCTTCGCGGCGTGGTTCCGCGCGCAGCCGGGCTGAGGCGCGGGCTCAGCGGCCGAAGTCGAGGGCGGGCAGCGGATCGTGGTCCGAGGCGTCGTCGGGCCAGTCGAGCCCGACCCGGCCGAAGCAGCGCAGCGTGCCGAGATCGGTCCACCCGCAGATGCCCTGCTGGCCCTCGACGAGCTCGACGATGGGCCGCTCGAAGGGCACGTAGGGCAGCGCCTCGCCCATCTCGCCGGGGTCGTCGCCCAGCCCGAAGAAATAGCCGCTGCGATCGACGGGGGTCTGGCCCCAGCACTTGACCCAGCCGTCGGCGAAGAGCGCGCAGTTGTAGCCGAAGCCGGAGACGACCTGGACCGGCGGGTCGGCGCGGCCGAGGTCGATGAACGGCAGCGCATCGCCCATCTCGCCGGGCGCGTCGCCCAGGCCGTCGCTGGACCCCATCGGCTGCCCCAGGAGGCCGCCGTAGCCCTCGCCCCAGCACTTCACCCCGCCGTCGAGCACCGCGCACGCGTGGCGCTTGCCGACCGAGAGGGCGTGCACCCGTCCGCCCAGGTCGACGTAGGGCAGCGCGGCGCCCATCTCGGCGGCGTCGGCGCCCACGTACTCGTCATGGCCCAGCCCCAGCTCGCCGAAGGTATTGTCGCCCCAGCACTTCACCCGGCCGTCTTCGAAGAGCGCGCAGGTGCCGCGCCCGCCGGCGTGCAGCGAGCGGATGGGCGCGCAGTCGGGCCCCAGGTCGACGGCGGGCAGATGCGCGCCCATCTCGCCCGGGTCGTCGCCGACGTCGCCATAGCGCTGGCCCACGCCGAGCAGCCCCCACAGGTTCTCACCCCAGCAGCGCACCGATCCGTCGCCCATCAGCGCGCAGACGTGCTCGGTGCCGGCGCTGATGTGCACCGCCCGTTGATGGCCGAGGTCGACGTGCGGCAGCCGGTCGCCCATCTCGCCGCGGTGGTCGCCGCGGTGCCGGTCGTCGCCGAGGCCGAGCTGGCCGTGTATGTTGCTGCCCCAGCACTTCACCCGTCCGCTCTCGAGCAGCGCGCATACGCCCGATGCGCCGGCGCTGATCTCGACGGCCCGCTGCCCGTCGCCCAGGTCGACGTAACGCAGCGCGTCGCCCTGTTCGCCGGGCGTGCGCCCGCGAGGTGCGTCGTGGCCCAGGCCCAGCTTGCCGAAGCTGTTGCTGCCCCAGCACTTCACCCGCCCGGTATCGAAGAGCGCGCAGCCGAAGTCCGAGCCGAGCACGGCCTGGATCGGCCGCGCGCCGTTCAACCGGCCGTCGCAGATCGAGCCCTCTTCGTCGAGGCATGGCTCCACCGGCGCGTCGGGCAGCGGCGCGGTGCAGTCGTCGTATCCCACCTCGTAGAACCACGGGCAGTCTTCGGGCGCGGCGGCCGGCTCGGGCGGCGGTGTGTGCGATTGGGGCTCGGGCGCGGGCTCGGGCGCGACGGGCGGCTCGGGCTCGGGCACGAAGGGCGCGTCGGGTCCGGAGAGGCAGGGGCAGCAGCCGCTGAGGGCCAGGGCGGCGAGCAGGGCGGGCGCGAGGGCGGGGCGGCGCATGGGGCCTCCGGTGCAGGGGCGGTGCACCGGCGTATTACAAAGGCCATGCCAAGTGCCGTGCCAATCAGACGGGCAGGGCCTCGCCGCGGCCGATGGCGTAGTAGGTGAAGCCGCGGTCGGCGGTGCGCTGCGGGTCGTAGAGGTTGCGCCCGTCGACGATCACCGGGTTCGCGAGCCGGCGCTTCATCTCGGCGAAGTCGGGCCGGCGGAAGAGGCTCCACTCGGTGCAGATGCACAGCGCGACCGCGCCGTCGAGGCACGCATAGTGGTCGTCGAGCAACACCAGCCGCGCGTCGGGCACCAGCGCCCGGGTATTGGCCATGCCCTCGGGGTCGTGGGCCACCACCGTCGCCCCCGCGTCGAGCAGCCCGCGGATGAGCTCGAGGCTCGGGGCCTCGCGCATGTCGTCGGTGCGCGGCTTGAACGACAGCCCCCACAGCGCCACCGTCTGCCCGGCGAGCTTCTCGGGGCCGCCGAAGTGGGCCAGCACCTTCTTGAGCACGATCTGCTTCTGGTCGACGTTGACCGCGTCCACCGCGTCGAGGATGCGCATCTCGTGGCCGTGCTCGCGGGCGGTGTGGCTCAGCGCGCGCACGTCCTTGGGGAAGCACGAGCCGCCGTAGCCGGTGCCCGGGAAGAGGAAGTGATAGCCGATGCGCGGGTCGGAGCCGATGCCGGTGCGCACCGCCTCGATGTCGGCGCCCACCCGCTCGGCGAGGTTGGCCAGGTCGTTCATGAAGCTGATCTTGGTGGCCAGGAGCGCGTTGGCGGCGTACTTGGTCAGCTCGCTCGAGCGCACGTCCATGAACATGACCCGGTCGTTGGTCCGGTTGAAGGGGCCGTAGAGCTCACGCAGCACGTCGCGGGCGATGCGGCCCTCGTCGGAGTCGGGCGTGCCGACGATGATGCGATCGGGCTTGAGGAAGTCGTTGAGCGCGTCGCCCTCTTTGAGGAACTCGGGGTTGGAGCAGACGACGAACGGCTGCTTCGCCTGCTCGGCGATGAGCCCCGAGACCATGTCGGCGGTGCCCACCGGCACGGTGGACTTGTCGAGCACGATCTTGATGCCGTCGACCAGCACGTTCTCGCCGCCGGACAGCGCCGCGCCGATGGTGCGGGCGACCGCCTGCACGTAGCGCATCTCCGCCGAGCCGTCGTCGCCCATGGGCGTGCCCACCGCGATGAAGATGACCGCGCCCTCGCGGATGGCCTGCTCGACGTCGGTGGTGAAGCTCAGCCGGCCGGCGGCGAGGTTGGCCTCGACGATGGGGGCCAGCCCCGGCTCGAAGAAGGGCACCTCGGCCCGCTCGAGCCGGGCGACCTTGTCGGGGTCGATGTCGGCGCAGACGACGCGATTGCCCACGTTGGCCAGGCAAGCCCCGACGACGAGTCCCACGTAGCCGCTGCCGATGACGGTGATGCGCATGCTGCCTCTCTCTGACGGTGCCGATCGAAGACCGGAGTTGTAGTCGTTCGCCGAGAGCAATGCAAAGCGCGTGCTGGGCCGGGCTCAGGGGGTGTATTCGAGGTCGAGGTCGTCGGCGGCCAGCTCGAGCAGGTCGAAGAGGTCCTGTCCGGTGCCGTAGAGGTCCATCAGCCCGTCGAGCCCGGCGGGGGAGCAGGCCGCGGTCAGCGCGCCGATCAGGCTGCCGCCCTCCTGCCGGTTGAACCACAGGTTGGTGCGGGCCAGCGCGCACTGCAGGACCGGCGCGACGGCGGCGTCCAGCGCGCCGTGGGCCTCGAAGCCGATCCGGCAGCCGGTGTCGGCCGGGCCGTCGGCATCGGCCCAGCGCTGCCCGGCGAACTCCCCCCACCAGGCGCTGTCGGCGGCGGTCGGCGCGACGCCGGCCACGATGCTGTAGCAGCCGGCGTCGGCGCTGGCCGGGTTGGGCGCGAAGGGCACCAGCCCCGGGTTGGCCACCATCGCGTCGCAGTGCATGCGCAAGAAGGCGTAGAAGTAGTGCAGCGGGTGGCCTTCGTCGGTCTCGGGCAGGAGCGCGGCGCAGACGGTGTCGAGGTACGGCTGGATGTCGGTCGGCCCGCTGGCCAGCGCATCGGCGGTCGCCGCGTTGAGCTGCTCGACGAGCACGCCGTGGATGACCTCGGCCTTGAAGGTCTCGGGCACCACCGAATCCCAGGCCCACTGCTCGATGTCGGTGAGGGCGAGCACGGTGTCGAAGAGCTCGATCCCGACCATGGCGTGGGCCAGCGCGGTCATGGCCAGCTCGCCGACGCCCGGCCCGATGGCGGCGACGATCGGCGCGACGAGGCCCAGCGAGATCCAGGCCAGCGGGGTGAAGTGCAGCTGCGCCGACAGGTCGAGCCCGTGCGGCTCGAAGCGGGTGATGTCGGTCCAGTTCACCACGGGCTGCAGACCCGGCCCGATGGAGACCTCGCCGGTGGCGCAGACGTCGAGGCCGTCGATGGTCAGGGTGCCGAAGTCGATGCGGTCGATGAAGGCGGTCGCGACGTTGGTCTCGAAGGCGTAGTCCACGTCGGGCCCGATGACCTCGACCCCGGGCAGATAGGCGCAGACCTGGTAGTGCAGGCCCGGCGCCTTCGGCAGCAGGCCGATGCGCACGTTGGCCGCGCCGAGCCCCGCGCCGAGGTGACGGGTGACCACGTCACGCGCGGTCAGGTCGTAGGCGGTGAAGGTGCGCGGGCGCTGGTGGTGCAGGCGCTTCATGCGCACGACGTGCACGTGCTCCCAGAAGGTGAAGCGCAAGAGCTCCTTGATGTCGGGGTCCACCTCGCGGTCGACGTGGGTCGTGCCGAAGGGGTACTCGCCGCAGCGATAGTCGTCGCCGTTGGTCAGCGTGCCGCTCTGGCCGGCGGGCACGTAGCGGCTGCTGTGGCACATGCCGTAGGGCTGGTCGAGCGGCGGATCGAGCAGGCAGGCGCCCTCGCAGATCGCGACGCAGCTCTTGTGATCCGTATCGGGCCCGTACTCCCCGGCGGTGCACGCGGTATGGCACGCCTCGCAGCCGTTCTCGTGGTTCGGATCGGTCAGCTCGGCGCAGGTCTCGCAGTGGTTGGCCTTGTCGCCCGGCGCGTCGCAGTCGTAGGCGATGCCGCGGGTCTGATCGAGCACCGCCGGCCCGCTGATCCAGTCGAACGGCTCGGCGGTCTGGCAGCCCTCGGGGTGGAACGCCCCGTCGACGAGATCACCGAGCAGCCCGGCCATGCGGCCATAGCCCAGTTCGGCGACCAGCGCGGTCTGCTCGAGCTGCAGCGGGCGCACGAAGAGCGCGGCGAGCGGCACGTAGCCGGTCACGCTCAGCGCCGGCACCTGCACCCGGGCGAAGTAGTTGATGTCGCTGACGTCGGCGAGCAGGTCGGGCAGCGCCTGGCAGCCGACGCCGTCGGTGAAGCAGGCCTCGGCGTGATCGTAGGCGGCGCCGAGGTAGGTGCTCGGCGCGATGTCGTCGACGACGACCAGCATGCTCGGGCCGAGCTCGGCGACCGCCGCCGCATCGGTATCGGGCGCCGCGCGCAGCATCACCCCGGGGCAGCAGGTGTAGCGCACGACCTGCTCGCCGATGCCGCTGTCGAAGCCGAGCGGCCCGTCGGCGCTCGGCGGCGTATCGACGGTGAAGCCAAGGGCCGGCGCGTCGCGGCGCAGCGCGCGCAGCGTCTCTTTCGCCTCGCGGCTGTCGGGGCCGAACTGCGTATCGGCGCGCTCGGGGCTGCCCACCTCGACGAACGCCGAGATCGAGCGCGCGTCGGGGCTCGGCTCGACGCGATGCCCGCCGTTGAGCAGGCGCCGCAGGGCCGCGCGCCCCTCGTCGCTGGCGTGGGCCGCGAGGCCGGCGTGCGGCGACGGCCGGCCGCAAGCGCCGCCCCGCGGCTCGATGACGTGCACGTACTCGATGTCGCGCAGCTCGACGCCATGCTCGATCAGCGCCGCCTGCGACAGCGGCGACTCGACCACGTCGAAGCCGGGGCCGCCGTCGAGCACGTCGCCCCGGGCGACCTCGCAGGCGCCGCGGATGAGCAGGACGTCGTCGCCCGCGCCGCCGAAGACCCGATCGGCCCCGCCGCCGCCGACGAGCAGGTCGTCGCCCGCGCCGCCGAGCAGGCTGTCATCGCGATCGGTGCCGATGAGCTTGAGCGGCGGCGCGGCGGGCGCCGCGTCGGCCGGAGGCGCCGCGGGCGACGGCGCGGTCTGGCCCAGCGCGCTGCAGGACAACAGCGTGGCGAGGGCGGCGAAGGCCAGCGGCGAAGCATGGATCGAGGGCGTTGCGCCGGGGTGGCGGCTCATGGGGACCTCCTCTCGGGGTGAAATGCGTCAGCGTCGTGCTGCTCGCAGATGTCTTGGCCGGTCGACGGGCAGACCTGACGCGGCGCGCTGATTTTTTCGGCGGACTTCCGGCGACGCCCGGGCGCAGACCGGTGGACGGGGCCGATCGAACCCGGTAGAGCCATGGTGCGCACCCGACCCGATGGAGCAGACGCGATGGGCGTGATCGTCCAGAAATACGGCGGCAGCTCGGTGGCCACCGCCGACAAGATCAAGTCGGTGGCCCGGCGCATCGTAGAGACCCGCCAGCAGGGGCACGCGGTGGTGGTCGTCGTCTCGGCGATGGGCAATACGACCAACGAGCTGCTCGCGCTCGCCGCGTCGGTCAGCGACGACCCGCACCGCCGCGAGCTGGACATGCTGCTGACGGTGGGCGAGCGCATGTCGATGACGCTCCTGTCGATGGCGATCCACGACCTGGGCTACCCGGCGGTCTCGTTCACCGGCTCGCAGAGCGGCATCATCACCACCGACAACCACACCGACGCCCGCATCATCCGGGTGACGCCCTACCGCATCCGCGAAGCGCTCGACGGCGGCTCGATCGTCATCGTGGCCGGCTTTCAGGGGGTCTCCGAGCGCCTGGAGGTCACCAGCCTCGGCCGCGGCGGATCGGACACCACCGCCGTCGCCCTCGCCGCGGCGCTGGATGCCGACTACGCCGAGATCTGCTCCGACGTGGACGGCGTCTACTCCGCCGACCCGCGGCACGTGCCCGGCGCGGCGCGCATCGAGGCGCTGAGCCACGAAGAGATGCAGGTGCTCGCCGACGCGGGGGCGAAGGTGCTCAACGCCGAGGCGGTGGAGTGGGCCCGGCGCAACGGGGTCGAGGTCCGCTGTTCGAAGACCCATGGCGACCGGGCGCCGGGCACCTGGATCCGCCAGCGGGCAGGGCTGGCGCAGCGGAGAGTGGTGGCGGTGACCGACCACCCGGGCTTGTTCTTCCTCGAGCCCGCCGAGCCCGGCCTGCCCTGCCCCGCCGAGCTGGAGTCGACCCTGGTGGCCCACGGGGCGAGCGACGCGCAGGTCTGGCGTCTGCCCGGCGGCTGGTCGGCGCTGGTGCCGCGGCAGAACGTGCACGGCAACCGCGCCTTCCTGCAGGCGCTCGACGCCCTCGGCGGCGTGCGGGTGCGTGAGGATCTGACCCTGGTGACCGTCGTCGGCCGCGGATTGTCGACCCCGCCCTCGGTGCTGCGCCCGGCGAAGAAGGCCCTGGCGACGGCGGGCATCCTCAGCCGGGGCACCCTGCTCGACGCGGGGCGGGTGGCGTTTCTCGTCGACGGCAGCCAGGCCAAGGCGGCGGTCGACGCGCTGCACCGGGCGCTGATCGAAGACGCCCCGCGGGTCGGCCCCCCGACCGACAGCCCCGACCCGGCGGGCGCGCCGGACTGACGCCGCGCGCCCGGTGCGGCGCACGAATTGACCGCGACGCCCGCCGGCCCGCATGATGCTGCACGGGGATTCGCCGCGCGCCGCGCCACCCGCGGCGGGTTCTGCGCATCGCACCCGGAAGAATCGGCGCCGTTCGCCGGTTGACCGGCCCACACCAGGAGACGCCATCATCGACCGCCGCACCGCCCTCTCGACCATCGGCCTCGCGCTGCCGGCCCTCGGCCTCGGCGGGCTGGTCCGCCCGGCGCGGGCCATGGGGCTCGACGCCCGGGTGGGCGTCGGTCTGCTGCGCCACGGCGAGGGCTACGACCGGCGGCCGGCGGCCGTCGAGCAGCTCATGTGGGAGGTCAGCAAGCGCACCAGCATCGACGTGCGCGAGAAGCCGGCCTTCGTCGACCCGCTGAGCGAAGAGCTCTTCCGCTGGCCCCTGCTCGCCTGGATCGGCACCGGCCCCGCCGAGCCCTTCTCCGACGCGCAGGTCGAGCGGCTGTCGCGCTTCTTGCGGGCCGGCGGCATGCTCTACGTCAGCGACGCTTCGCCCGAAGGGGACGATCGCTTCGACGCGACCGTTCGCCGCGAGATGGCGCGCATCTGGCCCGACCGCGAGTTCGGCCGCATCCACAACGACCACACGGTCTATCGCACGTTCTTCCTCTTGCAGCGGCCACAAGGGCGCATCAGCCGCCAGCCGTGGCTCGAAGGCGTCGAGTTCGACGACCGCAGCCCGGTGCTCTACGGGCGCAACGACCTCTTCGGGGCCTTCGGCCGCGACAGCCTGGGGTCGTGGAAGATGCCGGTGGTGCCCGGCGGGCGCATCCAGCGCGAGATGGCCTTCCGCCTGGGCATCAACCTGGTGATGTACGCCACCTGCCTCAACTACAAGCGCGACCAGGTGCACACCACCGCCATCCTGCGTCGGCGGCGGTGGAAGGTCGAGACCCCCTACGACACCCGGTGACGGCGATTCTGTAGATGTTGCGTGATTGGTTCGACGCGGCGGGCGAGTTCAACGCCGCGCGATGGGTGTTGTTGTCGAGCTGGTCCGGCTGGTTGCTGGCCATCGTGCTCGTCGTCGCCGTCGCGGTGCTCACGCTCGCCTGGCACAATACCCGCCCGCTGAAGCCGAGCCGCCGCCGGCTCTTGCTGGGGCTGCGCATCGCCACGGTGCTCGTGCTGGCGGTGCTCTTCCTGCAGCCGGGCGTGCGCCTGGAGAACGTCACCCGGGTGCGCAACCACGTCGCGCTGCTCGTCGACGCCTCGCGCTCGATGGGCCTGCCCGGCGCCGAGCGCGATACCCGGCTGGCCGACGCCCAGGCGATGCTGGCCGACGCCGCGCCGCTGCTCGAGCGCTGGCGCCAGGATCATCAGGTCGACCTCTACGCGTTCTCCGACCACGCCCGCCCGGTGGACGACGCCGGCTCGATCGCCGCCGCCGGCGACCAGAGCCGCATCTTGAGCGCGCTCGACGACGTGGCGGCGCGCTTCCGGCCGGAAGACCTGGCGGCGGTGGTGGTCATCAGCGACGGCGCCGATACCGGCGCGCTGGGGCTGGCCGCCGCCGAGACCGACGCGGTGCCGCCGACGGCCCAGGCGGCGGTCGATCGCCTCGGGGTGCCGGTGCACGCGGTGTTCACCGGCCCCGACGCCCCGCCGAAAGACATCGCGGTGGCCGACGTGGCCTACGACGACTTCGCCTTCGTGCGCAACGCGGTGAGCATCGAGGCCGAGCTGTCGGTGACCGGCTACGAAGACCTGATCCTGCCGGTGACTTTGCGCCAGGACGGGGTGCGGCTGGGCCAGCGCATGCTGCAGACCCGCGAGGGCGAGAGCCGCTACCGCTTCGAGTTCGAATTCGTGCCCGACAAGACCGGCAAGGCGGTCTTCACCCTCGAGGTGGGCGAAGGGCCCGGCGAGCGCATCACGGTCAACAACCGGCGGCAGTTCGTCATCCGGGTCATCCGCGACAAGATCCGGGTGCTGCAGGTGGTCGGCCGGCCGAGCTGGGACGAGCGGTTCTTGCGCAAGCTGCTCAAGAAGAACCCCAATGTCGACCTGATCTCGTTCTTCATCCTGCGCACGGGCGCCAGCATCGACCTCGCCCGGCGGGACGAGCTGTCGCTCATCCCCTTCCCGACGCGCGAGCTGTTCGAAGAGCAGCTGGGCAGCTTCGACCTGATCGTGTTTCAGAATTTCACGTACCGCGGCTACCAGATGCGGCAGTACCTGCCGCTCATCCGGGAGTACGTGCGCGAGGGCGGCGGCTTCGTGATGGTCGGCGGCGACCTGAGCTTCGCCAGCGGCGGCTACGCGGGTACGCCCATCGAAGACTTCCTGCCGGTGACCCTGCCCGGCGAGCGCACCGGCCTGATCGATACCGAGCGCTTCGCGCCGACGCTGACCGAGGCCGGCCTGCGCCACCCGATCACCCGCCTGAGCCTCATCCCCGAAGACAATACCCGGCTGTGGGGCGAGCTGCCGGCGCTGTCGGGCATCAACCGGGTGACCGGGGTGCGCCCGGGCGCGACGGTGCTCGCCGAGCACCCGACGCTGAAGGCGGGCGGGCAGCCGGCGCCGGTGGTGGCGACGATGGGCTTCGGCGAGGGGCGGGTGCTGGCGGTGACCACCGACAGCACCTGGCATTGGGACTTCCTCGCGGCGGGGGCCGGCGGCGACAACCGGCACTACTACAAGTTCTGGGGCAACGCGATCCGCTGGTTGATCCGCGATCCGGCGCTCAAGCCGGTGCGCATCGAGGCCGATCGCGACCGCTATCCGCTCGGCGGGGCGTCGACGCTGGTGACCCGGGTCGTCGGCGAGGACTACCAGCCCGCGGCGGACGTCGAGGTGCGGGTGCAGGTCGACCGCGGGGTCTTCGACGGGCAGGGCGAGCTGGTGCGCGAGCCGGTGCAGACCATCGTCGGGCGCACCGACGCCGCGGGGGAGTACGTCGCCCGCTATACCCCGCCGACCGACGGCGCGTGGTACGTGACCGCCCGGGCCGAGATCGGCGGGCGGGAGATGGACGACGACGACGTCTTCGTGGTGGCGACCGATCCCATCGAGCTGCGCCAGACCGCGGCGAAGCGGGCCCCGCTGGCGGCCATCGCCCGGGCCGCCGGTGGCGAGGTGCGCGCCCTCGACGACGGGCTCGAGGGGCTGGCGCGGGTCGAGCCGCGGGTGCTCAAGGTCAACCGTCGGCGTGACGTGCCGGTGTGGTCGAGTGTCTGGTGGTTGCTGCTGGCGGTGCTGCTGCCGAGCGCCGAGTGGTTCCTGCGCCGACGGTGGGGCCTGCTGTAGCGGGCCGCGGCGAGACGAGGAGGTCGAGGTGGACGAAGAGCGGCTCGGGGCGCTGGTCGACGCGCTCATCGAGGGCTACGACGCCGACGGAGAGAACTTCGAGCGCCCGCGCCTGCCCGCCCGGGAGTCGATCGACCAGACGCTGGAGCTCATCCGGCGCATCCTCTTCCCCGGGTTCTACGCCGACGAGGCCCTGCCCCGCACCAGCCGCCGCTTCCGGGTGGGCACCTGGCTGTGCCACCTGTTCACCGACTTCGCCCGGGTGGTCTATCGCGCGCTGCAGCACGCGCAGCCCGACAGCCCCGCGCCGGCCCTCAAGGTGCGCGCCCGGGGCATGACCGAGGCCTTCATCGCCGCGCTGCCCGGCCTGCGACGGCGGCTGCTGCACGACGCGCGGGCCGCGTTCGACGGCGACCCGGCGGCGCACAGCGTCGAAGAGGTCATCCTCACCTACCCCGGCTTCCACGCGATCACCGCCCATCGCATCGCCCACTGGCTGGCGACCGCCGGGGTGCCCTACGTGCCGCGGGCGATGACCGAGAGCGCCAAGACCCGCACCGGCATCGACATCCACCCCGGGGCCCGCATCGGCGACCGCTTCTTCATCGACCACGGCACCGGGGTGGTCATCGGCGAGACGACCGAGATCGGCGACGACGTCAAGATCTACCAGGGCGTGACCCTCGGCGCGCTGTCGGTGCACCGCAAGATGGCCGGTGCCAAGCGCCACCCGACCCTCGAAGACGGGGTCGTGATCTACGCCGGCGCGACGGTGCTCGGCGGCGAGACGGTCATCGGCGCCCGCTCGGTCATCGGCGGCAACGTCTGGCTGACCGAGTCGGTGCCCGCCGATACGATGGTCTTCGAGCGGCCGGCCAACCTGAAATATCGCCCGCTGGGCGAGGGCGCCTGATCCGCCCGGCGGGGCGCCCGGCGGGCCGTACAGCGCGCTGCCGACCCGACGGGCCGATGGGCGGGCGCTGACATTGCGCGCCCGACGCTTGACGAAAGCGGGCTCGGTACTGTTCCTTATCTTCCAATGAGCGGAGATCTTCGACGACTGGAGGCGACGCTGACCCTCGACGACCCGCAGCGGTTGCTCGGCTGGATCGAGCGGCTCTACGCCCTGACCGAGCCCCGGCGCTTCGCCGAGCACGCCCTGCTCGTGCTGCTCGACGCCACCGACGCGCCGGCGGGCTACGTGGTCTTCCGCCCGGCGAGCGGCGGCGCGGTGGGCGGGGCGGTGCGCGGGCTGCGCACCCGGCGCATCCGAGCCGGGCTGGCCACCGTCGAGATGGCCGACGCGGTGCATACGCGCCTCGCGCACCCCGACGCGGTGCAGCTCGCCGGCGAAGGCGCAGGGCTCGCCGGCCCGTTCGGCGGGCTGCCGGTGATCAGCCTGCGGCTCTTCCACACCGAAGCCGACTGCGCCTCGCTGTGGGTGCTCGCCCGCCAGCGCCCGTTCGGCGAGCTGGCCCGGCGGCGCCTCGACGCGCTCGAGCGGGCGGTGACCTACGCCGGTGATCTGATGCTGCCCCGGCTGCCGGGCGGCCCGGCGGGCTTCTACACCCGCGCGCCGGTGGGCCCGGGCACCGATCCGCCGCACGCCACGACCCTGGACGATCTGCTGAGCGGGCTGTCGCCGCTCGCCGCCGACTGCGCGTGTCTGGCCGCCCGCGGCTATACCAACCGCCAGATCTCGGCCTATCTGCGGGTGGGTCAGGGGGCCGTCGCCCGCCACCTGAGCGTGGTCTACCGCCATCTGGGTATCGACGGTCGGCACCAGCTCGACGCGCAGCGGCTGCTCGAGCGCCCCAAGCCGGCGCCGCGGCTGCACCGCTCTCGCGGCGCGCGCCGCCAGGCCCTGCCCGGGCAGGCAACGAAGGGGGAGAAACACGATGAGTGACGGCCAGCCCTTGCCAGTGCACGCGCTGGCCAGCCGCATCGCCGAGCTCTATCGGCCCGAAGGGCTCGAGCCGTGGCGCAACCGCATCGGCCATCTGGTGCGCACCTGGCTCGCCCGCCCCGACGCCCGCCTGCACTGGCACGAGACCGACGAGCAGGCCGACGGCGAGGCGGTGCGCCTGCCGCTGCCCGGCCGCGAGCGGGCCCCGCGCTTCCTCTGCCTCGACCACCCCCTCGGCGCGAGCGCCCGCTTGACGGGGCAGGTGCTGCTCAACCCGCTGAGCCAGGCCCTGGCCCAGATGGAGGCCCGCTTCGAGTCGTACGACCAGCGGGTGCCGCTGCGCTGGCAGCGGGCGCTGACGCCGCGGCAGTCACAGGTGGCGGCGCTGGTGGCGGCGGGGCAGACCAACGAGCAGATCGCCCGGGCGCTGGGCATCTCGCCGCGCACGGTGGTGCGGCTCATCCAGGACATCTTCAAGCGGCTGGGCTACAGCAACCGCGGCGAGCTGGCCGCCGAGTGTGCCCTGGGCCGCCCGCCGACGCCGATCCATCAGCGGGTGCCCGACGATCCGTTCGACGAGCTGACGCCGATCGACGGCATGCCGCGGCCGGCCGCGGTCGACGACGACCCCACCGACCCCGACGGGCCGCTCTCGCTGGGCTGAGCGCAGATCGAGGTCTTCGGGCAAGGCCCGGACATGCCCGCAGTCGCTCCAGGATGGTCCTGGCGGGTCAGTTCGACGCGGTGGGCATCATCGGGTGGCCGGGGCCGCCGAATCGGCCCCGGGCGGGGCATCTGGCGCGTCCGGAGTGGGGGTCGGCGGCGGCGCGTCCGGGGCGGCCGGCGGCGCGGGCGCCTCGGCCGGCGGTGGATCGGGCAGGTGGTCATAGGCCTTGAGCAGCGCCCGCCAACGCCCCCCGTGATAGACGAACCCGTTGAGCCGCAGCCCCAGGGTCTCGCCCGGCTTGCGCAGCCGCACGGTGTACATCGCCAGGCCGCGGGGCGCGAACGCGTCGAGCAGCGCCCGATCGCCGGGCGTGGTGCGGGCGGGATAAGCCGGGCCGACCCGCTCGACGTAGACCTCGGTGAAGCCGTCGGCGACCCGCTCGATGATGACCGGCGCCGCCTGCTTGCGCAGGTCGCCGGCCACCGTGTCGCTGTAGCCGGGCCAGACCGCCGCGCCCACCTCGGCCCCGAACAGCGCGACGAGCTCTTCGCGGGTGGCGAGGAACGTCTCGAGCTCGGCCACGATCGCCGCCTCGTCGGACCGCCGGGCGGCCTCGACGACCGCCTCGAAGGCCCGGCGCAGGTTGCGCGGGTCGTCGGGCCCGCGGATGGCGTCGGGATCGGCCGGCGGGGCCTGCAACGATTCACAGCCGAGGCCGCCGAAGGCGACGCAGGCGAGCAGCAGCGCGAGCAGGGCTCTCACCGTCGGCGGCGGCTCAGGCCGAGGCCGACGAGGGCGAGCAGCATCAGGCCGCCGATCGGCGCCTCTTCACCGCCGCCGCCGGGCGCGACGTTGCACCCGTCGACGAGGTTGCTGCCGCTGACCTCGCGCGGGCCGGCGTCGGCGGTCGGCGCAGGCCCCGCGTCGGGCTGAGGCATCGCGCCGAGGTCGTCGGTGGGGTCGAGCGGGTCGGTGCCGTTGTCGAGCTCGTCGCCGTCGTTGACGCCGCCGTCGTCGGTGTCCGGGTTGCGCGGGTCGGTCTCGCCGTCGTCGGGGCCCCAGTCGCCGTCCTGGTCCTGGTCTTCGACGCCGTCCTCGAGGCCGTCGCCGTCGGTGTCGCGGTTGTTGGGGTCGGTCTCGCCGTCTTCGAAGTTACCGTCCTGGTCGACGTCTTCGACGCCGTCGTTGAGGCCGTCGCCGTCGGTGTCCGGGTCGAGCGGGTCGGTCTCGGGGCCGCCGTCGAAGTTGCCGTTGGCGTTCTGGTCTTCCACGCCGTCGAGCAGCCCGTCATCGTCGCTGTCGTCGTCGAGCGGGTCGGTCTCGCCCTCGTCGCGCATGCCGTTCTGGTTGGCGTCCTCGACCCCGTCGCTCAGGCCGTCGTTGTCGGTGTCGGGGCGGGTCGGGTCGGTCTCGCCCTCATCCCGCTCGCCGTCCTGGTCGGCGTCCTCGACCCCGTCGGGGATGCCGTCGGCGTCGGTGTCCGGGTTGCTCGGATCGGTCTCGCCGTCGTCCAGCTCGCCGTCGCGGTCGAGGTCTTCATTGCCGTCGCGCAGGCCGTCGCCGTCGCTGTCGGCGTTGTTCGGGTCGCTCTCGCCCTCGTCGAGGGCGCCATTGCCGTTGCTGTCCTCGGCGCCGTCGAGGATGCCGTCGTCGTCGCTGTCGGGGTCGAGCGGGTCGGTCGGGTTGTCGCCGTTGACCTCGACCCCGTCGAGCAGGCCGTCGTCGTCGCTGTCGGGGTCGTTGGGGTCGGTCTCGCCGGGGTCGACGACGCCGTTGCCGTTGACGTCCTCTTCGATGTCGCGCAGGCCGTCCATGTCGATGTCGCCCTGGTCGTCATCGGGGTTGTCCACCGGCTCGCGGCCGCCGTCCACCTCGTCGCCGTCCCACTCGCCGCCGCCGTCGGTATCGGGGTTGCGCGGGTCGGTCTCGCCGTCCCCTGGGCCCCAGTCGCCGTCCTGGTCGGCGTCCTCGACGCCGTCGGGCAGCCGGTCGCCGTCGGTATCGGGGTTGTTGGGGTCGGTCTCGCCGTCGAGCCCCGCGGCGTAGGTGCCGTCCTGGTTGCGGTCTTCGACGCCGTCGGGCAGCCCGTCGCCGTCGGTGTCCGGGTCGAGCGGGTCGGTCGGGTTGTCGCCGTTGACCTCGACCCCGTCGGAGATGCCGTCGCCGTCGGTGTCCGGGTCGAGCGGGTCGGTCTCGTTGTCGTCGACGATGCCGTCGGCGTTCAGGTCTTCGTCGCCGTCCTCGAGGCCGTCGCCGTCGGTGTCGGCCTCGTTGGGGTTCATCTCGTCGGGCTGGTGCGCGCCGTCCTGGTTGCGGTCTTCGACGCCGTCGGGCACCCCGTCGAAGTCCGAGTCGGGGTTGCGCGGGCTGGTCGGGTTGTCGCCGTTGATCTCGACCCCGTCGAGCAGCCCGTCGTCGTCGGTGTCCGGGTCGGCGGGGCTGGTCTCGGCGGCGTCGAGCCGGCCGTCGTTGTCGGCGTCTTCTTCGCCGTCGAGCAGCCCGTCGCCGTCGGTATCGCCCACCAGCGGGTCGGTGGGCACGTCACCGTTGACCTCGATGCCGTCGGTGCGGCCGTCGTCGTCGGTGTCCGGGTTGCGCGGGTCGGTCTCGCCCGCGTCGACCTGCCCGTTCTGGTTGGCGTCCTCGACGCCGTCGGAGAGCGCGTCGCCGTCGGTATCGGCGCGGCGCGGGTCGGTCTCGCCCTCGTCGAACTGGCCGTCGCGGTCGGCGTCTTCGATGCCGTCGAGGATGCCGTCGCCGTCGGTGTCCGGGTCCTGGAAGTCGGTCTCGCCCGGGTCGTGGATGCCGTTGCCGTTGGCGTCTTCGACGTCGTCGGTCAGCCCGTCGCCGTCGCTGTCGAGGCCGGGGTCGTTCTCGCCGCCGACGATGATGGTGTCGATCGGCTCGTCGCAGGCGATGCACGAGCCGGTGTCGACCAGGTCGAAGTCGCCGATGACCCAGGTGTCCATGACCAGCGGCACGTCCAGCTCGCGGTTCTGCGCCTCGTTGAAGCGCCGGCCCTGGTTCCAGTAGCGCCGCTGCCAGGCGCCGCCGTCGGCCGGGATCGCCGAGCCGTCGGGCAGGCTGGTGATGACGTCGTCGCCGGCGGCGTCGATGATCACCCGGTCGTTCTGGATCACCCGGTCGTCCCAGAACATCGTGCGCGGCACCGGCACGCCGTCGGCGGCGTCGAGCTCGTAGATCACGAAGCCCGACTCGTTGAACTCGATGTCGCTCATCGGGAAGTGGGTCTCCGACGAGATCAGCCGGATCTCGAACTCGTAGGCCCCGTCGGGCACCACCGCGCCGTCGCGGTCGCGGCCGTCCCAGCCGACGGTGTTGTTGCCCACCTCGGCCTCGCCGCGCAGCACGAGGTCGGCGTCGCGCTCGAGCACCCCGTTGCCGTTGGTGTCGATGACCACCTCGTAGGTGCCGCTGATGTTCGAGTCGAAGGTGAACGCCCCCTGGTCCTGCTCGCCGTCCCCGTCGGGGGTGATCGAGTTCGAGCCCACCTCGTCGTTGAACTGCACGTTGTCGATCTCCGGCGCGATGGCCGGATCGGGCGCCGGGTCGGGGAAGTTGAGGTAGATGTCGTACTCGGCCACCGGGAAGACCCCGCGCAGCTGCGCGTCGTTGGGGCACAGCCCGCCCTCGATCTCGCCGAGGTAGCAGTTCGACAGCCCCGGCGAGTCCTGCAGGCCGACGCGGTTGGCGACGAGCACGTAGTTGAAGCCGCGCATGTTCTCGAAGTCGATCACGAAGATGCGGGCGCCTTCCTCGGCGCCGAGGTCCGCCGAGGCGACGACGTAGAAGTCCGTATAGGTGCCGTAGCTGAAGCTGTGGGCGTTGATCGTCCAGCTGTCGGTGAACACGCGGCCCGGCGGGGCCGGATCACCGGTGACGGTGTCGACGACGTCGACCTCGAAGAAGCGGGTCGAGCGCCCCGACGCGGTCAGGGTCTCGGGCTCGCCGACGAAGTTGATCGTCCACGCGCCCTCGACGTCGACGTCGATCTCCTGCCAGTTGCGGTCGCCCTGGGCCTGCTGCGCGTTGCAGTAGCCCCGGGCCGCGTTGACCGAGCGGGCATAACCGCAGCGCGGACGCCGCGGCTGGGCCCCGACCGGCTCACCGGTCGACAGCTCGAGGCACGCCTCGCCCGGGTTGCACTCGTTGTCCGCCTCGCAGCGCACCGGGTTGGGCGGGAAGATCACGATCTCCCGGCCGACGCGCCCGGCGGGGAACTCGCCGCCCACGCCGATGCAGTTGGCGTCCGGATCGCGCCCGCAGTGCGGCTCGCCGGCGTCGATGCGATCGAGGGGGAAGTTCTCGACCTCCCCGTCGCCGTCGATGTCTTCGTCGACCGCGGCCTCGGCGAAGCCGTCGTCGCTCGAGCAGACCCGCAGGGTCTCGCCGGCGCGGACGAACACCGAGATCGTCGAGTTGCCCAAGAGCCCCTGGTTGAGCCCCAGATCCCGAGTGCCCTCCGGAGCGGCGAGCGTCGAGAGCGGGAGGGCCAGCAGCCCGACGGCCAGCCCCCATCGATAGAACGCACCCACGGCAGTCTCCTTTTGCGCGGTGTTCGACGGCGCCCGCATTGTCGACGACCGTTCCCGATCAATGCAAACATTCCGCACGACACGGATGGACCCACTGTGACAGGTTCGAGACAGGGCACCGGGCGGCGCGGCCAGCGGCCGTGGCGGGCCCGGTGCGGGGGGCGGGATGCCGGCCGGCGAGCGGCGAACGGCGCGGGCGGATCGTGGGGCTACTCGAGCCCGATCCGCTTGTCGGCGCCGAGCAGGCCGCGCACCGTGGGCGCCGTCTCGACCCGCAGCAGCGCGTCGCGGGTGGCGATCGCCGGCGCGCCGATGGTGCGCAGGCCGCGGGCGCAGGCTTCGCGCAGCGGCAGGTCGTCGGGCGCGTTGACCAGCGCGGTGGCCAGCCGGTCGATCGCCGCCGGGCCCTCGCGCTCGGCGAGCACCAGCGCCGCCTTGCGCCGCAGCAGGCTGGGCGCGTCGGGGGACTCCAGCAGCCGGGCGAGCGCCGCGGCGCTGGTCGGGTCGTCGAGGTAGACCATCGACGAGAGCGCCCGGGCCCGCACGACGGGATGCTCGGTCGTATCGTCGGCCAGCGCGATCAACGCCGGCGCGGCGGCCGGCCCCAGCCGGGCGAAGTGCTCGGCGCGGGGCACGAACTCGAAGCCGTCGAACCAGCGGCGGATGGTCTGGCGGGCGGTGGCGGCGTCGGGCGCGGCCGCCGGCGGCGCGGCGGTCGGCGGCGCCGCACCGGGCGCCGTGCCGGGCGCGGTGCCGGGAAGCTGTACGCCGCCGCCGGGGGCCACCTGGGCCAGGGCGGGCAGCGCGAGCAGAGCGGAGAGCAGCGCGGCGGGCGCCGCGGTCGAGATGCGCAGTTTCATCGTCCCCTCCTCAGCGGATCGCCGGGTTGCGCAGCAGGATGAACTGCTGGTCGCCCGAGACCTTCTCGGCGGCGTCGCCGGCGGCCCAGAACATGAGATTGTCGGCGCCCGACGAGGCGCACTCGCTGTTGTCGACGAGGCCGTCGGCGTTGCGGTCCTTGCTGTTGTCGCACTCGGGCGTATCGGGCAGCGGGTCGAAGGCGGTGCCCTCGGCCTCGGTGGTATGGAACAGCCCCAGGTAGTGGCCGCCCTCGTGGGCCATGGTCTGGGCCAGCTGCACCGGGTTGCGCCGGAAGCCGGTCATCGTCACCGCGACGCCCGAGTGGGTCGTGCCGTTGATGGTCGCCGGCCCCGGGATGCCGCCGGCGATGCCCAGGATGATGAAGCCCGCCCGCCCGCCGACGATCTCGTCGACGAGGAAGAAGTTCACCGCGTCGTCGGCCTGGCAGCCGATGGCCCCGAGGTCGGCGGAGGTGGCGAACATGCGGCTGAGCTCCGACGAGGCGCCGTCGACGCTGTCGATCACCGAGAAGCGGTCGGCGTCGCTGCCGGTCATGTCGCAGTAGCTGATGCTGCCCAGCTCGATGCCGCGCCGCCCGAGCAGCGTGCGCATCTCGCTCACCGCGGCCTGGAAGTCGCTGTCTTCGGGGGCCTGATCGGCGGTGAGCCCGCTGACCTTGGCGAAGATGAAGTTGATGTCGAGGCTGCCGTTCTGCGGCTCGCCGTCGCTGGTCTTGATCAGCGCCGAGACCCGGATGTCGCTGTTGGCGCCTTCCTTGATGAGGCTGAAGGTGTACGGGCCGGGCGTCGGCGTGGCCCGCGGGCTCGACGGCACGAACTGGGTGATCTGGTCGGCGCTGGGGAAGAAGCGGAACTCGCTGCCGAACGGGTCCTGGAAGTCGTAGACGGTGCGCCCGTTGGGGTCGGTCATGTCGCCGATGACCATCAGGTCGTCGCCGGCGCCCTCGGCGAGGATGGCGAACCCGATCGTATTCTCGGGCACGTCGATCACCAGCGGGGCGCTGAGCGATCCGCCCACCGAGATGCGCTCGGTGATGAGCCGCTGCTGCACTTCGCCGGCCCCCTGACCGGGCACGACGCAGCGGCCCGACGAGGTCGAGCAGCGCAGCCCGTCGGCGCAGTCGCCGTCGCCGAGGCACGGGGCCCGGCAGCCACCGCCGTCGCAGATGTAGCCCGGGCGGCAGTCGAGGTCGGCGGCGCAGCCGGCGAGGCAGCCGGTGCGCCCGCCGGGCAGGTCGCCGCAGGGGCCGTCGGCGCACTCGCCGTCGTCGGCGCAGCCGGTGGTGCAGTAGCCGTTGGCCCAGCCCTCGGCGGCGAAGCAGTCGCTGCTCTGGCAGTCGGCGTCGCCGGCGCAGAAGGCGCCGATGGGGTTGGGGTCGCCGGCGCCCTCCTTGCAGATGCCCTCGACGCTGTCGCAGTACCGGCCGTCGCCGCAGGCGGCGTCGTTCTGGCACTTGGGCACGCAGGCGCGCACCGCCTGCACGTCGCCGTTGCTGTCGGTGCGCTCGGCGATCTGGCGGCAGATGTAGCCTTCGTCGGTGCGGCAGTCGCCGTTGTCGTCGCAGGCCGAGAGGCAGACGGCGGCCCCGTCGATGGTGGCGCACTCGCTGCCCGGCTCGCACTCGCCGAACTGGCTCGAGCACTGGGCCGAGCAGTAGCCGCCGCGGAAGTCGGTGCTCTTGATGCACAGCCCGCCGTTGCAGGCGCCGTTGTTGGTGCAGCCGTCGCCGGTGGCCCGCTCGCCGCGCGGCACGCAGTCGCCGGTCTCGACGACGCAGCGCCGCCCGGCCTCGCAGTCGGCGTCGGCCTCGCACTTGGGCAGGCAGACCCCGACCTCGCGGCCATCGGCGTTGATGACCGTCGGGCGCGCGGCGCAGCGGTAGTCGCCGCGGCAGTCGTCGTTGCCGTTGTCGGTCAGGCAGCCGTCGAGGCAGTAGTAGGCCTGGTCGCCGAGCCCCTCGCAGATCGACTGGTCGTCGCAGTCGAAGAAGCCGCCGAGGCAGTCGATGGTGCAGTAGCCGCCGGGCATCTTGAGGCAGGTGGCCGACTCGCCGGCTTCGACCGGCACCGCGTCGCAGTCGTCGCCGGCCTCGCAGGCGGCGCCGATGGCGCCGGCCTCGGCCTTGCCTTCTTCGATGTTCTTGCAACCCCAGAGGCCAAAGGCGGTCAGGGCCGCGATCACTCCGGGCAGACAGGCTCGGCGCATGGGCGTGCTCCTGTTTTTCTGGTTTGGGCTCTCGCAGAGCCGATGCGCGACACGATACCGCAATCGGACCGGCGGGTGCCGTACGTCGATATGAGCGGGATATTCGAGCGGACGTCGCGGGCGGGCCGCGAGCGGCTCAGAAGTCGACGCCGACGTTGAAGTGCGCGTCGAAGAGCCCCTGGGCCACGGCGACCTCGGGGGTGAAGTTGAAGGCGCCGAGGATGAAGCGGCTGCCGATCACGAAGCGGTGCAGCACCTGGGTCTCGGCGGCGAAGACGAAGCTCGCCTCGGGGTCGGTGCCGTCGCCGGGGGTGGCGTCGATCACGCCGCTGCGGGCGATGACCCACGCCGGGCTGTAGGCGATGTACGGGGCGATGTTGGCCACGCCGCCGGCGCCGAACGACTTGCCGACGATGAGGTCGAAGCCGGCGGTGGTCAGCTCGAGGGTCGAGGAGCCCACCATGCGGTTGACGCTGCCGCGCACGGCGATGTCGACCGGGAAGGCGTCGACCGCTTCGTTGAGCGCCCACTTGAGCGCGCCGCCGAAGGCCCACAGCTCGCTCTCGAGCAGGTAGGTGCCGTTCATGCCCAGCTCGAAGCTGTAGGGCAGGCCCTTGCGCACGTCGAAGCGCATGGTGGTCAGCACCGGCGCCGGCTCGCCGCTCTTCGCGCCGCGGGTCCAGTAGTCCTCGTCGCTGTTGATCGCGTGGACACCCACCTGCAGGTTGAGCTGGAACCCGTTGATGCCCATGGTCTCCGCCGGGGCGAGCACCACCGGGGCGAACATCATGCCGTACTCCCGCGACAGGTCCTTGAAGGCCTGCTGGTCGGGTACGGGCACGGTGCCGCACGGGTTCGCGGTGCCCGCGGCCTCGACGACGCACAGGCGATCGAGCGCGGGGTCGTTGTCGAGGGCCCAGGCGTCGGTGCAGACGCCCAGCGCGGCGATCGAGGTGGCCAGGAAGGTCCCGATCGAGGCCTTCATTCGCCCTCCCGGGTCGAAGACAGGGTGGCGCATCGCCGGACCCGGCGACGCTCGCCGAGGGTAGGTCGGGGCTTGGGGGGTGTCAAGATCGAGACGCCCGGCCTGCGCCGATCAGGCGCGGCGCGCGCGCCCCGGGCGGGTCGTCCGGCCCGGGCGCCGGGGGATGGTCATGCGCGGCCCGGTCGGGCGGGTGGGCGCACCGACGGTCAGCAGGAAGAGAAAGCCCGGCACCAGCACCAGCAGGACGGTCGTCAGGTTGATGCCCGCGCGCACGCCGGTGTCGAGGAACCAGACCCGGGCGTCGGCCGGCAACCGCAGATGCTGGCGATATTGCGGCAGAAACGGCGCCGGGCCATCGGTCGAGCCCTCGACGGGCCCGAGCACCGAGGTCTGCGCGTCGTCGGCGCCCGGCGCGCCGGTCTGCACCGCGCGCAGGCGGGTCTCGAGCTGCCCCGAGACCCGCACCGACGTCGTGGGCGGCTGGCGATCGACGATGACCAGCAGCCGCCCTTCGAACGTATCGAGCGGCACCAGGAACCGCTGACCCGGCCCGTCACCGAGGTGGTACAGCGCCTCGAGCTGCGGCTTGCCCTCGGCGATGAAGAAGCCCGCCTCGGGCGGCGCGTCGCCGAGCAGCATCGCCGGCGTCAGCTCGTCGTAGCCCTGCAGGCCCTGCCAGGCGGCCCAGCCGGCGCCGGACAGCGTCGCGAGGCCGAGCACCGCGAGCAACCCGCGCTTGCCCCGCGGCGTCAGCGAGGCCCGGCTGCGGCTGTGGCGGTCGGTGGGCGCGCGCAGGCGGATGTAGCGGGCGAAGTAGACGGCGATGGCGACGATGAACCCCAGCCAGGGGGCCTGCGCGCGCAGCGGCCCCGGGCCGTAGAGATGCACCACCACCCCGACCACCCCGCCGGTCGACAGGGCCAGGGACAACCAGATGAAGGTCGCGCGGCGCACCGCCCGATGATGGACCATTCGCGCCGGGCATGCTATCTCCCGGGCGTCGCTACCCGCCGCGAGGAGCCCCATGGCCGTCGACGTCGTCGTACCGTCTCTGGGAGACGGGGTGACCCACGGGACGCTGATCCGCTGGCTCCGAGAGCCCGGTGAGCGGGTCGAAGCCGACGAGCCGCTGTTCGAGATCTCGGCCGACAAGGTCGACGCCGAGGTGCCCGCGCCCACGTCGGGGGTGCTCGTCGAGCACGTGCGCCACCCGGGCGACGAGGTGCGGGTCGGCTCGCTCGTGGCCCGCATCGGCACCCGCGAAGAGTGGGAGCACCTCTCGCCGCCGGCCCTGCGACCGTCCCACAGCCTCGCCGGGCAGTCGCTGCTCGGCGCGACGCTGCACAGCACGCCGCCGGCCTTTCTCGACGACATCGACGACAGCCCCATCGGCCGCTCGGTACCGACCCGCAGTCGGGTGGCGGTGGTCACCGAGAGCGCGCGGGACGAGCCGGTGGCCGAGGTCGCCGTCGGTGAGCTCGAGCGGCTGGGGCTGGGCTACGAGCGCCATCGCCTGCGCATCGGGCAGCCGATCCGGATCCACGAGTTCGCTCGCGCGGCGTCCGACCGCGCGGTGCGCGCGGTGCTGGTCTGCGGCGGGGCCGGCGCGCACCTGGCGGCGGTGGTCGCCGCCGAGGCGCGGCTGCCGGTGGTGGCCATCCCCCGGCCCGACGAAGCGGCGGGGCTGGCGGGGCTGTTGGGCGCGACCCACGTGCCCGGCGGCGTGCCGGTGGTCAGCGTGGCCCCCGGCGATCGCGGCGCGCGGCAGGCGGTGTGCTTCGTCTCGCGCTTCATCGCCGCGTTCGACCCGCGCACCGCGGCGCTGCTCGCCGGCGAGAGCGACAACCCCAGCGGTGGATTCTCCGGCGAGTTGTTCTGATGCTGGGCTGGCTCTATCGCCAGATCGCGCCCGACGCGGTGGAGGGCGGCGCGCCGTTCGGCCGGTTCGAAGCGGGCGTGCTCGTCGTCGCCGCGATCGGGCTGACGATCACGCAGTTCGTCGGCTCCGAGACCGTCTTCCTCGACCTCTTCGGCGACGCGCTCAAGGCCGACGTGGTCGAGCGCATGACCGCCGCCGGCGACCCGATCGGCGCCAGCCTGGCCTATACCCGCGACCACCCGCTCTACGACCTGCTGGCGCTCTTCCACTGGGTCGCCTTCTGCGTCATCGGCTACGTGCTGGTGCCCGCCATCTGGTTCAAGGTCAACGGCCGCTCGGTGATCGAGTCGGGCTATATGGGCCTGCGTGGCTTCACCGGGCACCTGGGCGTCTACGGCGCGCTGGCGGGCATCATGGCGGTGGTGGTCGTCATCGCCTCGTTCATGCCGGCCAACCAGGCGATCTACCCCTTCTACCGCTTCGCCGGGCGCAGCTGGGCCGATCTGATCGCCTGGGAGCTGGCCTACGGGGTGCAGTTCTTCGCGCTGGAGTTCCTCTTCCGCGGCGCGCTGCTCGACGGCCTGCGCCGCTGGGCGGGCTACGGGGCGGTGTTCATCATGGTCATCCCCTACTGCATGCTGCACTTCCAGAAGACGGGCACCGAGAGCCTCGCGGCCATCGTCGCCGGGGTGGTGCTCGGCTGCCTGTCGATGAAGTACCGCTCGATCTGGGGCGGCGTGCTGCTGCACTGGGGGGTCGCGATCTCGATGGACGTCTTGAGCATGCTGCATCAAGACGAGCTGCCGACGACGCTGTGGCCGCCCGGCTTCTGATCGCGCACCGGGGCGGGCCTCAGCGGGCGGTGGTGTAGAGCCCCGCCTCGGGGAACTCGAGCCCCAGCAGGTGCGCGCGGGCCTCGCCGGCCAGGAAGCACGAGCCGGCCACCAGCGTCGTATGCCCCGCCGGGCGGCGATCGAGCGCCGCGCCCACCGATCGGCCCACCGTCAGCGCCGCCGGCCCCGCCTTGCCCTCGAAGAGCGGCGCCAGCGCGGCCGCCTCGGCCCGCCGGCGATACTCGGGGGTCACCAGCTCGACGCTGGCCACCCGCGGGGCGAGCGCGTCGGCGATCGGGCCCAGGTCCTTGTCGGCCATGCCGCCGAAGATCAGGTGCAGCGGTCCCAAAGGCGTCGGACCGGCCTGCGCGGCGTCGATCCACGCCGCCAGCGCCTCGGCAGCCGGCGGGTTGTGGGCGCAGTCGATCACCACGTCGTCGATGCGCTCGGCGCGGCCCGGCCAGCGCACGCCGAGCAGATCGGCCGGCGCCGCCGGATGGCCGATGGCCGCGGCCAACGCCAGGGCCAGGCTGGCGTTGCTCTGCTGGTGGGCGCCGGGCAGCGGCAGCGGCGGCAGGTCGTCACGCACCGCCACCCGCTGCAGCTGCGGGGCCCACGCCTTCAGCGCGGGGATCGCGGCGTCGTGCGCGGTGGTCAGGGCCGGCCGCCCCGCGCGGAAGATGGCCCCCTTCTCGGTCGCGATCTCGGGGATGGTCGTGCCCAGCGCCCGGGTATGGTCCAGCCCCACGCTGACCACCGCCGAGGCCACCGGCTCGCAGGCGTTGGCCGCGTCGAGCCGCCCGCCCATGCCCACCTCGAAGATCGCCACGTCGACCCCGTGCTCGGCGAAGAGCAGCGCCGCCAGGGCCCACGAGGCCTCGAAGAACGACGCGCGCACCCGGTCGGCGGCGTCGAGCACCCGCGGCCCCGTCTTCAGCAGCGTCGAGACCGGCACGTCGTGCCCGTCGAGGCGGATGCGCTCGCGGTAGCTGACCAGATGCGGCGAGGTATACAGCCCCGTCGACAGGCCCTGCGCCCGCAGCGCCGCTTCGAGGAAGGCGCAGGTGCTGCCTTTGCCGTTGGTGCCGCCGATGACCACCGCGCGGTACGCGCTCAGCGGGTCGGCCAGCGCCGCGTTCATCGCGCGCGGCCCGTCGAGGCTGCGCTTCTCGCCGAAGCGGGTCAGCGCGAAGAGGCGCTTCAGAAACGCCGGGTAGTCGCTCACGGGGTCATCGCTCATCTGGCCCCGGCCAGCCCGTCGAGCAGCTGCAGGACCGCCCGCGTATGCCGCGGGGCCGGCCCGTCGAGCAATGGCAGGTGATGCCGCATCCAACGCAGGTCGATCGGGCGGTCGACGTCGTACCACGGGTCGAGCACCGCGAAGTCGCCGCGGGCCGCGAGCGCGTCGAGCGTCGTCGGCAGCACCGCCTCGGTGCCCCAGGCCAGCCCCTTCGGGAAGATCGTGCGGTCGCGGGTCGCCGCCCCGCGCAGGCCCAGCAGCACGTAGCCGCCGTCACAGGCCGGGGTGATCACCGCGTCCCGCTCGGCGAGCGCCGCGAAGGCGGCGTCGACCCGCTGCGGCGGCAGCGTCGGCGAGTCGGTGCCCAGGATCACGACCGGATCGCCCGCAGCGCCCGTCGCGGCGAAGGCCGCCGCCATGCGATCACCCAGGTCGCCCGCCGGCTGCTCCGCCAGCGCGATGCCGTGGGCCGCGACCAGCTCGGCCCACAGCGGATGATCCGGATCACCCGCCCGCCACAGCGTCACATGACGCCCCGGTCGGCCGTGGCGCTCGACCACGTCGCGCACGAAGGCGGCGTGCACCGCCGCGGCCGTCTCGGGCGGCAGCAGGAGCCGGGTCTTCACCCGCCCGGGCATCGGCGCCTTGGCGAAGATCATCAGCCGCTCGGTCTTCGCCTCGCTCATCGGCGCAGCGCCTCACGGCCGATGGTGTAGAGGATCTTCACCCCCGCCTTGACCGACCCCTTCACCGTGCCCGAGACCTTGCTCTGCCCGGCCATGCGCACGTGCGCGTCCACCGGGATCTCGGCGCAGCGCAACCCGCGGCGGGCGGCTTTGGCCTGCATCTCGACCGTCCAGCCGAAGTCGCGGTCGGCCATCTCCAGCCGCTCGAGCCCCGCCCAGCTGATGGCCCGAAACGGCCCCAGATCGGTGAACTTCACCTTGAAGAAGGCGCTGACCAGGGTGCTCGACAGCACGTTGCCGAACTTCTGCACCGGCGTGATCGCCCCCTGCTCGGCGCGCCCCAGCGTGCGCGAGCCGATGACCATGTCGGCCCAGTCCTGCTCGATGGGCGCCAGCAGGTCGGGCACCCGGCGCACGTCGTCGGCGCCGTCGCCGTCGAGAAAGAGCACCGTATCCGGCGGGTCGCGGCGCAGGTGGGCCAGCGCGGCGAGGCAGGCGGCGCCATAGCCCCGCTGCGGCTCGACGACCACCTCGGCCCCCGCCGCCCGGGCCACGTCGCCGGTGCCATCGGTGCTGCCGTTGTCGCAGACCACGACCCGCCGCAGGCCGAACGGGGCCAATGACTCGACCACCCGGCCGATGTTGGCGGCTTCGTCCAGCGCGGGGATGACAGCGTCGGTGATCATGGGGGCCCCGAGCGTCCGTGAGCGGTCCGCAGGGGTTACCCGCGAGCCGCCCGAATTGCAATCGTTTCGCGGCCGGTCGACCGGTCCGCCGCCAGCGGCGGAGCCTGCGCGGGCGGGACGGCCCGAGCGTGACCGACGCCAAGGGACTGACCGAACCCGGGCGGTCGACGCGCACGCCGGATCGACCCTGCGATGGCGCCCTGCTGACGCTGTCGGTGCTGAAGCCCTGATTCCCTGTTCGCGCAGAGCGCTCGGGGCCCCCGCCGTGGTGGTCGCTTCGAAAAAGCGACGCCCCGCCGGTTGCCCGGCGGGGCGTCTGGTGTACAGCGGCCAAGCCGCACACGGAGTGGAGGCGCCGGGAGTCGAACCCGGGTCCGGAAATCGTTCACCTCTGCCGTCTACGTGTGTATCCCGCGTTCGAATTTACCCCGGTGGATGCCCACGGGCGGGCGTCCAGTCAGGGGAGTTCGATGAAAATCTCGCCGCGGAGCGTACCGAACACCGCTCGTTGGCCAGCCCACTGAAGTGACGCCCCGTTCAACCCCATGGGCGAGGGTTGGCAGGACGACTCACGCTCACTTACGCGGCGAGAGCAATTTCCATATCATCATTGGCAGTTATAGCCGTTCGACCTTTTTAACGCGCTGACCGAGAAGCGCGACACGCGGACAGGGCTTCAGCATCCCCGTCGAAACCAATCGCCCCCATTTTCAAAGAGTTCTGCAGGGCATCTGCAGAGCGACGGCCTCGGTGGCCGTCGGTTGGATGCCCCGACGGCGTCAGCCGTTGCGGCACGAACGGTAGGCGCAGGGCCGGGCCGTGTCAAACCGGGTCGCGTGCTTTGGTGAACTTTCCTGGCGGTGCTGGTGGGCGGTGCTGATCTCGGGTGCGGGCGAGGTTGACTGGATCCAGGCCGTGTTCGAGGCTGAGGCATGCTGCGGTCTGCGCTCATCGTCGCCTTCGATCTCACCGATGACTGTCTCGTGCCGAGCCTGACGCCGGGCACCCCCCCGACCCGGGCGCGCGGCTGGCGGTGGCCTGGATCGCTCAGACCGCCGCGCAGGAGCAGCAGGTGCGCCTGATCGTGTCCGAGCCCACCCGATGAGCCGTACGCCGCCGAGCCGCGCGCTGACCGCGCCGGCGCTGGCCGCCGGGCTGGCGCTGGCCCTGGAGTACGGGGGCCTGACCTGGCGCGAGGCGCTGCCCACGGGTCCGCCGGGTCTGCTCGCCGGTCTGCTCGCGGCGTATGCGCTGCTCTTCGCCGGCGCGTTGATCGCCGACCTGCTGCTCGACCTGGCCCGGATCGGGCCGCTCGGTGGCCTGGGGCGGCGGGTGGCCGCGAGTCGCCTGGGCTGGCCGCTGTTCGCGCTGCTGGTGCTCGCCGGCATCGCCGCCTGGACCGCCGATCTGATGCTCTACGTGCGGCTGTACCCGGGCTATCACGCGGCGCTGGGCTCGGCCGCGCTGGGGTGCTTCACGGGGGCGATGCGGGTCGCGCTGGTCCGCCAGGAGGCGCCCGTCGACTCCCCGAGAGAGGAGCCAGCAGCGGCCCCAGACGCCCGCGGGTGGGCGTTTCGGGCGGCGGCCCTGCTGCTGTGCCTGCCGGTGGCCCATCTGGCCCTGCAGGCCCGGGAGGACGGCAAGGCGGCGATTCTGGCCCACGGGGTGATCGCCGCGGATATGGCCTGGCTGGGCGATCGGGCCTCGGATGTGGACCGGGACGGCGTCGGCTGGCTCTTCACCGCGGCCGACCCGGCGCCGTTCGACGGCGGGGAGGCGACGCCGGGCTGTCTGGACGCGGCGCCACCGACGTCGGCGATCGAGTGGGCGCCCGTCGCGCCGGCGCAGCCGCTCAATCTGCTCTTGATCACCGTCGACGCCCTGCGCCGGGATCATACGGCGAGCGATCCGACCGGCGCGGGGGCGCGGCATATGCCGGCGCTGGCGAAGCTGGCCGAGCAGTCGGTCGTCTTCACCGCGGCCTATGCGCCGGCGGCGATGACCCTGCCGTCGATCGCCGCGCTGCACAGCGGGCGCCATCCGTGGGCCCTGGCCTGGGCCCCGACGGTGGTCGCGGCCGACGAGAGGGTGCGTCATCCGCTCGATCCGGGCACGACGCCGGCTCCCTGGCCGCGGGCGTGGCCCGGTGATCCGCGGGTGGGTACGCCGGCCCTCGATCGGCACCCGACCCTGGCCGAGGGGCTGGGCGCGGCGGGCTGGGCCACCGCCGGCTGGCCGCCGCACGAGAGCTTCCTGGGGCCCTTCGGGCTGGGGCGGGGCTTCGCGACCTATCCGCCGGACATCGTGCGCGATCTGAACATCAACGGGGTCTCGGTCACCGGGCACGCGTCGGCGGGGCTGGCGACGCGGTTCATCACCGAGCACGTGCAGCGCGGCGACGGGCGGCCGTTCTTCGCCTGGGTGCACCTCTTCGACCCGCATCACCCATATCGCTGGCCGCCGGGCACCGAGACCGCCGCCGATACCGATCTGGCCCGCTACCGGGCCGAGGTGCTCTATACCGACCTGCAGGTGGCCCGGCTGCTGACGCTGCTGCGGCAGGCGGGGCTCGACCGCGATACGGTGGTGGTCTTCACCGCCGATCACGGCGAGGCCTTCGGCGAGCGCGGGGCGGGCTATCACTCGACGGGGCTGTTCGACGAGCTGGTGGCGGTGCCGGTGATCGTGCGGGCGCCGGGGCTGGCGCCGCGGCGGGTCGACGCGCCGGTCTCGCTGGTCGATCTGGCGCCGACCATCGGCGGGCTGTTGGGCGTCGCGCCGGCGCCGACGTGGCAGGGGCGCGATCTGGGCCCGGCGATGCGCGGCGCGGCGGCGCCGGGGCCGGTGCTGAGCGAGGTGGCCTATGAAGACGTGCACCGCCAGTACCTGCTGCGGGATGGAGACTGGACGCTGATCTGGGACTGGGGCCGCGGGCACCGCCAGCTGTTCGACGTCGCGTCCGATCCGGCTCAGCTCGAGAATCGGGTGGTCGACGAGGCGGCGCGGGCCGACGCGATGACCGCTGCGCTGTGCGCCGCGCTCGAAAGCACCGCCGGGCTGGCCCGTCCGCCGGCGACGCCCGGTCCGCCACGGCCGCTGCTGGGCGAGCGGTAGATGACCCGGAGGCATGGAATGGCGGTGGGGGCCATGCTAAATGCCGCTCCGCCGGGCCCGATCCGGCGGTGTGACCCGAGGGGGAGTTCGAGATGAAGCGACTGTGTGCATGGGCGCCGGTTCTCGGCAGCCTGCTGTGGCTGGCCGGCTGCGTCGGCGGTGGGGGCGGCGGCGGCGGCGGCGGCCCGTGTGAGGCGGATGATCTCAGGGCCTGCGCCTGCCCCGACGGCAGCACCAGCTTTCGGGCGTGCGTCGACGGCGAGTACGGCGCCTGCGAGTGCGCCGATGAGGCCGACAGCGGGGTCTGCACTCCCGATTGCACCGACCGGGCGTGCGGCGACGATGGCTGCGGCGGCACGTGCGGCATGTGCGAAGAGGGGCAGGTGTGCACCATCGAGGCGGTCTGCGTCGGCGTGCCCGAGACCTGCGGCGACGAGGTCTGTGACCCCGAGGAGGACTGCTCGACCTGCCCCGCCGACTGCGGCGCGTGCTGCGGGGACGGGCAGTGCGTCGGCACCGAGAACTGCGCCAACTGCCCGGCGGACTGCGGATGCCCCGCGGGGCAGGCCTGCGACGGCGGCAGCCGGATGTGCGTCGACGATGGCGGCGCGGGCGGCGAAGGCGGTCAGGGCGGGGAAGGCGGTCAGGGCGGCCAGGGCGGCGTCGGTGGCGAAGGCGGTCAGGGCGGCGAAGGCGGAGAAGGCGGCCAGGGCGGCGTCGGCGGTGAGGGCGGCGTCGGCGGTGAGGGCGGCTTTGGCGGAGAAGGCGGCTTTGGCGGAGAGGGCGGCGTCGGCGGTGAGGGCGGCGTCGGCGGTGAGGGCGGCTTCGGCGGTGAGGGCGGCGTCGGCGGTGAGGGCGGCGTCGGCGGTGAGGGCGGCGTCGGCGGTGAGGGCGGCTTCGGCGGTGAGGGCGGCGTCGGCGGTGAAGGCGGCGCGGGCGGCCAGATGGGCAACCGCCCGCCGCGCATCCTGACGCTCAACGCCAACGTGCGTCGGCTGACCGTCGGTGAAGAGGTCACCCTCTCGGCGGTGGTCACCGATCCCGACGGCATCGACGATCTCATCGGCGGCGTGCTCGAGTCGCCGGGCGGCGCGTCGTACGGCGCGTTTGCGACCTCGGGGCAGGAGGGGGCCTACGAGGTCAGCGTCGACTGGGACGAGATCAACCGCGTCGAGTCGATCGACTTCGGCCAGGGTGAGGATCCGCCGCGGGACTTCATCGCGGTGTTCTTCGACCAGAGCGGCGCCGAGGTGCGCGAGCCGATCGCGCTCACGCTGCATTGTGATGGCCTCGGCTGCTGCGACGGTCGCTGCCTCGATCAGGACGTCGACCCGCTCAACTGCGGCGGCTGCGCCGTCGAGTGCCCGGCCGACGGTCCGAGCCTGTGCATCGAGGGGGCCTGCGTCGGCACGCCGCCGGGCACCTGCGCGCAACCCACGCCGCTGGCGGTCGGCGAGACGATCTTCGGCAGCACCGCCCAGGCCGGGCGGCTGCAGCAGGCGACGTGCGGCAACCGGGCCCCGGGCCCCGAGGCGGTCTTCGAACTGGATGTGCGGCGCCGCGAGGTGCTCTGCGTGCACACCGGCGACGCGTCCTATGATTCGGTGGTTCACGTGCGGGCGACGCCCGAGCGGCAGGCGGGCGCGCCGGCCTGCTCCAACGTCGACAACGAGGTCGCCTGCAATGACGACTCCGATCTGGTCGGGGGCAACGACGGCGCGGTGACGGTCGAGGTCGACCCGGCGCTGACCTACTACGTCTTCTCGGACACCTACAGCGCCAATACCCGCGGGGTGTATACGATCACCACGTTCGAGGGCAGCTGCTTCGGCTGCAACGGCGACGGCGACTGCCCCGACGGCTCCGGCTGGGTCTGCAACGACGAGGGCCGCTGCGTATTGGACCGCTGCGCCAATGACGGCGACTGCGCCGGCGACGATGTGTGCTGGGAAGAGACCTGCGTCGGCTGCGCCATCGACGCCCACTGCCCCGGCGGGGTGTGCGACGTGGCCAACGAGGCCTGCGTCGGCTGCCTCGACGACGGCGATTGCCCGGGCGGCGCGTGCGTGGACAACGCCTGCCAGGGGATCGATCCGGTGGGCATGTGCGGCCGCGAGGTCGTCGACGCCCGCCTGGGCCAGAACCGGGGCACCAGCGTCGGCGCTTCGGCGCTGCGCGGCGGGTGCGGCGGCGGCGGGCCGGAGGTGATCTACGCCTTGGAGGTGGTCGCGCCGGCGCCGGTCTGCGCCGATACGGTCGGCACGGGCTTCGACACGGTGCTCTACGTGCGCCGGGACGACTGCGATGCGGGCGAGGAGGTCGCCTGCAACGACGACGCGGTCGATCTGCAGTCGCGGGTCCAGTTCGACGCCGAGCCGGGGGTGGTCTACTACATCGTCGTCGACGGCTTCGGCGCGAACCACGCCGGGGACTTCGTGCTCAACGTCGACATCTGCCCCTGAGCCCGCCGCGGGCGGCGTTCGAAAAGCCGAAGGCCGATCTCGCGAGGCGAGATCGGCCTTCGTGGTCGGGGCGAAAGGATTTGAACCTTCGACCCCCTGCTCCCGAAGCAGGTGCGCTACCAGACTGCGCTACGCCCCGACAGAGGCATCGTCTTCGGCGGACCGCGCTTCGAGGCCTTTTCGGGCCAGATCTCGAAGTGCGCTGATGGCTGCGGCGTAGGGCGGAGCCCCGAAAACCGCTGAGCCGGCGACGAAGACATCGGCGCCAGCGCGGGCCACGTCGAAAACGGTGCGCGTATTTACGCCACCGTCCACTTGGATGTCAACATCGAGCCCGCGGGCGTCGATCATTTTTCTCAGCGCCGTGATCTTGCGCAGGGTCTGCGGGATGAAGCTCTGCCCGCCGAAGCCGGGGTTGACCGACATCAAGAGCACCAGGTCGAGGTCGTCGAGCACGTAGTCGAGCACGTCGAGCGGGGTGTGCGGGTTGAGGCTGACCCCGACCCGGGCGCCGGTCTGCTTGACGTTCTGGATGGTCCGGTGCAGGTGCAGCGACGCCTCGGCGTGCACGGTGATCGAGTCGGCCCCCGCGTCGCGAAACGCCTGCACCCAGTCGTCGGGGCGGCTGACCATCAGGTGGGCGTCGAAAGGCAGCGGGCTGGCACGGCGCACCGCGGCGACGATCTTGGGCCCGAAGGTGAGGTTGGGCACGAAGTGCCCGTCCATGACGTCGAGGTGGATCCAGTCGGCGCCGGCCTCGGTGACGGCGGCGACCTCGTCGGCGAGGCGGCCGAAGTCGGCCGACAGGATCGAAGGGGCGATGCGCGGTCCGGCGGACATCGGATCTCCTGCGGGCTCGGGGCTCAGTCTTTGCGGCGCAGCCGGGCGGCGAAGAAGCCGTCGGCGCCGTGGCGATGGGGGTCGAGGCGCAGCGTGCCGTCGGCCTCGAGCGGCAGCGTCGGGTCGGAGGCCGGGGGCTCGAGGGCGAAGTCCGGGTGGCGCGCGACGAACGCGGCGACCTGCTCGGGGCCCTCTTCGGGCGTATCGCTGCAGACGCTGTAGACCAGCGCGCCGCCCGGCTTCACCGCGTCGGCGGCGGCGTCGAGCAGGCCGCGCTGCAGGGCGACCCGCTGCTCGATGTCGGCCGGGCCGCGGCGCCACTTGATCTCGGGGTGACGGCGCATGATGCCGAGCGCGGTGCACGGGGCGTCGAGCAGCACCCGGTCGAAGCGGGCGGCGTCGGGCGCGCCGTCGGCGGCGTCGTGCCGGCGCACCTCGACGACGGGCCGATGGCGCAGGGCCCGCTCGAGGCGGCTGGCTTTGTCGGGGTGGATGTCGGTGGCCAGCACCGCGCCATCGTCGCCCATCAGCCGGCTGATGTAGCGCGTCTTGCCGCCGGGCGCGGCGCAGGCGTCCCAGATCTGCTCGCCGGGCCGCGGGTCGAGCAGCCGCACGACGAGCTGCGAGGCTTCGTCCTGGGCCTGCCACCAGCCGGTGCGGAAGGCCGCGCCTTCGAACGGCGCGGGGTGATGCTCGATGTGCAGTCCGTCGGGCGCGAAGCGGGTGGGGTGCACGCTGGCCCCCTCGGCCCGCAGGCGCTCGGCGAGCGCATCCCGGTCGGGGGCGTCGCCCGCCGCGCGGATGGTCAGCGGCGCGGGGCGGTTGTGGGCCTGGGCCATGTCCACCGCGAACTGTGGCCCGCCGGCGGCCAGCCAGCGCTCGACCAGCCACTCGGGGGTGCTGGTGCGGATCGAGATGGCCGGCGCGTCGTCGCCGGCGGGCATGATCGCTTCACCGCGGGTCAGCCCGCGCAGCACGCCGTTGACGAAGCCCGCCGTGCGCTCGCCCATCGAGGCCCGGGCCAGCTCGACGGCGCTGTGCACCGCCGCCCGCGCGGGGATGCGGTCGAGGAAGAGCAGCTGGTACGCGGCGATGCGCAGGACCCGGCGGGCGGTGGGCTCGGTCTCGTCGAGGCCGCGGCGCACGTGCGGCGCCAGCGCGTGGTCCAGCCGCAGCCGCCAGCGCTCGACGCCCATGACCAGCTCGAGGGCCAGGCCGCGGTCGCGCGGGTCGAGGCCGGCCCGGGACGCCGCCGACTGCAGCGCCGGCTGCAGGAACGCGTCCTCTTCTTCGAGCTGGCCCAGCACCAGCAGCGCGACCCCGCGGGCGTCGCGCGGGCCGCGGCGTCGACGGCGGCGGCGCGGGCGCTCGGGGCGGTCGTAATCGTCGTAGTCGTAGCTCAAGCGGCGGCCTCGTCGGCGGCGCGCAGCGCGATGAAGCCCTTCTTGGCCGCGTTGCGCAGCACCGCCAGCGCGCCGCGGCGGATGTCGTCGGCGTCGGCGAAGCCCGGGGGCAGCAGGCCGGGCGCCGCGTCGAGCAGGCTGTCGACGGTGGCGTGCTGCGGGATGGCGTCGACCACCGGCGCCAGCGCGGGCGCGATGCGGCACGGCGCGGCGGCATAGCGGTGGGCGAAGGCGAAGTCGTTGGCGACCAGGTCGTGGTGGGTGACCAGCCGGCCGGCGCGGGCCTTGGGGTCGGCCTCGGCCCGCAGCGCCAGCCGGAACGGCGTGCGCACCTCGATGCGCTTGCCGCGCAGGCCGTCGAGCTCGCCCACCCCGTCGTCGTGATAGATGTTGAAGAGGTCGGCCTCGGCCCCGGTGAGCCCGCGCAGCAGCGGGGCCATGATCTCCAGCGAGATCGCCCGCGGGTTGGGGAAGAAGCCGGCGGTGGCCATGGTGAACGCCGCCCGGTCGGAGAGGTCGAGCTTGCCGGCGCAGTTGACCAGCCGCTGCGCCTGCCACCACCACGACTCGGTCGCCCGGTTGTTGCCGTAGTAGTAGCGGGCGAGCTGCAGATAGCTGCCCGCCTCGCCGCGGATGTAGTCGGCGTAGGCGCTCCACAGAGCGTCACGCTGGCCGGGGCGCTCGCGGGCGGTCAGCCAGGTGTAGGCCGCGCGGTGGCCGCTCTGCACCGCCAGGGTCACCCCGCTCGACAGCACCGGATCGATGAAGATCGCCGCGTCGCCCGCCGCGGCCCAGCCGGGCCCGACCGGGCTCCTGGCCCACGACGACCAGTCGCGGTGGGCGGCGACGCGCTTGCCGTCGGGCAGCACGTCGTCGGCCAGCGTGGCGTCGGCGATGAGCGGCCCGATCTCGGGGCAGGCATCGACCATCTCCCAGAAGAACGTCTCGAGGTCGACCTCGGCCAGCCGCTCTTTGAAGTGCGCGGTATTGGTCACCGCGCCCACCGAGATCAGGTCTTCGTCGACCGGGATGTACCAGATCCAGCCCTGGGGCACGGTGGCGATGAAGACCGTCGAGGCGTCCTTGCGGCCCTTGAACAGGATCTTCCAGTCGGCCCCGCGCAGGTAGCCGTTGACCGCGAAGTTGGCCAGGCCCTCGTCGTATTGGCGCTCACCGCGGGTCATCAGCGCGCTCTGGCCCGAGGCGTCGAGCACGAAGCCGGCGTCGATGGCGCCCTCGGCCCCCGTCTCGTCGCGCCACTCGATGCGGTGGCCGGCGCCGGTGGCCCGGATCGAGCGCACCGTGACCCCTTCGCGCACCTCGGCGCCGAAGTGGCGCGCCTGTTCGAGCAGGAGGTGGTCGAACTCGGCTCGGCGCACGTTGATCGCCGTCAGCGGGATGTCGCGGCGCATCTCGCTGCGCATCAGCTCGGAGAAGTCCTGGCCGACGACGTTGATCGTCTGCCCCTCGCCCTGCGCCGCGCCGAGGGTCTCGATCTCGAGGTAGTCGGCGTCCCACGGGGTGCGGTCGGCGCCCCAGACGAAGGTGACCCCCATCTTGCGCACGAAGCGGCCGTCGTAGAGCGTCTCGAACAGCTCGAGGTCGCGGAAGACGCCGTTGATCACCGGGATGGTCGACTCGCCGACGTGATAGCGCGGGTGGTGGGCCTTCTCGAGCAGCAGCACCCGGGTCTCGGGGGCGTACTTCTGCACGATCGCGGCGAAGGTGCTGCCCGCCGGCCCGCCGCCGACGACCACGACGTCTCGCACTTCGCTCCGCATCGGCGCCCTCCGGACCTCGCTCGACATTCCGGGCCTCGACCCGGTGGCGGCAGAGAGTATACTGGCGCCCGATGATGTACCAGCGCCCCCACGAGAAGAGCCCCGACGCCGTGCGCAAGCCGGGCACCTTCGCCCGCCTGCCCGGCAGCTTCGATCCGGCACCGCTCGTCGCCGAGCTGCGCCGCGTCGCCCCTTGGGATCGCCGCCGCCCGCCCTGGCTGCCGAGCCAGTGGAAGTGGCACCTGCGCACCTGGTTTCTGGTCTTGCGCGGCGGCAAACCGACCTCGGTGCCCGGCGGCGAGCTGACCGGCGGCGGCGGCATCGACGCGCCGGTGCTCGGCGACCTGCCGCTGATCAAAGACGCCCTCGACGGTCTGTTTCCGGTGCCGGCGGCGACCGCCTGGATCGGCCTGAGCCCGGGCGGCGCGCGGGTCTTCACCCATGTGGACAATACGCAGCACTGGGACGAGCACCACCGGGTGCACCTGCCGCTGTTGACCCAGCCCAAGGCCCGGCTGTGCGTGCGCGACCGCTTCCTGCACTTCCCGGCGGGCACCCTGTGGGCGATCAATAACAGCGTGCCCCACGGCGCGCACAACGGCGGCACCTCCGACCGGCTGCACCTGATGGTCGACCTGCCGTCGACGCCGGCGGTCGAGGCGTGGCTGGCCGAGGGCGAGCCGCGGGCCGGTCACCGCGACGACGACGCGCTCCGCGCGCTGTCGCAGGATCCGTTCGTGGCGCTGACCCCCGCCGAGCGGGCCGACCGCGGCCTGATGGCCCGCCTCGGACGGCAGTAGCGCGGCGACCAGCGAGATTGCGCGCCCACCGCCGGTGATTCACGATAGGCGCGACCGAGCATGGCGACGGCGAATCGGACCGTGCGCCACCCCCCGACACAGGAGACATCGATGACGGTTGCCAAGAACGGGCTGATCGCGCTGGCGGCGCTCGCGGCGCTGGCCTGCAACACCCCGGCGAGCGACGACGGGAAGACCGACGAGACGGCCGCGGCGGCCAAGGCCGACGAGAAGGCCGCCGAGACCCCGAAGCTCGGCCCGCCGCCGGCCGACGCCAAGGTGATGTTCGTCTGGCCGCTCGAAGGCTCGAAGGTGCCGCCCACGTTCGACGTGATCTTCGGGGTGAGCGGCATGACGGTGACCCCGGCCGGCGAGGCGATCGACGACCGCACCAAGGGTCATCACCACATCATCATCGACGGCAAGCCGATCCCGGCGGGCACGGTGGTGCCGGCGGACGAGAAGAACATCCACTACGGCAAGGGGCAGACGCAGACGCAGCTGACCCTGACCCCGGGCAAGCATACGCTGACGATGCAGTTCGCCGACGGCGCCCACCGCTCGTACGGCGAGCAGCTCAGCCAGACGATCAACGTCGAGGTGGTCGCCATCGAGGGCGAGCCCAAGGTGATGTTCCTCGAGCCGGCCGACGGGGCCAAGGTCAAGAGCCCCGTCGCGATGAAGTTCGGCCTCGAAGGGCTCGAGGTGCGCCCGGCGATGGAAGACCCGCTCGACAAGACCACCGGTCACCACCACGTGGTGCTCGACGACAAGCCGGTGCCGCTCGGCCGGGTGGTGCCGGCGGACGAGAAGCACATCCACTATGGCAAGGGGCAGACCGAGGCGACGCTCGAGCTCTCGCCGGGCAAGCACACCCTGACCCTGCAGCTGGCCGACGGGGCGCACCTCTCGTACGGCGAGAAGCTGGCCCACACGATCACCATCGAGGTCGTGGAGTAAGACTCCGCCCCCAGCGCCCGGCGCGGCGGGCTCAGCCCGAGCGCTGGCCGCGCCTGCGCGCGGCCAGGCGCTGCATCAACGCCCGCAACCCGGCGGCGTCGGTGGGCGCCACGAGGCCACCCGCCTTCTCGACCAGCGGGGCCATCGGCCGAGCGCCGCGCCCGCCGACCATCCACGGCACATCGCCCGCCGACTCGGCGTAGGCCTGCACCATGCGCTGGGCCTTCATCTCGGCCGGCGCGAGGGTGATCGAGAGCCCGATGACCGTCAGCTCGGTATTGGCGCGGATCGCCGCGATGGCGTCCGGCGGCGTACGCGCGCCGAGCACCATCGAGCGGTAGCCCCACTGCGCCAGCCGGAAGCCGACCCCGTACAGCGGCAGGCTGTGGGTATCTTCGCCCATGCAGGCCAGCGCCGCGGTCAGGTCGGACTCCTCGGGCTGGACGAGCGGCAGCAGCTGGTGCATCAGCTGGCCGACCGCCTCGCTGGCCATGTGCTCCTGGGCGACAGACAGCGTGCCGTCGTGCCAGCGCTGCCCGATCTCGCGCATGGTCGGCGCGATGATCCGCTCGAAGAGCGAGACCGCGTTGCCCAGGTAGAGCAGCTTGCGCATCACCGCCGCGAGGCCGTCGAAGTCGTATTGCTCGACGGTCTCGATGATGCGGCGGCGGGCTTCGAAGTAGGGGTCGAGCTCGTCGAGCACGGTCTCGCCGAGCGACGGGTCGATCGTATCGACCTCGCGCGCCACAGCGGCGTCTTCGGCGACGACGAGCCGCGACGCCTCCGACGGCGAGACGCCCTGCTCACCCAGCGCGACCATGCGCCGGATCTGGTCGACGTCACGCGCGCTGTAGACCCGGTAGGCGGACTCGGTGCGGTCGGGTGAAGGCACCCCATAGCGCCGCTCCCATTGGCGCAGCGTCGCTGCCGAGACACCGGTCATGTCGGCGACGGTCTGAATGCGGTATCGGCCGGGATCGCTCACTTCGACCTCGGAGAGTGCGGCGGTCGGGTCTCGGTACGGGTACTGGGATCAGCGCCGGCTCAGCTCTGGAGCGGCATGCCCCAGCGCGAGTTGCGCGACTGCGCCTTGAGCCGCTGACGGGCCCGGTGGACGCGGGTCTTGATCGCCGGCACCGAGATGCCGGTGTCGTTGCTGATGTCCTTGACCGACTCGCCGTCGATGAAGCGGCGCACGAAGAGCTGGTAGTCGCCGTCGCGGCCGTCCTGAAGGAAGCGGTCGACGAGGTCGAGCAGCTGCTTGTCGCCCACCCGCTGCTCGGGCGCCGGGCCCTTGGCCGGGCGGTCGGCCGACAGCCCGTCACCCATCGGCACCAGCCGCTTCTCACCGCGGTAGCGCAGCCGGGCCGAGTTGATGACGATGCGCGCCATCCAACTCGAGAAGCGCGCCTCGGAGCGGAACTGACCCAGGTGCCGCAGCACCTGCACGCAGCTCTCCTGAGTCGCGTCGCGGGCCCGGTCGGGATCGCGGGTGTACTTCAGCGCCAGGTGATACATGGCCGTGTAGTTGGCCTCGATGAGGGTGTTGAGAGCCCGCTGATCGCCGCCCTGAGCGCGGGCGACGAGCGCGCGCTCCTCGGACAGACTCATGGTATTGCGGCTCGACTTTTTGCTCATGACATCGTCCTGCTGGGTTGATGTGGTGCGACCGTGTTCAAGGTATGAATAATCGCCGGGCGTGTCAAACGTTTGTAGGGGCCTTCGACGATTTTTTTCTCCCCCGGTAGAGCAAACGCCGGTTTGGGGCCCTGCAACAGTCTGTTGCACAGCGGATACAAGGCTCTCAGGCGGTGTTCATCCGGTTCAAAACCTGAACACGAAGCCCGAGCCCCGGCGGATGTTCAGCGTGTACAAGGTTGGACGAACCGAGAGCGTGAATCAGGTTGTACAGGGTTTGTGGGAGATGCCCGCGCGGCGCCTGCCATGGTGATGACGGGCTTTGGCGGCCGGCGACGAAGCCGGCAGCGGGCCGATCGGCGACGGGTCGCCGATCGCGATCGGCGGATCAGCGGGTGAGGCGGGCGTCGAGGCGATCGACGATGTGGGCCACCACCGGCGCGTAGCGCGGGTCGCGTTCGAGGGTGCGCCAGGCCTGGGCGTGCTCCCGGGCGGCGTCGAACTCGCCGAGGGCCCGGTGGGCGGCGCACAGGCGGCGGCTGATGCGCTTGTCGGGCTGCCCCAGGTCGGCCGCCGCCTGGCGCAGTCGGGTGATGGCCAGGCGGTACTCGCCGGCCTGCATGCGCCGGCGGGCCTCGAGGCGGTGCTCGGTGGCCGGGGTCGGCTTGAACCGCTTGCGCCGCAGGGCGCCCTCGAGCAGCGCGATCTGCGCGGGCGGCTGAGCCGTGGCGGCGAGCGCGTCGTGCACCTCGGCGGCGGCGGCCCACTGGCCGTGCAGCGCCCGGGTCAAACCCTCTTCGAGCCGGTCGGCGGCCACGCCCTCGTCGATGAGCGGCAGCAGCGCCTGCGCCCGGGGCCCGTAGACGCTCGTGGGCGGGAAGGCCGTCGCCCGCGCCCGGGCCGCCGTCCACTGCTCGTCGGCGATGCGCTCGAGCAGCTCGGCGAAGGTCTGGGCGGCGGCGGCCTCGGCGGCGGCGGTCTCCCGCAGCCGTCGGGCGACCGTATCGTCGGGCCGCAGGCGGGTCAGCTGCTCGGCGGCGGCCAGGGCGGTGGTCCACTGCTCGGACTCGAGCGCCGCCCGGGCCCGCCGCGCCAGCTCGCCGGCGGCGGGCGCCTCGATCGTGGGCCGCGGGTCGGACGCCTGCCCGGCGAAGTGGGCCGTCAGCCCGACGCCCGTGCCGACCCCCAGGACGAAGACCAGCCCGGTGGC
Source organism: bacterium (assembly GCA_030427205.1). Taxonomy (GTDB): domain Bacteria; phylum Myxococcota_A; class Bradymonadia; order UBA7976; family UBA1532; genus JACKDM01. Next base: position 34,107 of record JAUHXC010000048.1, on the reverse strand, counting down.
CCACAGCCGTCGGCGAGGCTGAGGCGGCTCGGGCGGCAGGTCCAGCTCGCCGTCGACGTCGACCCAGGTGCGCAGCGCCGGATCGACCGGCGCCTCGGCGGGCGGCGCTGTGGACGGCGCAGTGGTCGGCGGCGCGGCGGGCGCGGCGGGCAGCCGGGCCGCGGGGATGTCGATCGACGGCCGATCCGCCGGCGGCGCCGTATTGCGCCAGGGGTCATCCCGACCGCGCTCCGCCGACCGCTGAGCCGCGGGCCGGCGATCGGTCGGTCGCCGCTCGGCGGCGCGGTCGCGCGGCTGAAGGGGTTCGATGTGGCTGCCGCGCGGGCCGGGTCGACGGGCGCCGGGCAGCGCGCTCTCGGGCAACGCGCTCTCGGACAGCGCAAAGGGATCGTCGGCCGGGTCGAGCGTGGCCGGGGCCGGGGCCGGCGGCGCGGGCGCGTCGAAGCCGTCGAGCCCGTCGGGGCCGTCGGTGTCCAGGCTCGGCGGGTCGACCGGGCGGGCGACGGGGGTGATCTGACGGGCGCGCTGAAACGCCGGGTCGGTCTCGAGCGCAGCCCAGCGCCGCTCGGGGGCCTCGGGCGCCAGGTGGTCCCCCACCGGCCCGGCGAGGCGCACCGGCGGGTCGGGGGCCAGCCCCATCTCGATCAGGGCGTGCTGCACCTCGGCCATCGTCTGCGGGCGGTCTTCGCGGGCCTTGGCCAGCATGCGCAGCGTCAGCTCGGCGAGCGCCGGCGGCACCTCGGCGGGCAGCGGCGGCACCGGCTCGTAGAGGTGCCGCTGGATGGTCTGCATCAGGCCCTCGCCCTGGAACGGGTTGCGCCCGGCCAGCCCCTGATACAGCACCACCCCCAGCGAGTAGATGTCGGTCCGCCCGTCGATGTCCTTCTCGCTCTTGAGCTGCTCGGGCGACATATAGGCCGGCGTGCCGGCCACCGTGCCGGTGATCGAGCGGGCGACGCTGTCGGAGTTGATGCGCACCACCCCGAAGTCGAGCACCCGCACGAAGTCCCGGCCGCCCTCGCCCGACTCGAGGTAGAGGTTGTCGGGCTTGACGTCCCGGTGCACCACCCACTTGTCGTGGGCCTCGCCGAGCGCCGAGGCCGCCTGGAAGACGATGTCGGCCGAGCGCTCGGGCCCCAGCGTGCGCCGCGCGCGGATCAGATCGTCGAGGGTCTGCCCGCGCAGCAGCTCCATCGTGATGTACAAGTGCCCGTCGCCGGTGGTGCCCGCGTCGTAGAGCCGCACGACGTGCGGGCTCTCGAGGCGGGCGATGGCCTTGGCCTCGAGTTCGAACCGGCGCACCAGCTCGGGCTGCATGCGCGCCCGCACCACGTTGAGGATCTTGATCGCCGACGGCGGCTCGGCCCGATAGACGACGCCCATCGCCCCCGAGCCGAGGAAGCCGACGATGTCGAACTCACCCAGCGAGCGGCCGATGAAGGGGTCCTCGACCAGCGCGACCCGGTGCACCGGGCAGATGGCGACGTCGGCGCGGTAGCGCTGGCCGCACTTGGGGCAAAGGCGATCCATCCCGCGGTGACTTTATCCGGGTCGCCCGGGTCGCGCCATTCGCCGCGCGCGCCCGCAGCGGTTCGGGCGGGCAGACGCCAGCCCCGCTCAGCGATCCAGCCGCAGGATCATGCTCACCGCCCGGCTGAAGACGCCGCTGTCGGGCGCGGCCAGCTCGGCCTCGGTCAGCCCCCAGCGCAGCGTGAGCTGGGCGAAGGCCTCCAGGGTCAGCCCGGCGGTGAACTCCGGCGGCAGCGTCAGGGCGCCGGCGGCCGGATCGTCGACGGCGCAGTCGATCTGGACCGCCTCGCCGGCCAGCGGGTCGCGATACGAGAGCACCAGCTCGAGCGGGCCGGTGCCCTCGGGCAGCGGGCTCCACATGACCTCGAGCGGCTCGCCGGCGACGAACGCCGGCGCGTTGGGGTCCGGCGCGAGGATCTGGAACGGCGCCTCGGCCCCCTCCGGCGGCTCGCCGGCCCCCGACTCGCGCAGCTCGACCCGCTGCCCGGTGACCACCTCGATGGCGTGCGGGCCCACCGGCAGCCGGCGCAGGCCCTCGCGCACCGCGTAGACCCAGATCGAGCTCGCCGGCAGGCCGGCGCCCATGAAGCCCGGCGGCAGCACCACCTCGCCGTCGTCCTGCAGCCGGGCGTCGAGCTGGTAGTACTCGATGGCCCGGTAGAGCCGGGTGGCCCCGTAGACCGGCTTGCTGCCGCCGACGAAGAGCCGCACCCGGCTGCGCCGCTGCGCCCGCTCGGCCTGCCAGCTCACCGACAGCGGTCCGTCGTCCCCCTCGCCGCGGGCCGCATCGAGCACATCGCGCAGCGCCGCCTCGGCGACGCCTTCGAGCACCGGCGGCGTGGTGACCGACAGCTCGAAGGGCCCGGTCTGCGAGCCCCCGCCGGTGCGGATGTCGACCACCTCGCCGCCCATGTAGAGCCCGACCCGCCCCAGCTCGGGGCTGTTGTCGTAGCTGAAGCCGCCGCGGGCCGCGTCGAAGGTGGGCACCAGGTTGAGCATCGCCTGCGAGCCGTCGATGTTGACGATGCCCAGGTGCCCGTCGGGGTCGGGGGCCTCCGCCAGCCGCAGGACCCGGCAGTCGGCGCCTTCGACCTGCCGCTCGGAGCTGCCCTGCACCTGCGCCTGCAGGCCCACGGTGCGGAAGGGCAGCAGCGTGCCGTCGGGATCCTGGAGCAAGCTGAAGCGCCACGCCTGACAGCCCTCGGGCGGCAGGCCGCCGCAGCCGCCGCAGATGTTGGCCACCTCTTCGTCGATGAGCCCGTCGAAGTCGTCGTCGTCGCCGTTGCACACCTCGTCCATCGGCGGGCCGAAGTCGGGCCCGCCGGCGTCGAGCGGCGCGGCGTCGGGGCCCGCGTCGATGCCCGGATCGGGCTCCGGCTCGGGGCTGTCGCCGTCGACCTCGACGTCGACGGCCCCGTCCAGGCCGCCGCGGTCGGCCGGCGTATCGCCGCCGGCGTCGGTGCGGCTGCGGCCGGCCTCGTCACAGGCCCACAGCCCCGAGGCCAGCAGCAGCGGGATCAGCAGCGCGGTCGTGCGATTCATCGGTTCACCTCTCGGCCGGTGTGCGTGCGGTGTTGTAGCAACACTTGCAAGAGCGCATCTCGTCGTCAGATGTCACGGGGGCAGCTGGCAGATCCGCCGGATCGGACATTCGACGCAGATCGCCGCCACCCGCCGCCGGGGGCAGCGGCCGCTGATGCCCAGGTGGGCCAGGGCGAAGTCGTAGCGCAGCGGATCGTCGGGGCACAGCCGGCGCAGGGCCTCGGTGATCTCGCGGGCGCAGCGCAGGTCGGCGGTCTTGCGCGTCGTCAGCCCCACGAAGGCGCCGATGCGGTGCACGTGGGTATCGACCGGCATCAGCAGCCGCTGCGGGCCCAGGTCGCGCCAGTCGCCGAAGTCGATCGGATCGGGCCCGCGCACCATCCAGCGCAGCCACATGTGCCAGCGCTTGCTCGCCGAGCTGCCCGCCGGATCGGCCAGCAGGTGGCGGAAACCCCGCCGGTCGGGCAGATCGGCGCTGGGGGCCATCAGGGCCGCCCTGAGGCCGATGAGCAGCGGGCGCAGGGTCTCTGAGCGGGGGTCGTCGAAGTGACGCGCGGCGGCCCCCAGGGAGCCGTGGCGCCGGATCAGCGCCCCCAGCCCGACCCACAGCCGCGCCAGATCTTCTCCGCGGGTGAAGCGATAGACCACCCCCTCGAACCGGCGGCGGGCCCCGGCGAGGTCGTCCGCCGCCGCCGCCCGGGCCGGCGCGGGGCCCATGCGGGGCACGATGTCGTCGAGCGCGCGGGCGATCAGATCGGCCCGGCCATAGGCCATCAGCCCGGCGAAGAGCGCGACCACCTCCCGGTCGGGCCCCGCCGGCCAACGGTGGGGGAACGCGATCGGATCGGCCGCCCGCCGCTCGGCGGGGTCATGGGCCGCGATCAGGGCGTCGAGCTCGGCGCGCAGCAGGTCGAGTTGGGGAGCGGAGGCAGCCATCGGCCGCGATGGTAGCAGGAGCGGGGGGCCTTGATTCACCCGCCGGGGGATGCGCAGTCTCGGGCCATCACGATCGAGGCCGGGAGGCGCGGCGATGGGCGCGAGCAGAGCGTGGATGATGGGTCTGGTGGCTGCGCTGGGCGTCGGCGGCTGCGTCGACGTGCCCGAGCCGGTCACGCCGGTCGACGCCCGCGCCGACCGCGGCCCCGACGGCGCGCCCGACGCCCGCGTCGACGACGGCGCACCCGCCGACGACGCCCGGATCGACGGCGCCCCGGCCGACGGCGGGCCGCTCGACGGCGACCGGCCCGACGGCCCGCGGGACGCAGCGCCCGACCGCTTCGTCGACGACGACCCCGACGCCGGGCCGGCGGTCGCCGAGTGCCTCGAGCCGCTCGATGGCCCGGGCGGTGAAGACGGGGCCTGCCTGCAGGTGATCGCGCTCGAGCCGCTGCCCGAAGCCCGGATCCAGGCCGCGGGCGGCGTGGTGACCCTGCCCGACGGGCGCCCGCGGCTGGTCGTCGCCGGCGGCTATGACCGGTACGCCGCGGCCGTGCAGGCCGACGAGCGCACCTGGATCTTCGACCCGAGCACCGGCGCCTGGTCTCCGGGCCCGGCGCTCGACGAGGCCCGCTGGGGCGCCGCCGCGGCGGTCGACGGCGAAGGGGCGCTGGTGATCGCCGGCGGCGCGCCCCTGATCGACGGCGACGGCGAATGGGTCGGCCTGGCGAGCAGCGAGCGCTTCGACGGCGGGCGATGGCAGCGCAACCCGCGGCCCCTCGAGCCGGGTCGAGCGCGCGCCGCCGCCGCGCCGCTGCAGCAGCAGCGGGTCCTGGTGGCCGGCGGACAGGTGCGACCGGGACAGGCGCCCGTCGCCGACAGCGACGTGCTGACCCCCGACGGCGCGCTCAGCCAGCCGGGCAGCCTGCGTCGAGCCCGCAGCGACGCGGCCCTGGCCCCGCTGCCCGACGGCCGCCTGCTGCTGGTCGGCGGGCGGCAGGCGAACGGCGGCCCCGAGACGATCGCCGAGATCGTGCGCGCAGACGGGGCGCGCTTCGACGCCGTCAGCGGGACGCTCTTCGGCGGCATCGGCGCCGCGGCGGCCCCGCTCTCCGACGGCGCGCTGGTGATCGGCGGGGCCACGGCGGCCGCGCCCGACGGGGGTCGCGAGGCCTGGCGGATGCGCGTCGAGCCCACGATCCGCGTCGAGCCGCTGCCGGCGCTGCATACGCCGCGCATGCACGCCACCGTGAGCCCCATCGGCCCGCCCGATGGCGACTGGCGGCTGGTCGTCGGCGGCGATGATGCCGGCGTCGTCGAGCTCTACGATCCGGTGGCCGACCGGCTGGTGGCCTATCCGCTGCCGCTGCCTTTCGACCACGGTCGCCGGCACCATGTGGCCGGGGCGCTGCGGGTCGGCGACAGCCTCGAGGTCGTCGTGGTCGGCGGCGTGCGCTGGCCCGCGGGTGACGGGGCCCCGATCACCGACGTGCTGCGGTTCCGGCTGACCCCGCCGCCGCCGCCCATCGACGACCCGCTGCCCGCGGGCTGCCTCGTGGTCGACGGTGTCGACCCCGACGACGGGCCTTGCGTGCGGGTGCGCCGCGGTCCGGCGCTGCCCCGGCCGCTGGCTGACCTGGCCGCGGCGGCCGCGCCCGACGGGCGGATCGCGATCAGCGGCGGCCGCGACCCGGGCCTCGAAGCCGACAAGCGGGCCTCGGCCGAGTCGGCGATCCTCTACCTCGGCGGACGGGTCTGGCGCGCCGGCCCCGACATGGCCACCGCCCGCTGGGGCCACGTCATGACCATGGCCGCCAGCTGGAACGCCCCCGCCATCTACGTCTACGGCGGCGCGGTCGACGACCCCGACGACGGGCTCTACAGCGCCACCGACCTCTGCGAGCGCCTGCCGGCCGCTCAGCCGGTCTGGCAGCCGCTCGACGGCCAGCTCACGGCCCCCTGGGTCGACGGCGCCGTCGGCGGATTCGGTTCGTCGGGCGCCCGCTGGCTGCTCGGCGGATGGTCCCGGGCCGAGGGCGACGCCCACAACGGCGGCGACTTCGTCAACTTCGCCCAGGTCGTGCCCTTCGTCGACCCGATGCTGCGGGCGCGGATCCACGCCGCCGCCTGCCCGACGAACAATACCCTGGTGATCTTCGGCGGCCACGACGGCGCGGCGCTCGTCGAGACCGCCGAGGTGCACCGCTCCGGAGAGGACTGGCGGCAGATCGACGTCGCGCTGCAGGCCAGGACCGGCGCCGCCTGCCTCGGGCTGACCGGGCGCGTCGACATCTTCGGCGGCCGCAGCGCGGTCGGTGGCCCGGCCACGGCCGACTGGCAGCGGCTGGACATCGACGAGAACGGCGAGCAGGCGCGGCCGCTCGGCTCCCTGGGTCGGGCCCGCTGGCGGCCGACGGTCACCGCCATCGGCACCGGCGAGTTCGACGCCGCGGCCTGGCTGGTGGTCGGCGGCGAAGACGCTGGCGACGATCTGCCGGCGGCGGTCGACCTGATCTTCCCCAACCTGCCCGACGGCGCGCGCCGGCAGTACACCGTGCGGCTGCCCGAAGGCGTCGGTCGCCGGCGGGGTCACGCGGCGGTCTCCCGGCGGGTGCAGCCCGACGTCGGCGTGGATGTCATCGACCAGGAGGCGGTGGTGCTCGGCGGCTTCGGCGCCGACGGCGCGGCGCTGGACGAGGTCTTGATCTTCACCCTCGACCCGTTCGACCCGCCGGGCGGGTTCGGGCCGGATGGTCCGGGCGATCCCGACGGCATGCAATAGCGCGGGCGCGGCCCGTCAGGCGGCCTGTCGGGCGGCCTGTCAGGCGGCCAGCTGGCGCTCGACGAGTTGGCGGTAGAGCCCGCCGCGCTCGATGAGCTGACCGTGGCTGCCCTGCTGCACCACCCGCCCGCGCTCGACGACCACGATGCGGTCGGCGGACTTCACCGTCGACAGCCGGTGGGCGATGACCAGCGTCGTGCGCCCGTGCATCAGCCGCTTGAGCGCCTCCTGCACCAGGTGCTCCGACTCGGCGTCGAGGGCGCTGGTGGCCTCGTCGAGCACCAGCAGCGGCGGGTCTTCGAGCAGCGCGCGGGCGATGGCGATGCGCTGCTTCTGCCCGCCCGACAGCCGCACCCCGCGCTCGCCCACCTCGGTCTCGAAGCCCTCGGGCAGGTCGTCGACGAAGCCGCGGGCGTTGGCCGCCTCCGCCGCCCGGCGCACCTCCTCGTCGGTGGCGGTCGGCCGACCGTAGCGGATGTTCTCGGCGATGGACGCCGCGAAGAGCACCGGCTCCTGGGCCACCACGCCCACCTGCCGCCGCAGCCAGTCGCCGTCCAGCTCGCGCACGTCGGTGCCGTCGAGGGTCACCCGCCCGGCGAGCGGATCGTAGAACCGGCTCAACAGCGCCGCGATGGTCGACTTGCCGCCGCCCGAGGGCCCCACGAGCGCCACCACCTCGCCCGGCGCGATGTCCAGGTCGACATGGGCGAGCACCGGCACGTCGGGCCGGGTCGGATAGGCGAAGTCGACGCCTTCGAGGCGCACCGCGCCGCGCACCGCCGGCAGCGTGGTCTCGCCGCTCTTCACCGCCGGCCGGCGCTCGATGAGTTCGAAGACCCGCTCGCTGGCGCCGATCGCCCGCTGGAAGTCCTGCCACAGCCCGCCGAGCGCGCCGATGCCGAAGGCCACGGTGAAGGTGTAGAGCAGAAACGAGGTGAGTTCGCCCATCGACAGCGCGCCCTCGGCGAGCAGCACGCCGCCGTACCACAGCACGCCGCTGATGGCCCCGTAGCCGGCGAACGCGGCGATGGCGCCGAAGATCGCGTTGGCCCGGGCGCGGGTCCGGGCGAGGGCGAAGCTCTCCTCGACCCGGGTGCCGTAGCGCGCCGTCTCGGCGTCCTCCCGGGCAAACGCGCGCACCGTGCGGATGCCGCCGAGGGTCTCTTCGCTGACCTCCGTCGCCCGGGCCAGCGCGTCCTGCACTTTGCGCGAGAGCTTGCGGATCCAGCGGCCGTAGAACAGCGCGCCGATCACCGCCACCGGCACCAGGGCCAGCATCACCAGCGTCAGCCGCCACGAGGTCCACGCGAGGATGCCCACCGCGCCCACGCTGGTGATCAGGTAGCGCAGCAGCATCGAGATGTTCACCGTCGCCGCGTTCTGCACCACGGTGGTATCGGCGGCGAGGCGGTTGGTCAGCTCGCCGGTGCGGTGGGCGTCGAAGAAGCCGACCTCCTGGCGCACGAGGTTCTGATACAGCGTGGTGCGCAGGTCGGCGACGATGCGCTCGCCGGCCACCGTGAAGAGGTACATGCGCGCCGCGGTCAGCGCCGCGGTCAGCGCAAACAGGATCAACAGCAGCCCGGCCCACTTGTCCACCGCGTCCCGCCCGCCGCCCTCGAGCACGCCGTCGACGATCTCCTTGATGAGCTGGGGATAGATCAAGGTCAGCGTCGAGGTGCCGACCAGGGCCAGCGTCGCCAGCGCCAGCCGGCCCAGCTGCGGCCGGGCGAGGGCGAAGATGCGCCTGAAGGCGGTGAGGTCTTTCATGGGCCCGACGGTGGGATCGGATCGGCCCGGCGTCAACCGCCGGTTCATACTTCTTGACGCCGGCCTGCGCGCCGAGGGCCCCCGGCTACTCCTCGGGCCGGTCGGGCGCGGGCTCCGCGGCGATCGGCGGCCCCTGCCCGATATCGACGACCTGTGGCGCGTCGGGCGATGTGACCGCGGTCGGCGGCGGCGGGGCGAAGCCCCACATGATGAAGGCGGCGGTGGCAGAGGCGAACATGGCGAGGATGAGGCTGCGGGTGATCATGACGACTCCTGGGTTTCTTCGAGACGCGTACTCACCTTGCTCGACCCGCAGCTGCGACGGGCACGCCGGCCTCGATTTTCTCGACTACTTCAAGATCGCGCGCAGCGAGGCGAAGTCGTCGGTCCAATGCACCGGCGGCGGCCCGTCCAGGTCGTCGGGATCGGGCGGCGGCAGATCGGCGCCGTCCCGGTCGAGCGGCCCGTCGACGCGGCGGCCGAGCACCATCCAGTCGCTGTAGTACGGCCCCAGCGGCGAGCGGGCCTTGGCCCGGATGCGGGTCCAGATCAGGTCGAAGTGCGCGGCGTGCGCGCGCACGACGCGGGCCAGATCGGCGTGGTGGTTCGAGACGTTGATCGCCAGCCATCCGCCGGGCTGCAGCCGGTCGAGGTAGAGCGCCAGCGCCTCGCGGGTGAGCAGGTGGGCCGGGATGGCGTCGCCGCTGAACGCGTCGAGGATCAGCATGTGATAGGGCGCGCCGCGGTGGGCGGCGAGCCGGCTGCGGCCGTCGCCCAGGATCACCCGCGGCGGCGCGGGCACGTCGGCGAGGAAGGTGAAGTGGCGCCGCGCCGCGTCGACCACGTCCGGGTTGATCTCGTAGAAGTCGAACGCGTCGCCCGGCCGGGCGTAGGCCGCCAGCGTGCCCGCGCCGAGCCCGACGACGGCCACCCGCCGCGGCCCGCCGGGCGCCGAGAGCAGCCGGCCGACGCCGCTGTGGCGGGCGAAGTAGGCGGTGGGCTCGCGGCGGCGCTCGGCGGCCATGCGCTGAAAGCCATGGCTGATGCGGCCGTCGGTGAGGTTGACCAGCGCCCCGTCGCGGTAGCGCTTGACCTGCAGCGCGCCGAAGAAGCTGCGGTAGAGGCTCACGTCGCCCTGCAGACGCCCGATCAATGGCCACCCGCCCAGAAGTACCAGGGCCAGCCCCAAAGCCCCCAGCAGCAGCCGTGGGCCCTCTACGGGCATCTGCGCCGGCTTTTCGCGCCAGATCGAGGCCGCGCAGAGCCCAAAAGTGGCCACGATGGCCAGCGGCAGCTCGACGTGCAGGTCGAAGAGCAGCGGGGCGAGCAGGCCGACGCTCACGCCGCCGAGCGCGCCGCCGAGCGCGGTGTGCAGGTAGAAGCCGGTCAGCCGCCCGGGGTCGGGCGCGCGGCGGGCCAGCTCGCCGTGCAGGGCCATGCAGCCGGTGAACAGGCCGAAGCAATAGCCGCCGATCTGCACGCTCCACGATGCGCGCCAGCCGGCGATCTGCAGCGCGACGAGGGCGCCGAGGCCGGCGAGGCCTAGGGGCATCCACAGCCGCCGGCCGCCGGGGCGCGGGCCGAAGGCGACCACGAAGCTGAGCAGGAAGAGCAGCAGCGGCACGACCCAGAAGAGCGGCGTCACGGTGAGGTCGGCGGCGATGGCGTCGGTCACGCTCATCAAGAGCGCCACGCCGGTGGCCGAGAGGCCGACCCACAAGAGGCGCAGCCGGCGGCTCGGCGGCGGACCGCTCGGCGGCACGGGCGCCGCGGACCGCGAGGCGCCGACCCACAGCGCCATCAGCCCGCAGAAGCCGGCGTAGATCCACGACCAGCCGCGGGTCTGGGCGACGACGCCGATCGCCGGCTCGACGGCCAGCGGATAGAGCAGAAGCCCGGCGATCGAGCCGGCGTTGGACCACGCGTAGAGCCGGTAGGGCGTCGCGCTGTGCGGCGCGACCCGGGCCTGAAGCAGCGGCGCGGTGGCCGCCAGCAAGACGTAGGGCGCGCCGACGCTCGTGGTCAGCACGCCGAGCAGCTGCAGCGCCGGGTATTCGCCGATGGCCAGCGGCGGATCGGGCGTGATCGGCAGCGTCAGCAGCGAGAGCGCGAGCAGGCCGCCGTGCACCGCCGCCGCCCGTCGCCCGGGCAGGCGCGCGACGCGGTGGGCGTAGGCGTAGCCGGCGAGCAGCAGGGTCTGGAAGAAGAGCAGGCTGGTGGTCCACACCGCGGCGGTGCCGCCGAACGCGGGCAAGAGCGCCCGGGCGATCATCGGCTGCACCGCGAAGAGCAGGCCGGCGCCGCACGACGCGGTGAGCGCGGCGACGGCGTAGAGCGCGCGTGGGCTCATGGCGCCGGAGCGGCGGGTGACGGGCTCAGCGCCGGGCCGGGGTCAGCGCCCGGCGCACCGCCTTGAGCGCGCGCTCGGCGAGCGGGATGCTGGCCTCGGCGAGCGGACGCTGTTCGTCGGCGGCCTGCTCCCACAGCGCGGCGGTGGCCAGCCCGGCCAGCCCCGGCTCGGGCTCACCGCCGTCGTCCTCGGCGGCGAAGGCAGCGCTCAGGGCGGCGCGGCTGGCTCGGGGCACCCGCTCGGCGCCGCGGCTGTGCTCGAGGATCCACCACGTCTCGAAGGTCAGGTCGAGCGCGGTCTCGATGGCGATCGGGTCGTGCTCGGCGAGGCATTCGAAGACGAAGGTCGCCAGGTCGGACTGGTGGTTGTCGAAGCGGTCGCGGGCCTTGCGCCAGCCGCCGTCGTCCAGCTCGGCGAGCCGCGCCGAGGCCCGGTCGACCTGCCGCCCCGAGAGGGGCGCGTCGGGGTCGAGCTCGCCCAGATCGACGAGCGGGCCGTGCTCGGCGCTCAGCTCGGCGTCGACCGCGTCCCACAACCCGAAGAGATTCTGGAAGGTGCGCTTCGCCATGGCCGAATCGCGGAACCGCGGCTCGAGCTCCCACAGCAGCGGCACGATCTCGCCGGCGGGCGTGCCCTCTTCGAGGGCGCAGGCGAACTCGTCGATCACGTCGTCGACGCTCAGCGCGCAGCCGCTCTCTTCGAGCAGCGGTCCGAGCACGTCGGGGCCTTCGTAGACCCGGGGCAGGCGGTCGGCGGCGGGGCGGCGGATCTTGCTCATGGCGCGGGGTGTAGCAGACCGCGCGGGCGAGGGAAAGCGGCGCGCGCCCGCCGCGCTGCGCCGCTGAGACAAAGGTTGCACATTTTTCGCGTCACGCGCCTACGCTCGGATACGCAGATCAAGAACGCATCAAAGCCGAGCGTCACGGTATATTCGGCCGATCAAAAGCAACAAATGATGGAAGTGCTCGTAAAGTATGAGCTTGATGCGACCGGGTCCGGCTGTAATCATCGTTACGAAGCAGAAGCCGCTGCTTCCGGACCGTATCGAGGCGCATTACAAAGGGTGAACAGATGGACGACTCGGGCCTGCCTTCGACCACCGCCGACCGCCTGTTGATCGCCGCCGAACAGCTCGGCTTCGCGGCCCGCGCCATCGCGTGCATGGCCGAGCTGCCCGAGGCGGACCGCCTGACCGCCAGCCCGCACGCCGCGCGGCTCGAGAGTCGGGCCGCCGAGCTGATGCGCGCGGCGACCTGCCTCGCCCGCGACCTGGGCCTGGAGTCGGCCTGGGGGCTGGACATCCTCTTCGGCCCCGTCGATGCGCCGGAGAAGCCGTCCGCCCGCCCGGTGCGCGGCGCGATCGATCCGGCGGAGTCGGTCGAGTTGGAGCCCCTGCAGCTGCTCGGCCCCCTCGGCGCGCCGCCGCGCCCGACGGCGCTGCCGGCCCCGCCGATCGCGGCGTTGACCCCGCCGTCCCGTCGCTCGCGCCCGATCGAGCGCATGCGGGCGGGCGCGCCGACCGGCCGGCCCTGGCCGCCGACGGCGCTGCGGGCTCAGGCGAAGCCGATGTAGAGGTGCGCGGTGCCGAAGGTGAGCCGGTGGGCGACCACGTCGTCGAGCCCGGCTTGCCGCATCAGCGCGCAGAAGGCCTCGGCCGGCGGGAAGTCGGCGATGGACGCCTGCAGGTAGCGATACTCCCGATCACCGGACAGCAGCGCGCCCATGCGCGGTACGATGTGGTGCACGTGCAGCCGGGCGAGGGTCGCCATCGGGCCGCCGCGCGGCTCGCTGAGCTCGAGCACCGCCACCGGGCCGCCGGGGCGGGTCACCCGGGCCATCTCGCGCAGGCCGGCGAGGCGGTCGGGCACGTTGCGGATGCCGAACGCGATGCAGCTGCCGGCGAAGCGGTCGGCGTCGAAGGGCATGTCCTGGGCGTCGCCCTCGACGAGCGCGACCCGGTCTTCGAGGCGGCCCTTCTCGATCTTCTGCCGACCCACATCGAGCATGCCGCCGCTGGGGTCGAGCCCGATGACGGTGACCTCGGGGTTCCGCCGGGCGAGCGCGAGGGCGACGTCGGCGGTGCCGGTGGCCACGTCGAGCACCGGGCCCTCGGTGGGCATGGCCGCCAGCAGCCGTCGACGCCAGCGGCGGTCGATGCCGAAGCTCATCAGCCGGTTGAGCAGGTCGTAGCGCGGGGCGATGCGGTCGAACATGCCGCCCGAGCCGTCGGCGCGGCCGACGACCGTGGTGTTGTGTGCGCTGCTCATGGGGCCTCCTACTTGCGCCGCTCGAGCGCGGCGTCGACCAGGGTGTGCAGCGCCTGCCGGGCGCGGCCGGCGGGCAGCTTGTCGAGCTGGCGCTGGGCCTCGTCGGCGTAGCGCCGCGCCTCGTCGCGGGTCTCGTCGAGCGCGCCGGTCGAGCGGATGGCCTCGACGAGCGCCGCGGCCTCTTCGGCGGTGGGGTCACGATCGGCGGCGGCCACCGCCCGCAGGCGCAGGGCCACCTCCGGGTTGCGCTCGGCGGCGATGATCAGCGGCCAGGTGAGCTTGCCCTCGCGCACGTCGGCGCAGCGATCCTTGCCGGTCTCGGTCGGGTCGCCGGTCAGGTCGAGCAGGTCGTCGACGAGCTGGAACGTCATGCCCAGCGCCATACCGGCCCGGCCGAGGGTCGCCACCTGCGCCTCGTCGAGCCCGCCCAGGCGCCCGCCGGCGGACAGCGCCCACTCGAAGAGCCCGGCGGTCTTGCCCTCGACGACGGTCAGGTAGACCTCGCGGTCGGGGTCGAAGCGGCGGCGGCGGTCGAGCTGCAGCGCCTCGGCGTGGATCATGCGGCCGATGGTCTCGATCAGCGTCGAGGTGAGCACCCGCGGCAGCGGGTCGAGCCGGCGCAGGCACTCGACGAGCAGGTGATCGCCGCCGAGCACGCTGGCCCCGTTGCCGTAGAGCACCCGGCTGGTGGGCGCGCCGCGGCGCTCGGCGCCGTGGTCGATCACGTCGTCGTGCAGCAGCGTCGCCGCGTGGGCCAGCTCGGCCACCAGCGCCGCCTGACGCACGTCGTCGTCGACGGCCCGCCCGCCGATGCGCGCGGCGAGCAGCACGCCGAGCGGGCGGATGCGTTTGCCCGGTTGCTCGAGCAGATGGCGCGCGGCGCGCCAGGCCAGATCGGCCTCGCCGGCGCCGACGCCGCCCAGCAGACCGTGCAGCGACGACAGGCCGTCGGCCAGCCAGTCGCGCAGCTCGACGAGGCGCTCGGCGACGGGGATCGCGCCGTTGCGCCGGGCGGCGCTGGCCAGCGGGGTCAGCGCCGAGGTCGGGGCCGTCGGGGCCGGGCGGGCGGCCAGGTTGCGCGAATCGGTCATGGGGCACCTTCCTTGCCCGAGCGCGGGCGGGCGGCGTCTCTCTCGAGTGCGGCGTCGGCGAAGAGCGGGGTCAGCCGGGCCCGGCGCAGCTTGCCCAGCGGGTCGCGGGGCAGCGCGTCGACGGCGACGAAGCGGTCGGGGGCGGCGTAGGGGCCCACGTCGGCCTGACAGCGGGCGCGCAGCGTCGGGCGCAGCGCGTCGAGCGGGCCGGCGCCGGGCTGCAGGACCACCGCGGCGGCCGGCCGCTGCCCCCAGCGATCGTCAGGCACGCCGAGCACCGCGGCGTCGGTGACCGCCGGGTGCCCGCGCAGGGCGTCTTCGATGGCGCCCGGCGACAGGTTGACCCCGCCGCTGATGATCACGTCGTCGCGGCGCCCCTCGACGACGACCCGGCCGCCCTCGATCCGCCCGCGGTCGGCGGTGAGCAGCCGCCCGCCGACGATCGGCCCCTCGACCCGCAGCCCGCCGTCAGGCTCGGCGGCGACCCGGGCGAAGGCCAGCGGCGGCGCGCCGGGGGTGAAGTCGCCCGGCGCGCGGGTGGCGATCTGGCTGGCGGCCTCGGTCATGCCCCAGGTGGTGGCGACCGGCGCGGCGATGGCCCGGCAGCGGGCGAGCAGGCCCTCGGGGCTGCGCGCGCCGCCGAGCAGGATCACCCGCAGCCGCGGCGGAAACGGGGTCATCGGGCGGGCGTCGAGCACCGCCGTCAGCATGCTCGGGGTCAGCGAGATCAGGCTGATGTCGCCGCTGTCGAGGCGCGCGGCCACCGCCTTTGGATCAAACGGCATCAGCTCCGCGGTGACGCCGTAGAGCGCGCAGCGCAGGCCCACCGAGAGGCCGCCGATGTGATGGGTCGGCAGGCAGCCCAGCCAGCGATCGTCCAGCCGATGACCCAGCCGCAGCGCCGAGCCCATCGCCGAGAAGACGAGCTGACCGGCGGTCAGCCGCACCGGCGTCGGGCGACCGGTCGTGCCCGAGGTGGCGACGATCAGCCGCACCTCGTCCAGCGGCCAGGGGCGCTCGGGGGCCGCCTCGCCGTTGCTCGACCCGCCGCCGACCAGTCGGACGTGTGACCCGAGGGCGTCGAAGAGGGCCTGCCGGGCCGGCGCCGGGGCCTGCGGATCGATCGGGGCCGCCGCCGCGCCCAGCCAGCCGATGGCCCACAGGTCGACCCAGCCGTCGATGGTCTGCGGGGCGTCGAGCGCGACGACGCGGCCCGGACCGATGTCCAGCGCCGCCAGCGCGCCCGCCCGCCGGGCGATGCGATCGGCCAGGGCGGCGAAGGTCAACCGCGCGTCGCCGGCCACCAGCGCCGGATGGTCGGGGCGCGCGCGGGCCGCGGCGGCCACCGGATGGGGCAGGTCGTAGGCCATCACGCCGCCTCCCCCATGGGCGACACGTCGCCCAGGCCGGCGCCAGCGGGCAGCGGGATGAAGCGTCCGCGCGGCGCGCAGGGCCCGGGGCCCGACAGCCCGTGTACGCCGGGTCCGCCCACGCCCTCGTAGGCCGCGGCGAGGTGCAGCGCGCCCAGGCGGCCGACCCGCGAGTCGAGCGCGTGGGTGATGCAGACCCGGGCCCCCTCGCGGCGCGCGGCGCGGGCCAGATCGAGGGACCGGCGCAGCCCGCCGACGAACATCGGCTTGATCACCACCACCGCGGCCAGCCCGACGATCGCCTCGGCGAAGAGCGCCACCGACTCGTCGAGGGCCAGCGGCAGCGGGCTGTTGCGGCGCAGCGCGGCGAAGCCGTCCAGGTCGTCGGCGGGCAGCGGCTGCTCGATCCAGGCCGGCGCGTGGCGGGCGAGGCGCTCGATGGACCGGGCGGCGGTCGCGCGATCCCAGGCGCCGTTGGCGTCGAGCCGCAGGTCGGCGGCGGGCGCGGCCGCGCGGATGGCGCCGACCCGGGCGTCGTCCGCGTCGAGCGGCTCGGCGCCCACTTTGATCTTGAGCGCGATCGCGCCGTCGGCCACCGCCGCGCGGGCCGCCGCTGCGTCGGCCACCAGCCGATGGGTGCCCACCCGTCGGGCCGGCTCGGCGCTCAGCATACGGGCCAGGGGCATGCCGGCGAGCCGGGCGGCGAGGTCGAGCTGCGCCTGCTCGATCCCGTGCAGCACCGGCGCGGGCAGGTCGAACGGCAGGGTCTCGGCCCGCAGGTCGAGCCGCTCCAGCGCCGCCTCGACCGCGGCGTGATCGGCGCCGAAGCCAGGCCACGGCGCCACGTCGCCCCAGCCCTGATGACCGCGGGCATCGAGCACGATGTGCCAGCCGCGGCGCACGGCCACCGCGCCCCGGGCGGTGCGCATACCCAGCGGCATCGACCACGGGCGGACCTCGGCCCGCTCGATGCGCAGGTTCGACGTCGGCAGGCTCAAGAGCTTGCCCACAAGCTATGGTCGAGCACAGCGCCGGGCCGGACGACGAGTTCAAGGAACGAAGGCGCAGGCATACTCGCAGTATTCCGAGCCTGAGGGACGCCGAAATTCGCCGTCCGGGACGGTGCTGGGCGAAGCGCCAGAGTTTGTGGGAAAGCTCTCAAGGCCACGCGATCACCCCCGTGGCGAGCAGCAGACCGAAGACGAGCTCCAGCCGCGCGGTGGCCCCCAGGTGCGGGTTGAGGGCGGCCCCGTCGACGGTGCGCAGCGCGCGCACCTCGCGCAGCGCGAGCGGCAGGCTGGCCAGCGCCAACAGCCAGCCGGGGCCGGCGTTCCCGGTGAGCACCGCGGCGATCACCAGCCCGTAGGCGCCCAACACCAGCGCGATGTACTGCCCGCGGGCGAAGCGCTCGCCGAAGCGCACCGCGGTGGTGCGCTTGCCGGCCCGGGCGTCGGTGTGTCGATCGCGCAGGTTGTTGACCACCAGGATGGCCGTCGCCAGCGCGCCCACCGCCAGCCCGGCGAGCACCACCCCCAGCGAGACCTGCCCCGCCTGCAAGTAGTAGGTGCCGGCGGTGGCCGCGATGCCGAAGAAGCCGAGCACGAAGACATCGCCCAGCCCGACATACGCCAGCGGGAACGGCCCGGCGGTATAGGCCACCGCGCAGGCGATGCTCACCAGCCCCAGCACCAGCATCGGCCAGCCGCCGATCAGCGTGATGTAGACGCCCACCGCCGCCGCGCCGATCAGGCTCAGGGCGGCGCCGACGGCCACCTGCCGCGGGCTCAGCCAGCCCTTGGCGGTGGCCCGTGCCGGGCCCAGGCGGTCGTCGGTATCGGCCCCCTTGTGGAAGTCGCTGTAGTCGTTGACCAGGTTGGTGCCGATCTGGATGAGCAGCGCGCCGAGCATCGCCGCCGCCGCCGCGGCCCACGCCCGGTGGCCCTCGGCGACGGCGAGCGCGGTGCCCACGATCACCGGCACCGCGCCGGCCCACAGCGTGGCCGGGCGGATGGCGGCCCACCAGACGGCGATCGGCCCCGGGCGGGTCGCGGCGGTCATCGGCCCACCTCGGCGCAGGCGGCCCACGCTTCGCGATGGCGGGCGACGTCTTCGGTCCGGTCGATGCGGGCGTGGATCACGGTGATGCCCGGCGCGGCGAGGCCCGCGGTCAAGGCCGCGTCGAGCCCGTCGGCGTCGTCGACCGCCACGTAATCCACGCCCGCCGCGGCGCACAGCGCGTCGAAGCGGGCCGGCTGCGGCGTCAGGAAGAGCTGCTCGAACCGGGTCGGGTGGGCCGAGACGGCGAGGTACTCGAAGATGCCGCCGCCGCCGTTGTCGACCACGACCGCCACCACCGGCGCCGCCCAGCCGTCGCGCAGCGCGCCGGCAAACAGCAACCCGCCCGCGTCGTGCAGGGCCGCCAGATCGCCGATGAGCAGCGCCAGCGGGCGCGCGCCGCCGATCCGGGCCTCGCCCAGCGCGGTGGCGAAGGTGCCGTCGATGCCGTTGGTGCCGCGGCTGCTGTAGACGGTCAGCGGGCGCTCACGCCGCGCGAAGCCGTCCAGGTCGCGGATGGGCATGCTGCTCGCCGCGTGCAGGGCGGCCTCGGCGGGCAACGCCGCCACGAGGCGCCGCACGATGGCCCCCGACCACCAGCCCGTAGCGCAGGCGGCGTCCAGGCGGGCGGCGGCGGACGCGTCGGCGGCGGTCCAGCGGGCCGACCAGCCGGCGTCGACGGCGGCGTCCGCATCGAGCAGGCCCGCGGCCACCGACGGGGCATCGCCGGTCAGCACCTGCGCCGCCAGATGATCCGGGTCGTGGCGCTCACCGGCGGGGTCGACGGTGATCAGGCGCCCGACGGCGACCCGGGCCAGCCACTGCGCCAGCGGCTTGCTCGTCGAGGTGCGCCCGAAGCGCAGCACGGCGTCGGGCACGCTCTCGGCGAGCGGGCCGCGCAGCAGCGCATCGTAGGCGGTCAATACCCCGCCGGTCTGCTGGCCCGCGAAGCGCACCCCCGAGGCGGCCTCGGCCAGCACCGGCCAGCCGCGGGCGGCGCCCAGGGCCCGGATCGCGGCGGCGGTCTCGCCGTCGGGGGCCGCGTCGGGGCCGCAGATGATGACTCCGCGGGGCGTATCGCGCAGCCGATCGCGCAGGGCGGCCAGCGCTGCGGGCGCCGGCGGTCGCGGGCCGGCGACGATGGGCAGACCGCGGCGCTCGACGGGCGGCTCGCCGGCCGCCTCGACCCCGGCCATCCACAGCGGCTCGCGGAACTGCACGTCCAGGTGCACCGGGCCCATGGGACACGCCAAGGCCTCGGCGGTGGCGTCGGTGCCGGCGCTGCGCCACGCCCGCAGCGCCGCGCCCGGACCGTCGAGCTGCGGCGGCGCCAGCGTGCGGCTGCGCTTGACGTGCACCCCGAACAGGCGGGCCTGATCCATGGTCTGCGGGGCCCCGCAGCCGTGCAGCTCGGGCGGGCGGTCGGCGGTGAGCACGACCAGCGGCACCCGCGACGCCCGCGCCTCGACCAGCGCCGGCAGATAATGCGCGCCGGCGGACCCCGAGGTGCAGGCCAGCGCCACCGGCCGCCGACTCGCCCGGGCCAGACCGAGGGCGTAGAACCCGGCCACCCGCTCGTCGAGCACCGCCCGCACCTCGATGCCCGCCGCGGCCAGGGCCAGCATCAGCGGGGTATTGCGCGAGCCGGGCGAGACCACCCCGTGGCGCACGCCGGCGGCGACCAGGGCGCCGACCAGCGCCGCGGCGGCTTCGGTGTTCGACCGGGCGACGCGCCGATCGCGGGTCTCGGGCAGATCGGGCGGACTGGGCGGGCGGGCGGTCATCGCGGCGCCTCGCGCGGCACCAGCCGCAGCGCGCGGCCCACCGTCTGCAGCTTGAGCGCGCTCTCGGCCCACTCGGCGGCGGGGTCCGAGCCGGCCACGACCCCCGCGCCGGCGAAGGCCCAGGCGCAGGCATCGGTCATCAGCGCCGAGCGGATCGCCACCGCGGCCACCCCGGCCCCGTTGACGTCGAGCCAGCCCACCGGCGCCCCGTACCAGCCCCGATCGAGCGGCTCGGTGCGCGCCAGCCAGGCCAGCGCCGCCGCCCGCGGCTGGCCGCCCAGGGCCGGCGTCGGGTGCAGCCGATCGACCACGTCGAGCAGGCCCACGCCGCCGCGCAGCCGGGCGGTGATGGCGGTCTCGAGGTGCTGCAGCCCGGGCAGGCGCCGCAGGCGCGGGCTGCCGGCGACGACCACCGCCTCGGCCAGCGGGTCGAGCGCGGCGGTGATCGCGTCGACCACCAGCCGGTGCTCGCGGATGTCTTTGTCGTGGGCCAGCAGCGCCGCGCCCAGGCGGGCGTCGTCGTGCGCGTCGACCCCGCGGGGCGCGGTGCCGGCCAGGGCGTGGGTCTCGAGCCGGCGCCCGTTGGCCCGGGCCAGCAGCTCGGGCGTGGCGCCGACGAAGGCCCGCCCGCCGTCGCAGAAGCCGAAGACGTGGGCCGCGGGGTGGTCCCGGCGCAGGGCGTCGATGGTCGCCGCGGCGTCGAAGCGCTGCCCCGCCGGGGCGTCGAAGCGCACCGCGCGCGCCGGCACGACCTTGTTCAAGACCCCCTGATCACAGGCGTCGACGATCGCCGCCACCCGCGCCTTCCACGACGCGGCCGACTCCTCGTCCACCGCGTCCGCCGCCGGCTGGCCCGCGCCCGCGCTCTGCCGCGCCATGCCATCGCGCAGCATGCCGTCGCGCAGCCCGTACCACCGCGCGCGGGCCTGCGCGACGATCGCCGCCGGATCGCTGTCGGCGTCGACGGGCAGGTGTACGACCAGCAGGTGTTCAGCGCCCTTCGAACTCTCGGCGAAGACCGCCGCCGGCACCCGGCGGCTGCGCCGGGGCCAGTCGGCCCACGGGCTGTCGGCCGGCGCCGGCCCGTCGCCGAAGGCCCGACCGAAGATCATCGCCGGGCCGGGCAGGCCAGCGGGGTCGAAGGCCGGCAGCGTCGTGGGGTCGACGCCGGCGTCTCCGGCGAGCGCGCCGAGCGCGGCGACCGCCCGCCCATCGGCCGGATCGCGCCAGAAGAAGCCCGCCCGGCCCCGGCGGCGGGCGAGCCCGAAGAGGGCCGCGGCCGAGCCGTCGAGGCTCGCCGCGCCGAGGCGCAGCACGACCGGGCAGCCCATACGCCGGGCTTCGGCGCGCGCCGCGCGCACCGCGTCTTCGAGCGGCGGGGCGGCGTGGCGGGCGGTGGCGAGCGGCTCGGACATGGCCTCGGCTGTCGGCTCGGGTTTTGTTCAAAGGGTCGTGAACAAGAGATGCGCACTGTAGCGATTCGGTCGCGCGCAGCGCAAGGCCGCGGGTCGCGGGCCGCTGTTTCGGCGTTTCACCGCGAAACCTGCGCGCTTCACCGCCCCTCGAACCCGTGCTAGCCTGTGCCCGGCCCTGCCGCCAAAGTTCGAGCGTGTGTGAACAGCCGCCAGGAGGTCGCCGATGAAGCCCGCCGCCGACATCCCCGACAGCGCCGATCCCGCCACCCGCCGGGTGCTGAGCGTCTGCGATTCGGTGGGCGCGTTCATCGAGTACTGGGGCTTCAAGTCGATCCACGGCCGGGTCTGGACCCTGCTCGCCCTGCGGGCCCAGCCCATGGCCCAGTCGGAGATCGCCGCGACCCTCGGCGTCAGCCGCTCGCTGATCAGCGGCGCGGTCTCCGAGCTGGCCGGCCACGGGCTGGTGCGGGCCACCGGCGAGCACCGCAACGCGCCCTACGAGGCGGTGATGGACTTCTGGCCGACGATCACCGACGTCCTGCGCGGCCGCGAGTGGATGCTGCTCGAGCGGGCCCGCATGGCGCTCGAAGGGGCCATCGACGCGGTCGAGCGCGCCGAAGAGGACGGCGGGCCGGTGGTCTGGGACGCCGGGCGCATGAAGGTGCTGCTCGCGCTGACCGAGCTGGGCCAGGCGCTCCTGCGGGCGCTGATGTCGATGCGCGCGCCGCGCACGCCCGAGCGGGTCGGGCATTGGCTCAAGGGCGCCGTCTCGGTGGTGCACAAGGTGCGCCGCCGCATCTGAGCCGCTTCACCCGTCGTCGGGGCTGGCCTTGCCCTGCTTCGTCTCACGGCCCCGCCGGGTCTCTTGACCCCGCCAGCGCTTCCAGACGCCGCCGTCGCCGCCGACACCTTCGACCAGCCGCTTCTCGATACCGCCGCCGGTGATGCAGGCGTCCCACGGCGGCGGGTTGTCGGCCCCGGCGTAGCGCACCCCGTCCTCGGCCTCGAGGATGTCTTCGTAGCGGTTGATGCAGAACGCCCGATAGCCGGTGGCGCCGGGGTTGCTCGGCCAGGCGTAGGCCAGCCAGTGCACCGCGCCCCGGGGCACCACCGTCGGCGCCTCGCCGGGCCGGGCGTCGGTATAGCGCGCGCCGTCGGGGCCCACGATCCACATCTGGTAGATATAGCCGCCGAAGTCGACCACCCCGCCGGTGGCGCCCGGCTTCAGCCGGCGGAACGGATCGCGCAGCAGCGGCACCGGCAGCGCGGCCCCGTCGCCCATGCCGCGATAGCCCGACAGCTCGCCGATCACCGCCGCCCGGCCGTGATCCTTCACCGCCTGATCCTGAGCCCACAGCAGCGTGCGCAGGGTCGCCACCGACTGCCGCCCGGCGGCCTTCTGCCCGGCGGTGACGATGTTGGGCGCGGCCACCTGAACGGTGAAGACGATGCCCAGCGCCAGCCCGCCGCCGACGGCCGCCGCCCAGCCGGCGCGGCGCTCGACGGCGCGCTCGGCGGGCGCGCGGAGCAGGGTGACGATGCCCAGCACCAGCCCGGCGATACACGGGGCTGTACCCCACTGCATCACGAACGGGGCGCCGACGGCGGTCAGCAACAGGGCGAGGGCGGCGAGCAGGCGGTGGCTGTCCATGGGGCGTATGAGAACCACGGCCGCCCGCAGGTGACAACCGCCATGCGCTGCCCGCCGGCTCAAGCCGCCGCTTCGAGGGCCCGGCGCACCTCGACGATGACGTCGCCCTTCGCGCCCGCCTCGGCGCAGGTATGGGCCTCGACGATCCGATCCAGCCCGAAGCGCGGCCCGAGGACGGCCCGCAGCGCGCCGCGCTCGAACAGCTCGCCCACCTGCTCGATGTCGGCGCGGGCCGGCAGCGCCATGGCGAAGATCACCCGCCGATCGCCGACCAGCCGGGTCCAGAGCATCTGCGCCAGCGTCTTCATGGCCAGCTGGATGGTGATGAACCGCCCGCCGGGCTTCAGCGCGCGCTTCGCCTGCCCGAAGGTGGCCCGGTCGGAGGTGTCGAACACCACGTCGTACTGCGGCCCGCCGGCGGTGAAGTCGGCGCGGCGATAGTCGACGACCCGATCGGCCCCCAGGGCCCGCACCCGCGCGGCATCGGCGCCGCTGCACACCGCGACCACCGTCGCCCCCAGGTGTCGGGCCACCTGCACCGCGTAGCGTCCGACCCCGCCGGCCGCGCCGACGATGGCCACCGTCTCGCCCGGCTGGACCCGACCGCGCAGCAGCATCCAGGCGGTGATCGCGCCGTAGGGCAGCGCCGCCGCCTCGGCGTAGGTCGCGCCGGCGGGCATCGGGGCCACCGGGCTCTCACCGTCGACCACCAGATCCTCGGCCCAGGCCCCGCGCTCGGCGGCGCCGAAGACGTCGTCGCCCACCGCGAAGCGCTCGACCGCCGCGCCGACCGCGATGACCCGCCCGGCGAAGCTCATGCCGCCGGTGGAGTGCTTGGGCCGGCGCCAGCCGAACATCAGCCGGGCCATCACCCCGCCGACGCCCGGGAAGTCCGAGGCCCGCATGCGCAGGTCGCCGCGGGTCACCGCGCTGGCGTGCACCGCGATCCGGATCTGCGTGGGGCCGAGCGCCGGCGCGGCGACCTCTTCGATGCGCAGGACCTCGGGGGCGCCGAACGTCGTCTGAAAAGCAGCCTGCATGATGTCTCTCCTCGGTGGGTGCCGGGTCTGTTCCCGGCTGACGAGAAGACAATAGCCATTCATCGGCGCATCCATCTTCGCCCAATCCGGCAGACATGCTATGCGTTCGTGCATGGACTGGCGCGCGATCACCTTCGACTGGAACCGGGTGCGGGCCTTCCTGGTGACCGCCGAGGAGGGCTCGTTCTCCGCGGCGGCCCGGGCGCTCGGCGTCTCACAGCCCACGATCGGCCGGCAGGTGGCCGCGCTCGAGCAAGAGCTGGACGTGACCCTCTTCGAGCGGGTGGGCCATGGGCTCGAGCCGACCGAGACCGGCCTCGACCTCATCGAGCACGCCCGGGCGATGGGCGAGGCGGCCAACCGGCTCTCGCTGACCGCCGCCGGCCGGGCGACGACCATCGCCGGACCGGTGATCGTCGCCGCGAGCGAGGTGGCCGCCGCCCACCTGCTGCCGCCGATCGTCGCCCGGGTGCGCGCCGAGCACCCCGCGGTGCAGGTGGAGATCGTCGCCTCGACCGCCGTCAGCGACCTGCAGCGGCGCGAGGCCGACATCGCGGTGCGCAACTTCCGCCCCCAGGAAGAAGGGCTCGTGGCGCGCAAAGTCGCCGAAGACCGCGCCCGGCTCTACGCCACGCCGGGCTATCTGGCGTCCATCGGCGACCCGCAGACCCCCGAAGCGCTGTCCAAGGGCGACTTCATCGGCTTCGACAGCGGCCCGGCGCTGATGAACGGGCTCAACGCGCTGGGGCTGTCGCTGACCATCGACCGCTTCGTGCTGCTCTCGGGCAATCAGCTCGCGCAGTGGGCCCTGTGCAAGGCCGGGCTGGGGATCGCGATCATGCCCGAGTCGGTGGCCGACGCCGAGCCGACGGTCGTGCGCGCGCTGGAGAGCCTGCCGCCCTTCCCCGTGCCGTACTGGCTGACGACGCACCGCGAGCTGCGCACGAGCCGACGGATTCGGGTGGTCTTCGACCTGCTCGCCGAGGGGTTGGCCGCGGCGGTGGGCGACGCGGCGTAGCCTGTCGACTCAGCGGGGCCGGGCCACGCCGCCCTTGCGCTTGAGCCCGAAGGCGAAGCGGTAGATGTCGGGCACGTCGAGCCGCCCGTCGTGGCGCCGGCGCACGATGCCGATGCGCAAGAGCTCGTCGAGCACCCACTCGCCGTCTTCGCCGAAGCCGTCACGCAGGCCCGGCCGCGGGCGGGCGAGGGCCTCGACGGTCTCGTCGCGGTCGAGCAGCAGCACCCGCCCGCGCAGGTTCTCCAGGCGCATCACGACCAGGTGCTCCTCGGCGGTCTGGTTGACGTGTTGCCGCGAGGTGCCCTCGATGGCCCCGCGCAGCTCGTCGGGGTGCAGCAGCCGGGTCGACGTGGCCTGGGGTCCGTTGCTCAGCGCCTTCTCGGCGGCGATGGCGAAGAGGGTCAGCACCGAGCGCGGCACCACCACCTTGTGCGCGTCCTGCAGGCGGCCGGGGATCCAGCGGTAGGGGATGCCGGCGGTCGGGCCCTTGCCCATGTGCGGGCCGACGATGCGCTCGACGAGCTTGCGCTGCGAGATCGCGCCGTCTTCGGGCAGGTGGTCCGGCGGCATCAGCCCGAAGGTCGGGTGCTCGGTCAGCGGCACGCCGTGCTTGCCCTTCTGGATCCAGGCGGCGAGGGCCGGGCTCTCGGCGGCCATGTGGCGCACGAGCATGCGGTAGAGCGCCTGGGTATCCCAGGTGAGGCTGAGCGAGCGCCCGCGCAGCTTGCTGGCGTCGGCGCTCTGGTGCGCGCTGCGTTCGAAGAGGTCTTCGCGCAGGAAGATCTTGGGCCGCAGCATGCGGTAGCGGTTGCCGAGGGAGAGCCAGAGCGAGAGCAGCGAGGAGGTGGCCCGGGCGCGGACCTCGGCGTCGTGCAGGCCGATCTTGTCCAGGTGGTCGTAGGTGACGAAGATCTGTCGCTTGTCGTCGGCGAGCGCAGTCTCGATCTGATCGAGGCCTGTCACGAATCTGTTCTCGCTGTGCGGGCCCAGTTGAAGCCATTGCCGGATCTGGTGAGGCTCCTTCAGCCATTTGGTCGATCGACTACCTTCAGGCTGTCCCTCGAACAGGGTTGGCTCGAACTGATGCAGCACACAAAGCGTCAGGTGCAGCGTCCAGAACGTCCTGAGCTCTTCATCGCTGGCCGACTTGACGAACTCTTCGACGATATGGGTCGCCGGGTGCCGCATGCCCGTCTCGGCGAAGCCCTCGATCCAAGTCGGCTCTTGAACCCGCGCCCGCGGGAACAACGCCGTCAGCGGCAGCCCCTTCTCCGCCAGCGCCCGCAGCACATGGAACAGCATCGACTTGCCCGCCCCGCGGGCGCCGCGGATGATCATCACCTGCGGGTCGAACAGGCGATCGTGCAGCGGCAGCGGCACGAAGCGGCGCAGCACATCGTCGGTGTCCCAGATCAGATCCGCGTCGGGCGGCATGCGCTGCAGGTCGTGCAGCAGCGCCCGGCGATCGCCATCGTTCAGCGCGCGGCCCGCCATCAGCGCCCCGCCGCCTGGATCGTGGCGATCCGATCCAACAACACCCCGACCCACGCCCGGTCGAGCGCCGCCGGGTCGATGTTCGCGGCCACCTCCTGCCGCTCCAGGAAGCTGTCGAACGGCGCCGCGATCGGGTGATGCGCCGCCTCTTCTTCGTCGGGCTGCGGCATCGGCTCGCCCAGGTCGGCGTAGACCGTCTCGGCGAACATGTCGTGCAGATCGTCCCGCAGCCGCTCGGTCGCCTCGGCCCGCTCCTTGAGGCCGACCCGGGCCATGCCCTCGACGACGACGACCCGCCGCTCGTCGGGGCGGGTGCGCCCGCACAGCGCGCGCAGGGCGATCTTCATACCCTGCCGGCTCTGGGCGTCGTCGCGCATGACCATCACGTCGATATGGGCCAGCGCGTGCAGCGACAAGCCGCCCAGGTCGTGCAGCCCCGAGCGGGCGTCGAGCAGGATGTACCCCGGGCGCGGATTGAGGTTGACCGCCGCCAGCAGCAGCGCCCGCAGCGCCGCCGAGACCGGCGAGGCGCCGTCGTCGCCTACGCCCAGATAATCGAGCCGGGCCAGCTTCTCGAGCAGGGTCCACGTCGGCGCCGCGGCGGGCAGCAGGCGCAGCGAGCCGGCCGTGGCCGCGCCGGCCCCGATCCGCTGGTGGGTCACGTCGATCAGCAGGTCGTCCAGCGCCGGCTCGCCGTCGCTGAGGGCGTGCTCGACGAGGTAGTCGACCACGCCCGCCTCGGGCGCCTCGCCGAAGATCGCCGCCTGCCCCGGGGCCTCGAGGTCGAGGTCGACCACCAGCACATGCGCGCCGTCGCGCACCAGCCGCGAGGCGAGCAGCGCCACCAGCGTCGAGCGGCCCACGCCGCCTTTGTACGAGAAGAACGACGCCACGACGGGCCGCTTGGGCCCCATCGGCCACGGGGTCTGCGCGCCGCGGTCGGCCAGCCAGGCCTCCTTGGCCAGCATGCGCTGCAGCCCGTACCAGCGCGGCCCGCTGCCCGTATCGTCCTGGGCCCGGCGCAGGGTGAAGCGCGCCCCCGAGATGGGCGCGGCGAAGGTCGCCGGCCACGCGCTCGGCCAGCGCTCGGCGGTGCGCTCGAAGAGCCCGCGGGCCAGCGCGCCCCGCGGGCCCGGATCGGTCGTCGCGCGAATCGGGCCGCGGAACCACCCGGTCACCTCGGCCTCGAGCCGGGCCTGCAGCGCGTCGCGGTCGAGGGTGCCGCCGGCGGCCGGGCGGATGGCCAGGTGCAGCCGGCCGCGCAGGTCGCGCACGACCGCGATACCGTCGACGTCCCGGGCGAGGTCGGGCCAGCCGTGCACCGCGCGCACCAGCGCGGCGAGGGTCTCGTCGTAGCGCAGGTTCACGAGCTTGCCCACAAACTACGGTCGAGCCCAGTGCGGGGCCGCTCGTCGAGTTCCAGGCGAGAGGCCGCAGGCATACTCGAAGTATTCCGAGCGCCGAACAACGCCGAAATCGGCGAGCGGGACCGTGCGGGGCGAAGCGCCGGAGTTTGTGGGAAAGCTCTCACCACTCGCCCACGTCCTCCAGGCGCCCGTCCAGCCACAGCGTGACGAAGACCCGCTCGACGAAGACCTCGGCGGCGCTGACCCGGGCCGCGGTCGCGCTCGGATCGGCGGCGCCGGTCGCGTCGTAGCGGCGCTCGACGCGCCAATCGGCGAGCGCCGCGCCGGGCGAGGCCAGCGCGCCGGCGCGGCAGCCGTGCGGGTCGAGGGCCAGCAGCGTATCGAGCAGCGCGTCGCCGGCCGGGCCGAGCTCATGACCCAGGATCTTGTCACCCCAGCGCGCGCTGAGCGCGGCCTTGCGGATGCACTCGGGGCCAAAGCCCGCCAAGTGGTTGGCCTGATCGACCGAGCGATGCGGGCCATCCGTCAAGAGGTGCCGGGCGTCGCGTACGTGGCGCAGCGCGGCCGAGGTGAGAGTGCTCGCGGTGGGGCGGGTCGTGGGCATGCGCCTCCTCGGCGCGGATTATCGGCGCCGCGGCGCGACACCGCAAGCTGCGGAGGCGGTCTGTGGGGGGTCGGCGCCGGACCCCACAGGCGGGCCGACGGTTCGGACCGCCTCGCGCGCGGCGCCCTGCCGGCGGGGCGGGGTCGCGACCGGGCGCCGGCGGCTCGGGTCGTCGCCGCGGGCGGTCCGGCGGGCGAATTCTGCCTACATGCCCGTACATCGAGGGGGTCTGGACCGGGTCGGGATGAGGAGGTGTCCTTATCGGGGGGCGGCTCGAACCCCATGGGGATGAGGAGGTGTCCTTATCGGGGGGCGGTTCGGACCGCCTCTCTTGACTACATGCCCGTACACCGAGGCCGATCAAACCGGGTGCTGCGGCGAGGCTGACAGGCGCGGGCGCGGTTCGACCCGGGTGCCGCGGCGAGTCGACCCGCTGAAGGGGCGGTTCGAACCGCATGCCGTGGTGAGGGTGGCGGACGAGGGCGCGGTTCGAACCGCGCGCTGCGCCGAGCCCAACCGCTGAAGGGGCGGGTCGAACCGCATGGCGTGGCGAGAGTGAAGGGCGAGGGGGCGGTTCGAACCGCGCGGGCCGGCGCCCTCGCGGCCCGATCGGCCGCCGGCCTTGCCCTGCGCGCCACGGCGGTGGATCCTGCGGACCTCTCGCACGCCGTCGGACACCGCCATGCGCAGCACGCCCATCGTCATCGCCCTGCAAGCCCTCACCCTGCTCGCCGCGGGCTATGCCGCTTTCGTCACCGCCGGCCTGAACGGCGAGGCCGAAGAGGCCGCGGCCCGGGCGGCGGCGCACCAGACGCGGGCCGGCGAGCTCGAAGCGCAGGGGCGCTACGCGGCGGCGGCGACGGCGTGGCGGCGGGTGGCCCAGGTGGCCCGGCATCCGGGCACGGTCGACGGCGCCTTGAGCCGGGCCGATCGGGCGGCGGCTTTGACGGTGGTCTCCGGCGGCGGGCTGCCGGCGGACAGCGCGCGCCCGGCGCTGGTCGACCTCAGCGAGCGGCTGGCGGGCGGCGAGGGCGACGATCGGGTCGCGGCGGTGGGGCTCGACGCGGTGCTGCGCCGGCTCGAGGGCAACCTGGTGGCGGCGGCCAAGGTCATCGTCGACGCCGAGGCCGAGGGCGTCGCCTCGCCGTGGTTCGACTGGCAGATGGGCATCATCCGGCTGCGCGAGGGGCGCACCGAGGACGCGCGCGGTCGGCTGGAGGCGCTGGTCAAGGCCCGGCCCGAGTTCGCCGCGGGCCTGCATCGGCTGGGGCTGGTCTACATGGCCGGCGACCAGCGCGAGGCGGCGATCGGCGCGCTGCAGAAGGCGATCGCCGCCGGCGGTCCGCCGGAGGTCTCGCTCGATCTGGCCCGGCTGCACCTGGGGCAGAAGATGTGGGCCGAGGCGATCCCGCACCTCGAGCGGGTGCTGCGCGGTCAAGGGGGCAACGTCGACGCCTTGCGGCTGCTGGCGGCGGCTCATTATCGGCTGGGGCGCCACGCGGTCGCGGCGCGCACGTACCGGCAGGCCTACGAGATGGACGGCGACCCGCGCACGCTGCTGAGCGCGGCGATCGCGCTGCAGGCGGGCGGCAAGCAGGGGGAGGCCCTCGCGGTGCTCGATACGCTGATGCCGCGGGTGGAGCAGCTGCCCGAGGTGGCCTGGCAGCGGGGCAAGATCCTGCTCGATCTGGGCCGGGTCGGCGAGGGGCGGGTGACGCTGGAGCGCTATCTGACGGCGGCGGCGGGCAAGCCGGAGGAGGCGGAGCGCATGGCCGAGGTCCGGGCGCTGCTGGGGCAGGGGCGGGCGCAGCGGCCGGCCCCGGCGCCCTCGCCGCAGATGCCCGCGCCGCAGATGCCGGCGCCGCAGATGCCCCCGCCGCAGGCCCCGGTGCCCCAGCCCGTGCCCCAGGTCCCGGCGCCCCAGGCCCCCGTGCCCCAGGCCCCAGCGCCCTTCGTACCCGCCGACCCCTGAGCCGCGCGCGCCGCCTGCGCTACATGAAGACGACGCCCTCGCCGCGGTAGGTGGGCTCGGCGATGACCGACGCGCCGCGCACGAGGTGGGCCTCGGCGAAGCGTTCGAGGGGCTCGCCGGCCTTCGCCGGTCGCAGCAGCACCGACTCGCCGATCGCCGGGATGTGCTCGCCGACCGTGAACGGGGTCTGCACCTCGCCGGCGCCCTCCATGGCGACGTAGCCCAGGCCGGTGGGCCACACCGGCGTCGGCGCGCGATCGGGGCCCGGCGCGCCCGAGGCCATCACCCCGCCGCCGCCGCAGGTGATGTGCTGCGGGTCGGGGTGGCGGGCGACCTCCAACGCCAGATACAGCGCCGGCTCGAGGTCGAGGGCGTCGAAGCCGTCGAACAGCGTCGAGCACAGGATGCCCGAGCCGGCGGTGACCTCGGTGAGCCGGGGGTCGGTGGCGCTCCAGTCGACGCTGCCGGTGCCGCCGCCGTTGACCACCTTCGGCTCGACGCCTTCGGCGATCAGGGCGTCGAGCACCGCCGCCCGCAGCCGGCTGACCGCCGGTCGGGCCAGCCGCTTGAAGACGCGGGCGGTCGGGCTGTCGGGCAGCGAGGCGATGTGGGCTTCGTAGGCCATCATGCCCACCAGCCGGACGTGCGGACGGCCGCGGGCGTCGCGGGCCAGGGCCGCGGCGGACTCGGCGTCGCGGATCGGGCTGCGGCGCACGCCGAGGTGGGCCCCGAAGCCGGGTCGATAGGAGACGTCGACGTCCACCAGCGCCTCGACGACGGTGTCGTGAGCCGCCGCCGCCCGCTCGAGCGCGTCGAGGTGGGCCGGGCAGTCGACGACGATGCGCAGGGTGCCGCCGGCGGCGACCGCGCCGGCCAGGGCGTCGAGGGCGGCGGGTTGTACGGTGGGATAGGCCACCAGCAGGTCGTCGAAGCCGTGGCCGTGCAGCCAGGCGGCCTCGGCGGCGTGGAAGCACATCAGCCCGACGAGCCGCCGGTCGTGCGCGAGCGCCCGGCGCAGCAGGCCCCGGTGGCGCACGCTCTTGCTGGCGATGCGCAGGGTGGTCGACCCCGATAGGGGCGCGAGCAGGCGGGTGAGGTTGTGGTCGACCGCGTCGAGGTCGACGAGGGCCGTCGGACGCGGCAGGGCGTCGGCGAGGCGGGCGAGCGTGGCGATGCGCATGGGGGATGGTGCGCGGGCGAGCCCGACGGCGCAATCGGGATCGCCCTCGCCCGGGCCGGCTCAGCGCGCGCTCAGCGGCCGGCTTCGGGGTCGAACAGCGCCGCGATCGGGATCGCCAGCTCGGGGAAGAGCGGGGACTCGATCGCGCCCGACTCGACCCGGGCCGCGCGGCGCCAGACCCCGTCGGTATTGACCCACTGCTCCACGGCCCGCCGGGCGCGGTCGACGAACCACAGGTGCCCGGCGCCGACCTTGGCCCAGGCCTCGCGGCGGGCCTCGGCGGCGAGGCTCGACGGATCGCCGATCTCCACCGCCAGGTCGGGCGCGCCGTGGGGCCCGTCGCGGCCGGCGTCGGCCGCCCGCTCGACCCGGTGGTAGGTCAACGCCGGCTGGAGGGTCGGCGCCGCCTCGAACCGGACCGGCTGAGCGTCCCGCTTCGCCCCCTGCGCCCGTTGGCCGAGCCAGGTCTCGATGCGCTCGGCCAACGCGGCGGCGACGCGGTCAGCGCCGCTGGAGCCACCCCCGCCGGCGAGCAGCGCCTTCGACTGGCCCGGGGCCGCGCCGCCGACGACGAGGTCGCCCCCGCCGTCGCCCGCGGCCTTCTTGCGGCGGTGCATCGCGACGCCTACGCCGACGCCGCCGACCACCGCGACCCCGGCCGCGCCGGCCGCGATCGCGCCGGTGGAGACGCCGGTGTCGGCCGCCGCCTCGGCCGCGCCGAGCGCGCCGCCGGTGGGCGGACCACCGCCGACCGCCGGTCCACCGCCGCCCGGCGGCGGCGCGCCGCCTCCGCCGTCGGGGTCGGGATCGTCATCGTCGATCTCGATCCCGGCGGTGGCGCCGTCCCCGTCGCCGCCGACCGGCGTCTCGCCGCCGGCGGGGTCGCCGAAGCCGTCGCCTTCGCCGCCGGCCACCGGCGTATCGCCGCCCGCCGGGTCACCGAAGCCGTCGCCCTCTGCGACCGGTGTACCGCCGCCGGCGTCACCGAAGTCGTCGCCGCCGGCGGGGTCGCCGAAGCCGTCCGGTTCGCCATAGCCGTCACCGGCGAGGCCGCCGTCGCTCGGGTCGCCGAAGCCGTCGCCCTCGGCGCCCATGGTGCCGAAGCCGTCGGCGTCGCCGGCGATGGTCGCGCCGTCGGGCACGCTGTCGCCTTCGAAGCCCGCCGGGTCGCCGAAGCCATCCCCGCCGAGTCCGCCGTCGCTCAGGCCGCCGCCGTCGCCGAGGCCGCCGCCATCCGCCAGGCCGCCGGCCTCACCGAGACCGCCGCCGAGGTCGCCATCGGCCACCGCGACGCCGACCGCGGCGCCGCCGCCCACCGCGACCCCCGCGCCGGCGCCGGCGATGGCCGCCGAGCCGTCGGGCTTGCCGCCGGACGGATCGCCGAACCCGTCGGCCTCCGGCTGGCCCGCTGACGGGTCGCCATAGCCATCCCCGCCCGGCTGGGCGTCGGGATCGCCGAAGCGGCCGCCGTCGGGCTTGTCGGCGTCGGACGGATCCCCAAAGCCGTCACCTTCGGCCTGGCGCGTGGTTTCGCCGTGGCCGTCGGGTCCGCCGAGGCCGTCACCGTCGGGCTTGCCGGCGTCGGCGGGGTCGCCGAATCCGTCGCCGTCGGGCTGGCTGTCGGGGCCGCCGAATCCGTCGCCGTCGGGCTTGCCGGGATCGGCGGGGTCGCCGAATCCGTCGCCTTCGGGCTGGTCGTCAGGACCGCCGAATCCGTCGCCGTCGGGCTTACCGGGGTCGTCCGGGTCGCCGAATCCGTCGCCTTCGGGCTGGTCGTCAGGACCGCCGAATCCGTCGCCGTCGGGCTTGTCACCGTCCGACGGGTCACCGAAGCCATCGCCTTCGGGGTCGCCGGACGGGTCGCCAAGGCCGTCGCCATCGGGCTTGTCGCCGTCCGACGGGTCACCGAAGCCATCGCCTTCGGGGTCGTCGGACGGGTCGCCAAGTCCGTCGCCATCGGGCTTGTCGCCGTCCGACGGATCTCCGAAGCCATCGCCTTCGGGGTCGTCGGACGGGTCGCCAAGTCCGTCGCCATCGGGCTTGTCCCCGTCCGACGGATCTCCGAAGCCGTCGCCTTCGGGGTCGTCGGACGGGTCGCCAAGGCCGTCGTCGTCGGGCTTGTCGCCGTCTGACGGATCTCCGAAGCCATCGCCTTCGGGGTCGTCGGACGGGTCACCGAAGCCATCGCCTTCGGGCTCATCGCTCGGGTCACCGAACCCATCGCCTTCAGGGTCGTCGGACGGATCACCGAAGCCGTCGCCTTCGGGGTCGTCGTCCGGCGGGTCGTCGCTCGGATCACCAAACCCATCGCCTTCCGGCTCGGGCTCCGGTTCCGGCTCCGGCTCGGGCTCAGGCTCAGGCTCCGGCTCGGGCTCAGGCTCCGGCTCAGGCTCAGGCTCGGGCTCGGGCTCCGGTTCCGGCTCAGGTTCCGGCTCGGGCTCGGGCTCCGGCTCCGGCTCAGGCTCAGGCTCAGGCTCAGGCTCGGGCTCAGGCTCGGGCTCCGGCTCGGGCTCAGGCTCCGGCTCCGGCTCGGGCTCAGGCTCGGGCTCCGGCTCGGGCTCCGGCTCGGGCTCGGGCTCGGGCTCCGGCTCGGGCTCGGGCTCGGGCTCGGGCTCAGGCTCCGGCTCCGGCTCCGGCTCCGGTTCGGGCTCCGGCTCGGGCTCCGGTTCTGGCTCAGGCTCGGGCTCGGGCTCAGGCTCGGGCTCCGGCTCAGGCTCAGGCTCGGGCTCGGGCTCGGGCTCCGGCTCAGGCTCCGGCTCAGGCTCCGGCTCCGGCTCGGGTTCCGGCTCCGGTTCCGGTTCCGGTTCCGGCTCCGGCTCCGGTTCCGGCTCGGGCTCGGGCTCCGGCTCGGGCTCCGGCTCCGGCTCGGGCTCCGGCTCCGGCTCCGGC